>NZ_CP128362.1:0-1382500 GCF_034274695.1 Chitinophaga sp. LS1
TAGCATATAATCCATCTTCAGATGCAACGATATAAACTGGTCGTCTGGTCACTTTAATATACCACCGTAATGGAGAACAGGCCAGTTGTCGCTGCTCATCTATCCTTACTAATTTGGCGCCCAGTGGAAGAGGATCTACATCCAGAGTAGTAATTTCTTCCTCCAATCCCTTAGGCAGATCATTACGACCACCTCTTGTCTTAGGGCTTATCTCTACTGTCTGTCTTATATGTTCTGCAATTACTTTACGGGAACTGATCTGGCATACTGCATATTCATCCGCATCTAAGCTCAGCGTACCTTGTACAATTTGCCCCTGTTCCGTAATGTCGGTTTGTAATGGCCTCCTTTCACTTCTTATACCATGGACCCATTTTTTCAGGGCTTTCAACTCATGACGGCTTCTAAGCAAACTATTTATTACTTTATGCTGTTTTGTAACTTCTTGTTGTAAAGTGATTATTTCTTTATCCTGGTTTTTAATCAGGTTATCATATTGCGTAAGCTGAGAGTCAAGTTGCAGAATGGTTTGTCTACCAACTTCCAGTTGTTCATCTTTTTGCAGTAGTAATTGTTGTTGATAACATATCAGCTGGTCCTGATCAAATAGGATGGCATCTTTCGTTTCACGTTCCAGTTGTAAAACCAGTAATTGTTCCTGTTGAACAAACATTTGCTCCTGCTGCATTGATATAATACGCTGCAATGCTGCCTGTTGTTGCAGACAAGCAGTATACATGGCTTTATATGAAGTGGCAGATTTTTTCATTGGAACAATTACTATAACGAAAAAAGCAGATCATTGTTTTGATCTGCTGCTGGTAATTTTAAAATTATTTTGTCTAATCTGAAGGAGGCTTATTGTTATCATTATGCCGGTAAAATGTGAGCCCTTTTACCAGTGCTATCACCTCCGAAGCACTTAATTTCAATGATTCCGAAGCACTCCCTGCCTCAGGCTTTTTAAAGCGTCCTTTATCAAGTTTGCGACATAATAATGTGAATCCTGATGATTCATGCAACAATAACTTTAAATGAGTAAAATCACGATTCAAAAACACAAATACATCATTATCTGAAATAGATAGTTGCATAACATTATTTACAATTCCACATAGCCCGGCAAATGATTTTCTCATATCTGCTGCCTGTGTATACAAAAAATAACGATGACGATCTGTCAACACAATGATAGCACTCATGATATCAGGGCTTTTAAATAAGCAGCGCTTACAGGTTGATAAATCCTGATACCTCTGAATTCGGCAAATATACCACCTGTACTAAGCGGAACCTCAGCATTCGGAGCTGAGGTTATTAGTTCTATAAAGCTACTGTTGTTCACGCTCCTGCTCAAATATCGCTTGCGCCAATTGAAAAAAGTGGCCTGACTGATACCTTTATCAGCACAAAACTCCTTTAAACTTACATTGTCCCGGTCAAATTGGTCCAACATAGTGATAATTTCCTCAGAAGAGTACCTGGAATGGGAGGCCTTTTTAGTTTTATTGTTCATACTTTTTTAAGGCAAGGTAAATCAGCATAGAAGATTGACAGCGACTCCCCTCGTTATAGGTTTACGGTAGAAGTGAGTAACTTATACTGCTGAATCTGTTCTTTTAACCATTGGCGGATCTGGATGCGTTTCGATACTATATTTGTAGATAGTCTCCCATCTCCAATTGTGGTTGTTGCCATCATGTTATTTAAAACATGCAGCACATTCACACTCATACAATTAATGTGAGAAAGGTAAAAGTTTGTATTCTTTCTGCACTCCTTTTCATTTAGGAGCATTTTACTTGCAGTACAGATACCCGCTATTTGTGTTCTCATTTCATGGGCTAACATTCCCATGAATCTCTGCATAGCTTCTATATCTGCGGGATATGTTCCGACCGAATTATTAGGTGATAATATCATAACAGAATTTTGAGAGTGATGGCGTAAAGAACCTATTCATTAATTACCTAAATCAATGGAAAATTGGTTCTCCTTTACGAATGAAACAGAAATGGGTGGCAATTCTAAACAGGCATTTTCTATCAACTCTTTTATATCATCGAAAGACTGGGGGAAATTTTCAGGAACTACGACGAGATAATCATATTTAGGCTCTTGTTGGCTGTCTGCATCAATATTACACAGTGTGTAAATGCGTGTTGGCTTAACCGAATCTGTAATAATTTGGATAATCTTTTCTTCATGTTGCTTTTTGCAAAAGTTGGACAGATATTGAATGTCTGTCACTTCACTTACCTGCAATTCTTTCTTCTTTTTGTATTCCTCATTGATTAAATGTGCAGCCTCTATGAGTTTCTGTATTTTTTCGTATAGTTCGACAATTGAAACCCTAACATACTTATAGCTTTCCTTATTGAACTTTCCCGTTACGGCAGCTTTAAAAAATTCCCAGAATGTTCTTCTTACTTCTGGCAATCCACAATAATCAAAAAACTCATAAAGCACCAGGTAAGGGTCTTTAATGTGTTCAGTTCTGAGATTCTGGGGGAAATATGCTGAATCTGGATATTCATTGTAACTCATACCAAGCTAGGTTTAAGGATTAACAAATAAGCATCCGACTGGCAGGGACAAGAAGTAATTACAAGTATAAGATAAGGGTGATAGCTTTTATTAGCCTTACAATTCATAGCAAAAATTAAAAGGTGAGAAATGGGGAATTGAATTGCTTGTAAGGACTAACCAGCTTGGGTAGGAATAAAAAAAGACGTGGGTTAGTCCTTACCGTCCCCATGGGCTACGACACCCTGAACCGAATAAGAACGCCCACGCCTATGACGTGAGCGATTTACCTTATTTCTCGGGTTCTTAGAAGGTCGTAGTTTCAGGGGACCGAGAATTAAAGCAAACGCGCTTAATATTTTAAGTGTTTGCAATTTAGATTATTGTCATGAAGTATTGAAACACATTGATATATAAATTTTAATTGTACAGAAAGTCTTTAAAATAGTATTTAATTCCAGTACTATTTTAAAGAAAATCCATCATAATTTCAAAAATGATTACGGATTTTCTATAATTATTTATTTTTCCTCTATAAATATTTATAGAAAACCTTTACAATCAATGACTAAGCTAGGGGAATATCTTATACTCAAATCTGTTAATAAATCAGAAGTGGCACGTAAAACAGGGTTAAGTAAAGCACGTTTAAGTGAATTGACCTTAAAGGAGAAAGCCTGGTTAAGAGCAGAGGAATTATATATTATTGCGTTAGCGATTGGGGTTGAACCGTGTGAAATATTGGAATTTACCTGTGGGCATTTGCGGAAAAAGAAGTAATTATAATTATCGCAGGGAAGTGAAACTCTGCTCTATCCAGTTAATTATTAATTAATATATAATAATTTTAATTATAAATCAGACTATTACATTGATGGCTTAAAAATCATGTGAAAAAAAATTACGAACCTTTAGGCTAATAAAAATTCGATACCAATAACATCAGTGCACCTCTTTATATTGTTGCAACTTGTTCTCCTTTCAATGCTTTTAGTACAAGATTGGCAAGAAACTTCGCAAATGGTTTGATATCCAAACCAACACTGGCATTTTCCAAAGCCGCCATGTACTCTTGACGATATTCAACTGGTATTACGGTCCAAGGATATCCACCTGAAGCCAACATGACATTCATTAAAAATCTGCCCATTCTTCCATTACCATCCATATAGGGATGAATAAAAACAAAGATGAAGTGACCTAGAACTGACCTGACTGAAGCTTCTGATTCTTCCATTAATAACTCAAACAAAATTGGCATTGCGTCTCGTAAAGCATCCGTATTTAGGGGTACATGTTTAGACCCTCCGATATATACTGGATGATTTCTATAACCAGCCAGATCAGATGCTTTTAAAATACCAGCGGCAACACTAGGACCAAATAATTCCCGATACCAGAGACTATGATCAATGTCTACTATTTCTCCTGCATTTCCACCATCTAAGATCTTTGAAATACTTTCTTTTACTTGCTGGAATGCCTGATAGTATCCCCTTGCTGCCATAGCATTTCTTTGATTTTTATCTTCTTCATTCTTTTTAATATCCCAATTTCCACTGCGTACTTTTTCAATCAATTCTGGCGTAACTCTATATTTTTCTATTGATAGAGAATGGTAAGCATCGGTAACATAAATATCTTCTACTGCTTTAAGATATGAAGCATGATCAGGGCTAATGCCTGGCGCTGGTGGAAAAATATTGATAATATCTTGACGCATATTATTCCACATCATTTTAATTCTACTGACATATGGAGACTGTATCGCCCTGCCTAGTCTCAGCGCTATTTCTTTTTCAAAAGGATTATTTTCTCTCACATCATAACCTGCACTCTGCATGGTATTGAGTATTTCTGTGGCAATTCTTTCCCTACCTATTGCCCGAAAAGCACCAGCTAATCTGCCGGCTATTACACTATGTCCTCCTTCCAAAAGCGGCGCTAGTACTTCGGATGCGTCTCTGATCATACCTAAAGCCACATAAATATCAACAGGATTATGGCTAAAGACAGAAGGGCTACAATTAATTAAAGCAGTTGGTAAATCATACATTCTTACCCCCCTTCTTTCGATTAGAAATCCTTCTGATGGTAGAGTTGTCCTTAAATTAAATATAGCTGTATCAAACGCTAAGGTCATATTACTATTATTACCACTGGGCGCACGGACAATTAATTGGCTTGGAACTGTCCAATTTTCACTCAGCAACGATATAGATTGCTCAGCACTCACACACCATAAGTTATCATAACGATCATTTAGGTATTTTACAACAAAATCCCAATAGCTATTATACCAAGATGTCGTATCGCCATCCTTCTCATCAGGAGGACATGGGATATACCATCCTCGTATGATTTCTTTCAAAAAACCATTTTGAACCAATCGTTCCCGAGTCGTTCTAGATATCTCTTCTGAGAGAATAACTATTTTACCTTCTTCCTGAAAGCTCTTTAATACCTCTAACGCTTCTGCTAATTTCTCCGCTGGCGTTGCCATATTTATTTTTTTTAATGTATAAATATCTGTTTTGGATAACCCAGACATTAATGACATAGTAAAATGTTCAGTTAGCTTATAACTAATATGTAAATAACCCCATACTTAGCTTGGTAGTTAATAATGTACTTATCCTATTAGTTAATGACGCACTCAATCTATTAGTTAGTGATGTGCTTATGCTATTAGTTAATGATGTGCTAAATCTATTAGTTAACGATGTGCTTATCCTATTAGTTAATGCTAAGGTACATTAGAACAATGAGTTTTATCTTATCTATTGATAAAAATTTAAGAAAACCCAAAATAAGCATTGATTAGTAAGGAATTACACGAAATTTGTTGACAAGAGGTCAAACTTTATCAATTTATAGCTCATATATTGAATTGATAAAATATAAATCATTTTAATATCTCTCATATTATTTTACTCTACTATTTGCAACTATAGATTTTCTCGAAAGGCGAGAATTTGTTAATAATGCTTTAAAAACAGGAATTTTCCCCTTTAATCATTTTATCATAAGTTCTTACTTTTGACAAGATACTCCCACCCCCCAAAAGGAGGGAATTAATGTCGTGAATGTTTTATACCAATCCATGTTTTAGAAATTAATAAAATATGTATTATTCTTATCCTTAACTACCACACCACAGTATGAAAATTAACTTTGTTCACATCCTCAATTTCCGAAAGCTCAAATCATGTCGTATTGATCTGACTAATCAGGAAACCATTTTTGTCGGTGCAAATAATAGCGGAAAGACATCCGCAATGGATGCTCTGATAACCTTTTTAAAATCCAAGGAACTAACTACAAGAGATTTCACCCTTTCTAATTGGAATCATCTTAACAAAATTGGGACGGACTGGGATACAGCTGAAGATCCGCAAAACATTAATTTAAATATAGAACAATGGGAGGATTACCTTCCCTCTATTGATATTTGGATAAATGTTGAACCCACTGAAATTCACTATGTAAGTCATTTAATTCCAACATTGGACTGGAGTGGGGGATTACTAGGAGTACGCTTACGATATGAACCCAAAGATATCACCAATTTATATCAAAGCTATCTTGATGGATTACGAAATAGTCGCTCACTTTCCGGTAAAGGAACGTATAATTTCAAAGCCTATCCAAAAGATATGTGGGATTACCTCGATCGAGAAAATGTATTGAAAACACATTTTACATTCCAAACATACTTACTTGATCCTTCCTTAAAGGATACACCACAAAGATTGCGCGCAAATGCACAGCCAATTCAAGAATCTGCTTTTAGCGGATTGATTAAAGTAGATATTATCAATGCACAACGTGGGTTTTCAGATATTAATAATGATGCCGTAGATAATGCTAGAGGTAGAAATTTATCATCGCAATTACGGTCTTATTATGACAAACATCTGAATCCTAATTTGAAACCTAGTGAAAGTGACATTGATGCAATGGAATCCATTCAGGTGGCAAAAGATTTATTCGATAAGAATTTACAGGAAAGCTTTCAAGCTTCTTTAGGAGAATTGGAAGGCTTGAATTATCCAGGGTTTGATAGTCCTGCTATTGTCCTATCTAGTCGCTTTAACCCCTCTGAAACCCTTAACCACGAAACAGCTGTACTCTATAAGCTAGATGATAATCAAAGTTTAAGTCTTCCAGAAAAGTACAATGGTCTGGGATTCCAAAATTTAATATCTATAATCTTTAAATTGATTCGATTTCGGGATGAATGGATGCAGGTAGGTAAACATTATCAAGCTGCAGTGGTCAATGAAGAGAAGGAATTCGAGCTTTTACATTTGGTATTGATCGAAGAACCAGAAGCTCACTTGCATGCACAGGTACAGCAGGTCTTTATAAGAAAAGCGTATAAGGTACTAAGGGAACATAAAAATTTAGGTGATAATAAATCGTTTACCACCCAATTAGTGATAAGTACCCACTCAAACCATATAGCACATGAAATAGATTTTACTTCATTAAGATATTTTAAGCGGCAGAAGGGAGGAATAGGTGATGTAAATACATCTTCGGTAGTTAATCTATCTAATACGTTTGGTAGTGACAATGATACTACCCGATTTGCAATTAGGTATTTGAAAACAACCCATTGTGATTTGTTTTTTGCGGATGCTGCCATCCTAGTGGAGGGTCCAGCTGAGAAAATGTTGATCCCCTATTTTATTAAACAGCATTCCTGTCTTAGTGCATGTTATATTTCCATACTTGAAATTGGGGGAAGTCATGCACACACACTCAAGCCCCTTATTGAGAGCCTTGGAATAATTACGTTGATTGTTACTGATATCGATGCTGTAGATCCTAACGATAATTACAAAAAGAGACAAACTGAAAAAGGAAAAGGCTATTTAACCGGTAATGATACAATCAAAGATTGGTTGCCCAAAGTAGCAAATCTGGATAGCTTATTAGATATGAAATCTAGCGAAAAAGAGCACACTACATTACCAATTAAAATCGCATTTCAGACACCGTATAAAGAGGCGGAGAATACTAATACCGTTGTTTACCCCTATACTTTTGAAGATTGCATGGTCATTGAAAATCGCAGCCTTTTCCAAAAAATAATTAAATCAACTGGGCTGTTGAGCAAAATGGTCCAGGCCTCAAAGGAAGCGGATATAATAACTGCCGCCAAAAAAATGTATGATGCAATCACAGAGAAGGGGGCCAAGAAAGCAGAATTTGCATTAGAATTATTATTCTTACAAGCACCAGAAGTATTGAAAACACCTTCTTATATCCATGAGGGATTAGCTTGGCTTGAATGTAAACTAATAACTAATAAACAAGGTCTTCTGAATAAACAATCCTTAAAACCTGAGCTTAATGGAAGTGGAACCAAATGAAGTTGATGCCTGGGTGGATGATGCCGTATTAGGCTATCTCACACCTGGGAAATATAAAAGTTTCTTTTTGTTTGCTGGTGCTGGATCGGGAAAAACCAAAACATTGGTAGAGGTTTTAAAAAAGTTTAAGAAATTGTATAAAGAGCAATTTCGTCTAGGGAGAAAAAAGATTGCGATCATCACTTATACTAATGCTGCCGCAGATGAGATTACACGACGCTTGGAATTTGATACTATTTTTCAGGTAAGTACTATTCATAGTTTTTCATGGGAATTAATCAAGCCATTTACTGATGATATTAGAAATTGGCTGAAGGTTAATTTGAAAGAAGAAATTAATGAATTGGAAGTGGAACAAAGAGGAAGTAGAAATCCACAGAATAAGACATCAATTGACCGTGCAAAGCGTATTGAGTCTAAAGCAAAGCGGCTTCAATTATTAGATAGTATAATTTCTTTTGTTTACAATCCTAATGGGGACAATGATACCAAGAACTCTTTAATTCATAGCGAAGTCATTAGTATCGCTGCTGAATTTATCTTAAATAAACCTTTAATGCAGCGGTTATTGGCTGCTCAATTCCCCATATTATTGATAGATGAAAGCCAGGATACTAAAAAGGAACTGATAGATTCTATTTTTACTCTGCAACAAGCAATGCCTGAATCAATATGTGTAGGACTCTTTGGTGATACGATGCAACGTATCTATTCTGACGGAAAAGAAAATTTACAAAAAGCTTTCCCTAAGAACTGGGAAACGCCACGTAAGCAGCTAAATCATCGATCTAATAAGCGTATCATAAGACTAATAAATAGTATTCGAGAAGATGTAGATAATGAAAAACAAAATCCCCGTATAGAAAAAGAAGAAGGAACAGTTCGGCTATTTATCTGTAATCGTGCGGTTGAAAAGTCAGTGATTGAGGGCCGTGTTATTGAGGAAATGGCTAATATTACTCAAGATTCATTTTGGAATCAGGAATTGGGTGACGACGGTAAACCCAACGTGAAAATGTTAATTCTGGAACACCATATGGCCGCCCAGCGGATGGGATTTTTTGAATTTTTCGCACCACTTTATGCAGTAGATAAATTTTCGACAGGTATTAGGGATGGAAGTTTGCCCGGCATTGCTCTTTTGACTAAGACCATTTTACCATTGCTACAGGCGCATAAATCCAATGATAAATATGAATTAGCAAGAATTATTAAAGGCAAAAGCCCGCTATTTCATTCAGCAAGACTAAAGCAAAGTAAAGACCAATTGGAAAGTCTTAAAGCATGTAGGGAAGCTGCAGATGAATTGTTGAAATTATGGGATGAAGGTAATGATCCTTCATTATTGGAAGTAGTTATTTGTGTCTTTAGAAATGGGCTTTTTACAATCCCTGAAGGTATATATCCCATTGTTGCTCGAAGCGGAGTAGAAATAAATCGCCCATTAGAGCAGGACGAAATAATTGATGAGGGATTGGTCGCTTGGGAGAAAGCATTAACACAGCCATTCTCTCAAATTGAGAAGTATAATGATTATATCAGTGATAATTCCAAATTTGGAACACAACAGGGAGTAAAGGGGCTTGAATATAAGCGTGTAATGGTAATCATTGATGATGAGGAGGCAAAAGGTTTTTTATTTAGTTATGACAAACTTTTCGGAGCAAAAGAATTAACTGCAACAGATCAAAAAAATATTAGAGAAGGAAAAGAAACAGGTATTGACAGGACTAAAAGGCTTTTTTATGTAGCCTGTAGCAGAGCACGTGAAAGCCTAGCTATTATTTGTTATACAACTCAACCAGAAGCAATGAAAAATAGCGCTGTAGCATTTAATTGGTTTACGGAACACGAAATAGAAATGATATAGTATTGAGCAGGTGTTACATTTTAGCTTTATTTAGAATGAAAAAAATTGAATTGCAAAACGAATTAAATGCAAATAAAGAAACTAGTAATAAAGAACTATCGCAATCTTGATGGCCAAAAGGTATCTTTTGCTGATAACTGCAATTTTATTGTAGGTGAAAATAATCTAGGTAAGTCAAACCTGCTAAGTATTTTTCAAATCATATTTACTAATAGAGCTTTTAAATATGAAGACTTTACTGATGTCTCAAAACCAATTGAAATTGGTCTTCAATTAAAACTAGAAGAAATTGAAATTGGCCATTTTGAAGATTTGTTTGATACTGATGATTATCACCTAATTAACATTGTGTGCAGACAATTAACCACTGATGATAATATTGAATTCTATCATTTAGAAACCAATACTTTCATTGTGCCTATGGTTGTTAGGTGTATTAACTATATTCATTACGATTCTTTGCGTAATCCTCTCTCTGAAATAAATTTTAATAAAGGAAGAGGGGTCGGAAGGTTCATGTCTAACATGATTTTAAATTATTTAGAAGAAAAAAAACTGAAAGATATAGATTTTGTCAACGAGGAAAAAATCAATGAGGTATTAGAAAGCATTAATGCTAAGATTTCAAAAATAAAAACGTTCAATGATTTTAAAATTAATGCATCTTCCGAAAATGATTTGGAGAATTTGCTTTCTAGGATTATTGTATTAAAGGATGAAAAGGGAAACTCACTTGATAAAACCGGCTATGGAGTTCAGTTTTTATTGCTTATAACTTTATCGATTTTGGAGCGAATACAATCAATTAAAAATCAAGGAAGAGAGAAGGGGATCTTTGAACATGATACGGATCATACTAAATATATTTCATTGGTAATTGGCTTAGATGAACCTGAGATTCATTTACATCCTTACATGCAACGTTCATTAGTAAAGTATCTCAACAAAATTATCTCCTCCAAGAATCCGGAATTTCAAAAATTGGTAAAGGATTTGTTTGATATAGACGGCTTTAATGGGCAAATAATTATTGCAACCCATTCTCCAAATATACTTTTAAATGATTATAAGCAAATAATTCGATTATACCCCGATAATGGATTAACTAAAATAAAGTCCGGTACTGATGTGTCTTTAGAGGATAAACATTCAAAGCGATTGCATATGCACTTTCCATCAATAAAGGAAGCATTCTTTTCAAGATGTGTGATTTTTGTTGAGGGCGATTCGGAAGAAAGTAGCTTTCCCAGTTTCGCTGAAAAGATGTCAATTGATTTTGACGAGTTGGGTATTAGTGTTATACAATCCAGAGGTGGGGAGGTTACAGCAATTAAATTATTGATGGAATTGGTTAGCAATTTTGACATTCCATCTACAGGTATAGGAGATAGAGATAATAACACTACTGTAACTCCTCCATTATATTTGACCATTAAAAAGGATTTTGAGGAGGAATTGGTTTCTCTAATCGATGTAGGAAGAGAATCATTTTTAAATGATTTAGTAAAAGAATTTGAAGGGGAGGATGCGGTTGTTCAGAGTAATGCTTTAAATAAATATGCGGTTAAGTCATTTAAAATTATCACAACTGAATATACCGCTGATCTCAAATTATCAACAATTCCCAAAAGCGATACGACAAATTTAAAGGCGTTTTATTTAACCTGGCTATCTGGCAAAAAATCTTATCCTTTAGGAAGGTTAATAGGAGAAAATATAACATTGAGCGATATACCAGCGATTTACAAAACCGTAATTTTAAAAGCTGTAGAATTATCAAAATAATGGAGATTTTATCTATTACCGAAAAATTGAGAGAAAGCCATTTCGGGGATGACAAACAGTTAGAGGTGATTCTTTCTCCGATTAAAAGACTATTGATCGAAGCACCTGCAGGGTATGGGAAGACCAAAACCATGGTTAGCAAGATTGCTTTTATGCTGGCATCAGATCAAATCCCATATCCAAAGCGATTATTAGCATTGACTTTTAGTGTAAATGCCGCATACAAAGTTAAAAAGGATGTAACTCAGAATATCCCCAAGATTTTTGAAGGAACAAAAAACAATTTCAGTATTTCAGATAAAATGGTTGTATCAAATTATCATGGGTTTGCTCGTAGAATTCTGAAACGATACGGCTATAAAATACACCCCAATTTAAAAGATATTGATAAACTCCAATCAATAGATGACAGCGACAGTAGGAATTTAATGGCATCAGTTTCAGGATTAAGCTATGCCAATGCTGAAATATTATCCAACTTCAATTACGCTTTAAAAAATGTAAACGGAAAATATGTTGAGGAAAACGTAAATTTCTATAACTCAACTGTAATTTCAGTGTTACTTCCACTACATATCATACCGTATAATGCTATTTTATCTTTGGCTTGCATGCTAATGAATGACCATTTAGTCATTCGTAATTTTTACCAAAGATTATTCAGTACAATTTTAGTGGATGAGTATCAGGATACTAATATCCTAAGTTATTGGCTACTGAGCTTGCTTTTTTCTGATCAATCAAATATCATTTTAATGGGAGATAGCTTGCAACGCATATATGGTTTTATAGGCGCTATACCTGACCTACTCTCTATTTCTGAAAAGCAGTTTAATCTAACAAAGATTAAACTTAATAAAAATTATAGATTTCAGCATAATAAAGAAATGCTTTTATTAGATAATAATATTCGCAAAAATGCGGAAAATCCAAGTAGCCCGGTAATTTCAGAAGTTGCTTCTATTGATTTTTCTTTACATGAAAATCAAGTTTTAGAAGCTCAATATTTAATAGATAAGTCTATCTCTCTGCTTGAAGAATTTCCAAATTCAAAAGTGGCAATATTGGTGAAACAAAGAGGAAATAATATTAATATAATAATAGATGAGTTTAATAAAAGGTCTATTCCATTTTTCTACGGACTTTTTACAGATGATGATTCAAACTATATAAAATTCAATCGGGAATGTTTATTTGAATTCATCGAATTATTAAAAATCAAAGATCAAGTAAGCAAAAAACTTGCATCGACGTTAGTAAATCGGATAAAAGCAAAATTTGGAACACCAGATGCCCTGATTACCTCTATGCTTAATCTTTTAGGAATTTTTCTTTCGAAAATATTTAGTGATTTCGCATTTCTATCAAATGATGAAAAAATCACTTTAATTAGTGATACATTTGAAAATAATGGCTTAAAACAATACATTGAGTTTGTGGAAGCAAAAATTATCATTTCAACAGTTCATGGAGCAAAAGGGTTGGAATGGGACTTTGTGATTATACCAGACATGGAAGCATTTTCATTTCCTAACTATTATGGGCTATGCGGAGTTTGCAAATGTGGTTCGAATTGTAATCTTGTAGTAACAAAAGAAATTGAACGTAAGTTCCTTGAAGAACTAAGCGTATTTTATGTTGCTGTAACTAGAGCGCGAAAACAGGTCTATTTTACTGCAAGTAAAACACAACTTAATTATAAGAGTGAAACTATAGAACGAAATATTAGTTGTTTATTGAAGTTAAAAGGAATAATCTACGGCTAAACATACTTATTAATTGACTTTTGGAACAGCATTTTACTTGTTTAAAACAAAAAAATCTAGAGATGTAGGAAATTTTGGAATTTCACACCGTCTTATGTGAAATTCTCAGGCTCTTCCAATATTCGAAATAACGCAAAGGGAAAATACATTTTCCCCAACTTATACTTTTGATCGATTCTTGACGCACTACTATATATTCAACTATATCGAGTCCATTTTGGTTTCTGAATATGGGGTAATGCTTTCTATTATAAGGGTTCTAGAGCCCTTACGATTAACCATAGACTAATAGCAACATAGATATGATATTCTGGTAATCATTAATGGCTAAGTACAGGCCGTTTCAATGGTGTTGTCAGTATTAAAAAATATGCAGATATTTACTTGTCTTAACAAGATTCCTTTTATGAAATCTCATGGCACATCCCCTCGTGAATTTATGCAAAAATTACGTCCTGAAAGATATTCAGATTCTCGCGTCGTAAAGAAAGCTTTACTTCATAGGCCTATACTTGAATACCACATTGAGACGCTTACATCCCGAAACCAAGAGCGAGACTTTGAAACATTTTGCGTTAAGTTAGCTCAGTTAGAAGTGGCTCCTAACTTGCGGGTACAGACAGGTCCAGTCGGTGGAGGTGATGCGAAAGCTGATTCTGAAACCTACCCAGTTTCAGAGTTCATTTTGCAACATTACTGGGAAGGCGATAGTAATGCGGCAAACGAGCGTTGGGCCCTTGCCATAAGCGCTAAGAAAGATTGGGTATCCAAAATCAAAAAGGACATAGAAAATATCGTTAACACCCAACGTAACTATCAGAAGATATTTTTTCTAAGCAGTCAGTTTATTAGGGATAAAGAACGAGCAAAAATGGAAGATACACTGACCACACAATATGGTATTAGGGTGGTAATTTTTGATAGAAATTGGATTTTGGATAAAGTTTTTGGTAACAAACGGGAGGCACTGGCAGTAGTTGAATTGAAAATGGGTGGAGGCTTGCTGGAAGAAGTACTTGTTGGTCCTAATGATTACCAGCGCCAGCAAGAATTTTCCGAATTGGAAACCGACATTGAAAAGATGATTAGTGAAGAGGTAGTAAATGGAGAGCTGGTACATAAACTTATCCACCAGGCATTGGTTGCAGCAGCTCTGGAAATGTCCAATGGAAAGGTGCTTTCTTATTTTGATAGAGCAATTAGTTTCGCGGAACGTATAAATGATACAGACTGTCTGTTCCTTGCCTACTACCAAAAAGCATGGTGTGCAATATTTTACCTGAATCAATTGGAAATATTATTGCCGATATACCAAACTCTGGAAAAACAGGCGCAGGGAGCAAACAATATTTTCCGGGCAGAAAACCTAATGAACCTTTTCAATATATTAGTTTCCCTTCCGGCATCGTTACACACCATTGACCATACGTTACTTGAAGAAAAACGCACCTATCTTTATGAAATTATAACGAAAATTGCTGTGGATGATTCCAAACCAAGCGCTTCTTTGTTAGCGCAAAGCATGCTAATTTTTCTAGATTTATTTCGACCAGACAATCAACCTAAGGATATTACCAGTTTACTTGATAAGATGTACGATGTTGTGGATAGTTGTGATGGGTTAATTGGTTTTCCTTGGGATCAAACAGTAGAAATGGTGGAGATGTTTGGTGAGGTGTTTGGTGAATTTCCGGAGTATGAACACCTGATGAGCTTAATATTTCAGAAAACAGAGAAGCGAAAAGGCGAAATTCCAAGTGCTATTGCACAATTTAAGTTTGGTAGACAACACCACGATGCAAATCGTCCTTATAAGGCCATTCAATTTATTGGTCGTGCTTTACCGGGACTTTATAAACAAGAGAGTAGAAACGATTATTATTGGGCCATGGGGATCATGAGCCAATCATTCATCCAAATTGATATGAATTGGGCTGCACGAGCAAGTCTAATCAATGCCATTTCACCTATGATCAGTGAACTTGATAAAACTAATATAATTCCTGCAAGGATGGTTGAAATGTACGAACGACTTCGCTGGCAGGAAGTCATATTGGGAAGGGTCGGACCCGCCTTGCGCTTTCATCAACTTTATCTAGACATGCGCTTAGCCACTTACCAAGGAGACAAAGAAGTAATTCAACAGGTCCATGAATCAAACATGAAATTCGGACATTTATTGATGATGCTAATAATTAAGACTACTCCGGAATCTATCGATCAACTGCAACAGTTGCCAGACATTCTATTAGAACTTGGTCTTAGTAATACAGCGTCAGCAGTTTTGTTTATGCTTGGCGGCAAACAATACTTACCTAAAGAAGTGATAGAATCCGAAGAAGAATTGTATGAATTATTCAATAGGTGGCTAGAGGCACCTGATCAAGCAGGCTTACCAGAAGCCCCATTATTCTATACGCAACCGCGAATAAAAATGGAATCACAAATACTTGGTGGAGGTATGATTATTGACTGCGAAAACAAAATTAACCCCATTATTCTGGCAGAATCCATTATGGCGGCTCTTGAATCATTTCTACCAACATTTATTCAACACCATGTACTCGCTAAAAATAATGTATTTAAAATTACTATTAACCAAAGCGAGGAGAATAGTAGCGAGCCGCAAGTTTTTTTCAATAAGGTGGTTTATGACCACCTGCTAGTCGAATGCAACGAATTTGATCATCATCATCTTTCCAGAGAGAAGCAAGATCATATTAAAGGAAAAATCCGGGAGATAATCATTCAAGTATTTGCCTTTAACTACCAAGTAAATGAAGATATTGTAAGTTTGCCAGATACTCAAGAAGCTTTGAGTCGCGCGTTAAATTTTACTACCAGCTTTCTCATGTTAGGAAATGCGTCATTAAAAAAGCCATGCTATCAAGTCGTTCAGTTGGCTAAAGATTCTTCAAAGGTATATCCCTTTCTACCTTCGTTAATACCAAGGATTGATTTCAGCCGCCAATACAAGGCCTCCGAAGCTGAAAAAATAAATGAAAAGCAAGATGCTGAAGCAGTGCCACAAAGCGAAATCGTTGTTCATCATATTGTCAATTCCGAGCTTTGGCAGTTAGCCAGTATGCAAGGTGTCGCATTTGCGGTTCAACCTTTACCTTCCGGTCAAATGAATCTTTTATTAATACCTCTTTTTACCAATGCTGAAGCAGGAAAGAAAATATTTCAGCAATGGAAGGCACAATTCAAAGAAAATATTAATAGTAAGTTAAAGATTTTTATTGTAAAAGGAATAAACGAAAAACATCCTGCCTGGTACTCGTTGACATTTGCTCCGGATGATATAAAGAAGGCTAATAATTTTCACTCTTATATGTATTGCTGCGGACATGTGTCTACCAACAATAGTACAGAACGACTGGACAAGTTTATTTCAGAGTTTAAACGAGAACACAATTGTTTTCTGGTTCCAGGTTATTATCAGCCTGGTATGAATCAGCCAGAGATTTTTCACGAAAGTGGTTTCTATTTTACGAACCTGGCTATAAAGGAGGCCTGGCAAATTGGATTGGACGATCCTTCTATCGTAGGCCTAAGGAAAGGACTTGAACCTTACATCCCACCTGGGGTGGATAATGCACCTATTAAAGAAGTGCTTAAAGCCTACCTGCACTTTAAATCTTGAAGTGATCCGATTTGACTTTAAAAGCCTCCCGGGGCTTCCATTGATCATTATAACATGCTAATCCAGGTGCTGCATGATAAATATGTTTGGCCTCTTTAACAAATACAAACTGTGCAGGAACCAGCAGGCCGCTCATGAATACCTCAATAATCGAGGGAAATCAAGGGAGTCAAAAAACACTAAATCATTGAACTATCAAAAAGATTGCGCCGGATTCGGCTTAAATGTATCTACTTCGGTTTATTAAGGGATTTGATTATCGAAAAGCGGGTTCTTTCTATTTTTGCTCGAGGTTGTAAGTGTTGCACAAGGAGGCAAACCAGCTAAAAGTGTAGTTAATTTTGGGAACATTGCGTCAAAAAACAACTTATTTCTTGAAAGATGAATTGAGCAATTAATTGCAAGTTTACCAAATTATTTCACTAACAAATCTATGAATTCTAGATAAATCTTCTGTAAACTAGTTCAGACTTCGTTCCTCTTTCTCCGCTAAAAGGGGGCAGATCATTAAAAAATGATTGTCCCTTTTTCGTTTCCTATCCAATCCATTTGCAGTCGGGCAATGCGGGCAAAAACAAAATTCACTTTTTCAGTTCGATATTGCCCTTTTTTCGCGGTCATAGGCAATTCCATCAGGAAACCCCTACTTTTTGTATTTTTCCCTTCAAGCCCGTGTCGCTGGAATGACATACTTAGCCAGTTGCGAGGAAAAAGTCACCAAATAATCTATCTTTTCTTCGAGGTTCTATATGGTGAAGCTACATTTTTCCAATTCATCCACTATTCCGCCTCTTTCCTTGTCATAATGCCAGGCGTACAAGAGTGCGACGCAACGGAAGATGAACCTGGCGTGAAAGATGATTACCCAAATGAAATTGCGGAACTCAAAAACGGGAGAATGTGTTATTTTGTATAGAATGATCTAACTCTTCTACATTCCATTATTTGACAATGGCAGACATATCAAAATTTAAAGCGGCTGGATTTGCCAAGAACAACGACATTGAGGAAGCTTCAATAGCGAAACTTAGAGATATTCTTGACAAGAAGCATGTCAAAGCAGAATTGCAATCAAACGATAAGTGGCCCAATACAGACGGCTACCTTACACTAACTAATGAAGATGATATTCAGATAGGCAAGCTAGAGGTACAGGTCAAGACGCTCCCCGATGAGAAGGTAGACAGGCCGGTATATCAATGTAGCCGGGAGTTGCTCGCTTATGCCTATGAGAGCAATAGCCTTCCTGTATTATTAATTGTTGTAAACGCGAATACCGAAACGGCATACTGGCTTCATTTAAGTCGGCCTTTTGTAGCCGAGATAGCAGCAGCAATGGAAGGAAAAACTGTCTCTGTGGCATTTTCAATTAGCAATCGCATAACAAGAAACAATAAGGAATATGTAGCACAATGGCAAGAAATCTGCAAAGATCATCAACATAAGCTTATTCATTTTGCCGATACAAAAGCCGAACTGGAAGATGTTACCCGAAAACTTGCTGCACTGCGAGACGAACTTGACTACGATCAGAACGCTATCGTCCATGAGGCAATCAGGCTTCATACATTCATCACGAAATATAATGAGCTACTGAATGGAGAATTTGAGACAATAAAACAGGTACAATTTCCCGGTTATGTACGAGTGGGTGTTGCTTATACGAATTATGAACCAGGCAGCGTGGAATATATATTGTATCCAGTTGCTATAGGCGATGCCGATGCATTGGTAAAAAGATTACCGAAAGGTGTTGAATTTGAAGGGGAATTCCGGTTACATGGATACTTGAGTAAGAATCCATTCGCGGAAGATCCAGTTAGATTCGCCGCAACAAGCATCATAGAGTTAGCCATGAGAACGATTAAGAAGCCATTGATCGAGCTGGTTAATGAAACGTTGGCTGAAGAATGCCTTATCAAAATCATCGATTACATACATGACCTTGCTGGTTTTCCATTAAAGAAACAGTATAACCTGGATACTATGCTAACGCGTTTGCACATTCTTTTTCCGCTGGTCTATGAACTGATTTCCGATAAGTCTACTGAAGGATATAACTTCATGTTGAATACTAATGTGATTTCGACTTTAGTGCATGCGGAAAATGTACATTGGCATTTTGCAAAGGCGGTACGCATGTACCGAAAAGGAAATCTGCCGGCCCGTAATATCGTATTTGACGATATGTGGGGTGTCAACGGGGATTATCTTAAAGCAAGTATTCGGTTCCTACAAGGCGGGAGCCAGCGTAACATCAGGCGCCCTTACGATGATGTGGATTTTACGGGCAATCCTGCATATAAATTATTTAACCTGGAAGATTTCACGGCTGATCAGCTCACAAGAATGGTAACTGCAATCTATAAACGTGTACCTGATTTGTTTGATGAATATATCGCAGTTTTTTTCCCTCCACTTAGTGGAAAAGTAAAATTTTTTGATGAGTTAAGCCTGTTGATCATAAATGTTACAACTGGTGTGCATGCGGGAGTTGAAGTTTTCAATTTTGCATCCGACGCAATGAAAGAACCCAAGATTGCCTCGTTTACAAATGGAGTAAATAGTCCGGTTACTTGGAGTACACAGGCGGAGGCTTTTGAAAAAGGTATCGTTTTCGAAGGAAATGTTTACAAGCTCAAGCATAGCCGACAATCAGCGCTTGTCCGGTTGTGGGAAGGTTTAATTTTAAAAAATATATTACAGGATTACGTTGTTAAGCGACTGGAAAAGTATTTTGAGAATCTTTTAAAAGAGATGGTTTAAAGTAACTCGTATCATACTGTGACTCATAATTGTTAATCATTATTATAAAACTGATTCAGGAGTGTCCAATAGAGAAAATATTTTTGAAATGTATAGGAATAATGGGTGCCAGCTTGGCTTTTATGTAACTCGTGATTCATAGAGCAATAACAAAATTGCCAAGTTTGTCGCTATTGATGGTGTTACCAATGGACAGCCAATTGAGGTCGATCCTCCTTATTTTATTAGAATACACCCATCCGGACATGAAAAGCTGGCAGTCCATGGCAAGGAGATGCACGTTTGGGGGCTCATTGGTTGCAAGAAGGGTACCAGGTAACAACAGGTGCCGGTTGTTATAGCTGGACAAGAGCATTTCCACAAAACACGGACCCACCAGAATAATGCTGGCGGCAAGTATTCCTGTAAAAAAATGTTGCCTTCATTTAAAATTAAGACGATATTACACTTTGTCTGCTAAAGGTATTGCGCGACGTGGATGATTTACCACAAAACAAACTATGAGAAGCAAGTTCACATTATTGACCGATTCGCACTGGGAAAGTATTAAAAATATATTAATATTTAGAATTACCCATTTACGGGTCGTTACGCAAATATACGGCGTAGTGCTATCATAGCTTTATAAAAAAAACTATGTTTAAGGGCGTCACAATTGAAAGTTTTCAAAGACATTTTCCAGATGAAGAATCGTGTTTACAATACCTTGCAGAGTTGAAGTGGCAGCAAGGGTTTCGTTGTAAGAAGTGTGGTGGAGAAATGTGGTGGAAAGGTAAAAGGTGGCTTGATAGACGTTGTCAGGCTTGCAATTATAATGAGTCTCCCACAGCAGGGACATTGTTTCATAAAGTAAAATTCAGTTTGCTGACAGCTTTTCAGATTTGTTTCCGTTTGAGTGTAAGTAAAAAGGGGATGTCAAGTTGCGAAATAAGCAGGGAATATGGCATCCGTCAAACAAGTGCCTGGTATTTTAAGCGCAAAGTGCAGGAGGGCATGCAAAGTAGTGAACAGTTTCCATTACAAGGTCGTGTAGAGGTAGATGAATTTGTGATTGGTGGCAAGGAAGAAGGGAATCAAGGTCGGGCTAAAGGAGATCGAAAAATTATCCTGATAGCAGTTGAAAAAGTATGCCGAAATAGAAAGACTGGCAGAGCGTATGCCCAATGCATAGAGGATTACAGCTCTACATCGTTTCAGCCATTTATGGAAAAACACATCGATAAAAAATCACGGGTAGTGACAGATGGCTGGGCAGCTTATGCTCCTCTAAAGAATATATTTCCACGATTGGAGCAGGTAGAATCCGGTAATGGCAAAAATTTCCCTCATTTACATACTCATATCATGAATTTTAAAGGTTGGTTAAGAGGCATTCATCATCGTGTTTCTGAGAATCATATGCAGGCATACTTAAATGAATTTCATTTCCGATTTAACAGAAGAAATCATTTGGGCAGTATAATGCACAAACTTTTATCCAGGATGGTTGCTGCTGCTCCTTTATTTTTAACTTTACGAGAGCTAAATGGGTAATTCTATTAATATTAACGGACAAAAGAAAGCGTAAATATTGCCTTCGGACTATCTTCAATGCTATATTTTGGATTTGCAGAACCGGCAGTCAGTGGCCCTACAGCCCGCTAAGAAACATGCCGTTTCGGAAAAGATTAAACGCCTTCAGGTTATATGCCTGAAGGCGTTTTTTGTTTGGGAAAGTTTGAGATTGAATTTGTCGGTCATGACTTATAAGATTTTGACTGTAACAGGTCCGGGGGGCGAATACCTCTTTCTCCTCAAATTTTTCTAAAAAAGTGAAAGCCTTCAGATAAGTATCCAAAGGCTTTTTGTTTTGAGAGTTTTTGAAACCGGATTCACCATTCATGGCTTGGAAGATTTTTAAAATAATTGGATCGAAGGGTGAAGTGCTAATTCAGCGTAAGTATAAAGACTTCAAATCTTGCCATTCGAGCCTTTGGGGTTTTAGGAAATTATGATTGATGTGTAATCACAGTTCGAATGATATCTACCTTATCTGATTCTGGTAGGAGAACTCATCGTTGTATTTTCCAACACGTTTAACTTTCAGCAGAGTAAAAGAAATAATAAATATTTTGTATGCTATGTAATTAATGTATCCAATGTGTCCTCTTCAAAAACTCTATTATCTTCAGAAGTGTCCATATCTTCTTCTTCATGAAAGATGCTTTCAGTACTAATAAATTCCTGATATTTTATTTCCGTTTCTTCATCCCATCTCATTAATCTTTCTGGAATTAATTTTTTTAATATATTGATATATAGTAGAGGAACTTCAGGAAAGATTACTATAATCAATAGGCTAACTGTTCTGGTAAAAATCGTATAAATAAACTCTTCATGTTCACCTTTTGTATCAATTTTAGTTCGGGTAGACCAAACTACACAATGTTTTTCCAGGCCTTTTGTTCGAAGTATGATTTCAATTTCTGCGGGAGTATTTAATTGGTTTAGTTCTCTAGCTAACTCAATATCACGCTCAAAAATAGTTACTTTATGCTTATCTAATAATAGCGATTTTTTAAATGCATTGTACACTTCGGTAATTTTCATTGCTGCGTTAGATGAATCTTTAGCATAAATCAATATAGGTCTTGAACCTGGAGGCGCACCTTTATAAGGACTGATAATATTAGATTGAAACCCCTCCCGATTACCAAACTTTGTATTGATAATTTGTGATAGTGGCTTTATACATTCACTAACTCGAAAGGGTAACCGGAAAGATCCTTCAAGAAGCTTTTTACTAAAATTTCCCATTCTCTGATCATCTGCTCTTGGAACATGTAACGCTGCTCCAAGATTGATTGATTGAGCTATATCTCCCGCAAGAGTTAAATTATTGGGTGTTTGAAGTAACTGGTAAAATATCTCATAATCCGCCCGTGTGCAATCCTGAAACTCATCAACCAATAAATGAGTGAATTTTTGATTGAAACCTTCTTTCCTTAATTTTTTAACGAACTTATGTCTCCTAATGACAAATGATTCCATATTTTGCTTCTTCAAACTTTCAAGATATGTTCGAACAATTCCCCAAATAATAGTCCTTCTTTTTGAATTGAATTTTAATTGAGGGTTATTACCTCTCCCTTTACGCTCAAGCTCTTGATAATCTTTTTCTTTATTGCATTCATATCCATATATAATACGATGATATTCATCCAATAAAAAATCAGGATCTAATATTTTTTCAATTCCTTTTGTATTGATGTTGTGTGTCTTAATGTATATGTCTATTGCTTTTTGCATCAGATCAAAATGAAATAATTCTATATCCGTCCCATTAGGAGCTACACGCAGTGCCTGTAAATGGCCTATTTGTGTTGGTAATACATCAAAATGGAGTATATAAATATTAAATTGACTAGAATTCTTAAATTGAATGTAACTATAATTTAGCCGGTTACCGTAAAAGTCATTTTTATAATGACGAGTAAACTTCCCCTTATCTAATAACTGTTCAACCCAATCTCCTAATGAATTTACAAGTTCTTTGTTAAAAGTAGTTAGTAAGATTTTGATATTAGAATTATACTCATTACCAATTTTTGTTGATTCAAGAATGTTCTTCACTTTTTGAGTTAACACTACGCTTTTCCCGCACCCCGCTGGTCCGATAATAAGAGTAGGTCGTCCATAAACTGTAGCAGCATCTAATTGTTGCGGAGACATCCTGATCAGGCTCCTATCTTTTTCTGGCTGCGCGAATATCTTCAAACTATTAAAATCCAGATTTAATACTGGAGTTTTATTTACTAATACGGTACCATAAAGGCTGTCAATATTCCAAGAGGGAATTCCTTTCATGTTAAGATTATGCTTTTGGGAAATAGAATCTCTAAAAGAATATAATTGTTGAAGTGATCCAGAAAACACAGGTTGTGTAATGGTTTTCAAATAACTATTAAAATTCAGTTTCCGGAGTTCGGAAGCAACAGCATCGCAATGTTTTCGTTTATGATACGAGGATAAAAGAATAACTTTATTAGGCTTATAATTTTCAATTATTAGCTTGAATTCACTTACGATTTCATTAGCATTATCTGAATGATCGAAAAGGTAGCTAGCACATATCCAAATATTAGTGTAGTTTCCACTATCTATATTTGTCCAGGAATTTAGCTGATAGTCACAATTCTTAGATATATCTTGGGCAGCTGGATATTCTTGGACAAAATATTTCCAGAGAAAATGGTAATTATAGCTGATCATAAAGGCACTAGTATCTACATTTATTACCCTAATTTTAGGACATTGTAGTCTTAGCTCCTTTAGTCCTTGTATAATTAATCCAACAGCCCATTGGACAGCTCCAGTACCCGCACCAAGATCAAATATTTCAATGCTTCCTTCCTTTAGTGACGCATAAATGAGGTCAGTAAAATATTCAAGAAAAGTATTGATTCTTTTAGGGTGATACCACAAGGAATAAGAAAAGCCAATAGTAGGGCGATCATAGCATAAATCTTTTCCGTCATTTAACAACCATAGTTCCTGACAACTTTGTTTAGTACAATAGGAAAAATTTCTTTGCGAGACGTTTAACCCATAATATTCCTCTGCACTTTTGCAAAGGATTTTTTCAAGCTTTGGTTGCTGGTTCCTTAACCAGGAAATTAACATATCTTTACTCATATTTAAATAGGCTTGAATCCTTCCTTGCCAATACCTAGATTAGGGATATGATTTAGTAAAATCTCCTCAGTCATTTTATATTTTTCATCTGTCCAATCCAATTCTTTAATTAAATTCATAGCAGCACTTCTTGTTCCTGCAATAAATTTCCCCTTTTCAGTATGGAAAGGTTGTATAATAAAATTTGTCAAGCCAGTATTTTTAAGTTTTATAGCAAAACTCTCAGGATCTAATACAGGCAATAGAGGAGTCATGGTAATGCAACTTTTTATACCTGCATCATTAATTTCTTTTATAGCTTTTATTCTGCTATCATTGGAAGGACAAAGCGGTTCAAATATTTTTCTAACCTTTTCGCTGTCCGTGGTAATTGTCATATTGACTTGGATATTTTGGAAACGACTTAATAAATCAATGTCTCTTAAAACAATAGGACTTCTAGTCTGAATTACAAGTCGCGGTTGATGATACTCTAAAAGTTCTTTAAGAATGCTTCTTGTAATTTCCATTTCCTTTTCAATTGGTTGGTAGGGATCAGTAACACTACTCATATAAATGATTTTATTACGCAGCCCCTTGTTACGATATTTCTTAATTAAGGAAAGCGCGTTTTCCTTAACCTGCAACCATAAACCCCAATTATTTCTTTGTTCTTCAGAACGAGAAAAAAAAGCAGCATAACAATAAGTACAACCAAATGAGCAGCCAGAATAGGGATTTAGTGTAAAATCATAAGAACTCATAAATCCTGATGCAGGTGTTAATATTGAAGACGCTTTTTTGTATTCTATCAAGCAATTACCGATGCTTGTTTTTCTGTTTTGGTCTTCTGACTCTGAAAAAAGGTCCATGAATTTGTTGATGAGGTCCTTTGGGGATTAAAATTTCATTAGATTCGACACAATGTAATATAATTCAATTTATTGAATATATAAACATATAAATGATAAAAATGGAAAGTATTCCAATTCAATTCTGGATGGGTTTGTACGCTGCCGTATCTATACTCCAACCTTACGTATGGGCGAGTTACACTCCATACAGGATCTGTACGAAAAGCTATGGCAACAAAACGTACTTGCCGACAAAACACCTGCAGAAGGAGGCAATACCTGTTACAAACTCGCGCAATTGATGTACGAGGAACAAGTGCTGTCTATAAGCTATTTCCAGAATCATCCGTTGGGTAGTGTCCCATTTTTGATTTTAAGCCGGCCGCAGGCCATTCTCCCGCCGTCGCCGCGCGGGTTTGCTTCTTTTTTAAGAGAACCCAAATGGGACACTGCCAGAAGGTCATGATCAGGGCTATTATTGTAATTTTACTTATATTACAGTAATAAACCCTACATATAAGATGCTCAATGCGAATCTGTTCATCAAATCCCTTTTTAAGGGCAAGATCAGGATCATTACCTATTTAACTATCCTCACCTTCGTTATTGGTATTGTATTCTCCTTTTCAGAGACCACACTCACAACATATGCAAAGTATCTGTATGACTTTGGGATCGCTTGTCTCACCACCATACTTGTCACCGCTTTTGAAGCCATCAAAGGCGGTGATGCGCCGCTCCTCATCAATCTCTTTGCTATCCAACCGGATAAAAAGATCGGCATCGTCATCCCTTCCTTCGCCAAAGGCGTTGTCATCCCAAATGAAAGTAAACCTGATACCAGGATCTCTTTAGCCGAAATCCCTTCACTATCCAGAACAGATAGCCTTGCCGCCTTTCAGCTACAGGCACTTTTGATCAATCATAATTTCGATTCTCCCGAGATCCTTACCGATGAAGAAGCCGTCAGGATATACGAAGATGATAAAGCACTGGAACAATATGGAGCCTTCATTTCAATTGGCCTGAGCTCAAACAAATTCTCAAGCAGGGTAGCTACTACACCTGTCATTGCCAATATGATAAAATTGGATGTCAACTAAGATATTACCCCCAGCCAAAAATCTATCCAGATAAAAGGAAATGATGGTCAGATGCACTCCCATCGCCCAGACAATAATAAGTTGAGCGATATTGCATGCTTCATAAAAGCAAAGGTGAATCATTCTACAAAACCAACATTCAGTATCATCGTATGCGGTGGCCTCAATGCCACTGGTACCAGCAAACTGGCTGCTTATGTAAGCAGGAACTGGAAGAAACTACGAAAGATCACGATATAAGAAATCCCTATAAAGAAGTTAGATAATTGCGCACTCCTTTTCAAAATATATGGAAAACAAGATGTAAGATTAGACCCTGATGCGACATTGGAAGATCATCCATACGTCGTACTATGATCACTTTCCAAATGACCGTTCCTGCCCAGGTAGTGTCCCATTTGGGTTTTCTTAAAAAAGAAGCAAACCCGCCTCCGCGTGCCAATGCCGTAGGCATTGGCACGCGGAGGCGCTTGAAGAATGGCCTGCAGCCGGCTTAAATCAAAATGGAACACTACCATCCGTTGACAAAAAATAACGCAACGATCATCCGTCCTACTTAAAGTGGAGCAGCAGAGGTCATTCCTGATAATAAATATCCATTATGGGTAATTACATAACTGCATATAATAAACATAAAAATGCCTACAGGATTGGCAGAAAGATTAAAATAATATTATCATCCCCCCATATATTCACAGCTCCCTACGCCTGGCCCTATCCAAGCATTCGGCGGATGATTCCCTGACAATGACATAGGGAATCTCAGCCCCAATAGTTCCCGGTATTTCTATGGGTTATATACCATAGCTTAATAGGCTCTATAATTGTCGCTCCTACTATTCCCATGTATGGGCATTAATTATTAAAAACAGGTTATCTGATACCTAATAAAGAATAGCAGGCTAAGGGATGGATATTCTTCAGCCTGCTACTTTGCTATTCATATTTTCGTAGAAAGTCCGCAATCTTAGATAAATCTTCATTAAAAAGGTTCGAAGATTGTCCCCTACAGCCCGCTAAAAGGGACTGATTATCTAAAAGATGATCGGTCCCTTTTTCGTTTTTTACCGTATTGCCCACCTGTTGGGCAATATGGTAAAAATATAGGTAGGAAATGCTAAAATTTGGGGTGTAAAAGGAATGAAAGATGGTGCTTTTGTAAGGCATATTTTTTCCATAGAGCTTCCCCAAAATGCAAGGGAAAAGCTTGGTGGCTTGAGACGGGTTATGGAATTTCTGGAACAGGAAGCGAGAGCTGCTCACGCATCAAGGCTGGAAATATATGGTTATTCTGTATACGCCGATGCATTTAAGTATAGTGAGCAAATGGCGGCTAAGTGGGCAAAATTTGGTGTAATCCAGGAAGATGTAGATTGATTATATATTTTGCTATGTAAAACTTTCTCTAAAATATTAGTTCCGGATAACCATAGCTTATAATATTTCAGTTCAATATCATTATGCATTGACAAGAGATTGTTTAAATCGTCTTTTCCTAATATATCAGTTGTGCCTTTTATGCAAGGGTGAAATAATTCTTTAATTGTGTTTTTATTTTCTGGGGTAAGTCCAACGCTTGTGGTTATCATATAACCGTTAGGAGATAACTTACATAAATATTAAAATTGATGGAAAATATCAACATTAATATCAATTTTATAGCTTAATGTCGGCAATTAACAACATTAATACAACCTATCAACAAACATTATTTAAACACCTTCAACGATATCACATATCATACGGTTTAAGTAGTTAGGATACCATTACTTATGGCTTCATTTATTCTTACACATAAACTCCCATCAATAAATCCCAACTCTTTTAGCATAGCATCTACAAAACTTGAAGTTTATTCTCTCCCCAAGTAGAAAAAGCATCCAAATATTTAGACTTAGAATTTATTCTGTTCGCGAAAGGCGATGAGTTAGATACCTACTTGTCTCCATTTTTTGAAGTTTCAAAGCCAATACTTACGTGCCTACCCGAACAAGTCCTTTTGGGGCTATATCAGGTCGTTAGGAATGGATCTTGGTTACGTCTTGACCCTCAGGCAGCATCTCAGTAGTGTGGGATTGGGCTGGAGCCTGAATGCAGGAGGTATGATTTGCATTGTAGAACTTTGGGTTGTGTTTTGATAAGTTACTTTAGCAAACGAATTGGGCTTCTTTTTCAAATAGGAATTAAACTAAAACCTTCCGTTTACACTGAAGTAGCCAATACACCATCCGCAGCCTTATTACCCCAGTAAAACGCCTCTTCAAATATAGAAATCCCACTCAGATCTGAATGGGCAAACAAGATATTCTTATGCTTACTCTCCCGCGCAGCCGCTATGTTCGTCCCCGTTATAAATCCAACTGTAGGGCGAATCATACCATGCCCCCATATCCATACTTCAATGTCCTTAATGAGCGCGTGAACTCCAGGATGTGCTACTTCCATATCATCAGTTATCAATTTCACCCATTGCTCATGTGGCAAATTCAATGCATATCTACGGGAATCAGCAGGTGGCAGGTGATCCAGCGGCAGGTAATATGTCAGCACCTGCTGTGTAGGGGCCTCCAATGTTAAGCGCTGATGCTGTGCATTTACATAGCCCAAGGAACGACTTTTGTAAAAAACGTTGTCCCAGCACAATTGGAACCCTTTTGAATCAGATAACGGATCGAGGGTAATATTAGCTACCAACCACGGTGAATAGTTGAAATTATGATCGTAATCACCATCCGGTAATAACCGATGCGTAACGAACTGCGGTGTTGCCATGATACAGGTGTTAGCAATGATTCGTTTTGTAGTACCTGTTTTTACATTCAGGTAATCGACCCATACTTTATCACCGGCAGGTGTTACTTTATATGCCAGACTATCAGTCTGGATACGCTCTCCTATAATATCACTCATCTTTTTCACCAGGTGTCCATTCCCTTCCGGCCAGGTAAGCACCGCAGCATTATCTGCATTGGCAGCCTTGCCCTTGCGGGAAGCAAAATAATGAATACCTGCCCATGCACTTATTATCTCTATACCAGCCCCATAATCATCCCGGCAACAGTAATCCAGATACCAGTAAATTTCTTCTGAATGATACCCCTCATGCTGCAGATATGCTTTCATTGAGATATTATCCAGCGCCTGTGTTTCCGGATCTTTTGAGCTATGGACTACAGGTATATCGAACAAGTACAGGTTATCACTGCCCTTCTGCCAACGCAGCTTTTCCATCGTCGCAAAGAAACGGCGAAATTCTGCCTGTGCTGCATCACTCACACCAAATTGCGGTACCAATCCTTCCTGCCAGCGATTACGAATAAATAACCGCTCTTCCGGATCATAACGAAGATCTGTCTCCTGATAGACAGGCAACTGCTTATCGTCATAACCCGTGATCATACCAATATCGTGCAGAAAGTCCAGCAGTGGCTGATTATCCAGGCTCGCAACAGGCAGATAATGCGCCCCTAACGGATAAGCAGAATAAGCATTTTCTCCATTCGCAGCATTGCCACCGGGGTGTGATTCCAACTCCAGTACTTTGAAGTTTGTGTAATTATTCTTTAGCAAATGATACGCAGCTGAAAGTCCTGAAATACCACTACCGATTATTACCGTATCGAGGATTTCTGTTTGATCAGGTGTAGCAAAGGAACCATTACGGAGCTGATGACCAATAGCTGCAGAGGCACCGTTTATTTTACCTTTTATATGCGCATATTTATCCTTTCTCCTGCTACAGGCGATAAACTGTGTCTCCGTGACAGTAGCCCCGGCAATCAGCGCCATATACCAAAGAAAATCTTTGCGGGTAAGTATTTTACTCCTGGTATTTTCCCCATTCATCTTCAAAATATTGCACCAGTACCTGGTTGTTTAAATGATTTGCCTGCACGTCTCTCTTATACATATCAGCGGAGAACTGGCACATCTGTGGGAAAACATCCGCAGCGAAATAACGCAGACCAGCAGGTATCGCTGTATGATGATCTGTGAGAGATGTGGGAGACGCCATCACATATCCCCATTCCCCAAATGAAGGTACATAAGTATGATAAGGAATGGTATGGTATCCACAATCGTGTAGTGTTTTGTCTACACACCAGAATGCTTTAGGAGCCACAAATGGCGAAGTAGATTGTACAACGATAACGCTGCTGTCACCCAGTGAATGTCTCAGCTCTCTATAAAAAGCTGTGGTGTATAGCTTACCCACAGCATAGTTACCCGGATCAGGAAAGTCGATCACCACAATATCGAATAGCTTCTCATTTTTCTTGAGCCACTGAAAAGCATCAGCATTGATCACCTGCAACCTGGAAGAACTGAGAGATTGCTTATTCAGTGCGGATAACAGCGAACTTTCCCTGAACAGCTTCGTTATACTCGCATCGAGATCAACGAGCGTGATGCTTTCTACATCTCCATATTTTAGTACTTCACGGGCCGCCATGCCATCTCCCCCACCCAGTATCAGTACACTCTTATGTTGTGCACCATACAGCATGGCAGGATGTATAAGCGCTTCGTGATAGCGGTATTCATCCGCAGAGCTGAACTGAAGATTGCCGTTAAGGTATAATCTCAGCTCATAATTATTGCGGGTGATAACGATACGCTGATAAGGAGATGAATGGGAAAAGATAACAGGATCGCGGAATGCCAGTCCTTCCGAAAAGGACATGATCTTATTTGCCCAGGCAAAAATGAGCAACAGCACCACGATCACAGCCAATGCTTTGAAATTTAAGTACCTTGCCCATTTTACCTCCGATCTGAATTTCACACAGACAAGGATCGCTACCAGCACATTGAGCACACCAAAGAAGCATGCGGTACGTATCAATCCTAAATAAGGAACGAGTACCAGCGGAAAGACGATTGATGCCAACAACGCACCGATATAATCAAATGTAAATACCCGTGATACCAGATCGCGGAATTCATACCTATTCTTCAGAATGTTCATTAACAGGGGTAGCTCCAGACCTACCAGTGTACCCGTAAGACCTACCAGCAAATATAAGATTAGGCGAAAAGAGGCTGCCTGGTCGAATAAAAGAAAAAGGACGGCGGGACTGATACCACCGATCAGGCCTACAAGGATTTCCAGCTGAATAAACCAGCTGAGCAATTCTTTTTTAAAGAAACGGGACAGGTATGCCCCTATCCCCATAGAGAACAGGTAGCAACCGATGATGGTGGAGAACTGTGTAACGGAGTCGCCTAGTAAATAACTGGCAAGCGTACCTGCTATCAGCTCATAAATAAGTCCACAGGTGGCGATTACGAATACTGATAGTAATAACAGGAATTCCAACGGCCTATTGATCTTAAACATATTCGCCATTATTTGTGATAGAAAGTATGAACGCCGGAGTGACCGTTCTGTCTATCCTGGCCAGGTACGTATTTCTCTGTACTGGCGCAATTGCAGACACGATAACCGTAATGATTCGCGATCACAAGTAACACCAGCAGTATAGATGCAACACTTATGATGAAGCCATCTCTTATCCAGATTCTGCGTATTATATTGAATGGACTGATATTTTCTTCCATGATATTATTCCCAACGTTTTTTTTCAAAAAGATAATTCCAAATTTGGACGAGTATACATATCACCAACATAATTAAGGAGAGAAAGAACGGGTTCCATATTGTATATACATTCCATGTGGCTGTTACTGTAGCAAATACCGGCGACCCGTAGTTTTCTTTATAGGGAGTAACTACGAGATGATACGTACCCGGAGGAATGCTACAAACAAAAGCAGAGGCTACTTTATCTCCTTCCTCCCAGCTTTCTCCATCGGAATACCCATGATAGTAAGATGATTCCAGTGCGACAGTCTGCTCCTTACCATCTTTTTCATTGACAAGATCGATATCAGTTGCACACCAGTTGTTATCCACATCCCCTCTGATAGTAACTTCCATATTGGACATTTTATAAACTACAAAGCTTTCGCTCACCCGGGGGCGGTTCATAGTAGTATCATCCACTTTCAGTTGCATATAGGATACTACCTTCCGGCTTGTATCAAGGTTATAATAGTACTGGATGACGAATGCCAATACACAAAAAATCATAACACCGACTAAGCTGCGGAACCAGTCAAAATTGATATAAAATGGCTGGGCCGCCGCTACGCCAGTACGACGCGGCATCCGGCCACCATTGAGGAATCCTTTGCTAACTTGTTTTGGACGTATGTACTCTCCAAAAAATAGATCAATCTCCGTCTTAGTAGTATATTCAACTGCCAGCAATTGTGGAGGAGCGATATATTCGAAGCACTGGATGTTTTTGGAGAAGTTGATATCAAAATGAAACTCTCCTCTTACCGCATGGTAAAAAGCATGATAATTGTGAAAGTGTTTAAGGGTAACACCATCGACATCTATTGTTGGCGCATATTTCTGAGGAGGCTCATATACCAGCCCATCGTTTTCCGTTGGGGAAAGTAACAGCCAGTGACCATTAAATGTAGAGAGAAAGATGTTTACATTATCCTCATTCCTGCGGAGGGTATATTCTACCCAGCAGTATTTGTCAGGACCGACTTCTACGCGTTCTGCGTAGGTAATGACAGTATATTCTATGCCGTTGATTATACCAGTGGCTCCCAGGGGGATCAGCTGGTGGTATTTTGGTTCGTTGAGCTTACCTGTCAGCCTGAAAGCTAAAGGTGCCAGCGATTCTTTATGTAGGGTGGAATAACAATAATGACAAACAAATACTTCTGTTCTTACGGGATCAAAAACTGACAGGATAGTACTACAAATGGGACATTTAAAATTGTTCATGGGTATAAATGTTATCTTCTCAGGGAATGGGATTCATGACGGGTAGCTTCGAAGAAGCGCAGGATCTCCTGCATGATCGCTTCGGTAATCAGGTCATTGTTCTTCCTAAAGTTAGAGAGGAATACATCGCAGGTACATAAGCCGTATTCCGGCCAGGTATGAATAGAGACATGCGACTCCGTCAAACAGTGTACGGCGGTGAATCCGCCACCTGGAAAATCATGAATGTTGTGCCCCACAGCTGTCAGCTGATGTTGATCGATTTGTTCCTGAATGAATGTTTTCCAGTAGCTGCTATGCTGTAATAAGTCTATTCTCGGGGAGTACACTGTGGTTAACAGGTGTAATCCCGGCTGGTATTGCATAAGGATAAATAATGATTGGGAGCAAGATATTACAAAATTGGGAAATTGTATCCTAAAATTAGCTGAATGAGGGGGGGGATGGCCCAGGAATGCTGCTATGCACTTATCTTATTGAGCGGCAAGTTCTTTAGATACTCTCTCTGTGAAACCCTTCTTTTCTATTAGGAACTTACGAACTGCCTCATATTCGGATTTGACCCAACTAATGCGGCAAATATACCCTTTGGGGGAGTATTATAGTACTTAAACCGTGCTTCTTTTTCCATCTCCGGCATCCCATCCGCGCCTTGAGAAAAATCTATGGTAATATCTACAGGCAGATCAATATTGTCAGATGCAATACGATGGTAAGCTGTTATCATTATATAGAAAATTTGTGTGTGCGAATTAATATTTTCATCATCAAGAATCCTGTAAAAAAAACAATAGGCAAGGGAGTTATTAAAGATCCTCATGGCTTTTTAACAGCCATATGACTTACCACTTCAAAGGTCCGTCCTCACTTTCCCAAAAAATCCAGCGGCACTCTTCATAATGTTTACCTGTGCCAATAGTATGGTTATCACGTTGACCGGCATTGAGTTTCAACTGATGTAGCCCGCCTGCATAGGTACCAACGTATAACGTGCTTTCATCTTCAGAAACAGCCATTCCAGAGATCGTGCCTCCTATATAATATTGCCACAGGTATTTCCCCTTATAGTCATATGCTTTAATATAACCGGAGGCATTACCCCATATAAACCCTTCTTCAGTAGCTACCCCCGCATATACACGGTCTTCTTCATTAATAACTTTCGGCTTTTTCTTCAGATTATTGGTTGGAACTATAATTGTAGCGCCATGATACATATGACAGGAATTGAGCAACACCTGTGCACCATCTTTTGAGAACATGGTGTAGTGAGGGTATTCAGATGCAGGCGCAATATTAAATATGCCATTGTTACCACCAACCCTGTGGTTACTAGCCTGTTCACCAAAGCTAATCAGCTTATTATCGGGAGATAAAGCACCATGCTCCATATCTATCTCTGTGCCGTATTCCGCATCATCATCATCATCTTCTTCTTCCTCCTCCTGGGAATATACAGGATGAATCAACACACAATCTCCATTTATAGTAATATAAATACCATTTGGTGTGATGAGCAATACCTGCAGGCCATCGTTAAATGGTATCATCTGCGTGATCTTCATTTCCGGATACTTAAACTCATAAATAACGGCTCCATCCCAACCTGCTGTAGTGATGATCCTATTCTTTGACGCGATGGCAAAACAGTTATTCCGGGGCGATTTACCAATCGCTACGATAGCCGGATCCAGTTTCTCCAATTTGTCATTTTGGGGATCCCACAGGTAGGACTGTCTTTTTTGGTAAGGAGCGCCGGTCAGGAATACAACTCTGTCAGCATCTAAAAAATGAATATCCCATATTGATTCGCACTTTTCGGAAATGTATTTTGCAAATGGGGCTAATGACGGAGGGCAACTTTCACGAAAAGCATTTACTGTGTTATTTTTGTTAGCCTGGCGGAGAGCGGCCAGGATTTCCGGGGCAAGGTGCTCACGCTGATCGGATATTTCTTTTTGTACTACTTTGTCCCATCCATGCGCAGCGGCATAAGCTACCATTTCATTGATTTGCTGAGCGAACAAAGCTCCTTTCTCATTCCATTCTTTTAAAAATGACATACAGTAGCATTCTTTATTATAAGAGTTTGTTAAATTGAATAAACAAATTAACTAATTTCACAATACACCAGAAATAAAGTTGAGATATTGCCCCTAAAGATTGAGGCCATTATAATACTATCCTTTTTTTGTTTTTCATTTTCGGTTACAACATTGTCAAAAACGGTTACTTCTTTTGGGGGAGTTGTAAAGACATTTGCAACAACAAATAATACAGAAAATGAATAAAGGAATGATTAAAGTAAGTGTTATGTATCCCAATGTGGAAGGGAAACATTTTAATATGGAATATTATATCAGTTCACATCTTACACTGGCAAAACAGCTTTTAGGAAGTGCACTCAAAGGGGCAACTGTGGAAAAAGGATTAGGAAGTGCTAAGCCAGGTAGTATTGCACCTTTTATAGCCATAGGAAATATGTATTTTGATAGTATTGAAGATTTTGAAAAAGCATTTAACCCCAATGCCGGAAAAATTATAGGGGACATGCACAATTTTACTACGATTCAGCCAGATATTCAGATAAGCGAAGTTATTATTTCCGAACTCAATTAAAGTGAAAAGTTGTGGCGAAAATAGTTTTAACAGGTTCATTGGGTAACATCGGAAAACCGCTTGCAATAGCATTGATTGCAAGCGGACATTCTGTAACAATTATCAGCAACAATGCCAACCGGCACGATATAATTGAAGCCTTAGGAGCAAAAGCAGCAATAGGTTCTATAAAAGACGCCGATTTTTTGACAGCAACATTTGTTGGTGCAGATATTGTTTATCTTATGGAACCCCCGATAGCTCCAGACCAATTATCGAACCCCAATTTTACGTTTACAGATATGCTGAACAATATCAATGATATTGTTACAAAATATAAAGAAGCAATTTTACAAGCGGGTGTAAAGAGAGTAATTCATCTTAGCAGTATCGGTGCACATACAGACAGCAAGAATGGGTTATTAAAACATCATTATTACGCAGAAAAAATTTTGAATGAATTACCTTCTGATGTTTCCATAAAATTTATGCGACCTGTCGGTTTATTCCTCAATATATTGCCATTGGCACAGGTAATAAAGCAACTAAGTAAAGGTGTTATAGGCATATTTATGGCACTTTACTATTATGGCTTAGGTGGTTTAATGGGCGGAAAACGTGGCGTAATCGTTTCTAACCTGGGAGGAAATGATATTAGCCTTTTGGTTTCGCCTCTTGATATTGCAAGCACGATAGCAGAAGAAATAGAAAACCCATTTAGCGGCAGAACATTCCGCTATGTCGCAAGTGAAGAAATGACTTGTAATGAGGTAGCAAAAGCATTGGGCGACGAAATCGGAAAGCCTTATCTGAAGTGGGGACAGATTTCTGATAAGCATTTATTAAATGCCATGAAAAGGATGAAATGGAGTCCCAGCATTGCACAAGCATTTGTAGAAATGCAGGCAGCCGGACGTGGTGGTGAAAATTCTTATTTGTATCAGGATTATTACAAGCACCGCCCGGTTTTAGGTAAAACGAAATTGAAAGATTACGTCAAAGAATTTGCTAATGAATATCACAGACAATGAATAATACCTTATATTGGATAGCAACAGGATTAGTTGCGTTGGTTTCTATTGGAAGCGGGATGATGAATCTTTCAGCAAATAGTAAAGCCAAAGAATTAGAATCGGGTTATGGTGGCAGACGAAATCAAATTCTTCTCAGCGTATTAAAAATAATGATTGGAATAATTTTTATTTTTCCACAAACGGGGGTTCTTGGTGCGCTTTTAGCGATTGCTTACTTTGGAGGTGCCATTGCTGTTCATCTCATGACTAATACGCCTGTGGTAAATGTAATAGTTATTCAAATTGTCATTTGGGTTGCAAGTGCATATCGATTCCCTGAATTATTGCAACGTATGCTTGGAAGCTCAATTAAATTGTGAATAGCAATAGATAAACATCTGTATCTTCAACTATGATAAACATGAAGCCGCATAGCATAAAATCTATCAGTGAATATCATCGGGTTTTAGGTATTCCAAAACCTGAACATCCTTTAATTAGTGTGATAAATATAGATTCCATCACTAACAGACCAGAGCGAGTTTCAATAAAGGTTGTGTTTGATTTTTATGCTATTGCATTAAAAAGAATGGATGGAATAAAGTATAAATACGGACAGCTTAATTACGATTTTGAAGATGACGGTGTGTTGTTTTTTATGTCGCCTAATCAAGTATTGAATGTTGAAATATTTGAACAGGAAATGTCTAAAAGTCCATCCGGCTGGATTTTACTTATTCACCCCGATTTTATTTGGAACACGCCACTTGCCCAAAGCATAAAACAATATGATTTCTTTGATTATTCAGTTCACGAAGCTTTATTTCTTTCCGAAAAAGAAGAAAAAATACTCAACGGAATAATTGAAAACATTCAGCAGGAATATCATTCTAATCTTGATGATTTTACCAAGCAAATCATTGTGACACATGTTGAAAACTTACTGAGCTATTGCGAACGGTTTTACCATCGCCAGTTTATTACCAGAGAAAAAGCGCATCATCAAATCTTAATCCGTTTGGAAGAGTTACTCAATAAATATTTCAACGATGATCATTTAATTTCGAAAGGCTTGCCAACAGTTCAATATGTTTCAGCCCAATTAAACGTATCTGTAAGTTATCTAAGTCGTTTGCTTAAAGTGCTTACAGGACAAACAACACAACAACATGTGCATAACAAGGTCATTGAAAAGGCGAAAGAAAAATTATCCACAACAGATCTTTCCATTAGTGAAATCGCTTATGAACTTGGTTTTGAACATTCACAGGCTTTCAGCAGACTTTTCAAAAGCAAAACCAATTGGTCGCCTTTAGCATTCAGGCAATCGTTTAACTGATTTAAGTTGATAAATCGATTCACTTTCTGCCTTCCAATGATCATAAGGAATAGTTGATATAAGCCTGATACTTATTTTTCTCAATTTCATCACATTCTCTTACGATACACTTTTCAGATCTTTTTACCAGATCTTTAGACAGTAAATTTTTATAATTATCAATTGATAATTTCATTATTTCTATATATGATATGTGGTAAATTCAGGTCACCTATTTATCTACAAACAACTTACTTAGACAAAAAGATCATCCATAGTAAAACTATTCTGAACCATACTATTAGAATAAACATTTCTTATCATTCCATAGGTAGTGATCATAGTTAAAAAAATGGATTTATTAGTATGTGTCGCTGTTCGAAACGTGTCTACTTTAGATAATAATTCTTCACTATATTTTTTATCTATGGTAAAAGGATTCATAGAGAACTTCATTTCACAAACATTTATCACATCGTCTTTTCTGTCTATTATTAGATCTATCTGATGTTTTCTTCCTTTATCCATGTTTATCCAGGACGAACAATTTGTTTGCACGCCACTTATGCCAAGTGCATGTTTAATTTCTGGTAGATGTGCAAAGCAAACCTGCTCAAACGCATATCCACTCCATGCTCTCTGCTGTGGAGTATTAAGCCCATTCATCCATTCGTTCTCATTCAGCGCAAGATTCCCCCGTATGAATTTGATATAAAATAAAGAATAAAAATCACTTAGTTGATAAAGGCTATATTTCTCTTTTTTACCAAAGGATGTGTACTTCCGTATAAAGCCACTCTCCTCCAATTCACTTAATATTTTTGTTGTACTTCCGGCATTAGGCAATCCTGTATTATTAATAATTTCAGAACGGGTTAACCCCTTAGCTTTTGTGCTTAATGTTTCAATTACTGAAAGGTGTTTTTCTGCTTTATTGAATAAAGAAGTATAAAGATCTGTAAATTCTTCTGTCAATAATCCATCTCGCTGGAAACACAATCGATTAATATTCTGAGAGGCACTCATACCAATATCCACATGGTCAAGATAAAATGGTACACCTCCCATCACCATATACAATTGAATTAACTGATATCTATTAAATACTCCGCCACGACTCTTAAAGAAGGTTTCACATTCCTTTAATGTAAAGGGTTCAAGGCGTATTCTTTGTGTTACTCTATTATGTAGTCCTCCTTTATTATGGATCAGTGTATTAATCATCCATGAAGCAGCTGATCCACATACAATAAGAATAACATCGTTTCTTGCACTGGCAAATGAATTCCAGAAATAGTCAAGTGCGGGGAGAAACCCAGATTGTGCAGTATCCAACCAGGGCAGTTCATCCAGAAAAACCACTTTTTTTTTCTTACTGCTTTTTGATAATAAATCTTCCAGTTGTGCAAATGCTATAAACCAATTTTCAGGCATCGGAGCTGATTGATTAGGATAGAACTTTTGTAACGCTCTATGAAAATTGGATAAATTTTGTTGCAGGTTTATATTGGCAACCCCAGTAAGATAAAATGTAAAATCCTGCTGAAAAGCTTCTCTTACTAAAAATGTTTTGCCAACCCTTCGCCTTCCATATACAGCAACAAATTGTGATTTGTCTGATAGTTTCACATTTTCAAGGATCTTCAATTCTTTCTCTCTACCAATAATATTACTCATACCAATCAATTTGGCTTTAAAGGCATGTAAATTCATAGTTAAAGCCAAATTGAAGATCAAAATGGCTCTAAGTGTAATTTTAATCAAGATAAAGCCAAATTGAGCCGCAAACTTGTTTAAATTGCCTGCAGCAGTTGTCCACGCAAATCTTAAGCGTAATCTCAGGTGAGCTTGGTAAAAAAAACGATATCAGCATCCTGATCAAATAATAATTTAATATAGAAGTTGTTTACACTTTTTGAAGGAAAAAAGGAAGTCCCAGGAATTAAGGATTTTTGTTTTAGCAAATAAAAACGAATAATTCTGGGACTCATAGACGAAGATAAGGTACGAGATTGGATTTTACCACATTTAAGCAAAGGCAAAAGAGGCTTTAAGGCCAGGATAGATTTAGTAAAAGTGGTTCAGTTGATTTTAAAGCGAATGAAAACAGGCTGCCAGTGGCGAGAGTTGAGTATTTGCGAATATTTTGATAAAGGGGCGACCTCGTGGCAAAATATTCACAGGTATTTTTTAAAATGGAGTAAAGACGGTTCATTCAAGAGGGCTTGGATCAATCTTTTATCTTGTAATAAGAAACTGCTGGATCTGTCAAGCGCCCAGTTAGATGGTAGCCATACACCAGTCAAACGTGGTGGCCAGGCGGTAGGTTATCAAGGCAGAAAAGCTTCAAAGACCAGTAATAGTTTGTTCTTATGTGACAACAGAGGTCAGATGCTGACGGTATCAACAGCGCAAAGTGGAGAGCATAATGACTTATACGATATAGTGAAGCTCTTTAAAGAAATGATCGGGGTTCTGGAACAATCCGATATCAATTGCAATGGAATATTTGTAAATGCCGATCCTGGATTTGACAGCGAAGATTTAAAACAAGTATGCATTGACTACGAGATTGAATTAAATGTAAAACCCAACTTGCGAAATCAAAAGAAGCAAAGTGATGAATACCGATATTTTGATGATCAACTTTACAAAAGACGAACAAAAATTGAACATGCCAATGCCTGGATGGATGCTTTTAAAGCATTGCTTGTCAGATATGAAAAAATTGTTGAAACATGGATGGCATTGCAATGGCTGGCTCTTATAACCCTTTTTTGTAGAAAATTAAAAGTATAAACAACTTCATAAATAAATAGTTGTCATGCATACATCTATTCCACTTTATTACAGGATTTTACTGCTGCTCATCGCACAGAAAAAACATCTGAGGAAATAGAAAAGACCTTTTAGGAAGTTTTGGAAGTGTTTATCAATATGCAAGAAAATAAGAAGAATACTTTCGGCTACTTCTGTGGCTTGAAGGAGCGGGTTATTTGGCCAATTTTATACTTTCCTGGATGAGAAAAAGTACTCAACAATGGAATATATGCCGTTGTGGTCTATCTGGAATTCTTCATCTTGACTTCTAACCGCATTAAATAATTGTCTTATAAGTAGTTATCATGTTTTCTTGATTTAAGTCACCACTTCAACTTGACATTTATCCTGCTTATGTAAATATTTACATAAGCAGGATTATGGAAACAAATATGTTATGTAAACTTTTGACGCTTAACCCGAGTACTTACAAGACTTTCCTTACTCAAAAGTTTACATAACACTTCACTTATTTGGCAAGGCTTTCCAGCCAGTTCAACAGCCCTTTGTCTTTTTGCCAGGATGGATCCTCAGAAAGATCTGGAGAAAGACTTGTTTTCTCTATCGCTTCTCGTTTCTGCCTGTTGTCGATTCTGGCATATATTTCGGTCGTAGTCACTGACTCATGACCTAAAAAGTCTCGTATACATATTAAGTTCACGCCGTTCTGTTGCAGCATCATAGCTTTGCTGTGCCTTAAGGAGTGTGGACTTACATTGGCAGGTATTAAGGCTTGGTTTATTTTTCTAGCAGCCGCACTATACTTTTTCAGTATCATGGTAATAGCCATTCGTGTTAGTTTGCTTCCTCTTCCATTACTGAACAAGGGGTACTCAGTGGCCTTCCCTTCTAAAAGCCTGTTTTCCTGCATATATATCTTTAACGAGGCTGTCGCCTGATCTGACAATGGGATTAGCCGCGTTTTATTTCCTTTTCCCGTTACCCTTAACAAAGTTGGTTTTCCAAAATTGACTCTGGCGGGAACCAGATCAGCTATTTCCTGAACCCGTCCGGCACAATCGTACATAAGCGACAAGAGCGTCAGATCCCGCCTTCCTTTAGGAGTAGATGTATCCGGCTGGGCCAATAATAGTTTCATGCCGTCAGCACCTAAATAAACTACTGTTGCTTTGGGGGCTCGTTTCACTTTGATAGCAAGTATCCGCTGCCATTCTTCCATATAATCCGGAGACTTATATATCAGGAAGCGGACAAAAGCATGGATAGCAGCCAGACGCACATTTCGGGTGGATATACTACATTTCCTTTCGGTCTCAAGCCATTCTAAAAAACCAACGATACGCTCCTGTGTTATGTCTATAAATTCAAGATGATCCACTTTTATGTAGTGATTATCGCGCATATGGATAATAAAAAGGCTTATTGCATCCCGGTAAGCAGCAACGGTATTCTTCGAGCAACCTCTTTCTCCAACGAGATATTTCACCATAAAGTAGGTTAAGTATTTGGCAAATTGAGTTTGTTTCATACGATTACTGGCTTTTGAGGTGAGGAAAGATATATAAGCAGATGCTATCGGTCTGACTTATTAGATCAGGGTACATTTCCGAAGTCATTCTTACATACCTGTCAGTTGCTGCTATAGACTGATGGCCAATATAGGTAGACAGTATGGGAAGTATATAGTACAGATCTTTTCCTTCCTTTGCCAGGGAAGCCATGGATTTAACACAAAAAGTGTGTCGAAGATCATGTATCCTCGGACCAACTGTTTTTCCACGACGTTGTATAGAGGCCGCTTTTAGTATCTTAGTCCACCAATGAAAGAAGCTATTTGGTGGACAAGGGCAGCCATTCATCTTAACAAAGAAGCAATCACTGTGATGAGGAAGCAGTTCTCTGTATTTCCTGTACTGCCTGCAGACTTCGACCAGCGATTCTGATAAGGGCACCATCCGGTCTTTACCGTTTTTACAGTTGCGTAGAACGATATACCCTTGATCAAGATTAACGTCTTTGTTCAATAATGCCGACGCTTCACCGATTCTAATACCAGTTCCTGCCAGCATTCGAAAAAAAGCCGGTAGTACAAAAAGGTTGCTTCTGGCATGCTTATCATAAAGATCCAGTGTGTCGCAGGCTTTAAAGATAGCTCCTAGTTCATCATCAGAAAATATATAAGGAATGAAGTTGTCATGTTTTGTAAATACCTTACAGGGAATATAAGTATCATATCCAAGATTAGATAAATAGATAGCAAACTGACGTAAAAAGCAGTTTCTGTGGCTCCAGGTATCTGTAGCTTCATCAGGGCGCCTGTTACACCATTTTTCAGCCAGTTCTTTTGTAATGGTTACGGAAGAAAGTCCTTCTTTGCAAGCAAAAGCATCAAAAGCAAACAAACTATACTTCTGAGCTTCAGATCTAAAGCCAAGGTTCTTTCTCATATTGATATACTCCTGAACAATAGGCGCCAGTATACCAGGGTTCTTATATTTATTATTCATAAAATGCTCCTCCTTTTTGCGTATAAAACGCTTCAGAAACAACCGGCACTTCCATCGCACATTGGCGTAACGATTCCATATCTATGCGCAAATAGCACATCGAGGTTTGTGTACTGGCATGCCCGAGCAATTCTGATATAACGGGTAAGGGCGTTTTCTGCTCTAGTAAGAAACTGGCCATTGTATGTCGTAATGCATGTGAACCATGTTTTCGCTCACCAATAAAGACTCCTGACTTTGTAATATTCCTGCTCGCCGTCAATGACACTCTCTTAGCACTAATCGGTATAACAGGGAACTGCTTTTCAAGAAAAACATGCGCATCATTGGAGGTTGGTCTTGCATATTTGATATAATCTATGAGGGTTTCGCCAACATCTGTGGTTAACGGAAGCACCACTTTTTCATTTGTTTTAAACTGATTAAAAGATATACTATTCTCAGTCCATCGAATATTTTCAAACTTAAGCCGGCTAATGTCAGAAGCTCGCATTCCCAAGCGTACTGCCAGGATTAGCAGAGCATAATCTCTCTTTCCCAAAGCGGTGCTTCTATCGATAGAGTTTAATATCGTACGTACTTCGTCTTTTGTATAGGTCGATGGCAGCTTTGGTTGCTTTTTATAATTGTCTTTAGGAACAATTACAGAAAAGTCTCTGGCTGTCTTATTTTGTTCATACAGATATCTCAAAAAACCTTTGATTATGGACAAGGCAAGATGTTTAGCTCCCGCAGCTTCAGGCAGTAAGTTTGACGTGTACTTCATCAGGGCGAGTGAAGATATTGTATTGCAGGCGTGTATTTCACTTGCATTTAAGTACTTTAAAAACTGGTATAGATAATAGGAGTAACTGTGCAATGTTTTGACATTCAACCTCAATTTTCTTTTGGATTCGACATAAGCTGCAATTTCATTACCAATTTCTCCAGAAAGTACTACACATTCCCTGCGACGTATCACTTCAATCATCCTGCCTGTCTCTGCAAATTGTATTAAACATAAGGCGCACCGCAGGGAATGCTTTTCGTGATGCGTTAATGATGGTATTGGCCGCAAACCATAGGTGGCGTTGATATAATCGGCGACTGTTGTTGAGGAACAATGAACAATCTTGTTAATATCCATGTACTTTTTAATCCTCCCCCAGATCCAGTTATACATAGATATAGTAGATTCGCTTCTACCTATGTCTTTAAGATATCCAGAAGCCGCCTTTGTTAAAGCTCCATAAGAGCGGTAAACTTTAGTCATAATATTATCTTTTAAGGGGAAGTGACATTACTAACCCATGTAGAAGATAATATTATGTAAACTTTTAGTGCAGGATATGGCTGTAAACAGTGGATCTTAGTCGCAAAGTTTACATAACATATTTGTTTCCATAATCGTGTGTATTTAATGATCCGTGTCAGTATGCGGTTCCTTAAGATGCACCAATTTTGAAGTGTAAATCAGAACGGAAAAAACCGTAGGACTTGAATATAATTAATAATGGAAATCATGAGTAAATTAGAAAATAAGGTAGCGGTAGTTACCGGTGCTTCCAAAGGAATAGGTGCAGCTATTGCCAAACATTTTGCTGCTGCAGGCGCAAAGGTTGTTGTAAATTATGCTTCCAGTAAAGAAGGAGCGGACAAAGTGGTTAAAGCGATAACCGATAATGGTGGCACAGCCATTGCGGTACAGGCCGATGTATCAAACGAAGCCGATGTGATCAGGCTGTTTAAAGAAACTGAGCATGCTTTCGGCACACTGGATATTTTAGTAAATAACGCGGTATATCAGGGGTATGCGCCTATTGAACAAATTTCAGCAGAAGAATTTCGTAAAAGTTTTAACGTCAATGTGTTAGGACCTATATTAACTATTCAGGCAGCGCTGAAACTTTTTGGCGATAAGGGCGGAAACATCATCAATATCAGTTCGGGTGCAAGTAAATCTCCTCTTCAAAATGCCTCATTATACTCTTCAACTAAAGCGGCACTGGATGCCTTCACGATTGCTTTATCTAAGGAGCTAGGTATTAAAAACGTTCGTATCAATTCTATTTTGCCGGGCGCTACGGACACGGAAGGTGCAACCAGCGCGGGCGTCACTGCCGGCAGTGAGTATGAAAAGATGTTTGTCGAAAAAACACCGCTTGGCCGTAGAGGCCAGCCCGCCGATATTGCGAAAGCAGCAGTATTTCTGGCTTCAGATGATGCCGCCTGGATTACCGGTGAGCAAATTTCCGTATCGGGTGGTATGTACGGTTTTTAAAATCGTAATCCCCAAAAATAAAACTCAATAAGATATATCACTGATTGACGTTGGTTTTACCAAACCATATAATACTTTTATTAAGAATAAAACTATGAAATTAATAGGCATCCTTGGAGCAGGGCATATCAGCAAAGCTGCAGCTACTCGATTTTTGGCCAATGATTTTCAGGTCCTGATCAGTAACAGTAAGGGACCTGAATCCCTTACCGATATTGTATCACAACTGGGAACCGGCGCAAAAGCTGTAACAGCGTCTGAGGCTGCTGCAGCGGATATTATTCTACTAGCAGTACCCTGGACTAAGGTCAAGGATCTTACCGAACTTACGGACTGGAACGGAAAGATCGTGATCGACGCCACCAATCGTTTAGAATATGGTACCGGAATAGAAGATGGTGGACTGGCATCAAGTGAAGTTGTGCAAAATTAGTTACCGGGCGCGAAGATCGTTAAAGCGATGAATACCCTCTCAGCCAAAGTACTTGCCGCAGATCCGTCTGTTGGAAACGGAAAGAGGGCTCTTTTTATTTCCGGCGATGATAAAGATGCGAAGGCCATCGTGAGCGGAATTCTCAGTAAAATCGGCTTTGCGCCCATCGACCTCGGCACGCTTGCAGCCGGCGGTAGATTACAGCAGTTTAATTGGCCGTTAAACAGTCAGAATTTTATTAAGCTTTAAGTGCAAAGGGGCTTTTCAGAACAGGATATAGAAAAATCAGTGTCTTTCTTAAAATTGAAATTACGTCGCGAGATTTTAATGGATATTCAGTCCCCGGTAGCCCTCGAAGTTGTTAAATAAAAAACAGCATATTGTGCTGTTTTTTATTTTAAATTACCCTCCTTTTTCTATTGTCTAAATTCAAGATAGATTCCATGTGTGAGTGCAGGGGATAGTAATATACTGTTCGTACTTTCACTGCCTTTGATACCTGACTGTTGTAAGATTGTTTTCAATTTTTTCAGATCTGTAACCTGAACGGTTGCTCCTATTACCTGATGGTTGGGGATTACCTGTAATGAAGCAGGGAGTAAAATGACTTCGCCTTCTTTTAATTTTGCTATTTGAGCGGTTATTCCTGAGAACATTTTTTTCTGTTTGACTTGTATGCCGAGCTTTTTAAAAAGTTGAACGTATGTGGGAATGTGATCTGTAGCGAGCCAAACACTGGTGAGGGAATAGGCCGTGTTAGTGTGGGCGAAATGTTCGGGTTTGTCGGTTGGAGAGTGATTTCTTGAGCCAAAAAAGAGTGGGTGTAAATTGTTTGTGTCGATTTGTTGAGTTAATACCGTGGGATTAGTGGCGAAGAGTCCAAAATAAACGGGCCCTTCTCCTTGTTTTAAGGAATTGCAATATTCGGTTGTTAGTGGATCTACGGGTTGTGATGCCGTAATGAGTTCGATTTCGGTGCCATTAGGGAATTTAATGTGTTGATTGCGGATCCCGTTTTGATGGAACCGGCCGGGCTTGATAATAAATCCTATTTTTTTATAGAAGTTGGCAGCACTGTCAAGGTTGTTGACAACGACGGGGATATGGTCGATGCCGATGACTGAATCTTTTTGAGGAGGTGTGAGCGATAGCGAGAGAAGGGCGAGGAAGAGATGTATTTTCATGATAATTGCTGTTGATGACTATGGAGCGATACCGAAAATTAAGATAGCTTAGAATTAGACAGACTGGTTCGAAACCTGTCACTACTGCCCGTGAAAAAGCAAGATCGCTCTTAGAGCAGGTCTTGCTTTTTTATGAATGTTTATGAATTTCTGAGATGTTTGTAATCCACTTTATAAGCGTTCGAAATTGATTAACCTTTTTTCTAAAATAATGACTTTATTCAACTCGTCGATCATAGCCCTTCTTAAGGCATCTCTAATAACTGGCTGGTTATAATTCCTGTTAGAATAGCGATAAAAAAGCTCAGGAATGTTCCGATCACTACATATTCAGTGAGTTTTGTTTCCCTGGGTTCTTTTAAATCACCAAATCTAAATACGGATTTTGCCGCCAGTAAAAAACCAACTCCTTCCCATTTTCCTAATAGGATGAAGATCAGAATCATTAGCCTTTCAAGGAACCCAATCCATTCACCAGCATTTTTTAAAGATTCAATTTCCCCGGTTGTGGTTGAACTGGAACTGGCACTTGTACCTGGTGTCCATTTCGAGATTGCGAATTTGGTAATGAGAGATGCTGGTTTTAATGCGAATAAAACAGCGGTGCTTATAATAAGTGCTCTGGGGGTAACTATAGTAGTATAATTCCACGTTACATGTTCATAGAAAGACCAAACCCAAAGTAAAACGACTAAATGCGCGATTTGATCAATAAAAAACCATGCTCTCTGGGTAGCAGGCTGTTGATATTGCAATTTTATCGTATCAATAAGTAGATGCAAAACACTAATCACTAATGCCACTCTCCATAAACGCAAGTCCCAGGTAACTAATAAAATAAGTGTAAAATGTATGAATATGTGGATGTATAAATAGGGAGAGCGCCATTTTTTTAACTCTTTACTGGCCACCCATTTGCTGCTTTGCAAAAAAAAGTCACCAAGAATATGAGCTAAAAAGAATTGAAGTAGCAGAATCATATCAATTTATTTTTTCTATAATGCATTTTTCATAAAAGGAGACCAAATCCATAATTTCATCATAATGTGCTCGTTTCTGAGCCTCACTAATTGTAGATTGTGTCCGTCCCATTTTATCACCAAGCTCTTTTTGCGATAGTGTGCGGTTAGCCATTGATACTGCCACTATTTGTGCCGTAGCTGTACTCCATTTATCAAGTACTATTGATACCAGACGAAACATTAAGTTCAGTTCATCATCCAACTGTGGCCAGGGGCTTCTGATGGCAAGATTTTGTTTTAATCTTTTAAGCTCTTCAAATGTTTCTCCTGAGTTAATAAATGCTTCTCCATTTGCTTCAGTTATTTTTTGAGCATTATAGCTCTTTTGCCCTATTCCGATTCCCATTCTCACATCCAATTTTTCTATCGACTTAATACAGGCCTTGATGCGAATGGCGGCTAACAGCGCATATTGAGGTTGACTTATTTCTAATTGAAAGCTATCTCCTCTGTATATCTCCCATGTTTTTGGTGTTTTACCCCACTCTTTCATAAGAGCCTTTAAAGGATTTAACCAAATAACCGGATCAGCTTTCCGTGAGTTGATAATATCTCCTGTAATAATACTAGTCATACATCAAATATCGTTCATTGAACCGATATTTCAAAATATCGTCAATTTAACCGATATATAGGTTATTAAAATGATTTTATCGGTACAAAAGGCGATAATTTAAATTATCGCCTTTTGTACCGATAAAATCATTTAATTGAACCTGAACTATTACTCCTTACAAACATATAATACCAGTCAGGCACATTGCGAAGAATGTTATTTTTTTTCTCCTCTTTATTTATATCCGCATAATTCCTGATAATAGTATTTCGTCCGAATGATCAAAATCCAATTGCATCGGTTATTGTAAAAAACTATCTAAATAACCGAATATTGTTTTTGTCTGCGTCATCAGGCTAACATGGCTTTGATTGGGAATAATGGCCAGCTGTGATTTTGGCATTGGTTGCAAATCAGCAGCAACACCACCACCCAACAATTTATATGTTTTTGCCAATTCGATTTTATCCATGCCATCATTGTCACCTGATATAATTAATACAGGTGCAGTGATTTTTGCTATATTGTCGTCGCCCATATTAAATGGCTCTCCAGCTAAGGCAATCATCTGTTCAAGGAACTTATTCCATTTTGTTTTATCTGGTGCTACAGCATCATAAGCGGCTTGCAGCGGCGAATTTGCAAAAAACTCAGGCTTCATATTTTTAAAAACACTGGTTATTTCGGTTACCCAACCTTCACTTTTATAAACGGCAGAAATGATGACTAGTTTTTTCAATCGTTTAGGACTTTGTATCGCAAACTGGTAGGCTACCTGACCACCGAAACTATATCCCGCTATATCCGCGCTGTCAATTTTCAGATAATCCATTACTTTCTCCACATCGCTAGCTAAAGTGGCCAGTGATAATTTTCTATCTGAAAAGGGTGTGTGCCCATGTCCTTGCAATTCTATAGCAATTACTTTTCTTGTTTTCGCCAATTCAGGTATTAATTCCCCCCAATTCATCTCAATGGTATAGTAAGCGCCATGCAGTAAAACGATAGGCTTACCGTCGCCGTATACTTCATAATAAACTTTGATGCCATTAGCCGGTGCGTAGCCACTGTCGGTAGGTTTCATTTGTTGTGCATTTGATGAAGATGCTGCAGCCATAATGATTGAGATTAGGAGTAATTTAATAAGATCTCTTGCGTTGAATAAATTTTTCATAACCTTATTCAAGTTTAGTTTGATTGTTGATGACAATACAAAGTTGCGAAACATTTTAGGATTCTACCTGTGTAAAAGTGACAACATTAGGGGTAGATCACGACAAAACATTTTACCAATACGATTTGTTGCCCGATCAATTATTATTGATTCTTTAAAAAATGTTCAAAATCCTTAACGATGTCAAAATAATCATAGCTAAACTTGTTCATCCAACAACTTAATATGCCCTGATAGGGAAAACAGTTCATTTAACTGTCAGAGCAACTGTTTTAGAAAATTCAATGATCTCCATAATTGTAGGATTTTCAGTTTGTGACCGTAATACAGCCTTTGAGGAATTAAAAATCATTAATAAATCATCCAGATTAACAGCAGCATGTGGGGAATCTTTTCTGAATTGGGGCAGTGCTATCATTTTGTCGTTAGTCATGGAAGTAAATAGGTTTAAACGTGAATAAACTCAATTATTGTAACCTACTTCAACATGAACCATTTTCCCCTTTACTCTATCAAAACGTCTGGCAATGTAAACAAGGTTTCCATCAGTTGCTCTGAGCAGCGTATGATTACATATGAGGATGTCAAATACTTCTGCAAGGTGCATCGTAAGATCTTCTGTTTCTGGCATGGCTGTCAATTGCTCATGTTGAGGTTTCAATATATATTCACCCCATAGTCCTACGATTGTAAGTCTGCTCCGACTTTTAACCCTTTCCAGTGTAACCGATAACTTAGGCTGTATACCTGTTATGGCTATATGTCTGCTAATAGTCTTTTCTGCCAGATCTTTTAAAAGTTGTTTGTCCAGATTCAGTTCTGGCATGGTTTCCAAGTAAACTTTACCCACAGGCTAGAAAGCCTTCTAGTCAAAAGATTTGAAGACTTTTTTGTTATAATTTACTATCATCCATTTAAAACAATTACTTGCCAGCTATATTGGATATGCTATATCCATTTTTGGGCAAATTCATCAGCCTCTTTTTCTTTGATGAGATCTTTGTCGGAATATTCTACTTTCTCCAGGAAGATATCCTTTTTCCCATGTAAGAGAATATGTCCTGCTTCGTGAAAGAATGTAAACCAGAAACTTTCATTATTTTGCTCTGTTAATTGAATGAAAGGAGTATCATTTAACCATCTGGTAGCTCCTCTTATAGGAGCTTTATTAATACGAGGAGTATACACTACTTTAACACCAGCTTCCAGACAAATTCTTTGTATTTGGCCAATTTTTTTTTCAGTGGAATTTGCACTGATTGATTTCAACTTTTTTAATGCTTCCTTAAACTTCTTTTCTGAATAATCTTTTGTTTCTAATTCCATTGCCTGCAATTCACCTTTGCGAAGCCATACAGATATAGCATAAGGTTCAATTGTTTGTGCAAGCGAAATCCGGAAAGCTACTTTCAATTGTTGATTAAAATAATAGTCTTCCCATGCTGTGTGATTAGAGAAGCCAAAAAAAGAAAGCATCTCAATGGTCTTTTCCTGAATGGTGGTTGCAGCCGGTAACCACTCCTTCCTTATCATTTCAGCCAAAGGAAATTGCTTTGCCCATCCTATTGCTGACTGAATAACTATTTGTCTTTTCTCTCTTGCAAGAAATTCATCATAATGTCTTTGATGGTTCATCCAAAAATTAGCGGGTATCCTGGTAACACTTTCAAATTGAACAGCCATGTCAGGGGTAATAGAACTATCTCCTTTGATTATGGCAATGACGGTTTTTTCAGGCTTTCCTGTGCGAAGCGCGAATTCTTTCGGCCCCATCATCATTTCTTCCAGCTTTCCCCTCAAGGTTTCACCTGGATGAGGAACTGATTGTGGAAAGTACTGATTCTGTTTTACCATATTATTTCTTTTTATGATAATTGACTATTTCTAAAATTTCTATCCCTATGATTTCCATCCAAATATACTGACCATGCTTGTTTGTGGGTATTGGCTCATTATGAGGTTTAAACACCAACCTATAAGGTTGATCCAGATCGCAAGCCCATTCTCCTTTCCGATCATTATTAAGCTCATGAAAATTGCCTGGTAAGTGCCTTAATTCTTCAAGGTTATTAGCGACCCATAATTGCACCAGCCTCTCTTTGATTTTATTAGCCCGCAGTTTACCACACACCTTCAGGCGGTTTTTATCATTGTTCGCCAGTTCTTCCAGTTTTCTATCTGCAAATGTAATATCCACTACAAATATAGTTATTTTAGGTTACAGAAAATGTAAGTTAATTTAAAATTATAGGCAAAGGTTTTCCTATTTGGCACCTATATATAATTACAGAAGCTGTAAAAAAATAACATACTAGTGGACAAGTTGACTAAGATCTGAAGGCTTCTTCCATATAATTTCGCTATTATAAGCGCCTCAAAATGTCTTCAGACTATCCACCTGAAGGCAATTATTCATGTAGGGTATTTGAGCATCAGTTTATGAAATCAAACGGAACCTCCTGGCAAACATGAACTTTTTCCCTTTTTTACGATATTCTCTTATAGAAGAAATCAGCCATTTCGAATAGTTAGCGAAGTCTGCATCATTTTCTTTGGAAAAAAGTTCAAATATTTCCCCGTTCCAATCTACTACTACATAAGAGTAATATCCATTTACTTTCCCCGTTCCCCACAAGAGACTATCCTTTGTTTGATATACCGGGTATCCAATACCTTCTGCAATGTATTGCCTATATTTATCATCGTTCCAGGTGAAATCCCCATCATAGGATCTCCAATAAAAATGCATTTGGAAAACATCTTTTCCATTAGAGTATCTATCATCTTCTCCGGTCATATTGTCGCCTTCTATTAATTTAAAACCTTTGGGAAAGGATGCTTGTCCTAAAGTGGGTATTGTATAGAGCAGGAAGAGAAAACAAAAAAAATGCTTCATAAGTTGGTATGGATTAGTCACTAAAATAATTATTTCTTATTGGATTTTAGTATTGGCAGGGAAAAATACGACCAGCAAACTTTACTGCAATAGCAGAAGACACCACGACAATTGCGCCATTGTCATTGTAAAGCGGCAATGCTTTTTGCACGGAAAAGAATGTACCACGTGCATTGATGTTGAAAGTTTTGTCAAAATGCGCCAGCGTTACATTAGCAGTATCCGACATTTCCACAAAACCCGCATTGGCAACAACGATATCAATAGCGCCTTTTTCTCTTTTTACAATGTTGTAAAGTCTGTCCAGGTCTTCAAGAGATCCTCAACAATTCAAAGACAGATGTAGCCAAATCTATTTATGTTGTAGCCCAAAAATTGCGTGTAAAGAAACTGCCTCCGCTATAACAATACAAATATTTTGATCACCATTGTCTTATTCCGGAGGACTAACGTTAGGAGGTACCTTACAAATTAATTGTTGATAAAATAGTATTAATCGTGGTTAAATTAGAACACTTCTTCCCGCCATAATAATTCCACCATTCTGTCTAATCCCTTATCAGCAGGCTATTTACAGGAAAAATTCATTCACTGCAAACCGGAAGGTTAGATTATTAAGTTGATAAAAAATTGTGTATTTTCCCCTACTTATAGAATTAATCAGGGATGAAACAATTTACACTTTATGCTTCCCTCACATTTGACTTATATGATTGCTGTCTGCTGTAAATATTTACCTTAGATTAATTTTCTTTTGATTTAATCATATTTGCTGATGTAAAATTAGGGTCTCAATTTCTTTAATGTGTTAAATCTTTTTCGTCACTGTAATATTGACTTTAGTGGTAATGGATTTTTCATATGTCCAATATTATAATCGCCAGGGATATTAATATTGAATTGTATTAAAATCAAAGCTGTTGTATTTGATTAAACATCGAGGATAATGGTCATGACTTTAAACACATTTTATTGTTCCTAACAGTTTTAAACTGCTTTGTATTAAATCGAATAAATAGGATTTCAACTAAAAATAAAATCAGATGATATGCGATACCTGAAACAAGGTCTTTTAACTTTACTAATGTGGGGAATATGCACAACTACTGTTAATGCTAACAAACAGGGAAATGAAATTCAGGTCAATAGTCCGAACAAACAAATTTCCGTTCACGTATTTATTGAAAATGAAAGACTTTCCTACTCTATCCTGTATGGGAATGTAAAAGTTATTAATACGTCTCCATTAGGACTAACCGTTGATCATATAGATTTAGGCTATAAAACAACCATGCCTGGAAAGCCCGAAGTAAGTTCGCTCAATGAAAGGTATTCAATTTTTGGGAATCATTCATTGGTCACTAATCATGCAAATGAAACAAGTATTCCATTGGAAGCGGCAGGTAAGAAATTCAATCTTATTATAAGAGTATATGACGATGGAGTAGCGATCCGTTATACTATTCCCATTGGAACCAGGCATATTGATAGTGAATCTACCTCATGGAATCTTCCTGAAAATACTACAAACATAGCATGGTCAGGATTCAGTCAATCGTATGAAGAGTTGAGCCATGTAACATCATTAAATAAGGTTCCGGAGAACCAGCCAATAATGGGGCCGCTTACTTTTGAAGTATCCGGAAGATATCTATCAATTTCGGAGGCTGACTGCGAAACCTTTTCTGATATGTCATTCATACGCAATGGGCATGTTTTAAAAGCATATTTCCCCTTTGCAAAAGATGGCTGGCAATTTGAACACCTGGCAGAAAATAGCCCTTCTGTTCCGGATGGTTCATATAAAGGGCAAAAAGTAACCCCATGGCGGACGACGATCATTTCCCCAAATTTGAATGGCCTGGTGAATGCTGATCTGCTGATGAATGTGTGCCCACCCCCTAAAGAAGGACGTGACTTTTCCTGGGTAAAACCTGGTAGATGTTTATGGCAATGGTGGAGTATTGGTGCTCCACAATTGGAAGACCAAAAAAACTGGTACGATGCCGCTGCTAAGTTAAAATGGGAATACTACCTGGTAGACGATGGCTGGCGTGATTGGAGAAAAGATGGGAAAGATCAGTGGACATTATTAAAAGAAGTGATCGACTATGGCAAAAGCGTGGGGGTACAATCAATAGTATGGGTAGATTCAAAAGAATGCAGGAATGCTTTAGAACGGCACAAATACCTGGAAAAGATAAAGGCGATAGGTGCCTCCGGGATAAAAATTGACTTTATCCCTGATGCAACAGCAAATATTATGCAGTGGTATGTAGGAACGATGGAGGATTGCGCCGAATTAAAATTACTCCTGAACTTTCATGGCAGTGTAAAACCTACCGGATTGAGACGTACTTATCCAAATGATATCACAAGGGAGGCTGTACGTGGTAATGAATACCACATGTCAAGGTATGACCGGGTAATGCCCTTCCAGCAAGATGTTTGCCTGCCCTTCACACGACTGATGGCAGGTGCGGCCGATATTACGCCAGTCATCTTAAATCCCGCAGAATTGACCACCGCAAAATATACATGGGCACATGAATTTGCCCAGGCGATTGTTTATCTTTCGCCGGTAACACATTTTTGTGACCAGTATAAATTCTATCTTGATAGCCCCATGTTTGATCTGTTCCAGACGATTCCTACCACCTGGGATGAAACCAGGGTGCTTCCATGTACCCAAATGGGTGAAGTCGTTGCTTTTGCACGTCGTAAAGGAGATACCTGGTGGATTGGAATAATGAATGGTACGACTGAAAGGGAAGTAAAAATCCCGCTATCTTTTCTGTCTAAAAAAACAAAAGCAACCCTTGTTTATGACACCCTTACTAATACTAGCATTAACAGAGAAACAAAATTCTTATCTCCTAAAGATGTCTTAACTATTAGACTGGCACCTGGTGGAGGGTTTACAGCTAAAATGTAAAGGGCTCTTACAGGCAATAGCACTGTTGATATTACAGGGGATACGAGTATAAAAAACAATAAAAGCCTTCAGATTTTTCACCTGAAGGCTTTTATTGTTTTTCCATACTTGCTAGCGCATCCTCGTTATACTATCTCTCAATGACCAAAGCCCCCCGCTAACAAACATTTGCAAGCCCACAATAAAAAGTAGCATAAATTTACACCATGCAATATCAAACCTATTTAGCTGGTATCGACCTGGATCCTATGATACAATGTTATTGGACCCTGGAAGGTCCTGCAGGTAGCTTCACACAAAAACAGACCATCGTACCTGATGGCTGTATGGAAATGATTTTTCATTACGGGGATCTGTACCAGCAATACCTGGAAGATGGCAACATTATTTTACAACCCCGGTGCTTTGTAATCGGGCAATTAACCCGTCCACTTGAAATAGTCGCAACTGGCAAAACAGGTATTTTTTCAGTTCGTTTCCATCCGGATGGTTTTTCTCCATTTACACACTTGCCTTTATCCGAAATGGAAAACTCAGCTATCCCACTTGAAAGACTTTTCGGTAATGATGGAAAAAATGTAGAACTGGCAATCCTTAACGCTCCTGGTGTATCCGAAAGAATCAAAGAGGTAGAACAATTTCTCACCAATCGCCTTGCAACTGCTGAAACAATCGACCACATCACCAGGTCCCTGATAGAAGCGATCTGGCATTCCAATGGTCAATTATCTGTAACAGCACTATCCAGACAAAGTCAGATAAAAAGCAGACGGCTGGAGCGCAGGTTCTTATCAGACGTAGGCATGAGCCCCAAACAATTATCCAGGGTAATAAGACTAAATAATATATTTAAAAAACTTATTAGCGGAAAAGAGACTTCTCTTACAGCCTTAGCCTATGAAGGAAATTATTTTGACCAGTCACATTTTATAAAAGAGTTTAAGCAACTGACGGGCTATACCCCGAAACAGTATTACAACGATAACCTTAAAATGTCGGCGTTGTTGTATGGCAAAGGATGACTTGTCGCTTTTTTACAATTTTCACACCGGCTTTTTTCGCACCTTCGTATAAAATTGAAGCCTATGTTACGATTATTAATCGCCATATGTTTTATCGGACCCATTAACAAAGCCGCCTGGTTGATAGGTACCTGGGAAAGTCAGACATCCAAAGGAATTATTTACGAAAGCTGGAAAAGGGAATCATCGAAGGAGCTAAGCGGCAAAAGCTATATGCTGAAGGGAAAAGATACATTGATATTTGAAACCATCCGGTTAATAGCGGACCAACATCAATTGTATTATATCCCTACTGTAAAAAATCAAAACAATGGACAGCCGGTGCGTTTTGCATTAAAAAAAACATCAGATAACCAGCTCGTGTTTGAAAATTCTGAACATGATTTCCCTCAAATCATCACTTATAGAAAATTGGATGCGGATAGCCTGATAGCTGAAATTTCGGGAATGGTGGACGGACGGCTTCGCAAAGAGATCTTTCCAATGAGAAAAGTGCAGTAAGATCGGCCATAATGTCGGTGTTTTCGGTTTGATAGCAGTGCGTATCAAACAGCCTCTATCACCACCGTTGTAAAAGGGTCATCAGTATGTACTTCTTCTACCGAATATTGTTTGTAATCATTATGGTGTGAAATCTACCTCAAAAGCAATTTAGATAAATGGTAAATTTACTTCCTTTACCAACCGTGCTTTCAACTTTCAATTCTCCACCTGATGCATTTATAATTTTCCTTGCCAGGTATAAACCTACTCCATGTCCTTCCACATGCAGGTTTAGCCTGCCATAAATAGTGAATATCTTCCTCATTCCATCCTTAGTTATACCTATTCCATTGTCTTCTACACTGATGACAATATATTTCCCTTCCTGCCTGGTATGAACGTGAATCTTCGGTTCGTCCTGACCTGCAAACTTCATAGCATTAGAAATGAGATTATATAATATGCTCCTCAGATTCTTGTGAGAAAAGGATATCTCTTTTACGTCAAGTTCTGTTGTTATTGCAGCATGCGTATCTTTGATCTTTTTTTCAAGGCTCCATTCAATATTACTGATCACGTCTCCTATATCAACCCGCTCCATATCCGTCAAATCGTTTTCCATTTTGGCTATCGTGCTAATATTCTTTATCAATAAGCTGAATTTCTTAATGGAGGAATTGATAATTTGTATAAATTCCATCAATTCTGAATTCTCATTATCCATCAGGTTCATCAATGCTATACTTGATTCTATATTATTCAGGGGATCCAATAAATCATGTGATGCCATATGAATAAAATGGTCCAGATCTGCATTTATACGTAGCAAACTTTCATTTTTTTCATCCAATTCAATTTTCGCCTTTTTCAGCGCGGTAATATCATTAAAAGAAACAACCACACCATTACACCTGTTTTCTGCCTGTTGTATATAAGGCACGATCATCATTTGGTACCAATGACCGGCGTTGGTTTCAATTTCCCGGGTCACTTCGAGTCCATCCTTCAGTACATTCTTTACATCATCTATAATAGTACTCAGTTTAATATTAGTGGAGATGTGGCTAATTGACCTTCCGATATCAGCCTCCTGCAGGTTGATCAGTTTTACCGCAACAGGGGAAAATTTCATTACCTCAAGTTGTTCATTCAAAAATATCTGCCCATTGATATTACTTCTGAAATAGTTGTTCAAATCATCATTAATTTCAAGCAACTGTTTATTCTTCAATTGGTAATCGGCATTTATAGTATGCAGTTCTTCATTGACGGATTGCATTTCTTCATTCGTACTCTGCATTTCTTCATTGGATGAAATGAGTTCTTCGTTGAAGGATTGCATATTTTCATTGTAAGCATCAATTCTTTCATAGGCTGCAGAAAGTCTTTCCCTGACCTCTTTCAATTCATGCTCAAGGTTTGAAACGTACTTTATATTGTAAGCCTGTTCATCGAATACCTGGTAATCTTTATTAACGTCATATCCGCCTGCATCTTCTTTGAAGATGACTAAATAAGATACAGGATTTCCTTTTTTTGCCTGCATTGGGCTGATGGTGAGGCTAACAGAAATATTTTCACCATTGACGTCGACAGGAATACCTTTGACCCCAATTTTCTTATTTGTTATAGATACCTGACTTATTAATGTATTAAATGCAAGTTCCAGGTGTTCTGGCAGCAATTGCATCAGGTTTGAATTAAAGTTTTGTTGCAGCAGGTATTTGGTAGTATTACCAAATGACTTGACTACCTGATAGTTGTCGTCTATACATACAGCCAGGTAATCCAATTCATTCGCCAGCATATCATTTATAGTTTCTGCTACATTATATCCTTTGTTCCTGCCGGTATTTTCACGAACAGGCGCGATTGTAGACGAACCCAGCGATTCTGGTATTGAAATTGAATCGAAATTAATGGTCCGTTTTTCACTGATGTTTTTATATAATCTCCACTTTTTACTGATCACCTCCAGGTGGCTTATAATGGAATTAGGCGTTTCACTCGAACCTAAAAACAGATAGCCATTGAATTTAATTCCGAAGAGCAGCATTGAAAATACCTTCTTTTGCAAAAAGGGAGTCATGTAGATCAATAGGTTCCGACAACTGATGAAGTGCATGTTGCAGTAAGGAGGATTTTTCACCAGATCGTGCTGTGCAAATATCACCATTTGGCGTATCAGAGGATTTATCCTATAGCTTTCATTTTCTTTTAGAAAATACTTCTGCAATCTTTCGGGGGAGAGATCCTTTACACTACTCCAATGATAAAGCCCCTTGCCCGCATATAATAAAGCGGCACTATCAAGATCTGTGGCAAAAAGTTTTACAGTGATATTTTTGTAGGGGCCGGTCAACTGTTCTTTTATCAGTATCGCCATTGAATAAACCTCTTCGCCTGTAGCACAACCAGCAATCCACATCTTAAGTTCTTCACCGGGATTAAGCCTTGAAAGCAGATCTGGCAGAATACTTTTTTCAATTATTTCAAAGGCTTCTGCGTCTCTGAAAAAAGATGTAACGCTGATAAGAAAATCTTTGGCCAGGGTCACTACCTCAGCAGGGCTTGTACGCAGAAAATCATAATAATCCTCCAGTGTAATAAAATTAGCGTATGCAGCTCTTCTCTTGGTACGGCGAAGGAGGGTAGATAGTTTGTAATCTGAAAAATCAAGTGGCAATTGATTCTTTATATAATCTATAATTGTCACAATGGTATTTTCATTTTCCTGAATCCCTACTTCCTGTTCACGCTGGTGCAATACGTAATCTTCGATCACTTCGGGCATAGCAGGAGGTTCTAATACAAAATCAACCATTCCGGTGGCGATTGCATTTGAAGGCATGCCGGGAAATCTTGAAGTCAATGGTTCTCTGGCAATCACCAGACCACCAGCCCGCTTTATTGCGACAATGCCATCTGTACCATCCGCACCTAATCCTGAGAGTACAACGGCAACGGCTCTCTTGCCATGACTGGCAGCAAGAGAATTTAAGAAAATATTGATTGTGAGATGAGGCGCCTTTTCATTTTCCTTACCGGTTAAGTATAGCCGGGTATTCCGAATGGTCATTAACTTATCATTGGGAATCAGGTAAACATGATTGGCATGGATGTTCATTCCGTTTTCAGCTTCCTGCACCCACAATTTGCTATGTCTGGCAAGTAACTCCACCATCCTGCTCTTAAAATCCGTTGAAAGGTGTTGGACAATTATATATGCAACACCGTCCAATGGAGTATTATCAAAGATTGTGTTAATCTCCTCCATACCACCAGCAGAAGCGCCAATGGCAATAATATGATGGGGTTCTATGGTAACCATTGAAATATCTTTTAACGTGTAACCAGATGTAGATTTAGAAAGCTGAGCGGTTGTAACCTAAGGTAGGATAACATTCCGAAAAGCCATTCCACGGGTAAAGCTCCACTGGCATAAACTGTTGTTGCTGCTTTTAATGTCTTAAAAAGTAAATATCATTGCTGCAAAAAAAAAGCCGACCTTTAGAGAGATTGTCAACCCAAGGGTTCCCCCTCTTCCGGTCAATATCTTATTTAAACTTTTTATATGAGCGTCACAAAGATAAATATAGTCCGGTTCGCCTCAAAAGGAAACAGCAGTTTTATTGATACAGTAACCGCTAAAGTGCAGGATTATTTTCAAAGCACAAATACCTCTCCATACGCCAATGGTGGTATGTGGAGGAAGACAATAATCATGATATTGTGTTATACTATTCCCTATTTATTGATAATCAGTAGTGTTGGAGCTAATAGCCTGTTGCTGTTCTGGGTATTCTGGTTACTGATGGGTTTTGGTATTGTGGGAATTGGGACTTCTGTTATGCACGATGCGAATCACGGAGCATATTCTCCTAATAAGAAAGTTAATGCTTTTTTGGGACATATGCTCGAAGTAATTGGTGGATATAGCGTCAACTGGAAGATCCAGCATAATTTACTGCATCATACTTATACAAATATAGAAGGGCTTGATGAGGATATTGATAGTATTGTACTTTTACGTCTCTCGCCCAGGCAGCAATGGTATTGGTTTCATCGTTACCAACACCTGTATGCCTGGTTCTTTTATATGTTAATGACCTTGTATTGGATGACAGCAAAAGACTATCTGCAGGTAATTCGTTATAAAAAGCGGGATCTGCTTATTAAACAAAAAATATCTTTAAGGAGGGCTATTTTTCATATTACCTGGTACAAAATGTTTTATTACAGCTATGTATTAGTGTTACCAATTCTATTCTCTGGTCAGGCATGGTATTATGTGCTGGCTGGGTTTGTAATTATGCATTTTACGGCTGGTTTTATGCTTGCATGTATTTTCCAGCCAGCTCATGTTATGCCAGATGCTAAATTCCCGGAACCGATTGTTGAAGGTAACAAACGACATATTAAAGATACCTGGGCCGTTCACGAACTGGCTAGTTCTACAAATTTTGCACCACGCAGCAGGGTGTTATCCTGGTTTATAGGAGGTCTCAATTTTCAGATTGAACACCATTTATTTTCGAATATATGTCATGTTCATTACCGGAAACTGGCACCTATTGTAAAACAGACTGCAGAGGAATTTGGATTGCCTTATCATGTAAAACGGACTTTCCTGATAGCGTTGATTGAGCATGCAAGGATGTTGAAAATACTGGGGAAAAATCAGTTAGCCTAACATCGTTTCAGCGTGCTCTCTACTGCATTTAGTATATAAGCCTTCAGGTCGAAAGATCCGGGGCTTTTTTGTTTAAGATTATGCTGGTTGATAGAAACGCTTTTTTAACCACAACGCTACCCGTACCAATATAATCAAAGCAGGCACTTCTACCAATGGCCCAATTACACCAGCAAATGCCTGTCCTGAATTAATCCCAAACACGCCAATAGCGACTGCTATGGCCAGTTCAAAATTATTGCCCGATGCGGTGAACGAAATGGCAGCATTTTGGTCATAATCGGCTCCCATTGCCTTAGCAAGAACAAAACTCAGCAGAAACATGACCACGAAATAAATAATCAATGGCAATGCAATACGTAGCACATCTGCAGGTATTTGTACAATTAGCTCTCCTTTCAGGCTAAACATGATCAGTATCGTAAATAACAGAGCGATAAGCGTTACCGGCGAAATAAGCGGAAGAAATTTGTCGTTATACCATACCTCTCCCTTTACACGTAACAAGACCACCCTGCTTATTATTCCCCCTGCAAATGGCAATCCTAAGTACATAGCTACAGTCTTTGCTATTTCTCCGATAGTGATATGTACAACCATTCCCTCAAAGCCAAATAACGGGGGTAAAATGGTTAAGAACAACCATGCATAAAAGCTATAAAGCAACACCTGAAAAACGCTGTTAAGGGCAACCAATCCGGCAGCATACTCCCTGTTGCCTCCGGCTAGTTCATTCCATACAATTACCATTGCAATACAACGGGCAAGTCCAATTAAAATAAGACCTGACATATATTCGGGATAGCCATGCAGCAATAACAACGCTAATACAAACATAACAACAGGCCCAATTACCCAATTTAACAGTAATGATGCTGTTAATACTTTTACATTCATAAATACCTTACCCATCTGTTCAAATCTGACCTTGGCAAATGGCGGGTACATCATAAGTATTAAACCAATGGCTAAAGGTATATTGGTGGTTCCAACTGACAACCTATTGATGAATGCACCCGTATTGGGGGCGATATACCCAATAGCTATGCCAATTGCCATTGCAAGGAAGATCCAGATAGTAAGGTAACGATCTAAAAAGCTGAGACGTTTTGCACTCATTATTTAGTTATGTACTGTTGAATAAAGTCTTGACTATAGGCTTTTATCTGCTCACGCACCTCGCGAAACCGGGCCATGATTTCTTCTTCTGTACCCGTAGCCTTAGCAGGGTCCGGGAAGTTGTGGTGAAACTTTTGTGCTGAAGAAGGAAAGAAGGGACAACGCTCCTTTGCATTATCACATACTGTGATAACAAAATCAAAAGGAATGTCTCTGTACTCGTTCATGTTGTTGGAGGTGTGCATCGATATATCTATCCCATCCTCTTTCATGGTGGCTATAGCGCGGGGATTTACACCATGTGTTTCGACACCTGCACTGTATATTTCAGCTTTTCCGGATGCAAAATATCTTAAATAGCCTTCTGCTATCTGACTGCGACAGCTATTGCCTGTACATAACACTAATATTTTCTTCATTTGGCTTGAGTTTTATTTGCAGCAACCAGGGGCGCAGCATGTTTCAGTATCAGGCTTCTCTGCATAAACGGTAATGCTGTATATTCCGGTACCACTATTTCTGAATTGGTGTATTTCTTCCTGTGATAAAAAAGCACTCAATATATCGTCCGGTATTACTATCCCTTTATTCTTTTGAATAATTATATTGGTAAAACCATTGGAGCTAATTAATTCCAGATATATGCTTTTCTGGATGGCTCCCGATACACAGCCTGCGTACATTTCAGCTGCCTGCTGAATGGTTGGCGGCAATTCTCCTTCTAATACGATGTCGGAAATACTGAAATGTCCACCCGGTTTTAATACACGGTATATCTCTTTGAAAACGCCATTTTTATTAGGCACCAGGTTAAGCACACAGTTACTGACTACAACATCAGCCTGATTCGCTGCAACAGGCATATTTTCAATATCTCCCTGCCTGAACTCTACATTATTTAAGCCTCTGGTTGCTGCATTGCTACGAGCTTTATCAATCATCGCCGGGGTAAAATCTATACCGATGACTTTGCCTGTTTCCCCGGTTTCGTGCCTGGCTATAAAGCAGTCATTACCCGCTCCACTTCCCAGGTCGATTACGGTGTCGCCCTTTTTTATTTGGGCAAATTGCGTAGGCAGACCACATCCCAAACCTAAATCTGCTTCCGGGTTGTATCCTTCAACTGCACTATAATCATCTGTCATAATGTTGTATACTTCCGTGGAACAGCTTCCGGAACCGCAACAGGAGGATGCGTTACTTTCTTTATCCTGTAAGGCGATTTCACTGTATTTCTGCCTTACCAGTTCTTTTAACTCGTTTTCAGTTTTCATGGTTGAGGTGTTATTGTATTATTGCAATATTACGATGAAAGGAGGTAAAAAAAACGCTAACAGCATTTTTCTCCATTCAGTGTGACTTCTTTGAAAAAGCTTTTAAAGAGTTCATTGTACTGTTTCCATACCTTTGGATTAATACAGTAACATACACTGATCCCTTCAATGGTACCCTGGATGATACCCGCATTTTTTAGTTCTTTTAAATGCTGTGAAGTGGTTGCCTGGGCTAACCCCAGTTCTTCTACCAAATCACCACACACACACGCATTCTTTTTAACCAGATATTGTAGGATAGCAATACGGGCAGGATGGGCCAGCGCTTTCGCCATATTAGCCAACTCATTTTGCTGCCTGGTAAATAAATCTGATTTCGTTGCTCCCATATCGCAATATTACGATTAAATATTTAAAAAATATACTGTTGCCATTTTTTTTAAAAAAATAGTGGGTTGAGAGGCCCTGGCATATTTACTTTCCATATCTGCTATTCAAAAGGATTTCAATTAATAGAAGATTGACTTTGCCTGCGGTGATAGCCTGGGCATTGTTGCGGTAATTTCTTATTGCCAGAATCAATATGATCAACTGAAGAAACCCATATCTTCATTGGGCGAAATTTTGTTAGCCGGTAAAACTTCCATGAACGAGCCATTGAACCCTGAAATACTTACGCCCTGACGTTAGCAGATATCCTGATTGTGAAAATCACCTCTTCGTACCAGTCAATGATATAATATCTATCTTTGTAACGGCTATTTTACAATCGAAAAGAGACGTATGAAGAAAATAGGATTTTTATCGTTCGGACATTGGTCCAATCATCCTGCCTATAAGACCCGTACGGCAAGTGACACCTTACTTCAATCTATTGATTTGGCGGTCGCTGCCGAAGAAATCGGTTTAGATGGCGCATATTTTCGGGTACATCATTTTGCAGCTCAGTTAGCATCCCCATTTCCTTTGCTCTCTGCTATCGGCGCTAAAACAAGCAAGATAGAGATTGGAACGGGTGTTATTGACATGCGTTATGAAAATCCCCTGTATATGGTGGAAGACGCCGGAGCGACCGACTTGATTTCGGGCGGGCGATTACAACTGGGCATCAGCAGAGGGTCGCCGGAACAGGTGATCGATGGGTGGCGTTATTTTGGGTATGAACCAGCCGAAGGAGAAACGGATGCAGAGATGGGCCGCAGAAAAGCGTTGCAATTTCTGGATCAGCTCAAAGGCGTTGGATTTGCACAGCCCAACCCCTACCCTATGTTTCCTAATCCTCCAGGGTTATTAAGATTGGAACCCCACGCTGAAGGATTGCGGAATCGCATCTGGTGGGGGGCAGCTTCTAATGCTACCGCTGTTTGGGCAGCTGAAAATGGCATGTTCCTGCAAAGTTCTACTTTGAAATGGGATGAAAGTGGGAAGCCATTCCATGTACAACAGGCAGAACAGATCAGGTTGTACAAAGAAGCGTGGAAAAAGGCAGGGCATCAACGCGAACCAAGGGTTTCGGTGAGCAGGTCTATTTTTGCACTGATGAATGATCAGGATAGGCATTTCTTTGGACGGGATAGTAATGGAGCTGACAAAATTGGAATGATCGAAAGTGACAAACGCGCTATTTTTGGAAGGAGCTATGCAGGGGAACCGGATCAGCTGATTAAGCAGCTGGCGCAGGATGAAGCTATACAGGAGGCGGATACGGTGCTATTGACGATACCTAATACGTTGGGAGTTGAGTATAATGTGCATATCCTGTCGTCGATTTTGGAGCATGTAGCACCAGGGTTGGGATGGAGATAAGAGCTTCGTGAGGAAAACTGGTAAGGATTGGGACAACCCGGCGCTTTACCTGTTAAAAGATTTTTAATCAGGTGGATGGAATGTGAATAATCAGCTCCCAGTACAGGACCTAAAACACCGACAGGGTTGACTGCTGATAGTTCCAGTCCATTGCCTTCTTTTTCTATAAATTCCCAGGCGGCAAGTTCTGCCAGGGTCTTTGATTTTTGATAGGCGGGTGCTTTGCCTCTATACCGCCTTCTTTGAGCATAGCTCTTACCTCTGCATCCCGGTTTAGAGAACGGAGCGTAGCCCGTACACGATAGCCTGCCTGTAATAAATGTAATATACAATGAACGGCAATAAAACCTGCGCCGCCAGTCACCAGGACTGTTTTATCGATATTTGCATTCATCTCAATAATTTGATGATTCAAATTTCGGTGTAAAACAGATTATGGGGTTTGTTGAAAAGGCGTATTTGGTTTGTTGAAAAGTCAGGCATTTTAAAGCAGGCGTTTTAAAACCCTCCCAGTCTCATCTGCTGAATCCCTTCTTCAGTTGAAGGAATTAATTTTTCTCTTACATTATTCGCCGCATCTGCCTGTACTTCTTCTATTAATGGACGTAGGTTCCTATTATAATCCTGAAATGCCAATTCGTAATCCCCATCATGTACTTGCAGCGCATCTGCCAGTGCAGCGGCACCATCCATTGCCAATGAGCCACCTCTACCTGCAGCTGGCGAAGCACAATAAGCCGCATCACCCACTAAAGCAACCCTGCCTTTTGTCCAGGACGGCATTTTGATCTGACAAAATTTATCGAAGTAGAAGTTTTCTGCATCGGCAACTTCTTTTAATAATCCGGTAGTTCTCCACCCCTGTTCTTCAAACTGCTCCAATATGATCTTTCTTTGTTGCCCTACATCGCGATAATCGTATGGTATTTCCTCTTCTGAAAGAAAGCAAAATACAATATCGGTTTTATGCTTGTATGCATTCAACATATACACCTTGCCAGGAACATTATAGAATTGAATGGTATTTTGCGCTACCAACAATTTTTCTACAATGGAGATAGAAAAATATGCGCCGAGAAAATGTGAGAATTCACTTTCATCACCAAACCAGATTTTCCTTACACCTGAATGCGTGCCATCACAACCAAATACAAGGTCAAATGCTTTTTCCGAACCATCTTTAAAAGTAGCCATTATATTATCCGCGGTTTCATCTAATGCGGTAATGCTGTTATTAAAAACAAATGCTACTTCACCTTTTAATTGCGCTAATAAAATTCGTACTAATTCACTTCTTTCAATTTCGATCTCCTCCCCCTTCCGCTCTACCGCTATTGAGCCGACTGTGGCATCATTCGTATCTTTGAATACGATGGTTTCCAGGTTCAATGCACCTGACTTCAACTGCTCATAGATCCCCATCCGCTTCACCACATCAATTGTGGAGCCTTGCAGGTCTACTGCCGTACCTCCCATTCTGGGTGCCGGAGCAACTTCTACTACCGTTACTTTGTAACCTGATCTATTCATCCAATAAGCTATTGAAAGCCCAGCTATGCTTGCGCCCGAGACGAGTACTTCTTTTTTCAATTTATTCCGTTTTTGTTGGTACAAAGTAACTGCACCTTATGCAGGAAAATAAGGTCTGGAAAAAGTAACTATTGGACTAATCGAGGTTTTTGTTCCTGAAAGCTAAAGGCGTTTTTCCGACCACTTTGGTAAATAATCTTGAAAAATAGGGATAATCATCATAGCCTAATTCTGTGGCTATCTCTTTTACGGTCTTATCAGAATGCATGAGCAAACGCTTTGCTTCTAATATGACACGTTGCTGTATAAGATTGGAAACGGAATAGCCTGTTGTGTTTTTGACACATTCATTCAGGTAAGGGATAGATATATTTAGTTGCAGTGCATAGTCTGCCGGCCGTTTGGCTGTGGTATAATTACGTTCTAATATTTTTTTGAAGCTTTTGGTGACGGTTTCAAATCGCGACAGTTTTTGTGTGGATGGTGTTTGCGCCAGGTATTCCGCAATCACTAATGCGACCAATGCATTGCAACTATCTTTCAGTAGCGGGTGATATAGCCTGTCGTTCTGACGTTCAAAAAAACGGATACTGAGGGATACCGCATCCGTAATAAGGGAGAATGTTTCTTTCTTTAATAAGAGGGGTTTTGCCGGTGTGATCTCTTCTAATAATTGCAGGTATTCAGGATGCAGGTTTTCATTATTGAGCGACCAGACACTAACAGTTACATTTTTAAAGGATAATATGCGATGTACCTGATTAGGATGCATATAAAGGATTTGCAATGGCCTGATGTTATATTGCTGAAAATCTATCTCCACCGTAACACTGCCTTTTTCAAGCAGAAAAAACGAATGTCCATCCTCTCTGTGTGACCTTCCAGCCTCTTCCTTTTCCGGAGTACTTAACTCTTTCACAGCAAGTCTTTCAACAGCTATGCCTGAACCAAACTGGTTCGCCATCGGATTGACCGGAATGGATTTTCTTTTTTTCACATTACAAATATAATTTTTTGGCTACAAAGTGCCTCGATAGGGCTACAAGCCGAAAGCAGTATGTGCCGATCTTTGAGCAACAATTAAAACATAAATATTATGTCAGGTAAAATATGGTTTATTACAGGAACCTCAAGAGGGTTTGGACGGGTTTGGACAGAAGCTGCACTTGAGCGGGGCGATAAGGTAGTGGCTACTGCTCGCAAGCTGACCAGCATTGACGACTTTAACACTAAGTATGGTGAAAATGTGCTGACACTGGAAATGGATGTGACGAACGAGGAACAGGTGAAAGCGGCTGTGGCAAAAGCGCATGCCCACTTTGGCAAATTGGATATCGTACTGAATAATGCAGGTTATTCTCTTGTGAGCACCATTGAAGAAGCTAGTGCTGATGATGTAAGGGCACTGTACGAAACGAATGTATTAGGTCCTCTTGCTGTGATTAAGGCAGCGTTGCCTTTTCTGAGAAAACAAGGTAGCGGTCATATTATTGGCGTATCCAGTAACCTGGGACATATTGTATTGCCTGTGATCGGATACTATTGTTCTTCCAAATGGGCATTTGAAGCGATTCACGAAAGCCTGGCAGCAGAGGTGAAACCTTTCGGTATTAAAGTGACGATCATCGAACCAGGGGCCTATGCTACAGAATTCGGGACACAGGAATCGCTGAAGTTCGCTGCAGGGCTTGACATTTATGCAGATTTCAAACAGCAGTTTTTTGCACGGCTCACTTCGTTTGAAAGAGGCAATCCAGCTGCTACACCGTCTTCCCTCTTTAAAATGGTAGATGCAGACAATCCACCATTGCGCTTTAATTTGGGTAGTCATAACCTGGAAGGTCTGCGCGCAGCGTATGCTGAGCGTATAGCAACCTGGGAAGCCTGGGACGATGTTTCCCGTGCCGCACAGGGAGAATCAAAATAATATAATTGAGAATGATAACCGATCTTTATACCGGTTATCATTCTTTAATGTGTAGAAACATGAAAAAAGAAGAAAATCTTCCTTATAAAATGGGATCTCTTTCTGAGATGCATCGCATGTTAGGGTTACCGAATCCGAAGCACCCGCTGGTGAGTTTGCTCAATGGACCGACTACCCAAATAGAAAATATGCCGGCGGGACCTCATGTGCTCACGTACTATAAAATATCCTATAAACCGAAGTTTAGCGGAAAAATACGGTACGGTCAGAGCTACTATGATTTTGATGAGGGTGGTTTGCTATTCGCATCTCCGGGTCAGATCATCGGAGAAAATTCCAACCATCCTGCAATCTGTTCTGAGTATGTGTTGCTGATACATCCGGACTTTCTCCTGAATTACCCTATTGCCAAAAAGATCAGGCAGTATGGGTATTTTTCTTATTCCACCAATGAGGCACTGCATCTTTCAGAAGAGGAAAAGAATACCATCATTTCCATCTTCCAGATGATTGATACGGAACTCAATAGCCGGATCGATGATTTTAGCCAGGATGTGATCATCTCTCATATTGAGTTATTGCTGAACTACGCTAACCGGTTTTATAAGCGCCAGTTTTTGACGCGCAAAGTCATGCACTACGATCTGTTGCAACGCGTGGAAGACTTCTTTGATGATTATTTTAAACATGATTATCCATCATCCAAAGGATTGCCTTCTGTTCAATACCTGGCAGAACAACTGAACCTTTCCCCTAGTTACCTGAGCGATATGCTTCGGTCACTCACTGGCCAGAATGCGCAGCAGCTAATACAGGCACGGCTATTTGAAAAAGCAAAGGAGTTGTTGTCCACCACTACCCTATCGGCGTCTGAAATAGCTTTCCAGCTTGGGTTTGAGCACTCACAATCTTTCAGTAAATTCTTTAAAGTAAAGGCAAAAGTGTCTCCTTTGCAGTTCAGACAATCATTTAATTAGCCTGTTTTTTTTAAAATATTTGGCAGAGATATTTATTTTCTTAAATTTGCACCCTCATTGCGAGGTAGAGCAGAGGTAGCTCGTCGGGCTCATAACCCGAAGGTCAGTGGTTCGAATCCGCTCCTCGCTACAAAGTAAGTCCCGGTTATGCCGGGATTTTTTTATTTTATGCTTCTGAGTAGCGATTCTATTTCCAATTCTCCCGCTACTGTTTGAGCGCCATTTTCCATCGCCTTTTTCATGATCTCTGCGGTTCGCGGTGTAAATGCCAATGCAGCCCATCCATCATTCTCTGCTTTAAAGCCTGCTGCCAATACTTTCTTTGTTGTAGAAATGATTCCTTCTTCCAAGGCAGCCATGTTTTGTGCCAGCTGGTCTACGAATGCGTCAATTTCGGCATCTGGAAGGGCACGGTTGATCCAACCATAATGCGCAGCGGTAGCAGCGTCAAAAAGATCAGCCCCTAACATAATTTCCAATGCACGGCCACGGGTCATTTTTGCAGGAAGGTATTGGGTAGCGCCACCACCGGGGATGATGCCCATCAATGCTTCGCATTGTGCGAGCTTTCCTTTTTCTAAAGAAGCAAAACTCATATCTGCGGCGGTGACAAATTCTGCGCCACCACCACGGGCAATGCCTTTTAGTTTTACGATAGTAACCTGCGGTAAGTTTCTCAGCATTTCGCCAACTGCCTGAAATATATTTAAACCTTCGGGCGCCGTTAGCTGTAATTCATTCAATACCTCCTGTTCATCGAGAATATTGATATCTACGTGGGCAATGAAGAAATCGGGGTTCGCACTGTCAAAGACAATTACCTTTACATCATTGGATAATCCATGGAGGACTTCCTTTAATGATTTCATCAATGACCCACTCAGTACATTCACAGGTGGATTATTGAAAGTAATATTAGCAACTCCGTTTTCTATGTGTAGATGTAATAACTTTGTTGTCATTTCAGAAAAGTTTTAGCAAATGTAATTGCAGTATTGACTGAGATTAAAACTGCTATTGTAAACTATAGCATATGGAAAAGAAAAAACCGTACATCTGTACAATAAAAGATGAGAAAGAAATCAGGTATGCGCAGGATGCACTCTATGTGTTGAGTGGAAAGTGGCGCATGCCTGTTGTATTAGCGTTGCATAATGGTTTGCGCAGGTATAGAGAGATTGCGCAAAGTATTCCGGGAATCACTTTTGCCATGCTGTCAAAAGAATTGCAGATGATGGAATTGAATAACCTGGTTGAAAGAAGGGAAGATCCAGATTTTCCAAGAAACGTAGAATACAGGCTGACCGCCTATTGCGAGTCATTGTACCCGATTGTGGAAAGTTTGATCCATTGGGGAAGAGAACATCGTAAAGTGATTAATACTTCCTCAACTTGTAACTGAGGTTTCCACAAAATGTGACTGGTAACAGTGAGCCATTAAACAAAATACAATTATCTGATTATTATTTATTTGGATAGTTTTCCATCCAATTAAATACCTGTTTGTACCGTGGAATTTCACATGTAATTTATCTAATATGCAAGAGATAGCTTTTGCAACATACCATTGATTATCAAACTTCTTTATTTTTTGCCAGCTCATACGGCATACTTATTGGCTAATTCCTCAATGCGTTTTTTTCCCATATATTTCTATTTGTAAATATTAATTAGAACTATGCTACATCAACTTGCAAATATAGCAGACCATGAGCTCATGGCCAGAGCAAGAAAACTGAAAGATGAGGAAGCAGCAGGAATTTTACTTGAGAGATATAGCCATTTACTGGCGGCGGTTTCCTTGCCTTCTTTAAACAATTACGATAATACCCCTGATGAATTTTTCCCTTCTCTTTTAAAACGGCTATTTAAAAGTTTGCATACACAGACGATTCCTAAAATAGGAGAATGGATGCAGTTTTTTATTAAGTCACAGGGAAACAGAGAGGCAAGGAATACTTACTATTTTCCAACTTCTGTATCCAGCGATATTACACGGTTGGAGAATAAAGTAGAGAAGGCAAATACCCATCTGATGCAAAGGAAGGAATTGGCATTGTGTATGAAAACGGCGTTTGATGAGTTGGAATCACCGCATAGGGAGATGTTGAAGGAGTTTTATTTTGATCAGAAAACGTTTGCAGAGATAGCAGCGGAGAGGGAGTATACAATGGATAAGATCAGGAAACTGGTTAGAAAAGCAAAACAGGAATTGGCGTTGATTATATTGGAGAAGTTGGAGTATGCGAAAGTGAGACCGATGGAGTATACGGAGGTAGAAGAGGAAATTGTGGAGCAGCAGGAAGCGGTAAGGATGGTGGATGAGAATGGAAAGATAGAAGTCGTGAATCGGGAGGAGGTGAAAAAGGTAGATGAGCATGAAAAGATGAAAGTAGTGAAGCGGAATAAGAAGGTGAAGATGGTAGCCGGAAATGGAAAGATGGAAGTTATGAAGATCGAAGAAGAAATGAAAGTAGAATACGCGAAACCGGTGAAGAGTGCAAAGCGTGGATATGCGAAAGCCGCCAAGCCAAAACAGGACGTGCAACAGCCATTGACCGTCAAAGAATATGCAACAACTTTAGAACAACCAAAACCTATCAAACAGGAACCAGCTTTAATGCTGATCGTTGAAAATCCCGAAACACAAGACTATGCAAAATTCAGACAACAAGGACAAGATATTAAAGATCTTCAACAGGGTTCGTTGTTTTAGTAAAGACCAGCTTCCCCGCTATGTAGATGGCCGTTTAACCCACATGGAAAAACACCTTCTCGAACAACATCTTGTCAATTGTGAACTATGCAGTAATGCGGTAGAGATTCTCCAAAAACCAAAATACCACGCGCAATACCAGGCTATGAGTCTGAAAGTTCAGGAACTCATTCGCAGTAGTAGTGAAATTGCACCTGTGTTTGAAGTAGAACGTTATCAGAAGAAGATTGAAACGCAGGAAAGATTCCTCACTTATTTTTGGAGTGTAGTGGCAGCAGCGATCGTAACTGGCATTGTTTTTCTGGCTACTCAACAGGTAAAACATGAAAACATTCATCCGGCTATTGCGAAAGCCGAACCTGCGGCAGCTTCAGTTGGAGTAGCGCATACGGATGCCAGCACGTCACTTACTGATGTAGGCACAGCGCATACTGATGTGGTGACCAGTGATGATAATATGACTGCGGCTCCGCCACCGGTTATAGCTGAAACCGAATCTGATCAATCTCTTTATAAAACCGCCATGGCTTATTATTTCAAAGGAAAACTGGATGAAGCCATGCCAATGTTTACAAAATTAACGACAGACACCGCCAGCAATTATGGAGAATTAGCGAGATATCAGCTGGCCATGTGTTTCAAATATAAAAAGCAGAAAGCCCAGGCAAGACAACTATTTAAAGATCTGGTGAAGATGGACGGGCGAATGAAAAAGCGTGCACAGTTGGCATTGAATAACCTGTAAATATATGGAGACTGCCTCAAAAGTAACTTTGACTTTTGAGGCAGTCTCCCCTTTGCATTATCTAAGAAAATACCCCTAACCAAGAAAATCCATTTCTTCTTTTGACAATGAGATGCCTGCGGCAGCAATATTTTCTTCTAAATGCGGGATAGATGTAGTACCGGGTATAGGTAGTATCCATGCTGATTTATGTAATAACCAGGCGATATTCATCTGCGCCACTGTAATACCATGTGCATCTGCCACCTGTTGTAGTTTTTGCTGTTCCCCACCGAGCGATGTTTGTAAGGAGAAAAATGGAATAAAAGGAATTTCCTTTTGCTCACATAACGCCAATACCTCCCCTCCCTGAAAACCAAATGGACTGTTAGGATCAGTGACACGATGTGTATAACTATACAGATTTTCAACTGATGCGATATTCGCTTTGCTGGTAGCAAAATGGAACTGCTCCGGCGTAATGTTCGTCAATCCAAGATGCAGGATCTTCCCTTCTTTTTGCAATGCCAGCATCTCCTCCAACGATTCTTCATAACTTCCCGGCGTACCTGCTGCTTTTCCAAAATGCACGAGCGGTAGCTGTTCCAGTTTTAATTCCTGTAAGTTATTCTCGATGCTCTTCCTCAACTCTGCAGGTTGACTATAAGGTTGCCAGCTTTTATCGCTACCCCTCGTACCACCTACTTTTGTGGCAATGATGATGTCTGAAGCATAAGGGTAGAGTGCATCGGCCAGTAATCTGTTCGTTACACCCGGTCCATAGAAATCTGCGGTGTCGAAAAAATTCACGCCCAATTCTACAGCTCTTCTCAATAATCTGATGGCTTCATTGCGATCTGTTGGTTCTCCCCACACATCCTGCCCGGTCAATCGCATAGTGCCATATCCTGGTCTGCGGGCAGTGAGCGGATATGCTGTATCTTTTCCAAATATTATCATAGTGATTTTCTATATGATGAAGGCGTTTCGCCGGTAAATCGTTTGAAAAACTTTGTGAAGTTGGACACGTCATAATCTAACTTATGCGCGATGTTTTTGATAGATAGGGTTGGGTCTGCCAATAGTTTTATAGCCTCTTCCAGAATACGCTGTTCGTAGAAATAACAGGCATGGTGTCCCGTATGTAGTTTGACTACATTACTGATATGTACCGGGTGCAGACACATGATCCTGGCGATATCCTTTAGCTCATACATCTTCACTGCACGCCCTGCCATGAAATCATCCATATGATCATTCAGGACCTGCATGAATTGTGAGGAGATCTCTTCCTTCCTGCTGATTATGTTATCTGGAATTTGCTTACCCATACTGCAAATATCGAGTATAGGTAAGCAAAAAAATGGTGAAGTGTCAAGTTTTTATTCTCCGCTCTTCAGGCTGGTATAATCATAAAACCAGCTATTGAGGGGTTTGGTCTGGGCAGCGGTATGCATAACAGAAATTGTCAGCACCGCGAGCAGGGCTCCTATACTTTTCATTCGATTTGATTGAGATGATTTGATTGGTGGGAGAGCAAATATAACTATTAGTCCATTAATTTTGTAGATTAAACAAAACATTGTATGTTTGCTATGTTATAAGGCATGTCTCCACCAAAACCTCCCTTATATCAGTATCGAGAATGTTATACTGAGGTAGTTGATTTCTTACTAATTTATTTTTCCGTTTTTTTATTCTGCTAAGCCAGCGCTTTTAGCTATGACTGTGCTATGCCCAACCAATAGTATTGCTTCTATATCAACCTAATAATATAACAATGAAACAGAATCAGTTTATTCATTCCATCCCTATCAGTGTGTCTGGCAATAAGACTAGTTGCTGCTGCTGTTAATAATCCTCTCTTTTATTTCCTGTTAATTCATCATCCGCAGGCCATACGTTCATGGCCGGGGGGAAGTCTTTGTCTATAATCAAAAATGTCATGTATAAAAAGTTAGTTTTACTGGCTTTGCCATTGCTGTACGCAATGCTATCGCCTGCACAGGATAAGCCACTGATTAATTCTTCCGTGAGCGGAACAGTGGTGGATGCCAGAACCAAAGAGCCTTTACCCGGTGCATCTATCAGGATTGAAGGTGTAACCAATCAGACCGTCACTGATGATAAAGGTCATTTTCAATTGATAACCGGACAGAAGTTGCCCTACCATGTTATTGTACGCTTTATTGGGTACGATACTTTAAGAGTTGAATTAACTGCTTCACCTGCGAAAATTGAATTGACACAAACACTGAATCAATTAGAAGGTGTCGTAGTTGTAGGTTATGGTACACAGAAGAAAAGTGATGTTACCGGGTCTATTGCTTCTGTACCTCCTGCTGTGAAAGAACAACCTGTAAACTCCATTGAACGCTTGCTGCAAGGGTCTGTATCAGGGGTGGTGGTCACCCAGACAAACGGACAACCCGGTGGTGGTGTGAGTGTGCAGATACGTGGTAACAACTCTATTTCTGCAGGGAGTGATCCACTCTATGTGATCGATGGTTTTCCTATCAATAACAATTATAGCGTAACGAATGCCGGTGTAACGAATGGTCCTAATATTAATCCATTGTCTACATTGAATACTGCCGATATTGAATCTATCGATGTATTGAAAGATGCTTCCGCTACTGCAATTTATGGTTCAAGAGGTGCGAATGGTGTGGTATTGATCACTACCAGAAAAGGATCAAAGAACAAATCTTCTATTAATTATGATGGTTACTATGGGGTACAAAAAGTAATTAAAACGATTCCTTTACTGAATGCACGTGAATGGTGGGCATTGAGAAAGGATGCGGCTACGAATTCAGGTAAAACTGTAACATTGCCGACTGTAACAGGTTATACACTGGATACTACAGGCGAAGGGACTGACTGGCAGTCGGAAGCTTTTACCACTGCGCCAATGCAGAGTCATAGCCTGTCTATTTTTTCAGGTGGTGAGAAGACACGTTTAGCAATTGCGGGTAACTACCTGAAGCAGGAAGGCATTCTTATTAAAACAGGTTTTGAACGTTTCTCTGCACGTCTGAATGTGGAGCATGATTATAATACAAAACTGAAATTAACATCCAGCATTATTGGTACACATACAAAAGCGAATGTAGCACCTTCCAATATTGTATCCGGATTGCTGTATACGCCACCTTCCTTACCGGTTTATCAGGATAATGGATCTTATGTTATCAACAGTCCTTTTGAAACAGTGTATGCTAATCCAATCAATACATTGAATAACCAGACAAATGAGACGAGTACGAATCGTTTTCTGGGTAATGTGACTGGTGAATACACCATCGCCGAAGGTCTGAAAGCCAAGGTGCTATTGGGTGCAGATGTTATAGACAATAAGCAGAACAGGTACCTGCCTAAATCTACTTATGAAGGATCTTCTTATAATGGCTATGCAGCTGTAGGGTCTCTCTTTACTTCGAACTGGTTAGAGGAAAATACGATCACGTACGACAAGCAATTCAACGACAAGCACAGAATCAGTACAGTAGCAGGTTTCACCGCACAGCAATCACAGTCAAAAGGGGTAACGGCGGCATCTTATGGCTATACCTCTGATGCGCTTTCCTATAATAACCTGGGTAGTGGTACCAGTGCTGCCACACCGGGTTCTTCTGCGCTGAAATGGTCACTGGCCTCTTATCTCGCCAGGGTGAATTATGCTTTTGACGACAGGTTTCTCGTTACCTTTTCATTCAGGGCGGATGGTTCTTCCAAATTTTCTGCCGGCAATAAATGGGGGTACTTCCCATCCGGGGCCATCGGCTGGAATATTTATAAGGAACGATTCTTTGAAAACGTAAAAGGGATCAATGTTTTGAAGCTCCGTCTCAGTGCAGGTTCCACGGGGAACCAAGACATAGATGCTTACCAGTCGCTGGCCAAAATCACTTATTACCCCTATAATTTCTCAGGAACGGCGGTTTCAGGTTATGCCCCAAGTACGGTATCCAATAAGAACCTCACCTGGGAAAAAACTTTCCAGGTCAATGGAGGACTGGATGTAGGATTGCTGAATGGACGGATCTCTATTGTGGCCGATTACTATTATAAGAAGACGACGAATCTGCTGTTGACAGGTACTGTACCAGGTAGTTCAGGATTGGCCGATCTGACGAATAACCAGACTTCTACCACCTATCAGAATATCGGCGCCATCTCCAACAAGGGTTTTGAGCTGAATGTCAACTCCAATAACCTCACTGGTGCTTTCAGGTGGAATACGATCCTGAATTTCTCCAGGAATACAAACAAGATCCTCCAACTAACGGAAGGTGTAAATGAATACATTCCAAGCAGCTCAGCGCCATCTATTGCCAAGATCGGGCATCCTGTGGGTTCCTTTATCGTGTACAAGACAGATGGCATTATTCAGGAAGGTATGACCCCATTAACCCCACAGGCAGATGCAAGTCCGGGTGGTCAACAGTATAAAGATATCAATGGAGATGGCAAGATTACATCTGTAGACCGTGTCATTATTGACAACCAACTTGATTTTACTGCTGGTTTGACAAACTCTTTCAGCTACAAAGGATTTGATTTGAATGTGTTCTTCCAGGCTTCTGTAGGTGGGAAATTATATAATACCAATGAAGCGCAGCTGGAACTGGGAACGGGGTATACCAATGGATCGAAAGTAATGCTGAGAAGATGGACGCCTACTAACACCAATACAGATGTAAAGGAGGCTTATCAGGATCCGGCGATTACGATGTCTGATCGTTTTATTGAAGACGCTACTTATTACAGACTCAAGAATGTTTCGCTGAGTTATTCTTTTCCAGGATCTTTCTTAACAGCAGCAAAATTAAAGGGATTAAGATTGTATATCTCTGCACAGAATCTGGTTACCTGGACGAATTATACAGGCTTTGATCCTGAAGTAAGCAGTAATGGCCAAACCCTTATCAATAAAGGCGTTGACAACAACTCTTATCCAAACAACAAGTCATACCAGGCTGGTATTACCCTCACTCTTTAATTTGATTTTTTATGAAGTTCTATTATATACTTATTGCTATCAGTTTATTGTCTTCATCCTGCAAGAAATTTCTGGAAGAAGATCCGGAATCATTTGTATCGGAAGAACAATATTATAAGACAGAATCAGATGCTGAAACAGCGATCAATGCTGTGTATTACCACCTGAATACGGGCACTGTGCAAAGCCCTTACAACACCTTGTTTAATACAGGTATGAATATGGCGGATGATGATGAAGATCCGGGACCGGGTGCTACCAACTCTGATGTACGTTCACTGGCAGTATTATCTCATTCTACCAGTAATCAACGTATCTATGAGTTATGGCAACAACATTATGCGGGGATCAGAAAAGCGAATGTAGTATTGGCCAAAGTGCCGGATATTACTTTTAGCGATGAGACAAAGAAGGCAAGAATTCTTGGCGAAGCGAAGTTTCTGAGAGCACTTTTTTATTTCAACCTGGTAAGGCTGTTTGGCGATGTGCCGCTGGTAACGACTTATGAGTCTGAAGTACTGGCATCCTCTTATTATACGACAAGAACTTCATCTGATTCTGTATATGCAAAGATTGAAGAAGACCTTACAGCCGCAGCAGCTTCCCTGCCTGTTTCTTATTCTTCTCCGGATGTAGGAAGAGCGACTGCCGGTGCAGCAAAGGCATTGCTGTCCAAAGTATATTTATATGAAGCTTCTCTGCCACTGAATATTACCAGCAAATACCAAAGTGCAGTGACTGAAGCTGAAGAAGTGCTTTCTTCACAGGATGGTGGTACTGGTAGTTATGGTTATGATCTGTTCACCGATTATTCTCATGTCTTTTTACCTGCTTATAAAAATGGAATAGAGCATGTGTTCTCCGCACAGATGCTGGCTAATTCCAATAGCCAGGATAACAATGAAACGCAGAGAACTTTCCCCCCCCCCCCCCCCCCCCCCCCCCCCCTCTCTCTCTCTCTCTCTCTCTCTCTCTCTCTCTCTCTCTCTCTCTCTCTCTCTCTCTCTCTCTCTCTCTCTCTCTCTCTCTCTCTCTCTCTCTCTCTCTCTCTCTCTCTCTCTCTCTCTCTCTCTCTCTCTCTCTCTCTCTCTCTCTCTCTCTCTCTCTCTCTCTCTCTCTCTCTCTCTCTCTCTCTCTCTCTCTCTCTCTCTCTCTCTCTCTCTCTCTCTCTCTCTCTCTCTCTCTCTCTCTCTCTCTCTCTCTCTCTCTCTCTCTCTCTCTCTCTCTCTCTCTCTCTCTCTCTCTCTCTCTCTCTCTCTCTCCATTTATTCTTCTATACCGGGATTGACTGGCAACTATGCACACATGGTGCGCTATTATACAAATGGGAATGACAATTACTATAGTATTTACAAAATATTCAGGGCAGATGATAAGAGAAGAGATGTAACATTTGTACGCAGTTTTACAAGTCCGACTAACAGTAAAAAATATGCGTTGCCATTATCGAACACGGCTGTGCCAAATGACTCCACTCCTTTCTATAATAAATGGTGGGATCCTAATTATGCCAGTGCTGGTGAGTCTTCTACCAATGTGACGATCCTTCGGTATTCAGAAGTTTTATTAATTCATGCGGAAGCGGAAAATGAGTTGAATGGCCCAACTGCCAAGGCCTATAAATCTATCAACAGGGTGAGGGCAAGAGCTGGATTACCTGATCTGGTAACAGGTCTTTCTAAAGATCAGTTCAGAGATTCTGTGTACCTGGAACGTAGGTTAGAGCTGGTGTATGAATACCAGCGATGGTTTGATCTGATCCGTGAGAAGGATGCAGGTGGCAGTGGTATTTTGCTCACCAGTCTGCAAAAAGTGGGAAAAAACAATGTGGCGGCAAAGCACTATTTATATCCTATTCCTCAAACAGAAATCGACAATAATCCTTTACTCACACAGAATCCCGGGTGGTAGTAAAACCCATTCTTTCTAAGTATGAAAAAGAAATTTTTGCTATTCTTCATGGTAGGAGGTTTTTCTTCCTATTTATATGCGCAGGATACTACCTATAAAGGCAAGGTAGGTAAAACCCTTGCGGAATCACAGGAGTGGTGGGCACCTGTTATCAAGGCGCCGGCAGGAGCTCCCAATGTTGTTTTGATCCTTTTGGATGATGTGGGGTTTGGCGCTTCGAGTAGTTTTGGCAGGTTGATTCGTACACCGGTATTGGATCAGTTAGCCAACAACGGGTTGCGGTATACAAATTTCCATACAACTGCTATTTGTGCCCCGACACGTTCTGCGTTGCTCACGGGGAGGAATAGTCATTTTGTACATGAAGGCGGGTTCTCGCACATTGCAATGTCTGCAGGTTTTCCGGGATGGGATGGACGTATCCCTTCTTCTGCAGGTACGATAGCGGAGATATTAAGAGATAATGGGTATAATACTTTTGCAGTAGGTAAGTATGGATTGACACCGGATGAAGATGCAACGGATGCAGGTCCATTTGATCGCTGGCCGGGTGGAAAAGGATTTGAGCATTTCTTTGGATTCCTGGGGTCTTCTACTGATCAGTATAAGCCAGATCTGGTAGAAGATAATGAACATATCAAACCTGATGGCAGACATTTGAATGAGCAGATTACGGACAAGGCGATTGCGTATATTGACAGACAACATAAGGTGGCACCGGATAAACCGTTCTTCCTTTATTATGCACCGGGGGCTACGCATGCACCGCATCAGGTAGATAAATATTGGAGTGATCAGTATAAGGGGCAGTTTGATGAAGGATGGGATGTGTACAGAGAAAAGGTAATAGCACAGCAAAAGAAGCTGGGTGTAATACCTAACTATGCACAGTTGCCGGATAGGAATTCGAGGGTGAAGGCGTGGAATAGTCTTTCTGCGGAGGAGAAGAAATTGTTTGCACGTTTCTTTGAGGTGTATGCGGGATACCTGACTTATACCGATTATCAGATCGGTAGATTAGTGAATTACCTGAGAGAGCAGAATCTGGAACAGAATACAGTGATTTACGTGATCATCGGGGATAATGGTGCGAGTAAGGAAGGGACTGTGGATGGTGTGATTAAACCAGGGTTGAATAGTACGAATCAATCTTCTGAAGCGGAGTACTTGAAGAAAAACCTAACTTTTATTGATTCTATTGGTACTGCGGGGGCGAATACAAATTATCCGATTGGATGGGCACAGGCAGCGAATACACCTTTTAAAGATTGGAAGCAGGATGCGCATTCGGAGGGTGGTACGCATAATCCGTTGATCATTTATTATCCGAAAGGGATTCAGCAGAAAGGTGGGATCCGTGAGCAGTATGGACATGTAATAGATATACTGCCTACTACGCTGGAATTGGTAGGGTTGCAGAAACCGGCGTATATCAGGAGTGTGAAGCAGGATTCTATACAGGGTACGTCATTAGCTTATTCTATTAATGATGCGAAGGCGAAGTCAAGACATCTGATACAGCATTATTATATTTTTGGTGCGAGGGCGTTGTATTTTGATGGGTGGAAGATTAGTGCGGCGCATAGACCAGATGGGATAGATTATAATTTTTCGGAGGGGAAGAAGTTGGAGAAGACAAGGTTTGAAGATGATACGTGGGCATTGTATAATTTGAACGAGGATTTTAATGAGCGGGTGGATTTAGCGAAGAAGTATCCGGAGAAGTTGGAAGAGTTGAAGAAGTTGTTTGAGATACAGGCGACGGTGAATAGGTTGTATCCGTTTATTGATACGTATGACAGGAATAATAAGTTGATACATCATCCGAATGGAAGTGATCAGCAGGGACCGATAAAATAAAAGTATCCGCAGTGCGGAGATAATTTTAATAAAGCTGAAAAGCCCGCGGAGTTCCGCGGGCTTTTCCTATTTTTGACCCTATGTCACAGGAATTAGATAAGCGACCAGGGGAACTCAGTATCAAAAAGTCCAGTCTTAGCAAAGAGCAAAAGACTTTTAATAAACTGATTCAACAAATTGCCACACTCCGGCAGGAGTTGGCGGAATTGACGGCAGTACTGGATAAGCAACGCCAGCATTATATCAAATTTATCTATCCCTTCATTCAGCAGCTGACTGATTTGCGGGGGCAACTGGCTGTGTTGATGAATGGGTTTATGACTATCTCCAAAGGCTTGTCTGACCATGAAAAAGAAGACCTGCGGTTGTTGATCCTTCAGTTATTAAACGATATCTTCAGGTATCAGCAGGCGGATCCGGAGGGGGAATTGCTGGATATATTCAATGCCTTGTCTGAGACCTCCTACCATGATATCAATGAAGCGTATCTGACTAAGCTGAGAGCGGCGGCGGCTAGTGATGAGACTTTGCCTGCACCGGTTAGTACGACAAAACGCGAACGTTATAAAGAAGAGAAGGAACGGCTGCTGGATGCACTGCGCAGAAAGAATATTCAACAATTGTACAGACAACTGGCTAAGTTTTTCCATCCGGATCTGGAACAGGATCCAACAAAGATACAATTGAAGGAGGAGCTGATGAAACAGCTGGTGATAGCGAAAGAGCAAGAGGATCTGTTGAGCATGTTACAACTGGAAATTCAGTGGATTGAGCAGGAAGACAGGCATCCTGAGTCGCTGACGAATGATAAGTTACACCTGTATAATACTACATTGAAAGAACAGGTGAAAGATTTGCAGGAGCAAATCAATTCGCTTTTCAATCATCCTAAATATGAGTTTCTGCAGGGGTTTGCAAAGACACCGCAAAGTGCGAGGTTCATTGATTGGAAGAGTGAGAAGAATAACCTGGATCATCTGCTATATGGGTTTAGAGATATTATCAGCGGATTATCGCAGGATACGAAGAGTGCATTGAAGGTGTTGAAAAGTGTTTTAAAGCATAATGTATAATACCTGATGAAGTATTTATTTTTTATCCTTATTACCTGTTTGTTATTTTCCTGCCATCAAAAAAAGGATCCGGAGATGGATTCGCAGGCTGGTTATTTTAATGCTGTTGCTAAGAATGATATTTCATTGCCGCCACCTGCGTATGGAGATTGGTTATATAAGCATAAAGAAAAGGGACAAAATCTGGCAGCTTATCAGGCCACTAAACCGGTAACAGATAAGAAGGTGATTTATCTTTTGCCAATGGGGGATTTTACTGCTATGCAGGAAAAAGTGTTGCAGGAGACGAGGAATTACATGGAGATTTTCTTTCAGCTGAAAGCAGTATTGTTGGAGCCAATATCTGATAGTGGCATTGCTTCAAGGAAGTTCGAGGGGCATGTGCAGTTATTAGCTCCTTATATATTGGATAGTGTGTTGATTAGCCGGAAACCGAAAGACGGACTTGCGATGATGGCGATCAGCGCAAGGGATTTATATCCGCAAGCGGACTGGAATTATGTGTTTGGACTGGGATCTTATAGCAGAAGGGTAGGTGTGACATCTATATACAGGTTACAGGATACAAGTTTTTTAAGGAGATTGGTGAATATTTCTTCACATGAGATCGGACATATGTTGTCGATGAATCATTGTATACATGCAAAGTGTGTGATGAATGGAACGAATGGTTTGTATGAGACGGATAGAACACCGTTAAGGTTGTGTAGTGAATGCCAGCAGAAGTTATATTGGAATTTGAGGTTTGATAATCAGCAACGGTTGAAAGAGTTGATGGCATATTGTAAGGATAAGGGGTTTGAGTGGGATTGGGAGGTGTTTAATAAGGATGGCCAATAAAAATGACTTAACTGCCTGATAGCGATTCAGATCGGGCATCTCATTTATAAAAAAAGAGAAATTAACTGACGGGATCTATTATCAGCTTTACCATACAAATATTCTGTTTCACCCCGATTATAGATATTCTCTCTGGAATTTTTATTTTCTTTACTGATATAATAATTTACTACCATGAGAATGTTCGTAATCGCCCTATTAGTACTCTGCTGTAGCTGCAGAAAATCGACCACTAATCCAGTTACTTACACTGATGATGATCTGACTGGACCAGTATCACGCCCCAGCAGCGGGTATGGTGCAGATGGCAGTTATACGGTGGACAGTGTAAGTTTTGATAGTCCTACTTATACTGGTAAAAAAGTCACCGTATTCTACCCCAAAGAAGCGACGGGGCCTGTCCCTGTTATTTTTTATTCACATCCTTATGGAGGTGAAGAGGTGTCTTATAATATAGGCTTGTACAATTTTATTGCAAAGAAAGGTTATGCAGTGGTGTTTGCACCTTATCCTACCACAGGTGTAACAGTAGATTCAAGGTATAATACTTTGTGGCAGAGTTTTCTGAAAGCAGTGAATGACTATCCAAATATTATTGACACTAAGAAGGTGGGATTTATGGGGCACTCTTTTGGCGGCGGTGCTTCTTATGCATTGGCATATAAAGGATTTGTGGACAATGGATGGGGTGAAAACGGCCGGTTTATTTTTACCATGGCACAGTGGTATTCTTATAATATTACCGATACACAATTGCAAAGTTTTCCTTCCAATACGAAATTGATTTCAGAAGTATATAATGATGATGTGACAAATGATCACAGAATGTCGATAGATATGTTTAAGCATATCAATATTACGGATGCGGAGAAGGATTATATTTTAGTGAAGCAAAGTGTGGTAGATGGATATACTTATACTGCTGCCCATGATTTGCCGAATACAAGAACGGCTTATGATGCCTATGATTATTATGTGGTGTATAGATTGCTGGATGCGATGATCGATTATAGCTTTAATGGAAATGCGAATGCGAAAAATACGGCATTAGGCAATGGATCATCTGCACAGGTAAGTCTGCCACAGGGTATGACGGCACTGGAAGAAACGGATAATCCTGTAGCCGCGTTTACGCAGAGTAAATATTTATTTCCGTGTGGATCCAGCGATAATCCAAGGATTGCAAATTGTGAATAAAAAACAAATTCCTGTTGCTGCCTTCAGCAGCAACAGGAAACAAATACCTGCGGTGGGCTTTCTTAATGCAATAATCTGATCATGACTTCCGCCGCTACCCGGCCTTTCATCTTTAGTTGATCTCTGCTGGTGTTATCCCCCACTTCATACGTCAATGCTTCTGCCCCCAACTCGCGGGAGAGCCAGCTTTTGGAGACGTTCCCCCCATTACCACTAGGCTTTACCCTGGCTTTGAACCCGGGTATCGCCTGCTGGAATTCCTTTAACCACTGAAGGGTAAACCCCGGCCTGTTCGTATGCACTGAATCTTCATTGATATAAAATACATCCCTGTAAGTAGAATGAAAGTCAAGACCGAAATACACCTTCGCCTCCTGTGCAGCAATGGTCTTTTTCAGGTAGTCTTTTACTGCTTTCGTTTCAGGTTGTTTGAATTCATCCCAGTCACGATTCAGGTCTACACCACCAAGGTTATGCCTCCAGTCTCCTTCGTCCACACCATCCGGATTTAACATAGGCATGATCAGGATCTCATATTGCTGACGAAAGCGAATCGCTTCCGGCGTATTGGCAGTTACCACCCGAACGAATTCCTGCATAGCAAAATAACCTGTTACCTCCGGTGGATGCTGACGGCTTAATACAACAATGAGTTTTTTGCCATCACTCCCTGTTGTATGCAGGGCAACAATTGGCTTGTGCAAAATGCTGTAGCCAATAGTTTCGTGTTGCACATTGGGCAGACTATCTATCCAGTTGTACACCGCAACAGAAGGAATCACTTCCTGTGCCGCCACTATGAGTGAATCAGGAGATGTCAATAAGGTGAACCATGCTTTTGTACTGTCTGCCGAAAGACGCACCTGTGTCGTATCTGTCCATTGCCGGCCATCGTTGCTGATTTTAGGATCATAGCGATGTTGCTCCCTGTCATAATCTAAGCAGAGATGTATGCGCCCGGGCCGATCTGTCCATACACTGAATGCATACCAGGGACTTGGATTGATGGGTGCATTTTCAGGAAGAATGGTAATCTTAAAAGTACTATCATCTACCTGCCTGATGTCATTCGCCCGGGCACCAGGAAAACGGTTGCTGAAGTGTACGCCTCCTTTAAAATCATACTCCTTTCTCACCTGCATCTTTACCTTCACGGAGGAGGAGGATGTTACCTGCTGTGTACCTTTACAGGCACACAACAGGAATAGCATATAAAATAGTCTTTTCATCTTCTTTACAACGGGTTTTGCTCCATCAATGAATTCGCATTCATTTCATCATCAGGTATCAGGAACTGCCAGCGTTTGTCACCTGCATCGACTGACAATATATTGGCCAGTGCAGACGTATGATTACTGTTCGTTCTGTCCAGCGCACTATTCGTACGCTTCAGATCCAGGAACCGGAAACCCTCTGCCCACAATTCTACCCTGCGCTGTACCATGATCTCATTTAATAATGCAGTACCTGTACTGGTAGTTAACTGGTATTGCGGATCCCTGTTTACAGCTAAGGTATACAATGCTTCCGCAGCTTCCGCATCATGACCACCTTCTCTCGCCAATGCCTCTGCTGCTATCAGGTACATCTCTGCTGCACGCATGTAAGGAATGGCACCTGCTGTAGAGTTGATATCGGCTACGAGATATTTACGATGCATATATGCTTTGCGAACCCCATTGTTCACAATAGGAAAAGCAGTATTCTTACCTGTAGAATCCCAGAGTCCTTTACGAACATCGGTGGCTGTGATCTTTGCATATAACAGTTTATTGATGGCTTTCGGATTGTTTTTGGTGTGTGATGAGCTGTAAAAGTTAGCCGACATATAAGTATAAAATGTGCCATAAGTATACAACTGATCTGCCAGCTGATTGATACCCCACATCCATTCATTGTTAGAGATATCGGTGAAGCCTGCCATGTATACGGTATTCGTCATCAGCGGAAAGCCATTCAGTGCTTTCATCGCATAACTGGCCGCTGTTGCATAGTCCTGCATGGTGAGCGCCACTCTTGCTTTTAGACCTTCGGCTACATTCAGATTAAAGTGTGTTTTTGCCGTACGTGCCGCTGCATCGCCGAATAAGGTGATAGCTGCATCCAGGTCGGCATTGATCTGTGTATACACTTCTTCTACAGTGTTACGTGCATGTGCATCTGTGTTACTCGTGGCCATGATGGGTACGCCTAACTGTGTATTTTCCTTACCTGCATCATACCGCTCGCCGAATAACTGCACCAGGTAAAAATGTCCCCATGCACGAAGGCTCAGGGCTTCAGCCTTAATACGGTTCTTTTCGCTCGTCTCCCCTTCTACTGCATCGATGTTGTTGATGATACTGTTTGCATTAGAGATGATGATATAATAAAAGCGATAGGCAAAGTATGTCAATGCACTGGAGGCATCGCGATGACTGTTCCACTTATACGCTTCCCTGAAATAAGAGGTACCTGCTGCCGTATGCACCACATCGTCTCCCATCCAGTCTATATTGATCATCATGGCGCCCTGCCCGTCTTCTGACTGGCCGGCGTATTGTATATACAGTGCACGATATATTCCATTCAAGGCCTCTTCTGCATTGCTGATATTACTGAATACCACCTGATCAGAGATGGCATCTGTTGGAGAGGTATTCAACTCTTTCTTACAGGAAAAAAGCGTGATGGCTGCTATTATGAAGATGTACTTTTTCATGTGCCGGAAAAATTAGAGTGAAAAATTAGCACCGATTGAAATGATGCGTGCCGGTGAATAAGTAGAGGTAGATGAGATCACACCTGTAAACGCCTTCGATGGATCCATCCCTTTCATGGAAGTGAGCATAAACAGGTTCTCGCCTGACACATAGAACTGTGCACTGCGCACGCCAATTCTTGACAGCAACTGCTTTGGCACCATATACCCAAGCGTAGCTGATTTTAAGCTCAGGTAAGATCCACTCATCAGCCAGCGATCACTGTTCGATGCATTGAACGCACTGCTCTGACTATTGTCCATACGCGGTACATCAGTGATATCTCCTTCTTTCTGCCAGCGTTTCAACTGATCTTTGTGTAGTGCATAACCGTAAGTGGTGCCAGAACCCATGAGCGTAGCGTATTCTCCATTATATACTTTTCCACCCAGCTGATATATAAAGGTGAATTGCAGGCTGAAATTTTTATATTTAAATGTATTGGTGATGCTACCATAGATGTCAGGAATTGCACTGCCGGCGTAATGATAACGGGCATTGTTCTGATCTGTAGTCACCGTATCTCCTTTGTCATTGACAAAAGTGGTCGTTGCATCATCAAATGCATCCGCTTTGTAAAGGGTGGCGCCGTTTGCAGGATTTACACCATACCAGTCACGCAGCCAGAAGTCATAGAGAGAATGACCCACCTTACGCTTTTTGCTGTCTGTGATAATTTCTTCCTGTGGCAGCTTTGTGATTTTGTTTTTGAAAGTGGTTGCATTGATACCCAGGTTCCAGCTAAAGTCTTTGTGACGGATCACATCGCCGGCCAACTGGATCTCTATCCCCCTGTTGTACATGCTACCAATGTTCTTTGCCTGTGTTTCCACACCGGAGGTAACAGGTAAGGGTACATCAAAGAGGAGATTGCTGGAACCACGGTTGAATACTTCGAACGTACCGGAGAGTCTGTTTTTAAAGAATGCAAAATCAATCGCCGCATCCAGGCTATTGCTGGACTCCCACTTCAGGTCAGGGCTGGCAATAGTAGATTGTAGCAAACCCGGTTCTGATCCATTGTTATACCCTACGGAATACAATGCCTGATACAGGTAGTAACCTGACAAATCATCTGAGCCCACCTGTCCATAAGAAGCTCTTAATTTCAGCTGATCTACCCAGTCTGCTTTGAAGAAATGCTCTTTATTGATTTCCCATCCTGCACTCAATGACCAGAAATTTCCCCAGCGGTTTTCCGGAGAGAACTTGGATGATCCATCTCTGCGAAAGGACGCTGCCATCAGGTATCTGTCAGCATACGCATATTCTACACGGGAGAATAAGCCTTCCGTACGATAAGTATTGGTATATGAACTCAGATCGGCCAGCGTCGCAAAATTGTCTAATTCAGTAGAGCCTTCTACGATCTGACTGGTTCTTTGTCCATACAGGTAATTGTATTCGTAGCGGTAATTTTCATGACCTAACAATACTTTAATACCATGCTGTCCTAATTCTTTGGAGTAGTTCAATAACTGGTTAAAGTTAGTGGTCGTCGTGATTGAATTAGTACGATATGAACGACCGGAACCCACAGCATCGCCAATCTCCGCATTGTCATAGACAGAGGATAGGTAGTTGTTCACAGCACTGCTAAAGTTGGTGGACAACTTGAAATCTTTCAGAATAGTAATTTCAGCAAAGGTATTGCCTGTGAGCATATTCCTTTTCAGACGGTTCTGATTCAACACTGTTTCTGCCAATACATTTCTGCCAGTAAATACGGGACGCGCAGAACCCGCATCCCATACTTTCTGACCGGTAGCATCTTTTACATATGCACCATCTTCGTCGTGTTCGTATACAGGATAAATAGGGCCCATTCTCAGGGCGATATAAAATGGATTTTCGTTGAGACCACTCCCGGTATTTGCCTGATCGGATGATACCATTGTACCTGCCAGGTTCACACCGGTGCGGAACCATTTATTCGGAGTAGCAGTCGCATTTACACGGGCAGAAGCTCTTTCAAAGTTAGAGCGGATGGAGAAACCATCATCTTTCAGATAGCCTACAGACATGTAATAAGTGCCTTTGTCACTACCGCCGCTTACATTGAGGTTGTATTCACTACGTTCTCCATTTCGTTCCAGCGCGCGTTTCCAGTTGCCATAATCTACATCGTCTGCATATAGTAATTTTGCATCCGGGTTCAGTGTACCATCAGTGAGTACGATCAGATCGTCGGCTACATTGAAGGGATTATAACCCAATGCGGATTTGATATTGGCAGAAGCAGCGGTGCTGGCATCTGTTATACTGGAACCACTGGAATACACGAGGCTGTTGCGATAGGCTTCCCATTCCAGTGGATAATAATCTTTCGATGTCACTCTATCATAATCAGGAAAAGCTTTGGCGCTAAAACCATGTGATACATTGGCGTTCACCTGCATACTATTCTTCTTCCCTTTTTTAGTGGTGATGAGGATCACACCATTGGCGGCGCGGGCTCCATACAAGGCTGCAGAAGAAGCATCTTTCAGGATAGAGATACTCTCGATATCTGTAGGATTGATGCTGCTCAGTGCATTGTCATAAGGCGCACCATCTACTACATACAATGGCGCATTACCGGCATTTACAGAGCCAAAACCACGGATACGGATATCTGGTCCATCTCCAGGTTGACCACCGCCAATCGTTGTTTGTATACCCGGTGCTGCACCGGTAAGGGCGCTGGTCAGGTTGGTCACAGGTCTGTCTTCAATTTCATTCGCTTTGACCTGTACCACAGCATTGGTCAGGTTTTTATTTTTCGAAGTACCATAGGCAATGACTACTTCTTCCAGTTGTTTTGTCTCTGGCTGTAGCGTTACATCCAGTGTGACTTTGCCGGCAATGGACATTTCTTTTCGTCCATAGCCGACAAATGAAAAGATCAATACGGCATGTTCATCATTGACAGTGAGGGAATAATTTCCCCTCGCATCTGTCATGGTGTGTACACTGGTATTACCTTTCACACTGATGGTGACATTCTGTAGTGGTACGCCACCTTCGTCCGTCACCTGTCCCTTGATGGTGAACTGGTCGGGAGTGGCCATCATCCATTCCTTTTTGTCATGTTCCTTCGATTTGATGAGGATCATTTTGTCGACAATATCATAGGATAATGGCTGGTTGTTAAAACAAAGTTTTAATACGTCCTCGATGCTGGATGTATTCGTGTTACAGGTCACGGGTTTTGACTCTTTCATGAGTTCTGCGGTGTAAAGAAAATGGTAACCACTTTGTCTGGTTAGTTCTTTCAATACTTTTTCGAGTGGCGCATCCTTTACTGACAGCACAATCCTTTGTTGCGGTGATGCCATGATCGGGATTTGCAGGAGGATACATACTAGCAGCAGCAGACAGCTACTGGTAATTCTTCTAAATGCCATAGCGATGATCATTTGGTTGATAAAAATGCAATGTCCTTTAGCACGCCGGCGTGCTATTACAGCTGATTAAAAATTGGTTGATTTGCTTATCGTTTACTTTCCATTTGTTACTGTTAACTTGTGACCTTCCATTGAGAATGTTACCCCGCCGGTAACAGTTAGCATATTTAAGACCTGCGCCAGTTCCACATTACGGGGGATAGTTCCGTAAAAGTGTTTGGCCGGTAGCTGATTGTAACTGACCTCTATGTTATACCATCTTTCCAGTTGTCGGAGTACCTGTTCCAGAGAAGTATTGGCAAACTGGAACTGACCATTTTTCCACGCCAGTACCTGTTCTTCATCCATCTCATCTGCCACGCGCAGGTCATTATCTGACCATGCCTGCTGGCCGGGTTTCAGGATACAGGTATGTTGCGCATCGCTGACTTTCACGCTGCCTTCCATCAGAGATACGATTCCCTTTGGTTCATTTGCATAGGCGTTCACGTTAAAGTGGGTACCGAGTACATCGATGTTCATTTTGTGTCCTGTAATTACTTTGAATGGGTGTGCCGGTTGTTGGGCCACCTCAAAGTAGGCTTCACCAGTGAGTTCTACGATCCGTTCATTTCCAAATCGAACAGGGAATCTCAGTGTGGAAGCAGCATTGATCCATACTTTGGTACCATCAGAAAGTACCAGTGCATATTGACCTCCTTTAGGGATATTGATGGTATTATATACTATGTTGTTTTTTTCGTCGGCGCCTTCGTAGGTCAGCTGACCATGGTGACTGGTAATCGTTGTATTGCCCTGTTTTGCCAGCGTACCATTTTGCAGACTATCCAGTGTCACAACTGAACCATCGGATAATGTGAGCGTTGGTTGAGTACCACCGGGTAGTATGTGTGGAATACTCATTCCAGTAGTTTTTACCTCTTTTGCAGGATGCAGGAAGTAAAAAAGACCTGTTCCAATGAGCAGTAGAATAGCCGCTGCTGCTGAAAGTATGCTGAAGATCCGGGTCTTTTGGATGCGGGGAAAACTACGTGCTTTTATCACTGACTCCTCTCCCATCGCAGGATTCCAGGGTAGGTTCAGCAATTCAAAATCATCCTGGTAAGCATGCAATAGTTCCAGTTCCTCGCTATTGCAAAGTCCGGCATCATACTTTTCATATAGTTTGAGATACTCTTCCCTGGTCATACATTAATAAAGAGACAAATGGGGGGAAGACACACACATAGTTTTGAAGTTTTTTTTTTAAATTTAAGTACTGTTTGTTTTCACTCTTTAATTCCACTTTTATGAAGACCCTAACTTTACTATGGTTATTCCTTGCATTTTATTCTGCAGTTCTTGCCCAGGTACCCTGGCTCCATGTAGATGGTAACCGGATCAAAGACTCCATTGGTAACAATATTACCCTGAGAGGTGTATCTATTCTGGCGCCGGAGCATAATAATGAATGTACCACCTGTAATACCAAATCTATCAGCGAAATGCTGGAATGGCAGGCGGATGCCGGCAGAGGTTGGCAATCCCGCGTTGTACGGTTGCAGGTGACGTGTGCCAAGGTGAGCGATCCGGCACAGAGTTTTGCTGATATCATAGATCCTTATGTACAGCAGGCGATTGCTAAGGGATTGTATGTTATCGTAGATCTGCATTTTGTTTCTAATTATGGTTCAGGTGGTATACCGCAGGTATTAGTGATGAACTTCTGGAAATATGTGGCGCCAAAGTATGCGAATACACCGAATGTATTGTTTGAAGTATATAATGAACCGATCAATCCGGATGTATGGGCGACCTGGAAGAGTTATATACAACCAGTGATTGATACGATCAGGGCAGTGGCGCCTAAAAATATTATCCTGGTAGGTGGACCGCAATGGAGCACGCGTGTAAACAGTGCTTTGGCCAATCCGATGACGGGAGCGAACCTGGTATATGTATATCATATTTATCCTAATCAGGGAGCAGCAACAACGGCTAACCTGAATACGAAGTTTGGTACGGCTGCGCAGACCATTCCCGTGATGGTAACGGAATTTGGCTGGAATGATAACAGTAGTTATTCAGATGCGGTGACACATGGTACAACGACTGCGTGGGGTACACCTTTCAGAACTTATATGGATGCGCATCCGGAATTAGGCTGGATCGGGTATATTTTCGATAACTTCTGGAAACCGCAGTATTTCGATTGGAGCTGGAACCTGATGAATGGAGAGAATCAGGGGCAGTTTATGCAGCAATGGTTTATTGACGCACAGAATTCCGGACAGCCACAGTCAGGCAGTCTGAGAGCATATGGAGTGTCTCCTACTGCTATTAATCTGGCGCTACCTCCGGATTCAGTAGGTGAGTTAAAGCGTGCGACCATAAGTGGCGGACCTTATACCATCATTGATACAGTGCTTACGACCAATTATTCTGATACAGGATTAACAGCCAATACGACTTATTATTATGTGTATGGCAATAGCGGGGAAGTTTCGGCTACTACTGATCCTGTCGGTTTTGCACCTGACCTGCCCATGTACTTAACAAGTGAAGCGGGGAATCAGGTGGTGCAGTTAAACTGGTGGAAAACTGCCGTAGGTGCTACCAGCTACAATGTGTACAGAGCTACAGCAGCAACAGGACCCTATACATTAATAGCTTCGGGCATTACAGGCACTACTTATACAGATGCCAATGTGACGAATGATGTGACTTATTATTACAGGGTATCCTCAGTAGCTACGGTAGAGAGCGCACTGGGACATGTGGTGGAAGATATGCCTTCGGCCAATATCGTTTTTGTGGATAATACGGGAGCGGTGGCAACAGGTACCTGGAACAGCAGTACTTCATTACCGGGGTATTATAGTACAAATTATATGGTGGATATGAATACAGGTGCTACCGGTGGTAAGAGTATGCGATACTCTCCTGATCTGGCTGTGGCAGGTACATATGATGTGTATATGCGATGGTCTTCCGGCACTAATAGAGCTTCCAATACACCTGTGGATGTAAATTATTCAGGTGGTAGCAGTAGTTACATCATTAATCAGCAAATAGATAATGGGGTGTGGAAATATTTAGGTACGTATGATTTTGCAGCAGGGACAACCGGGAATGTGTTGATACGAAATGATTCTGCAAATGGGTATGTGATTGCAGATGCGGTAAAGTTTGTGCTGCACCCTGAGGAGATTCCAGCTTCTTTTATGAAGCGGATTGCCAACAATTCACTGGTGATTTATCCTAATCCGGCTACAAATACCATTCAATTTTCAGGAGTGGATGTGAATGGGAAATATATTACCGTATACGATCTGAAAGGTGTACGAAAGATGTCGGTAGTAGGGCAACAGCAAACGCTGGATATCTCTGCTCTGCAACCGGGTATGTATTTCGTGGTCATTCACGGGGCGAAAACGGTGACGGGGAGTTTTATCCGGAATTAAAAGGTGGTCGGTTGTACTGATTATGATTTTTTGTTGAAAACTCCTATCTTGATTCTGTTATGATTAATGATCAGACGGCAGATGAAAATTTATGGGAGGCAATACAGGAGGGTCATTCAAAAGCTTTTTCGCTTTTGTATGACCGGTACTGGTACAGGGTGTATACGACTGCATTTCATCATCTGAAAGATCAGGAGACCTGCATAGAAGTAGTACATGATATTTTCCTCAATTTATGGCAGAAGCGGACGCAGTTGCAGATACAGTCTTTTCCAGCGTATCTGACCACGGCAGCGCGTTATCATGTGTATAGAAAGGCGCATCAGCAGCAACAGCAGCGGGTGACTTATACAGATACGCTGGAATTGCTATCACAATCTGAAGAACGGAATACGGCAGTGGATAAATTGCGGGAGGCAGAGTTGGAGGTGAGATTGATGGCGGCGTTGGCAGGGTTGCCCAAAAGGTGTAGGGAGATATTTTTGATGAGCAGGAAGGAGCAGCTGACGAATGAGGAGATTGCGGTGAGGTTGGGAATTAGTAAGCGGACGGTGGAGAATCAGTTGACGTATGCGTTGGCGATATTGAGGGATAAGTTGAAGGATTTGATTGTGTTGGTGTTGTTGTATCAGCAAATGAAGTAAGGGGGAGGAAATATTGGGTTCGTTTATCAGCATATGAAATAAAGGTCTGAGAATATTAGTTCTATTATATATACAATTGAACTAAAGTCCTGAATCTGGTAGTGAATCATTTTGAATTTAGTCAAGCCGGCCGCAGGCAACTGCATGGGAGAGCCGGGCGATTCTTTCTAAGAAAATTGAAATTGATATATACTACTGAGAATGTTCGTTTTATTATATCCTCATGCCAAATAACTACATTTGTACCCATGAAATGGTACATCATTCCGGCATTGTTAATATTTTTACACCCTGATACATTTGCCCAATCAAAATTACAACAGTTTGATGATCGTGTGCTCGAAGATCTGGCGGCTCACCGTACGCCGGGGCAGACAAAGATGTGGCGCACTATTTCCAATATGAATGATTATGTAGATGTGGGCATACCTGTAGTGGTATTGACAGCAGGGTTAATTAAAAACGATCCTGACATGAAGCAGAACGCCCTGTATATTGCAAGTAGTACAGCGACTACTTTCCTTCTGAATACGCTGATTAAAGTGATTGTAAAGCGACCCAGACCCTTTGTAAGTAATGTAAGACTGAAAGCAGTGTACGAACCTACATCCTATTCATTTCCTTCTGGTCATACTTCTTCTGCTTTCAGTGCTACTACGGCGCTGGCCAGGGCATATCCCAAATGGTATATCATAGCGCCTTCCATGGTATGGGCATCGGCGATAGGCTATTCCAGGATGTACCTGGGGGTACATTATCCTACGGATGTGGCTACGGGCGCCTTATTGGGTGTAGGCACTTCGTTTGCCTTAGGATTTATACGCCCGGGTTTTCATTGAAAATCCGCCCTTGCATGCGTTATAAATCAGCTTCTTTTGTAAATTCTTTGTCAGCGAAAAACTTCACGCTTAATTCATATTGCAATATTTCGTTGACGGCAGCCATTGCTTCGCGTGAAGGATCGTCAGAAAGATTGTCTCTTGAGTACCAGACAATGCCGTTTTTTTCCTTCAATTGTTTCAATTGATTGTCCAATTCGGTGATGGTGACCTGAGTGCCATTGGCGAAGATGGTGCCGTTTTTTTCGACGTACACTTTCAGCACATTTGCATCATCGGTATGTTGTGCAATGGGAGGTGCGGATTCAAGGGTGAAGACACTATCGTTATTGGCAGTATCTATCGCTTGTTGTCTGCAACTCGTCATTAGCATAAATGCTGATGCGAAAAGGATGGTATATTTCATAGTCTCAGAATTCACGTTCGTATTAGGCCCTTCGATATGCTAAAATTGGAGGGTCAAATATAGTATATAAAATCTAAATGTGAAGGTTTGGGATTAATGATTGAAATTATTTTTGAGTGATATTTAAGGAGGAATGAAATGCGCTGTTTGGGCCTGCGGTAGCAAGGAACAAGTTTTTCTTTTTTTAAGTTTGCAGCGGAAATGAAGATTCTATTCTATTTATAACCCAAGATAGCAGGCCTTTTGAATACGAAGATGAACGATTGCCGATCCTCCGGAGCAATGTGGAGCGTACCTTTCTCTTATAAGGGGATGACGGAAGATATCAGGTCAGGGAAATTAACAATCTAAAAAAAGATCGCTTTTACCTTTGGTAAAAGCGATCTTTTTTTAGATTGTGTCCTGCGGCCGGCAAAAAGGCTATTGCTATCGATTTGATGCGGAACCGCTATTTTTCTTTTATCAGTGTATACACTTTATCACCATAAGTCTCAAATGTGCACGCTTTTGTTCTGCTATTTTCCTGGAGACACTTGGTTTTAAAGATCGTCAGCGTATCCATAAAAAACTTATATCCATATTTCTCTCTCTTATTCTCCGATGTTTGGAATTCAATATAATCTACATCATTGTTAATTTCAGCATACCAATCATCAATGATCGGCGTATAATGGGTAAATAGATCCAACCCTGTGATGGTGTCATTCTCTCCAAACACCACTTTCTTCCCATCTTCCAGATGATAAGTACCACTGAATAACAACTCTTCCAATATTCCCCAATCAGGTTTAGTCACATCTCCCTTCACTAATTTATAGAGATAGGTATCGCGAATTTTGATCCTTGTAGGAGAAAAAATCTGGATAGTATCAGCATATTTTTTACTACGGTCAGGGCTGGTAAAAAGGTATTGATCTCCACTTTTCACAACCACCAGATCTGCTGCGCCATCATGGAAACCACCAATATACCTGGTGACCATCAATGTGCGTGCCGGGATCTCCAGACAACTAATACTATCGGCTCTGCAAAGACGAGGGGATTGTGTGATATGCAGGTCATTTACATATCCTTCATTCACCCATATGCCGGCAAAACTCAGGGCTGTATCCAATGCTTCATAGTTACCTACGGAATCCAACTCTGCTACAGGGGGCGCGGATTCGGTGGCGGTTTCAATTTCAGATTCAGGTTTACTGGCAACTGAGTTTTTACAAGCAATAAACCCCAAGGTTATTCCAAGGATAAATAATGTGTATCTCATAGCGAACCACAAGATAATATATTTTTATAATATAAAAATATATTGATATCAACGGTTAGTTTTCCTGATAACGGGTAGCGAATTCATCTGCAAAAGTTTGCAGGTTGCGGGTACCCTCCTTCTTTCCATAAGGCATCCAGAGGATGCCTGCACGCATGGCTCTATGGGCGATTGAAGAAACAGCTATGCCGGTTTCGAAAAAACCGGAAGATTTTCCCGGAGGGGATATTGAAATTTAAGGCCTGAAAAGTAGCTGAAAACAGTGGTTTAAAAAGAGCGAAATGGAGGCAGCAAGAAGCAAAACCTTCCTTGCTGCCGCAAGACTCTTTAATAATTTACATACTTCTCTGCAAACGTCCCATCTGCATACAAATCAATCAACCCATACCCCGGCGCCGTCTCCCTCCTGTTCCCTTCCCACCAGGCACCACTCACCGCACCATTACAGATATAAGTCACATTGTTGTACACCACCTTATCTCTTAAATGTATATGCCCACTCAGACACAATTTCACATTCGGATGTTTGTAAAACAAACTGATGATCGCAGCTGTATCCGTATGCATATCTCCACCCAACATCGTCCACTTATTGACAATGTTATCCTCAATCATTAATGTAGCTGTAAGTATAGGGATATGTGATAAGACACACACCGGCATGTTCTTATCTGTATTATTCAATTCGCTTTCCAGCCAATGAAACTGCTCCTCACCCAATTTTCCAATATACCACGTATTGTCAATATCCAGGTGCACACTATCTAAGCATATAAACTTCCATCCACCTTTTACAAAACTGTAATAAGGCTTCGCCATTTCCAGCTGCTGTAAAGCATATTCCTTTTCATTCTTTTCCTTCCACCAGATGTCATGATTCCCCAACACTGAATACATGGGCAAACCAGATTCTGATTTGAACACCCCTTTCACCAGTTTCCACTGCGCCTCGTTAGTCGCCAGATCTTCTTTGTTCATATCAAATACCAGGTCTCCCCCATTGAGAATAAAATCTACTTTGGGTGAATGCGACTGTACATGATGTAAACAATCCCGTAGGTGACGGGGCGCATCAAACTTGTCTTTCAAATGAATATCTGTGAGATGGGCGATGCGCAATGCGGGTTTTGCACCGGTTGCCGCCAGCGTACTCAATGGCAATGCAGGCGCCAATAACAAGCCGCCCATTCTTTTGAATAAGGTTCTTCTTAACATCGCAGCAAAGGTAAAAATCCAACTGAATGCCCTGTGTTAAGTTATTGTTTATAAATACCAATCAGGTGGGTACGCAGGTAATAGGCACCTGACAATACAATCTTTGATGAAGGTAATTTCGGCATGTGACAATCAATACAATTTAACACCGCCATTTTATCAAACTTACACCGGGGCGAAGGTTGCTGCTGGTGGCATTGCATACATTTCTGAGAAAATGCTACTGTATTATTCGCTTCATTCTGATGTGGATCATGACAGGTGGTACAGTTCATCTGCCTGCTTTCTTTGAAACATCGGCTGGCTGTAAACAACTGGTATTGGGTACCATGTATATCCAATTGCGATGGCCTGGAAGGACCACTGATATCAGGGAAGAAATAGTCGCCGTAAGCATCACCGGGTTTATACCCAAAGAGCGATTTCTGTGGTGTCTTTAAACCGGAATGACACAGTGCACACATATCCAGTTGTTGCTGATTGCCAAGCGCACGGACAGCTGTCATATGCATGGGTTTCTTTTCGTTCGGATGCGCAGTATGATAAGCGACATGTGCGGCTGCAGGACCATGACAACGCTCGCAATCGATGCCGTAAATGAGCTTCCCTTTTTCAAAGGTTTCGTTCAAACTACGGCCTATCATTGTGACGTTTTTGATACCCACAGCAGAACTGTGGCAACCAAAACAGGTACTGGGGATCTGTCTGTCAAATTTAGGATGGGAAGTAGGAAAACCGGGACTATTCGCCCAATGACCTGCACTGACATAATAAGATACCGGCAACTGAAAATAGTTCTCATTTTGCCAGTATAAATAGGTTTGTGCATGACGCCCGGAGCCTACTGATAAATGAAAGAGATGAGAACCTTGTACCTTGCCACTATCAGTAACGGACATCAACACCCGTTCACCATTATCATAGGTAAAGGAAGCTGGAAATGAACCTAATATATCCTTGCTGGTCGTTTTAAAATGGGTTGTCTGTAAATAATGATTGTAAATATCCTGATGACAACCCGCACAGGTATTCGCACCTGCATACGCGGCTCCTCTCAGATCCTGAGTAACCGGCTGTTTGATGCATTGGGATAATAGTACAATCAGGCCAATGATACCTGTTGCTACTAACAGCATTTGTTTATTCATAACGCAGAAAAATATCTTACATGATCCACGTGTTCAGCGTGAGGATACTCAGCCAACCCATGACTATTACTACTACCCAGCCTATCAGTGACAATGCCAAAGGATGTTTGTAATCCTTCAACATGCTGGATGCCGCTACCAACATAACCGCCAGTGCGACAGGTAGTATCAATCCATTCAGCGCTCCTGCTATAATGAGCAATTGAACAGGATTACCTACCACCGCAAAGATCACGGTACTGAATACAATGAAAAAGGTAATAAACCATTTTTCATTTTTCGCTATAAAAGGATGGAATGTTTTTAAAAATGAAACGGAGGTATACGCTGCTCCTACTACCGAGGTGATCGCGGCACTCCACATCACCATACCAAAGAAACGGTAACCGATTTCACCGGCAGCAATCCTGAATACTGATGCAGGAGGATTACTGCTATCCAGCTGAAAGCCATGGGTCACCACACCCAATGCCGCTAAAAACAACAAACTCCGCATCACACTTGTAATTAAAATTCCACTTACCGCACTCCTGTTTACCTGTGGGATAGATTCACGCCCTCCTATTCCAGCATCCAGCAAGCGATGTGCACCTGCAAAACTGATATACCCACCTACTGTTCCACCTACAAGCGTAATAATTGATTTAGTATCTACATTATCCGGCCATACACTCTGCCGCAAGGCATCCATTACAGGAGGATGAGAACTGATGGCTACATACAATGTGAGCAACACCATCAGTATCCCTAAATAGCGGGTAAACTGATCCATGGCATTTCCCGCCTCTTTCATCCAGAATATAAAGAGAGAGATAGCACCACTCAATATAGCGCCATACAAAGTATCTAATCCGAATAGTGCTTTTAACCCTAATCCACACCCACCAATATTAGCGATGTTAAACACAAGACCTCCCAGCACCACCAGGAATGCCAGAAAATAACCCAATCCGGGCAACAATTCATTGGCCAGATCCTGGGCACGGGAGCGGCTCACTGTCAGTATCCGCCAGATATTCAGCTGTGCACCGATATCCAACAGTATAGATACGAAAATAGCAAAGCTAAAAGCAGCGGCATGCTGCTGTGTAAAAACAGTCGTTTGGGTCAGGAACCCCGGACCTATTGCCGATGTAGCCATCAAAAAGGCGGCACCCAGCAGGATGGAAGAGCGTTGTTTGTTCAAGTGTGTTGTATGGTTAGGTGGTGTTCTTCTAAAGTTTTATGCACTGCTTTTGCAAAAGCCACTGCATGCGCACCATCTCCATGCAGACAAATGGTTTCGGCACGAATCGGTACTGTCTTTCCATTGACAGTCGTTACTTCCTGCTTTGTTACCATTTGTAATACCTGTTGCAGCGCATCTGCTTCATTGTCTATCAGGGCATTGGGTTGACTGCGTGGTGTAAGGGAGCCATCCTCCTGATAAGTTCTGTCTGCAAATACCTCACTGGCTGTTTTAAGGCCCATAGCTGCCGCCGCTTTTATGAGCCAGCTGTTACTCAGTCCAAATAAACATAGGGCCGGATTGGTATCTCTGATGGCTTGTGCGATGATGGTTGATAAGTGTTGATCTCTGGCTGCCATATTATATAATGCGCCATGTGGTTTCACATGTCGGATAGTAGCATCCAGCGAAAGACATACTTTGTCTAAAGTATATAACTGTGTAGCAATCAAATCGTAGACTTCGGCATCTGACAATCGTTGTTCTGTTCTGCCGAAATTCTCTTTGTCCCTGAACCCCGGGTGTGCACCGATCGCCACCTGATGTTTCAGTGCGAGGGTGATTGTTTGTTCCATGGTGCCGTTATCTCCGGCATGATAGCCACAGGCAATATTTGCACTGCTGATGTAAGGCATTATTTCGGCATCGTTAGGCATACCTTCGCCCATGTCACAGTTCAGGTCGATGTACATACTTATTTTTGGTTGTGTTGCAGCCATTCCTGCCATCGTAAGTTACAGGCATTTTGTAGAAAATGCAAGTGTTGCTCTGCTGCGATAAGCAACTCTTCGGCTTCGTCATGAGGAATGATCCTGAAGGTAATCTGGCTGTGTGGTAGTAACTGTGCTAATATAGGGAGGTCAGCACTTACAACGTGGGCGATGCGCGGATAACCGCCGGTTGTCTGATGATCGGCCATGAGTATGATCAGGTGGCCATCTGGTAATAATTGTACGGTACCCCTGGTAATTCCGGCCGAGAGCCGTTCTTCTTCTTTGATCATGTGTAGTACCGGTCCTTTGAGGCGATATCCCATTCTGTCACAATGTTCCGACAAGGTAAATTGGTGGGTGGTAAATACCGACTGCGAAGCGGGCGTCAGTTCAGGATATTCAAGGCTTGTCACCACCCTGATCTCACTGCCATCTGAATACAGATCCCGCACATCTGCCCGCCAGGGTAATGGCGTGGCTTGTTGGGTAGCATGCAGGTATTTATTTCGCAAGGCCTTGTCGATATCTTCATCAACATGATTCACCGGAATACGATCGTTCTTTTGCAACTTCCTGCCTTCAAACCCACCGGCACCCGCTTTGAGATGGGTGCTGTGACTACCCAGCCAGGGCGTGGTCGAGAGCCCGCCTCTCACAGCGATATAACAACGTGCGCCAGAGACTGGTTTAGTAAAACGTAATATCGACAACTGCGATATCCAGATGGGTTGATTCGTAACTAAAGCCTGTTCATTCACCATCGCGCCGAAGTCGCCACCGGAAAGGGCGATGAGGGTATCCTGTTCAAACAGTAATACAGCTGCAGGAAAATGTAACTCTATTACGGCGGCTTCCGGATTGTTGCCTACGAGAATGTTTGCGACATACATGGCGGCTCTGTCCATGGCGCCTCCGGGATTGATGCCCAGATGCTGGTAGCCATATCTGCCCCCGTCCTGTATTGTATCCAGTAAACCCTGTTGGATGACCTGTATCATTTATATCTTTTTATGGAATTCACGCAGCGAGATAGGTATGAATTTTACCTCATCGCCGGGATGACAATAGCAGGGGGAATCTAATGCAGGGTCAAACATTCTGATAGGTGTTTGGCCGATGATGTTCCAGCCCCCTGGTGATGCTAATGGGTAGATGCCGGTTTGCCCCCCGGCTATGCCGACACTGCCCGCCGAAATGTTTAAGCGGGGCTTTTTTTGCCTTGGCGTAGCAAGGCGATCGTCTACCTTGCCCATATATGGGAACCCCGGTAGAAAACCCAGCATGTAAACGGTGTATGTCTGTGATGTGTGTAGGTCGATGATGTCGGCTTCGCTCATGCCCTTCTGAGATGCCATAGTAACCAGATCCAGCCCGAGAGAAGGATCGTAACACACAGGAATTTCAAGGAGGCGTGATGTCCTCTCTTGTATAACGAGCGGAGCGGTTAATGCCGGTGCGATCAATGACTGCATCGTCGTAAAGGCATTGTTGTTTTGCTCGCGGCGAACTAACAGGATGTCGTATACGATTGTAAGCGAAGCGTAAGCTGGTATGATATCGAGAATGTATGGCAGCTGCATGGTAAGCAGGTGATTATACACGTTCATGACCTTGTCGTGAACAGCTGGTGAGATTTCTTGTGACCATTCAATGATCAGGGAGTGATCGCCTAGCGGGTTGATAGTGTAATCGATGCTCATAATTCAGGAATAAGGTACGCGATATTGAGGAAAAAGTTCAGAATTATTTTTAGGATTGCCCCTGCCAGCATGGGAAAAATGTCCTGTTTTATCAGGAAAAAAGCTGACGCGTGTATTCCAATCCTATGTTATAAATGTCATCAAAGTGCTTAAAATCAAACATCCCAAACTTCCCTAACCCATCCGGTTCTATAAACCACTGACAACGTGCTTTATTTTTCAATACCGGCTCACGGATGGCCAGATGTAAGGTGCGATCGATATTGGCCAGGTACCCATTTTCAGGGTGATATTCTGTCAGCGGATTTACATGCACGCCAATGATGTCATTGTATTTTTCCAGCAAAGGTTCGGCAGGCAGATTGCCAGTGAGACCTCCATCTACATAAGGACTTCCATCTATCACTACCGGCTGAAATAATAATGGAATGGAAGATGCCGCTAAGACGGCAGGGATGATCGGACCTTTGTCAAAGATCATTTGTGTACCCTTGTTGAAGTCGGTAGCCGCGATGTACAATGGTGTTGCTAACTCTTCGAAGTTTTGATGGCGAAGGGTTTGCGTCAATACCTTCTCTACTGTTTTTAACGAGAGGAGGCCTGTACGCCAGTTACGCCACTCCATGGAGAGACCGATCTTATTGCGTTGGAATATTTCTCTCACTTCATCCGTTGTATACCCATCACAGATAAAAGCGGCGGCAATAGAACCGGCACTCGTAGCGGCAATGGCGGATGGTGTAATCCCCTGGTCGGCAAAGGCTTTCAGTACTCCCAGGTGAGCATATCCCCTGGCTCCCCCTCCTGATAATACAAAGGGACGCGTAGATGCATTCATGTAGCTGTTCTTATTTTGGCGCCGGTAACTCTCCTCTCCGGTTCCAGAGATAAATTGCTACCAACACACTCAAGATAGGAATTACTATCCCAAATTCATCATAGTAGTACTTAGTTTTATCGGAAGTAAGGGTGAGTGGTGTAAAAATTGCCTGTATAAAAAGGTTATGACTGGCGTGCAACAACACCGCCGTCCACAAACTACCAGACTTCAGGCGGAACCAGGCATAAATAAAACTACCACTGATCACCAGCATGGAAAAACAGGAGAAACCATACCAGGCAGGGGTACCACTATTATAATCTGCAAACAACAATATAGGCAGGTGCCAGAGCGCCCAGATACAACCTGTTATCAGGCAGGTCTTTGTATACCCCATTACCTTGTACATTTCAGGAACCAGGAATCCACGCCAGCCTATCTCCTCTCCCAATGCGCTCGACACACTGCGCACCATACCGAAACCTGCCATCAATAGTATATATAATGCTATCACAATTCCTTTGGGTAGCTTTTCCAAACCAAAAGATTCAGCAACACCACCTACAAACTCCGGATCATAAAACTTACCCCAACCCACCGTCCATATAATTAAATAACCAGCAAGGCTATATAATAGTGGCACCAGGTAACTCCATAACTGGTAACGGGCCTCTCCCCATTTCCAGGCCATGGCACTGATGGGCCTTTTTATGATCCATGAGGTCAAAAAAGCAGACAATGCCGGGCTCCACATCATACCAGTGACAAAAACGCCCCGACCACCCATGATTTTTCCTGTATGAATGATGAAGGCATAAAAAATAGAACTGATAGCTAAGGTGATCAGCAGGAAGATGACGATTGTTTTTCGTGGATTTTGTTGTTGGGTCATGCCCTCAATATAGCAAAAAAATCAGGACTACCAATCACTTAAACACTCCACTTTTCAAGTCTGTATGCACTGTCCCAAAACATAAATTCCAGCTGGCATGCTTTTTCATATGCCCCATGCATAGCCTCTTCCAAAGCGGTTGTGGCCACTGCATCGCAGAAGGCGATCGCTTTCTTTACCAGTTCGCCAAAGGCTTCTCCCGCATACGTATCTATCCAGTTACGATAAGGATGATCTGCACCTGTTTGTTGTGCATAGATGTAATCACCTACTCTTTTGTAAATCCAGAAACAAGGCAGTACTGCCGCCATGCCAACTTCTACCGAAGCCAATGCACAGGTACTCAATAAAAAGTTGTTATAATGATGGCAGGAAGGAGAAGCAGTCGTCTTTTCTGTAATGTCGTATTCTTTGAAATAAGCGGCATGCAAAGCGTTTTCTACTACAATAGCACCTTCTGCAAAACGGGTGTATTGCAATACCTGTTCTACTGTATATGCTCTTGCCGCTATCAAGGACAGTGCACGCCCGAACTGTTCGAGGTACAGTGCATCCTGCGCAATGTAAAACTTAAATTTTTCTATGGGCAATGTACCATCTATCAGTTCTTTTATAAATGGCATCTCAATAATCTCATCATAAATATGGGCAGTACGCTGCCAGGCCCTTTCACTCCAACTCATGTGTAATTTGTTTTTCAGGTGCAAAAAAATGATTCACAGGGCCATGGCCCTTCCCCGTTTGTACATGTTGCCCTGCGGCAATGGCGGTATGTATATATTGACTGGCCTTATCAATGGCTGTCACCAACTTTTCTCCACGACCCAGATAAGCTGCGATAGCAGAAGATAAGGTACACCCGGTGCCATGTGTATTTGCAGTATCTATGTGCTGACTGGATATGATATGCACAATATTTCCCTGATCTTTATAAACATCAAACAATTCTTTACCTGCCAGATGACCACCTTTTACCAACACGGCTTTACAACCTGTTTGTAAAATACGATCTGCTGCCTGTTGCATATCAGCAAGGTTCTGCAAAGGCATGTCTGCCAGGATAGCCGCTTCATCCAGGTTGGGTGTAACCAATGATACCAAAGGGAATAATTTCTCTTTCAGTATTGAAATGGTGGCTGATTCTATCAGCCGGTCTCCACTGGTTGCCACCATGACCGGATCGAGTACTACGGGTACATTGGGATATAATACCAACGTTTCGGCAAGCGCTAATGCTAACGCAGGTGAATGTATCATCCCTATTTTTATTGCAGCAGGTTGTATATCATCCATCACGGCACGTATCTGGCCTGTCACAATTTCGGGGGGAATACTATGGATCCCCGTTACACCCAATGTATTTTGTACCGTGATCGCTGTGATCGCGGATGTTCCAAAGCAACCCAATGCAGCAAAGGTTTTGAGGTCAGCCTGTATGCCTGCCCCTCCCCCACTGTCAGAACCTGCGATGGTCAACACAGGTACATATTTATATTTTGTCATAGTGCTTTTTCTATTTGAAGACGAATGGCGGCAGCTGCTTTTTCAGGATCAGGTGCCCCGCAAATAGCAGATACAATGGCCAGACAATCTGCTCCTGCTTTAATCACATCTGCAGCATTGCCTTCGTGAATAGCGCCAATCGCTACCAGTAGTTTATCTGTGAGTGCACGGATATGCCTGATCCCTTCCAGTTTCCATTCTGTAACGGTATCCGTTTTGGTTGGTGTTGCAAAAATGGGACTTAGTGCGAGGTAATCCGAAGCCACCGCATCGGCTGTATAGATCTGTTTTTCATATTCTATAGAATACCCTAAAATCCCGCAGGAAGGCCATTGAGCCATGATAGTCAATGGCGCCAGATCACTGTTACCAACATGTATACCTGTAGCACCACATTGTTGTGCCACCCATAAGTTGTCGTTGATGATCAAGGGTACCCTGTGAGGAATGAGCGCTTCTTTGAGACGAAGGGCTCGTTCTAAAAATGCAGGATTATCCAGTTGCTTTTCGCGTAACTGAATTAAATCTACGCCCCCTTTCACAGCTGCTTTCGCCACTGCAACCAGGTCCCTGCCTTTGCAGGCTTCTTCGCTGATAACCAGGTATAATCTGCGATTAAACATTAGATTCCTCTATTTTAATCAGTGAAGCCACTACCTCATCTGTCAGTTGATATAACTGGTCCAGTATATGTACCTGCATACTACCCGGCCCGGCAGATACCTTAGCCGCTTTTTCACCTGCTATACCCAGGAGCGCCATGGCTGAAACGGTTGCACAAAATGGATCTTTGGGATTAACTGCTGCAAAAGCGCCAATCAGGGCAGTAGCTGTACACCCCATACCTGTCACCTTTGCCATCAATGGGTGTCCGTTTGATAATAATATCGTGGTGTCTTTGCCAACAATGATATCCACGGCACCAGATACACAAACTACACTGCCAAACTCCTGTTGCAGAAAACGAGCTGCTTCTACAGCGGCAGTGCTTTCCTGTGTGCTATCCACGCCTTTGGTGGTGCCGGCATTCTTACGGGCAAGGGCCATGATTTCAGACGCATTGCCACGGATAATGGTAGGCTTCAGTTCCAGTAATTGTTTTAATACTTCATCTCTGTAGGGGGTTGCACCTGCTCCTACAGGGTCCAGTATCCATGGTTTACTCAGGGTATTCGCCTGACCGATAGCAAGTTCCATACTCTTTACCCAGTATTCATCGAGGGTACCGATGTTGATGACGAGTGCTCCTACAATCCTGACCATGTCCACCATTTCCGAATGAGCATGGGCCATAATGGGAGATGCACCTACTGCCAGCAATGCATTGGCAGTATTATTCATGACTACATAATTTGTGATACTGTGAACCAGCGGGGATTGTTGCCGAACAGCCAGGATCTGTTCCCTGATAAACTCCTTCATAATGCCATATAAATTTTAAGTATAATGGCCAGGAGTACGCATGCGCTAAGCTGCTGCTTTTCCCTACGCCGGTACTAGCCGGATCAGGTTCGAAGAGTAATTCTCAGTCCCAGTGAAGGAACACCCCTAAAGCCTGCTCAAATTTAGCAAACAACGGGAGAAAATGACATAATTATTTTTTATACTTGTGTCTATGCGGTTAATTGTATCAATGGCGGCCATCGCCTGCCTTTTCCACGGAAGTGTTTCTGCCCAAACATCAGACCTTCTACGTTATGTTCAGCCACTTTCTGGCACAGCAGCCAGCACTACGGCTTCTTCCCGGAAACATGGCAGCGGCACTGAATCTTATGCCAATACCATTCCGGCAGTTGGACTGCCTTTTGGTATGACGCAATGGACTCCACAAACAAATACGACCGAAAACAAATGTTTTCCGCCATATACTTACAGAGACAGCCTGTTGACCGGGTTTAGAGGTACACACTGGCTGAGTGGATCCTGTACCCAGGATTATGGTAGTTTCACCATTATGCCTATCACCGGGCACTTTACAACTAACTATGCAACACCGTTTTCCCACGACAAGGAAATCAGTACCCCTGCTTATTACAAATTAACCCTACCTGCTGTTAGTACGGAGATCACAGCCACTTTAAGATGTAGCATGATCCAGTTCACTATGGAAAAGACGGATAGTCTGTACCTGTTGCTGACAGCAAATAGTGACCGGCAGGAAGGTATTGTGAAGATTAACGCATACAGACATGAGATTACAGGTTACAATCCTGTGCATCGTATTTACCAGGGATGGGGAGAACCGGCAGGTTTTTGTGGCTTCTTTGTGATGCAGATAGAGACAGTGACTACCATAGATAAATCTGGCTATGCGGCTTATTACCTGCAAAAAGGTGAACAGGTAAGGGTACGTATTGGAACCTCTTTTACCAGTATTGATAATGCCCGTAAAAACCTGGAAGCTGAAATACCCGATTGGGATTTTGCTGCCTTGAAAGCGAAGAATGAAGCTGTCTGGAACAAAGCACTGAGCCAGATACAGGTGGAAACAACCAGGGAAAAAGACAAACGTATTTTCTATACGGCGTTATACCATGCTATGCAGCACCCAAGGTTGTTCAATGATGTAGATGGCAAGTATCCGCGATTTGCAGGAGATTATCAGAATGAGCGTGTCAGCAAAGGGAATTATTATGATGATTTCTCTATGTGGGATATTTACAGGGCGCAATTACCCTTGTTTGAAATATTACAGCCAACCCTGGTGAATGACTTTGTCAACTCTTTAGTGTTGAAAGGACAGCAAGGTGGATGGCTACCTATATTTCCCTGCTGGAATAGTTATACAGCTGCAATGATCGGGGACCACGCTACGGCTTTTATTGCTTCTGCTTTCAATAAAGGGATCAGGGATTATGATGTGAATGCAGCTTATGAACTGATGCGGAAGAACGCTTTTGAAATGAGCAAAGGCGATGATTACTTAAATGGGAAAGGCAGAAGAGCACTGGATAGTTATATAAAGTATGGATATATTCCGATGGAAGATAGTGTACCCATTGCATTTCATAAGAAGGAACAGGTGAGCCGTACACTGGAATATGCGTATGATGATTATGCATTGTCTACAGTGGCGATAGCTTTGGGCAAAACAGCAGATTATGAAATATTGACTAAGCGTGCGCAGAATTATAATAATGTCATTGATCCGAAGGTAGGCATGGCAAGAGGTAAGTATGCAGATGGTAGCTGGTATAGTCCATTCAATGCTGATAAGAAGGAACCTTATATTACTGAAGGAACACCCAGACAGTACACATTCTACGTTCCACAGGATGTAACTGGACTGGCTAAAATAATAAACCTGAAAGCTTCACTGGATAGTTTGTTTGGAAAGAATGAATACTGGCATGGGAATGAGCCGGGGCACCAGATCCCTTTTATGTACAACTTCACTACTGCACCTGAGAAGACTAGTAAAACCGTACATAAAATTCTGGCAGAAGAATATTCTGACGGACCGGGTGGTCTGAGTGGGAATGACGATGCAGGACAGATGTCTGCCTGGTACCTGTTTGCTGCGATGGGTTTTTACCCTGTAGATCCGGTAAGTAACAACTATGAATTGTCTGTACCTATTTTTGATAAGGTCACTATTTTATTGCCTGATAATAAAAAATTCCAGTTGAAAGCTGTTCAGAGAGGCGGCAGGAAGAGTATGCTTTATAATGGAAAAGAACTGAAAGGACATGCGATTACATATGAACAAATAATGCAGGGTGGCGAATTGGTTTTCTTTTTTTAAAAAGCAAAACCAATGAGTTAGGTGATTACGTAAACTTATTATGCCAGGCATTTTTGAGTCTGGCATAATTATGGATTTTCTTCCAGTACGTATTTTTTTGAATCACCTAAAACCATATCAACATGAATGCACGTTTCAAATTCCTGCTAACGGCAGGCGCTATGTTCTTTAGCTATGCAGGTTTCTCCCAGGTAAATTTAGGTGTTACATCTGCTACCAGCAGTTCTGTAGCTGCTAAGACCAATGCAGCTGTTGTCAATAAAACGACCAGCAAAGTAGCAAATGCAACCCAATCGACTGTGAGCAAAACCACGACAGCTACCAGTAATACAGCGGCGAATACGACTGCTGCTGTGCAACGCGCGAAAGGTACGACTGGCGTAAGTGTTACTTCAAACACAACTACGGCAGCAACAGGTACAAATGTAGCTACTACTTCTGCTACAACTGCAAATGCAAATGTAGATACAAAGGCAGCGACCAGTGAGGTGAAGAGTACTGCAAATAAAGCAGCGACTACAACAAAGACAGCGGCGACTAACACGGCTAATGATGTAAAGGCAGCAACTACTACCACTGCCGCCAACGTGAAGTCTACTGCCACCGCTGCTAAACCGTCTGCCAGCGCAAGCGCCAACGTATCCGGTCATGTAAATGCCAACAATTAATCTCGCACCCCTTTAGTAACCATCATTTATTAAATCATGATTGCCCGCATACAATTCCTTTTGCTGGCTGGTATTGCCATGCCCTTACTCCTGCGTGCACAGGACTCAACACAAACGACTAAGACAGACACACGCAGGAATGTATTTACCGCTGACCTGGATTTCCAGTCAAGGATCTCCTATTACGGTCGCACCGACAGTCTAAAAAGTAGTCTGCTCAACCCCAGCATCGGCTACCAGCTGAAAATGGGATTGTATGCGAAGGCAAGCATGATCTTCATTAACAACCCGGTCAATACACTGGATTATACTGCGACTATCCTGGAAGGTGGTTATCGATTTGGTCAAAACAAAAAAGTATCCGGCAATATCTTTTACAATCAATACCTGTATGAAAAAGATACCCGCCTCATTCAATCTGTTGTAAAATCACAAACTGGTTTTAATGTTGCTTACGAAACAAAGGTGATCACTTTCAACATCAATGGCAACCTGAAGTTCAGCAACAAAACAGACGTAGGTGCAGCCGCAGGATTAGATCATCTCTTCCTGATCCGCCTTCCCAAAAAACACGCTGCGATTGGTATTAATCCATCCGCATACGCTTACTTCGGCACACAGAATTTCAGCAATACTTATTACGAACAAAAGAAGCTTTTTAACCTCATTCCTACCCAACCGGAAGCCGTTACTAAAAGCAGTGAACAATTCAATGTACTCTCGTATGAATTCTCATTGCCCGTTGTATTTGTCTACAAGAAATTCAACTGTTCTTTATCGGGTAGTTATGTGCTGCCACAGCACCTGATCACGGGGGTTGAAACAGGTTATAATATGTTCTATATCTCTGCCGGAATAGGCCTGCGCATATAAGCTTACAACCCCAGTTGTTTCAGAAAATTGTCTTTGTAATTGCTGCCTATAGGGATCTCTGTGGTATTGATAAATGCCCGGTTACCCTCTATATGTGTAATGCTGCCCTTGTTGATGATAAATGAACGATGTACCCTGATGAATAAATGAGCAGGTAATAACTCTTCAAAACCAGAGAAGGTAATAGTAGGGAGAATGGTACGTTGCTTAGTGACTACCTTGGTATAATTACCACTGGCCTCTGCATAGTAAATATCTTCGTACAGTATTTTATAGATCTTTCCATCTGCCTTGATAAAGATGAAGTTTTCCTTTTTGCTGGCGGTGAATTCAGGTTCTGTTAATTTCTCCAATGCCTTATCCACTGCTATAATGAACCTTTCCAATGAAAAAGGTTTTAACAGGTAATCTGTAGCCGCCAGGTCAAAGGCTTCTACTGCATACTCTTTGTAAGCAGTGGTAAAGATCACCTGTGGCTGGTACTTGAGTGTTTTTAAAAATGCCAGTCCATTCAGCACCGGCATGTTGATATCGAGAAATATAAGTTCGATGTCTTCCTGTTGTGCAATAACTTTTGCTTCCAGCGCATTGCCGCAGGAGGCGATGATGTTCAACATCGGGAAGTGACTACAATACGTTTGTATTATCTGCCTCGCTATTGGCTCATCGTCTACTATCAGACAATTGATCTTTCTCATGATTCTTAATTTTTAGCTGCAACTGTACCGTGAAATATTTATCTCCATCATCTATGTTCAGGTCATACTGATTGGGATACAGTAAAGATAAGCGCTTTCTTACATTTTCCAGTCCCAGGCCACCACTGTGTTCTGGTACTTCTCCTTTGGAGTTTTTTACGGAGAAGAGGATGCTATCACTCCAACGCCTGATCATGATTTCGATATAGATCTTGTCATTGGTGGTATTTTTAGAATGCTTAAAAGCATTTTCTATAAATACGATCAGGAGCATCGGTGCGATCATATCACTTGTATCGTCAAAAGGCTCTATTACCGTGTTCAGGTGCAGGCGCTCTCCTACCCTGATCTTCTCAAACTCCATGTAGTTGTTGATGTATGTCAGCTCATCTTTTAAAGGTACAAACATTTCCTTGGCATCGTATACGGAGTATCGCAGCAGGTCGGACAATTGCAACAGCAGTGCCGGTACTTTGTCCGGTGCTGTAATAGAAAGACCATACATATTATTGAGGGTATTGAATAGAAAATGCGGGCTTAACTGTGATTGCAGATTTTGCAGCTCACTCTGGCTGTTGGCCGCCAGGATCTGCGCCTCATGTAAGTGTGCGAAGATCCGGGTACGGAATAGTTTGATGAGCATGCCCAGGGTCAGGCTCATGATCAGGAACGACATAGGGAACAGGAAATCGTGGAAGAAATCCTGCCGCTGAAGGGCCTTTCCTATAAAGAGACAAGTAAAACAGCTGGATAATAAAAATATAATGGAAAGAATAATAAGGGAAAAGTATGATACCTCCCTTTTTTCATTAATGAATAAGAAAGATAAAAACCGTCCTGTATATACTGCCCCCAGAAAGCCTACGGTCAATGCAAAGGCAATCTCCTCATCGTCCATGACGGTAATGGTATGTACAAATTGTCTTATCAGAATAAACAACACCACCCCTGAACTCACGGCGGCTATAAGATGTATCCTCAAATTTCCCACTGTTTTCATATCGATTGTATTTCTGGGTACAAATATGAGTAACAACCCCCATTTTGCAACCTAATAATGATGAACCTGTGAAAATGACTGACGAACCTTGAAAATAAGGTTTTCGTCACGGATATGGCCAGTTACATCACTAAAATTTCGCTTCCCCCTGCTGCTGGCCAATCTTTGCTAAAAATAACACAGCAATGAAACCCATAATCGCCATCTTTATCAGCCTATTTTCTATTATCCAGGCATCTGCACAGGATACCACCAAACCTAAACAGGTACAGCTTAAGAGTATAGAAGTCACTGGCAAAAAACCATTGCTGGAACAAAGTATTGACAGAACTGTCGTGAATGTAGATGCGATGATCAGTGCCGCCAGCAGCAACACACTGGAAGTGCTGAATAAAACACCGGGGGTGACTGTAGATCATAATGGTACCATCCAACTAAATGGAAAAGGAGTATTGGTATTGATCAATGGCAGAGCCACCTATATGTCTGGCCAGGATCTGGCGAACTACCTGAAAGGATTACCCGGTAGCACCCTCGATAAGATAGAACTGATGGATGCGCCACCAGCTAAATATGATGCAGGTGGGGGTGCTGTGATCAATTTAAGATTGAAGAAAAACACCATTCTTGGGCTGACAGGCAATGTTTCGCTCAGTACCAGTCAGGGTATTTATAACAGATCCAACAATTCTTTGAATATCAACTACAATTATAAAAAGATGAACTGGTTTGCCAGTTTCAGTTATAACAAAGATGCAGCGTATGATGATGATAAAACAAACAGGGATTACTTTGCAGATAGCCTGAGTGTTTATTTGCATACACATGTAAAAGGCAGGTCCAATACCAAGGGGATCAGGCTGGGTATGGATTATAATTTAAATGCAAAAAATGTAATCGGGTTTGAAGTAAATGCACAGCAAAGACCCAGTATTTATACCAGGGGATATACCAGTGATGCTAACAATGATAGCATCAGCAAAGGATTTACTTATAGTGATGCCAACTGGAAGAACTTTAGCGGCAACCTGAACTTCCTGCATAGATTCAATAATAAAGGACACGAACTTTCTGCCGATGCCAGTTATATTTCTTATAACAATCACGATGAACAAAACCTGAATAATGACGATGATTTCTTCCATTATCGGTTATGGTCTGATATGCAGATCTTCGCGGTGAAGGCTGATTATGTACATCCTATTGGTATTGAAGCAGGCGCAAAATCCAGTTTTGTTAAAAACGATTATGACTCCAGGTATTATAATGAGAAATGGGTGCAGGTGGATAGTAATTCCAATCATTTTATTTATGATGAGAATATCAATGCAGCATATATCAGTGCAAAGAAGAAATGGAAACGCTGGGGTGCACAGGCTGGTTTGCGTGTAGAGAATACAAACATTACAGGCAGACAACCAGGGAATTCCGCGTATGCAACATCTGTGTTTAAGCGGAATTATACACAGGCATTTCCGACTGTGTTCCTGAGTTACAAATTAGATAGCGCAGGTAATCAAACACTGACCTGGAACATAGGCAGAAGAGTGAACAGACCGAATTACCAACAATTAAATCCCTTTGTGGCTTTTGCGAATAGTTATACTTATGAAACGGGTAATCCTAATCTGCGCCCACAGACGAATTACAGGACTGAGTTAAAGTACCAGTATAAACAATGGCTGGGATTAGGTTTGCAATACAACTGGTTTAGGGATATCATCTTTACGATGAGTGACGTGGTGGATAATATTTACATTACCAAACCCGATAATGTGGCGAAGGGATATATTGCCATGCTACTTGTCAATCTGAATTTACACCCTGCGAAATGGTGGGACATGAATGCAAATATAATGGCGGGAAAAATGCAGCTGCATGGAGAAGCATTCTCCACAGCGCTAAATTCAGGTACTTATTCCGTGAGGGTACGATTGTATAACCAGTTTGATCTGACACATGGATGGAGTGCGGAAGCAAGTGGCGATTATTCAGGTAAGAATATCAATGGACAGGAAGTCATCAATCCCCGGTATATTATATATGCAGCTGTGCAGAAGAAACTGTGGCACAACAAGGCAACATTGAAACTGAATATGGATGATATTTTCCGTTCATCAGGACAGAACGATCATTCAGCCGGGGTGAAGGATAGTTATTATACACATAGAGGCCTGTATGATTCTCAGAAAGTAGGAATAGCTTTTACATATCGCTTTGGTAAAGATACCTTTGCGCGGAAGCGGAATCACAGTGATAATACGGCTGATCAGGAACAGGAAAGGGCGAAGTGATGAAAAGTTGAAGATACTGGTATATTATAAGAGGAAGAAAACGACATTTATAGAATAAAATTCCAACAAAAAATCCTTTTGCTGAAGGCAAAAGGATTTTTTGTTGGCGGCGTGGCCTGCAGCCGGCTGGAAAGAACTGGAAAGAGCCTGAAAGAAAAGCCTGCAACCAGCTTAAAAACAAAAATTATGGATGTTGTGCGTAAGCAATAATAGAAGCCTTACCCAGCATTGTCATATTTAAATTGAACCCTACATACGCCGCAGTAGCGCCCTTATCTAACGTTAACGGTGCTTTCAAAGCATATACTGTGATCAGGTACATATGTGGCAAACCCGGCGTAGGTGCAGGACCACCATAACCTGGCTGACCGAAATCGGTTACTCCCTGAATAGCTCCTGCAGGCAATAATTGCTTCGCAGCATTACCGGCACCCGCTTTTATTTCCTTTACATCTGCAGGAATATTGTACAACACCCAATGCCAGAAACCACTACCGGTTGGAGCATCAAAATCATACATAGTTACAGCAAAAGCTTTGGTACCAGCAGGGGCATTTTCCCATGATAGTGCCGGTGATTGGTTTTCACCGGTATACCCCATAATACTATTATATTGTTTGTTGGAGAACTGACCACCCAGGTCACTACTTTTCAAGGTAAAGGTCTGTGCATGTACGTTGATAGCGAAGATGGCTATCATTCCTAATAAGGCGCTTAATTTCTTCATAGTTCCTCGTATTTTGTTTGTGATACAAAAGTACGACGCGCCATAGGAGCGGGTTTACAGCTAACAGGTCAAAAGCTATTGTAAAACGGTCAATTTCTGTTGCTGGTATTCACTGGGGGTGAGACCGAATACCTGTTTGAAGGATTGGGTGAAGCTTGAATGGTTTTCGTACCCTACTTTATGATATACATCACTGGGTTTTTCACGGTTGTTTAATAATAAGGTCGCCGCTATTTCCATCCTTTTTTGTAAATACCATTTACTGGGCGCTACACCATAGATCTTTGCAAAACGACGCTTAAAAGTAGAGGTGCTCATATTGCAGAGGAAAGCCAGTTCATCGACGGTGATATTGTTTTCGATATGTGCTTCTACCGCCTGCCGGAAGTCATGCTCGTCTTTGTTGGCAGTACGGAGACTCATTACCTGTTGAGGGTACTTGTCCAGCATATACAACATCAGCTCTTCGAACTTGAGTACCCGCATCGCTCTTGAAATGGGTTTGCCGGTAGCCAGCATCAGCTCCAGGGAGTGTAGGAAATTCTGTAAAAAAGGATCCAGCCGGAAGGTAACAAAAGGTTGTTCCGCTATGCTCATAGCCTGTTCAACATGAACCTGGGGTGGGCCGGGGTATTTGATAAAGAAATCTGAGAGGATCTTATTATCGAAGAAAAACAGGATACTCTTGTAAATGCCATTTTCAGGGGCATTTTTTTCGCTCATCATACAATTGCCACAAGATAACAGGATGAACTGAGATGGGTCAATCCGGGCGCTCTTTTCTGCATAAAACGTTGTTTTTACGCCAGCCAGCAGGAAACTAAACAGGTTGGTGTTCATGGTGATCTTATTCTTCACCAGATTTGCTGAAGACTGATAACCGATGATGTGCACATTGTCATTTTCCTGTACCAGATCCATTGGCAGATTGAACGTATCCATGTGACAAAGATAGGAACCTATCAGAATTATGATACTATTATCAATAATTTAAACAAGGACAAACAGGTCCTATACACTACTTAAATAAGTACAATTTTGTTTAAGTAAATGTTACAAAATAAAAAGTCAACTTAATTTTCTAATTTCCAAACGGACACTACCTAAACTAAACCATTATCCATTTACGCTAATGCTATTTAACTCCATAGAGTTTGCAATATTTCTTCCAATAGTATTTTTTCTTTATTGGTTCGTAGGAAAAGGAAATACTAAAGTACAAAATATTATAATATTAGTTTCCAGCCTCTTCTTCTATGGATGCTGGGATTACCGTTTCCTTTTCTTATTATCGTTTTCGATCTTACTGGACTTTTACAGTGGTATCAAAATTAGTGAAGCAGCTACTCCCCGGTCGAAAAAGCTATGGTTGATTACAAGTATTACCATCAACCTGGGATTTTTACTCTTCTTCAAATATTATAATTTCTTTGTGCTGTCCTTCGCTGATCTGCTCACCAACTTTGGTTTGCAGGCAAACGTCTGGACACTTAAAATCATCCTTCCGGTAGGGATCTCATTCTATACTTTTCATGGCCTCTCGTATGTAATTGATATATACAAAGGTAGAAGTGAACCAACCCGGAACCTTATTGACTACTCTGTATTTGTTAGCTTCTTTCCTTTACTGGTGGCTGGTCCTATTGAACGTGCTTCCCATTTATTACCACAGGTTCAGCATCCCAGACACTTTTCATCCGAAAGAGCCAGCGACGGTTTAAGACAAATTCTCTGGGGGCTTTTCAAGAAGATTGTGATTGCAGACGTCAGCGCGATGTACGCCAATGAAATTTTTTCATCCAATGCGCACCTCCATGCAAGCACATTGGTGCTAGGTGCTGTCCTTTTTGCCTTCCAGATATATGGAGATTTCTCCGGTTATTCAGACATTGCATTAGGAACAGCCCGGTTGTTAGGTTTTGAACTGTTAAGAAACTTCTCCTATCCATACTTTTCGAGAGATATCGCTGAATTTTGGAGAAGATGGCACATATCATTGTCTTCCTGGTTTAAAGATTATGTATACATTCCGCTTGGAGGTAGCCGGGGAGGAAAGCTGAACGCAGTTCGCAATACCTTTATTATATTTTTGCTGAGCGGGTTCTGGCATGGGGCCAACTGGACCTTTATATTCTGGGGTGGATTAAATGCGATCTATTTTTTACCCCTGTTGCTTTTTAACAGGAACAGAAATAACATAGAAATCGCCGCTAAAGGAAAAGTATTACCCTCATTCAGAGAACTGGTCGCTATTCTCATCACCTTTGCGCAGGTGACCTTTGCATGGATCTTTTTCAGAGCAGAGAGTCTCCGTTATGCATTTAACTACATAAAAGGGATATTTAGCCGATCCCTGTTTAGCACACCAGAAGTTTTTCCTAAAACACAGTTAGTGCTGATAGCCTTATTCCTGGTCATTGAATGGTTGGGGAGGGAACAACCATATGCTATTGCAGGTATTAATTTACAATGGTCCAGACCTGTACGGTGGTCGTTTTACTTCATGATCATTTTTACTATCGCCATCTTTAAAGGTTCTCCTCAACAGTTCATTTATTTCCAGTTTTAGTATGAAAAAGTTTATTGCCAGATTTATATTATTCTCAGCAATCGTTGCATTGTTAATAGCTGCTCTAAGCGCAAATTATGCAAGGTCAGCAGAAGGTAATTTTGTAAGTGCGATCCGGTTCAAACATGAAAGACTGAACAGTTTTAAAGGCCCAAGGGTCATATTTGCCGGTGGATCCAATGTTGCCTATGGGATAGACAGCAGGGAAATTGAAGATTCTATCAAATTACCAGTTACAAATCTTGCAATCCATGCCGGATTGGGGTTAGACTTTATGCTTTCTGAACTGAAGCACAGTGCGCGAAGAGGAGACTTCATTTTTCTTTCTCCGGAATATTATCTGGATGAAGGTCGTTATAAGTTGGATGAAGAAGCGGCTGACAGTTATCCCGAGGCTAAGAAATACCTTAGAACCCTTGCTATCAAAGATTTTCCGACCTTTACTGATAACATCATTGAACAGTTAAAGACCAACAAGGATTACTTATTTGATAAGATCTCTAAAAAATTATTTGGCGCTAAAAAAGAGACAACGATCGCCTCCATTACTTCATTTAATGAATATGGTGATGTTGTTGCACACCTGAATCGTCCGGCACCTGCTACCATTAAGGACAAAAAAGCATTTGTATATAAATATTGGGATGGTATTCAAAAAATAAACGAATTGGCTCAATATGCCAGTGAAAATGGCATACATCTTTATTTCGTGTTTCCAACTTATTCCAGGAACGCTTATAATATCAATAAAGCCGTCATTAAAAAGTACCAGAACGACCTGGTGCAAAATCTGAAGGTGAAAGTCATCAACTCTCCGGAAGATTTTGTTTATGATGACAGTGAATATTATGACACGGTATATCACCTGAGAAAAAATGCCAGAGAGTGGCGGACACAGAAGCTGATATCTATTATCAAGCCATATACAACGCTGTAATAGCAGCGATATTCTGGTAGTATCAATTTTCTTTAAAAAATCACCCGAATCACCTGTGCAGTTGCCTACGGCAATTGCACAGGTGATTCGGCAAGGGCCTGCGGCCGGCCAGACTAAATCCAAAATGATACACTACTGCTATTTCCTGTATTGATAAAAGATTCCTTTGTCAAAAGGCGTCCAGAGACAGGCACGTTGACCACAGGCTTTGAGGCCGCTGTTCGCCCAGGTATTGCAGGTATGGAACAGGCTGTAACTTCCTTTAGCTTCGTAGAATGCATCAGTGCGGCCATAGTTCGCATTCGTAACAATGTTCATAATCTGCCCCTTGTCATCTCTCCTGAAACTTTGCTGGATGTAGGCAACCAGTCTTGCGTATCTGGCGCTGTCAATGCTGGTGCGGATACAATCTTTTCCTTCACGCAGACTTTTGTAAAAGGTAGCATGAATGGCAGCGGTGCTTAGCCCGGTAGCGGCTTTGAAGGCCGTACTGAACTTCAGGTCTGCCCAGGTAGGCGTTTCGAGGTAAAAGCCTTTATCTCCCCAGCCAAAAGCGATCCATTCAGCAGTGGTGTCTTTGCCAATGGTATTGGCGAAGAGTACACTTTTGCTCCAGTCGATCTGTTCGTTTCTGACAGGGATGACAAGGTCAGTATGTACACCGTTTGTGAGGATGTACATCGGTATATTGTTATGCTCTGATGGCTCGGCTGCAACCGTGATGCGGGAAAGCCCCCAGGCCGATAAGAGATAGATGCAAACGAGTACAATAGGTGTAAGGATCGTAAATAATGCTATTCTCAGTACTTTCTTTATCATAATTTGGAGTTGTCTTCCAATATTTTCCTCTCTTTTTTGGTGAGACTGCGGAGGCCATTTCTATGGATCTTTTCCAGTAGACCATCTATTTCCTGTTCTCTTATTACCTTGGCAGAGTTGTACCTATCCTCGATGGTGAGGTCACCTTTGTGATGACGTTTGAAATACAGGTTATCCACCAGCAGCAGGTGCGGATGCCTGATAACCATGTAGATAAAAAATATGCCCGGCAGGAGTATTAATAATATAGTACCGTAATTATATATTACTGCCAGTGGCTGGAACAACAAGGCGGTGAGCATGCCGACCATGGCGCCGCCAAGGTGTGCATCGTGCCCGATATTGTCACGCTGGGAACGAATACCGTAGATGGAATACAATACGTAGCAAATGCCAAAGAGCCAGCCAGGTACATGAAAAGGAAGGAATAACAATCCTATGTGTACGCCGGGTTCAATGGCGATGGAGGCGAAGATGATGCCGCTGACAGCACCAGAGGCACCAATGGCGGTATAATCGCCGTGGTGACGGTGGAGGAAGAGCGAAAGTAGATTCCCTCCTATCAGACTGGCTAAATATATGGTAAGGTATGCCTCATTGCTGAGAAAGTATTCTAAACTGGTACTGAAGAAAAATAAGGCCAGCATGTTCAGGAAAAGATGCGTTTTATTGGCGTGGAGGAAACCAGCGCTGATAATACGGTCGTATTGTCTGTAAAGAAGGATGCCGTCTACATCGAAGGCGTAGCGGGCAAAGAAGGAAGGGTCCCTGAATCCTTTGAACGAGACGATGATATTAACAATGATAATTAACAAACAGGTAAGTCCGATTGTCCCCATTTTTGCGGTATTGAGATAATGATAAAATTACGAAATTTTCGGGAAAAGACACGGATGCCACAGGCAACAACGTCTTTTTCCGGTGGGAGCCCTGCGGCCGGCCGTCGAAGAGGTTTATGTTTGCTAGGGCCGAAGAGGTTCATGTTTGCTACAGCCGAGGAGGTTTATGCTTGCTACCGCCGGGGAGGTTTATGCTTGCTACAGCCGAAGAGGTTTATGTTTGCTACCGCCGGAGAAGTTTATGCTTGCTACAGCCGAAGAGGTCTATGCTTGCTACCGCCGGGGAGGTTTATATTTGCTACAGCCGAAGAGGTCTATGTTTGCTTCGGTTGGCGAAGAATTATTTTTGTATTATTAACCTAAATTTACCGCCATGATAACTACCCAACCACAACCAGGAGAATTCGTTGATTATCAAATGAATTATATTAAACAGGTGGGCGATGCACCTGTACAGCAGGTAATACTTGAACTGAAAGACAAGGGATATGAGTTTTATACCAGTATTCCAGAGGAAAAAGGCGCCTATGCCTATGCACCGGGCAAGTGGAACGTGAAGGAAGTTTTAGGCCACATTATCGATACGGAAAGGATCTTTGGCTACCGCCTGCTGGCATTTATCAGGGGAGAAAAACAAGGATTACCCGGGTTTGAGCAGGATGATTATGTCGCACTGTCTGATGCAAATGCAAGAACAATAAAGGACCTTGCAGAAGAAATGAAAGCGGTGAGAACAGCGAATTATTTCATTGTGAGAAATCTCACTGAAGAACAGGGAGCAATAAAAGGCACCTCCGCCGGTAACCCTATTTCAGTAAGAACGATCCTGTATATTATGGCCGGTCATGAACTGCACCATATGCAAATTCTGAAAGAAAGATATTTATAAACAAAAAAGGGCGCATGAATTAAATCAGCGCCCTTTTTTGAAAATAGATTTCATGCCCGTTGGAGAATTCCCGTTTTCATGAATGCTTTATAACTTAAAGAAGATGTTGCGTTTGTATAACCAATAACACAATCCCCATTCTAACCCCAACGTCACAAAAGCTGATAATACTTTTATCGGAACAAAAATAGCCACTACCCCATTCAACCACTGTCCACCCACCGTTTCAAAGAAGAGGTAAATGAAGATCGCATTCATACCTACTACCACTGCTACCCATGTATATTTGCTATGCTCCTTAATATCTATCCACCAATACAGGAATGCTAAGATCAATAATATCCATCCTACTGATGCTAATACAAATCCGGCTGTAGCAATTCTCTTAATGATCGGAGACAGTTCAAACCAGTCTGCTGCAAAGCCCAGTATTAATCCTATTAAACCCGCGACGATTAAAATCATTGTCTTCTGCCCACCCGTGCGGGAGGTGGTTAACAACTTACCAGCCGCCATGCCCCACAAAGTATGTGCTGCCGTCGGAATGATATTGATCGCCACCCAGCCATCTGTATTTATTTTACCCATCAATACCGTATCCATGTATGCACCAAAATTGTGGTACTCTACAAACGGCTGTTCAAAACCCGGTACCAGGATCGTTCTGTACAATACATCATTGAGCATAATTAACAGGAACCCTACGATGATCTGTACCGTGAATGAATTACGGATAAACAAATAAGCAATGATACTCGTAAATGCCAGTTGTGTCAATACATTCCACAACTCCCACACCGGCCTGCCCGCATAAATGCAATGCAAACCTACACCACAGATAAACAACTTCAGACTTCGTATTAATATATGTTTGAAGTTCTGTGCCCAACTTACCCCCTTCCGCAATTTGCTTTCATAAGAAATATACATCGCTGTTCCCGCCATAAACATAAACGCCGGCTGTACCAGGTCCCAGAAATGCAACCCATGCCATGGATGATGAAAAAACTGCGCTATAAAGGCATTCGGCGATACCTCATGCAAACTATCATACACCCTACAGCTCTCTCCTGCCAACAGGATCATGATGATACCCCGCATTACATCAAGTGATAATAAACGTCCGGAAGATTTTATCATATTATTGGATTGTGATCTTATGATTCAGGTTGTTGTAACCAGTCGTAGACTCCCAAACATTTTCATTCGCCAGCCGAATACTATAAGCCGGCATATTGCGCAGCGAATTATAACCATCCGGTAAGTTCAGCAATACTTCATATGTGCCTGCTGTAATACCTGCAGGTAATTTAAAGGACTGTCTTAAAGTTACATCACCCGTCAGCCATTTGCGCACCTCTGTCGTGAATGTCAATGTATCTGTTTTCTTACTCTCTGTATTGCGCAACAACAATTGTACTGGCCGTGGATTGTAAGGTGCTGCATAACCCACATTCTGTAAATGTATGGTAACTGACAGCGAATCGGTAGTAGCTAATTTAGTTGGTAAGATAGCATCTTTCAACAACAGTCTGTATCCCAGTTTACGCTTGATATTATCTAAACATCCACCTGTTTGCCAGTCGTTATTCACATCTGCATTGTAATCAGCATTTAAGAAACTATAATGCATATCACTAAACTCCTGCTCTGCATGTCCTGAAGGTTCACAATCATTCTGCGGACTATAAGCATCGCTACAGGTCTCCCCCCCTACTACCACATACTTACTATCCATTGAGGTGTAATTCCGCATGGCTGTCGTTGCTTCTACCGGTGCGGATGAAGAACTGCCATAATCTGCAAAGGTGCCGTAATCATTTGCACTGGACAGGAAACAGTCATTGTGAAAACCAATCCTTGCCTTGTCGGTGCCTGTCGCAGCTTCATCTGCCGTCATGGCACTGGAAGTCGGTAAAGCACTTACCCCATACACAAATTTCTGCTTTAACTGTGGCAAACGGATCTGCACCATTCTATCTGCAGGCAATGCATCCAGCATCGCTTTCAACACGTCTGATCTATCTGTCCAGTTATTATCCAGCAATTGCTTTTGCCCGTTGGAAGAAGCATCTCCAAAATAATCGGTATAAAAGTTCTCTCCCCACACTCCTATAAAACCTAACTGTACAGTGGCGATCACATCGGCATTTGCCTGTAATATTGGTTTTAACTGGCTGATATGATTCAATACCACACTCTTAGGCGCATCGCCATAAGGGGTACAGATCCAGCTTTCCGGACAACTACCTGCTGTTACACTAATCGTATAAGTAAACCTTGGTATCAGTTTCACACCTGCTGCACGCGCAGTTGCGAAGTCTTTACTAAGATTCGTCAGAAATGTAGCAGGTAATGATTTACCTGTATACCCCGTCATAATAAAATACCGGAACACCAATGTGCTCATCACACTAAAACTACCGCCTGAAGGTGTCGCACCACTCTTGTAAGTAGCCAGCGTAGCAGCATCCAGTGCCGTAAAGTTATCCACAGTCGTCTCAGAATATCTATAAAAACCTCTTTCAGGATTCGGAAAATCTTCAGTACTCGCAGTATAGGTGATTGTCGTACTGTCTTTACCCACAGTATTATCTCCGCCGCTGGTCTTATCACAAGCTACAGCCAACAATATAAATGGGAATAATAAGCGTATCGCCCTCATGAAATTATCTTTAATGTTAAACAAAAAGGGCAGGTCATGCAATGTATTGCCTCCCTGCCCCCTTTTACCAGCTACGGCAAAAATTTATTCAAATGTGACTAAGACAGATGATTGCTTACCACCCGGTAAATCGCCCAGGGTAGCCGACCAATCACTCTTTGTCGCTTCGATACCAATTCTGAAGGCTGTGGTTGCAGCCAGACCTTTGAGTTTGGAACGGGACAACCGCATTTCAAACTTAAAGGTACTCCCATCCTGCGCGGTAGCACCTGTGGTATAAAACTCGGATGCACCTGAAGATGACCATGAAAATGCCTGCTGCGTGGCTCCTGCAAAGTTGAAAGCATCTAACCAACTCCCAAATACTGACCCTTCTAACAATACATCATAACCACCATCCGGGAAGGTACCAGTCAGTAAACCAGTGCCGCTGTTATTATCTGTATCCATGTAGAAGTCGTAAATGTTGCCGGAATTCGCCACTGCATTTACTTCTAAATATATGTATATATAGTTCGCATCATAGTCAAACTTCGCTTTCTTAAAGTAGGTTTCTGATGCAGGCGGTGTAACTACATAGGTAGAAATTGTATCCCAGTCTGACAATGTATTATCATCCAGTTTTACAGGCGATGTCTTAGCTATGTTAATCACTGTTGATCCCTCGCTCACCTTACCTCCCTGTGTATATGCATACAAGGTAGGTACATACTTCCCTTTGCCGGGATACGTGTGCACCGGGCTTGCTTCTGTGGAGGAATCACCATCACCAAAATCCCATTTGTAGGAAGTGGCACCCGTTGTTTGATTGGTAAAGGTAACGTTGTTCCCGTCTACCGCTACTGCATAAAACACATCGGCGGTGGGGGTACTATCATCTTTCTTACAGGCTCCTGCTACTACCAGCAGTATCAGGGCTATCACGATATATTTATTGAAACGCATGATATACGGCTTTAAGTGTTAAGGATTCTGTGTGCACAATGTATTTGTCTGCATCTCATCTATCGGAATATAATAGATGGTTTTGGTATTGTCCCAGTTGATGATCATATTATCATAATTGGTAGGCAATACTGACAGATTGATATCGGATTCTTTCAGACCCGGCAGGTGATACCCCCAGTAAGTACGGTTCAGTGACAACTTATTACGATATACATCAAATGTACGGTGACCTTCGAATGCCAGTTCTATACGTCTTTCTTTCAACACTACATCCAGGATAGTTTTCCCTGTAGGTACAGCAGTATACTGTGCATCTTCCAGACCACGGTTTTTACGGATCGTGTTCACATCATCCAGTGCTGCAGCTGTATTGCCAGCCTTCGCTTCGGCCTCTGCCCTGTTCAGGTACATTTCTGCCAGACGGAACAGAATAGGAGAACTTAAGGTTGGACTATTACCCTGACCGGAGAATTTGGAGATCATGTACATTTCAATACCATTCTTTTTAGAAACATTTCCATCTGCATCTGTGAACGGCACGATGTAATCCCAGCGTACATCTTCAGGATGGTCTGCCATGGTATCTCTCAAAGAAGTGGTGGCAAATTCCTCACCCCAGCCGGATGTACCATCTGTGTAGATCATAGATGCAATAGACGCTTTTTTATAATCGTCATTTGTCGTGAAAGCTACACAGAAAATGGTCTCTGTACTGGAAGTTGCATTTGCAAACATAGAAGGGAATCCTGATGCCGTTTCCAGTGTAAAGCGGCCTGAATTGATCACCTGGTTCGCATAATATGTAGTGCTGTCCGTATTATCTTCGTAGAGGAATACTCTTGACAACAGTGCATATGCCGCTTCTTTGGAAGCATATTGCACACCACGTGATGTATTCATCAGGCTAGCTCCCATTTCTGCATCGGAAATGATCTGTGCATATGTTTCTGCCACCGTTGACCTGGCTTTGGATGACGGTTCACTGGTAGAAGTCCGCAATATCACACCTGCGGAAGATGGATCCTGTGTATATGGTTTTGCATAAAAACGCGCCAGTCCGAGGGTCGCCCATGCACGCAGGAAGTAACATTCTCCAATCATCTGCTTCACCTCATCACTCGGATTGTCGATAGCTGATGCCGCTTCAAGCACGGTATTAGCATCACTAATGATCTTGTAAGACACATACCAGAAAAAACGGCTGTTCGTCTGGGTAGGTGTATGCGCCAGTGAAAAACTATAGTAAAAAGCATCTGTAGTAGTCTGCCCACATACAATGTCATCGCTGGCAAAATCATTCATCTGAAAATACTGGCGCAGGTACATATTGTTATCATCCGAACCACCGGCAAAATCCATGTGGTCCTTGAATAAAGCATAGGCTCCGTTTAGCGCATTTTTCATACCAGTTACAGTACTGGTCAGATCTTCTGTAGTGAGTGCATCACTTGGACTCACATCTTTCAGACAGCTGGCCAGAAAGACGGGTAATGTAAGTATGATAAAGAAAAATCTTGTTCTCATGGCCTGATAGTTTTTAACTAAAACCTGATGTTGATGTTAAACAGAAACTGGCGGTTGTTAGGATATTTGAAATCCGAAACACCCGGCATCACATAAGCACTGGAAGTGATGGATGTATTTGGATCCTGACCCAGGAACTTTGTAAACGTATAAACATTATCTGCTGTCAGGGATACCGTCACATCATTCAACAACCATTTTTTTACCAATGATTTAGGCAACTGATAAGCCAGTGCAATATTGCGGATAGACAGGAAGCTACCATCCTTCAGGAAACGGGTAGATGTTTCTGTAGAATTAGCCGCATTCTGTGGACTGGGTTCTGTCGCTACATCTCCTGGCTTAGTCCAGATCTTGTAACTGGATGGCAGCACAATCTGGTTGTAGTAAGGTTCATTACCATCATTTTCTACAAAGCGCAGAGAATTACTGAATACTTTGTTGCCAGTAATGAAATAAGTGTTCACACTCAGGCTGAAGCCTTTGTATTTCCAGGTAGAAGACAGCCCCCCCTGCAGCTTAGGCAGCGCAGAACCTACTTCCTGATAAGTAGCGCTGGCATAGTCTGAAGTCGCTTCGCGGGAAGTTACTTTACCATTTGCATCATAGTTCACTACTTCCCACTGTGGTGCACCTGTTTCTTTGTTTACACCCAACCACTTAGGCATATAGAATTCATACAGGTTACCATCGTTGCGATAGATCTGTGAGATACTCCAGGTAGATTGTGTACGGGTAATGCTGCTAGGCAACTGGCGCAGTTTATTGGTATTGACGTTGATGCTGAAATCTGTGCTCCATTCAAAATCTTTTGAACGGATATTCACAGAATTGATGCCCAGTTCAATACCATTGTTCACCACCTGACCTACGTTTTCCCAACGTTGTTCAAAACCAACTGACAACGGCTGAGATACCTGCAGCAGGAGGTTTTTAGTGATATTATTATAAGCATCGGCAGTGATGTTCAGGCGATTGTTGAGCACACTCAGGTCCACTCCTACGTTGATCTGCTGCTTGCTTTCCCATGTCAGGTTCGGACTTGGCAACTGTGATGGCGTTGCTGCGGTAGAACCATTATACTGACTGCTCAGCGAGTAGAGACCCAGGTAACGGGAAGAACCTATATCCTGAGTACCTGTTACACCGTAGCTGGCTCTCAGTTTCAGGTTATTCACAAATCTGGTATCCTTCATGAAATCTTCATTGCTGATAACCCAACCGGCAGATACTGCAGGGAAGGAACCATAACGCTTATTGGAAGGGAATGCAGTAGATCCATCTATACGGAAAGATCCTGTCAGGAAGTACTTCTCTTTGTAACCATAACTCACCTGTGAGATCAGTGACTGGATGATAGACTGATCTGAGGAGCCATATACCATCTGTGTGTTAGACACCACATTCAATACCTGCAGACCTAAAGGTAATCCTCTACCTGATCCGCCCAGTACTTCTGTTTTGCTGTTTTCAATAGCCACACCGGCTAAACCAGTCAGGGAGTGATCACCAAATCTGAATTTGAACTTCAGGAGGTCATTTGAAACCAGACCATATCCAAGGGTACTGTATTCATAGAGATAGCCATCATTGTGATAAGCCACCGTTTCAGGAGAATAATAATCTTTCGATTTGGAATAGTTGACTGCACCACGGTTGCTGCTGGTAAAGGTTAACCATGGTGTGATGTTTACATTCAGTCCCAGGTCATAATTGACATCGAAACTTTTGTAAGGATGCGAAGAGTTCGCAACGGTATGTACAGGGTTTGTTTTATCCCTGGACCACCATTTGAATGTGGAGCTACCATCTACATATTTTGGAGATCCGTCGGCGTTATAGGGGTTATCCCATGGCATACCCAGATATGCATAATACACATCTTCATAGTTATAGGATTTACCACTGGTACCACTGATATTAATATTGTTGGTTACAGCCACATCTTTCGTGAAATGGTAGGTAGAGTTTGCACGCAGGTTTACACGCTGGTAACCTGTGTTCATGAATGTACCTTTTTCATTGTAGTAAGTGAGGGCTGTATAATAGTCATTCTTTTCGGTGCTACCGCTGGCAGCGATATAGATGTTCTGCATAGGCGCTGTGCTGAACATCGTATTTAACCAGCTGTAGTTCTGATCACGCAGGGTTTGCGGACGCTCACCGTAAAACTTGAGGATATCAATTTTATAGGAGTTGTTCGTAGTACCCGGAATGTAATCGCGGTAGTATTCTTTCTGGTGTTCATACAGTTGACTCCCAGTCATCATCTTCATCTTACCAAAGTCTGGTTTACGAAGACCTGTGGTCACTTTTGCTTCGAACTGTGTTTTGCCCAGTTTTGCTCTTTTGGTCGTTACGATGATGACACCTGCATTTGCCTGAGAACCATACATAGCAGTCGCACCTGCATCTTTCAGTACTGTTACGTTTTCCACATCGTTGGGATCGTAATTACCACCGATGATGCCATCTACTACCACCAGTGGGCTCTGAGAGGCATTGACAGAAGAAACGCCACGCAGTCTGATTTCGGAAGCAGCACCAGGTGCGCCTGAGCTATTTACAACCTGCAGACCAGCCACCTTACCCTGTAGCATACTACCTAGGTCATTGGTGGTCACGTCTTTCAGTTTCTCTGCGTTCACCACAGTCACCGCACTGGTCAGTTCACCTTTCTTCTTATCACTATAACCTACTACCACTACTTCGTTGAACTTTTTAGTATCTTCTTCCATCAGGATGTTGATACTGCCATGTACACCAGCAACCGGGTACTCTCTTGTAGCGAAGCCAATATTGCTGATGATCAATACATCAGATTTATTCAGATCACGGATGGTAAAACGACCCTCTCCATCAGATTGTGCACCTTTGCGGGAACCTTTTACCATGACAGTGGCACCGGGCAATGCAGCACCCTCTGCGGTAGTGACCCTGCCTGATACAGTAATAGTGGTATCAGCCATCGACACTTCGGGAACAGGCGCAATACGGGCTTTGTGAATCACGAAGCTGTTGCCTTCCAGAGAATAAGCAACCTGTTGATTTTTAAGGCATAGGTCGAGCACATCCTGTACATTGGCATCTTTGACCTGAAAAGATACAGGGATTGTATTCGACAATACCTTTTCAGAATAAACAATAGATACTCCTGTCTGAGTGATGATCTCAGCAAACACTTTTTGGAGCGGCGCTTCTTTTACCGTTAAGGTGACCTTCTGGGAATATCCTGCAGCACTAACGTGCAAACAGGTGACCAGAAGAGCTAGGGCGGTCAATTTCATAACCAGGCAAATTTTGGTTGATAGCCCGCGCACACAGCGGGCCATTACATTACAATCGAAATGCATACTTTTGTAGTGTTTGGTAGTACTTAAATGGTCTTACAGTGATTATTCAAGGAATGCCGGATAATTAAACCGGGGATGTTGCGAGCGTCTCCGGTTTTTAAATAGGTATCCCTTTTAGCGGCTGCTTTTTAGTATTCTTCTGCTGCTTTTAAATTTTGGTCTATACTAAATTTTGGTTCAGATACCTTTCGGTAATAAGCTTTAAATTTTGGTTTAATTGTTTACGGTAATACGATGACTTTTCTCCCTTCTAATTTTAAGTGATTATATCCGCTTGCTTCCAGCAAACGTAATACTGATGATAATTGCAGGTTTCTGCTGATTCCCCCTCCGTATAGTTCTGCGCTAGGTTTGGCAGTGTAAACAATCTCCACATCATACCAACGGGCGACTTCTCTAAGAATGGCTGGCAAAGCCGTGTTATTAAATACAAACACACCGTTTTTCCACGCGGTAACTTTTTTGATATCTGCGGGTCTGACTGTGATGGCATGATTATCATTGTCCATGACAGCCTGTTGACCGGGTTGCAGGGTTTGTAGTGTGTTTCCTTCTTTTACTCTGACACTACCGGAAATGAGGGTAGTATTGACGGTGGCTTCGTCGGCATAGGCCATGACATCGAATCCGGTACCCAGTACCTGTATTTCCATACTGTCCCTTTGTGTGGAAGGTACTTTTACGAGAAAAGGATGTGTGGCGTTGGGTGCTACTTCGAAATAACCCTGGCCTTCCAGTTGCACGACGCGGGTAGCGCCGGTGAAAGCGGTTGGATACCGGAGGGTGGTAGCTGAGTTGAGCCATACTTTAGTTCCGTCGGGTAATACGATCTGGAATTGTCCTCCCCTTGGGGTAGATAGCTTATTATAATGTACAGTACCTGAGTTTGTTTGTGCTGTGTATAGTAATTGTCCGTTTTGCTGTTTGATGGATTGGTTGCCCTGGTGAATAGTTTGGTTGCCGGCGCTGTCTAAAGTAACGACGGTACCGTCTGCCAGGGTAAGGGTGGCTTTGTTGGAGCCGGGTGTTATGATTTTTTCGATCTTGCTGGCGACAGGTAAAGGTTGTGGTTTACGGGTGTGGCCAAGGTACCAGAAGGCGGAGCCTGCCAGTAATAATAATACAGCAGCTGCTGCCAGGCGGCGGAAGTTGATGATCCGGCTGCGAGGGGGGATAAGCTGGCTGTATACGTTTTCGTAGTCTATGTCAGGAGCAGTAGACGCCGTATCAGCATAGCTGGCGAAAAGGCTGTTTAAGGTCTCTTCGTTTTGTTCGTTATTGATGTAGGTAAATAGCTCATCCAGCTCCTCGCGGGTGCAGGATCTGTTCACATAACGACCCAACAAATATTGTATTCTTGGCTGATGCTCTGGCATATAATATAAAGACGTGTGAAAAATCGGGAAGGACCGTGAAAAGATAATAATTTTTTAAAAAAGGCAAAAAAACATACTGCTGCTGCCAAAAAAATCGGGTTTTGCCTTCGGCAAAACCCGATTTTTTTGAGGTGCCGAATCTGGAGCAGGCTTGCAGCCTGCTCCAAATTCGGCCGGCGACAAAGACGGTCACCAGCAAAGACGGTTATCGGCAAAAGCCGTTATCAGCTGTAAAACAGTTATTATTTGAGCCAGAGGTTGACGGTGTTGGAGGGCGTTTCTAAGACTATTTTATAGAAAGAAGCATTTAAGGAATTTACATCTATCAGATCATTTACACCTTTTACATCTTTTACACCTTCTGCATCTTTTACACCTTCTGCATCTTTCAAATCCTTTACATCCACCAATGCGTGTTCCTGTTTTAAAGGCACCACCTTTAATAATCTATACTCATCCTGACCTCCTGCCTTAAAATTATTTGTCGCTGCCACCCATATCTTCACATTGCCACTATCCTCCAGCGCTTTCCATTTCAAATCTATATTCCCCTGAATTAAATTTCCTGCAGCCTGGGCGATAGCCACTTTTCCGATAAGGGAAGTACCATCTACTTCACGGGCTACAGAATCAGGTACATTGATTTGTAAATAACGGGCTATAGTAGGCATGATATCCACAATCCCGGGTTCGTAATATTTTGCATAATTATTCAACGGGCGATAACTGGTCACCATCCAGGTGCTACGCTGGCGAACGGATTGACCGCCATGATCACGACCTGTTTTTTCATCACGACCATGATCGGTAGTAATGACAATCATCCAGTCCTCGGCATAATTTTTCTGGCGATACAGGATCGCTTCCCATAACTTCCCCATCTGTGCATCCATCAGGCTCACCGCTTTGTAGAATTCAGGGCTATCGCCATGCATATGGCCCATATCGTCGGTATATTCAAGGTAAACCCAGCTGAGAGATGGCGCGTTCTTTTTGATACCTGCTACGGCTTCTGTGATCACCTTTTCATCGATAGCATGCATGAAATCGCGCTGCTTATCATGATGAAAATTGATGGTATCAAGCTCGAAACCATCTGCATGTAGGTCTACATATTCAGAAAGGGCGAGTTTTGTACGGTTATCTTCCCAGCTGGAATAAACCGCGGTTTGCTTGGTAGGATAAGCCTCTTTGAATAAGCGGAAGATGTTATGATAGTGGTAATTCGGATCTTTGATATCATTGTCAGGTACATTGTGCTTATTCACCCAGGTCCCCGTGAGCAGGCTATTGTACCCTACAGCGGAAATGGTCGGGGTTTCGGAGTAGGTACTTTTTCCACCACCCACATGCATGCGGGTATAGGTACCGGCAGCAATGATCTTATCTATGTTGGGAGTGGCTACTTTCTCTATCACATCAGCAGGAATACCATCTGCAATGACAAATACCACTTTCTTTTCGCGTTTGGATTGTGCGCTGACTGTACCTGCCAGCAACAGACATATAAATAAATGTTTCATGCCCTAAAAATGGAAATTATTCAATGAATTGTATGTTAGCTTTTCATTAAGCATGTGAACAGGAGTACCCCCAGCGGACCTCCATAACGTGACAGGAACACACGGATATGCTTCAGGGTTTCTACCTGTAAATTCTTGACCCTGCTTTTTGACAAACCCAGCTTTGTGGCAATATCATCATGACTCAGCCCCTCTACCCTGCTGAGGCGGAAAATAGTCTGTTTCTGATCAGACAATTGTGCGAGGGCATTGAAAATGAGTTGCTGGCTCTCCCTGGCATCGAGTTGCAGGTCGAGGGCATCCGCCACTTCCGAGATATTGGCCCATACCTGGTCTACCAGTTGCTGCTGGCGGGCCACCTTGCGGAGGTGATCGACCGTTTTATTGCGCGCAATGATAAAGATGTAGTTGCCAATATGATCGATGGCTGGAAGCTGTTCCCGGCTGGTCCAGAGCTTGAGAAAGGTATCCTGAAGAATATCCTCGGCATCTACTGCCGAGTGGGTTAACTGGTATATAAACGCAGCTACCGGCCTGCTATGCCGGTCATATAACTGCCGGAAGGCACTTTCGTCCCCTTTCCGCAGTCGTTGTAGTAATTCCGTATCCGTGGTAGCCTGCATGCGTAAATAAACCCGACTATCGCTCCTTTAGCTGCTTTGAATTGATGTTATCCTGCTAAAAATAATTAAACTGAACCATTGTTTCAGTAATTTTATTCCCAATTTATTCCCTATATGCCCGAATCCCACTACCATTTTTCTGGAAAATTTGACTGGAAATCGCTTATTATAGCCAGCACACTGGCACTCATCGCCTGCATTGGCGGAGGGATTTTTTATAGTACTTCCATGAAACCAGGTGGATTTTCGGGCGGTTGGGCAGTCGCCCTTCTATTATTGGTAATATGGTTGTTCCTCGTATTTTACCTGTTCAGGCGCTTCAATCATAGCAGAAACATAAATGTGAATGCCGGGGTAGGCGTTGTTTTATGTGGAGTGACATGGCTGTTCGGTCATGGCGGATGGGAATCACTCGTACTGCTGCTCCCCCTGACCATGCTACTTTATTTGGATTACTACTGTGAGAAATGTGGGAAATACTATTCCAATAAAACCTTTTATGTACTAAATGCCGGAGAATATTACAAGCATGAGAAAAAACTTAATAAGGAAGCCCCTCCATTTAGCTTTTTGCCAAATATTAACTTTCAGAAATTACCAACCTATGGCCCGACCCAACCACAGGATATTATTAAGATCAGGTTTTCTTATTGCAAATCCTGCGGAAGCAATGCTATTGTAGATATCCATTCCTGCAAATGGACGAGATCTGCCAGTTCAAAGAACGCCGGACGTTCCAACGTAACCCAGCAGGAGACACTCGCTGACGCCGTTTACCTGGATGACACGACAGGTAAAAAGCTGTCGCTCCTGTCCATAGACTGAAGCGACAACTTAATAATTAATACGCAGTCTCATCCGCGCCCTTATCCACTCTGCTATTCTGTATCCTGCTCTGTTTATCAATATCATACTCCTGGTAACCCAACACAAATGAAGGATCTCCCGCATTGATAGCCGGAGACGTACTGCTCAGGTGCAGATTCGTAGTGCTTACATAATTTGGATTGCCATAAGTAGAATGTGCATCCAACCCTGTTGCAGCTGTAAATGCCGCCAGTGAACCATACGTAGTACTGGTAGGATACCAGTCGAATGTAGCTGATGCTGAAGTACCTGACAGTCCATAATACAGGTTGTAATCACTCACCAGATTCGTAAATGAATACCCCCACAATGCAATGATCATGATATCGCTGGCGGAGTAAACAATATTATTCTTGATGGTGAGATAATCTGTATTCTGCAGACTAATCTCTCCACCCCAACCACCATCTGTATAGTTCTTATACAGGGAATTGTTCATGATGGTAGAATACGTCACCTTACTGTTAGCCTGGTTAGAACCAACAAGAATACCAGCATTCCTGCTGTTGTAAATGAAGTTGTCATGAATGTTGATGCCAGTAGCGGTGTAGTTATTGTTTTCACAACCGGCTGAGATACCTGCATAATTATTATAGCAGATATTGCCTTCGATGTTGATATACTTACCACCATCTACATAAATACCACCATTCAATGCAACAGGGGAAATACAGTTGTACACAATATTGTATTTCACATTCCCATTGCGGGCCATATTCACACTATCATTGGTATTTGCCCATGAATAGTGACCAGTCATATCAATACCGATGTTACGAATATGGTGTACCACATTGCTTTCGATGAGGAAGTTCTCCACATTCCCAGCCATGGTCAGCCCTTCGCTATACCCGGTATTACAACTGTAAATCTGGTTGCTGCCAATGTAGACCTTGTTGTAAGAGGCGAGTGCATCACCCCATACCATCAGCGGATTGGCATTGTCTGTAGAAGAAGGTACGGCCGTAGAATCGGTGGTCCAACCGATGTTGTAGATCTTACAACCTGTCACCTGGATGTCTGTACCACTCCCCTGGAAGAGAATACCTACAGCGCTGGAAGTAATGTTGTTCGCCACGGTAATGTTGTTGATCCGGACATGGCTTTTGGAAACCACGGCAATCATGGCTTTCTGATCACCGTTGGAAGCACTTACCCCATCCAGCACAACCGTACCACCATCATAGTTGGTAAGGGTAATGGGATGCGTGGAGTCTGCTCCTGAGTAAGGCCACCAGAGTTTTTCCTTGTAGGTACCGGCGGCAACCCAGATGGTGGCACCTGCGCCATCGGTGGTTTTCCAGAGTGCGGCCTGGATAGTCTTTAATGGCAAAGTGTCTGAGGTTCCTGCATTGGCATCACTCCCAGTGGTGCCATTTACATAAAAGTTCGTGACTGAGGACGTGGTCACGGCGGTGGTAGTGGTGTTCTTCAGCTTTTCTTCCACATCCTTTTTACAGGCAGAGAGAATCAGCAAGCCACTACAGGCAATCAAGAGGGTTTTTCTCATGGCAATTTAAAGTTTGGTTAACGGGTTTCGATTAATAAAGCTGCTTTCACTATAAAGACGATGGAGAGAATAGATAGGACCGCTAATTTCATAAAAAAATAGCCGCCCTTTTTCAAAGGCGGCTATTTATCAAAGCATATGCTTCAAATTATTTTACAAACCGGGGCATGATCAGGTAGCGGACAATAGTGTGTGCAGTGAGTGATAATATGACTACACCACCCAGTATCAGCACCTGTTTACCAATAGTGTCAAATACATCCAGGATAGGTGAAACCTGCTTACCAGCATACATAGCAGCCAGCGAGAATAGCAATACGCCCGTAATCCAGAGGGTGAGGTGAGAATAAAAATAACGTTTCTTCTGGTAACCATTTTTACCAAAGGAGGTGAATAAAAGAATAACATGTGCGACAAAGAATAGTACGGCGAGTGCGGTAAGTGTTGTGAACATAGTCATAACAATCAGTTTTGTTGTGCGTTGTGGTTTTGAGATTAAATTTAAAAACTACAGTGGAACTTGTTGTAATAAAGATAAAAGTTTTCTGATTTCAAACAAGAATATTTCCGGCAGCCAGGGCCTGCTGTCTGCCGGAAAAGAAATTAATGATTTGCCGGAGGTGGTGGTGGCGGACCATCGTGGGCACCTGGAGGTGGAGGACCCTGAGGACCTTTCTCATTACCGCCCGGAGGGGTAGCAACCGGTTCTTTCTGACCATTGTGGCAGGTGTAGCAGGTAACAGTCATAATCTGCTTACCACTCTCATCCTTACCGGATTTAAAATACTTTTTGTTGATGCGCATTGTCAACTTCATCATGTCCCTGGCCGTTTCTTTTTCTTCCAATACATCACTGGCAAAATCCAACTTCTTAGGATCGTCTTTGGAATGAGCATGACAAAAATCGCATTTTACGCCCAATGACTTATTGAACAAATGCATTGTCTGCATCAGGTCTTCATGACTGATGTTTTTAGGCAAAACTTTCAGATTCTTTGCCTTCTCTTCAGGGGGCAACGAAAGTGAACAAAGTGACACTGCCAATATCAATGACAATGGCACCACAAGTGACTTCTTGAATTTCATGACCATGGGTTTTGTAATAGTTATAAGCTTCCGCAATGAATTTAGGAAACTACCCAGATATTACAAATTTATAATGACGAATGGATGACATTTCCCGATAATAATATAGCCTGCCCCTATGAACGGAGCAGGCTGTCAACAGTTGAAGGTTTAAGAAAAAAGCGCTGGAAAATTACTGCTTTTCACACTAGTAGCCGAATCTCAGCTGTATATTTAACGTTTCGATCACACAGCGTTACCACACATTCCGGGGGCAACTGTCATCGTACTTATTGCCAAAAGTAAAGCCCAACACCAGCTCGTGGGTACCCCGGTTATAAGAGGCCAGCGCCGTTGTAGCATTGTCATAAGAGTAACCCAGGTTCACAGAATTGGAGATATTGAAACCTACCATACCCGCAAAACTATCCTTATGACGGTAGCTCGCCCCTATCCATATCAGATCATGGTATTGTAACTTGGTGTTTACTTCTACCTGTATGGGAAGGGGACTGATATATTTGATCATCAGGGAAGGCGTCAGGTTTAAGTCCTCTGTCAACAAAAACCGGTAACCGCCGGTCAGGAAGATATGAGGTACTGTTTTACCCGTTTCCGTTGTGATGGTATGATCTGAATAACTCAGGGTATTAGGCACGATCTGTTGTGCAGACAAGCCAATAAAATAATCAGCGGAATAGAGGTATAACCCCGCCGTCATATCAAACTTTGTTCTGTTCAGTATTCCACTGGAATATACCACGGGGTCTACAGTGGTATTATTAAAATTCAGGGCGGAACTATTCAGACTAAAACGACTAAAACCCGCACCAAATCCTGCTGACAAACTGGTTCTGGGTGTCAACCCGATATGATACGCATACGTACCGAATACACTCAGGTTCGTCAGCGGCCCTGTCACGTCATTGATAAATTGCAAACCTACCCCGTGATGTGGTTCGGATGCTGAATAATTCTCCCAATAGCGCTGTCCACGCGGATTCTCTCCCGGTACAGCGAAGGAAGTAGCAGTAGTGCGATAATCTTTTTTATTGATCGGCCCCTGCATCGTTACATAGGTAGTGACAGGACCTCCACTCAAGCCTGTCCACTGATGACGATGACTCACCTTGACATCGATATAGTTCTCAATCCCCGACAAGGCAGGGTTGATAATATACTGGTTGAGTATATACTGGGTATAGTGTGGCTTTTGCTGTGCAAATCCATTCATCGCCAGCAGCATGCTGATACCTAAAATGATCACTTTATTCATATCGCTGGTTTTCTTATCGGAGTATCACGACCCAACCACTGGGATTCTTACCAAATCCTATTTTCAGATCTATTGCATAATAATAAGTACCTACCGGCAATGGCTTACCATTGTAAGTACCATCCCACGCCGTACCATAGCCATGACTATGGAATACGACCTGTCCATATCTGTTAAATACATTGACATCTGCTTCGGGATATGTATCGAGCTTTGCTATATTCCATGTATCGTTGATTCCATCACCATTTGGAGAAAAGGCATTGGGGATAATGATGGTTTTGTATACCCTTATGAATACATCGTCTGTTGCTTCTCCACATCCCAGGTTGGAAGTGACGGTGAGGGTATAGGTAGTGTCTTCTGTTGGTGTCACGATTGGATTAAGTATCGTCGCATCTGTAATATTATAAACAGGTGTCCATGCATAACTTACATCTGTACCACTGGCTGTACCTGACAACTGTGCAGCCTCTCCTTCAAATATGCGCTGGTCTGCCCCGGCATTGGCTGTTGGCAGTTTCCATACATTCACGGTAACAGTATCATACGCATTGCAGGTGCCATTACTCACCGTTAGTATATAAGATGTCGTATCTGTAGGAGATGCATTGGTTGTTGCACTCGTCGCATCTGTTACTGTTGATGCGGGCGACCATAGATAGGTGCTGCCCCCGCTACCTTCCAGCGTTACGGTAGCGCCTTCACACATATTCTGATCTTCCCCCGCATCTGCTGATGGCGCTGCATTCACATCGATGCTGGTGGTATCTGAATTGGCACAACCTACGGCCGTGGTTAAGGTCACGATATAATCACCATTGTTGGCTGATGTAACACCATAGATGACGGGGTTTTGTAAACTGCTGGTGAATCCATTCGGACCTGTCCAGCTATAAGTAGCTCCCGAAAATGTAGATGAACTCAGTTCCAGCGTATCGCCTTCACACCCAGGATCGTTGCTGCTGGCCTGAGGATCAGGACTATCATCTACCTGTATCGTAATAGTATTTGAACTTACCCTACAGGCAGTTGAACTGATATTAGTGGATGATGCGGCAGACATTCTATATAGATATGTACCTGCGCCTGTTGGCTGACGTACATAAGTAGTACTCGTCGCGCCACTGATATCTGTCCAGGTAGTACCGCCATCTGTACTTACCTGCCACTGATAGGCAGGATCAGAATAACCGGTGGATACCGTACCATTGAATGTAAATACCGTAGTATCGTCTTTACATACTTCTTTGGAAGAAGAACCGTCTGTAGTATAAGCCGTAACTGTAGGACCACAGGCACGGAAAGTGATATCATCCAATGCGAGGTCATTGGCTGGGGCGCCACCAGGACTACTGTTGCTGATCTTGATCTCTACATCTGTGACACCAGTAGGTGTGGTGAAGTAAAAACCAAATTGCTTCCACACGGCACTACCACTTGTAAGGGGAATAGAACCTGTGGTGTAAGAGCCGTAAGTAGTAGATTCGTCGGTTGATAGAATGGAAAATGTAACGTTGGGAGGATTATTATCCTGTGAACGCAACAGGTTTACGACCCATGCTGCAAATTCATAGGTTGTACCACCACATAACCCAGTCACTGTCTTCTTGTAGAAATAATCTTTTACAGAGGTGGCGGCATTTACCACCATCATATATCCGCCACCAGTATGGTCAGTGGTGCTCCACCACACAGTACCGGAAGCAGCTGTTGAGCTCTCAATAGTATAATATCCATCGCTGGGAAAGGCCTGCGCCACATAGGTGTAAGTAGTAATACCCGAAGCAAGTGCACCACCATAGGAGGCTGTACCTGATCCAAAATCAATACTAACAACCGGATCTCCAAGGCTACCAGTACACAACTGAGCCTTCATATGGTGTGAGCAAAGTAGTAGCAACAACATCGACAGCAAACACTTCAAACTGGCGTTCACGCTTGCACGCTTCCGCTTTAAGATAGCAATGATCATTATAACAGGTATAGTCCTTGGAAATTGCTTTGAGATTAACAGAATGTTAGGTCGAGTGGTAAGACAAAAATATTCCAATACAATTAATGGGGAAAAATAATATGCAGAAAGGCGAATTTCATAGACGAAACAGAAAATCCCCGCCTCTGCACATGGCTGAAGCGGGGATTTGAACTGAGAGTGGTTATTAGAATGATGGATCCGTTGGTGTGTTTGTATTACCGTTCCGCTCTACGAATGGATACGGGAAGTAAGAACGCTTGCGCTCTGTAGTTGGTCTGCCAAACCGACGCTCATCTTCCAGGGCCAGACCACCCATAAACAGTTCGATACGACGATGTTTATAGATCAAATCAAGCAGGTCGCTTTCTGTAGCAGCCACTTCACCCGGTAATGCAGCGCCTACGCCAAATGCATCCTGCGATGCAGTTTTAGTCACTACTTTATTCAGTTCAATCAACCCATTGGCGAGATCATGCTGACGGGCATAACATTCTGCTTTGATCAGCGTGATCTCTCCGGGCAGGTATACAGGTATAGCCTGTGTAGTAGAAGTATAAAAACCTTTGATTCTGAAACGCGGACTACTGCTGATGGTTACGTAAAATGGATAACGTTTGTCATCTGCATCCGGACGTAACCCTACTGGTAAACTCATTGTAGAATCAGTGACCTGATAGATGTTGTTCGTAGAAGTCACCAGTGTGAAAATCGGATTTGTAGTCAGCGCATTGTAATTGTATGTAGATGTCACGCTCAGTGTCACCTGGTTTGCTGCTGCCAGCGCAGTGGTATAATCACCTGCAAACAGTGCATAGCGTGCTTTCAGCGCATACAGGGTGTTTTGCAGATCGATACCCGCAGGAATATTTTTGGTAAATGTGCTGCTCACTGCATTGGCACTGATGGCAGCCAGGGCATTGTCAATAATACCAATAGCCTTGGTATAACCAGCAGTATTGGTGATGAAGGAAACATTTGTACCTGTTGTATCCGGTACCTGCTCCCAGAACTCCGCCATATCACCAATGGCCAGCGCCTTCCAGATGGAGGTGTAGGCTATGAGCCCACTGGCATAGCTCTTATCGGTCACCACGCTGTTCACATTGTTCAGCACATTGTTCGCATCGAAGATGATTTTGTTACTTACCGTCCAGAGACCTGTTACGATGGTATTGGTGTTTTGCACATTGGTTCCACCCAGGTACAACTGGTTTTCGTCTGTATTACCGGCGTTCACCACATAGGTTTCACCTGTGAGCAGACTACTGGCAGCTATCTTGGTGTACACATTTCCCGTTCTTGCAGCAGTGTACCAGTTTTGTAAACCTACTGCCACATCCGTCAGTGCATTGGCAGAGCTGAGTGCATTGCCTGATGAAGGTCCGGAAGGATCTGTATATTCTTTTTTGCAGGATGCAGCAGCGAAGAGTAAGATCCCTGCCATGATTGACCTGCTATAATTATTGATATACCTTTTCATGAATCTCCTTTTTGATGGTTTAGAATTTGGCACGAATCGCTACGTTGTAAGTTCTTGGAGCAGGTACTGAACCGAAGTCAATACCACGCAGAATTGTACTCTGCCCTGCTGCATTCACTTCAGGATCGTATCCTTTGTAGTGATCCCATGAATAAAGGTTTCTTCCACCTACGCTCACAGTCAGGTCACTGATCCCTTTTACTTTGCCAATATTATAACTCAATGATACTTCTCTCAGTTTTACAAAAGAACCATCATCAATTCTCCATTCCTGTATAGCATATACACCTGCGATATAACCACGTGGCAGTTGACCTCTGTCTTCCTGCTCTGCAACTTTACCATTGTCTACACCTTGTCTGGTTCTGAAGTCAGCGTTGAATACATCGCCACCCTGTACAGCATCCAGCTGTGTATGCAGGTTCCATTTTTTGTAGGTGAAATCGTTGGTCAAAGTACCTGTCCAGTCCGGGTTTGGATCACCGATCTTCTTTTGCAGGGAAGAACCTGTTGGCAACCCGTTTGCATCACGACCAGCCGTATAACTCATCGAACTGTTCTGTGTACCCAGTTCTGTCAAAGGAATACCTGATGCATTGGTGATCTGTTTGCCATTCGCATCTCTTGCGAAGAAGGTACCATAGAAGAAACCTATTGGCTGACCACTTGCAATAGCTACCGGTGCACCACTGTTTGTGCTGTACAGAATGATGTTCTGTCCTGTATTCAGTGCTTTGTTCTTATTGTGGTTCCAAATGGCTGTCATATCCCAGGTGAAGTTCTTTGTCTTCACTGGTTCTACATTCAGCACTACTTCCACACCATTGTTCTGCAGCGATCCAATGTTGTCCAGGCGGCTGGTGTAACCCTGTGTAGGCGCGATCGAACTGGTGATGAGCAGGTCGTTTACACGTTTATGATATACGTTCACAGACACATTCAAACGATTGTTCAGGAAGCCCAGATCTGTACCGAATTCCAGTTCTTTCTGTCTTTCCGGTTTTACATTCGGATTGGTGTAGGTAGTGCCTGAAGTAAAGGAAGCTGCGCCCACAAATGCAACTGCATTGTATGTATTGTAACGGCCATAGGCAGATATACCAGTCAGGTTACCTGACTCACCATAAGCTGCACGCAGTTTGAACAGGTTCCACCATTTAGATACACCCATCTTATTCCAGTAATCAGTACCTGATATCACATAGCTACCACTCAGTTTGCTATACAGCTGATTTCTTTCTGACTCACCGAATACAGATGAACCATCCATTCTCAATGCACCTGTGATGAAGAACTGATCACGGTATTTAAAGTTCTGCTGAATGAAAGCACCGGAGATAGACAATTCTGTACGCTGGTCAGCACCAGTGATAGCAGTAGCTGCACCGCTTACAGTTGTGACGAAGGGAGGCAGACCACGACCCTGTTGCAGGGAGTAATGCATTCGCTGGTATTGCTGTGAATAACCGAGTTGTGTTACAGAAGCCAGACGGCTGGTGATCTGTGCATTGTAAGTCGCATTCACGTCATGGTTGATCATGAAAGAGATGTTGCTACCTGCACTTGCATAACCATTCTGGGTAGGGTCCAGTGTAGAACCACCACCATAGAAGCTTGAGCTTACATTATACTTGTAAGGAGGAATGAGGGTAGTACCATCCTGACTATAGTTGTCAATACCCATATGATAATCGACAGTCAGGTTCTTCACGGGTTTGAGTTTGATACCCGCCCCCGCGATGATCCTGCTCGTTTGCTGCTGTTGTTTGATGTCCTCTATTACGGAAACCGGGTTCACACGTCCACGCTCGCCTACAGCCTGAATATTACCCACAGCATCTCTTGCCCAGATGTCGTAGTAGTTACCAATGATGGTCACAGAGTTGGTCGGTGAGAAGAAGGAGTTACCATCCGGTTTCTCGTTTGATTTGCTATAAACATAGTTCATGGTGGCATTAAAACTAATCCACTTATTCAGCTCCTGATCGAGGTTTAAACGGAAGCTGTAACGGTTGAAATCAGTATTCCTTACAATCCCCTGGTTGTAGAGATAGCCAGCAGAAGCGTAGTATTTGGTTTTATTTTGTCCCCCGGTAACAGAGATGTTGTTATCAGCACCTACACCAGTACGGAAGATGTAGTCCTGGTAATCGTAACGTTTTACATCGGTGGTAGTGGTGATAGTAGGCGTCAGGATCGTTTGAGTAGAAGTAGCCGGATCGCCACCGAACTTGGTAGGCGCCTGGTTTACTTCCAGTTTTTTACGCAGTTCGTTTACATTGAAACTGGTGCTGAAGTTCACTACAGGAGCACCGCTGGAACCACGTTTGGTAAAGATCTGTACCACACCGGCATTTGCACGGCTACCATAGATGGCAGCTGCTGCTGCACCATTCAGTACTTCAATACTTTCAATATCCGCAGGGTTGATATCAACCATACGGCTCTGCCCTACGTTACCTACAGAGTTACCACCGGCATAGCTTGCATCGGCATTGGTAACACGGGTGGTAGAGTTGTCGATGATAACCCCATCAATGATATACAACGGATCAGTAGAACCACCGATGGTACTGATACCACGGAGTTTTACGGAGATACCGCCTGCAGGGTCACCGGAGTTTTGCGATACCTGTGCACCGGCAGTCTTACCCTGTAAAGCCGCCAATACGTTGCCGGTGGCGCCTTTGGAGAGTTCTGCTGCTTTTACAGTGCTCACATAACTACCCAGTTGTTTGCGGGTAGTACCTGCCGAAGTACCTGTTACCACTACTTCATCCAGTTTGGATACGGAGGTACCGAGCTGTGTGTTTAAAGTATAAGTTTTTCCTGTACCAATTACCAGGTCACTTTGTTTTTGTACGAAACCGATTCCGGAAAAACTCACTGTGTAAGTACCTGGTTTCAGATCAGCATTGATCACAAAGTTTCCATCTCCATCAGTCATTGCTCCGGATTTGGTGTTTTTGATGGCTACCGTGATCCCTGGCAATGGTGTGCCGGTTTCGTCTGTTACTTTACCCGTCAGCTTTACCTGTGCAAAGGCGGCTGCGGCAGTTAAACACTGCATGACAAAGAAGAGTAACAGATACCTGCATTTGACATGCCGGAATAATTGATACATTCTCATAGCTAATTTTTAAATGTGAAGACGATAGATCCTGGCATACTATCCCCATGTCCCATAGGGATAAATGTTTTTTTGATTAAAAGATGATTACAGGGTGCTGGCTGATGGCAATAGGTTTCACTCACCTATTTTCAGGCGATACACTTTCACTGTTTACGACAACGATCCTGCAAAATGAATTACTGATTCTCCTTAGCGCATAGCTTCCATTCTAAACGACGATTTGATTTCCGGGCAGCTGTACGGCCCTGGTTTATTCACAAGTGTTTTATAATATCTGAATGCCTTTTTTCTTGTAAGGCTGTAGTTTTTTGGAATTCGGTGGCAACTCTGTTATTAAAATATCTATCTCCTCTACATCACAGATCTTCAGTTGTTCGGCAGTATCCAGTTTTTCTGAAATGGATAATACGACTACCTTTTTAGAAGTGCTGATCATAGCTCGTTTTACCTGTACCACTTCCCAGTCATTGTCTGTAAGACCATCATTTGCATCCATGGCATTGTTTCCCAAAAAACATAGATCTGCTTTGATCATCTTAATCTTTGAAATCGCTTCTCCTCCTACTGTGATCTTGGAACCTTTTGCCAGCTTATCTCCTATCACGATAACTTCGATGTTAGGATGGTTGGCATATTCAAAAGCTGCCGGTAAACTTACTGTAATAAAGGTGGCCTGCAGGTCTTTGGGCAGCATACGCGCAAGTTCTGCGATGGTAGTACCACCCGTTGTTAATACAAACATGCCATCCTGTATGAGCTGTACTGCTTTTAACGCGATGGTCTTTTTATCTTCTACAGCATATACATCCTGTGAAGTGATACCGAGATGAAAAGAATTGGATAATGCGCCACCATGTACTTTGATGATCTTACCTTCCTGCGCCAGTTCTGCCAGGTCTCTGCGGATTGTATCTTCAGATACCTGGATCTGTTCACTCAGATGTGAGGACAGCACCTTATTATGTAAGTTCACCTGGTGAAGTATATAGGCGTGGCGTTCTTCTTTTAGCATCTTAGTTTGGTTGAAAATTTAATAGGTGCGATCCGGAGTTGAAATTCAGCAAAAAAACGCACAAATCCAAATATAAATCCGCATTTTTTTGCTGGTTCACGCATTTTTTTTTGAAAAACTTGCTGGTTTATGCAGGAAATGAATATTTTCCCATGGTGATAGCTGGCATTCCAGGCTTTCCGAAGTTGATTCCTTCTCCCATTACAGCTTCATTTGCCAGGATAGCAAATAATACCGCTTCTTTCGCATCGCCGGCTATTCCCAGTTCACTGGTGGTATTTATTCTTAAGTGCGGCATGCGGGCTTTGATCAATCCGACTAATAATGGATTGTGTGCACCGCCGCCACTCATGTATACTGCGTAAGATCTGTCTGCGTCCAATACACTCAGCAATGCATCGGTAATAGTATCTGCACTGAATTGTGTAAGGGTGGCCATAACATCGAATGGATTGACCTCAATGCCTTGTTGTGCCTTTAGTACATACTCTTTGCTGAATAATTCCGGACCCGTCGTGCGGGGAAATCCTTCTTTGAAAAAGGAGTTTTCTTTTAGTGCTGCCAAGAGTTTTTCATTCACTGTACCCTGCTTTGCAAATTGTGCATCTTCATCATATTCTTTTTGGAAATAATGACGGGCAAATGCATCCAGCAAGGTATTGCCGGGTCCTGTATCTGTCACGAATACTTTGTTTGCATCCAGTGATCCCGGCAGGAATGTGAAGTTCGCAATACCACCCATGTTCAGCATGATCCTGTCTTCTCCCTCCTGAGAGAATAAACAATAATCGCCGTACAAGGCAAGTGGTGCGCCCTCTCCTCCTGCTGCAATATGCTTCTGGCGAAAATCACTCAGGGTGATGATGCCAGTTTTTACTGCAATGTGATCCCCATCTCCGATCTGCAAAGTAGCATTTGGAAATGCTGCCTGCTGATGCAATATCTTAGGACTATGATACACTGTTTGTCCGTGTGATGCAATCAGATCGACTGCTGACGGATCTATATTCCATTGCTGTAAGCATTGTAATATCCATGCTGCATGATGATTGGCAATCCATGGATTGAGCAGACAAAGCTGCTGAAAGGAAATGGTTTCCTTTGCAAAGATCTTGCGGATCTCGTCCTTCACTTCGATGGGATACGGTACCGTTTCAAATTGTTCCAGCACTACTTTTGTATCCATACCACTGCCACTGATCGCGCACAATGCCACATCCAGTCCGTCGAGCGATGTACCCGACATCAACCCGATAATACGTCGTACCGGCTTTTGTGTGATGGTAAAAAGTCGTTGTAAATTACTGTTCATGCATCCGGCTTTCAATGGCGGCTCTTACACTGCCATGCTCTTCGATCAGTTGTTTTGCTTTTTCTTCGTCTACTACCAGTTCGCTCATCACCATTCTGATGCCCCTGTCTATCAGTTTATGATTGCTCAATTGCATATCTACCATCTTATTCCCTTTTACCCTGCCCAGTTGTATCATCACGGTGGTAGAGATCATATTCAACACCAGCTTTTGTGCAGTACCTGCTTTCATACGCGTGCTACCTGTCAGGAATTCCGCACCCACCGGCACTTCTATGGGATATTCCACTTCAGCTGCCAATGGGCTGTTCAGGTTACAGGTTATACAGCCAGTCACAATACCCCTGGCACGCATTTGTTGAACCCCACCTATTACATAAGGTGTAGTACCTGAGGCAGCGATACCAATCACTACATCATTCTCATTGATGTGATAGGCATCCAGGTCTTTTGCTGCCTGTTCTTTATCGTCTTCTGCAAACTCTACTGCTTTGCGGATGGCGGTATCACTACCTGCTATCAACCCGATCACCAGATCAAAACCTACTCCAAATGTGGGTGGGCATTCTGATGCATCCAGTATGCCGAGACGCCCGCTGGTACCTGCGCCGATATAAAAAAGGCGACCTCCTTTTTTCATTCGTTCTACAGTAGCTGTTACCAGCTTCTCTATTTGTGGCAGCGACTTTGCAACTGCCTGTGGCACGGTGGCGTCCTCACTGTTAATACCTTCCAGAATGGCTTTTACGCTCATCTTTTCCAGGTTGTTAAAGCGGGAAGACATTTCAGTAGTTAGCATATTATAAAAGTGTTTTTTCTGAGGGTTTTGAGAAGATCCATAATCCGGCGAACATGAGGATACCGTTTATCAGTAGTAGTTCCAATCCTATCTTAAACTCGCCCAGTATTTTTGATTGATATGTATCCAACAACAAACAAACCAATGGTGCTACAACTGCAATAACAGGCACAGCCTTGTCACTGACGCGACGCTTTGTCAATATACCAAAGGAGAATAATCCCAGTAATGGACCGTATGTATAACTCGCTACTGTGAGTATCACACCGATCATACTGGCACTGCTAATCCACTTGAAGACCAATACGAATAGCAGGAAAATGAATGTAAATACCAGGTGCACGCGCTGCCTGGTTGACTTTCTTTGTTTTTCATCGAGTCCCGCATTTCTGTTGATACCCAGAATATCTATACAGTAAGAGGATGTCAATGCCGTGATAGCACCATCTGCACTTGGGAATAAGGCAGAGATCAATGCTACGATAAAGATGATGGACATGTACGCAGGCATGTGGTTCAATGCCAGTGCAGGGAAGAGTTTATCGCCCTTTACATCTACATGCAGTTGCTCTGCATACAGGTATAATAAACCACCTAAGAAGAGGAACAACATTAATACCACCATCAGGATGAGGGATAAGGTCACCACATTCTTCTGTGCATCCTGAAGTCTTTTTACAGAAATGTTTTTCTGCATCATTTCCTGATCCATACCTGTCATGGTGATGGTGATGAACGCCCCACCCAGTATCTGTTTCAGGAAGAAAAGTTTACTATTCGGATCGCCGAAGAAGATGCGGGTCATGCCCTGCTGCGACATTCTGTTCAGACTTTCACCCATACTGATATCCATGGTGTGCAGGATGTATATGGTGCAAAGTACTAACCCCAGCAGCATACAGGTAGTTTGTAAGGTATCAGTATATACAATGGTCTTGACCCCTCCTTCGAAAGTGTAGAGTAAGATCATGACCAGGATCACCAGCGTAGTGACCCAAAATGGAATACCAAACTGATTCATGATAGCTTCCTGCAGAATATTCACGACGAGATACAACCTTGCTGTAGCCCCCAGTGTTCTGGATAATATAAAGAAGGAAGCACCTGTTTTGTAAGAGGCGACACCGAAACGGGTCTGCAAATAATTGTAAATAGAAGTAAGCTTCAACCTGTAATACAAAGGCAACAGGACAAAAGCAATAACCAGGTAACCTAACAGGTACCCGATGGTCACCTGAAAATAGGAGAAGGAATTCTTAGCGACATCCCCGGGTACACTCACAAAAGTGACACCACTGAGGGAGGTACCAATCATCCCAAAGGCAACCAACATCCAATTACTGTTGCGGTTACCAATAAAAAAGGATTCGTTACTGGAATTACGGCCGGTGTACCAGGCTACTACCAATAAAATAATAAAATAGACTACGACAATTGAGAATAAAAGCACTGGTGACATAACCGATAATCAATTTTGGCAGATAAAACCGCATAAAAACGCATTCCCGCAAATAAACTTACAGAGAAAAACGCAAAAAAACTAAAATAATGTGCAAAAAGACGAATAAATTTACATTTATCCTGATTCTACAGACAAAGATAAGTGTATGAAAAAACTATCCATACTATTGCTGCTACTGTTTTTACATCTTTCGGTGACCGCGGACTGGATCCGTATTAATCAGCTCGGATACCGGCCTGCAGGGATGAAAGTAGCTGTTTGGTGCAGTAAGAGCCAAGATACATTAAAAAAATTTGAGGTAGTTGATGTGCTGACTAATAAAGTAGTGTACAGCCATGGGGCCGGAAAAGCCGCGGGGGCATATGGTCCGTTTGCACAAACGTGCAGGTTGGATTTTTCTGCTTTGCAGCGGGCAGGACTATATTATATACAGACGGGGACTACCCGGTCTCCACAGTTTGAGATCAGTGAATCGGTGTACGGGGGTGCAGCGGAATTTTGCCTGCGATATATGCGGCAGCAAAGGAGTGGGTTTAATCCGTTTTTGAAAGATAGCTGTCATACCCATGATGGGTTTACGGTGTATGCACCAAAAGATACGTTTGTAAATGTTTCAGGCGGGTGGCATGATGCCACTGATTATTTGCAATATGCCACTACTTCGGCAAATGCGACTTATCATTTATTAGCCGCTTGCAGAGACTTTCCGGGGGTATTTGGAGATACGGTTCAGGCGAATGGATTGAGTGGCAAAAACGGGCTCTCTGATGCCATGGATGAAGCAAAATGGGGATTGGACTGGTTACTGAAAATGTATCCTGCTGATGACTGGCTGTTTAACCAGATTGGCGATGACAGAGATCATCAGGGGATGCGCTTACCAGGGCAGGATACGAATTTTTATCAGCATGGGCTGCTCAGACCCGTATACTTTTGTTCAGGCCAGCCACAGGGATTGTTGAAATATAAAAACAGGGCTACAGGTGTTGCTTCTACTGCGGGTAAGTTTGCAGGTTGTTTTGCATTAGGATCGCAATTGTTTGCTTCTTCTCTGCTGCGGGATAAGGCGATGGCGGCTTATCAGTTAGGTTTGAAATATCCGGGGGTGTGTCAGACGGCGCCGGGCAGGTCACCTTATTTCTATGAAGAAGATAACTATGCAGATGATATGGAACTGGCAGCAGCCATGTTGTCAAAACCTGCGGAGGCCATGTCTTTTGCAAGAAAGGAGCCGGTTACTCCCTGGTTAGGGCAAGATACAGCCCGGCATTATCAATGGTATCCTTTTATCAATCCCGGTCATTATGAACTGGCCAAACAATTGAAGGGTGCGCAAAGAGACAGCTTAATTCAGTTTTATAAAGAAGGGATTGAACGTGTGTGGCACAAAGCGAATCACAATGCTTTTTATCGTGCCATTCCTTTTATCTGGTGTAGTAATAATTTAACGACGGCATTCACTATTCAATGTTATTGGTACAGGCAACTCAGTGGAGATAATACTTATCTGCCATTGGAACAGGCTTGTTTTGACTGGTTATTTGGTTGTAATCCATGGGGTACTTCTATGGTGTATGGATTGCCAGCGAATGGTGACACCCCTGCTGATCCGCACTCTTCTTTTTCACATTTGAAGCAGTATCCGATTGATGGCGGATTGGTAGATGGTCCTGTGTATACCAGTATTTATATGGGTTTGATCGGCATTCAATTACAGAACGAAGATGAGTATGCTCCTTTTCAGAGTGACCTGGCTGTGTACCACGATGACTTTGGAGATTATAGCACGAATGAACCTACCATGGATGGAACAGCGGTGTTGATCTATTTATTGGCAGCGCAGGAAAGTGCGCTGAAAGGCATTGTGCGAACTGATACAACTAAAAAAGAAATTTCATTAGTGTTTACAGCTGATGAATTTGCAGATGGATTGCCAACTATTACACGTGTATTGAATCAGCAAAAAGTAAAGGCTTCGTTCTTTTTTACTGGCAGGTTTTATGAGCGGCATGATGTGCGTACATTGATTAAACAGGGACATTATTTAGGGCCACATTCTGATCAACATTTGTTGTATTGTGATTGGAATAAGAGAGATAGTTTGTTGGTGACGCATGCACAGTTTCGGGATGATATGTTGCAGTGTTTATCTAAGATGAAGCATGCGGGCATTGACACTTCGGGGGTAAGATATTTTATTCCTCCTTATGAGTGGTGGAATAATACGATCGCTGAATGGTCTGCTGATATGGGGTTACAGGTTGTAAACTTTACGCCGGGTACAGGTAGCAATGCTGATTATACATATCCGGAAATGGGCGCCTCTTACAAAAGCAGTGAACGTATTCTTCAATCCATTACTCAGTTCAAAGGTGGATTGAATGGTGTGATCCTGCTTATACATGCAGGCACTGATCCCCGGCGTAAAGATAAACTGTATGATCATCTTGGTGAGCTGATCACTTTATTGAAAAAGGAAGGTTATACCTTTAGAAAAATCAACGAATCAAGCCTCCTTTAAAATCAACAAATCCGGCCTTCTTTATGATGAACGATGTGGTCATCTTAAACGAAACCTGCCATTTCAAATTTTAACAACTCCGGCCTTCTTTATGATGAACGAAATGATCATCTTAAACGAAACCTGCCATTTCAAATTTTAACAACTCCGGCCTTCTTTATGATGAACGATATGGTCATCTTAAACGAAACCTGCCATTTCAAATTTTAACGAACCTGGCCGTTTCCTCTGACGAACCATTTTTCTGTCACCAGTTTTTCCAACGCGAAAGGCCCACGGGCATGCAGTTTCTGCGTAGAGATCCCTATTTCCGCACCGAGTCCGAACACACCACCATCTGTAAAACGGGTGCTGGCATTTACATACACCGCTGCTGCATCTACTTCATTCAGAAAACGCTCACTGATCGCAGCATCGTTTGATACGATGGCTTCAGAGTGTTTGGAAGAATATTCCTGAATGTGTTGCAGGGCTTCGTCTGCACCATTTACTACTTTGATGGAGCACTTGAAGTCCAGGAACTCACGTCCGAAATCCTCCGGTGCTGCATGTTGTAAATATGGATAGGATAAACCTTTTAAGATGTTGTATGATTGCTCATCTGCAAAGATCTCTACATTATATTCCGCCAGTGATGGTGCTAATAATTGTAACAAACCAGTTGCCACCTGTTCATCTACCAGTACTGTATCCAATGAATTACATACAGATGGACGGCTCACCTTTGCATTCGTCACAATCTTACTGGCCTTTTCCAGATCAGCTGTTGCTTCTACATAGGTGTGGCATACACCTGCACCAGTTTCAATCACAGGTACTTTGCTATTTGCACGTACAAATTCAATCAGCTGTTGTGAGCCTCTTGGAATAATGATATCAATATATTTTACTGCGGTGAGCATCTCGTTTATCAACGAGCGATCTACAGGCAGTAATTGTACAGTGTGCACATTCACTTTGAATTCCTTCAGTACATCCTGGATGATCTTTACCAGGATCGTATTCGTATGGAAAGCATCGGAACCACCTCTTAATACACATACATTACCAGAACGGATACAGAGGGCGGCGACATCGAGGGTCACGTTTGGTCTGGATTCATAAATCACACCCACCACCCCTAATGGAACAGTGCGTTTTTGCACATGCAGGCCATTGGCCAGTGTGCGCTCCAGCACCAATTCATTTGCAGGATCGGGTAAGGCAGCTATTTCATTGAGACTGTCGGCGAGTTGCTGTATACGTGCTTCATTGAGCAATAAGCGATCTTTCTTCGGGTCTTCGTCAGACATTTTATCCAGGTCCTTCTTATTCTCAGCTACAATCGTAGCGGCATGCGTGGTGATCTGCACGGCCAGCCTGCGCAGGAGTTGTTGCTTCTGCTCATCGGCCAGTGACTTTATAGCGCTGGTAGCTGCTCTCGCATCTACCAACATTTGATGTATCGATTCCATTTTGATTTCTTTTTCAATTGCCTACAACAGTACGATATCGTCTGCATGGGCAATCTCAAGGTCATGTAGTTTATTATCTTCCGATAATAATTCGGAAGATACTTTTGCGCGTGCTACGGCAATTACATTGTGCTCTTCGTCTACTATTTCAAACACCTCACCTCCTTCAAACTTTTCCAGCACAGACAATACGCCTACAGCCAGCAGGCTACGTCTCTTTTGCAATGCCATCAGCGCACCGGCATCAACCAGTACCCTGCCTGTTACCAGGCTACCGCTGGCCAGCCATTTCTTTCTGGCAGGCATGCTGCACTCCTGTGGTAAACATACGGTACCGGTTTTGCCATTAATAGCATTGAGGATACCGTCTGTCGTGTGAATACCGAATATAACGACACCTATACCCATGCGGGTAGCGAGGCGGGCAAAGGTGAGTTTAGAGACCATGCCACCGAGGCCTACTGATGATTTCTTTGTATCTGCCAGTGATAAAATTGACTCGTTGATTTCCGGGATTTCCGGGACTACCTTTCCTTCTTTATCCAGCAATCCTCCCACGGAGGTACTGAATAACAGCAAAGAGGCACCAAAGCCTACGGCGATCAGGGTAGCCAGTTCATCGTTGTCAGAGAATTTCAATTCCAGGTCGCTTACTACGTCATTTTCGTTTGCCACCGGGATAACATTGCTGGCCCACAGCTCTTCGTACGTCTTTTTCAGTTGCAGGAACTGCTGCCTGTTACTGAAGTGACGACGTTCGCAGAGACTTTGGGCAATGGCGATGTTGTACGGAGAGAAATAACGGGCATATTTGCTGAGGAGCAAGGGGTTGCCGATGGCGGCTGCCGCTTTGCGCTCACTAATGGTGCCACTGTATCCGTGCAGGTATTTTTTACCTGCAGCTACTGCTCCGGAAGAAACTAACACGATATTGTACTGCTCCTGTAATTCTGCCACCTGACGGGCTATTGAAGCTATGATCGTCTCATCCAGCTCCCCACCAACCTGCGTGATGGAAGCTGATCCAAATTTGATTACGAGTATCGGTTTAGTCACTGTCCCAAAAAATTTGGTATCAAAATTATTGAAAATGCTGAGTATATTTTAAAAAAGTATTTTATTGCTATGTCTAGTTTCGGCCTGCGGCCGGCTAAAATGAGAAACCAATGAAAAACAGTCGAATTCCAAAGTTAGCCCTGCTGGCCATTATCAGCCTGATCTGTGGCAAAGCCCATGCTCAAAAGGATACCAGCTGGCACTGGTATATCCCTGCTCAGATTGAAGGTCAGGCCTTTTCGGTGGCGACCAAATATGACAGACTACCTGCCAAAGCAGCGCAAACAGTGCCTTCCAAGGTCTGGAACTTATCAAGGATGAGTGCCGGGTTGTCGGTGCGATTTCGTACTTCAGCACCTGATATTGTGGTGAGGTATGTGGTGACAGGAAAACTGGATATGCCACATATGCCGGCGACTGGTGCCAGTGGTGTGGATTTGTATAGTATAGACCCGAATGGGGCATGGAAATGGAGTGCGGGGAAGTATAATTTTGGAGATACGGTTACTTATCGGTTTTCTGGTATGAGCAAGGATGCGGGCGAATACCGGTTGTATTTGCCGCTCTATAATACCGTGAAGTGGCTGGAAATAGGAACTGTGGGCAGTGATAGTGTTCATTTTTTACCATTGAGACCCGAAAAACCGATTGTTGTTTATGGTACCTCCATTGCACAGGGAGCTTGTGCCTCCCGACCCGGATTAGCATGGACGAATCAATTGGATAGGATGATGGACAGACCGGTGATTAACCTCGGCTTTGCCGGCAATGGGAAACTGGACCCACCGGTGACGGAGTTGTTAACAGAGATTGATGCGAAGGTATATGTGCTGGATTGTCTGCCGAATATTTCAAGTCGTTCCTATGAGGAAATTTTTGCAAAGGTATTGGCAGCAGTTGAACAACTCCGGAAAGTGAAGCCCAATACTCCTATTTTATTAGTAGAACATGGAAGGATCGGAGGAAATGATGCACTGGAAAATGCATATTATTCACTTCAGGACAAAGGGGTCAAACAACTATATCTACTCCCTGTTGAACAACTGGGGCTTGGTATCGAAAGCACTGTAGACGGCACTCATCCCAACGATATTGGTATGCAACAATATGCGAATGCCTATGCTCAGATCCTTCGACAGATCTTTCATGAACCTATTGGCAATATCAACACCACTATCCCCTGCCGCCAATACCGTGAGCTGATCCGGTATGACTGGGATCTTCGCCACAATACCCTGCTGGCTATGAACAAAAAGAACCCTCCTAAAGTTGTTATCATTGGTAATTCCATTACCCATTTCTGGGGTGGAGAACCAGCCGGCCCTATTGCCAGAGGCACAGACTCCTGGCCGAAAGGTGCAAGAAATATGGGGTTTGGATGGGACAGGGTGGAAAATGTGCTATGGAGAGTGTATCATGATGAACTGGATGGATTTGAAGCGAGGAAAATTGTCATCATGATAGGCACTAATAACCTGCAAATGAATACAGATGCGGAAATCATAGCAGGGTTACAACAACTGGTGATCGCGATCAAAGAAAGACAACCAAAGGCAGATATCCTGCTGGCAGGCATACTTCCCCGCGTAGATATGGCAGATAGAGTAGCAAAAATTAATAAAGGTATCCAGCAAATGGCGGGTATGCAACAGGTGTTGTTTATCAACCCCGGGCAGGTTTTACTGAACACAGATTTAAAACCGGATAGCACGCTCTTCACCGATGGCTTGCACCCAAACAGCACAGGGTACAGCCAACTGGCAGATTATTTAAGGAGCTATCTGCAATAGAGCGGGTTATCTGAAGTCTTATCTGCTACAGCAGGCATTATATGCAGCCTTCTGCTACAGAGGGCATTATATGAAGTCTTATCTGCTACAGCGGGCATTATATGAAGTCTTATCTGCTACAGCAGGCATTATATGAAGTCTTATCTGCTACAGTGGGCATTATATGAAGTCTTATCTGCTACAGCAGGCATTATATGCAGCCTTCTGCTACAGCGGGCATTATATGCAGCCTTCTGCTATAATGCGCATTATCTGAAGCGCTACCTGCAATAGGTTTACAATTCATTTAAACTTCCGATGGATTACCTGGACCAATACCTGCAATAGATTTAAAATTCATTTAAACTCTTTGACCCAACCATGACACGTGTTTTGAACCGTGCCTGTACTTTACAACGTTTAAAAAAATCATATTAACCAATGGGTGCACGTTTTGCTTTTCACCTTACAATGTTGACCGCTGTTACGCTCTTTGCTAAGGAATCTTCACAGGCACAGGACAAAGACCTGACACGTTATGTGAAACCAATCATCGGTACTGCTAAAATGGGACATGTGTATCCAGGGGCGACTGTGCCCTTCGGCATGGTACAGCTAAGCCCTGACACGGATACCATTCCTTACGAAATGAATGGAAAATATAACCCGGATGTGTATAAGTATTGCGCGGGTTATCAGTATTCAGACAAGACCATCTGTGGTTTTAGTCATACCCACTTCAGTGGTACTGGTCACTCAGACCTGGGTGACTTCCTCATAATGCCCACCACTGGTCAGCTACACCTGAACCCGGGTACAGCAGATCATCCGGAGACGGGTTATCGCAGTACTTTTTCTCATGACAATGAAACCGCCGCTGCTGATTATTACAAAGTAAAGCTGGATAAATACAATATCACAGCAGAACTCACAGCTACCAACAGGGTTGGTTTTCACCAATATACATTTGCAGAAGCCACTGATCAGGCACATATTATTCTTGATCTGATGGCAGGTATTTATAACTACTCCAACAAGAACGTGTGGACTTTTGTAAGGGTGGAAAATGATACACTCATTACTGGTTACCGTCAGACGAATGGCTGGGCCAGGACAAGGATTGAATACTTTGCCATGTCTTTCTCCAAACCATTCTATCAATATGGTCACCAGAATCAAACGAATGATGTGTACAGAGGTTTCTGGAGAAAGTTTGACACGAACCATAACTTCCCTGAAATGGCGGGAAGACAGGTCCGCGCTTACTTTGATTTCAAAGTAGCTGCTGGTGAAAAGGTGAAGATCAAGTTTGCATTGTCCCCTGTAAGCACAGAAGGTGCATTGAAAAACCTGAGAGAGGAAGCACCGGGATGGGATTTTGAAAAAGTGAAACAGGATGGCCAGGCATTGTGGAACAAGGAACTGCATAAGATCGATGCACAACTGCTGAATGAAGATGAAATGGTGAACTTCTATACTGCTATGTACCATGCTTTCATCAGTCCTACCACATATATGGATGTAGATGGTAACTATCGTGGGTTAGACCAGAACATTCATCAGGCACAGCACTTCACTAATTATACGACTTTCTCCCTTTGGGATACGTATCGCGCATTGCATCCCCTTTTCAATATCATTCAGCCGAAACGCAATGCGGATATGGCACAGAGCATGCTGGCACATTTTGATCAGAGTGCACAACATATGTTGCCGGTATGGTCACATTATGCCAATGAGAACTGGTGTATGATTGGTTATCACAGTGTGTCAGTCATTGTAGATGCGGTGATGAAAGGCAATGCATCATTTGATGCAAACAAGGCACTGGATGCCTGTGTGACCACGGCGCTTCATCGTACTTATGATGGTCTGGGTTATTATATAGATAATGGTTATGTACCTGAAGATAAGAGTGGTGCTTCTGTATCCAAGACACTGGAATATGCATATGACGACTGGTGTATAGCACAGCTGGCAAAGAAACTGCACAGGGATGATATTTATGCAACATTCATCAAGCGTTCTGAGAATTATAAGAATGTGTACGATCCGGCTTCAGGCTATATGCGCCCTCGTTTGAGCGATGGTAGTTTCAGGAAAGAGTTTGATCCATTGAAAACAGACAATCAGGGGTTCATAGAAGGGAATGCGTGGAATTACAGTCTGTATGTACCACAGAATCCTGCTGCTATGATCGCACTGCGTGGAGACAAGAAAGCGTTTTCCCGTCATCTGGATTCATTGTTTACGATGCATTTGCCAGATGAGTTCTTTGCAGAGACAGAGGATATTACCAGGGATGGTATAATTGGGAACTATGTGCATGGGAATGAGCCATCTCATCATGCGGCTTATTTGTATAACTGGACAGGTGAGCCATGGAAAACGCAGGAGCGGGTGAGGATGATCCTGAAAAAGATGTATAAACCGTCTGCTGATGGTTTGGGTGGTAATGACGATTGTGGACAGATGAGTGCGTGGTATATTTTTACATCCTTAGGTTTTTATCCGGTTTGCCCGGGTTCAACTGAGTATATATTGGGTAGTCCTGCGGTGAAAAGTGCTGTGTTACAACTGGAAAATGGGAAGACATTTACAGTAGAGGCGCCGAATCAGAGTGAAACGAATGTGTATGTGCAGAAGGTGACGCTGAATGGGAAGCCGGTAGTGAGTAATTCAATTACCCATGATGATATTATGAACGGTGGTAAGCTCGTGTTTTATATGGGAGCAAAGCCGAAGAAGTAGGTAGTGGCACGGTATAACTACGGTATAACTACGGTATAACTACAGTATAGCTTCGGTACTACTATAGTACTAAAAGGTCATCAAAAGGGCACTTCATTATCCTGGGGATATTGAAGTGCCCTTTTAGTGTCGAACAAGCGTCGAAGAAGCATCGAAGAAGCGTCGAACAAGCGTCGAAGGAATACCAGCGGTTTTATAGCATGATCATGATAAAAGGATTTCGTAAATTTATGATAACTAACCCTACACATATGAAATCCGCCTCTCAACCAAACCAATTCAGGTTTCACAACCTGGGTGTCGGCGACATCCAGTTAGGCCGAAAGCCTGGACACATTCCAGGCATGTTACCTTTTAACCTATATACGGGTAAGCATCATTTTACAGTCGCTCCTCATGCCAGTCTTTACCATGTATTCAACAGACCTATTAAGTGTATGATTGAGCAAAAGGACAATGGTATTGCCATGAGTCATCTTTTTGCTGGTGTGAATGAGAATGGGTTTATAAACAGGATCTTTATTTACCCGGATCAACCAGGGTTTCAACTGGCTACCCGGCTGAGTCATTTATACGGCGAGCCTGCCGACCAAAATAACTGGGTGACAGATAGTGATACGGAGATTACTTTGCAGACTTCCAATGCCTTGTTGCAAACGGTGATTGCATTTCGTTTTCTGTATGATATGACTGCGTTGAAAGAGTATGAGGTTCACGTGGTATAAAAAGAAAAGGCCTGCTAAAAAGCAGGCCAGTTATGGTACTTTGGGGGGGACAATACAATTTAGGGTTTTCAAAGGGTACAATATTTTAAATCAGCATTCAGGCTAATTGCCTTCTCAATATTATTAAAAATAAAGTTGACGTAGCACGTTTGATGGATGAATATGTTACTTGCATTTATTATGTTTGAATTAACTGTTATAACATCCGAATAAACACGCAATAAGCAAAATGCCTGTCAGTCATGCCGGTACAAGTTTTTTGGTGGATAAATTGCTGATAAACAGTCTCAGTTTTACGATTTCGTGGGGATAAAAAACCGGCATTGAATCAACACGAAACGTACCTATGCGCATTCACAAACTGCGTGAATCACGGTCTTTGAAAGACCGTGAAATCACGGTATTCAAGATCTTCATTATAAAGTGTAATCGTAATAGCCCTGATCTGACCGAAGGAGTATCCCAAAACCCGATAGTGTGCAGAAAAAAACAATCCTCACCGATAATTACCGGGGTACATGCACCGTTATTAACGCAGAAATTACTGCATCTTTACTGGAAAATTGAGTAGAAAAGGACGGTTTTTGCATTAGACAAAATTATATATGAACTGATTATACAGTAATTACGAATTTATACACATTGTAATGTTATGATTATTAATAACTTACAGTGATAACTGTATTTGTTTTAAATTAGTTTTATGTTGTCAATGAGATTTTCAAAACCTAAAATAACATCTTATGTCAGCCGCAACAATCATGAAAGCCGGTCAGTTTGTGAACGATAAGCATGTAACCATGCTCAAAAATAATTACAGGGAGAATAGATGGAAAGCTAACTCTGAACGTCTGGGCAAATTGGATTCTCTAAGCGTTTGGTATAGCCTGGATGAACTCAAACATTATATCGAAACAGCTGAAGCTGCTGGAGCTGATGGTATTAGAGTGTATTTTGGTGTTTACCCTTCTTCTTTCCCTGAAAACATCCTGCTGGAAGACAGGCAGACAATCGTTTTCGTCGCTACTCAGCAGAAAGTAAACGAATCCGGTAAAACTGAAAACAAAGATCTGTATGTTTCCACACCTAATGGTGCTGAGATCGTAGCTTTTAACTTTGGTTATCCATGCCCTCCGGCCTGTATTGGTCAAGCTGGTAACGAATTGAGAGGTGTTAAGATCGATGCAGCAATTGCAAGCAAGATCTAATTATACCACATCTATATATAGATATCAACTTATGCTGCCGGATTAGTAATCCGGCAGTTTTTTTGCCAGTCAAAAAATTTCACCCTGCTTTTGCTAACTTTCCACGACCAATAACAGTTAAAAAGCTATCGTATTTATTTCATATGTCCTGTGCACTACTGAACGTATTAACGTTATCACATTTTTCGCTTTATCAACAACCGGTAATTGTCATGACGATCCTGTTGTGCTTCATTGTTGCTTTATTGGCTAAACTGCAAAAGAGACCTCCCAGCTACCTGAACTCGTTTCTCATTTATATATCTGTCACTATATCGGTGGAAGTCATCACCTGGTGGTACAGCCTTCATAATATGAATAACCTGAAGTATTATAATGGCTACGCTATCCTGAATTTCCCATATTTGTTATACCTGCTCCGCTCCTTCCTGTCCACACCTAAGGTGATCAGGGCGCTGAGTTATACGATTGCCCTATTCCCGGTATTTGGGATCGTTAATATGTTCTTTTTACAGGGTACGGGTACCTTTAATACGTATACATATATGCTGGGCTGCCTGCTGGTAGTGATCACCTGCATCTTTTATTTTTATGAACGTATTAAATTCCCCGGTCCTCACAGCCTGCTCCAGGACCCTACTTTCTGGACAGCTACCGGGTTGCTGTTCTTTTACACATGCAGTCTTCCGCTGAACGGGATCCTGAATTTTATTTCCAATATGCCATGGATGGTGTTTACTACGCTACATGTAACAAATATTATGATAAATATTATTCTATATTTATTCTTTAGTATTTCGTTTATATGCAATCTGATTTTCAGGAAATCTTCCCTGTAGTATTTACATCTATCTTCCTGCTTGTATTACTGGTGGGATTCATTATCATTATGCTGATTCTGAATCAGAAAGGCCGCCTTGCGCAGGCCCAGGAGCTTCGATTGCTCAAAGAGCGCTATGAACAGGAACTACTCCGGTCACAACTGGAAATCCAGGAAAACGTGTTTGGACACCTTTCCCAGGAAATCCATGACAACATCGGTCAGTCCCTCACTTTCGTAGCCCTCTCCCTCCTGACCGTACCCGTGGAAAATAACAGCGAAGCGCATGAATATATAGAGGAAAGCCGAAAGGCTCTACAGAAGGCCATTACAGAGCTGCGAGACCTGTCACGCAGCCTCCATACTGACAGAATTACGGAAGTCGGATTAGGGCAAAGCATCAATTTCGAGCTGGAAAGACTAAGACGAACCAATTTATACGAAACTTCCTTTAATTTTGCAGACATCCGGAACCTGCTTGATCACCAAACAGAGATTATCGTCTTTCGCATCGTACAGGAAATGCTGAACAACATTGTGAAGCATGCCAAGGCGACTAAAGTGGAAGTCAGGCTTTCCCATAACATAGACTTTATTGACCTGGAAATAACTGATAACGGTATTGGTTTTGACCAGGAAGCCCTGTTTGCCGACTTAAACCAGCACAAGGGCCTTGGACTTAGAAACATCCGTAAAAGAGCCAGTCTTATTGGTGGAACCTTTCAGATCAACAGCGCTAAAAACAGCGGAACTGCTATCCGAATCACTATACCCGTAAATAAACAATCATTCCATGAGCATAACCAGGAAAGCGAAATATAGTGTTGCCATTGCTGATGACCATGTACTTGTCAGAAAAGCCCTTGGGCGATTAATTAACACTTTTGCGGATTATTTCATTCTCTTCGAAGCCAACAATGGGGAAGAAGTGATCAAAATCATCAATAACAGGGAAATGCAGCTACCTGATATCCTCATTCTCGACGTGAATATGCCGGGTATGAACGGATATGAAACTGCCACCTGGATCAATAACCATTTCCCTCAGATCAAGGTACTGGCCCTATCCATGCTGAACGATGAATCAGTGATTATCAAAATGCTGAAATCGGGAGCAAAAGGATACATTATGAAGAATGTAGAACCAGATGATCTAAAGGAAGCTTTTGATTCTATCATCAAAAAAGACTTCTACCTGCCCGATTATATCTCTGGCAAGGTGATCTCTGGCTTGCAGAAAGATGTACTTTCTCTCAGCGAAAAAATCGAACTCACGCCCAAGGAAAAAACCTTCCTGCAATACCTTTGTACAGAGTTGTCTTACAAAGAAATTGCACAAAAGATGTTCGTGAGCCCACGCACTATCGACGACTACAAAAGTAGTCTTTGCGATAAACTGAAAGTAAAAACCAGAGTAGGTTTAGTAATCTTCGGCATTCGGTATGGCCTGATCGATATCAATACCGATTGATGATTGAATAACCATTATAAGGCATGATCCTTTAAGACCGGTTTCCCTTTCCAGACTTTTTGCGCTGTCCATTCTTCCGGAGCACCGGTCCAGAAAGTGTGTCCGGGAGGCAAACCCAATGCGAGAAATGCCACTGTACACAGGTAAGAGCTGCCAGTAGCCGTATAGACATCTGCTATTTCCGGCTGATGGCCACAAAAGCCCAGCTGCATCCAACCCTTTTGATCAAAGGTATCCGGCGCTTCGAAGATGCGCTTCTTGACAGCTGTCAATGCACACCTGACCTGTGCAGGAGAGAGTGATGCAGGTAACTGATCGTGGAGCGCCAGTTGCACGAGGGGCTGGAAACCCGCATTTCTGTAAGCCATAGACCGACCTACTACAGGGAATGTGCCTTCAGGAGAGATGAGTCTTTCCTGGATCACCGCATACCGTTGCATACGTTCCAGTGCCTGATCATATTCTGATCGATTGGCTTTGCCTTTGGCCACCAATACCTTTAGGATATCGACCAGCATGGGCTGGATCACAAATCCGTTGTAATAGTCAAAGTGAAAGTCTGTACCATCGCCATACATGCCATCACCTTTGTACCATTCCTGGTGTTTTTTGATAGCAAAGTCTACGCGCATCGCATCCCAGTCTTCGCCGAATTCAAGTAAGGCGGTTTCTATCATGGCAGCAAAGAGTAACCAGTTGTTATAACCGGGCTTGATGCTACGCAGGCTTTTGAATGCCGCTACGACCTGACGTTTTACTTTGTCAGACAGTGGCTCCCAGAGTTGTTTGGGGGCACGGATAAATCCATGCGCCAGAAAAGCGCCGTCTACCAAAGGCTGGCCGTCGTACCTGCCTGTGAAGTTCATGTAGTCAGGGCCGGAAGGATCCACTGCCTGAGCGGTAGCTGACTGTGCCAATTTGATCATATGGCCCCGAATTTTGCCTTCTTCCGTCTCGTCAGCACCAAGTTCCAGCCAGGGGGCGATACCAGCCATAGTACGGCCAAAAGCTTCGAGATACGTCACCTTTTCCACAGGCTTGCTGTAGGCAGGTGCTACTTCCAAAGGCATTGTCTTTTTCAGCTGGCCTTTACTCAGATTGTACAATACAGGTTCTGCGATGCGTACCAGCAGCGAGGCACAGTATGCTCTGTCATTGGTGGGGGGAATGGATGAGGGTAACATATTGCCTGGTTTTACGGCGGTGGCCAATCCGGCTATGGGTACTGCCTGTATGAAACGCCGCCTGTTCATTTGCTATATTTTTTATAACGGAGTAATGCTTCTACAAAGTAATAATCTGCATAGGTGAGCGGTACATCTACTTCTGAATCTGCTGGCAGGTGCCCTACGCTGTGTTTGAGTATAAAGTTATTGTTGGTGCCTACTTTGGCTAAGTATTCATCGCTGCAGAGTGTTTGTAAGATCTGTTCTGCCGTTTGCCAATAGGTCTGGTTCTTTGTATACTGACTCAGTTCCAGCAATGCTGCAGCCATCACTGCACCTGCGGATGCATCTCTTTTTGCATGGGGAATATCAGGTGCATCAAAATCCCAGTAAGGTATTTTATCTGCAGGCAGATGAGGGATGATATAGTTTGCGATTTGCTTAGCCTGTTCCAGATATGCACCATCTTTTGTTTCTCTGAACATCATGGTGTAACCATATAAACCCCATGCCTGACCACGTGCCCATGCAGAGCTGTCTGCAAATCCCTGTGCAGTATTTTTTGCTACGACTGCACCTGTTTCAGGGTCATATCCTATTACATGATAAGAGCTAAAATCGGGTCTGAAGTGGTTCCTCATGGTGGTGTTAGCATGGGTACGGGCGATGTGTGCAAACGAGGTATCGCCTGTTTCTTTTGTGGCCCAGGTAAGCAATTCCAGGTTCATCATATTGTCGATGATGACAGGGAATTTCCATTTACCATGATCCCATGATTTGATGCAACCTACTACAGGATTGAAGCGGGTACATAGCGTGCGGGCACTGGTAATGAGCACGTGTTTATCTTTTGGATCTTTGGTAAGGCGGTATGCATTGCCAAAGCTGCAGTACATCATGAATCCAAGGTCATGTGTCGTCTTGTTATATTGTTCTTTTTCCACCTCAGTTGTACGTTTGCGTGCTTCCTGCCGGATGGTTTTATCTTTTGAATATTCATAGAGATACCATAGTGTACCTGGGTAAAATCCGGATGTCCACCAGTCAGTGCCGGCGGTAACCAGTTTACCTGTTTTATTGTTGGTGGTGCGGGGGAGTAAACTATCCGGCACATGGGTCATCATTTGCTTGTATTGTTGGATAGCCAGCTTCAGTGCTTTGTCAACAGGAACCTGTGCACTTACCGGAATGACGAGCAGTACACTGCCCAGGAGGAAGAGTAATTTTCTCATACGTGACTAACTTTCTTTTATAGTATTAACTCTTTTTTCGCTTAGTTACTTTTACTTCGGATGAAGCACGTTTGATTAACTGAATGGGTACCATCTCAGCTGCATGTTGCTGAGGGGTTTGTCTGGGTTGTTGCATCAGATCCAGTAATGCAGCAGCTACCCTTTCTCCCATCAAAGCGGGGAACTGGTCTACCGAAGTGATAGCCGGACTGATAATCTCTGCCCTCGGATCGTTGGAGTAGCCGACTACTTTCAGATCTTCCGGCACTCTGACCCTGATCTTCCTGCAATATTCCAGTATGGTAATGGCAGTGGTATCATTGGCAGCAAAGATGCCATCCGGATAAGGTTGTTGTGCAAAGATCTTTTTGCATGCCTGCCATGCATTGTCACGGGTTAACTCCTGGTAAAAAACCCTTGATTTTTTAAAAGGAATTTTGTGTTGCTGCAAGGCATGTTTGAACCCGGCTACTCTTTCTACATACAGGTTGCAGGTGAGTGGGCCGGAGATGTGGACGATATCTTTACACCCCTGTTCGATCAGGTGTTGAGTCACGGTCAATCCACCTAAGTAATCATCACCTTTCACGACTGTGACATCGTAGTCCTTTGGTACCCTGTCGAAAAATACCAATGGTATATTGTTATCCTTGAAGATATCGAAGTGAGAGAAGTCAGTGGTATTTAATGTAGTGGATACAGCCAGTGCATCTATTCTTGCGGAATACAGGGTATTGGTCAGGGCCACTTCCTGTTCATAAGAATCGTTGGACTGACAGATGATCACATTATAACCATGCTCCTGTAGTTTGTTTTGTACGACTGTACTGATAGTAGCAGGGAAGAACATAGAGATACGCGGCACGAGTAAACCGATGGTTTTACTTCGGTTGTTGCGCAGGCCAGCAGCCATCGCATTTGGACGGTAGCCCAGTTTGCGGGCCATCTTCTTCACTTTTTCTTTTGTACGTGCGCTGATATTGGGATGGTCATTCAATGCCCTGGACACAGTAGACACGGAGAATCCCAGTTCTTCCGCAATATCGACAATCGTTTTTTCTGTTCTTTTACTCATATATCAGTGTGTAGCCAATACTATCGCCCCATCCACCCTCCATCGACAGTCAGGATGGTACCATGTACATAGTCCGAAGCCGCGGAGGCAAGGAATACGGCAGGTCCCTGGAAGTCTTCAGGAGTGCCCCAACGGCCGGCGGGTATACGTGATAAGATGGCAGTACTGCGATCTTCATCTGCACGAAGGGCGGCGGTATTGTCTGTAGCGATGTACCCTGGAGCAATGGCATTGACATGTACGCCTTTTCCTGCCCATTCATTGGCAAATGCTTTGACCAGTGATCCTACGGCGCCTTTGCTGGCAGCATATCCCGGCACATTGATGCCACCCTGGAAGGTGAGCAGCGATGCTGTAAAGATAATCTTTCCACGGCCCCGTGAAAGCATCTGTTTACCAATTTCCCGTGTAAGTATAAATGGTGCATCGAGGTTGATGCCTAATACTTCATCCCAATATTCATCCGGATGTTCTGCTGCCGGTGCACGGAGGATGGTGCCTGCATTGTTGACCAATATATCGATGACAGGAAAACGGCTGGTCACTTCTTTGATGAATGCATACAGGGCTTCGCGGTTCCCCATATCGCAGGTGTAGCCATAAAATTTTTTGCCTGCTGCCTGCACGGCTTTTTCCACTTCACTACCTGTGGGTTCCTGCGAAGCAGATACACCTATTATATCTGCTCCTGCTTCTGCGAGGGCTACGGCTATACCTTTGCCGATACCTCGTTTGGCACCGGTTACCAATGCCACCTTGCCTGTGAGATCAAATGACCGCAGTATCATAATGAGTTATTTTTCAGGTTAACGTAAATCGGGTACTGCACATACATCCATGTCTCCATAGTCGAGGTTTTCACCAGCCATGCCCCAGATAAATGTATAGTTGCTGGTGCCGGCGCCGGAGTGAATAGACCAGGGTGGTGATATCACCGCCTGTTCGTTCTGCATCCAGATATGACGGGTTTCCTGTGGTTGCCCCCAGAAGTGACAAACGGATTGCCCATCGGGTACTTCGAAGTAGAAGTAGACCTCCATGCGTCTGTCGTGTGTATGTGCAGGAATAGTATTCCAGATGCTGCCTGTTTTGAGTTCGGTCATACCCATCTGCAACTGGCAGGTAGGTAGTACAGAGGCGACGAGCAGTTTATTGATAGTACGGTGATTGGCGGTTTCGGGGCTACCCAGGGTTACGATTTCCGCATCCTTCTTTGTGACCAGACGGGTTGGATATGTCTGATGAGCTGGGGTAGAGTTGATATAATACTTAGCAGGTTGCTCACAGTCGTTGCTGCTGAAGAGGATTTCCTGTTTGCCCCTGCCTATATATAATGCCTCTTTGAAGCCTACTTCGAATATTTCTCCATCTACCTGTACTTTTCCGGGAGCGCCTACATTGATAATACCCAGTTCTCTACGTTCCAGGAAGTAGGTAGCTTTCAGCTGATCGGGTGTTCCCAGTTTTACGGTTTTGTTCACAGGCATGATGCCGCCTGTGATAAAGCGATCATAATGGCTATATACCAATACTGCATCGTCGGCAAAGAAGAGCTTATCTATGAGCAGTTCTTTCCGGGTTTCGTCTGTCGTCCAGCGCAACACGGAGGCTGGGCTGGTGGCATATCTCGTTTCGGCTGTCATACGGCTGACAATTAGTTTTTAGAAATGATAATAAAATAGCGGGAGATGCGTATCAGTGCATCTTTCATAACTGAATGGAAAGATAGTGCTTAATGCCCAGAAATGCAAACGTTTGCATGACAATCAGACTGATACTTTTTTATCATTAACCACTTGTTTTTTGGCTAATCTGCCTAATTCAGGGTGTTTGGGAGGTATTACCAGCCGTTTATCACATTATAAATATTTCCATTAGAGAGGGAGTCATTATCTTTGCGTTCCCTTTTCTGATAAGGATTTGGGGTCTTCTTAACCGCTAAAACCTTTTAGCCAACCTATCGAGTGTTTTACTATCATTCTAAAGTCAAAATCGCATTAATGATTAAGATTTTAGTATTAACAGGCGGTGTGGTAATTTTATACTTTAGCTTATATGAATAAGTATCTGCAAATACATCCCGGCGACAATGTACTTGTTGCTTTACAAGACCTCCAGCAAGGTACGGAAGTCGGGTTTAATGGTTCCACAATAACCTTATTAAAAGACGTTCCCGCTAAACATAAATTCATGATCGCTGATGCTAAGGAAGGCGATCCTATCACTATGTATGGAGTATTGGTTGGTAAAGCCAATGTTGCCATTGCCAAAGGTGAACTGATTACTATTACCAATGTAAAACATGACGCCAGTGCTTTCCACGAAAAAGAAGGAACTGTGCAATGGGAAAAGCCTGATGTGAGTAAGTGGGCTAACCGCACCTTTATGGGTTATCCACGTAATGATGGTCAGGTAGGTACGCGTAACTACTGGCTGGTGATTCCGATGGTATTTTGTGAGAACCGTAACGTGAGTGTGATCAAGACTGCCTTTGAAAAAGGGTTGGGTTTTGCGCCAACAGAGGTGTATAATGAGCAGGTACAGGATTTAGTGTCTTTATATAAGAAGGGAGATCTGAATGCGATTAAGACGTACACGGCAGAGGCAGTAACTCTGAGTAATAAACGTCATACCGTATTTAATAATATAGATGGTATCAAGTTCCTGATGCACGAAGGTGGTTGTGGTGGTACCAGGCAGGATTCTGATGCACTGTGTGCACTGCTGGCCGGGTACATTCACCATCCGAATGTAGCAGGTGCTACTATATTGAGTCTGGGTTGTCAACACGCACAGGTATCGATTCTGCAGGAAGCATTAAAGAAACTGAATCCAGCGTTTAATAAACCAGTGTTGGTATATGAGCAGCAGAAGAGTGCTTCTGAGTTCACCATGTTGTCTTCTGCTATTAAAGATACATTCCTGGCGTTGATTGAAGCGGATAAGGAAGGAAGGAAACCAAGTCCATTGTCAAAACTGGTGATTGGCCTGGAGTGTGGTGGTTCTGATGGGTTCTCTGGCATTTCTGCGAATCCGGCGGTGGGTCATACTTCTGATTTGCTGGTGGCGTTGGGTGGTACTTCTATCTTGTCTGAATTTCCGGAATTGTGTGGTGTGGAGCAGGAGTTGATCAATCGTTGTGTGGAGAAAGATGTGTCTGATAAGTTCATTCGTATTATGCGTGCGTATGAGAGTCAGGCAGAGTCTGTGGGTTCTGGTTTTTATATGAATCCTTCTCCGGGGAATATTAAGGATGGGTTGATCACAGATGCGATCAAGTCAGCAGGTGCGGCGAAAAAAGGGGGGATTTCTCCGGTGATAGATGTGTTGGACTATACAGAGTATGTAAAGAAACCGGGGTTGAATTTGTTGTGTACGCCGGGCAATGATGTGGAGTCTACTTCGGCAGAGGTAGGGTCGGGTGCGAATATTGTGTTGTTTACGACTGGGTTGGGTACGCCGACGGGGAACCCGATTGCACCGGTGGTGAAGTTAGCGACGAATACGAAATTGGCGCAAAGAATGCCGGATATTATTGATATTAATACAGGTACGATCATAAGCGGAGAGGTGAGTATTGAGGAAATGGGGGAAGAGATATTGGAGTTTGTGATTAAGGCGGCAAGTGGAGAGGTGCAGACGAAGGCGGAGTTGCTGCATCAGGATGATTTTATTCCGTGGAAGAGAGGGGTGAGTTTGTAACAAAAAAGGCCGCTGCTATCGCAGAGGGCACTGAAAAAGTCCCAAGATGCTTAAATATTAAAGGGAGCAGCAAACGCAAGTTTACTGCTCCCTTTCAATTATCTTAGAGGTATCAGCAATATATCATAGCATGTTACCTCATCAACAGCAACTTCAGCTTAGTTCTTTTTCGAGTCTTTACGATCTTATAGTACCTAAAGACAATCTGCTCCGCCAGATTAACGAACTGATCGATTTTCAGTTTATTTATCAGGAACTGGTGAATAAGTATTGTTTGAATAATGGTCGCATGGCTGAAAGCCCGATCCGTATGTTCAAATACTTATTATTGAAAACGATCTATACTGCCTCAGACGTCGATATCGTTGAGCGTTCCCGTTATGATATGTCCTTCAAATACTTTCTTGATATGTCTCCCGAGGAAGCTGTTATCAACCCTAGTTCACTGACTAAATTTCGAAAGCTTCGCTTAAAAGACACAGACCTGTTAAATCTGCTGATTGGCAAAACTGTATCTATTGCTCTCGAAAAAGGAATTATTAAATCCAAATCGATCATTGTTGATGCCACCCATTCACTCTCCAGATCGAATCCTTATTCGGCCCTTGATGTGTTAAGAGAACGTTCAAAATTACTTCGCAAAGCAGTTTACGCCATAGATAAGGATATGAAGGGCTATCTGCCTGAGAAAAATACGTCGAATGATCTGCAGGATGAGCTGATTTATTGCAGAGAACTTGAGAGGCGTATTAGCTCAGAGCAGACTTTAAGTTCAATACCTGCGGTTAAAGAAAAGCTAAACCTGCTAAAGGAAACATTAGAGGATACGGAAGAAAACCACATACTCTCCACAGATCTGGACGCCAGGATCGGGCACAAATCTGCGGATAGTTCATTCTTTGGCTATAAGACACATCTTGCCATGACAGAAGAGCGTATCATAACCGCGGCGGTAGTCACATCAGGAGAAAAAGGTGATGGCCCGGAGTTGCCCAAACTTTTGGAGATCAGCCAGAACAATGGGATTGAAGTTGATACGATTATCGGTGATTCCGCATATTCGGGCAAAGAAAACCTTAAATTAAAAGATAACCAGGGTCAGAATATACAAGTGGTAGCAAAGCTGAACCCTTCCATTACCCAGGGCTTTAGAAAGGATGAGGATAAGTTTGATTATAATAAGGATGCCGATATGTTCGTTTGTCCGGCCGGTCATATGGCGATTAAAAAAGTCCGTAATGGCAGGAAGGATGTAGGTACTAATCAGGTAGATACCTATTTTTTTGACATTGAAAAATGTAAGATCTGCGCGCTGAAGGACAATTGTTATAAGCCTGAAGCAAAGACTAAAAGCTATTCTGTATCCATACAATCAAACTTACACCAGCAACAAATGATTTTTCAAGAAAGTGAATATTATAAAGAAAAGGCCAGACAGCGATATAAGATCGAGGCAAAAAACAGTGAGTTAAAGAATGTACATGGCTATAATCGGGCAATATCCTATGGGATTGATAGCATGCAAATGCAAGGTGCATTGGCGATCTTCACGGTAAATCTGAAAAGAATTATCAAACTAAACCTCTAAAAGACGAAAGTTGGTGAAAACTGCCCGGAGAACTTTGGATTTTACCAATCATGCGCAACAAATCATCATATAAGCCCAATAACGAGTTCTTGTACAAAAAAAACGATCAGGTAAAAACGTGTTCTACCTGATCATTTTTTAAGAGATCCCTCATAAAAGGGCAACTTCTTCAGTGCCCTCGCTATCGCAGCGGCCTTTTTTGTTATTCGAAATGAACGCTCTCCATGCGGGGAGCAAAGATGTGCATCATGAGCCATGCTACAAGGTAGATACAGCCACAGATTACGAATAAGATATTGTAACCGGTGGTGATGTTGCCCAATAGTTTATAATGATCTAATAAGTATCCTACAACTAAGGGAAATAAGCTCCCTCCTACTGATCCTGCCATTCCTCCTAATCCAACTACAGAACTGACTGCGTATTTAGGAAACATGTCTGATGCTATCGTAAAGATATTTGCAGACCATGCCTGGTGTGCAGCGGCGGCGAGGGCAATAAGACCCACTACGACCCACATGTTGGTAGCGTTTTGTATAAATATAACCGGGGTGACTGCGATTGCGAAGATGAACATCGATGTCTTTCTTGCTTTGAATACTGGCCAACCTCTTTTTATCAGCCATGAAGACAAATAACCACCGCCGATGCTACCGATGGTGGTAGCTGTGTAAATCAGCATCAGCTGCAGATTGGGCTTGGTGAAATCGAGATGATAGGTGTCTGAAAGAAAAGATGGTAACCAGAAGAGGAAGAACCACCAGATGGGGTCTGTGAGCAACTTTCCAAATACGAATGCCCAGGTTTGCCGGATACTTAACAGCTTTCTCCAGGATACACTTTTTGGATGAGGATCTATATCTTTTACAGGTGCTTCTATAATATCATCACTGTGAATGTAGTCATACTCTGCCTGTGTCAGTTGTTTGTGACGTGCAGGAATTTCGTACCAGATCACCCAGAAGATGAGCCAGATAAAACCAATCGCCCCTGTCCATATAAAAGCATGTTGCCAGCCATATTTACCATTTAACCAGGGTACTACTATAGGTGCTAATACCGCACCGATATTGGCCCCTGAATTGAAGATACCGGTAGCCAGCGCCCTTTCCTTTTTAGGGAACCACTCAGCCACTGTTTTGATAGCTACAGGGAAGTTACCTGATTCTCCAAGGCCCAGGAAAACTCTCGCAAAACCGAAGCCCAGCGTTGTTTTGGCCAGTGCATGTAAGATAGCCGCTACACTCCATACTACGATGGAAAGTATATACCCCATCTTTGTACCAATCTTATCTACTAACCGGCCAAAGAATAATAAACCAACGGCATAGGCAGCAGAAAAGGCTGTCATGATATGGGCAAAGTCTGTTTCCGTCCAGTGAAAAGACTCAGATAATGTGGGCTTGAGCAGACCAATCACCTGACGGTCTATATAGTTGATGGTGGTCGCAAAAAACAATAACGCACAAATGCGCCAGCGATACCTACCTATAGTTGTGGAATCCATGCCTTTCATTTTGGAATTTATAAAGTGGAATTAAGATACAACACCGGCGCGAATAATGCAAACGTTTGCACAAAATAGACAGGAATTTAGTCGCTGTCTCTTTACAGGCTACGTTTACAGACTTTTTACGATGTCAACTACTTTGGACAATTGGGTCTTGAGGGCATCCCAATCCTGTTTCGCAATCAGGTCTTTGTTCAATAAGTTTGAACCCATGCCGACACATACCACGCCTGCATTCAGCCAGGTTTGTATACTTTCTTTGGTGGGTGCGACTCCACCTGTCGGCATAAATTTCATGTCAGGAAAAAGCGGCTTGATGGCAGTGACATAATCAGGGCCTAACAGACTACCCGGAAACAGTTTTACGAAACGTGCACCTGTTTTTTCGGCGGTAGCTATTTCGGAAGGTGTCATACAACCCGGTACCCATACAATGTCTGCTTCTTTGCAGGCATCTGCAATACTTACATCAGTAATCGGACTGATGATGAAATCAGCACCGGCACCTGCAAATGCCTTTGCTTCTTCTGCATTCTTAATGGTACCAATGCCCAGGTACAGATCAGGCATTTCTACCAGTTTTTTATCACGCATAGCAGCAAAGTTGCGACGTGCATGTTCTCCCCTGTTAGTGAATTCAAACACACGGATGCCAGCGGCATAACAAGCGGTCATGACCTGAATACAAGTGGCTTCATCATCATGATAAAACACCGGGATGATCTTGCTTTTCTCGAAAGCTGAGACTATGGTAGATGCGGCTATTGCCATATTAAATCAGTTTTAGGATATCTGCTTTGTCTGTTAAATTAAAATCTCCTTTCAGGAAGAGTTTTGACCATGCTGCGGCTGCGGCAAATGAAATGGTTTCCTGTGCATCCATACCACTTAAACGGGCATGAATTAATCCTGCCATGAAACTATCACCACTCCCTACTCTGTCTACCACTTCACTGGTTTCGTATTGTTTGGATACACTCAGTGTACCATTGTCATACCAGGTAGCGTAATACAGATTATGGATAGGTGCATGCGAGAAACGATAGGTAAATGCCACTTGTTTGCAACGGGGGAACTTCTCTGTAATTTCCAGGGCGACTTCATGTGCCTGTTGCAGGTATACTTCCCTGCTGTTGGCTTCCAGTGCTACGGTATTCAGGTTTGTATCCAACATGGTGTGTGCCGCCCAGATATTGCCCATCACCAGGTCACAATATGCTACCAGTTCAGGCATGACAGCGAATGGTTGTTTTCCATATTGCCATAGTCTGCTACGGTAGTTGAGATCTGTAGAGATGAATAATCCTTTGCGGGTAGCAGCTTCCAGTACTTCTTTGCAAATGATGGCGGTATCTTCATTCAGGGCGGGTGTGAGGGCACTCCAGTGGAACCATTCTGCATCACCTAAAAGGCTGTCCCAATCTACCGTTCCCGGTTGTAACTGGCTAAAGGAAGAATATTTACGGTCGTATACCACGCCTGCATTTTTCAGGTCCTTCCCCTGCTCGAGGTAATAGATACCGATGCGGTCTCCACCTCTTATCATACGATCGGTAGTGACACCTAAATGCTGCAATTGTTGTTCTACTTCATGCGCGATACCATTGTCTGGCATACGGCTGATATAAGCAACAGATGTGCCCCATTTAGCCAGGGCCGCTGCTACATTGGCTTCCGCACCTCCTACATAGAGGGCAGCATTGTGCTGTTCCCATTGTGGTGACAGGCGGAGCAATATTTCTCCAAAGGAAATGACTTTAACTGGTTTCATATAGTTCGGTTAACTAAAATCCAAAATACGATCTGGCATTATTATAACAAATATCCTGCACCATTTTTCCTAACCAGTTGATATCACCAGGCAACTCTCCGTTTTCCACATCATCACCCAGGAGGTTACACAAAATACGGCGAAAATATTCATGACGTGACCAGGAAAGGAAACTTCTTGAATCTGTGAGCATACCTACAAAACGACTTAGCAGGCCCATATTGCTCAGGGTGTTCATTTGTTTTTCCATGCCATCTTTCTGATCCAGGAACCACCAGCCGGAGCCAAATTGCATTTTTCCAGGTACTGTGCCATCCTGGAAATTGCCAGCCATGGTCGCAAACACTTCGTTATAAGAAGGGTTCAGGTTGTATACGACAGTTTTAGCTAATTTATTTTTCTTGTCAAGGCCATCCAGGAAACCGGACATCGCGATAGCTACCTGCCAGTCACCGATGGAATCAACTCCTGCATCAGCGCCAATTTGCTGTACGAGACGGCTGTTGTTATTCCGGATCGCCCCTACGTGAAATTGCTGTACCCAACCTCTTTCATGATTCCATTCACAGATCAGGTGGAGGGTACCGGTTTTGAATTGTAAGGCTTCTGCTGTGCTGATTTCTTTGCCTGCTCTCAGTTTGGCGTAGATGGTTTCGAGTTCAGTGGCCGTAAATGCCGTGTTGTAAAATGTACTGATACCATGATCAGAGAGGCGGCCGCCGGCTTCATGAAAATAATCATGTCTGCTGCGCAATGCTTCCATAAACTGGTGATAGCTGCCTGTGGGCATATTAGCTATCATTCCCAGCTTATCTGCGTAGGCGTTGAATGCTTGTGCATCTTCTACCGCTATCGCCTTATCGGGGCGGAAAGTAGGCAATACACGAATGTCGAAACCAGATTGTCTGATCATTGTATGATGCTCCAGGTTATCACATGGATCATCTGTAGTGCAGAGCGTCGTTACTTTGAAATGTTTGAGCAGGGTCTGTGTACGCCAGTGTGGGAGTTGTTCATTGCAATGGTTGTACACCCAGTCAGCATTGGAAGCATCCAGTAACTGCTTTACACCAAAGGGGTTTTGCAACTCCATATGGGTCCAGTGGTACAGGGGATTGCGCATGGTATAAGGTACGGTGGCTGCCCAGTGTTTGAATTTGGTCAGGTCATCGGCATCACCGGTCACGAATTGCTCTGCTACACCGTTTGCACGCATGGCTCTCCATTTGTAATGATCGCCTTTGAGCCAGATGGCTGTAAGGCTTTCAAACTGCCGGTTATTTGCTATTTCATCAGGTGGTAAGTGATTATGATAATCGATGATAGGCATCTCTTTTGCATAATCGTGGAATAACCGCCTAGCTGTTTCCGTTTTCAACAGGAAATCAGCATCCATAAAAGCCTTCATAACTAGAATTACTTAATTAACGCTGCTTGATTCTCCAACATTTCCTGTAAATGTCCTGCCACTGCTGTTGTGAACCCGGACAATGCTGACAGGTCAGCTTCCCACAATGTGGTATCGGCACTGATGGCTTTTACCAGTTGTGGAATATCGGTATACTGTTGCCAATAACCGGCAAAGATGGCTGCGCGGTCGTCGGTGATCTGATAATATTCTGTACCTCTTACACCAAAGTACTGGCCATTTTCCTGCTTCGCCGGGCGAAGGAACAGGATCATGGCGGCAAAACCCTGACACATAGCGGGTGGTACTTTGCCCTGCTGCTCATAATACCTTACAAAAGTGCGCACGTTGCGGGCATTCATCTTACTGCTCTCCTGAAAGGTAATGCTCAGTAGCTTATGTGCAATAGATGGATTGGCAAATCTGTCCAGCACATCTTCTGCAAATAATGGCGCCTGTGGGCAGGTATCTTTAATTGTAGGCAGCATTTCGTCGATGACCACTGTTCTGAAAAATGCACGCATGTAAGGGTCTTCCATACATTCATACACGGTATTCAGCCCTCTCAGGTAACCTAATGGCACTGAAACGGTATGACTACCATTCAGGATGCGCAACTTCTGCTCTCTGTAAGGTGTGATATCAGAAGTAATGAGCATGCGGGCATCGGCCTTGTGGAAATTGAGGATTTGGGCGATGGGAGCATCGCCTTCGATGGCCCAGAGCAGGAAAGGTTCTGCATTGATCCAGAGTTGGTCCGTATACCCTGCAGGTGGCAGTTCTTTTGGTTTGCCGGGAACGATCCTGTCCACCAGGGAGTTGCAGAAGCTGTTATTGGCCGCGATCCAGGTCTGGAATTCAGCTGGCATGTCATTGTAAGCAGCCAGTTTCAGGACGATGTCTTTTAATAAGTTTCCATTGTTCACCACTAATTCGGTAGGTACGATCACAAAACCGGTATGGGAGGCGCCTTTGAAACACTGATAGCGCTCCCAGAGTACGGCCAGTAACTTGCCGGGGTAGGATACCGGGACAATGCCTTCAATCTTTTCAGGAACGTACTGAATGCCGACTTCGGTGGTGTTGGAGATAATAATCTGTAATGCAGGCTGGTGGACGGTTTTTAGTATTTCGTTCCATTCTGCATTCGATTGCAAAACACGGCTAATAGAAGCGTTTATTAGCTGTTGATCTACCAATTCCCCCTGGGCTACGCCCTTGATGTGGGTAGTGAAGAGATTGTCTTGTGAAGTAAATTCGGTAGTTTCTCCGTCCGTGGATTTTACGACTACGATTCTTCCTTCGAACTGGCCGGCTTTGTTGGCTTTGTCAACGAGGTAGTCGACGAGGCCACGTAAAAGCACGCCGGTACCGAACTGGAGGATCTTCTCCGGGAAGGTAAAGTAGCGCTCGGTGACACCCAATTCCGGGTGTTGCAGTAAATATGCTTTATTTAATGTTGGTAACATGTTTAAATTTAGGGAAATCCGGGAATTTGTTTTAATTTTTTTACACCCCGCAGACAGGTAATTTACAAATCGAAAAAAATCGATCTATCCGTTCCCCCTCTTTTTCTGTAATTTTGCATTCTTAAATACACAATAATGAGCAGACATGGCAAAGTGCTGGTAGCAATGAGCGGCGGTATTGATAGTACCGTGACCGCCCTGATGCTACACGAGCAGGGTTATGAAGTGGTGGGTATCACCATGAAAACCTGGGATTACGCTTCTGCCGGCTCCAGTAAGAAAGAAACCGGGTGTTGTAACCTGGATTCTTTTAATGACGCACGGGCTGCGGCTGTACATCACGGCTTCCCCCACTTCGTCCTGGACATCCGGGAAGAATTTGGCGACTACGTCATCAACAACTTCGTCGAGGAATATATGGCTGGACGCACGCCGAACCCGTGCGTGCTGTGCAATACGCATATAAAATGGCGGGCGCTCATGAAACGGGCAGATGCGATGGATTGTGCTTTTATTGCTACAGGGCATTACGCAAAAATTCGTGAAGAGAATAATCGTTGGGTGCTGAGTAAAGGGCTGGATGAGCTGAAGGACCAGAGTTATGTACTTTGGGGATTGGAGCAGGATGTATTGGCACGGACTATTTTGCCTTTAGGTCAATACAGGAAGACCGAGATCCGCCAGATGGCGGAAGATTTCGGGTATCCTGAACTGGCGAAAAAGGCGGAGAGCTATGAGATCTGTTTTGTACCGGATAATGACTATCGTGGGTTCCTGAAACGTCGTGTGGATGGATTGGAAGAACAGGTGAATGGTGGCAACTTTGTATTGAGTGATGGTACGATTGTAGGACACCATAAAGGGTATCCTTTTTATACCATTGGTCAGCGTAAAGGGTTGGATATTGCACTGGGAAGGCCGATCTATGTGACGGAGATTATACCAGAAACGAATACCGTTGTGTTGGGCGATGAGGAAGAGTTGAATAGAACGGAGACCCTGGTAGCGGGGATTAATTATATTAAGTACGATCATATTCCGGAAGGAATGGAGGCGATCACCAAGATCCGGTATAAGGATAAGGGAGCGCTGAGTAATTTGTATAATGTAGATGGAAAAGTGAAGGTGAACTTTTATGGAAATGTGAAGGGGATTGCACCGGGACAATCGGCAGTATTTTATGAGGGGGATGATGTGATTGCCGGAGGTATTATACAGCGAAGTCTATAATTTTATAAAAAGGGGTTTGCCTGACGGCAAACCCCTTTTTTATGCCAGGCGCACAGCAAACATGCTGTCAGCGCCTTTTTCATAGCCGGCAATGACACCTCCCTCCTGCTTTTTCAAGCCTGTCGTATTTTCTACATGAGCGACGACATCTTCATTTTCCTGACGGAATACAGAGCAGGTGATATAAATTAATGATCCACCCGGCTTCAATAGTTTCACTACGTTGCCTGCGATAGTTTGTTGTAATTGTTGGTATTCTTTGATCTGTTCCTCCCTGAAGAAAGAGAGGTTTTCTGGTGTACGTCCCCACGTACCGGAGCCGGAACAAGGTGCATCTAAAATGATATTATCGAAGCGACGTTCGAGGGCGATAGGGGCTGTCAGGTCCATGACCATACTGGTGTAATCCCTGATACCTGCTTCTTTGAAGCGCATGTGCAGATTTGAAATAATGGAGGGGCGCACATCGCTTACCATGAGTTTTACCTTTGGTTCCTGATCAAATAATAAGATGGATTTCCCTCCGCTGGCCGCACAGCTATCCCACCATTGTTCACCCGGTTTTGGATGGAAGAGATGACCTACCTGTTGGGAGGAAGCATCCTGGATTTCGTACCAGCTTTTATCGGTGACGATCGTATCGATCTTTGTGCTGTTTGGCAATGCGAGGGTGGTTGGTCCCCATTCTTCGAATGTGATCTCTGCCCGTTGCAGCAGCTTTTTTATTGCTTCCTGTTTGCCTTTGCGGGTACGAATAAATAAAAACGGCTGCTTCAGAAATGACCGGGAAAAACCGACAGGATCTATATCGGGAGAAAGCGCGGCTTTAAAGGGAAAGATATTATCCAAAGGTATATCTGCAGGAGCTGGAATGGCGAAGTTTTCCGATTCCTCTGCCTTGCATAAATGCAAACCAATCTGGATCCTTTCCTGTACGGACATTTCCTCTTTATACAGATAACCCAACCGGTAATAAGCATACACCAGTTGTGAAATATGCCGTCTATCGCGGCTTCCCATATAAGGATGCTGCTTAAAAAAACCTTTCAGGAAATGATGCAAAGGCAATCCTCCATCATATTCCGCTATCACTTTTTCAGCAGCCGCTAAATAATTCTCCCATCGGGTCATATCACATCATATAAAAAAGGAAAACGCTCAATGCCCTATAATGCAGCATTGAGCGTTTTGCCAAAGGCTTATAAAAAACTAAGTTAGAGTTTCAGTAATGCTTTCAGTGGATCTTTACCGAACAGCAGTTGTTCTGGATTTTCCAGCATTTCCTTGACACGTACCAGGAAGCTTACAGACTCACGACCATCGATGATACGGTGATCGTAGCTCAGCGCAATGTACATCATCGGACGGATTACTACCTGACCGTTCACTGCCATTGGGCGATCCTGGATTTTGTGCATACCCAGGATTGCAGACTGAGGAATGTTGATGATTGGTGTACTCATGAGAGAACCAAACACACCACCATTGGTGATGGTGAAGGTACCACCGGTCATTTCATCCATTGTCAGTTTGCTATCGCGTGCTTTGGTAGCCAGTTCCACTACTTTTTTCTCGATCTGTGCCATATCCAGGCTCTCTGCATTGCGGATAACCGGTACAACCAGACCCTTAGGTGCAGAAACTGCGATAGATACATCACAGTATTCGTGGTACACCAGTTCTTCCCCATCGATGTAACCATTTACAGCAGGGAATTCTTTCAGTGCAAAGCAACAAGCTTTGGTGAAGAAGCTCATAAAGCCCAGGTTCACCTCATGTTGTTTCTTGAACACTTCTTTGTATTTAGCGCGCAGCTCCATGATGTTAGTCATGTCCACTTCGTTGAAAGTGGTGAGCATGGCAGTAGTGTTCTTAGCTTCTACCAGACGGCGGGAAACTGTCTTACGCAGGTTGCTCATCTTTTCACGACGTTCGCCGCGGGTGAACAGTTCCTGATCCAGTGCTACGCCTGGGTTCTGTAATGCAGCCAGTACGTCGCCTTTCTTGATCTTGCCATGAGCGCCGGTACCTTTGATGGTAGCCGGATCTACATGAGAGTCAGCGATAACAGCAGCAGCTACAGGTGTAGTTTTCACATCGTTAGGAATAGCGGTGACAGGTGCATTCTGTACTTGTGGTGCAGCTTGTGGCGCTGTTGTTGCAGCAGCTGGTTGTGCTTTACCTGCAGGACGGCCTACGCTGGTATCGATCTTAGCGATAGGATCGCCTACTTTCAGTACATCGCCTTCTTTACCCAGGGTGATCAGTGCACCAGCTTCTTCTGCATTCAGTTCGAAAGTAGCTTTCTCTGATTCCAGTTCGCAGATCACTTCATCACGCTCTACGTATTCACCTTCTTTCTTTATCCATTTGATCAAAGTAACCTCACTGATAGATTCTCCCACAGTTGGCACCTTCATCTCAATCGTTCCTTTATTTACAGCCGGAGCAGCAGGTGCAGCTTCCGCTACAGGTGCCGCAGGGGCTTCAGGAGCCGGCGCTGCCGCAGCAGCTGGTGCAGTTGCCGCAGGGGCAGCCGCATCTGTATCAATTGTACAGGCCACATCTCCAATTTTCAATGTAGCACCTTCAGGAGCAGCTATCTTCAGGATACCTGCCTTCTCTGCGTTTAATTCAAAGGTGGCTTTTTCAGATTCCATTTCACAGATCACTTCATCCTGTTGCACATAATCACCGTCTTTCTTCAACCACTTTGCAATTGTTACCTCGCTAATAGATTCTCCTACCGTAGGAACTTTGATTTCGATAGCCATATTTCTAATTTCTGTGTGCGATTTGTATAAAGTGAATTTCTTCACTTGTTCTAAACTTCCCTATATGTTAAATGCTGTTTCAATTATCTCGAGCTGTTCGCGTGCATGCACCTTAGCATAACCAGTAGCGGTAGCAGCGCTTGGATTGCGACTGATCACGCCATAGTTGATCTGCTTCAGGTTCATTTGCAGGTAAGAAGCAGCACCCATGTTGAGGGGCTCTTCCTGTACCCAGAACCAGGTGGCAGCTTTGTACTTCTGGTTCAGCGCTTCCAGCTGCACGGCTGGCAGCGGGTACAATTGCTCCAGGCGTACGATCGCTACATCCTTACGGTTATCCTTCGCCTGCTTTTCAGCCAGTTCGAAGTAGATTTTACCGGTACACAGCAATACTTTCTTCACTCTTGATGCATCGTCTACAAATTCATCGTCCAGTACTTCCTTGAATCCACCTTCAGTGAATGCGGAGATTGGGGAGTAAGAACCTACGTGCCTTAAGTTCGCTTTTGGTGAGAAGTTCACCAGTGGCTTACGGAACTGCCAGGTCAGCTGGCGGCGCAGCGCATGGAAGAAGTTCGCAGCAGTAGTGATATTTGTAACGATGATGTTGTATTCAGCACATGACTGCAGGAAACGCTCAGGACGTGCATTGGAGTGGTCTGGTCCACCGCCTTCATAACCATGAGGCAGCAGCATGACCATACCATTCTGATTGGTCCACTTTTGCTCTGCACTGGTAATATACTGGTCGATGACTGTCTGCGCACCGTTAGCAAAGTCACCATATTGCGCTTCCCAGATCACCAGTGAATTTGGATTGGCCATTGCATAGCCATATTCAAATCCCAGTACAGCAAATTCACTCAGCAGGGAGTTATAGATACGGAATGAACCTTGTTTGTCCTGTAAAGAACCCAGACGGCTGTAAGTAGCGTTGGTATTTTCATCGGTCAGGATGGCGTGACGGTGGGAGAATGTACCTCTCTTCACGTCTTCACCGCTCATACGGATGTCTCTACCTTCGCTCAGCAGCGAGGCGTAAGCCAGCAATTCGCCGGTAGCCCAGTCTACTTTACCTTCTGTTTCATACAGTTTGATCTTATCCTGCAGCAGTTTTTCAACTTTACGCAGTGGCACAAATTCCTTTGGCCATGTCATGAGGCGGCCGATCAGCCTTCTCACGTCTTCTTCTTTTACTGCTGTAACCGGAGAAGCATCGAAATCTTCCGGTTTGGATTTGCGGAGTTCCTGCCACCATTGTTCAGGTTTCTGGTAAGTATAAGGCAGCGGGTGCTGTCTTACCTCGTCCAGGCGTTCCTGCAATTGTGCCCAGAAGCCTTTTTCCATTTCCTTCGCCAGGTCCTGTACTTCAGATTCTCCGTTTTGCAGGAGGTACTGGGTGTACACTTCGCGAGGGTTAGGGTGCTTATCGATCAGTGCATACAGGCTTGGCTGGGTAAACTTAGGCTCATCACCTTCGTTATGGCCATGTCTGCGGTAGCACAACAGGTCAATGAAAATATCGGAGTTGAACTCCTGACGGTAGCGGGCTGCGATCTCTGATACCTTTACTACAGCTTCCGCATCGTCGCCATTTACATGGAATACAGGCGCCTGAACGGTAGAAGCGATTGAAGTACAGTAGTCAGAAGAGCGGGCATCGTCGAAGTCGGTAGTGAAACCAATCTGGTTGTTGATCACCAGGTGCATGGTACCACCGGTATAATACCCTTTCAGGTTGCTCATCTGGATGAGCTCATATATAACACCCTGACCAGCTACCGCAGCATCACCATGGATGAGGATAGGCAGGATTTTGTCATAATCACTATTATAAATTACGTCGGCCTTACTACGGGCAAAACCAGTCACCAGTGGATCTACCACTTCCAGGTGGGAAGGGTTAGGGAGCAACTGGAGGTTAACTTTTTCACCGCCCGGGGTGTCAACGATAGAGCGGAAGCCCAGGTGGTACTTCACGTCACCGCTACCCATGGTGAGGTCTGGTACGGCATGACCTTCAAATTCGTTGAAGATCTGCTCATAAGTTTTACCTAAGATATTTGCCAGTACGTTCAGACGACCTCTGTGTGCCATACCGATCACTGCTTCCTGAACACCTTCGCCGGCAGCAGTATTGATGATGGCATCCAGTGCAGGAATAGTGTTTTCACCACCTTCCAGACCAAAACGCTTCTGACCTATATATTTTGTGTGAAGGAATTTTTCGAAGATAACGCCCTGGTTCAGCTTGTGGAGAATGCGTTTGCGCTGTTCCAGTGTGAGTGCTCTTTGCAGGGTGGTCTCCATTTCGCGCTGCAGCCATTCTACTTTTTTTGCATCATTCACGTAAGCGTATTCCAGACCTACTGCAGAAGTATAGACCTGTTTTAACCGGCTGACAATATTTTCAAGGCTGGTTTTTCCTAAACCCAGTTCCTGGCCGATGTAGAATTCAGTCTTTAGATCGGCATCGGAGAGTCCGAAGAAAGAGATATCTAAGTTGGCCTGACGATCTTTACGTTCCCGGATTGGATTAGTTTTCGAGATAAGGTGACCTTTTTTGCGATACGCCTGTATCAGCCTGTAAACGTTCAGCTCTTTTGTTAACTGATCACTGCTAACCGGAGCTCCCGCACCCGGCGCCTTGCCATTTACATTGTTTACCGCGAAGTCAAACCCCTCAAAAAACTTGCCCCATTCCGGGTCAACAGCACCAGGGTCTTTTCGGTAATCCTGGTATAAAGATTCAATGTAGGCAGGATGTGAGTTGGTAACAAATGAGAAGTCCTTCATTTACAACGAGTTTTGCTAAAGCTTCGATTCAAATTGCTATTCTGTTGAATGCACCCATATATAATATATGGGTTTGCAAATATCGTTCTTCTTTTGTGAAAAAAAATGGAAAAATGATATACGTAAAAATGAATAATGAAGATCGGGGTTAGCAGCGGCAAAGGGGCATACTCCGGGCGCTTTTGGAATGGTGCAATCAACTCGTTTAGAATAAAAAATCCTCATTAGGAGTGTTTTTATTTTGTTTGTAAAAAAGTAATCCCTACCTTTGCAGTCCGAAACTTGAAATTAGAAAAATGGCAAACCATAAAGCAACGAAAAAAGACGTTCGTCAAAGCAAAGCGAGAAATGAGCGTAACCGTTACTACGGTAAAACTACCCGTAACGCAATCCGCGACCTGAAGAAATTGGAAGAGAAAGCTGCTGCTGGCGAAAAACTGTCTGACGTGATCTCTATGATCGACAAGTTGGCTAAACGCAATATTATTCACAAGAATAAAGCTGCCAACCTGAAGAGCAAACTTTCTAAGAAAGTGAACACACTGGCTTAAGCTCTTTCAGATTAAAATATTGAAGAACAGCTCTTCCTGTAAAACAGGAAGGGCTGTTTGTTTTTAATTTAAGTCAACCAAAGTCGTCCTAATTATGAGAATAATCCTTGCCCTACTGACCATCTTCGGGGCTTCAACTTTGTATGCCCAGGATTTTACCACCCGATTTGAACTTACCCAGGGAAAAGAAACTGCTACTTATGGGGAAGTGATCGCCTACTATAAGAAATTAGATCAGCGTTATCCACAGATCAGTATGCTGGAGATCGGGAATACGGATGCCGGGTTTCCCCTCCATTTGGTGATCTATTCAGCTGATGGAGATTTCAATTTTCCCAGTCTGCACCGGAAAAACAAGCGTATTATATTGATTAATAATGGAATACACCCCGGTGAACCAGATGGTGTGGATGCCAGTATGATGCTGTTGAGAGATCTGGCGCAGGGGAAAAAGAAATTACCGGCTAATGTAGTGCTGGCTGTTATTCCGCTTTATAATATTGGCGGCGCACTGAACCGCAGTGAATATTTCAGGGTAGACCAGAATGGACCCGCTGCTTTTGGCTCAAGAGGAAATGCAAGGAACCTGGATCTGAACAGGGATTTTATTAAAACTGATTCAAGGAACAGCTTCACTTTCCAAACTATATATCAGCTGACTGATCCGGATGTGTTTATTGATAATCATGTGAGCAATGGAGCGGACTACCAGCATGTGATGACTTTGCTGAGTACAGAATATAACAAACTGGGCGGTGTCATGGGCGAGTTTATGCACAATAACTTTGAACCGGGATTGTATAAACTGATGAAGGAAAAGGGATATGACCTGGTGCCTTATGTAAATCATTTTGGAGAAACGCCTGAAAATGGATGGATGACTTTTGCGGATGTGCCCCGTTTTTCCAGTGGGTATACTACTTTGTTCTCCACATTTGGGTTTGTGCCGGAGACACATATGCTCAAGCCTTATCCGCAAAGGGTAGCTGCGACTTATGCATTGATGGAGTCATTTATCAGTTTTGTAAGTGTGCATGGTGAGGAGATAAAAGCATTAAGAGATAAAACAAAGGAGTCCGTGAAAACACAAAAAGAGTTTGCACTGGAATGGAATGTGGATACCACCCGGTTTTCTTATATCAATTTCAAGGGGTATGAGGCTGGGCATCAACCAAGTGAAATTTCTGGTTTGCCAAGGTTGTATTATGATCGCTCCAGGCCTTTTGAGAAACAGGTGAAATTCTATAATTACGTTACTGCAGAAAACTTTGTGCAGAAACCAACGGCTTATATTATACCACAGGGCTGGTGGAATGTGTTGAATATTCTGAAGAACAATAAGGTGATGATGCGCACGCTTGCACATGATACGACGATTGCTGTGGAAGTGTATCATATTGCTGATTTCAAAACGGCGTTACGACCTTTTGAAGGACACTATTTGCACAATCATGTAAAAGTAACTACTACCCACGATAGCATTCATTTCAGAAAAGGGGATTATTATATTCCAATGAACCAGTCTGCGAACCGTTATCTGATCGAAACATTAGAACCTACAGGTGGTGATTCTTTCTTTGCATGGAATTTCTTTGATGCGATTCTTACACCAAAAGAAGGTTATTCTCCTTATGTGTTTGAAGATACAGCAGCAGCATATATAAGCAGGCATCCGGAGTTGCGGCAGCTGATTGATGAGAAGAAAAAAACAGACAGCACATTTGCCAATAGTGCAGATGCGCAATTACATTTTGTATATGAACATTCGATTTATGGAGAACCGGGTTATTTGAGATATCCGGTATTCAGGGTTAGCAGCATGTAGACGTGTTGCTCTCCAAAGAAGTGATTGTAAATAAGAATATTCTTATAAGGTCCGGTCGGTACCTGCACCATGGGAAACCAATGAGCAGGTATTTGCTGGGCCTTTAATATTTGTGCACCCAACCAGAGTGCAAATGCGCCAGCAGTATCGTATTCACCACAGAGATGTTTGAATGGCAACTCTTTTGGCAGCCCATCATAATAATGATCGAAGTTGCTGTCTCCATTACGACCGCTGATGACGAGATCGATGTCTTCGAGACTTAAGTGGTGAGAGGATAAAAACTTTTGGAGGTAAGATTCCTTTGGTTTATACACCATCTTCATTCCTGCTAACTGTGCATAACCGGGGGTATCGGACAATACAAAGAATGCAGCTCCTTCTCCTGATATCGTACCTGGTGTAGGATGACTGTACAATTCATCGCTGGAGATCTTTTCTTTCTTCCAGCATCCGATCCTGCTCTTGATGTAAAAGTGCTCTGCTGTGATTTCTTCAAATGCACCGATCAGTATATTCTTATTACCTTCTGATATTAACAACATACCATCCAGCAGTGCATTTTCAAATGAAAAACCGCGATGTACAAATGTGTTGTTGTACTGCGTACATTTCTGTTGTAATGCAATCAATCCATTTACTGCATTGTAGGTGGATTGAATGAATGGTGTTGCATTCAGTGCAGTTTCTTTGTACTCCCTGATCTCTTTCAGGAAACGTTCTGTATCAGACAAACTTCCTTTTCCCGTACCTGTCACAATTGCACCGGGTACTGCGACACCCGCGTTCTGCATACATTGCAGCGCTGCTGTCAATCCTACTTTCAATATACGCGTCATGCGGCGTATACTATTCGGTGGCATGAAATTACGATAGTCTGGTTCCACACATGCAAATACATTCTCCTGCACTGTAACCAGTGGTTGAGAAAATATATCCTCTCCAAAAGAGTGTTGCGGCGAGATAGCCGACATGCCTTGTATGTAGTATTTATCCTTCATATTTGCTGATCAGCAGAGAAGCATTGTTGCCTCCGAAACCGAATGAGTTGGAAATAACGTTGGATACCGGTACTCCTTCTTTCAACTGAGTTTCCGGTGTGATATTTAATTCCTCCATTTTCTCTGAGAAATGAAGATTGGGAAAAATTACAGCGTGTTGAATGGCCAATACCGCATAGATCGCTTCGATACCGCCTGCTGCCGCCAGCGTGTGTCCTGTAAAGGGTTTCGTACTACTGAACGGGGGCACTTTATCGCCAAACAATCTTTGTAATGCGTGGCCTTCAGCGAGGTCGTTGCTCAGGGTAGCGGTACCATGTACGTTTACATATTGAACATTGTCCGGTGCTACACCACCCAAAGCCAAAGCCTGTTGCATGGCTGCAAATGCACCATCACCTTCTGGTGAAGGCGCTGTAGGGTGAAATGCTTCGTTGGTATTTGCATATCCTTTCAGTTCTGCTTTTACACGGGCATTGCGTTCTTTGACCAATGATTCACATTCGAGCACCAGGTATGCAGCACCTTCGCCCAGGTTCAGCCCATTACGGTGCTGATCGAAAGGACGGCAATGTTGCTTATCAATATTCTTGAGTGAGTTGAAACCATTCAGGGTAAAGCGGGTCAGGGCTTCAGTACCACCACAGATCACACGGCGTACCAGTCCTGCTTTGATGAGGCGTGCACCAAACATCAGTGCATTGGCAGAAGAAGAACAGGCAGTACTGATGGTAGCGATGTATTCATTGATACCCACTGTATCTGCTATGCGCTGTGTACAGTCTGCACAATCCAGCGTATCGATATACTGTAAAAAATCTCCTTCTTTCTCAGGGTTGATCACATCGAAATATACTTTCTCTGTGTCGCACATCCCTCCTACGGTCGATGCATTGATAAAACCAGTTGGTTCATCACTGGCATCTGCAATACCTGCATCAGCCAGTGCTTCGCGCATAGCGATCAGTCCCAGCAGGGTAGTACGGGTATACCCGTCCTTACCTGCCACACCTGCCATTTGCTGCAAGGCCGCAGTTGAATGTCTGACCTCTGCTACTGGCAGGATATCCTTGTAAATAGTGTCTATATGTTGTGTAAAACCAACACCACTCTGCTGCATGCGCAGGCTTTTCAAATTGCCTGCTACATCATCGCCAATGGCTGTCACCATTCCAAGGCCTGTTATCAATACACGCTCCGCCATACCTGCTTACGCGGGTTGTTTGGATTGAATGAATTCAGCCATAGATTGTACAGACTGCAGGATCTTTCTGCCTTCGCGAGGATCTTCCACCTTGATGTGATAATATCTTTCCAGCAATACCATCAGTTCCAGTGAATCAATACTGTCCAGTCCTAAACCGTCTCCGAACAATGGTGCATTGTCATCAATATCTTCAGGACGGGTATCCTGCAGGTTCAGCGCCTCAATAATCTGTACTTTCAATTTCTGTTTTAAATCTTCCATAGTAGTCGTAGGTTTATACTCTCTTATTTTATTTGGAAAGCTAAGCCTCTAAAGCAATTTTGTTGCCAAGTGGCCGTAAAAATACTGTTTTACATTTAATAATCCCCATCAGCTCATCCTTCTTTGCTCCACACCTGCTGCTATACACAGCATGAGTACGGCACAGGCGATCAGTTTTCCTACATGTAACCAGATGTGTTGTACACCCTGATTACGGAGGTAGATATCATTGATGGCATCCAATCCCCAACTGAGTGGAGATAAATGCCCGATTAGCTGCATTTTTGCCGGCATGATTTCCAGTGGTATCCAGATGCCGCCTATCGCGGACAAGATGACTATTGAAATTGCTCCGAAATTCAGTGCCTGGTTAGGTGTTTTAAACACCGTACCGACCAGTATACCATATGCTGTGGCCGCCAAACCTATGCTCACTGAGATGATGAAGGTAGCCAGGTAACTATTGCCCATCATCAGTTTTGGTAACCCAAATAATGGCAGCAAATAAATACCTACCATCATCATCAGGTAAAACTGCACCACGGTCACTGCCATAAAGAATAACAGTTTACCCCCAAGGATATCCAGGAAAGATCCGGGTATCAATCGTACACGTACCAGACTTCCTTCTTCCCGCTCACGTATCATATGCCCACCTATGGGTATGGCGATAAAGAACATGGCAAAAATACTCCATGCCGGTACATTGTGCTGCACTGAATTGGAGATCACATCCAGTTGTTGCGAAGGTCCTGTGAGCTGTTCTTTCAGACCTACAGCCTTCAACTGGATCACCATGGAATCCTGTTGTGCGATATCTTTATTTTTCAATTGCTGTTTGATCCTTTCCAACAGCAGATCTGTTTCTACCTGTGTCAGGAAATTATCGATTGCCTGATGAATAGCACTCTTGAATGCCTTCTTGGAAGCAGGATCAAAATATACCAATACATTCAGTGAATCTTTGCGCAGGCTCACCGGCAATATTGCAGGTACGCCCATTCTTTTGGACAGGTCATTTACGATGCGATTCGCATTGCTCACGATGGCACCTGTAGCGCCCTGTGGTATGATGATGCAAATTTTGTAATCACCTGCATTCACTCTTTCCAGCGCCTGTGCTTCCTGTACCGGTTGTCCATTTAGTGTATCGATAACTTTGAACTGGCCGGTATGCTCCAATCCTTCCCTGATATATTTGCCTAAGCGACCATGATCGTTGTCAACAGTCAGTATGTCAAACTTCAGTTCCTGGTAGTCTCTGAATGGTGCATCTTCTATCAAAGCCATCACCGTAATGAGCACGACAGGCATGGCAAATAGCAGGGCCAAACCTGTTCTGTCACGCAGCAGCAACAGCCATTCTTTTTTTATGGTAGCTAATAGCCTTAACATCAAATTCTATTAATCTCTTACCGCATGACCGGTATAATGTAAAAAAACATCTTCCAGGTGCCCGCAGTCCGAATGTTGTGCAATCAGGTGTGCCGGCGTTCCCTGTACAATCAGTCTGCCTTCGTCGATGATCGCCACTTCCTGGCAAATGGTCTGTGCTTCATCGAGCAGGTGCGAAGTATATACGATGCTTGCGCCCTGTGCATTGTAGTCACGCAGGAATTGCAGGATCATGCTTCTCGACTGTACATCCACACCCGCAGTCGGTTCATCGAGTATCAGCAGTTGTGGCTGATGCAGGATAGCTGCGATAATGTTGGCGCGTCTTTTCATACCACCTGAATAGCGGTGTACGGCTTTGTTTCCGTTCTGTTCGAGGCCGAAGATCCGGAGGTATTCGTCGATACGGCTGCGCAGTGGTTTTCCTTTCAATCCATACAGGTTACCGAAGTATTCCAGGTTTTCAATAGCTGTCAGTTGGGGAAACAAGGCAATCTGCTGTGGTACGATACCGATTAATTTCTTTATCTCTTCTCTGTGTGCAGCGGTCTGGGGCAGGTCGAAGATCTTTACCAGTCCGCTGTCAGCACTTACCAGTCCGCATAAAATAGAGATGGTTGTTGTTTTACCAGCACCGTTAGGGCCTAAGAGGCCGGTGATCATACCTTTTTCAAAGCTGAATGATAACCCTTTCAATGATGGTTCCAACGCACCTTTATAGGTTTTATGCAGATCCTGTACAAGTATGCTGGTCATAATTTCAATTAAAGTTTCAAGGCTGCCAGTTTCCTGAAGAACACTTCTTCCGAAGCTGCGCATTGCATCATCAGGTCACTCAGTTCGGCATAACCATTTCCGTTGGTGGTTCTGCTTTTACATACTCTGCCGGCAGTAAAGGCAAAGTTTCTCCAGATGTCGCCAACGGCTGTCAGTTCCTGGGCCATCTGGCTCAGGTCATCTCTTTTCAGGATGCCTGCAGCTTCCTGTAAGAATGCGGCATACATAAAGCGGAAGCCGGCACCACCGGTACCAATTTCTTCCTGCATGCGGATGATGTTTCCCAGGTAGAGTGTAGCTCTTCTTTCGCCCACTTTCTCCGGATAATTACGTAGTCTTTTTGCCAGAAAGCGAATACCTTTTACACCAAACCAGGGTAAAGGAATATTGAGCATATCGCTACAGGTTTGTTTGATACCTGCTTTGATAGGTGCTGCAAAGTTGACTTCTTTGGGTACTACCACGGGGTAATACATTTTTCCTTTGGGTGCCGGAAAGCCTTTTGCAAAGCGGGCTTCCGCCAGGCTTGCCGGATCTATTTCTGTTACGTGTTCCATGATAGGATCGCTGACGAGATAGTTCCCGTCTTTCTTTCCATAGATCACGAGGTTATGTGCATTGAAGTGAAAACGGTAGGAAGGAGGAAAGTAAGGCAGGTAATATACACCACTCTGCAGGCCTACAGGCATGCCTCTCTCCAATACCTTGTCCAGTTCAGCCGTTGCTTTTTCCACGCTGGAAAAAGTATGTGATTCCATTTTCACACCCAGTCTTTTGCACACTCTGCTGAAGATGGCGCCGGGTACTACGCGATAAGTGGTACCAGGTACACCGTTTACCTTCACGAAAGGCAGGTGTCCGAAAAAGAGACCGGCGCCGATGCCCAGTGCCATTGGTTCGCTGATCTCAAGACCATAGAAACGGAAAATATTTGAAATCACCCCACACTCACAATGTGCTGTTTGCACGTGGTTGAACTGAATATCGCTCATATAGATTGGTATAAAATTACTGGCCAGCCTTTTTTAGTTCTTCCAGGCTTATTTTGAAAGCGGCAGCATATTTTCTTAAAGTATCATCATTCAGTTTCCTGAATACAGAAGGTTTCAGGTGACGTTTCACCTGCCATTGGAACTTATTCACATAACTGGCCAAGAGGGGCAGATCCATGATGGTCTTTTCCATGTAGTACAAAATAGGGCTGACTTCTCCAGCCTGCATGGCCCTGTGGGCTTCTTCTATCTTTGCATTCACTTCTTCCCATGCCTGTTGCATGGCAATGTTTTCGGGTTCCCAGCCTACACTGGTTACTGGTACATATGCGCCTGCATCATCTGTTGCGTAAAAAAGCTGTTTAAATTTCCCATCATGCATATTATTGCCATCCTGGGGAACTTCTTCTTTTTTCATTTGACAGGTGTTTGATTATGGAAAAAAATCGCTTCAGCCGCGGGCGGAAGCGATTTTTTCAATGGCTTTTGTGAAAATGAAAATTATACAACTGTCAGGTGCGCATACGCATAAGAGAAACGCGCACTTTCAGGAACCATCATCACGATTGTCTGTCCTTTCTTCAGCATGCCGGTATTCATCAGTTCTTCGAGCATGAAGTAAGGAGAAGCTGTACCTACGTTTCCTACTTTCACCAGGTTGGTAAACCATTTTTCCTGCGGAATAGGTACACCCAGACGTGTAATTTCTTCATCTATTTTAAAGCGGAAGAATTCAGAAGACAGGTGAGGCAGGAAGTAATCCAGCTTATCCAGGTCTAAATTGTATTTTTCCACCAGTTCTTTCCACATTTGTGCACCGGATGGTACGATGTTTTTGCCTAGCAGGCGGGTATCCTGTTTGAATGAGAACACGCTATCCTGTGCCCATTCTTCCGGCGTCATATCGATCCAGCCTTTGGTAGTACCGTCTTCGTTTTTAACAGCACCTGCATACATACAGGTTTCCAGTTCATTGGCATAAGAAGCGATCTCCACCCAATCTACGCGCAGGGAGAGGCCGGTTTCATTTGGTTTGTTCTGGAACAGGGCTGCACTGGCGCCATCGGAGAGCATCCAGCGGAGGAAGTCCTTTTCAAAGGCGATGATCGGATTATTATCTATCAATTTCACACGGTCTGTTTCCGGTTCGAATTTCGCTGACAGCATCCAGCTGGAGAATTTTTCGGAACCAGTGCTCACAGCGTTTGCAGAGTTGCCACATTTAATGGACATCCAGGCATATTTAAAAGCCTGCATACCGGCAGCACAAGCGCCAGTAGCAGCGATCAGTTCTACCGGCTGACATTTCAGCAGGCCATGGACCATGGCGGCATGGTTAGGCAACAGCTGATCAGGCGAGGTAGTACCACAGGCTAACACCTGCATTTTATTGATCGGAAATTTATCATCAAAAAGACCCTTTACTGCTTCGGCCGTCATTTCAGCATTGGAATGGGTCGATTTACCATCCTTATCCAGCGAATAGTAACGGGTTTTGATCTTGTTATTTCCAAGAACTCTCAGTCTGGCACGGGAAGGTTTCCCATCAACCAGTCCTAGAATGTTTTCCATTTCATCATTTCCAACAGGCTCATTCGGCAGAAATTTAGAGAGCCTTGTAATATAAACTTCGTTCATTTGAAATATGGTTCCTGTTTTTTGTTATAAGTTGATGCCCTTCCGTCTGTTACGGTTGGTATTGTGTACCTCCTGGCTTACAGTCATTGCTTTTTTTCTTGTCCCATTTTTCATTCGCATCTCTTTCACATTTATACTCAAAGACAAATAAAAGCGCCCGCAAATATAGAATATAAAATGCTATGGTATTGTTTACCCCTGATTGGGAATAGCATCTGCCGCTGGCAGAAGGCTTTCCGGGGAGGGCCTGCGGCCGGCTTTAATTATACGGCCTTCATGCTTCCATTTTAAACAAACACAATAACAATGCCTTTTATTCTGATTGTGTGATATTTAGCTATTATTTTACCTTAATTCAGGTGAATGCCTTTATAATAATCCACCCTTTCGGCCAGTTCCTTTTTCTTAAAAGTCAGCTTGAATAATGATGAAATCTTGGCGATAGGCGACAATACGAATATTCCTATTAACAATAATCCTCTGTACATGCTCACTCTACCCTGGCGTTCAGGAGCACCGGGGCCACCCTTGGCACTGATAAATTTGGACCAGTAGCGGAAAGCCCGGATACCTCTGTCTTCCAACAGGATGAGGGGGGCTAATAATTCCACTGCTTTCAGGTCGATCAGTTCGGGTTGGAGGGCATCCCAGGAACGGGTGGTCAATACTTTACGGATTGGGTTGGCGAACCTTGCTGATTCCACAATGTCTACTTCCTGTACGCCGGCTGGTGGCAGTAAGGAGGTTGCTTCCTTTTTGCCTTTGAACTGCCAGCGCAGTACCGTGATCAGGGCTATCAGATTCGGAGATTTGTCTACCAGTACTATATTTCCTACCAGGTGCGCTCCCGCAGCCTGTAAATATCCTTTTACAGTTTCCTGGGCACTCAGCCACATGTTACGGCAACCCATGAGGGTAATAACGGGTTTGCCATTCAGCAGGCTTTTCCCCTGCTCACTTTGCAGGAAAGCCGCTGTGGGCTGGGATGGAGACAGGAACCAGGGTTGATAAGCCAGTACAACCAGGTCAAAATGCGCATTTGGATCCACATTCAGTGCCTGTATTGCCCTGGGTTTACCTAATACAGTTTCCGGCATTGTATCATAGAAGGTTTGTTTCTTCCAGGGGAATACAAATGGCTGTACAGGTTTCAATTCTTCGTATACTATATCTGCCATATCCTGCAATGGGCCAATTACAGTATCTACTATCCGCTTTAGTTGTCCGGTCTGTGTGTAATATATTACCAGGATCTTAGGTCTTTCGTTCATATTCAGGAATAGGAGTTAGAACAATTGAAATCGTAAACTTACGAAAAACAACCGTAGAGTAAAGATATATTTTTATTATATGATACGAAAGCAGGAAAGAGAGAGAGGAGAAAATTGTGCCTTAGCCAGGTACTGCCATAACCTCTGCATTTGTTTACAGCAGTACCGTGGCCAAAGGACTTAATGAGTTGCTTTACAGGTGCAAATATGAGGTAAGTACTATAAAGAAAGTGTTAAATACTACTTAAAGTTTTAACGCCCCTCATACAAACGTTCTCCAGTTGTACCAGCATACTCCCGTCTGCAGCCGCTTTCGGGGGTTCTACTGCTGTCTGAATTTCAGTGACTCTGAACCCAATATTTTGTAAAATTTCCTGCACCGTCTCTGTATCATACAATGTAAAACCATGATCTACGAATGCTAATTTCTCCATGGTACGCCTGGTGCGAAAGGCCAGTATCACTTCGCCTTCCGGCTGTAATACCCGGTAGATCTCCTGTAGCGTTACAGCTGGCGGTTGCCAGAAGTACAATACATTGACTGCAAAGACTTTTGTAAATACACCTGTATCAAAAGGAATAGTGTCTGCCGTACCTTCCAGGATCTGTACCCTGCCGGCACGGATGGCGTCTGCATTTGCAACAATGGCTTCCTGCACCATCACATCGGAGAGATCCAGTCCTGTATATTGGAGGTTGTTTTCTTTTTCGAATAAGGCGGGTATAAAATGTCCATTCCCCATGCCCAGTTCCAACACCTGATCGCCTGTTTTTAGTTGCAGGAAATCAAGGGTCATTTCATAAATAAGGCGGTTGGACCTGCTCATTTGTACGCCCATCTTCACCCCATCGTCCCCTGTTGGCCGGCGTAGCTGTTGGGCAGCTTCCACAGCCGTCATTTTACGTTGCTCCATTAATCTCTTTTGTGTACAGAACCTGATCCTGATGTTTGGGAATTGACGGTTGGACTACCATGATAATCCACACTACCGGAACCGGATACCTGTACATTCAGGGTTACACTGGCGTGTACTTTTGCATCGCCACTACCGCCTACGTGTACATTGGTAGTTTCAGTATGCAGGTTATAGCCATCGAAAGAACCGCTGCCTGCGATATCCACATTCAGGTCTTTGGCTTCACCTTTCAGTTTTACATCGCCGGAACCAGTTACAGCTACACTAACCTTAGGGCTGTTCACGGCCCCTAACACATCGCCGCTGCCGGTTACGGACAACTTTACATGATCGTCCTGTTCCCAGTCATTCATGAGACGAATGGTGCCGGAGCCGGCAAGACTCAGTTCCTCTACATCGGGAGCGGTGATCTTTACCGTGATCTTTTTATGTAGTCTAATAGAGGTATTGGATTTCTGGCCTACTATCAGCTCACCATCTTTTACTTCGGTGGTGATCAGGGGAAGCACATTGTCTTCAGCTTCGATCACTACATCTTCAGCCGGTCCGTCGGTATATTCAACGTCCATAGATCCACGTAAGGATACGGCGTGGAAATCGCCCAGTTTACGGGTTTCTGTGCTAAGGTTACCACTGCCGTTGACTCCATGTTCGTCACAACCGGTATGGGAAAGTGCTAACAATACAAGGACGGCGTAGCCGGTAATTTGTTTCATAAGGTAATTGTTTAAAATGGCGGAATTATGAATTGGGTTCAGAACGAAAATACCATAATAACTTGGGATTTGCTCCAAGCCCTTTATCTTTGCACCACCATGACAGAAAAGATTCTTATCCTCGACTTTGGTTCCCAGTATACGCAACTGATCGCGCGCAGCATCAGGGAACTGAATATTTATTGTGAAATCAAACCTTGTCTGCAACCAGTACAATGGGATGATACAGTTAAAGGCATTATTCTTTCCGGAAGTCCTTTTTCAGTAAACGAGCCTAACGCACCATCCGTAGATATCGCTGCCATGGCGGCAAAAGTGCCTGTGCTCGGCATTTGTTACGGCGCCCAGCTGATGGCTAAAAACTTTGGTGGTGAAGTAGCTAAGAGCAACATCCGGGAATATGGCCGTGCTTTTATGGTGCACGATAATAAAGAAGAAAAGGCTCTCTTCGACATCTCACCCCGTAGCCAGGTATGGATGAGTCATTCTGATACCATCGTGCGTATGCCGGAAGGTTTTCAGATCATTGCCCAGACAGAAAGTATTCCTGTTGCCGCATTCAAATGCGATACCAGGACTCCGTTCCCAATGGTGGGATTCCAGTTCCACCCGGAAGTAACCCACTCTCTGGAGGGTAAGACTATGTTACGCAACTTCCTCGTACACATTTGTGGTTGCAAACAGGATTGGACCCCTGCTGCATTCGTACAGGAAACTGTAGAGAAAATTAAGGCACAGGTAGGTGATAAAAAAGTAGTAATGGCCCTCAGCGGTGGGGTTGACTCCACTGTAGCTGCAGAGCTGATCCATAAAGCAATTGGCAGTAACCTTTATTGCATATTTGTAGATAACGGGTTGCTCCGTAAAGACGAGTTTGAAACCGTATTAGACTCATATAAACATATGGGCCTCAACGTGAAGGGTGTGAATGCAAAAGACCTTTTCTACGGTGAACTGGCTGGTGTAAGTGATCCTGAAAAGAAACGTAAGATCATCGGTCGTCTCTTTATCGAAGTATTCCAGCAGGAAGCTATCCTGTTGCAGAACATCTCTTTCCTCGGTCAGGGTACTATCTATCCTGATGTGATCGAGTCTGTATCTGTAAACGGACCTTCTGTAACCATCAAATCACACCACAACGTGGGTGGTTTGCCTGAGAAGATGAATATGGGTCTGGTTGAACCACTCCGTTTCCTCTTTAAAGACGAAGTAAGAAGAGTAGGACGTGAAATTGGTATCAGTGAGATTTTCCTGGGTCGTCATCCTTTCCCGGGTCCTGGTCTGGCTATCCGTATCCTCGGTGAGATCACCGCTGATAAAGTAGCGATGTTGCAGGAAGCAGATGCTATCTACATTGAAGGTCTGCGTGAACACGGTCTCTACGACAAGGTATGGCAGGCAGGTACCATCCTCCTTCCGGTACAGAGCGTAGGTGTAATGGGTGATGAAAGGACTTACGAATTCACCGTAGCCCTGAGGGCGGTGACTTCCGTGGATGGTATGACTGCGGATTGGGCACACCTCCCTTACGAATTCCTGGCTCAAATGTCTAACGACATCATTAATAAGGTAAAAGGTATTAACCGCGTGGTGTACGACATCAGTTCCAAGCCGCCGGCTACCATCGAATGGGAATAATTCCAGACAGGCTGTAAGTAATACTATTTTCACTTACAGCCTGTTCCTTTTAAAGGGGGCTGACCAACATCATTTGCAATAGGCACCATATCTCCTATTGCATTTGCATGATTTTTGTATTTTAACGATCGCTATGAGTAAATCCATTCTATGCAGGCCATTGATCACTGCATCCATCGTGGTTGTACTGCTGTCGGCGTGTACTACTTCCAAGAAAAGTAGTTCAAAGACGGCTACACCACCGCCAACAACTGCGAAACCTGTAAAAGACGAAAAACCTAAGGATGAAGCTAAATCTCCTAAGGAAGTTCCGTTTAATGTTCCAGCTTTTGCCCGGGAAATTAAAAAAGACACCTATAATATAGCGTTGTTTACCCCACTTTACCTGGATTCAGTTACTACAGACATGCCCACCCGCTCCCTGCCCCGCTATATTCTGCCGGGTCTGGATTTCTATGAAGGTGCGCAGCTGGCGCTGGATAGTCTGCAAAACCAGGGCATAAAACTGAATGTTACTGTCTACGATAGTAAGAACAAGCAGAACCTGTCGGGTGCAAACCTGATCAACACAGACCTGATCATCGCTGCCGTTGGTACGCCGGAGATCAAGGACCTGAGTGATATAGCCAAAAAGAAACAGATCAACCTGGTGTCGGCTACCTATCCAAATGATGCTGGTGTAAATGAAAATCCATTTTTCATCATCACCAACAGTTTGCTGAAAACACATAGCGAAGCTTTACAGCGCTACCTGCAGGAAGGCTTTGCGACTAAAAATATCCTGGTGATCCACCACGATACGCCGTTTGAAAAGCGCATAGCTGCTGATATTAAGGCTGAATACGAGAAACTACAGAGTAGTAAAAAAACCAAACCAAGAGAAGTAGTTTGGGATGATAACATCACTGACCTGGCACTTTCTCAATACCTGCTGAATGACCGTCCGAACCTGGTGATCGTGACTTCGCTGGATGAAGCCAATGCAAAAGCGATTATCCGCAGACTGAGCACTCAGATGGCGACTTACCCTATCCAGGTGTTTGGTATGCCTACATGGGATGTGATGAAGTTCAAGGAACCTGAATTCAAGGGACTACCTATTTTCTACACCACTCCTTACTGGAATGATAAGACGGATGCTTACAGCCACTATATCAATGACTACTGGAAGAAAGTGTATAAGTCCCGTCCGTCGGATATGGCTTTCAAAGGATTTGAGCTGACCTGGTACTTTGTGAAACAACTGAGTACGAATGGTGTGTACTTTAACAAGGATATCAATGATCCGAATAAGAAAGTATTCAGCAGTTTTAATTACCAGCCTATCTATCTGAAGGAAGGAGATAAGGAACCTGATTATTTCGAAAACAAGAATATCTATATTATACAGAAGGGAGATTCGAGCGATATAAAAATGAATTTTCAATAAGTAGTGATATAAAAATGAACTTTCAATAATTAGAAAAGCCTTGCTCGCGCAGGGCTTTTTTCTTTGAAAATGGTTTTCATCCCCCGTTGGTGAATACCCTCTTTCATGAATGTTTTTTCTGTGCATGATAATTGTAGATTCTCATTTATGCAGTTACTCCAATTCACTGATAAGGGCATTTATTGTCCTGCCGGCGATTTTTACATAGACCCCTGGCAGCCTGTGCAAAAGGCTGTTATTACCCACGCACATTCCGACCACGCACGTGGAGGAAGCCAAAATTACCTTTGTCATCATGATAGTGTACCCATTCTGCAACTCCGGTTGGGAGTGGATATCAGTGTGCAGGGAGTGGCGTATGGAGAAAAAATACGCATGAATGGTGTAACGATTTCTCTTCATCCTGCGGGGCATGTGATTGGTTCTGCACAGATAAGGGTAGAACATGATGGTGTAGTATGGGTAGCGAGTGGAGATTATAAAACGGAGTACGATGGCATTTCTGCAGCGTTTGAACCAGTGCCTTGTCAAACGTTTATTACAGAGTGTACTTTCGGACTGCCTGTCTATAACTGGCAACCCCAGCAGGTTGTATTTGATAACATCCGGAAATGGGTATATGACAATCAGCAGGTGGGTAAGACGAGTGTGCTGCTGGGGTATAGCCTGGGCAAGGCGCAACGATTGTTATATCATCTGAGAGATATTAGTCCTGAGATATGGGCGCATGGCGCTATTTACATCACCAATCAAATGCTGCGTGACAATGGCTGGGATCTGCCGGAGCTGCATCGTATCACTCCTGATACTCCGCATAGTGTGTTTAAAAACAATTTAGTAATTGGCCCTCCTTCTGCTGCAGATACCACCTGGATGCGGCGTTTCAATCCTTATTCACTGGGTGTGTGCAGTGGGTGGATGCAGGTACGGGGACATATGAGAAGAAGGAATGCGGATGCAGGATTTATTTTATCAGACCATGCTGACTGGAATGGATTGTTAACTGCTGTGAAAGCGACGGGTGCTGAGAAGGTGTATACAACGCATGGTTTTAGTAGTGCATTTGCACGCTACCTGCAGGAGAATGGGATACCTGCGGAAGAAGTAAAAACTGAATATGGTGTCACTGAAGAAGAAGAAACGAATCCATCATGAAAGCATTTGCAGACCTGATAAAATTGCTGAGCAACAGCACGAAGACGAATGAGAAACTGGATGCGCTGAGTCGATACTTTGCGAGTGCAGATCCGAAGGATAGCATATGGGTGTTGGCGTTGTTTACTGGCCGGCGGCCAAAGAGAACGGTGAATGCCACACAGTTGGCAACCTGGTGTTTGCAGATGACGGATTTGCCGGGGTGGTTGTTTGAAGAGTGTTATCATACAGTGGGTGATCTGGCAGAGACAATTGCGTTGTTATTACCGCCGGGGAAGAGTATTGCTACACATCCTTTGCATTATTGGCTGGAGCAACTTCTCAAATTGGAGAAAGCAAGTGAAGTGGAAAAGCAGCAATTCATCCTGAATGCGTGGGATGAACTGGATACAAGTGAGCGGTTTGTGTTTAATAAATTGATAACGGGAAGTTTCAGGATTGGGGTATCGCAGAAGATGATGGTGAATGCACTCGCAAATACACATGATATTCCGGCCCCTACCCTGTCGCATATGATAAGTGGAAACTGGGATCCCAGACAGATCACACTGGATGAATTATTGAATGAAGATGTAACGGGAGCAGATGCGTCGAAGCCTTTTCCTTTTTATCTCGCGTATGCATTGGAGACAGCGCCGGATGCGCTGGGAGAGCCGGAGGAATGGCAGGCGGAGTGGAAATGGGATGGGATACGAGGGCAGATCATTAAAAGGCAGGGGCAATTATTTGTATGGTCCAGAGGGGAAGAATTGATTACAGAGAAGTTCCCGGAGTATGGACCATTGCTGGAGCATTTGCCGGAGGGGACGGTGATTGATGGGGAGATCCTGACGTATGCGAATGATTTTCCTTTGCCATTTCAGACCTTGCAGACAAGGATTGGAAGGAAGAATGTGACGAAGAAGCAATTGCAGGAGGCGCCGGTGGTGTTTTTGAGTTATGATCTACTGGAATGGGAAGGGAAGGATATCAGAACGTCTCCATTATCTGAAAGGCGGCGGTTGTTAGAGCAGGTGGTAGAGCAGGTGAATCATCCTGCGTTGCGGTTATCGCCGGCGATCACTTTTCATAATTGGTCAGCGTTGATTGAGTTCAGGATGCAGGCACGTGAAATGGGAAGCGAGGGATTGATGTTGAAGAAAAAAGATTCTGCTTACCAGGTGGGTCGTAAGAGAGGCGATTGGTGGAAATGGAAGATTGATCCATTGACAATAGATGCCGTCATGATCTATGCACAAAAGGGGCATGGCCGGCGATCAAATTTGTATACAGATTACACATTTGCGGTGAAGGATGGGGATCAGTTAGTATCGTTTACAAAAGCGTATTCCGGGTTGACAGATAAGGAGATCAATGAGGTGGATAACTGGGTGAAAAGGAACTCCATAGAAAAGTTCGGGCCGGTGCGGACAGTGAAACCTGAGCTGGTATTTGAGATTGCTTTTGAAGGGATTGCGGCTTCAAACAGGCATAAGTCAGGGGTAGCATTGCGCTTTCCCCGTATCAGCAGGTGGAGGAAGGATAAGCCCCCTGAAGAGATCAATACCCTGGCTGATCTCCAATTATTATTAAAAATGCAGCAGTAGGGAAAATTTAGTATATTGTACTTATTTTCATAGGCTAATTAGAACATTATACTATACAATATGAACCCGGGTAACAACACAATTAAAAAAGATAACGCAACCGAAATTGCGCTGGACGAAAAGGACATCGCCATCCTTCAACTGTTGGAGGAAGATGCCAAGATGACCATCCGCGACCTGGCAGCACGTCTTAACCTGAGTGCAACCCCGGTTTACGAACGTATCCGTAAGATGGAACAGGCCGGCGTAATTCGTCAGTATGCTGCTATTGTAGATCCCAGCAAGATCGACAAGGGCCTGACTGTATTATGCTACATCTCCCTCAAAGAGCATGGTAAAAAAGCAGGCAGTAAATTCATCAAAGAAATTACTTCTTTCCCTGAAGTACTGGAATGCCTCAACATCTCCGGTCAGTTCGACTTTATGTTGAAAGTACAGGTAAAAGATATGATCGCTTACCACGACTTCAATGTGAATAAATTGGGTGAGCTGGATAATATCGGCCACATGGAGAGTGTGTTCGTGATGTCTGTGATCAAAGCGACACACCGCGTGGTGTATTAATCTCACGCTATGATCATCCGCTATCCGGAATATACAAAAGACTTTAACTGGACTGTATTACAATCCGATAGTTACACGTATGCCAAATACAAAAAGGCCATTGGTGCACACAGGCGGGTCATCTTTCTGAAAGAACATACTATTTTGTTTGCCCTGGCGGGGAATAAAACTATCTTCCTGGGCGATGAAGTACTGCATGTGAATCCATCCAGTATTGTGATTTTGAAAAGAGGTCTTTATGGTATGACAGAAGTGGTGCCGGATGGATTTGAATACGAAGCGCTCCTACTCTTTTTCCCGGATAGTATGCTGCAAAGTTTTCTTCGTCAGCATCAGTTACAACCAGATAAAATCATTGCCGATCCCCAATCGTATGTGATGTTGCCTACCAGCGATCTGCTGCATAGTTTCAGGGAACAGTACATGCTGTTCTTTCAGAATCGTGCGGAGAACATGGAGGCGATCTTACAACTGAAAATACAGGAAGCGTTTTTATTACTGCTGGCTGGTGAGCACAGGGATGCCGTTTTGAATTTATTCCATGGCATCACACATGCACAGCCAGCCAATATCGAATACATCGTTAATACCCACTTATTACAACCCCTTACACTGGGCGAACTGGCGCAGCTTTCAGGCCGTAGCCTGGCGTCTTTTAAACGTGATTTCCAGCAGTACTTTAATTGCTCTCCAAAGAAATGGATCAATGAAAAAAGACTGGCGCATGCACGAATGTTATTGCTCAATGATGACATGAATGTATCTGAAGTAGCACTGGCCTGTGGCTTTGAAAATGTGCCACATTTTATAAAGATCTTCAAACAGGAATTTGGAGATACCCCACACGTGCTGCGAGCTAAAAAAGCAACAATTTGAGCTTTTAACGTTATTCCATTTTTTTACTCCGTTCTAATTTTGCTGATATAAATTATACTTTATGTCAAAAGCAGTCGTATTAAGATTCAATGAAGAAGTGCTTGTAAAAGGTGACTTACAGGTATTTGAAGCAATCGTTTCTCCTTCCTTTACAAACCATTCCGCACCAGCAGGTACAGACAAAGGGAAAGCTGGTCTGCTGGCTTTTTATCACAATGTATTGAAGCCTGCATTGCCGGATATCACGATAGAGATCCATGAGATGTTTGAAGAGGGTGATACCGTTATTACAAGAAAAACTATTCGTGGTACGCTTGGTGTTCCTTTCATGGGTTTTGAAGCGGGTACAAAAGTAGCGATGCCAACGATTGATATCGTGAAAGTAAAGGATGGTCAATATGTAGATCATTGGGCAGAAAGGCATATTCAACCTGCATAAAAATTGGAGATTAATGCTTACATTAATAACATGAATCGTAAGCATTTTCTTTCTTCTCTTGCCATCACATCGCTGGGGCTTTCGGCATTTTCTCATCTTCCTGCACCAGAAAAGGAAGATGAGACTTTTACTATACTTCCACCTTATCTTAAAGCGGGTGATACGATTGGTATTACCTGTCCTGCGGGGCATATTAAGCAGGAAGAGATCATGCCTGCTATTCGCATTATGCAGAGCTGGGGTTTTAAAATCCGCATAGGAAATACGGTTGGGAAAAGTGATTTTAGTTTTGGTGGTACAGATGCTGAGCGATTACAGGATCTGCAGTCTATGTTGGATGATCCTGGTATTCAGGCGATCATGTGTGCGAGAGGTGGGTATGGCTGCGCCCGTATTATTGATCAGGTTAATTTTAATAATTTCAGACAGCAGCCGAAATGGGTGATTGGGTTTAGTGATATTACTGTATTGCATTGTCATATCAATCGGCTGTTTGGGATAGCTTCTTTGCATTCTAAAATGTGTAATAGTTTTCCTGATGATTTTGCAAAGGCAGAATCGGTGGTGCAGGAAACCATTCTTTCAATACAGCAGGCGCTGACTGGTAAACCTATGCAATACCTGACACCGGCGGATGCTAATAACCGGATTGGTTCATCGAAAGGTGTATTGATTGGAGGGAATCTTTCTATGCTCGCGAGTGTGTTGGGGACTAATTCAGAGATCAATACCATTGGTAAAATTCTCTTTGTGGAAGAGGTGAGTGAATACCTATATACCATTGATCGTTATTTTAATAGTTTGCAGCGGGCGCATAAATTAGATAATCTCGCGGGGCTTGTGATTGGGGGGTTTAACAGGTTGAAGGCGGATGATCCGGGAGAGGAATTCGGGAGGACGGTGTATGATATAGTGAAGGAGAAGGTGAAGGATTTTGACTATCCTGTTTGTTTTAATTTTCCGGTAGGGCATCAGAAAGGAAATTATGCGTTGAAGTGTGGGGTGATGCATCATTTGGAGGTTCAGAATAACAGGGTTTCTTTGAAGGAGATTGTTAGTTAATACGATGATACGAATCCCTATACGGTGACAGACTTTTTCCTGCTTTTTCCTTAATTTCATACACTCATGAAAAAAACAGCGAGTGGATGGAAAGTGATTACAGACTGGCTTGCCGCCAGAGACCGGCAGCCTTTTGTGTTCCAGGAAGAAGCCTGGAATTATTACCTGCAAGGCAAATCGGGCCTTGTGAACGCCCCTACCGGATACGGTAAAACATTTTCTCTATTCCTGGGTGTGGTGATCGACTGGATTAACCGTCATCCCAAAGACTATCCATCCAAAACAAAAAATGGTCTGCAATTGCTCTGGATCACGCCGCTGAGGGCGCTGGCCAAAGACATTGCGCGTGCGATGGAGGAAGTGCTGCAGGAGCTGGATATCCCCTGGCAGGTGGGTATCCGGAGTGGTGATACACCAGTATCTACCCGTGCTGCGCAGAAAAAGAACATGCCTGAGGTATTGCTTATCACCCCTGAAAGTCTGCATCTCCTGATCGGACAAAAAGAATATCCAAAAGTCTTTACTTCCCTGACTACAGTGGTGGCCGATGAATGGCATGAATTGCTGGGCACCAAGAGAGGTGTGATGATAGAATTAGGGCTTAGCCGTTTGCGCGGATTGACGAAAAAAGCCGGACGTCCGCCATTGAAAGTTTGGGGCATCTCTGCGACTATTGGTAACCTGGAAGAGGCTATGGATGTGTTGCTTGGAGCACCTGATCCGGAGTCAGTAATTGTGCGGGCTAAGTTGGATAAAAAAATAGAACTACAAAGTATTCTCCCTGATGAGATAGAAAAATATCCCTGGGCGGGGCACCTGGGTACGAGATTACTTTATAAGGCGCTGCCCATTGTCAATGAAAGTAATACCACGCTTATTTTCACAAATGTCCGCTCTCAAACAGAGATCTGGTACCAGGAAATATTACGGCAATGCCCTGACCTCGCAGGTGCGCTGGCACTACATCATGGCTCTATTGATATGGAGTTAAGAATATGGGTGGAAGAAGCCTTGCATACAGGTACGCTGAAAGCGGTGGTATGTACTTCCAGTTTGGATTTGGGAGTAGATTTCCGGCCTGTGGATACAGTGATACAGGTAGGTAGTCCAAAAGGTGTAGCTCGCTTTTTACAGCGCGCAGGTCGTAGCGGGCACCAACCCGGTGCTACCAGCAAAATATGGTTTTTGCCAACACATAGTTTAGAGCTGGTAGAAGCTGCGGCGCTTAAGTCGGCTATTAAACAGCAAATAGTAGAAAGCCGGATGCCGGTGATACTAGCATACGATGTATTGCTGCAATACCTGATGACACTGGCTATTTCTGATGGCTTCCATGCACCTGAAATATGGGAAGAGGTAACGAACACCTATTGCTTTCGTGAAATGACGGAAGATGAATGGGGATGGATACTGGCATTTCTCACCACGGGTGGAGACGCCTTGTATAGTTATGATGAATTTAAAAAGATTGAGAGAGAAGGCGACTTTTTTATTTGTCGTAGTCGTATGCAGGCCATGCGTCACCGATTACATATCGGTGTCATCGTCAGCGATGCGATGCTGAAAGTAAAGTTCATGGGGGGTGGATTTATTGGCATGATTGAAGAATGGTTTATTGCCCGGCTTACAGCTGGCGATACATTCAGTTTGGGTGGGCGCATTCTTGAGTTTGTCATGATCAAGGATATGACTGTGTTGGTAAGAAAATCCAATGCAAAAAAGGCCATTGTACCCAGCTGGATGGGAGGACGATTACCTCTCTCACCGAACCTTGGAAAGGTATTGCGTGAAACTTTTAATGAAGCCCTTTCCGGTGATACGACTGAACCAGAATTACAGGTTTTACAGCCTCTTTTTAAACTACAGGAATATCTTTCTCATGTGCCGAAAGCAGATGAGCTATTGATAGAAATGATTCATACAAGGGATGGTTATCATCTGTTCGCCTATCCGTTTGAAGGCCGACTGGTGAATGAAGTAATGGCTACATTACTGGCTTACCGGCTGAGTAAACGTACGCCTATTACTTTCTCGATTGCCATGAATGATTATGGATTTGAATTATTGTCTGATCAGGCTATTCCGCTTACGCCAGATGATGTGTATGAATTGTTTTCGTTAGATAACCTGAACAACGATTTGCTGGCTAGTGTGAACGCTACAGAGATGGCCCGTCGTAAATTCAGGGATATTGCGGTAATAGCAGGATTGATATTTCAGGGATATCCGGGCAAGCATAAACAAAGCAGTCATTTACAGTCATCGGCATCTTTGCTGTTCAATGTATTTACAGAATACGATCCGCAGAATCTCTTGTTGAGACAGGCTTTTAACGAAGCGTTCTTTTACCAGATGGAAGAAGCCCGTTTGAGGGAGAGTCTTGACAGGATTTATAATAGCAAAATCGTGATCACTTATCCGGAAGCGCTGACACCTTTTTGTTTCCCGATTAAGGTGGATAGTTTGCGTGAACAACTGACCAGTGAGAAGCTGGAAGACAGGATAAAAAAAATGCGCCCGGAATTTTAATAAAATCGGAACTTGCAGGGATCTATGGATGAAGTGATTTATAATTTCAGAAATCAGACATGGCTGTTATCGGCCCACCGCGCTGTTTTCTGGAAAGAAGAGCAGGCTTTAATTGTATCAGATCTGCACCTTGGCAAGTCTGCACATTTCAGAAAAGCAGGCATTGCCGTTCCTGCCAATATCGGGCATGATGACCTGTATCGTTTACAAAAACTCATTACTGTTTACGATCCGTCGCAGGTGATCATTGTGGGCGATATGTTTCACAGTAGTCATAACAATGATGTGCCTTTGTTTAAGTTGTGGCGGCAACAGTTTCCGCATATCAAATTTAAGCTGGTGAAGGGGAATCATGATATCCTGTCGGAACAGGTGTATGTTGATATTGATGTGGAGGTGTATGATGAATTGCAGATTAATGAGATTCATTTTGCGCATGAGCCATGTGAGGAGGGGGATGGTTCTAAGTATACATTCTCTGGTCACATTCATCCGGGTGTGGCGGTGTCGGGTATGGGCAGACAACGTTTGCGTTTACCCTGTTTTTATTTCGGGCGTAATTGCAGTATTCTGCCGGCGTTCGGTCGGTTTACAGGCTTAGCGATGCTGGATGTGGAGGAGGCGGATGCGGTGTTTGTGATTGCCGATAATAGCGTACTAAAGATAGGTTAGTGATATATCGCTGATAATAGGGTACTACAGATTGGTTAGTGATATATTGCTGACAATAAGGTACTACAGATTGGTTAGTGATATATTGCTGATAATAGGGTACTACAGATTGGTTAGTGATATATTGCTGATAATAGGGTACTACAGATTGGTTAGTGATATATTGCTGACAATAGGGTACTACAGATTGGTTAGTGATATATTGCCGATAATAGTGTTATAAAGAATAGTTGAATGTCATGCTGATTGCTTACGATCCCATATTTGCACACCCACTACCAGAAGGCCATCGTTTTCCGATGGCGAAGTATGAACTGATTCCTGCGCAGCTATTGCGGGAAGGGGTGGTGACTATTGATCAGTTTCATAAACCGGAGCCGGTGAGTGAGGAAACGATTTTGTTAACACATACTGTTGAATATTGGGATAAGTTGAAAAATGGGAAGCTGAGTGAGAAGGAAGTGCGTAAGATAGGTTTGCCACAATCACCTGCATTGGTGATGCGGGAAAGGGTGATTTGTCAGGGTACGATTGATTGTGCATTGCATGCATTGGAGCATGGTATTGGTTTAAATGTGGCGGGTGGTACGCATCATGCGTTTGCTGATCATGGAGAAGGGTTTTGTTTGATGAATGATTTTGCGGTAGCTACGAATTATTTATTGCATCAAAAGCTGGCTGGATATGTGATGATAATAGATCTGGATGTACATCAGGGGAATGGCACTGCTGCCATATTTGAGGGGAATGAACGGGTGTTTACATTCAGTATGCATGGGGAGCATAATTACCCTTTTCATAAAGAGACATCTGTGTGGGATGTTGGGTTGCCTGATGGTATGAGGGATGAAGAATATCTTAAGAAATTGTCGGATTGTTTAGGGGTTTTAATGGAGAAGAAAAGGCCTGATTTTGTGTTTTATTTGTCAGGGGTGGATATTCTTTCTACAGATCGTTATGGGAGGATGAAAGTAACTGAAAATGGATGCCGCTGCAGAGATGAATTGGTGTTAAATACGGTAAAGCAATATGGAATTCCCTGTGCAGTTGCGATGGGAGGAGGGTATTCTCCGCAAATGAGGCATATTGTGAATGCGCATTGTAATACATTCAAAACAGCGGCAGCCATCTTCTGATTTTCTCTAAGAACGGCGGTGTTCAGATTTAAAAGGCATTTGATTCATCGAAATAATATGCATGCATTTAATTTTTTGTAAGTACAGAAAGAGCATTGATTCGTCCTAAGTCCGCGATGTTAGGTAATGATCTTCCAAAGCATAAAGTAATTTCATTCGTCCTAAGTCCGCGATGTTAGGTAATGATCTTCCAAAGCATAAAGTAATTTCATTCGCCCTAAGTCCGCGATGTCAGGTAATGATCTTCCAGAGCATAAAGTAATTTCATTCGTCCTAAGTCCGCGATGTTAGGTAATGATCTTCCAGAGCATAAAGTAATTTCATTCGTCCTAAGTCCGCGATGTTAGGTAATGATCTTCCAGAGCATAAAATCTTCTGTGACATTAATAAACTTATGCCACGTTCCTGCTGGTACAAAAAGATAATCACCTGAATCAATATCTATGACTCTATCCTTGTACTGTACCTGTCCACATCCTGACATTACGATGTACGTTTCATTTTGTGAATCCGGCTCCTGTGTGTAAACATCCTCGGGACATAACAATACTACCCTCATTGTATTGTGTTCCCATAGGGTCACGGCTGCTTCTCCACTGTCTTCCAGCTGGCGCAATGCGTCAACGAATGCGATACGCATAGTTCAATCTTTGAGATTATTAAAAAAGGGGTTGGAGTAAGTAGCTTTATTAATTTATTCTGATGGTTACTTTGATATTCGTTTTTAAAGGTTGATTGATTTGGAGGCGACATGCGCCTCCCTGTGCACAGTCTTCCCAATGCTTAGAAGTCTATGCATTTTATCTTTTGAAAAAGTAATTGAGGTTGTGTAATTAATTCCTGGTCTTTTTCTTCAGCATATTTACCTGATCCTGGAGGTGGCTCACCATATCTGCGAGGTGGTTCACACTCATCCGGCTTTGTGGAGCGGCTTTGCTGATCACAGCATCAGACTGCCAGAGTTCCAGCACTTCATCCATACCGACGGAATAAGGTTCGAACTGAGGGTTATCAGATACCAATGTCAGTTTTCCTTTTGTGCGGTTACTTTTCAACAAACGTTTATACACAATTCCTTCTCTGCTTGTCACCACGACATAGGCTTCGTTGTTACGAATATCTTCCCAACCGTCAACTTTGTGGCATACGATTACAGAACCGGATGGTGTAGGTAACATAGAGTCACCGGCGATTTCGAAAGCTCTGTAACTACCAGCGCCCATCATAGGGAGGGTAAAGGTGTTCAGTTCTTCGATGAATTCATCATCGTTATAACCTGCGAGGTAACCGGCGGCAGCTTTTACGGGTACAAATTCTATGGACTGGCGGCTATTGCCGAGCTTTTGCTGGCGGCGCTTTTCGAGGAAAGTATCTTTTTGGGAACCTACATCACGGCGAAGGAGATCGTCAATAGAAACCCTGAACATATCGCTGACCAGTTCCAGCACTTCTGTACGGGGCTCTGCACGCTCTTCTTCATAAGCTCCCAGGAGGGAACGTTTGATCCCTAGTTTATCAGCAAACTCCTGCTGCGTCCATCCTTTCTGCTTACGCAGAAACTTTAAATTGCGGCATACAACTGACATAATCTAAATTATTTAGTAGAATTACTAACAAATTTAGTATATAATTTTTGGAATAACCAAATAAATCCGGTGATTCTCACTTATTTTTGTCAGGAAATCCAACTCAAAGATTTATGTATACTCCGTTGCTAATTATTCACTCCCTGTTAAGGTGGGCAATTTTACTAGCTGGCATTTGGGCCGTTTACCGTTCATGGAAAGGCGTTAGTGACAAAACACCTTTTACCGGTGCAGACAACAAAGCTGGTTTATTCTTTATGATTTTCTTTGACCTGCAATTGCTGGTAGGTCTGTTATTGTACTTTGTAGCCAGTCCACTGGTGAAAACAGCCCTGTCTGACATGGGTGCTGCCATGAAAGATGGCGTACTGCGCTTCTATGCTGTAGAACACATTACATTGGCAGTTTTAGCATTTATCCTGGTACACATTGGTCGTGCAAAAGTGAAGAAAGCACCGACCGATGCATTAAAACATAAGAAGGGACTGATCTTCTTCGGTATTGTTTTGGTGCTGGTATTGCTGCTGACTCCATGGCCTTTCCGTCAGGCAGGTTTGGGCAGAGGGTGGTTGTATTAACCGATACGATTATTCAAAAATACAGAGGGGCTGCTGTGATCACATCAGCCCCTTTTACTTTCGTCGTTTTTCATCATTGTTACCCCTTATCCGTATGATATAAACGGAATGAATAGATATACGGCAATGCTGCCAGTATAGCTCCTGTAAAAATCAATAAAAATACTCCCGTCATTACGGGTAAAAAGAAACCTCCAATGAATGTGGCGATTCCCGTCCACATCCATAGATTGCCTGCCATCAGATGCGTTTGCTGCCATATTTCCGTGCTTTGCAACGTCCACGGTGTACGTACCCCCACAAAATAATTCGGTTGTAATCTGCGTAAATAGATCCCGATCATTGCGATTAATGTGCCCACTCCTGTAAATACCCAACGCTCCATCATTAAAGCGCGGCCCTGGCTTACCATCCAGATAATTGCGCCGGTGAATACGGCGAGGTATATGTGAATGGAGAAGCGGATACGATAGTATTGCTGGCGCTGCAGGCGCTCGTTTGCTTCCGGGAAATCCACATGGTCTACGTGAGGAAGGTAGCGGAAGAGGAAATATAACATGAGGTTGGTGAGGAATAGGAAGGTCATGAGTAATAAGAAATCACTTTTGGTGCCGACCCGTTCCGGTATGCCTGTGATGCTGTAGTTGTTTGGGAAGATGTCTGGCATAGAAGGCCAGATGATTCCCAGGTATGCCATCGGCATCAATAATAAAAGCAACAATAATAGTTCTTGTCCTAAATCCGTCTTTTTCATAACAACATGGATTTGGTGTACATGAAAGGTGACAAATACTATACCGTTGGCATACATATATTACAATTGTGAAGGGTGATTGGTTTAATTGCAAACAAAAAACGGATTTGCCTTTCGGCAAATCCGTTTTTTGTTTGGGAGCGGATAGTTCCGCCGATGCCTCGGCGGAACTATCCGTGTGAAAGGATAAATAGCCGGAAGGGATAAACCGCAATAAAGCGCGACAAACCGCCGGAAGAGACAAACCGCGATAAGGGCGAAGTGCAAAAATGGATGGAATTCGAAGGTTTGTTATTAAGTTGTTATTATGCTAATTATTTTAGTATTTACTAATAATATTAGTATTTTTACCACCCGAGCCTTTCCCTCACAATCACCATAAAAAAAACAGGTCGTCCCCTTTATTGGAGACGACCTGTTCCTTTATAATTCATTTTAAAGACTATTCCAGATCAAACAACCCTTTGTTCAGTAACTGGAGCGTTTTCTCCTTATGCTGACCACCGATCAGGATAGAAATATTATGACGGCTACCGCCATAAGAAATCATTCTCAAAGGCACTTCATTCAGCGCTTCAAACAGTTTCTTCAGGATAGAAGGCGTTGCCGCTACTTCGTTACCCACGATTGAAACGATGGTCTGATGATGATCCAGTTCTACTGAACCAAATGGCTGCAGTTCTTTCAGCAGCTGATCCAGCTGTGGTGTATTTTCTATTGTCAGGGAAACCGCTACTTCTGAAGTAGTGATCATATCAATAGGTACACGATATTTTTCAAATACTTCGAAGATCTTACGCAGGAAACCATATGCCAGCAACATACGGCTGGATTTGATCTTGATTGCGATAATGCCATCCTTGGCAGCTACCGCTTTCACGCCATCGCCACTTGGCATTTCTGTGATAATGGTACCATGTGCCTCAGGCTGCATCGTGTTCAGCAACTTCACCGGAATGTTGAAGTGCTGTGCTGGCCAGATGGATGCAGGATGCAGGATCTTAGCGCCAAAGTACGCCAGTTCCGCAGCCTCGTCAAATGACAGCTGATCGATCGGGAATGTTTTCTTTACTACCCGGGGATCGTTGTTGTGCATACCGTCGATATCTGTCCAGATCTGTACTTCTTCAGCCTGGATAGCTGCACCGATCAGGGATGCAGAATAATCACTACCACCACGTTTCAGGTTGTCTATCTCTCCCCTGTGATTGCGGCAGATATATCCCTGCGTAACGAAAATCTTATTATCCTTATGTTTATCCAACAGGTTGCCCAGGCGGATCTTTATCTTTGGAATTTCCGGCTCTTCGTACTCGTCAATGCTCATGAAATCCAGGGCTGATATCAATTCAGAATGGACACCCGCTTCTTCCAGATACACACTGAAGAGTTTAGTAGAGAGTAATTCACCCTGGGCCAAAATATCCTTGTTCAAAGCTTCGTTGAAGCTAATTTTCAGGATGATGTTCAGAAATTCAAAATGCTCGTCAATAACAGCACCAGCCTTTTCACGTGCTTCAGGCTGCTTCACCAGCGCCTCAATAAATGAGCGGTAGTGAGCTTCCAGCTTATCTATCTGCCCCTTAGCCTGCTCCTTTTTACCTTCAGACAAGGATTGTCCTATCTCAACCAAGGAATTGGTGGTACCGGATAATGCAGACAACACGACGATTTTTGGAGCGTCATCAGCAGTCACCAGCTGGGCCACGGCATGCATGCGTTCAGGTTTACCTACCGACGTGCCGCCAAATTTTAAGATCTTCATTACTGTTGTATTGTTATGTGTTTGACGTAACTCTTATAAAAAGCGCAAGTTCGCGCTTAATTCCTGACTTTAAAAGCTCAATTTAAATTTCTCCCCAACTTCTCTCAGATCTTTTATCACCGGGTCCAGTAATGGAATACCTCCCTGACGGCGATGTGCTTCCATTTCACGCTCGGGATCACCAGGTATCAATACCTGCTCTCCTGCTACCGGTGTTGCATTTCTGAAGCGGGTGATCCACTTGTCCATATGCTCCTTGAACTCATCTGCAGGGCGGAAGGCGTCTATACGCATGGCTCCCAGAAAGTGGCCCAGTCCTTCTCCTACAGGATCGGGTGCCAATGGCAGGAAACTTACGAACGGTGGTGCCCAGGGACCATAATTGGCTCCTGACAACACTGCTGAAAATATATCGACGATCGCTCCCAGGCAATATCCCTTATGACTACCGTGTTCACGGTCGCCACCCAGTGGCAACAGGGCGCCGCCATCTTTGAGTTCATGTGGGTTGGTGCTGGAATGACCTTCTTTGTCCTGGATCCATCCGGTAGGAGCTTCCTCACTTTTACGCTGCAGGATCTCCAATTTACCGTTGGCAGCCGTAGTTGTAGCAAAATCCGCTACAAAGGCTGGTTGTGTTTTGGCAGGAATCGCTACTGCAATAGGGTTGGTACCCAGCATACGCTCTGTGGCAAAGGTTGGCGCTACCAGTGGACTGGCATTGGTCATGGCCATACCGATCATGTCCTTATCCAGCGCCATCATGGCATGCTGGCCGGCAATGCCGAAATGGTTGGAGTTCTTTACGCTCACCCAGCCACTACCCACGTTAGCAGCTTTTGCTATTGCTACCTGCATGGCATAAGGAGCTACGACCAGGCCAAGGCCACGATCACCGTCTACTACAGCTGTACTGGGGGTTTCATGCACTACGCGGATGTTCGGAGTGGCATTTACACGACCGTTTTCCCAGAGACGTACATAGCCAATAAGGCGCGCTACCCCATGAGAATCAATCCCTCTGAGATCTGCTGATAATAAAACTTCACTGGCTGTTGCCGCATGTTCGTCTGAACAGCCCATGCGTTTAAAAACTTCCTGGGTAAATTCCCTTAAATGAGGATAGGAGAAAATCTGGCTCATGATGGATTTCCGTGCTATTGATTTTTGTATCAGTTGATCTGGTTCTGTTTTAGGCCTGAGCGGTAGGTCCTCCAAAGTTCATGGGGAGGGATACCGGTTCCTGGTCCTGAATAGTTCCGTGAATCGATTCAAATTTCTTGATATTGTCCAACATTGCCTTCATGAAGCGCTTTGCGTGCTGAGGAGTAAGGATAATGCGGGATTTTACCTTTGCTTTGGGCATTCCGGGCATTACATTCACAAAATCGACTACAAATTCTGCATTGGAGTGGGTGATGATCGCCAGATTAGCGTATACACCTTCTGCAATTTCCTCGGTCAATTCTATATTGAGCTGGGCTTGTTCGTCCTGCTGATTTTCCATGTTCTGTTATATTTTCGGTACAAATGTAAAAAAGAGGATGTAAAATAAATTCTAAAAAAGAAATGGCCGCCTAATGGCGGCCATTTCTTTTTTAGAATTACTGGGCATCCCACCAGACCCTTCTCGTCAAAGTCGTGTTGGATGGGGTATTCGTATTATACCTCACCTCACTGCCTGGATAGAGATTAGCCTGCACAGCATGGTAGAATCTTTTGATTTTCCCCGGGCAAACAAGTCCTTACTGTTTTAGAAGTAGCCACATAAGAAAAAAAATAGAAATGCGTGCTTACTGCAGCAGGTCTCTTCAACGAAAAAAGGTTACCGGTAAAAACCGGCAACCTTTTTCATTATTAGAGTATTGCTTATTAATTATTGTTAGCGTATTGCTTATTAATAAATATCCCAGAACAACTTCGTCTCTACCGCATCTCCACCAATAGCTGAAGATGCTTCATTGTAATTAGTAGTATTCAGGTTCTGTTCTGCAATCGGATAAGTGAAACGCACGGGATATCCAGACTGGGCCTTTGGAGGAGGCGTCAACTGAGGATAATCCAAATGACGCTGTGCCGTCCATGCATCAAACCCACGATTGTATAATGCAATCCATTCCTGCATACCAATCTTCTGTTTCCAGTCACCATCAGCAGTCAGATAATTTACATCTGTTCTTGCCAGGTAAGTCACAGCATCCTCTTCTGTACCACCCCAGTAAAGAATAGAATTTGTAATTGCATTGTTATAGTGTGTAATTGCTGTACCACCTACAGACCAGCCTCTTTCTATTGCTTCTGCACGAATAAATTCCACTTCAGAATAATCGATGAACACACCGGGCAGGTCTTTCTGCTCCAACAATTCGCCGGGATGTGAATAGTTTGCATAAGGGCTCTTTACGCCATTGGTACCACCTTTATATATACCACCGATAGTAGTGAAATAATAAGGTCTTCTTGGGTCTTCTACTGAGTTGATGTAATCAACAAATGTATTAGATCCTACGAAATCCTGACGCCCGCTCTGTACCAGATCTTCCCACAGTGGGTTGGTATTTGGAGGAACGGTTGAGTAAGGGAATTTCGCATATTCACCCTGTGTATCAAATGCACCCGCAGATGCTGCTGTTACAATGGTTTGTGCTGTAGCCGGATCAAAATCTGCCAGCAAAATACCCAGGCGTAATTTTAGAGAGTTGGTAAACTTTTTCCAGTTTACGATCTCATCACTACTAAACAGCATGTTGGAGGTACCCATACCTGTTGCGCTTTCATCGAATGCAGCCAGATCTGCATCCAGACGGGCGATCAGGTCAGTGTAGATGGTATGGGCATCATCGTATTTGTTGAACAGATTGTCAGAATTCAGAGATTGTGAATAAGGCACATTACCAAAGGTATTTACCAATACAGAGGTACCATATACTGACATCACATCGATCTGTGCCAGCATATTTTTCTTCACAGTTGCATCGGTGCTTTCATCTGCTTCCAGTACTGTTTTTGCTTCTTTCAGATCCATCAGTGCATCTGTGTAAAAAGCATCCCAGAAGTTATCAGGAATGGTCCTGGTCACGAGATTATAATTGCTCTCATCGATGTAAGTGGTCTCCGTCCATTGCTGTACGATCAACCTGAAGATACCCAGGTTTACGTTTGTGCTGGTGATCGCATCTGCCATTTCTTTTGTTGCACTGGCATACAGTGAAGCCGCACTTACGGAGCTGGGTTTATTCGGATTTGTATTTAAGTCGGTAATGTTCTTTGTACAGGATACCGTAGACAGTATACCCATTGCAGCAAAGGAACCGTATATGATATATTTTTTCATGATTGCTTTTTTACTTTTTTTAAACATCTGATCAGCACTTTTAGAAACGTAATCTCAGGTTAGCACCAAAAGTTCTTACAGAAGGGTAGCTACCCACCATAAAGCCCTGTGCGTTACCGGAGCTCATTGCATCATCAGGATCTGCATAAGGCATGTTCTTATGTATGATCCACAGGTTACGACCTGTCAGTGAAAGATCTATGCCTTTGAAAGGATTGATGTGTCTGATCAAAGATGTTGGTAAAGAGTATGTCAGCGATACTTCACGCAGTTTTACATAGCCCGCATCGTATACGAATGCTTTGTCAGCATTGTAGTAGTAACCATATACACCATAATCGTTGGCAATACGTGTAGCATTGGGTTTACCATCTTCTGTTACACCAGGCAGGATTACACCACCGCCTTCGCTGAGAGGTGCTCTCGACTCATTGCCCAGATCATTGACAAGTGCTGTTTCAGGGAAGAGACCTGTAGCCAGACCATAGTACATATCCATGTTGAACATGTCGCCACCATGACGTACATCGATCAGGAAGCTCAGCGCCAGGTTTTTATATTTAACTGTGTTGGAGATACTACCAATCCAGTCAGGGTTTACATTACCAATAGTGTGGTTGGAGGTACCAGTGATTTCATAGTAACCATCCGCATCTACCACCTTCTGACCATCTTTGTAGATGTAGTCAGAACCAGTAATAGTTCCGTAAGGCTGACCTACTACTGCATTTACAGTAATACCACCCTGGAAATCACCAATCTGCAGTTTGTCGATACCTGGTAATGATACCACCTTATTGCGGTTGCGGGACCAGTTTACATTAATTGTCCAGGAGAAGTCTTTTGTTTTTACAGGTGTACCGAATACAGACAATTCAATACCCTGGTTCTGGATGTTACCAGCGTTGATCACCTTGTAATCGTAACCAGTTGATGTGGATACTGGTAATGGTACGATCTGGTCAACTGTATTTTGTTTGTAGTAAGTCGCATCGAAACCTAAACGGTTATTCAGGAAAGACATTTCCAGACCGGCTTCGAAGCTCTTTGTTTTTTCTGGTTTCAGATCAGGATTGTACTTGGTACCACCTACTGAACCTAATGCTACGCCATCGATACCTGTTGGCACATCGTAATAGTTTTTAGTATACAGTGGAGGTGCGGTATTACCTACTTCTGCCCAGTTTACTCTTACTTTACCATTGGATAACCAGGTAGCTTCCGGTATCAGCTTAGAGAATACAAAACCAAGAGAAGCAGAGGGATAATAGTAACTATTGTTGCCTTTAGGAAGTGTGGAAGACTGATCTCTTCTCAGGGTCAGGTCCAGGTATAATAATTCTTTCAGGCCGAAATTGGCTGCAGCATAGATACCATCTACTTCTTCTCTGGTAGCGATTTCGGTAGGTGCTTCCATTGGGTTTGCTGTGTTCAGCAGGGCATACAGACGAGGGATGAGGAGACCGCCGTTAGTCGAAGATAAGATAGAGCTAATATTAGTCTGTCTTACGTTACCACCCAGAATACCTTTGAAGGTCAGGTCCTGGGTAATGTTTTTATTGAAGTTCAGCATCAGGTCGTAGTTATACTCGCTGAAGGAACGTTTGAATTCGCTGAATTTTGATACATCGATAGAACCGATTGCGGATCTTTCTTCCTGGTGTTCATTGTAATTATCCAATGATACACGGCCTACGATGTCTAACCAGTCAGCTGCTTTATAGTTCAGACTGATGTTGCCGAAGTGACGGGTACGGCCATCAGTTTCATAGTTCTCATATCTTGTCCAGTAAGGGTTATCCCAGAAGATAGGGTTCAGGGCACCAACATCTGACTGGTTCCAGGTGATGTTACGCTTTTCAACAAAGTACATGTCTTTCTGTTCCTTCACATCTACGTTGGTTTGCCACCATTCTCTCACATTTGTCATGAGGTTTTTGGAGTCATAGCCTGTACCGTAACGGCCCAGACCATCGATGATAGAAGAGTTGACTGATGCACTTGCGGTTAACTTGTTGGAGATGTTGTAAGAAGCGCCGAAGTTGATGAGATCCTTTGCAATACGGCTGTTTGGCATAATACCTTTGTCGATAAATTTGGTATAGCCCAGTTTGAAATAACCTTTATCGCTGGCACCATCTATTGAAATGCTGTTGTTGGTCCCTACAGCAGTTTCGAACATTGCACCTGGATTGTTGCTGGCAGCAACCCATGGACGGGTTTTCATGTAGTAGGGTGACTTGTCATAGAAAGCATCCCAGTGGTATACCTGCAAGGTAGGATCGAACTTACCACCATAGGAAGCATCTTCTGTAACTGGTACTACGCGGTCATCCACGCCATCACCATTTACATCGGTGTAGTAGAAGTAACCATCCGGAGAACCGTAACCAGAGCCATAACCAGCTCCATATTTGTTTTGATATTTTGCAAAGGTAGAAGGATCGTACTTACCTACATTCACACCTGTGTTGAAGGTAACACCAAATCCTCTTGCACCTTTTTTGGTCGTGATCATTACCACACCATTTGAAGCACGGGAACCGTACAATGCAGTAGCAGCAGCACCTTTCAGTACACTCACTGATTCTACATCGTCCGGGTTGATATCTGCAGCAGCGTTACCATAATCATAACCACCTACACCTTCTGTCTGATCTTTGGTGTTGGTGTTAGAGTTATCGATAGGTACACCATCTACTACGAAGAGTGCCTGGTTATTGCCTGTCAGAGATTTGGCGCCACGCAGTACGATATTCGTGGAACCACCCAGGGTATTATTTTTACGGATTTCAAGACCTGAAACTTTACCAGCGAGTGAGGTAGTAATGTTCACATCTCTTGTTCTGTTTAAGTCCTCAGGAGCCACTATCTGTGCAGAGTAAGGCAGTTCATTTTTATTTCTCTTTACGTTCAGAGCGGTTACTACTACTTCCTGGAGGTTTTGGTCATCAGATTTCAATGCGATGTTGACAGTACCGGATGAACCCACCGGAATGTTCTGTGCTAAATATCCTACGCTGCGAATAATCAATACGGCATCTGGTTTTGCGTTCAGTTTGAAAAATCCATCCTGATCTGTGGTTGTCCCAGTGTTTGTTCCTTTGATTTGTACAGTAGCAAAAGGTACAGGTGAACCGTCCGGGCCGGTGACTTTCCCTGTAACCTGGCGCTGTTGCGCATACGTCAGGGTTACACTCACCATGAGCATGGTGAAAAAGAGTAACGCTCTTTTCATAAACGATTTAGATTTTAGTTGACAATAAAAGTTTTAATATAGGTTCCCCTAATTCCAATAGTTTTTCTCTGGTCAATAAGTTTTCAGAACACAGTTTTGCTGGTCTTATTACGATTTAGTTGTTATTCGATTTAGTTGTTGTTTTAAAAAGTTACCATCCGGGATGAAGGCGGCAAGAACCTGGATGGTAGTTTGAAGCACAGTATAATCTTATCCTTTGTTCATAAGCAAAAGCGTACTGCTGCTACACCGCTGTACACAGGTTGACAAATTATTCCGAAATATAAACAGGATAAAGAGTAACTGGCCTCTTTCATGATTACGATTTAGATTTTGGTTGAAGAGCACAATTTATAGAAAAATATTACTCACCACCAAGAAAAATTTAACCTTTTTTTAAGAGTGCATTTTTTTTTCATATGTATACAAATTATTTGCAATATTCTATAAAGGAAAATTTAACATTCAATAACAATTCACTTTCTGCAATATTTCAGCATTTTTAAACAGTTATGTTGATTTTATAATCAGATTTTGACCGTTTTTTAAAACATTATGAAACTTTTTCCTTGATAAGAAGGTGATGGTTTTTTGTTCTCACCAGCTGACATATGTCACTTAATGGGAATGCTTAATGCTACACAGAATAGACTACCTGGATTGTCAAAGTTCCTTCTATTTCAATTCTCGCCCAGGCCTGCCAATGTTTCTTTTGCTTCCATCGGAGTGTACAACTTTGCTTCGCTCCTTTACCATATAATTGAGCCAAATTATAATCGTATAGCACGCTTCTGTCTGGAATATAAAAGCGGGTAGCTGTACCTCCTGTGCTATACCAGATGTAGTTAAGCGTACAGCGCAGTGGCCATTTTGGGAGCTGCCAGGCCAGTTCCTGCTGGTATAGGCCTCCATACTGGTTGCCGCTATCATCCTGCCAGGTGTTTGCTTCTACACGTGTTTTCCAGGTCCAGCCTTTGGCTGGGGATAATGTGAGTTGAAACCTATAATTTTCATGGCGGGTTTCAATCATCGGTGGAATAAATTCATTCCCTTTTGATTGCTGGAATTTTTGTTTGTATTGATACCTGAAGTAGAGTCGTGTTTCTTTATCAGGTGTATAGGTCAGCGATGCAAATAATTCCTGTCCGTCTGTAGGTGAATTGGTTTTATATTGCAACCATGGGAAGTGGAAGATGTCTGCATAGGCATCCAGTTGCCAGTGTTTGATAGTGTGTAGACTAATGCCGGTGTATAATCCTTCTTCATTGACGGGACGTGAATTTTCTCCCATTGCATTTGCATGAATGGGTTCATAGTTTGTGTTGAATTTTCTGTAAAACAGGGCAAGGTCTGCGCTCTTACCAACACTTGTGAGCATACCAAGGATGGTAGCTGTGCGATGATTGACAGCCAGCTCGCCGAATAGATGATAGTTACGGAGAGAGATGGCGTAATCCATGCTCACACTATGTTCCAGCCAGTTGATGCCAATGTGTGCCTGTGGTAATTTGTAAGAGATATTTGCACCCAGCTGATGTAGAGATACAATGGCGGTGGTTTCCCAATGACCTTGTTGTAAAGTAATGGCGGCGCCTCTATTGACACCAGTGGTATTGGAACCTCTTATGATCTCTCCTTCTCTTTTGATGTGTGTGATCATGCTGTTTTTACCCAGTGCATATGCCTGCCAGTTAATCAAACCTTGTCCCATGTTTACAGTAAAATCTCCGATCGCTAAGGCTTTTATTTTCCTGTGGTTTTTGATGAAATAGTAAGCACTATAATTATCTTTTTTCAGCTGCATGCCTATGGTGGAACTACGATATCGTAACAGGTCATTTCTCGCTAGTAAGGTGATTGGACTTTTGCCTGTTTTGATACTTTCTGCGACTGTTACATAAGGTAATATTAACTGAATAGTTGTTTCATCAAACCCAGGTACAGCCTGCAATTCATAGATACTTAGCAGGTTTCCGAATTGCTTTTTATAATTGATCAATTCATCAATTTGTAATGAAGTTAACAGCCCTAATGAAGTCAGTTCAGCAATGTCTGCCTTGTTCAGTGATAAAGGATGTTTTCTGTATACTTCCAGCTGCTGCCATTGCATATCATCATTAACAATATCATCTTCCTGTCTTGCGTGTACTAATAATGGCATGCACACTATTATTATTATCAGTTTTACACTTGCCATATAATCGTTGTTCCGGGTGAGAAACCTAATTGTGGATGGTGGGCTGCATATACTTTTACAAATAGTTTCTTTAGTCCAAATGACACCGCCATATTTCTTTGTATAGGATCATTACACCAATCTAATTCCATGAGGAATTGAGGGATGAATGCATATTCACACATGACTTTGAAAGCAGGTGGCAAGCCTTCCTGTTGGATCAATGCGGTACTTAGTAAGAAACTCTCACTGGCTTCATATCCCAATCCTGCTGAGAAGGTCACGGGCACATCCGGTGTGTTGACAGGATTAAATGCATGTAGTCCTGCAAATAACACCGGGGTGATTTGTACCAGGGTACCTGCTTCCGCTGTCAGGGCATGGGTACTACCATATCCCATGGTCATCGTATTCAGGTAGTTTACCTGCATACCTACGCTACATTTCTCTCCCATGTTATGGCTGTAGGCCAGGCCAAATAATTGTTCATGCCAGGCACGGAATCCTGTTTGTTTAAGCATACCAGCGAAGGTGCCGGAATGTGTAGGCCATGCGATAGCAAGGGTGTGGATACTGAGTGCGTTCAGTAGAAAACGTCTTTCTGTATTTACACCGATAGCAGGGCCTTTCAGCCAGGTAAGGCCGGCTTGATTTTGTAGTGCGGTGAAGAGGTATTGATGATGTTTCGTATAGGTACCTGCAGTAGGTTGGGCACAAATGGTGAGCATGCACCAGGTGCAAACAATGGTAACAACAATGGATTTCATATATAGAAGTTACAAAAAAAAAGTCTCCCACCGAAACGGTGGGAGACTTTTTTTTTGGATAGCCTGCGGCGCTGACATTTTAAATCAGCCTGCATTTTTCCTATCAAAACAGCCCGTACAGCTGTGAATCAATCTTTGAAATAATCTCTCCTAAATCTTCATCACTCTCCGGAAACTTATTCTTATCGATATCAATGATCAGCAAAGGTCCTTCCGTATATCTCTCTATCCAGTTATTATAATATTCATTCAGTCGCTTCAGATAGTCCAGTCGGATATTCTCTTCATACTCTCTTCCTCTCTTCTGAATCTGTGCGACCAGGGTAGGTACAGAAGCCTTGAGATAGATGAGCAGGTCCGGTGGTTTCACCATTGACTTCAGTGTCTCAAAGAAATTAAAGTAGTTGTCAAAGTCGCGCTTTGTCATCAATCCCATCTCATACAGGTTGGGAGCAAAGATGTGCGCATCTTCATAGATGGTACGATCCTGAATCACAATGTCATTGCCATTCTGAATTTCCAGCAGTTGTTTCAATCTTCCATGTAGGAAATACACTTGCAGGTTGAAGGACCAGCGTGGCATATCCTCATAGAAATCATTAAGATATGGATTGTGCTCTACATCTTCAAACTGGGGATCCCATTTGTAATGCTTTGCCAGCAGTTCAGTAAGTGTGGTCTTACCGGCACCAATGTTCCCGGCTATCGCGATGTGTTTGAGAGAGAGAGAGAGAGAGAGAGAGAGAGAGAGAGAGAGAGAGAGAGAGAGAGAGAGAGAGAGAGAGAGAGAGAGAGAGAGAGAGAGAGAGAGAGAGAGAGAGAGAGAGAGAGAGAGAGAGAGAGAGAGAGAGAGAGCTTGTTATTTTTTGCCATGATGTATCGAGGTCACTAATCATTAATTTGAAGCAGCGAGCAGCAACTACCATTAGATGACATCCCATTAATTTACAATTTTATCCGGTTATCAGCCTAAAAATGTTGCGTACTTCTTATGATCAGTAGTAGTTAATTCCGATAAGTTTTCTCGCTTGCTGCAAAGTCTGTGCCGCACTTTCCCTTGCTTTCTCAGCTCCATGGCGCATAATTTTGTTCAGGTAGGCCGGATCTTCCTGCAATGATTTGGCTTTTTCGCGGATAGGTGCTATAAATTTCACCATGTCCTCTCCCAATTGCTTCTTCATGTCTCCGTAACGGATGGTACCGTCCTCGAAAGTTTTCATAAAATGCGCAATTACATCCGGGGTAGAAACCTGCTCCATGAGGCTAAAGAGGTTTGCGACCGCTTCCGGCATGCTACCATCTTCTTCTTTACCTGTGGCAGACTTTGCCTTCATCATTTTTTCTCTGATCAACTGATCACTGTCAGACAGGTACAAAGTAGCCATCTGATTCTCACTCTTACTCATTTTACCATTGCCATCGAGGCTTGCGATCCTTATCAGGTTATCACCAAAGTTAAATGGAACCGGTTCAGGGAACAGCTCTCCATAACGCTCGTTAAAGCGATTTGCAAAGTTGCGGGCCATTTCCAGGTGCTGTTCCTGATCTTTACCTACCGGCACTTTTACAGCACGGTGCACGAGGATATCGGCACTCATGAGTACAGGATAAGTAAGTAGACCGGCATTAACGTTTTCTGGTTGAAGGCGTACCTTGTCCTTAAAAGTAGGTACCCTCTCCAGTTCGCCTTTGTAAGCCATCATATTGAGCAACAGGTACAATTCTGCGATCTCAGGAATATCGCTCTGTACATAGAGTGCTACCTTTTCCGGGTCGAGGCCCGAAGCTATATTTTCAGCCAGTACGCGGTAAACATTGCCACGCAGGTCTTTGGGATCAGGATGGGTCGTCAGGGAATGCCAGTCTGCTACGAAAAAATAACAGTTATAGGCCTCCTGCATCTTTACATAATTGCGGATTGCGCCGAAATAATTACCTAAGTGTAAAAAACCGGTAGAGCGGATACCGCTTACTACTATCTCTTTGTTTGCCATAATGGGGTGCAATTTAGGAAATTCTTAGGAGCTACCCTGCCGGAGGAGCGCATTTTTCAGGTAACACTCTCTTTAGTATTTAGTAACTTTAACGCCGGTTAATAAATATTTTATTATCTTTTCATTTAATTTGACTTATGGAAGTGAACGAACAGCTGGTAGATCAATTAGCAGACCTGGCAAGACTTGAATTTACCCCGGCGGAAAAAACATCCATCCAGGGAGATTTACAGAGAATGATCACCTTTGTGGAAAAACTGAATGAACTGGATACCACAGAGGTTAAGCCATTATTGCACATGACTGCCGATCGTAATGTGTACCGTGAGGATAAAGTGGTTCCTTCCATCACCCGGGAAGAAGGCTTACAAAATGCACCCGCAGCCAATGATCAATACTTTAAAGTTCCTAAAGTGATCAAAAAGTAATCCTTATATCACCTGGCACAACTCAGGAAATCATCTTGTATCTAATACTGTTAGCAAATGCGCCCACAATCCGTCATCCATTTAGAAGATATCCGTAAAAGCTATTACATGGGTTCTAATGAACTACCCGTGCTGAAAGGTATTAACATGGACATTTTCAAAAATGAATATGTTGCCCTCATGGGCCCTTCCGGTTCCGGAAAGTCTACCTTAATGAATATGCTCGGGGCACTCGATACCCCTACCAGCGGAAAATATATCCTGAATGGACATGATGTGAGCACAATGGAAGATGATGACCTGGCCAGGGTACGGAATAAGGAAATTGGCTTTGTATTCCAGCAATTTAACCTCATGCCCCGCCTCACCGCGTACGAAAATGTGGCCGTGCCACTGATCTATGCAGGCATCGGCAAAAAGGAAAGAGAGGAAAAAGCCATCTATATGCTGGAAAAAGTAGGCCTGGGAGAGCGTTATAAACATAAACCCAATGAGCTCTCCGGTGGTCAGTGTCAGCGTGTGGCTATTGCCCGCGCCCTGGTAAATGATCCTTCCATTATTCTGGCGGATGAGCCTACTGGTAACCTCGATAGTAAAACTTCCGTGGAAATCATGGAGATCTTTGGACAGATCCATGCCTCCGGCAATACGGTTGTACTCGTTACACATGAAGAAGACATTGCTGCCCACGCCAAAAGAATTGTCCGTCTCAGGGATGGTCTGATTGAATCAGACAGATCTGTAGAGGATAGTATGCTGGTCAAAGCGTAAAAAAGGGAGCCATTCCGGCAAGTCTGGCTGGTCATTCAAAAATGCCTACGCCGGGTCATTCCATGAAGCCTTAGTTGATCATTTCAACAAACCTAAGCTGGTCATTCCATGAAGGCCAGGCTAATCATTCAAAAAAGCCTACGCCGGGTCATTCCATCCAACCTACGCTCACACCCTCGGCGTCCACTTAATCTCCTCCACCTTCAACCGGTGACCTATCCATCTTGCTAATACGAAAAGATGATCGCTCAGCCGGTTTAAATATTGTAGTACCAATGGTGCTATAAACTCCTCATTTTCCTGCAACCCAACACATATGCGCTCTGCCCTCCGGCATACACAACGGGCTACATGGGCTGTAGACACCGCCACATGCCCACCGGGCAGAATAAATGATTTCATTTCCGGCAGTTCCTCGTTCATGGCATCAATGCTGGCTTCCAGCACCTGTACATCTTTCTCATAAAGGTCCGGAATACGCATTTTTATATCTTTTTCAGGATCACAGGCCAGTGAGGCTCCCACTGTAAACAAGCGATCCTGTATTTCGCGCAGAAAAGCGACCATATTTCCATCAAAAGAAATATAATCACCCACCAGTCCAATATAAGAATTGAGCTCGTCTACCGTGCCATAAGCATCAATGCGAGGGTTGCTCTTGGAAACTTTAGTACCTCCGATCAGGGAGGTCTGTCCTTTGTCGCCGGTTTTGGTGTAAATCTTAAATGACATAAGAAAGATTTTAGAGCATTTTCCCATCCTTCATGACCAGTTGCCTGTCACTTAACGGCGCCAGTTCCTCATTGTGGGTAACGATGATAAATGTTTGCTTAAACTGGTCTCTTAGCTGGAAAAACAGCTGGTGCAGCTCCCGGGCATTGTGCGAATCCAGGTTACCGGTGGGCTCATCGGCCATCACGATATCCGGGTTATTGATCAGCGCCCTGGCGACTGCCACTCTTTGTTGCTCTCCTCCTGACAATTCGTTGGGTTTATGATCCATTCTGTCAGCCAGGCCTAAAGTTTCCAACAAAAAAGCGGCCCTTTTTTTGACTTCATTCTTATTGTGACCGGCTATAAAACCCGGTACACAAACGTTTTCTATCGCGTTAAATTCCGGTAAAAGATGATGGAACTGAAAAATAAATCCCATATGCCGGTTACGGAAATCAGCCAGTGCATTGCCTTTGAGTGCTGTCAGGTTCACATCATTCAGCCAGACCTCTCCGGAGGTAGGCGTATCCAGGGTACCCAGAATGTGCAGCAGGGTGCTTTTCCCAGCTCCGGAAGATCCTACTATCGTAACGATCTCTCCTTTGTTCACAGTTACATCCACTCCCTTCAAAACAGGTAAGTTGGAATAATTTTTGGTAAGATTGCGTGCGGTCAGCATACTTGAATAAAAGTAATTCACCGTTAAGATAGTAATAGTTGTTTATTTCAAATTAAATAATACTTTTGCCAAAATTTAAGACAGTAAAAATTTCAATAACATGTACTGGACCTTAGAATTAGCTTCATACCTGGAGGATGCTCCATGGCCAGCTACTAAAGACGAATTAATTGATTACGCCATCCGTTCCGGTGCACCGATTGAAGTGATTGAGAATCTTCAGGAACTGGAAGACGAAGGTGAAATTTATGAGGGAATAGAAGATATCTGGTCTGATTATCCGTCACAGGATGACTTCTTCTTTAATGAAGACGAATATTAGCGCATAGATATTCCATTTATTGTTGCCTCAGCAAATTCGCCTATGCTAAAAAATTTCCAAGCCGCTCCTTCATTGAAGGACCGGCTTTTTTTGTAGTAAAATTGCCGGCAGAATTCGGCGCAAATCCACGCCAGATAAAGCAGCTGCCATTTTTGTGGGATAGCAATCATTAGCGGAAAGGGGTGGTCGGCTTTAAAACCGAAATGAATGACTGCATTAAAAATTAAGCCGTGAAAATGAATAGTTAATATTCACTTTCACGGCTATTATTTTTGGATCGTACTATCTTATTTTTCCATCTGCAGCATCACATCCATCGTTACACCGGTAGAAGAGAAACCACCGTCATGGAACAGGTTCTGCATGGTCACCATCCTTGTCAGGTCAGAGAACAGGGATACGGTATAGTCAGCACATTGTTTTGCCGTTGCATTACCCAATGGGCTCATTTTCTCAGCATAGTTGATGAAACCATCAAAACCTTTTACACCGCTACCAGCAGTTGTACGGGTAGGTGACTGAGAAATTGTGTTGATACGTACCTTCCTGCTGATTCCATAGTGGTAACCGAAGCTACGTGCTATTGATTCCAGCAGGGATTTTGCATCAGCCATTTCGCTGTAGTCTGGAAATACACGCTGTGCAGCGATGTAAGTCAGTGCTACTACAGAAGCCCACTCATTCAGTGCATCCAGTTTATAAGCTGTTTGCAACACCCGGTGAAGGGACATGGCTGAAATATCGAAAGTTTTATGGGAGAAATCGTAATCGAGGTCAGTATAAGGCTTTCCTTTACGCACATTGAGGCTCATACCTACAGAGTGCAGTACGAAGTCTATTTTACCGCCAAAATGCTCCATGGATTTAGTGAACAGATTGTTCAGGTCATCAAGGCTGGTCACATCTGCTGGTATTACAGGAGCATTGGTAATTTCTGCCAATTTGTTGATCTCTCCCATACGTAAAGCGATAGGTGCATTTGTCAACACGATTTCAGCGCCCTCTTCCACACAGCGAAGTGCGGTTGCCCAGGCAATGGAATTTTCATCCAATGCACCAAATATGATACCCTTCTTTCCTTTTAATAAGTTATAAGCCATTGGGTTGATAATTATTTTGGGCAAAAATAGGCGTTATAGTTGAAAAAAAAACATTAATTGATAAGGCCCTATTTTACCAACTCTCTCGCATTTTCCAGGGCTGCAGCCGTCGGCTTTTCCCCACTCATCATCTGTGCAATATGATTGATCCTCTCCTCCCTTGTCAGCAACCTTACATTCGTCTGCACCTTTCCTGACTTCATATCTTTAAACACAAAATAATGCGCATCGGCCTTACCCGCAATCTGCGGCTGGTGCGTGATACAGATAATCTGGTGCCCTTTGGCCATGCCTTCCATGATAAAGCTTACCTGGCGGGCCGCTTCACCTGAGATACCTGTATCTATCTCATCGAAGATCAGCGTTGGCAAGGCTACTGACTGTGCAACCAGTGATTTGATACACAGCATCAGTCTGCTCAACTCACCACCAGACGCCACTTTCCGGAGAGGTGCGAAGTTGCCGCTCTTATTCGCATCGAATAAGAACTCTATGACATCCTGTCCAAATTGGTTCAATGCACCTTTTACAATCGATGCTTTCAACCTTGCATTTGGCATACCTACCTGTGCCAGCAAAGCATTCACAGATTTTTCGAACGGACCTGCCGCTTTTTCACGGCCTGCTGTAATACCAGCTGCCTGTGTTTGTAACTTACCCTGTAAAGTTTCCAGCTCTTTCTCTAACCCTTCCAGTTTTTCATCCAGGTTCAGCACTCCTTCTACCTTGCCCGTTAGTTCTTCCTGGATCTTCAGCAGCTCGGTCGTATTCTGTGCGGCGTGCTTCTTCAGCAATCTGTACCCGAGTGATAAACGTTCGTTCAGCTGTTCTAATCTGGCACCATCTGTTTGTACCTGGTCATTCATATGTCCGATCTCTCCTGTTATATCCTGTAACTCTACATATGCTGATTGCAAACGCGCTGCGATGGCCGGCGCCTCTTTATGAAAATTAGCCAGCCCCTGTACAGATGATTGTATCTGCTTTAATTGTTGTAATAAAGGTTGTTCATCTTCTTTTAACTGGAAGTACACTTTGCTCAGGGTATTCCTGATTTCCTCTGCATGGCTCAGCACTTTCAGCTCCGCATCCAGCTCCTCTATTTCATGATCCCTGAAGCTGGCCTCTGTCAGTTCGTCCAGCAGGAATTTATTATAATCCAGTTCTTTGTTCGCATTGTTACGCAGGTCATGTAGCTGCTTCAGCTCCCGCTGTACGGCTACATATCTGCCATATCCCTGCTGGTATTGCTGCAGGGCTGTTGGCTGGTTGACCAGGGCATCCAGTACTTCGCGCTGAAAATCGGACTTTTCCAGTTCCAGGGTATCGAACTGCTGATGCAGATCTACCAGGTACTGACTCAGTTCGTGTAGCTGGGACAGGTTCACAGGAGTATCATTGATAAAAGCACGGGACTTACCGGCGGTGCTGATTTCACGCCGGATGATCAGCTGATCTTCCAGGTCCAGTTCATGCTGCTGGAAAAAATCTGCCACCTGCGACTTCTTCACCTTAAAATTCCCCTCTATCACACATTTCTTATCCTTGCTGTGCAATACCCCCGGATCTGCACGCTCCCCAAGTATCAATGACAATGCGCCCAGCAGAATAGATTTACCTGCACCTGTTTCGCCCGTGATGACGTTCAGGTTCCCGGAAAAGTCTACTTCCAGCTGTTCAATAATGGCGTAGTTCTTAATTGTTAGTTTTTGTAGCATATGGGAAAATATTCCGCAAATTAAATTTCTCGGTACGAACTGTATCTGCGTAGCGATTACCTCAACCTCCGTTCAATCGCTGAATTCCGGCCTTTGCCCGCTGATCCAGTGAGTTCTTATAATCATGCCCTTTCATATCCAGACAAGTCTGATAACATTGTTGTGCTTTCACCTTGTCATTCCTCTTTTCATAAATATAACCCATTTGCAGGGATGCTCTTGCAGCAAAATATTCAGGTCTGTTTGTCCCTGCTTTTATGGTCACTTCGTACATGGCAATTGCACTATCATCCATTCCCATTTCATCATATATCCTTCCCAGGCGATAGGCATATTCCAGTTTATCTTCCATGCGGGTATAGTCTGCCGCCTTTTTCGTTTGCAACAATTTCAGGGCATCGCTAAAGAAACCGCCATCGCTCAGTAATCGTGCTTTTAGCAGTACAGCATCCGGCCATTTACCACCTTTTGCATCTTTGAGGGCCTGCTTATCTGCATCGGTTTCTGTATTGCCCCGGGTCAGGATCTGTGCCCGGTATTTATTGGCAGCATCCATATTTCCATGCAGGTAATGGTACCAGCTTAAACGTTGCAGACATTCTTTGAGATAAAATTTTCCCCTGAAGTTGTCGGTGAATCGCTGCAGGTACACATTTGCATCTTCATCCTGTCTGTCCAGTTTCAATACCCCGAGCAGGTAATTATTGTATTTGATATCCAGGTATCCGCCACTGTCACTTCTGTCAGACAGGGTTTTGATACCCAGTGCTGCTTTCTGGTTGTTCATAGCGATATTCGCTACCATGAGGGCAAAGAGGTAATTATTTTTTGTGTCCAGCTGATGTTTCTGAATGAATGCCCATACTTCTTCAGGTCTATTTTCAATGAACAGTTTCAGGTAGCAAAAGTAATAAGAAGCTTCGGCCCGGAATATTAACGCTACGTCATTATTGCTCTCGGCCGACTGCTGTACCTGCCGCATACCTTCACGGATATTGCCTTTCATGCCCAGAATATTGGAAATCCAGCGATAGCCTTCGGGGATAGTACCGAATACGGCCTGCAATGCACCAATCATCATCGTGTTTGGCTGAAACTGCGGAAACTTGCGCTGGTTGTCTTTGAACTGCACAAATGCTTTCCTGATTTCCCACACGGCATCCCACTTTTCGTTGAACTTGATGCGGATCAGGGCCCATTGAAAACGAATGGCTGCCTGGGTATACAGGTAGTAAGGACTATTCTCAGGACCCGAAGCCATCATATCCAGCCGCTGGTCCCGCAGGTCCTTTCGCCTGGCATAAACAGCAGGATCTTCGTTGAAAAAGAGATTGAAAAAGTCGATATAATTTTCGAGAAAGTAAGGTATCAGGTTATCGGGATGTTCTTTTTTTTCGGCTTCCAGTAGAGCGGTGCCCGTGGTGACCTTCAATTGCATAATGGCATCATAGGCTTGCTGGCAGCGGGGATTAAAGTCATATACTTTTTGCCGGGCTACAGCAGGAAAAAAAAGAGAGAGGAACAATCCCAACAGGAATACGGTACGCATGGACACAAATATATTTACAACTGCCGGCTTTACGTCAAATTCCAAACCAAAAACGCCTGCAATGAAAAAAGGTCGTATCATAAACGATACAACCTTTTTCAAAATTATTCCTGGAACAATATTAAATTAAATAGTCACAGTTGCTTCCAGATCATTGTCTACCAGCACGCGACCGCAATGTTCGCAGATGATGATCTTCTTGCGCTGACGGATTTCCGCCTGACGCTGAGGAGGAATTGCATTAAAGCAACCACCGCAGGAATCACGAACTACAGTAGCTACTGCCAGACCGTTACGGTAGTTCTTACGGATTTTTTCGTAAGCTGCCAGCAGGCGGGGTTCTACTTTTGCACGCGCATCTTCGCTTTGTTTGTAGAAAGCTTTCTCTTCTTTTTCAGTTTCACCGATGATCTTTTCCAGCTCACCTTTCTTGTGTTTCAGGTTCGATTCTTTATCAGCAATCGCTTTCTTTGCAGATTCCAGGTTACGGCTCTTGTCCTTTACCTCATCATTTGCATCGCGAATGTGTTTCTCAGCCAGCTTGATTTCCAGGGACTGCATTTCCAGTTCCTTGGTGATAGCTTCGAACTCACGGTTATTCTTTACGTTATCCTGTTGCTTCTCGTATTTCTTAATCAGCGCTTCTGACTCCTTAATCTGGTTCTTCTTGTTGGTTATGAAGTCCTGAATGCCACGGATTTCGTCTTCAACATGGGCCAGACGTGTGTTTAACCCTTCGATCTCGTCTTCCAGATCTTTAACTTCCATCGGCAACTCCCCCTTCAACACCTGGATCTCATCCAGTCTGGAGTCCATCTTCTGTAGTCTAAGTACAGACACCAATTTTTCCTCTACGGAGTAATCTTTATTTACAGTAGCCATGTAATGTGTTTATAAATAATTTACCGGGTTTGTTCGAATGGTAGATTTAAGAGGCGCAAAATTAGGGAATTTTTCAGTCAATATATGAAAAAATAAGTCAACCGTAAACTGCTCGCTCTCGAAATGTCCAACATCCGCTATAACTATTTGATTTTCAGCGTCAAAAAACTCATGATATTTAAAGTCAGCCGAAATATATGCATCGGCGCCAGCTCCAATTGCCCTTTTCAGGAGGAAACTTCCGGCTCCTCCGCAGAGTGCCACCCTTTTAATTGGCTTGTTCCTGAGTGGGGTATACCGGACGCAACCGGTATCGAACTGCTGCTTCACGAACTTTAAAAATGTCATCTCGTCCATCGGCGCTTCCAGCTCTCCTATCAGACCGGACCCAACCTGTGAGTACTCGTTTTCGAGTTTCACCACATCGTAGGCCACTTCTTCATAAGGATGGCTGGCTAAAAGAGCCTTGATCACATATTGTTCCAAATATAAGGGAAAAATAACCTCGATCTTCGTTTCTGCTTCTAAATGGCGGCTTCCGACCTCCCCAACATAAGGCTGGGTGCCCGCTCCCGCTTTAAAAGTTCCCTCTCCTGCCCCATTAAAGCTACATTCACTGTATGCGCCAATATGTCCGGCACCGGCTGCAAATAATGCAGACCTGACATTTTCGGCAGATTCATGCGGTACAAAGGTGTATAATTTTCTTAATAACTCCTTTTTAGGCGCTAATACCCGGGTATTTTTCAGGCTCAGCCGCTGCCCCATCATCTCACAGACCCCATTTCTCACATTGTCCAGGTTGGTATGAGCTGCATATATAGCGATGTCATGCTTGATAGCTTTGATAGCCACCCGCTCTACGTAATTATTGCCATTTATCTTTTTCAGGCCACCAAATACAATGGGATGATGGGCCACGATCAGGTTGCACCCCTTGCTGATCGCCTCGTCTACCACCGCTTCTGTCGTATCCAGGGAGAGCAGTATCCCTGTTACCTCCCAGTCGCCACTGCCGAAGAGTAAACCGGCATTGTCATAGCTTTCCTGGTATTGTAATGGTGCAAATGCGGCGATGGCCGCTGTGATATCTTTAATTTTCATGACAAGCAAATATGATGGGAATTATTTAAAATTGCAAAAAACTAACTGGCATGACGACACAATCTTCGGGTGAATTGTACGCCTCGTACAAAACGAAAATGCAACAGATCGCCGATATACGCAATGCGATTGCTGTGTTGGGATGGGATCAGGAAACTTACCTGCCTGAAAAAGGAGCCGCCTTTCGCGGGCAACAGATCACCACTCTCAGTTCTATGGCGCACGAGCTATTTACTGAAGATAAACTGGGTGAATTACTGACCACCCTGCATGCCCGTCAGGATATGGACATCATTGCTACTAAGAATATCGCCCTCTCCCTCGAGGACTATGAAAAGAATAAAAAGTACCCAGCCAGTTTTGTAGCTGAGTTATCTACTACGACCAATGAATGCTACCATGCATGGATCAAGGCAAGAAAAGCAAACGACTACAAGATCTTTGAACCCGTGCTGGCGAAAATGGTTGCGCTCAAAAAGCAGGAGGCAGACATACTGGGATATAACGGGCATCCCTACAATGCACTGCTGAATGAATATGAAAAAGGGGCGAATACCTCCATGCTGGATACCATCTTTGCTGATGTAAAAGCAGCACTGGCTCCTTTATTAAAGCACATCGAATCAAAACCACAAGTCAATAAAGACTTCCTGCACCTGCACTACGACCGTAATGCACAATGGGCATTTGGGATTGAACTCCTGAAAGCCATGGGGTATGATATGAACGCCGGCAGACAGGATATTTCAGAACATCCGTTTACCACCAGCTTCAACCCACAGGATGTAAGGGTCACTACCCGTATCGATGAAAAGGATTTTGGGAACATGACCTGGAGCTGTATCCACGAAGGTGGCCATGCCCTGTACGAACAGGGGTTGCCTGTAGATGGCTATGGACTACCATCCGGCGAAGCTGCGAGTTTAGGTATCCACGAATCACAGTCAAGGCTGTGGGAGAACAATGTAGGTCGCAGCCTTCCTTTCTGGCAGCATCACTATGCAGCTTTGCAGGCACGCTTTCCGGACAACCTGCAAAAAGTATCGCTGGATGATTTCTATAAAGCCATCAACCAGGTACGACCTTCCCTGATACGTACCGAAGCCGATGAACTGACTTATCATTTCCATGTAATGATCCGGTATGAAATTGAAAAGGGATTACTGGATGGCACCTATTCTACCAAAGACCTGGATGAGGTCTGGAATAAATATTACAAGGAGTACCTGCATGTAGATGTACCTGATGATAATCAAGGAGTATTGCAGGATATTCACTGGTCACATGGTAGCTTCGGTTACTTCCCCACTTATTCACTGGGTAGTTTGTACGCCGCACAGTTTTTCATCGCTGCCCAAAAGCAGATACCGGGATTGATTGAGCAGATTACAAAAGGAGATTATAAGCAGTTACTCACATGGTTACGTGATGAAATCCACCACCACGGCAGGTATTACACCAGCAATGAATTGTGTGAAAAAGTAACGGGAGAACCACTGGCGTTTAAATACTTCCTGGATTACGCTACAGAAAAGTATCACCACATTTATAATGTATAAAACAAAAAGATGGTGTATCATTAGTATGATACACCATCTTTTATTCACGCAGGTGTTTAAACAATTCTCAGGAGGTTGATATCACCTCTTTTGTTTGGATAATGGCTTGCTGGTATAGGGATACGGTCCAGCTAATAGCAATAAAATAAATTCAATTGGCCTCGGCTTGCCATAGATGACGTTAGTTTAATTCTACGATGCCTGTTTTTCTCCAGACTTCCTGTCCTTCTTTGTACAGGATAAATGTAGGTAAGGTAGTAGCACCTAGTGTTTTAATCACGTTCGTGTCTTTACTACCGTCTACTTTTAACAGCTTTACACCTGCATTTGCTTTTAAATAAGCAGCTACTACTGGCTCCATCTTTTGACAGGGAGGACACCAATCAGCGCTTATATAGATTAATACATCTCCTTCAGAGACCTTACCGGTAAAGTCGATCAGTGTAAGCTGAGGGGTATTTACGCCTCCTTCAACTGCAAGACCCGCCTGTTTCCAGGCAGTCAGACCACCGTCCAGTTCTACAACATTTGCGAATCCGGCTTCGCGCATTTTCTTTGCGGCGGCATTACTACGCGGTCCACTCAGGCAATACACATATACAGGCTGCTCCTTATTCAAGTATTTTATTCTCTCATTAAATTCTTCGTCATGTGTAAAGTCAGCCTGCATAGCATGCGGGAGGTGCCCACTACTGTACTCTGCCAAGGTACGTACATCAAATACCTGTACACCCGATTGTTTAATTCCTGTCTGAAATACGTCAGGTTTTACCACATTGTTATTCTGCGCATATACAGCAGTACTCACACATAAAATGAAAAAGCATATTATATACTTACACATCGTAAATTTGCTGTATATTGTTGAGCTCGTGCCAACAGTTAAAGCTGGAATAACTTTTGTGTGATTTTCTTTTCTACTCTGAACCATTAACAATTTGTTTACGTTTACTTAACGTTAGACTTATACGGGTATAACGTTAAAAAATTGAACCTTTATTTTTTAAAAACCTATGCTACTGTCGGAAGCCGAACGACACTAGCCATATCCGGAGAATGAAACACCAACGCCTAAGCCTTTTTGTCCGCACCTGGTATGCTGTTGCATACACGTGTGTAATGGTCCTGCTCTCTGCCTTCAGCGTCCAGGCACAAAACACAGCAGCATTTACTGCTGATAATTTTACAGGATGTGGGACTGCCTATGTACAATTTATTAATCAGTCTACTACAGGAGGCACAGCTTCCTGGGATTTTGGGGATGGAGGAGCCAAATCGATACTCTGGAACCCAACCCGATCCTTTACTAAACCTGGTACATACACTGTAACTCTTACAGTTACGTTTGCAGACGGTACTAAAGGGACCGCTACCCATACTGTAAATGTATATAAAAAACCAACAGCACAGTTTACTACTGATGTTACCAGTGGTTGTACACCTTTACCTGTTAAATTTACAGACCAGTCTACCGCAGGTGATGGTACGATTAGTAGTGTGAACTGGGATTTTGGGGATGGTAACGGAGCTACGGGTAGTACTGCTAACTATACTTATAATGTAGGAGGCGACTATTCTGCTACGACTATCGTGACCAATAGCTATGGTTGTACCAATAGCTATTCACAGATTATTCATGCGAACGCTACCCCTCAGACAGCATTTACCAGCAATACCCAGGGTAGCTGTAAAGCGCCGCTGAACGTTACTTTTACTAACAATACGACGATCAATACCACTGGAAATCCGGGCATTACGTACCTCTGGAACTTTGGAGACGGTAGTACCAGCAGCGACATGAACCCGATTCATACGTACACGGCAGAAGGAAAATACACCGTTACGCTAACGGCTACTTCCGCGGATGGATGTTCACAAACGCTCACACAAACGGAGTATATCCAGATCGCTACGATCGCAGCGGACTTTACTATAGCAGAGAGTCTTTGTAAGGGAACGACTCTCCATTTTACCAATACTACTCAGCCAGCTCCGCAGACCGCTACCTGGACTTTTTCAGATGGCGATGTGCAAAATACAATTGACGCAGTCAAGACTTTTAATACTACTGGTACCTATACGGTCACATTACAGGCACTGACACAGGATGGTTGTCAGGCAAATGTGACAAAGACTTTCACCATCTCGGATATTCCTACAGCTACGATTACCGCAGCACCCATTACCGCATGTGCCGTTCCTGCCAATGTGAGCTTTACGGGTGTAACCACCGGTGCTACCAGCTGGGAATGGGATTTTAACGATGGTACTTCTTCTACTGTACAAAATCTTACACATACTTATACTGCCGAAGGCAGTTATACCGTTTCCCTGCAAGCCAGCAATGCTGCGGGTTGTACAACAACCACCTACCAAACCATCTCTGTACAGAAACCAATTCTGAGTATAGATGGTTTACCAAATGGTTGTGTGCCGTTGGATGATACCTTCACTCCTATCGTGGCTACTGCCGATCCGGTAGTCAGCTGGTCATGGGATTTTGGCGATGGCAGCACTTCTACAGCAAAGATACCGACACATACTTTCACCGCACAAGGTGATTATATCGTTACCTTAACGATTACTACACAGGGTGGTTGTACGCAGACCGCTACTTTCCCGGTGCAGGTGGGCACACCAGTGGCAGTAGATTTCACAGTAGATCAAACAACTGGTTGTCAACCAACTATTTTCCATTTCACTAATACATCTGTTCCTGCGGGTACTGCATGGGAATGGACTTTCGAGGAATCAGGCAATACCGGCAATGGTTCTTCTTCTCTGGAAGATCCGACTTATGTATGGACAAGCATCGGTACACATACGGTGATACTAACGGTTATCAATAATGGTTGCCGGCAGACACTCACCAAAACGGATCTGATCACTATCTATCCGCCATCTGCTGCATTCCTTGTACAAACAGTGAATTGTGCGAATATCTACTCCCGTACTTTCACCGATAAATCTGACTTTGGTACAAGTACGACTAAATTATGGAACTGGGATTTCGGCGATGGTACGTCTTCTACCGCCCAGAGTCCAACACATGTGTATACTGCAGGTGGTACATATACTGTGACGCTCACAGTCGATAATGGTAGCTGTCAGTCAGTATACAAAACGACAGTGACCATCATTGATGAAACACCCAAGATCTATTCAGATGTCACTACCATTTGTAAAAATGGTACCGTGAATTTCGCCATGGATCCCGTAACGGCCAGCCATTTCGCCAGCTACCTGTGGAACTTTGGCGATGGTAATACTTACAATGCACCGGCACAGGGCCCTATCGGTTATGTATATCCCACACCTGGCGATTATACGGCCAGCCTGGTGCTGACAGATGTATACGGTTGTCTGCACACTTCCAATACGATTCCGATTTCTGTGAATGGCGCAAATGCGAAATTCAGCATTGATACCAAACAGTGTAGAAATGTTCCGGTGAGCTTTACTGATCAATCTACTACCAAGACAGGTAATACCATTGTATCCTGGACATGGGATTATGGAGATGGCAGCACTCCGGAGACTTACACTACTGCACCTACCAATATCACACATACTTATTCAGCGATCAATGACTACCCTGTTACACTGACCGTAAAAGACAATACCGGTTGTGAAGACAGTTATACAGCAACTGTACGTATTGCAAATATGATTGCGGCATTTGGTGGTCCGGACAGCATTGCATGTCTGAATACTCCATATCAGTTCTCTAACTCATCCATTACAACACCACTCACTTACCAGTGGGACTTTGGTGATGGCACGACCAGTACAGATGCGACTCCTGCACATACTTATACATTGCCAGGCAAGTATACGGTATCGCTGATCATAGCTAACACTACTGGTTGTAGCGATACGATCACTACTGTTGACTACCTGCGTGTACCTGACCCGATTGCTGACTTCAGCTTCCCGCCGGTAGCGGCTGATGTATGTCCGCCAGTAAAAATTCAGTTTACCAACCTCTCCTCTGATTATGTAAGTTCTGCATGGAGCTTTGGAGACGTGAGTAGTTCTACAGAACAGGATCCGCTGCATAACTATATTAAGCCAGGTACATTTGATATCACACTCACAGTTTATTCACAGGGTGGTTGTGCGAGCGCGGTAGCAGGACCAAAAACTATTTCTATCGCCGGACCAAATGGTAGCTTCACTGTTGCACCTGAAACAGGATGTTATCCACTGACGGTGACGATGAATGCCAATTCTACTGCGGCTATTAAATATATCTGGGACTTTGGCGATGGTCATTCAGCCACCACCACTACACCGACTTCTCCATCTTACACTTATCCACAGGAAGGTGTGTATTACCCGGTTGTATTGCTGGAAGATGACAGAGGTTGTCGCGTAGCGGCAGATGGTGATTCAAAAGTAATTGCTGATAAAGTGGCGGCTAACTTTGGTACGGATGTTACCCAGGCTTGTGATGGTGGTACTGTATTCTTCACCGATTCATCCAGCAGCGTTTCTTCAGAACTGGGTATGGCTATGACCTATGCATGGGATTTTGGTGTCACTACCAAAACTGATGATGTGAGTACAGATCAGACACCTTCTTATATATATGATGCGCCAGGTACTTACAATGTGAAACTGACAACGACCAGTTTTTATGGTTGTGTGAGCACTATCGAAAAAGCGATTGTGGTAGAACCTAAACCAGTAGCGGTGATCGATACACTGGGGCCATTGTGTACAGGTGCGACTATGCAGCTAGTGGGTCATGAAACTAAGAATATACCTGATACCAAATGGAGCTGGCAGATACTGGGACAAAACTATTTAGTACAAACACCACCTGCTACCACCTTTAACCAGGCAGGAGATCAGTTAATTACACTGACGATCACTACTGCCAGCGGTATTTGTAGCAGCACAGCTACGAGAACGGTGAGTGTATTAGATTATCCTGCACTGAATCCGAACCCGGCGAGCGCCAGCATTTGCCGTGGTGCTTCTATCACACTCAATGCAAATACAGATGCCGGTGTGACTATCAACTGGACAGATTATAAGATCAATGATATTCATAGTACAAGTCCGGTAGTTAGTCCGGAAATAGATACGACCTATCATGTATCAGTGGTAAATGCAGCAGGTTGTAAGGTGGAGGGAGATGTACCGGTTATGGTTTCTCAACCATTCCAGGTAACTGCTACAGATACCTTTATATGTAAAGGTGGTTCTGCACAACTGCATGCATCAGGTGCGACTTCTTATTCCTGGTCTCCTGCTACAGGGTTGAGCAATGCTGCGGGTCAGAACCCGATGGCTTACCCGGATACGACCACTACTTATACGGTGACAGGATATGGTAAGGACGCCTGCTTTACTTCGCAGGCGACAGCGTTGGTAACTGTACATGCGTTGCCGGTAGTGAATGCAGGTCCGGATCTGACATTGGCTACAGGTAACAGTTACCTGATTCCGACTACAGGTAGTGCTGATATTACTAACATTGAATGGTGGCCGGTGAATTACCTGGATTGTGTAGACTGTCTGCAACCTACAGCTACACCAAAGACGACGACGACTTATACTGTAACGGCGACGAATACATATGGCTGTAAGGGTGTGGATGATATCACCATCAAGATGGTATGTGAATCAGGCAATACCTGGCTGCCAAATACCTTTACACCTAATGGCGATGGACAGAATGATATCTTCTACATCAGAGGTAAGGGGATCAAAACCGTAAAATCATGGAGAATATATAACCGTTGGGGACAACTTGTATTTGAGCGGACAAACTTTGGCGTAGAAGACATTACAAGTGGATGGGATGGAAAAGTGAAAGGCGTACTTGTGAACCCGGATGTGTTTGTATATGTAGCCGAGGTAGTGTGCGATACAAATGAAGACTTTACCCTGAAAGGTAACGTGATGCTGTTACGTTAAACGGCGATTACCAGATTCCTATTTAAAATTTGCCAAGCATGAGAAGGACTTGTAGAAAGCTGTTTGTGGCACTTTGTTTATGTCTGAGTTCCAGACTGATGGCACAGGATATTCACCTGTCGCAATTTTATGAAACCCCCATTCTGCGTAACCCTGCGCTGATTGGCATCTTTAACGGAGACTACCGCGTACAGGCAGTGTACAGGAACCAGTGGAACAGTGTGACTATTCCCTACCAGACAGGGGCAGTGAGCGGGGAACTGAAATTTCCGGTAGGCCGTGGAGAGGATTTTCTCACCACAGGTGCGCAATTCACTTATGACAGAGCTGGTACGGCACGATTACAGTCTGTGCAGATTTTGCCAGCCATCAACTACCATAAGTCAATGAGTGATGTGAAGAACATGTTCCTCTCAGTTGGTTTCATGGGAGGTTTTGTGCAAAGACAGTTCGATGCCACCAAGCTCACTTTCAATAACCAGTATACCAATGGTCGCTATGATCCCTCTGTAGCCAGTGGTGAAGAAGGCAGACTGGCACTGCGTGGATATGGTTACTGGGATGCCGGTGCAGGTATTAGTTTCAACAGTACAATTGGTGAAGACGTCAATTATTATATAGGTGCGGCCATGTTTCACTTTACACGTCCAAGGGTGTCCTTTTATAAGGACAATAGTATTGTGATGGATCCAAAGTATACCTTCAATGCGGGTATTACCATTCCAATGGAAGACAGGTTGAAACTGATTGCGCAGTACAACCAGATTCATGAAGGGTCGTATTCGGAGTATAATGGAGGTGCCATTCTGGGTTATATGTTATATGACGAGGGTCTGGAAAGTACAAGGGGTATATACGGCGGATTGTTTGTGCGGTGGGGAGATGCGATCATTCCTACCATGCGCCTGGATATGGACAAGTACGAGATCAGTATGACATACGACTGTAATATTTCAAAACTGAAAACGGCGAGTCAGAGTTTTGGGGGATTTGAGCTGGCACTGGTATTCAAAGGGTTCCTGAATAGCAGGAACAGTACGTTGGATGCAGTGCATTGTCCAAGATTTTAATTCCCTTATTAATCCTTTACTATATTTGCCAGTCTAAAAAATATAAAATGAGCATTGCAATCGGCACAAAAGCACCAGCTTTTTCTCTGAATGATACTGAGAAGAAAAAAGTAACCCTGGAAGATTTCAAAGGACAGAATCTGGTTATCCTTTTCTTTCCATTGGCATTTACCAGTGTATGTACAGCAGAACTGTGCAGTGTAAGAGATACCCTGGCTACTTATAACAGTTTGAATACTGCGGTAGTAGGTATTTCTGTAGACTCTCCGTTCACCCTGGGTAAATTTAAGGCAGAGCAGAACCTGAACTTCCCATTGCTGTCTGACTTCAATAAGGAGGCATCCCAGGCTTATGGTGCTTATTATGACAACTTTGTACTGGACCTGAAAGGGGTATCCAAGAGAGCGGCTTTCGTAGTAGACAAAGAAGGTACTGTGAAGTATGCACAGGTGCTCGAGTCTGCTGGTGATCTGCCAGATTTTGAAGCAATAAAGAAAACACTGGCTGAGTTGCAATAAAAATTGCCCAAAAGCGTTAATTTTTGTTAAAAACTAATGGCAGTGCTTCCTTTTTGGCCTGCCATTTGTTATTTTTACAATGATAGAATTGGTAAAGTGGGTTCCGATGTGATAATAAATATATCTAATATAAAAGATAATTTTTATTGTGTCATCACCCGCTATTTCAGAACGAAAATTAATAGATATTCGAAAAAATCTTTATCTTTACGGGTATGTGGAAAACCTTTACTCTTTTACTTACATGCTTTATACTCCTGACGACCTTAGTTTCTAAGGCGCAGACGTATAAACCTGCTTCATCAGGTACTGATGGAGTGAGTAAAATTGTGAAGTTGTACCCTAATCCTGCATCCTCGAGAATTAATTTTGAATTACAGCATAATAACGAGCAGGTTTATGATCTTATTGTATTCAATTTTCTCGGAAAGATGGTAGGGCAGGTAAAGAATGTGAGTAACAAGACTACGGTGGAGCTGGATAACTATTATAGTGGGTTGTATATTTTCCAGTTGAGAGATAGGCAGGGGAACCTGATAGAGTCTGGAAAGTTCAATGTCGTCAAGTAATTTTAAAGATATTATATGAAAAAAGGCTGTCGTAAGACAGCCTTTTTTCATTGTACTTCTACTATTAAGAACTTCAGATAAGTTGTATTCTCAATATTCCATAATATCGGGTGATCCTGCGCCTGTGTCTGGAAGGTCACCTGTCTCAGTTTCTTCTTCGCATCTTTCGCAGCCATATCAATGATTTCCAGGAACATAGATGGCGGTACCAGGTTTGTACAAGACGCTGTAACCAGGAAACCACCCGGTTTCAGCAGCTTCATTCCTCTCAGGTTGATCTCTTTGTAACCCGTAATTGCCTTCTGGATATTCTCACGGCTTTTGGTAAATGCCGGTGGATCCAGGATCACCACATCAAACTTCTTCTCTTCCTTTGTCCATTGTTTCAGCACGTCAAATGCGTTGACTGCCTGGAACTTACATTTATCTTCGAGGTTATTCAGCTGGGCATTTTTGCGGGCAGTATTCACTGCATGCTCAGAAATATCCAGGCCTAATACGCTCTTTGCACCATAGTGGCCTGCATGACAGGAGAAAGTACCTGTATAACAGAACGCTTCCAGTACATCTGCATCTTTTACAATATGTTGTATAGCTCTGCGGTTATCCTGCTGATCCAGGAAGTAGCCGGTTTTCTGGCCATTTTCGATATCTACATGGAACTTTAATCCATTCTCATTAATAATGATGTTCGTATCAAAAGGAGCACTCAGGAAACCTTTCTGCTGTTGCATACCTTCCAGTTCTCTTACCGGCACATCGTTACGCTCATAGATTCCTTTTGGAGAGAAAATTCTGTTCAGGGCATCGACGATTGCACCTTTCCACTTTTCCATACCCAATGCCAGGGTTTGTAATACGAAGTAATCATTGAACTTATCTATGACAAGCGCCGGCATTTCGTCAGCTTCTCCAAACACTAAACGGCAGTTTTCCACATAACCCAGCTGCTGGCGGTATTTCCATGCCTTGAGCAATCGGCGGTAGAAGAACCCGGCATCGATCATCTCGTTTTTGTCACGGGTTAGCAGGCGAACCAGGATCTGAGATTGTGGGTTTATATACCCTCTACCCAGAAAGTGGCCCTGATGCGTGAATACATCCACAATATCGCCGGCATCTACCGGTCCCTGGATCTCTCCGACTTCGTTGCCAAAAATCCATGGATGTCCCTGCAGTACGCGATTCTGTATTTTTTTCTTTAAAAAAACTTTGGTCATTATCAATAGTTCGAAGGCGCAAAGGTAAAGAAAAGGAAGGCATCTTACATGGTTAATATAGAATGGAGAACGGACTCAACTTTCAAAATGACACCTTTATATAAGATGTTTGTCATTTTGGCGGCATTTGAGCGCTTGGCAAGTAAATTGTCTAACGTACATTTGTACATTTTAAGTTAATAAACGAAAACACTACCATATGCAGACAAACGGACAGGACACCGAAAACGGTAAAGGTATGCCAGATATTAATGCAGATGAGAACATGGCCGGCACTTCCCACCTTAACGATGCCTTGGCGGATGAAAGCGAATTCGACAAGAAACAACAGGAGCTGGATGAGATGAAGGACAAGTATCTCCGTCTGGTTGCTGAGTTTGACAACTTTAGAAAACGCACTGCCAAAGAAAGGATCGAGTTGATGCAGACTGCCAACAAGGAAACGATCATTTCCCTGCTGGATGTACTGGATGACAGTGAACGCGCCACCAAACAGCTGGAAAACACCACCGACATTACTGCCATTAAAGAAGGCGTTATGCTGGTTTTCAATAAATTGAAATCAACACTACAAGCCAAAGGCCTGAAACCTATGGAGAATTTGCACACTGAATTCAATGCAGATCTTCACGACGCTATCACAGAAATACCTGCACCTACAGAAGAACTGAAAGGGAAAGTACTGGATGAGTTGCAAAAAGGCTACATGCTGAATGACAAATTGATCCGTCATGCAAAGGTTATTGTAGGGAAATAAAGTGACTTTCTGACAGAATAGTTTTTCTTTAACCATGCCGGCGAAACGCCGGCTATAGTGCGATATATGTCTACCAAACGAGATTATTACGAAATACTGGGCGTCGCCAAGTCTGCCTCCCAGGATGAAATTAAAAAGGCATACCGTAAGGTAGCTATGCAGTACCATCCTGACCGCAATCCCAACAATAAGGAAGCAGAAGAAAAATTTAAAGAGGCAGCTGAAGCCTACGAGGCATTGAGCGATGCGGACAAGCGTGCCCAGTATGACCGTTTTGGTCACGCGGGTATGGGTAATCGCGGTGGCGGTTACGGTGGCGGTAACATGAACATGGATGATATCTTCTCCAATTTCGGAGACATTTTCGGAGACGATATCTTTGGCAGCTTCTTCGGTGGTAACCGTGCCGGCGGCGGTGCTGGCAGACGTGGCAGAGGTACACGTGGTTCCAATCTTCGTATTAAGATCCGCATGACCTATGAAGAGATCGCCAAAGGTGCCAATAAAAAGATCAAGGTTAAAAAACATGTACCCTGTCAGCATTGTGGCGGATTGGGTGCGAAAGATAAAAACGCTTTCCAGACCTGTAATACCTGTCATGGGTCCGGTCAGGTAAGAAAAGTAACCCAGACTTTCCTGGGGCAGATGCAGACAGTAGCTACCTGTCCAACCTGTCATGGCGAAGGCCAGATCATTACCAGCAAATGCGGACACTGTAAAGGTGAAGGCCGTATGTATGGTGAAGAAATGGTAAGCATCGACATTCCGGCAGGCGTACAGGAAGGTATGCAGCTGAGCATGAGCGGTAAAGGTAATGCCGGTGAAAGAGGGGGTGCTCCCGGGGATCTGCTGATCCTCATTGAAGAGGAACCACATCCGGAACTGCAAAGGGATGGGCTGAATGTAGCCTTTGACCTGTACATTTCCTTCCCTGATGCGGTGTTTGGTACTTCGGTAGAGGTGCCGACCATCGATGGTAAGGCAAAGATCAAGATCCCGGCTGGTACACAATCCGGTAAGGTATTCAGGTTAAAAGGTAAAGGGTTCCCTTCCGTGAATTCTTATGAGAAAGGCGATCAGCTGATCCATGTGAATGTATGGACACCTCAGCAGGTGAACAGTGAGGAGAAAACTTTCCTGGAAAAGGTACAGAGTTCAGACAACTTCCAGCCGAAGCCGGATAAGTCTGAGAAAGGCTTCTTTGAAAAAGTAAGAGACATTTTTAGCTAAGGTTATAGCTTGTGGCAGGTGACCTGCCCGGCCCGAAAAATCCGTTGATCGCTATGTGATCAACGGATTTTTCGCTTTTTAGCCATAATTTTACTCCCCATGTTCGATCCTTCCAAATTACAAATGCTAGAAAACCGGTTGGTAAAGGTTTATCGCCATATTGGTAAAATCGCCCGCCGCCAGAACATCACCTGTTACAGGGTGTATGATGATGATATCAATGAATTTCCATTCAGTGTGGATCGCTATGACGATCATATCTATGTGGCAGAATACGATCGCCCACATGGTATGGATGAGGAGACCCATGAGACGTGGCTGGATAGCTCTCTGGAAGTAGTAGGCAAGGTACTGGATGTGCCACTGAACAAGATATGGGTGAAGCAAAGACAGCGAAAAGCCAGCAGGCAGGAACAGTATGAGAAGCTTTCTTTTGAAAGCCATGAGGTGGTGGTGCATGAAGCAGGGCTGAAATTCAAAGTCAATCTTTCTGATTACCTGGATACAGGTCTCTTTTTGGATCACCGTATTACAAGGGGCATGGTCCGGGAGAGTGCGAAGGATATGAAAGTGCTGAACCTCTTTTGTTATACAGGTTCCTTTTCTGTGTATGCTGCTGCAGGTGGTGCCAGCGAAGTGGTGTCTGTAGATTTGTCTAAGACCTATCTGGCATGGGCGGAAGAGAATATGCAGCTGAATGATCTGAAAGGTAATTTTCAGTTTGTACATGCAGATGTATTGCAATACCTGGATACATTGCCTGCTGATTATTTCGATCTGGTAGTGCTTGATCCTCCCACTTTTTCTAATAGCAAGCGCATGAAGGAATTCCTCGATATACAGAGAGATCATGTGGTTATTTTGAATAAGGTATTGCATGCGACCAAACCTGGGGGGGTGGTGTATTTTAGTAATAACTATCGTAAGTTTCAGCTGGATACGGAACAGATTCAGGCGGGTACGATCAAGGATATTACCGGGCAGACGATGCCGTTTGATTTTCAGCAGAAGCTGATCAGGAAATGTTATAAGATCATCAAATGAGAATACTGGTAGCCGGAGATTTTGAAGCTGATTATAATCGTACGAAAATTATCCTGGATGGTTTACGTACTATTCCTGCTGTGTCTCTTTCTTTTTACAATTATAAGGAGCAACGTAAATGGAATTTCGCGGCCCTGCGCAAAGCGTGTGGGGATGCGGATGTGATCTTTTTGCCTGCATTTACACACCAGGATGTGGCGATGATTAAGATGCTTTCCGGCAAGCCGGTGTTGTTTGATCCATTGATCTCAAGGTATCTGTCTAAAGTGTTTGATTATAAGAAGGTGAACAGGTATTCTCCGAGAGCATTGAAAAATTATCTGAAGGATAAGCTTTCTATGCGCATGGCGGACCTTGTTATTTGCGATACAGAAGGGCATCGGGATTATTATCATAGAACTTTTAGTATTCCTTTGCGGAAATTGCGGGTAGTGCCAGTGGGGGTGAATACAGATGAATTTCCACCGGCACCTGCTATTGGATTACGGGATACTTTTGTAGTGGGGTTTTATGGTGGTTTTATTCCTTTGCAGGGCACACGTATGATTGTGGAGGCGGCGAATGTTTTAAAGGATCATGCAGATATTCATTTCCGGTTGATTGGAAATGGTTTTGAGTATAAAGTAATACAGCAATTAGTAGCGCAATATCAATTGAGTAATATTAGTTTACCGGGTTGGGTAGCTTATGATCAATTGGCAGGGGAGATGAATAATTTTGATATTTGTTTGGGGATATTTGGAGAGACGCTGAAAGCGGATTTAGTGATACCGAATAAGATATTTCATTATGCTGCGTTGAAGAAGGCGATCATTAGTAAAGAGTCTCCTGCGATAAAGGAGGTGTTTGAAAATGGGAAAAGCATTTTATTGACAGCAAATACACCATCGGCGATTGCAGAAAAGATTTTGTTATTGAAGGAGAATGTGGTGCTGAGGGCGCAACTGGCGCAAGGTGCATCCGAGGCTATTTGCATGAAGTATAATCATCGTGCAATTGGGCAGCTGGTATATAATCTGGCACTGGAAATTCAGTAGGTGTGTTTATATTAAGGTGTATTATGCCTGCGTAGGCTGCATTTTTCTGGCTCTCGAAATTAAGCGTGCGTGATTACAGGTAAGCATTTACATTGATCCATTATCCCCTTTATACTAAGATCCATTATGCCTGCGTAGGCTGCATTTTTCTGGCTCTCGAAATTAAGCGTGCGTGATTACAGGTAAAGCATTTAAATTGATCCATTATCCCCTTTATACTAAGATCCATTATGCCTGCGTAGGCTGCATTTTATGTGCTAATTTTTCAACAATATTCAGATCAATCCGGGTGCCCATTTCATGCAGCAATTCCAGGTAAGAACGTGTAATACAATTGAGGCTATGTCTTTCAGTTGTGTAGGCAAATGCACGTCTGGCCACTGACTCTCTTTTCAAAGGGTCTTCCAGTAACGACTGTATACCGGCAGCCAGTTGTTGCGGTTGATGTACTTCGCAGGAAACTGCTCTCCCACCCTGTACCAGATCTGACAAGCCACCTGCATTTGTAGAAACTACAGGTACGCGATACATAAAGGCATCCAGTACGCTACTACCTAATCCTTCCTGTTCTGAACTCATGGTGAAGATGTCTAACACAGAGAAAATATCCTCTACATTATCATAAAAGCCCATCAGTTTATACACATCATCCAAACCGTATTCAGCTATTTTATCACGCATTTGTTGTTCCAGCTCCCCTTTTCCAAAGTGCAGGAATACAAAATCACGACGTACAGTTGCCAGTTCACGGATGGCTTCGATCATAGTGAGTGGATCTTTGTGTTGTACAAGTGCAGCCGTGGTGCCGATCAGGTGTAATGCCGGATCAACGCCGGCATCAGTGAGTATCTTTTCTGCCCTGGACTTATCCAGTTTCTTTGCCATAATAGCACTGGATATCAAACGGACATCTTTAGCACCAAAGTCTGTCAATATACGTTTGATGGCGTGGCTGATAGCAACGACCTGGTCAGTGAGTTTATATTTGATTAAGGTCATCTTTCCGTGGGGAACAAAATCCACGCGACGGGTAAAAATGATCTTAGCCCTGTGGAAGGGCTTGGAAAGAATAGCATAAGTGAGGATATGGGAAGATTGCGCATGAAGCACATCATAACGGCTTCCCTTGAAGATCAGGAAGAAGAGTACGCCAAAAATGTTTGCAAATGATTGCGTTTTAAAACCCTTCTCATTTGCCTTTTTTTCCAGCGGGTAGTTTTTTCTACAGAGTAGTTCTACATTAAGACCGGCTTCTTTGAAACCGGACATGGTATACATAGTTTGCCGTTCTCCACCACGCCATCCACGCTCGAAGTTTAGTTCAAGAATCATTACTGACTTGCCATGCATAGGTTTCCCAAGTTTTAGTTCTTACACAATAGGTTGAATTGACGAAAGGTTAGATGCACAAATAATGCAAAGTTTAATTAGCAAGGTAAACTTTTAACAATAAATAACAGTTGAGGCAAGAATTCCCCTATTCATATTGCGTATTAATTGACTATAAATCAAGTATATATCCCTAGAATAATAATACTAATTGATGCTTTTATTTTTTTTCAGGTCTTTTACCAGCTTGATAAATTCTTTTCTGTAATTACCCGGATCGTCTCCCAATGCTGTTTTTGCAATTTCTAATACCATTTTGCTATCTCCATCTCCTTTATAAGCAGAATGTCTTAAAAGCATGCCACATAATGCAACGGAGGTTGCAAAACGGAAATCGACGTCTGCATCCTGGAAGTCTATACAGAAATTGTGTATCTGGTGCCAGATGGTGTGGGAGGAGGAGTCTGTGGGGAGTTGGTAGTTGATTCGGATTTGGGCTAATAGGGTGTCGTGGGAGTTAAATACGGCATCGGTGTCGGGACTGGGGTGGGTGCCGGAATTGGGGAAGGAGTGAGTTTCGGGATTGGGAAGAGATTGGCTTTCTTTAGAGCCAGGGAGAGAGAGGTCTTCAGTATTGGGAAGGGATTGGCCTTCTTTCGTACCGGGAAGGGATTGCCCTTCTTTACTGCCAGTGAGAAAGTGACCTTCACTGCCAGATAGATTGCGAAGTTCAGTACCTGGCACTATTTCATACATCGCAATCGCACAATGCCCTGCACCCACAATCCCTCCGGAAACACGCCCACCAGTTGTATCTGCATTGCTGATCACTTTATTTTCATATCCAATCAGGCGGTAAGACTTGACCATAGCAGGGTTGAAGTAAACTTCTGCCTGTACATCTTTGGCAACAGTGAACAAGGTACCCCCAAATTCCTTAGCGAAAATTTTACTGGCTTCTTCCAGGTTGTCGATATAGGCAAAGTTGCCGTTGCCTTTACTGGATAGGGTTTGGAGTTTGCTATCTTTATAATCACGCATGCCGAAACCCAGGCAGGTGAGCAGTACCCCACTCTCCTTTTTGCTGACAATGAGTTGTTCCATATCCAGATCGCTGGTCTGACCTACATTGAAATCCCCATCAGTAGCCATGATGACGCGATTGTTGCCATCTTTAATAAAGTTGTCCTGTGCCAGCTGGTAAGCGAGTTTGATAGCCGCTTCGCCGGCAGTGGCGCCACCAGCACTGAGGTTGTCTATAGCATTGAGGATTTTATCTTTCTGATCGCCAGGGGTACTTGGCAAAATGATGCCTGGGGCACCAGCGTAAGCAACGATGGCGACATGGTCGTTCTTTCTTAAGTTATTGACAAGGATGCGGAAGGCAGCTTGTAGTAATGGTAGTTTATTGGCGGGAGCCATTGAGCCGGAGGCATCAATCAGGAATACGAGATTGCTGGGAGGCAGACTATCTGTATCCATGACTTCACCCCTTACCACAATTTGCAGTAACCGGTGTTCAGGTTTCCAGGGGCAGGTGGCGTAACTGCTGTAGAGGGCGAGGGTCTGACCTTTTTTCGGAGGAGGATAATGGTAGTTGAAATAGTTGAGCATTTCTTCAATGCGTACGGCATCGACAGGAATCTTTTCTTTGAGGTGGATGAAACGGCGGATATTGCTATAGGCAGCTCTGTCTACATCTACAGCGAAAGTAGAATGGCTGCGGATGAGGGTTTTCATGAATTGATTTTCGTAGAGGGCGCCGTAGGTTTCATCGAAGAAGACACGGGTGCCCATGCTGGTGTTGCCATAGTTTGGGTTGGAACCGCTGGAAGAGCGGTTGCGGGCAATGGCTTTGGCTTTGGCGATGGCGTCCTGGGGGTTGTCGAGGGCGTCGAGTTGAACGAGGATGCGGTTGTACACACCTATAGGAATTCTTTTAGGACGGTATTTGTCCAGTTGAAAGAGTAGTATAGCGTCCTGAGAAGGCACCGCAATCCGAAAAAGACCGTACTGATTGGTAGCGACTTTTACGGTATCATTGATCACTGAGATTAATACACCGGGTAAGGGATTGTGTGAAATACTGTCCTCTACGGCCCCGGTGATGTAAATTTTCTGTGCATTCGCAGGTACAAGGAGTAGCAGGCTGGCGAGCAGCATGAGAAGCTTTACCATGTGGGTTTTGCATCAGTTAGTGTAATATAAGCAAAAATCTCTTCTGCTTTTTAGGCAGAAGAGATTTTTGCTTTATTATTTGACTGACACCAGATGGAGGGATGTCCTCGAAGGTGACCTGCGGCAGCATGGAAGCTTTCTCTTTTTAGGCTGATGCCTGGAGAGGGGGACTTTTCTGCTGCAAGGAATGTGTTTCTTTGAATTGCCTTAAGCCTGTTCTAACTGAGAGGAATTCTGCTCCTTTGGATTATCTAAAGCCTGTTATTGCTGAAGGAATTCTGCTCCTTTGAATTGCCTTAAGCCTGTTCTACTAACTGATAAATTTCCGGTAAATTCCTTCCTAATCCATCATAGTCTAAACCATAACCAAGGAGGAACTTGTTAGGCACACTAAAACCTAAATAATCAATCTTGATCGGGTACTTCATCGCTTCTGGTTTAGTAAGCAGAGAAGTCACCAACAGTCTCTTTGGTTGCTGATGTTCTAACTGTGGGAGGAACTGACTCAATGTCTTTCCTGTATCCACAATATCCTCCAGGATCACTACCGTACGGCCAAACAGATCTTCATCCAGACCAATCGCCTGCACTACATTTCCAGTCGACTTCATGCCTTTGTAAGAAGCGAGTTTGATAAACGAGATCTCCGCTTCTATGGTCAGGTATTTAAAAATATCAGCGGCAAACATAAAGGAGCCGTTGAGGATGGCAATGAATAATGGTTTCTCACCTTTCAGGTCGTTGCTGATAGCAGCTGCCAGTTCCTGAATACGCGCCTGCAGCTTATCTGCGTTGATGTAGGGTGTGAATTGCTTGTCATGAACCTGTATAACAGACATGTGTTTCCTTATTTACGATTGTTTAAATTTTTCCTACTAAAAGCCTTTGACCGATTTTAATGTCGTAGGCTTCCAGATGATTCCATTCCCGTAACTGCTCTACGGTTACGTTATAGCGTTTGGCTATGCCATATAAAGTTTCTTTGGAAGTGACGTCGTGGTACAACAAATTACCTACCTGAATAGTTCCCTCAGGTAATCCGTTGGATGTAGGAGGAGGTGGGGCATTGGGTGTGGTGGCTACTGGCTGAGCAGGTGACTGCGTGGCTGGTGCCTCTGTTGGTGTAGCCGGTGATGGTGCTGCTGTAGTAGCGGTAACCGTACCTGTTGCTACCGGTGGTGTTGGTGCTGGTGTAGTAGCGGGTGCATTTGCTACAGGAGCTGCTGGAGCTGTAGCAGTAACCGTACCTGTTGCTACCGGTGGTGCCGGATTGTAGGTAGGTGTTGATGCCTGAGCAGTTGGTGCAGCGGCGGATGTTCCTACACTTGCAGATGCATTTACTAAAGGAGCTGTTGGCGCTGTAGCAGTAACCGTACCTGTTGTTACCGGTGGTGCCGGATTGTAGGTAGGTGTTGATGCCTGAGCAGTTGGTGCAGCCGCGGATGTACCTACACTTGCAGATGCATTTACTACAGGAGCTGTTGGCGCTGTAGCTGTAACTGTACCTGTACCTGTTGTTACTGGCGGTGCCGGATTGTAGGTAGGTGTTGATGCCTGGGCAGTTGGTGCAGAGGCGGATGTACCTACGCTTGCAGATGCATTTACTACAGGAGCTGTTGGCGCTGTTGCTGTAACTGTACCAGTTGCAGCCGGTGCCGGATTATAAGTTGGTGTTGTTTTAGTGGCTGTTGCCGCAGGCTTTGCAGAAGTGCTTGTACCAGCAGGTGTCACCTCTCCTATCTTCTTCAAATCATCCACCATCCCATCAGGCAATTTATTCACCTGCTGTTGTGATTGTGCCTGTTGTTGCTGTACCTGTTGCTGTTGCGCCAACTGTTGCTGACGTTCCATTTCTGTCTTCACATCATCCACTATCTCCTTTGGATTCAGATCTCCTTCTGTCGGATCTTCTACCGGTGCATTCTTCGCCAGTTCAGGTTTTACGCTTGCAAATCCCTGCAGCGCCAGTTTCTGGCCTGCTGCCGGCTCCTCACCTTCCTTCATTTTGTTACGACGGCGTAACCAACGTAACTGTATACCTTCTGCCTGAGAAATATCGTACATGGTTTCACCCTGTTTCACTACGTGAAAATCATTCTTTCCTGACTTCCCTTTTTTCTCCAAAAAGATATAATTACTCTTTGGCAAAGGATCATCATTTTCCAGGTCATTATACTTCACGAGATTACGCAGCTTCACATCCTTTTCACTCGCTAATTGAATCAATGCAGTACCTGCCTGTGCATAAATTACTTTACGACCATTGATTTCAAATATGCCAGTTGGAATAGGCTTATCAGCAGTTGCTGTATTGCCTTTTCCGGTAGTAGTGGTGGAAGGTTTTGTGGTGGTGGAAGCGGAAGTTGATGGCGTAGACCTTGGTAACAGGCCCTCTCCTTCCTTTGTATATTGCTGTAAGTTATAATCTTCAATAACCTTAATCAGCTGCTGAGGATATGTTTTGCTTGTTGCATAACCCGCCTGTTTTAAACCATATGCCCATGATTTATAATCTTCCAGCTGAAAGGAGAAGAGAAAACTATAGCGTGGGTTATTCTTCAGGAAGTCAGAGTGATCCTTGTAAGAATCAGCAGCTGTGGTGTATTTGCGAAAGCATTCCTGGCGGGCGTCGTCATCATAATTCACGGTAGCGCCTGTCCAGTTGTTTTTACATTTGATACCAAAGTGATTATTGGAATTCTGTACCAGCCAGCTATTACCTGACTGTGTTTCCAGGACCCCCTGTGCAAGGGTGATGGAAGCAGGAATTCCACTCCGCTTCATTTCATCGATCGCGATATCCTTATACATCGCAATGTACTGCGGTGTCGACGTGGTCTGCGCTTTCACCAGTGGCATGCAGCCAATTAGAAAACTGACCGTGAAAAAGGCTCTCCTTAGTTGCATGTATATGAATTTAATGGGTTAGTCTTTGTTTTAACTGCGTTTTCTGCGTGTTGGTGAATTTGCCTCAACTCTTTTTCCTGATCATCAGCAATCCGTCTCTCAGGGTGAGCAATAACTGTTCGGAACGCCCATCTGCAGCCACTTTTTCACAAAACCTTAACATCGCCTTCGCGTTATTGCTCTGCTGTGAACTCTCCAGCAAAGTCTCTCCATGAAACATCACATTATCTGCTAAAATGATCCCGCCGGGACGTAATTTTTCCCACACGAGATCATAATATTTCTCATACCCGACTTTGTCTGCATCAATAAATACCAGATCAAATACCTCGTCAAACTGCGCAATAATATCCGCTGCTTTGCCAATATGCATTTTGATCTTATCTGAAAGGCCTGCTTTCTCAAAGTAACGCAGGCACATATCTTCCCTTTCTTCGTTAATGTCTATCGTATGCAATACACCTGTAGGCGTGAGGCCCTGCGCCAGGCAAATGGCGGAATATCCTGTATATGTCCCTAGTTCCAATATCCTTTCCGGGCGCAGCATATGGCTAACCAGGCTAAGGAACTGCCCCTGCAGGTGACCACTCAGCATATGTGGCTGCTCTACCTTCAGATTTGTTTCCCTGTTCAACTGTCGCAACACCTCGCTTTCCGGGGTGGTGTACTTCTCTGCAAACGCTTCCACGTTGGTTGGAATTATATCCATTTACGCTTAATTTTTGCAAACCTACAGAAAATACCGGGAAGGAATGCGGTTTTAGAAGTTCGGCCGCAGCTTGTTGGTGGTGTAGAATACCCTAAAATACTCTACTACCTCGTCAGCAGTATCGAATAACTTTAAGAGTCCCAGGTCTTCAGGAGCTATATTGCTTTCCTTTTCCATCATGGTGGTGCGGATCCATTCCAGCAAGCCACTCCAATATTCCTTGCCTACCAGTACCATCGGCGTTTCTGTCATCTTCTTGGTCTGGATGAGGGTGGCTACTTCAAAGAATTCATCCATGGTACCGAAACCACCTGGCATCATGATAAAGCCCTGGGAGTACTTAGTAAACATGACTTTACGAATAAAGAAGTAGTCGAAATGGAGGTTTTTGTCGTGGTCTACGTATGGATTGGGGAACTGCTCGTGTGGCAGGGTGATGTTTGCACCTACTGATTTACCCTTTGCTTCCTGGGCACCGCGGTTGGCAGCTTCCATAACGCCGGGGCCACCGCCGGTGATGATACCGAAACCTTCGTCGGCCAGGCGACGGCCTATTTCGTGGGCGAGTTCGTAATATTTATTGCCAGGCTTGGTTCTGGCAGAACCGAAAATGGAGATGCAAGGACCCATTTTGGCCATGGCCTCGAAGCCTTCTACGAATTCGGCCATGATCTTAAAAATCTGCCAGCTGGAATGTGCTTTGGTTTCTGTCCAGTCCCTTTCTTTCAAATTCATTAAACGATCGTTCATTATAGCTATGGATTTTTTTATATAAGCTAAAATACGGAGAATTTGGGATTAGGGGTGTGATATGGGACAGGCTAAAAGTGGGTTTTTCTCATATGAGTAATATGAATAAGGGGAATTGGCCTGCGGCAGCATAGAAGAGGCGTTTTTGAATCTAAGGGACTGAAGAGAAAGGAAGAGACAATCCTCAGGCTGATTCCAGGAGCAGGAAGAGGCGTTTTTGAATCTAAAGGACTGAAGAGAAAAGAAGAGACAATCCTCAGGCTGATTCCAGGAGCAGGAAGAAGCATTTTTTAATCTAAAGGACTGAAGAGAAAGAGGAGGAAAGGGGCCTTATATTACCCTAAATAGTTAATTCCATTTGAACTATAATAACAATAAGCTTAAGGAAGCAGGTAACTTGAAAGAAACCCGCTTAACATTTAACACGTTATGAACATGCAGCAGCCATAAGGCCTACCGCACTACCTTAAATATCTTTATGCTGGATTGACACAATCACTAAGTATATAGCATAACAAAAAACAGCACAGGTGCTGGTCACTTCGGGTTTTTCCTCAAATAATAATATGCTCTCTGCCGCAGCAGCTTTGTGTACAGTACAATGCCTTCATCCTAACGTGGTTTATCCTTTTGGCCAGGCAACGTGGAAGGCCAATTTCTACAAAAATTACTGATAATAACCCATAAAAACAATTATGACGCTGAAATAATCATGACAGCTGTGATAACAAATTAAATAACCGTGTCAATCCTACAATTTATCTACGCTAAAATACAGCTGGTAAAGGGAAATAAAAAAAGGCCAACCAGAAAACCAGTCAGCCCTTCTTACGAATTTAATAGGATTACAACCCTAACGTAGCTCCTACCCGCAGGATCAATCCATTCGAATAAGGTGATCTGCTATCCTGTATTACATCATACAATGCCATGATATTGATAGCCGCCTTGTCACTGATCGGTTGTACATAACCTCCACCCATCAGCAAACTCGGTACCCCATAATGATCTGAATACGTCTCCTTTGGATCATACAGCGTTGTCTTTACATTGATAAAGTTATATTCAGGCTGTATATGGATAAACATGAAATCAAAAGGATAAAAACGCCCCCAGAGCCCGCCACCTAATATTGAATACTGGTTACGCTGAGAGGTGGTACCATCATAGTAACGGAAGCGCTCCGAACCGTACTGTGCATTGAGTGCCACACCTGCTGCAAACATTTGATTAATACGCAGACCTATCAATGGAGAAAAATCAATATTGGTATAATCCCCAAAAGCAAGACCTACTGACCCACCAATCATAAGACGGGATGCGTCGAATTCTTTCTTTCTTGCGGTGTCTGTTTTGTAGTACTGTGCCTGCGTAAGTTGCACGGTAACTAACAGGAATAAGCAAAATAATAATCGTTTCATAGTATACTTTGAGTATTATTTGATTGTTGAAACCACCAATAGTTTAACGATGGTGATAAGCAGCAAGTTACTGCATTTGGATATAATGAAAAAACCGCTTTTACCTGTGGTAAAAACGGTTTTTCAACATTAAAATATCATTAGAAACTAGGACAAATCGTCATGCGTTTTGCATTGCTAAATGACCTGTTCGTATACAATCCTGTATATACAATCCCTATCTCATAAGCGCCCCTGTGGCTATTTGCAGCAGCAAGCGACGACATCGTTGCATCGTAACTAAACATCATCTTCACTCCTTTCAACTGATATCCCACCAGCAATACTGCCGCATCTTTTACCCGATAATACGCCCCACCATACAACTGTGTCTCCCCATGCTCTGAAAGATTATACGCCAGGTGACCACCCATCACTACCTCATTCGATCCCGCCTGTCTTGCATAATAAGCCGAAGGGTTAATAATCACCTTATCACTCATCTTTATGCTGGCATTGATAAAACCTGTATAGAGCCTTGGAATGATGGTATTGCCTTCATAAAAAGTCTCACGTGGCTTATTCACATGCTGTGCGGATACACCTGCATTGATGTAAATATTTTCTGTTGGGAAATATGCATAGTTCATACCCACCTGCATATCATAGTAAGTCACACTCGTTGCACTGAAAGGCTCTGATGTCGGCACCTGGGCATCAAAGAATTTTCCATTCCACTGATCGCCAAATGTCAGTTTGGTTACATCCACTCTCTTGTTTGCACTACCCACATTAAACCCTAATGACAACAAACTACTCTGGCCCAACAACTGGTGATATGCGACAGACGCATACGCCTTTGTAGAAGTCAGATTGCCCGAACCTGCTACATCACGCAACAGCACACCTCCCACGCCTACCCAGCCATATTCCAGCTTGTCGCGAAACAACTGAAAATCGCCAAATGCAGACATGGTTCTATAGGGGACAGGTATACTCGCCCACTGATCGCGGTAAGTAACTCCCAACCGGTAGTTACCATCGGGTATAAAACCTGTATTGGCCGGGTTAGTCAGCAATGGTGCATTGAAGTACTGCGAGAAATGCATGTCCTGTGCATTTCCCTGTAATGCTGTTCCCAACAGCATTATACAACCCGCGATAAATTTTACAAACTGCTTCATGTACGTCATCTTAACAAGGTTACACTACCGTTCTTTGTCGCCGAAGTGCCATCATTGAACTGTACATTGATGACAAAGGCATAGGCATCCATTGGCTGAATAGATCCAGCGTATACCCCGTTCCAGCCAATATTCGCATCATTCGTTTCGAATACCAACCGGCCTACGCGGTTATAAATTTTCATGTTGAACTTAGAGATACCAAATCCTTTCACAAGGAACACATCATTCACCCCATCTCCATTCGGAGAGAAAGCGGAAGGAATATCGAACAATGGTATCACGATCGCACTTACCTGCTTCACAGCTGTATCCTTACATCCTGCTGCATTTACAGCTATCAGTGATACATCATACACGCCTGTTGAATTATACTGATACACCGGGTTCGTTGTTGTAGAACCATTGCCATCTCCATATTCCCAGTCGAAACTGATCGCATCTGCAGAAGATTGATTCGTAAATGTAACCGGTGTATTCTCTATCGGTGTCACCGGCGAATATGTAAAGTCCGCTGTTGGTGCATCGAATACATGTATTGTAACGGTGGTATCATCCTCCTTGTTACAGGTGTTGTTATCTACCACATGCAGACTGATGGTATACTCACCTGCTGTATAATAAGTGTGTGTTGGATTTACATCTGTCGATGTACCGCCATCACCAAAGTCCCAGGTAAATGTTTCACCACCAGATGTTGTGTTATTAAAGTCCAGTGTTGCAGGTACACAACTACTGTCTGCCACAATGAACGATGCTTTCACATTTGCCGCTACGCGCAGTGTCACTGTATCTACATCCGGGGCATTACAATAGTTTGTATCTACGAGTGTCAGCGTTACATTGTACACACCTTCTGCAGCAAATGAATGTGCATATGGGAAGTCTGATGGGCCTACTGTCACTGGTGCAGTACCATCACCAAAATTCAATGTGAATGAATTGCTCTGATAAGGTTTGGGTGGTGTGCTCACCAGGTCAAAAAGGTAACTCAGCGATTCACATGGTGGTTGTCTGGCCGCTGTCATGTCGAATACCGCTTCGTCTGTTCTGATACGCAGTTCCAGTGTAGACGTATCACAACCATTACAACTGGCCGGATCACATTTGATCAGGGTCACTGTATAGTTCCCTGAATTATTGTAAGTATGTGTCACTGTATCATCAGTACCGGTAACGGTTGTTCCATCACCAAAGTTCCAAGTCCAGGTCACTGCACTTGTACCCGTTGTATCTATGAATGTTATGGTGGCGGGCACACAATAATTTGTTTTTCTATCTTCTGTTTTGATACCTGCTCTTACCCCATCGAGATTGAATGCAATCTTCAAACAACCCAGGTTACACTTATCATCAGGTGGTGCTGTCGTAGCATATGCTCCGGGTGTAGTGGGGTACCTTGGCCTGTAGCTGGTACCTGTTCCACACCATGCACAAATACCCTGGTAGATCACCCCATTTCTGTCGAAACGGCTGGTACCACCATCCACGTGTTCGTATGTACCATTTCCTCCAAAGTAGCTACCAAAGAGGATATCCGTTGCATCTTTTTGCAACACGAAGAAGTAAAAATCCTGACTATCCGTGGTACGTTGCAATGGATTTTTGATCGGCATTCCACTCGTATTCGAGTTAGGATAACGCAGACTCACATCAATACCACCACCCCATCCGGATACATACACATTCTCGCAACGATCTACCAGAAAGGCTACCGGCGAAATACTAGGCGTGGAAGCGGATTTACCAAATGTGGTACTGTATACAAATGCAGACAAGTCAGGTTGCAGTTTTGCAATGAACTGCCTGGAATTATCATTGTAGAAAGAGGTCGTACCTGTAGGTTGTACCACCGGCCAGGTGCCTTCTGTTGTACCCATGATGTACACAAAACCTTTGTCATCCATCTGTATGCCATATACCTGATCGGCAGCGGCAGTAGAAGCACCCATGTAGGTACTTTGCGTGATGGTCTTACCGTCTGTTGTGATGTGTGCTATCCAGCCATCACATGCACCACCTTTGTAGGATGTATAAAGTGTACTTCCTTTGATAGGAAAATCGGTACTGGCAGTACCCCCTGCTACATACAGACTGCTGGTGCCATTCAATGCTAATACAAATGCTGCATCTTCATTGCTGCCACCTATAAATGTAGCCCATACCATATCTGTACAGGTAGGATTCAATTTCATAATCACGCCATCCTGTTTACCACCAAAAGTGGGTTGGAGTACGCCTGTTGTCACCGGAAAATTACTACCGCGGGTACAGCTGGCTACGTAGATATAACCGGCATCGTCAATCACCACTTCACTACGTGCATCATCGCCATAGTTGCGGAGTAGTAAACTTGAACCCTGCGTTCTGTCTTCACGAATATTCACCCCATCATCAGAAGAGGACCCAATCATCAAAGAACCGATATAAGCTGAACCATCTGCATTCAGTTTTGTCACGACGATATCCCAGCCACCCTGTGTACCAATCAATTTGGAATAAGGATAGTCGGTTGAGGTCGTTCTGCCTGATATAACGAGGTTATTATTTGCATCTACGAATAAGCTATGTGGTTGTTCCTTGCCGCTACCACCAAGATATGTGGCATAAATTAACTGACGGCCATTGGAACTGAATTTACTGATGCCGATATCGAATGTACCACTGTGGTTGTACTGTGTCTGAAAAGCACCGGTAGTAACAGGATAACCTGTGCCGAACACGATACCGCCTCCATAAAAATTACCCGCACCATCGTAGGTAGCGGTAAAGCCCCAGTTGTCAGCTGTAGAACCGGATACGGTAGAGAAGATATAACTCGGATCAATGATGAGCGGATATGCCTTGTTGTAATCACCGCTAACTTTATATTTCAGTTTATCGCCACTCAGGGAGTAGGATACTTTTACTGTTACACGTTCGTTGTCGATATACTGATAAGCCAGCGGCATCTGTTCTGTCACCGTACCTACTGAGGTAGTGATGATCAGGTTTCCTTTCTTCACTTCCACTTTATTGGCGCCGGAATATTGTAACTGTACCTGTGATGGATCTGCACCGGGTTGTACAATCAGGTCATATTTCAAAACACCTGCATCTGAATACACCTGCATATCAATACCGGTGTACAGTGATTTGTAATTGACCAATCCATAAGATTTTACATGAGAGGCCCATTTAGACTTATCATTTCCGATCAGGTAATTGGAGTAGCTGTCTGCTGCTTTATCTGCGGAGATCTCAGGATTGTTGGCATTTAAGAAGGTCACTTCGTAAGCATGGCTTCTGATCACAGGGAGGGAATCGGAAGTATTGCTGGTGGAAGAGGATGAAGAACGGGATACAGAGCTGGTGCTGGTGGTCACTGTACCCGGAACGAATTGCCACGTGGTATCGTTGGTGCGGGCATGACCGTGCATTTTTTCAGCCAGTGCAAACATGTCGTCTTTGTTCTGTAATAAGAACATAAAACTGGTGCGCTTCAGGAATACGGCGCCACCACCCATATCTGCTTTGTATAGGAAATCGCCTGTCCATTGCCCTTTATTCTCTGTGAATTGCAGGGCTCTGCTATAATACATTTCCTGCGCTGTCGCCGTCTGTGCCATTACACGTTCGCCTACAAAAAGCGAAATTATAAAAGCTAAGCAGCCTATAGGGAAACTACATTTCATCCGTATTGTATATTTCTTGTTTTTATCCACTGGGATATCAATGGATAAGGAGTATTTTGTTTCTGATCAATGTCTCTAAGCTTTAACGCAGACGTCGGTACATATGTTACCGCAATAACAGCGCCAACCTTTAGTATAGTATTATCCCAACCTTCCAGCTACGGGAATTTAGATAGCCCCCCCGGGGGAGTTTAAGTTAAACTTTCTATTATACCAGTAAACCGGGGCTCATTTATAGATAAACGTAAAAACCCGGCAGTAAATTTTGCATTCTCAAGTTATTTTCCTGGGTAACGGGTCAGGAGATTTTGCTCCACTGTGATTTCCCTTGCTGCACGGCCAGATAATGCTGTAACGCCTGATTTTCAGGCAATGTAAGATCGGGATCTTCCTGTAAAATTTTCTCTGCGCTGGCACGGGCGGCTTCGAGAATGGCTTTGTCGGCCACGATATCAGCCAGTTTTAAATCCAGTATCCCACTTTGGCGGGTACCTTCTATATCACCGGGACCTCTCAGTTCCATATCTTTTTCTGAAATAAGGAATCCATCGTTGGTTTGTACCATTACATTGATACGTTCTTTTGAGTCAGCCCCCAGTTTGTTGCCTGTCATGAGGATACAGTAGGACTGCTCTGCGCCCCTACCCACGCGGCCTCTGAGCTGGTGCAGCTGGGAAAGGCCGAATCTTTCCGTACTTTCTATCACCATTACAGAGGCATTGGGTACGTTTACCCCTACCTCTATCACAGTAGTAGCCACCATGATCTGGGTGTCGCCGGTTACGAAACGATGCATATTGGTTTCCTTCATATCCACCGGTTGCTTGCCATGTACCATGCTGATAAAGTACTGTGGTTCCGGGAAGAAAGCCTTGACCTCTTCATAACCTTTCATGAGATTCTCATAATCAAGGGTTTCAGAGTCTTCGATCAATGGGTACACAATGTATGCCTGGCGGCCCTTTTTGATTTCATCTTTGATAAAATTCATTACTGAAGGGCGCTGCCATTCTGTACGGTGTACTGTGGTGATAGGCTTACGGCCGGGAGGTAGTTCATCTATGACAGACACATCCAGGTCACCGTAAACGGTCATGGCCAGTGTACGGGGGATGGGTGTTGCTGTCATAACAAGGATGTGTGGAGGCATGGTGTTTTTTTGCCATAACCTTGCGCGCTGTGCTACCCCAAAACGATGTTGTTCATCTACGATGGCGAGGCCCAGGTTGCGGAAAACCACCTGATTTTCCAGCAGGGCGTGGGTGCCGATAAGAATTTGTATGTTTCCTTCTTCTGTATCTTTTAAGATCTGCTTGCGGGCTTTGCCTTTTACATTGCCGGTGAGCAGTGCGACTTTCAGGTCCATTTTTTCAAGGAGTTCAGCAATGCTTTTGTAGTGCTGCTGTGAGAGGATTTCGGTGGGTGCCATAAGGCAGGCCTGAAATCCGTTGTCGATGGCGAGGAGCATAGTCAGCAGGGCTACCATGGTTTTGCCGCTACCTACATCTCCCTGCACTAACCGGTTCATCTGACGGCCGGTGGCGGTGTCCTGCCTGATTTCCCTGAGTACTCTTTTTTGTGCGCCGGTCAGAGAGAACGGGAGATGTTCGTTGTAAAAAGCATTAAACGTATCACCTACGCTTGTGAACAAAAATCCGTGTGAGGCAGCTTGCCTCCTGATCTTGAGCCGGCAGATGCGGATCTGGGCCAGGAACAGTTCTTCAAATTTCAGTCTTCTTCTGGCCTGTGCTGCATCCTCTTCGCTGGCAGGGAAGTGAATTTTGAAGAAGGATTTTGATCTTTCCATCAGCCGGTATTGGTGAATGACCGGGAGTGGGATATTTTCAGGGATCTCGCGCGGGGACAATTGTTCAAGCAGATTTTTAGTGAGCTTGCCAATAGCCTTTGCAGTTAATCCCCTGGCTTTTAATTTTTCGGTGGTGGAATAGACAGGTTCCAGCGTTGGTTTGCCGGTGACGGTTTCTTCTGTGACCAGGTCCATTTCCGGGTGGGACATTTGCAGGTAGCCGTTGAATACGGAGAGGCGTCCGAATACAAGGTAGTTGGCGTGTTGCTGGAGGGATTTCTCCATCCATTGGTGTCCCTGAAACCAGACGAGAGGTATTTCGCCGGTGTCGTCGCGCAAAGTGGCGACGAGGCGTTTTGCACGTTTTTCGCCGACGGTTTCAATGCTGGTGATGCGGCCTTTGATCTGCACGAAATCCATTTGAGCATGGAGGCTGATGATTTTTTCCACTTTGGTACGGTCTACGTAGCGGAAGGGGAAATAACTCAGCAGATCCCTGAAGGTGTGGATACCGGCTTCTTTGCGCAGGAGTTCCCCCCGTTGAGGGCCGACGCCTTTCAGGTACTCTATTGGATTGGATAATATGGCAGTTCGAATGGAGGCTTCCATGATGAAATACAAAAATAGCGGAAGTCGCGCCTTTAAAAAAGCCATTTATCCAATTGGCGGAAAAGCTGTTTATCCAATTGGCGAAAATCGAGGATTTGCTTTCAGCAAATCCTCGATTTTCGCGAGCAGGCAATTGAATTTTGCCAGAGGCAAAATTCAATTGCCTGAAAAGACTGGAGAAGACTGGAAATTGCCGGAAATACAAAAGAGCGAACTAAAGCCCCTTCGCAGGTTCTTTTAGTTCGCTCTTTAAAATTTATTCTTATTAAAGAATTACTCAGCTTCCACCTTCCCTTCTACAAACTGCTTCATCCACTCAGTAGTAACACTCTTTGGTCTTTCGAGAGAGAAACCAAGTGCACGATCCCAACAAAGCGAGGCTAAAACTCCCAATGCGCGGGATACACCAAACAATACTGTATAGAATTCATACTCTACCAAACCATAATGTACCAACAGTGCACCAGAATGTGCATCTACGTTAGGCCATGGGTTCTTTACCTTACCCAGATCTTCCAGGATCGGTGGTACAGTTTCATATACATTCCATACAATATTCACCAGTTCATCATCAGCCAGATGTTTCTTTGCAAACTCCATCTGTGCTGTGAAACGAGGATCTGTTTTACGGAGTACGGCGTGACCATAACCTGGTACTACCTTACCATCTGCAAGGGTTTTGCGTACATATTCTTCAATCTGTTGTTTTGAAGGATTTGATACACCCAGTTCCTCACGCATCTTCAGGATCCACTTAATCACTTCCTGGTTAGCCAGGCCATGCAATGGACCTGCCAGACCATTCATACCTGCAGCAAATGACAGATATGCATCGCTCAGTGCAGAACCTACCAGGTGAGTGGTATGCGCACTTACGTTACCACCTTCGTGGTCAGCGTGAATCACCATGTACAAACGCATCAGCTCACGGAAGGCCTCATCTTCATAACCCAGCATGTGTGCGAAGTTACCAGCCCAGTCCAACAGACCATTTGGCTGAATATGTACATTGTTCTTGTATTTACGACGGTATATATAAGCAGCTATACGAGGCAGACGGGCAATGAGATCCATTGTATCGTCATACATATAGCTCCAGTAATCTTTTTTATTGATACCTTCTGCATAAGCTTTGGCAAAAGCAGATTCTGTCTGCAACGCCATCACCCCTACAGTGAACATGGTCATTGGGTGGGTACTCACAGGCAATGCATCGATCGCAGCAAATACGTGCGTAGGCACATGCGAACGACGTGCAAACTGGGCGGATAAATACTGTACATCTGCTTCGGTGGGCAACTCTCCTATTAACATCAAATAAAACAGTCCCTCCGGTAATGGCTCCTCTCCGCCTTTCACTTTCGGCAGTTTTTCGCGCAGCTCAGGAATGCTGAAGCCGCGGAAGCGGATACCTTCATTTGCATCCAGTAACGAAGTTTCTGTAACCAAACCGGTAATACCGCGTTGTCCCTGGTACACCTGTGCTACTGTTACATCCTCAATTTTTCTGGTTCCGTGGTTTTTAACAAGGTCTTTAATCTCAACGTTCAGCTCATCGGCCTTGACCTTAAATTTTTCTTTTATATGACCCATTTTAAACTGTTAATTGGTAATGATAACAAAAAGACGATCAATTGTCAAAAGTAATGATTTGTTAATGAACTTAACATTAATATGATCAGCCTGAAAGAGGCGATAATTCATGCGCAAAAATGTAAACTACTGGCTATCAAAATACTAACAAGTAAATAATCCTACATTCACTAAATATTAAAGAAATGTGAATTTTTTACTTCGGTGCCTTCATATACAGGTAGAATCCCAGTCCGCCGAATACGAAATTGGGAATCCATACTGCCAGCAATGGGTTTAGGTTCGCTTTGATGGAAAATACGGTGGAGAACTGCAACATAATGATGTAGGTTGCACTGATAACGATACCTACAGCCAGGTGCAATCCACTACCTCCACGAACTTTTTTGGAACCGATGATGCCTCCGATCAGGGAAAGGATCACCACTGCTGCGGATGATGCGGTACGACGATACTTTTCCACATAGAATACGTTCAATCCTTCTGCCCCGCGCAGGTTTTCCCTGTCAATGTAACGGGTCAGCTCCGGGGTGGTCATGGCTTCCTGCATGTTCTTTTCTTCATGCATTTCGGCAGGATTCAGGGCCAGCTTGAGTATGGTATCCCTGGTTTTATACCAGGTCTCATGGAGGCCATTAATTTTACGAATCGTTACAAGGTTGAGTTTCCACACTTTTTTAATGGAATCCCATTCAATTCTTTCTGATCTCAGCTTCATACGCAGGTCCTGGCCATGAACGTCTTCCAGTTCGAAGTTACCACCACTCTTGTAGTTGGGGTCATAAGATCCGAAGGTCACGTAAGTAAAGCTATCGATACGGATACTCTTATCGTACATGCTTTCTGACGCTTTCTTCTTGTTTACGTATGTGTTTTCAAACTTGGTACGGACCTTATTTGCAATCGGTACGGTCCAGAAGTTACCCAGCCACAGAATACCACCAAACAGGATGGCTCCCATCCAGTAAGGGCGAAGGAAACGTCTGAAACTCACCCCACTACACAGGATGGCTACGATCTCTGTACGATATGCCATCTTGGACGTGAAGAAAATTACGGAAATAAATATAAAAAGTGGGAATAAGAGCGCTGCAATGTGCGGAATAAAGCCAAAATAGTAGTCTACGATGATCCGGTAAACAGATAAGTTACTGTTCATGAAGTCATCTATCTTCTCGGTAATATCTATCACGATAGATATGATGAGCAGGATAGAGAGTGAATAAATGAAGGTACCTATGAACTTACGTAGTATATACCAATCTATTTTAGTAATCATATGGCGGCAAAATAATAAATTCTAAAGTCTTTGTTTCAGCTGCGGCACCATTCTGTTCTTCCACTGGGCATAATTTCCTGTTAAAATCTGTTTCCGGGCTTCTTTCACCAGCTCCAGGTAAAACGCCAGGTTATGAATACTGGCCAGTGTCATACCCAGGATCTCTCCGGCTACGAACAGGTGACGGAGATAAGCTTTGCTATATTGGCTGGAAGCGAAGCAGGGACTGTTTTCGTCAATTGGCGAAAAATCGTCTGCCCACTTTTTGTTTTTGATATTGATGACACCGTTCCAGGTGAAGAGCATACCGTTACGACCATTGCGGGTCGGCATTACGCAGTCGAACATATCCACACCTAAAGCGATGTTTTCCACGATGTTCCATGGAGTACCCACGCCCATCAGGTAACGGGGTTTCTCTTTTGGCAGAATGTCGCATACCAGTCCGCACATTTCGTACATATCTGCTTCCGGTTCACCTACGCTGAGGCCACCAATAGCATTGCCGGCACATTCGCGGGCAGCAATTTCCGTGGCGGAGATGGTACGGAGGTCTTTGAAAGTACTACCCTGTACGATAGGGAACAGGGTCTGTTCATATCCATAAGCAGGTTGTGTTTCCTTTAACCGGGCAATACAGCGGTCCAGCCAGCGGTGCGTGAGCTCCATCGACTTTTTCGCATAGCGGTATTCGGATGGGTAGGGCGGACATTCATCGAAGGCCATAATGATATCGGCTCCGATGGTACGCTGGATGTCCATAACATTTTCAGGGGTGAAAAGGTGACGGGATCCATCTATATGACTTTGAAAAAGGCAACCTTCTTCCTTGATCTTTCTGTTAGCGGCGAGGGAAAACACCTGATAACCACCACTATCTGTGAGAATAGGGCGATCCCAGCCATTGAACTTGTGGAGGCCACCGGCTTTGGAAAGGATCTCCGTACCTGGGCGCAGGTAAAGGTGATAGGTGTTGCCAAGGATGATTTGGGCCTGGACATCCTGTTTAACCTGCTCCTGTGTCAGGGCTTTTACACTGCCTACAGTGCCTACAGGCATGAAAATAGGCGTTTCAATCACCCCGTGACCGGTGGTGATGACGCCGGCACGGGCTTTACTTTCACTATCAGTTGTTGTCAGTTCAAATATCATCTGGCGATTTTCAGGGGGCAAAAATAAGGGATTATGGGGTACAACCTATTTTTTCCCCGGAAGGGGTGCGAACAGGGCTGGAAAAATCTTTTTTTTCCACAGCACTATACAGATAATTGAAATCATATATATTTGCTACGCTATGTTGTATAACTTAGGCTTAGTAGCCTTTTACAGTTTTGCTACCGTTGCAGGGATACAGATTCTCTATTACCTGATCGTCTTTTCCAGGGTAGCTTTTTATCGCCGTACCTTCGACGTGGATGCAGAGCCGGAAGCACAGTTCTCAGTTATTATCTGTGCCAAGGATGAGGAATTGAACCTGCAGAAAAACCTGCCTTCCGTACTTTTACAGCGATTTCACGATAAAAAAAATCCGTCTTTTGAGGTCATTGTTGTGAATGACAACTCAGAAGATGATACAAAATATTACCTCCGGTCAATAGAAGTTGGTTATCCACATTATCGCCATATTGAGATTAAACAACCTGCCAAGTTTATTCCTGGTAAGAAGTTTCCACTTTCAATGGGAATCAGGTCAGCAAAATTTGAAAATATCCTGCTGACAGATGCAGATTGTAAGCCCAGCAGTACTTATTGGTTAGCACTGATGAGTCAGGGTTTTACGGATGGGAAAGAGATTGTGCTGGGGTATAGTCCTTATGTAAAGAAACCGGGGTTGCTGAATAAGGTGATTCGTTATGAGACTTATTTCAGTGCTTTGCAATATCTGGGTTTTGCGCTGAGTGGTGTGACTTATATGGGTGTGGGGCGGAACCTGGCTTATAAGAGGGAGTTGTTTAACCGTCAGAAAGGGTTTACGGCGCATCATCATATTGCTTCGGGCGATGATGATCTGTTTGTGAATGCGGCGGCGAATAGGGGGAATGTTGGTGTGGTGATCAATAAACAGGCATTTACTTATTCTGAGCCGAAGACGAGCTGGCGGAAGTGGTTTTTGCAGAAGACAAGGCATATGAGTACTGGTAAGCATTACCGGTTTAGTCATAAATTCCTGTTGGGGTTGTTTAGTTTGACGCATTTCCTGTTTTACCCGCTGTTTATAGCGAGTTTATTTTTTCAGCCGATGATGATTTATGTGTTGGGGATATTTGGGGGGAAGATGTTGTTGCAGTCGGTGATTACGTTTATGGCAATGAAGAAGCTGGATGAGGGGGATTTGTTTAAGTTCAGCTGGTTTATGGATATGTTTATGTGTTTGTATTATTTGATATTTACGCCGGCGTTGTTGTTTAAGTCGAAGAACAGGTGGTAATAGCAAAGGCCGGGTATTTTTTGTAATTTTGTACAAATGTTAAGTAATGATACCCGTAGAAAACTTGAACATATCGTTAGAGGCCTTAGCCTTGAAGAGGAAGCAGATCATTGCACAGCAACCCGAAATTACTTATGCGCAAGCTTTAGCACAAGTAGAACGGTTAAAAAAGACTTCGAACGTAACGCAATCATCAAAAAAGAGCAGGCCCCAAACCTAACCTTTTTAAAAAATAAAGACTTTTATCTGCCCGGAGACGAGACGTTCTCCGGGCAGTCTTTTTAAATACATCCGGTTTCACTATTTCAGAATAGCATCCTACCTTTGCGCCTACATATGGACATCATTCAAAAATACTTCGGGGACTTCACCCCTACTCAGGTCGAACAATTCTCAGCACTGTTCGAACTTTACAAGGATTGGAACGAAAAGATCAACGTCATTTCCCGTAAAGACATTGATGCCTTATATGAAAAACACGTCCTGCACTCACTGGCAATCGCTGCAATTGCTGACTTCCCGGATGGCCACCAGGTAATCGACCTCGGTACTGGTGGTGGTTTCCCAGGCATCCCCCTGGCCATCTTTTTCCCGGGGGTAAAGTTCCACCTTGTGGATGCCATCGGTAAAAAGATCAAGGTCGTACAGGGTGTAGCCGAAGCCCTGGAATTAAAGAACGTAACCACTGCCCACTCCCGCGCAGAAGATATCAGGGATAGAAAATTCGATGTGATCGTATCCCGTGCCGTAGCCCCCCTCAAGGACCTCTGGCGCTGGGGAAAACCATTGGTTAAAAAAGCGCCTGCTCATGCCCAGGAACCCGGTCTCATCTGCCTGAAAGGCGGCGACCTGGCCCTGGAAGTACAGGAAAGTGGCCTCAGACCCCGTCTCACTCCCGTTTACCAGCTATTCCCTGAAGAGTTCTTCAAGGAAAAATTCGTAGTAGTGGTAAATAAGTAAAAATAATTCCTCTCTTAAATTATTGGTTTTCATTATTTATAGGCTAAATTCAAAAAAACTTTACTGAACTTTAAAATATCCTGCATTTTCCTTCGTCTCCAATAATAAGATGAAAGAATTGCTCCTCACAAAAACGCCTCTAGCTATGGCTGCTGAACAAAATGAGCGCATACAGGAAACGGTGCGGAAGGAGCGGCAACGTCTACTCCATTTTATCCGGAAACGGGTGAATAATGTGGCGGATGCAGAAGATATTTTACAGGACGTTTTGTATCAGTTTACGGAATACTCCCGGCTGGGTAGTCAGATTGACTCTATTACCGCCTGGTTATTCACCGTAACACGCAATAAAATTACCGACTGGTTTCGCAAGAAACGGGAGACTACCTTCAGCGATCATACACAGGAAATAGATGGAGAAGAGACTTTGTTCCTATCCGAACTGATAGCCGATCAGGATGCCAAAAGTGATGCACCACTCACACGAAAAATTTTAGCAGAAGCGATTATGGAAGCCATAGAAGAGCTGCCGGAAGAACAGCGCTATGCATTTATACAGCATGAACTGGAAGGGAAATCCTTCAAGGAATTGTCTGCTGAAACCGGCATCTCCGTGAATACCCTATTGTCGAGAAAACGCTACGCTGTACTGCACCTTCGCGAACGGCTGGCACAATTGTATGAAGAATTGTAAAACACATTATATGTTTAAGAGAGGAGACAAAAAGCCGAAGGCTTTACATATTTTAAAGTTCATTGTCATGGGGGCGGTTTTCGTCACCGCACTGGGCTTCGGTATCCGTGAACTGTGGAATTGCCTGATACCTGAATTATTCCATGGACCAGTTATTACTTTCTGGCAGGGTTTAGGCCTTTGCCTGTTGGGTAAAATGCTCTTTGGCTGGCATGGCGGCGGCCCGGGTGGTTTCAGAAGAAACAGAAGAGCCTGGGATGAAAAGCTGAAAGAACGCTATGCGAATATGACACCAGAAGACAGAGAGCGAATGAAAGAAGGATTGAAGAACTGGTGCCGACCTAATAACCGCTTTAGCCGCTGGTATGATGATATCGACGCAAATGCGGATCAGCCTAAACACGACGCTAAACAGGAAGAAAGTAAACCAGATATAGGAACCAATATTTAATGTAGCCATGCGCTCCTTTGCCATTCAACCATCTACAACTTTTAATGCTATGACAGGCATATTCAAAACTAATATAGCGACACCGGAAGAAAGAACAAATGTACTCCATGCCATCCGGAACAATTATGAAGTAGGTCAGTGCCATGTAGACCTCGAAGATTGTGATAAGGTATTGAGGATTGTGAATATGAGTGTGGAAGAGAATGAGATGATAAAATTTGTGCAGCAGCAGGGGTTTAATTGTGAGGTATTAGACTAACAATTATTTTACGGATTACGATGATAAAAAGGATGTACATTGTGCATCCTTTTTTAATTGAAAATAGAGAAGCTGACACTGCATTTGATTCAGCAACAGAAAGAAATAGAGGAATTGAAAGCGCTGATTAAGAAATAGGCAAAAGAATGGTGTCTCATTCATAAAATGAGATGCCTTCCCCTCTTTTGGGGATGTCGCTTATCTTATTGCCATCGGATTCTACGTCTTATTACTATCGGATTTATTCCAATCTCACCTCTCTCACCGTTTCATTTCCAGGCAGATCTACCGCCACAATGATTAATTTTCCACCCGGTGGCAAACCGGTCGCCTTATAATGCCAATCCACGCCATTCCTGCCTAATACCGCCTTTCCTCTTTCCAGTATGCTGCCTGCTGCATCTACAATACGAATAGCCACTTCTGCTACCCTGAATTCATTCTTCGCGGTTACCACCACAGTCTCGTCTTCGAAGCGAATACGCTGGATTTCAGGAGAATTGTAAGCATCCTTTACAGCCATATTATAGGCATTCTGTCCAGGGCCTGCCAGGGACTTATAATAGGCTTTTATCTCAGGATCTTTTATGATCGCTACTGCATAAGCTGCCGCAATTTTCATCTTATACCTGGCTTCCAGCTGCTTTTTTGTCGGTTTTTTCTTTGACGGACCGCGCTTCTTCGCTACAATAATCTGCCCGTTCCTTTCGTAAATCGTGATTTCATCGCCAAGGGAGCCCGTGACGGCCTGAAGGAGTAGGTTGTTGTCTTTAACAATAGCCATAACAAACAATTTTGAGGTTACAGGATCAATATTAAAACCTTCTCCTGAATAATAGTGCTGCTTTATCACCAAATGAGTACTAATACGCCACTTAAAGGGCACCTTAATATCGATTTGATATTGAGGTGCCCTTATGATGACCTTATAGTGTACTTATAATATACTAGTTTACCCGAATAAAACCTTCATGAAAAAGGGAATTCTCCAACGGGGAATGAAAAACATTTCAAAGAAAAGAGGGAGCCCCGGTTTAAAAGCCGGAACTCCCTCTTCCCTTATTATTATTAAAAATTTATAACTTCAACGTATTGTTACTGCGGTTAATGTCCGCCATGCGTAAGCTGGGATCGATCACTATTTCTCCTATATCGCCCATTGGCGTATCAATCACTACATCATATGTAGGGCTGGTCCATCTCCATGCATCATGCACGGTACGCATAATATTACCATCTTCATTGGGCTTTGTGCCATACATCAATGATAGCGGTATATAGTGCATGAACTTCTTACCTGCCTTTGTTGTTACCAACAAATCAATCGGCATTGGGAAGTTATCCACTCTGCGCAAACGAATTACCGTCTTGCTATTATCGTTGGTGAAAACCGTATCAATTCCATAGTCAATATGCTTCACAGAATAGACTAAGTATTGCTTATACCAATCCAGCGCAATTCCGCTTTCCTTCTCCATTTCACGAATGAAATCATTTGGATTCGGATGTTTGAAACGCCAGTCTGAATAATAACGCAGCAATCCTTTATCCCTGTTCTCTGTACCGATTACATAACCTAACTGCTCTAAGAACACAGCACCTTTATTGTACGCTGTCTGTGTATAACCATAGTTCGTATTGTAATGATCAGAATGGGTACTCATTGGCTCTTCAAACCCGCTTTTTACCAGGTTGTAATAGCCATTGTAAGACCCCTCCTGTGCAAAAGCTTCTTTGGTAGAATCCAATGTATGATACAATACATTGTTCTCTGCAAATGTTGTGAAACCTTCATCCATCCATGGATACAGGCTTTCGTTGGTACCCAGCATTCCCTGGTACCAGCTATGCATCCATTCATGCACACCCAATCCATATAATCCTTCCAGTTTACCATTGCCCATGATCAAGGTAGCCATTGGGTATTCCATACCACCATCGCCACCTTGTATAAAGCTAAAGCTCTTGTAAGGATAAGGACCATAATGTGCTTTGATATATTCATATGCACCTGGGATCATCTTTGCAAATGCAGGCCAGGTATCCTTTGTGATATCATTCTCAATGTAAAAGAAGTGTGCGACAAAGCCATCTACCTGTTGGGTGATGTGTTTATAATCAGGATCGGCTGCCCATACAAAATCATGTACGTTGTTTGCAATGAAATGCCAGTTCAGCTTCTCCCCGGCAGGACGGATCACTTTGGTGCCCGTCATTTCATAACCATAACCGATCTGGTTAGGATTCTGTAAATAGCCGGTAGCTGCAATCACGAACTTTTTGTCCATCGCAATCTTCACATCATAATCACCCCAAACGCCGTAGAACTCACGTGCGATGTAAGGAGTGGCATGCCAGCCTTCGTAATCGTATTCACACATTTTAGGATACCACTGCGACATGGAGTAGTCTACACCTTCTGAATTATTACGGCCACTACGGCGGGTTTGCACTGGCACCTGTGCTTCAAACTCCATTTCGAAGGTAGTCGTGCTATGCGGCAGGATTGGTTTTTTCAGTGGCACTTCCAGGATGGTTTCCAGCATATTGAAAGGCTGTGGTACACCATCACGTTTCAGTGAAAGCACATGCTGATAGCCGGTTTGCTCAGGTGTGAATTTAGAGATCCTATCTGCTACACGGTAATCCCAGTCTCTCCTTTCATTGCCTTTGGCGTCACGACCTATCACTGTTTTGCCCAGCTCACGGCTACGCACATCCATCATGCTGCCTGGCTGAAATGCATTCCAGTAAAGGTGATAGAACACCTTGTACAATGTATCGGGTGAGTTATTGGTATACTCCAGTTTTTGCTTACCTGTAAAACGGTTAGTGGTTGCATCTACATTTACATCCATAACATATTTTACCCGTTGTTGCCAACGGTCAGGCTGTGCCTGCGCAGGTACGAAACCTGCTGCCAACAGGCACACCATCAGGCCTTTAACTACTGACATGTGCTTCATTTCCTAATACTATTTTTGTTGTATGACAAATGCGGTACATACCCCGGTCAGGGTGTAAGCTGTAGGCCGCTTTATGCTTTCGACTTAACTTTTGCGTTTACGTGGGGAGATACTGCAAATCTCCTGCCTGTCATGAAGATACTGAGTTATTCTTCTTCTTCCTGTGCTTTTTTCCTACCGGGAGCACCCTGTAAAATCAGTACGATTTCCCCTTTTATTCCTTTTTCCTTGAAGTAGTCATGTACTTCCTGCAGGGTACCTCGCTTGTTTTCCTCGAACATCTTGGTCAGTTCACGGCTCACGCAGCATTGTCTGTCAGCGCCAAAGTAACCGATCATATCTTCGAGTGTTTTTACAATGCGGTGTGGAGATTCATAAAATACGAGGGTACGTTCGTCTGTAGCCAGCTGTGTAAACAGCGTATGGCGGCCTTTCTTCAATGGCAGAAAGCCTTCAAAAGCAAACCGGGTCATAGGTATACCACTGTTCACAAGCGCCGGCACAAAAGCTGTAGCGCCGGGCAGGCATTCCACTGGTACACCTGCACGTACACATTCCCTCACCAGCAAAAATCCGGGATCAGATACACCGGGAGTACCGGCATCGGTGATCAGGGCCATTGTTTTGCCGGCCTGTAATTGTTGTAACAGGTGCTGCAATACTTTGTGCTCATTGTGCTGATGATAAGGAGTAATGGGTTTATTGATGTTGTAGTGCTTCAATAGCACACCAGAGGTGCGGGTATCTTCTGCCAGCACCAGGTCTGCCTCTTCCAGTACTTTTACAGCGCGGTAAGTAATATCGGCAAGATTGCCTATGGGAGATGGAACGAGATAAAGCTTCATAAAGAACGTATGGCGCATGACATACCGGCAACATCTACCGGTAGTGCATCTTTCCTGAATAAAACACGTAAGGCTGACTTCTGGCAGCTAAAGTAAGCTTTAGCGCATGAAAGTCAGCCTTATTAATTATTTATTGAATAGTTACTTCAAAAGATTCCATTACCTGGTTAGCCAGCAGTTTCTGACAGGCGTTCTCAGCCAGGGTCTGTGCTTCTTCTTTTGTAGCAGCTTCTATATGCAGCGTAATATGTTTTCCGATTCTCACATCATTGATCTGGGTAATGCCAAGATTCTTTAAACCACTCATTACCGCTTTCCCCTGTGGATCCAGTAATTCTTTCAGTGGCATCACGTTGATATGTGCAGTAAACGTCATTTTTTCTAAAATTTTGACGCAAACCTAATACATAAATCGCAAAAAACAAGCTGGGTTTGTTTGAGGAGGGCTGTAGATGGTATTTATTTAAGCCGAAGGAAATGGCTTTCCCTTCGGGGAAAGCCATTTCCTTCGGCTTAAATAAATATTGGCCGGCATGAAGCATGCCGGCCAATATTTATATGAAAAAAGAAGTACTATTTATTTAGAAAGAATTGCTATTTACTTAGCTGTTGTAGCAGGGCGTGCCGCCACTGATAATAAGACATACACAACAAATACAAACGGCACTGTTGCAAATTTCAATACTGGTATTGCCAATATTGCTAATATCAACAGTAAAAACCGTGGCCAGTTCTGTGTAGGATTAAAATTCCTGAACTTCATGCTCAGCATCGGCATCTCTGCCACCATCAGGTAACAAAGCACAGCTATCATAATATACAGGAGCCAGATATTTTGCAGGTAGTGCGCCAGATTATACGGATTGTACAGCATGATCAATGGGAAAGACGCTACCAGCAGCCCTACTGCCGGGGTAGGAACCCCAATGAAATTCTCTGACTGACGGGTATCCAGGTTGAACTTAGCCAGCCGGAATGCTGCAAAACAAGGCACCAGCAAGGCCGGAGCCAGGTTGACATAAGATACGTCAAATACATCCGGCATCTGCATATAAGCACTACGCAACAAACGGAAGAAGATCATACCCGGCACTACGCCAAACGTCACCATATCTGCCAGTGAATCCAGCTCCTTTCCAAATGGGGAACCTAGTTTCAACAGGCGTGCAGCCAACCCATCCAGAAAGTCAAATATCGCAGCCAGTACTACCAGCCCGGATGCCCAGTAGACAGGTGCAGGATTTGTTACGGCGTAGTCATGTCCATTGAATTCGGCGATGTATTGTGGTGCATGCAGGATGTAAATGATTGCCAGCGCACCGCAAAACAAATTACCCAGTGTAAGGATGTTAGGAAGTTGTTTCATTGTGATAGTCCAGCAGGTTGTATCAAAAGTCATTTGACGGGCCAGAGAATTGCATAAGCAAAGATGCTCCCCCATCAGGTATCCGGGTTAAACCGGGCAGGATTTTCTTTTGATACAACCTTGGTTCTGTATTTTTTGGTAAATCTAACGCTAATATTACGCAATAGCGTACGTATTACCTTATTTTTTCATTAAAGATTCAATTTCATCAGCAGTGATAGGAATATTTTTCATCAGGTCGATATTGCCTTTTGAAGTTATCCACACGTTGTTTTCAATTCTTACACCCATCTTCTCTTCTTCAATATAGATACCTGGCTCAATGGTCAGTACGGCGCCATCAGGAATCGGCTGCCAGAAAGATGGCCCTAAATCGTGTACGCCTACACCCAGGTGATGGCTAATACCATGATACAGATATTTGCGGTATGCAGGTGATTCAGGATCCTGGTTTTTGATATCTTCTTCCTTCAGCAGGTTGATTTTTACGAACACTTTTCCTGCTTCTTCCCCCATCATTTCATGGTATTTTGCAATGGTCAGTCCTGGCTTCAGGATTGATTTAGCATAGTTATGCAGGTGCAGACAGGCATCGTATACTTCGCGCTGACGGGGAGTGAATTTACCATTCACCGGTACGGTACGTGTCAGGTCAGCATTGTAACCACCATAAGCAGCACCGAAGTCCATCAGTACCAGTTCGCCGTCTTTACACTCCTGGTTGTTGGAAACATAGTGCAGGGTGCGGGCACGGTCACCGCTGGCAATGATAGAAGTATAGGCTTCACCGTCTGAACGGTTGGAGAGGAATTCGTGTATGATCTCTGCCTGAATTTCGTGCTCATATACGCCTGGACGAATGAATCTGAACAGACGGCGAAGTGCCTTTTCTGTAATGTCCATCGCGGTCTGCAGCACGTTGATCTCTTCAGGTGTCTTAACAGCACGCAGTTTTTTGAAAATAACAGCCGCTCTCAGGTAGTTGTGCAAAGGATAACGGGCACGCATTTCTTCTGCATAGCGGTAATCCCTGACAGCGATGAGGCTGGATTTACGGTTATTCTCGTTGGTATTTAAATAGATATTAGTGGCTTCGTGAATCCATGGTTGTAATAATCCATCCAGCACATCCAGCCAAATAACCGTAGCTATACCCGATACAGCCAGTGCCTCGTCTTTGCGCAGACGGTGGCCATCCCATTTCTCTTTCAACTCATTTGGACGTACTAATACAAGCACTTCTCTGTACTTAGGATCCGGATTGTCCGGGTATAAAATGAGCATGGTATCCTCCTGCTCAACACCCGTCAACCAGTACAGATCATGGTTTTGCTCGAATCTGTATAAAGCGTCTCCATTGCTGGGCAACTCATCGTTGGAATTGATGATTGCAATGGAATTGGGTTGCATTTCCGCAATAAAGCGCTGGCGATTTTTGATGAAAATCTGTGAATCCAGTGGCAAATTTTTCATAATTGATCCTATTGATTAAAACACGCGTCAAACCTACTGAAATTTTAGGAAGTAAAATTGAAGAGGTGAATATGCGTGTACAATGGAAGAGGATAAGTGTATTTACAGCCCATAATTAATTACTGTTTCCAGCAAAACAGCCCCGGCCATTTTAGAATTTATCTAATTTGATATCCATTTAGCATCTATTTTTTCTAAATTTGTGTTAACAGAGGGCTATTAATTTGATAATTTCAAAAAAAGACGCAGCTTTGCTTTAACACACCAAAACAATCTTACTATGCAAGTTAGCAGCGTAAGGAACCCTGATGCCATCCTATCAGCTATAGGAATTGAGCATACAGCAGCTATCTATTATCAGACAGCACCTGCCGTGCTGGTGTCGCAAACACTGGCACGGAAACAGGGAGCCCTCACAGCCAACGGAGCCTTGTCCGTAAACACCGGGAAATTTACCGGCCGCTCTCCTAAAGATAAGTTCATCGTTAAAGATGCGCTTACTTCTGCAACAGTGAACTGGAATGACTTTAACATTCCAATGTCTGCCAATCATTTTGATGGGCTGTACCAAAAAATTACCGCATATTTTAAGGGAAAAGAGATCTGGGTACGGGATTGTATTGCCTGCGCTGATCCGGCTTATCGCATCAATATCCAGGTAGTGACAGAAACTCCCTGGGCCAACCTCTTTGCCTATAATATGTTCCTGCGTCCTTCCACCGAAGAACTGGAGGATCTGCATGCAGACTGGACCGTGATCCAGGCACCTGGATTCCTGGCGGATCCCGCTATGGACGGGACCAGGCAGGAAAATTTTGCAGCCATCAGTTTTGAACGCAAAATAGTGCTGATTGGTGGTACGGCGTACACCGGAGAAATCAAGAAAGGCATTTTCACCATACTTAATTATATACTACCACAAATGCATGGGGTATTGCCCATGCACTGCTCTGCCAACCAGGATGAGCAGGGAGATACGGCGATCTTCTTTGGATTGAGTGGTACAGGAAAAACCACCCTGAGTGCAGATCCTGCACGCAAACTGATAGGCGATGACGAGCATGGCTGGTCTTCCCATCATATCTTCAATTTCGAAGGTGGCTGCTATGCAAAGTGTATAGACCTGAGTGAAGAAAAGGAGCCGCAGATATTCAAAGCGATCCGCGAAGGCGCACTGCTGGAGAATGTCTCGTGCTATGAAGGGACTAATAAAGTAGACTTTGCCAATAAGTGTATAACAGAAAATACCCGGGTATCTTATCCACTGGATTATATTGACAATGCGGTCATTCCTTCAATAGGAAATATCCCTTCCAATATTTTCTTCCTGACCTGTGATGCCTTTGGGGTATTACCTCCTATATCAAGACTGACACCGGCACAGGCTATGTACCAGTTTATATCCGGCTACACAGCCAGGGTAGCGGGTACAGAAACAGGGGTGACAGCACCCACTACTACTTTCAGCACCTGTTTTGGTGCACCGTTCCTGCCGCTGCACCCTGTGCAATATGCACAACTGCTGGGGCAGAAACTGAAAAAACAGGAAGTAGCGGTGTGGCTGATCAACACCGGGTGGACAGGTGGTGCTTATGGTACTGGTCAGCGTATTTCCCTGAAATACACCCGGGCGATGGTGTCTGCAGCGCTCAGTGGCCAACTGGACAGGATTGCTTATAAAGATTTTCCACTCTTTGGCTTTGGTATTCCGGAACATTGTCCGGGGGTACCGACAGAGATGCTGGATCCACGCAATACCTGGGCAGATAAAGCGGCTTTTGACAAACAGGTGGCAGACCTCGCTAACAGGTTTGTACAAAACTTTAAAAAATATGCGGGGCAGGCTGATCCGGAAATTTTATCCGCATCTCCAAAAAATTGATTATATTACGGTCCTAAGCCTGCCTTTAAAATTTCCACTATTATTTATCAAGTTCTATTCAGAGCAAGACAAGTTACCTAAATTTGAAATTTTGAAGGCGGGGAACTTGTTTTGCGGAACTTGTGAGGGAGGAGAAATAACATCGGGATTAAACTTATTCGTATATACAAAAAAGCATCTGCCAGCAGGCAGGTGCTTTTTTGTTTTTAATAGTTGCGGAGGAGCGGGAGCGTTTTGATATTAATGCTTTTAGCGAAGGCAGGAACTTTTTGGTTTTAATGTTTTTGCAGAAGAGTTAGTAGCTTTTTTGTTTGAATGCATTGGGCGAAGTTGGAAGTTTTTCTGTTTTAAACACATTTTCCACCAAACAGAAGCGTTTTTTGTGCTGCTATAGAAATTTGCAGATAATTTTCTCAATTAAGCCTAACTTTGCGCATGCAAATTTTAGACGGTAAACTGGTATCAGCGGCTATCAAAGCCCAACTGGCAGAAAAAGTAACGGAACTGAAAGCTTTAGGCAAGAAAGTTCCTCACCTGGCTGCTATTCTGGTAGGTAATGATCCCGCCAGCGAAACATACGTTGCTTCAAAAGTTAAGTCCTGCGCAGAGATCGGATATAACTCCACCCTGCTGCGTTTTGATGAAAAAATTTCCGAAAAACATCTGCTTGACAATATCACTCTTCTGAATGAAAATGCAGATATTGACGGTATTCTCGTACAGTTACCGCTTCCTAAGCACATCAACGAAGAAGTTGTAATCAATAACATCGATCCAAGCAAAGACGTAGACGGTTTCCACCCGGTAAACGTTGGTAAAATGGTCAGTGGCCTGCCTACTTTCATCCCGGCTACACCTTACGGCATTATGCTGATGCTGGAACACTACAAAGTTCCAACAAAAGGTAAACACGCTGTAGTGATCGGCCGCAGCCACATCGTAGGTACGCCTATGAGCATCCTGCTGAGCAGAAACACTTACCCTGGCAACTGCACCGTTACCCTCACTCACTCACAGACTGCAAACCTGAAAGAAATCTGTCTCCAGGCAGATATCATCGTTGCAGCTATTGGTCGTCCGAACTTCGTGACTGCTGATATGGTGAAAGAAGGTGCTGCTATCGTGGATGTAGGCATCAACCGTATTGCTGATCCTTCTAAGAAATCTGGTCACAGACTGGTAGGTGATGTGAATTTTGATGAAGTTGCTGAAAAATGCAGCTATATCACGCCGGTTCCGGGTGGTGTAGGTCCAATGACCATCGCAGCACTGCTGAAGAATACCTACCACGCCGCTGTAGGTCAGAAAGGAAATATGAACTAATCTTAGAGAATAGATGGTACGCATAGTGCTAACGGCAATATGCGTACCTTTGCATTATGTCAATGACTGCCACATATCCAAACGTACGCACGCTCCCGGTAATGGAACGCTTTTACACTATTCAGGGTGAAGGTAATTATCAGGGTTGTGCAGCTTATTTCATCCGTCTGGGCGGTTGCGATGTAGGCTGCCATTGGTGTGACGTGAAGGATAGCTGGGAGGCAGATCGTCATCCACAGCTGGCACTCACGGATATCGTGGGCGAGGCAGCGAACTATCCCGGCCGTATTGCCGTGATCACGGGTGGCGAGCCATTGATGCATAACCTGGATGCACTGACAGCAGATCTGCATGCAGCGGGTTTCCGCACACATATTGAAACTTCAGGTTCTTCTCCCCTATCCGGTAACTGGGACTGGATCACCTTGTCTCCTAAGAAATTTAAGGCACCACTGCCTGAAATCTGTGCATTGGCTCATGAACTGAAGGTGGTGATCTTTAATAAAAGTGATTTTGCCTGGGCTGAGAAATATGCTGCACTGGCAGGCCCTCATTGTAAACTATATATTCAGCCGGAATGGAATAAAGCGGCTGAAATGACTCCCCTTATCATCGACTATATCAAGGACAACCCTAAGTGGCAGCTCTCCCTTCAGGTGCATAAATACATTAATGTGCCATAAGTACAATACGCGTTCAGGTCATTACGTTTATTGAGAAAAAAATATGTAATCGCATTGATTATCTGATAGAAAGGTATTCATCTGGCGATTTTTTCATATATTGGACCCACATTCCCAATCATGAGTTATGGCTAAATTCCCAATATTGCTGAGTTGTCTTGTGATTTGCCTGGGTGTGCATGCTCAGGTAGTAACCTATGATAACGCTAAGAAAAAAGCACAGAAGAGTTTTGACAATGCACAGTTGGCGGTTTCGGAGTATAAAACGGAAGATGCTATTATTTATTTGCAGGAAGCGATACGGGCTGAACCTGGATTTGCAGACGCCTATGGACAAATGACGATTTCCTATGTAGAGTTGAAAAAATATGAAGAGGCGGTTACGAGTTTTGAAACCCTCAGACGGCTGGATAGCAATTCTATCCGACCGGCATTGATGGCTTACTCCAAGGCCCTGGCAGGTGTTGGCCGATTTAGTGATGCCCTTGCCAATATCAATCTTTACATTGCAACAGGCAAGATCAATAATCCAAAAGCACAAGCCCTTCAGAAAACTTATACTTACGCCGCCAGAGAAGCAGCTCACCCGGTACCTTTTACCCCCATTAACCTGGGCGATAATATCAATACCAAAGATGCCGAATACTTCCCCTCCCTGACCATCGATAACCAGATGCTTGTTTTTACACGCAGAGTGAATGGCAAGAACGAAGATTTCTATGTGTCAGAAAGAGACGACAGCATGCATTGGAAGAAAGCGTATAATATGGGTGCACCTATTAACTCTACCGCTTTCAATGAAGGTGCGCAGAACATTTCGCAGGATGGTAATATGCTGGTGTTTACAGGTTGTAATTTTCCAAATGGACGTGGCAGCTGCGATATCTACTATGCTATCAGAACAGAAGAAGGTCTTTGGGTAGAACCTATGAACCTGGGTAATCCGATTAATACGCGGGACTGGGAGTCACAACCTTGTCTCTCTCCTGATAAACAAACGTTATATTTTTCCAGGGCCACAACAGATGCAGGTTCCGACATCTTCATGAGCCAGTTGCAATCCAATGGCAGATGGGGTACTCCTGAAAGACTGGGACCTAATATCAATACAACTGGCGATGAAGCAACCCCTTTTATTCATGCGGATAACCAGACATTGTACTTTGCCTCCAACGGGCATGAGGGTTTTGGCGGAATGGACCTGTTCTATTCCCGCAGACAAGCGGATGGTAACTGGGGACCAGCCGTGAATATGGGGTATCCGATTAATACCACGGATGAGGAATCGAGCCTGGTAGTAGCTGCAGATGGTAAAACGGCGTATTATGCTTCTGATCGTATGGATAGCCGTGGAGCGCTGGATATTTATAGTTTTGAATTGTATCCTGCTGCAAGACCGTTGAAGACGTTGTATGTAAGAGGATATGTGTTTGATAAGAAAAGTCAGAAACGCCTGGTGGCAAATATTGAGCTGCAGGACCTGGAAACAGGGCAGACAATGGCGAATATCAAGAGTGACCTGTTAGGTAATTACCTGGTGGCATTGCCGGTTGGCAGGGATTATGGACTGAATGTAAACAGGAAAGGATACCTGTTCTATTCTGAGAATTTCTCACTGAAAGGTGCTGATAAGGATACTGGTTATTTCAGAGAAGTACCTTTGGTACCATTGGATACAAGTGCAGTTATGGTATTGAACAATGTGTTCTTTGCCAGCAGGGAGTATACATTGAAACCGGAGTCTTTTGTTGAGTTGAACAGGTTAGTTGGATTGATGAGAGAGAACCCGACGATGATCGTGGAAATAAGCGGACATACGGATAATGTGGGTAATGATCAGATCAATTTGACACTGTCTGATAAACGTGCACAGGCAGTGGTGCAATATTTAGTGCAGAAAGGAATAGCGTCTGAGCGGTTAATAGCGAAAGGATATGGAGAAAATAAGCCGGTGGCGGATAATGAAACCCCGGAAGGAAGGGCGCAGAACAGGCGAACAGAGTTTAAGATTATTAAGCTATAAGAACTGCATAAATAAAAAAGAGCGTGTATCAAAAGATACACGCTCTTTTTTATTTATGCAGTTCTAAGGAGGTTCATTTATTTTTGATACATCCTGTTTTTTATTTTGAGCGGGCCTCCGGCGGCACTGCCGTGGGCCTGACTAATAATTTCTTAATTGCGTTTGCAATATTGAATCGATATTTTGTTTGTAATTATACTGGAACAATGCCGGTAACCAATCGCCATACATAGGGTTTGGTAACACAATAAACCGGCTCCCAAATTCAGCAGCAGATTGCTTTGTAGCCGCTTCTCTTTTATCAGCTGGTTGCTTTTCAAAGATGGCGGAGAAGTCTCCCAGATTATCCCCCATCAGCAAAATGATCTCGTGTGTTTGTGCTACATGCAAACGTCTTTCTTCTTTACTTGAAGTTGTTGTTTTTAAGATCAGGTGTTCATTATCAGCATCAGGAAAATTCCAGCGTTGTAAATTTTGTAATGTTACACCGCGTTCTGCTTCTGAACGGTTTGTGATGTAGTAAACATGCACCCCTTTTTCAGCCGCGTATTTTAAGAAGGACAATGCCCCGGGTACAGTATCAGCAGCGGCTTTGCTGGTCCATTCCTGCCAGGTTTTGTCGCTGTAATTTTCACCTTTCAATGCAACATGTACATTGTAAGGACTATTGTCTAAAATTGTTTCATCAATGTCCGTAACAATCGCCATTGGTTTTGGAAAACTGCTTTCCAGATCTTCGTTGAGACGAAGACGGGCGATGTTGTATGCCTGAAAACAGAGTGCTTTATATTCAGCAGAACGTTGTTGCCATAACGCCGCAAATGCAGGTCCATAAGGCACTAAGGCCGTATGCTGTGCAACTGGTTTTGGAGCCTTACATGCGAATAAGAGGGGGAATGTAAGGAGAAAAGTGAGGCGGATTGATAAAAACATGAAAATAAAATTGTAACTTAAGATAGTTGACCACAAAAGTAGGGAAATGCAGGAAGAAACACGTTATCAGATTGCACTTACGAAAATACCACAGATAGGAAATAAGATCGCACAACAGTTAACGACTTACTTTGAAAATGCAGGTAACATTTTTAAAGCGAGCCGGAGAGAGCTGGAAAGCCTGCCTATGCTGGGGAAAGTAAGAGCGAATGCCATCAGGCAGTTTAATGATTTTCGCTGGGTAGACAGGGAAATGAATTTCCTGGAAAAGTACCAGATTGCAGCCATCAGTTTTCAATCTCCACTATATCCACAAAGGTTGCTGCATTGTTATGATCATCCTTTTCTGTTATATTATAAAGGAAATGCAAATCTGAATACCACGCGCATCATTAATGTGATTGGTACACGAACGCCTACGGCACATGGCAGGGAAGTGTGTGCAAATCTGATAGCGGGGCTGGAAGCCAGTAATATTATGGTAGTGAGCGGGCTTGCCTATGGCATAGATGTGCTTGCCCATGCTACGGCACTGAAGCATGGTATGCCCACCATTGGTATACTGGCGCATGGACTGGACAGGATCTATCCTGATGTACATGCAAATACCGCCAGGCAGATGGTGGAGCAGGGTGGATTGCTTACGGAGTATGGCAGAGAGACAACCCCGGATAAGCCTAATTTCCCTAAAAGGAACCGGATAGTGGCAGGGATGTCGGATGCTACCGTATTGATAGAGAGTGGTATAAAAGGAGGATCAATGATCACCGCAGATATTGCCAATAGTTATAACAGGGATGTATTTGCCATACCGGGGCGTGTAGGAGATCCGAAGTCAGCGGGGTGTCATCATCTGATAAAAAATAATCAGGCAATGCTGATTACGGATGCAGAAGATATATTGAAGGCCATGAACTGGGATGATGCGGTCAGGAAGCCCGTAATGCCTCAGCAGCAGGAGATACAGGTGGAACTGAAAGAGGAGGAGCGGCAGATATTAGCGCTTTTTAATAGGAGTGAGCATTTTCATATAGATCATATATATAGCAGAAGTCCATTGCCGGAGAGCAAAGTAGCCTCCGTGATCTTTCAGCTGGAGATGAATAAATTGTTAAGAAGTGCACCTGGGCAGCGCTACCAGCTGGTTTGAGGGAATTTAAAATTAGGAATGGGGATGACCAGCGTCACAACAATTTTTCTATTTACTTAAATAGCTGTAGATTTGCGTGCAATTATTTAATAACTGACAAATAGTTGCAACATGCCTGCCGGAAAATCAAAACCGAAATTTGTAGAGGACGGACTTACCTTTGACGATGTACTTCTGGTTCCAGCCTACTCTGAAGTCTTGCCCAGAGACGTTAATATCAGCACGCAACTTACTAAAACTTTACGCCTGAACATTCCAATGGTCTCTGCTGCCATGGATACCGTTACAGAAGCTAATCTGGCCATCTCTTTGGCACGCCAGGGTGGTATCGGTATTCTGCACAAGAATATGTCCATTGAAAAACAGGCCGAGCAAGTACGTAAGGTAAAGCGTAGTGAAAACGGGCTGATCCTCGATCCGGTGACTCTGCATGCAAATGCATCTATCGGAGAAGCGCTCCGCCTGATGAAAGAAAACAGCATCGGTGGTATTCCTATCATAGACGAAAGCAAAAAGCTCGTTGGTATCCTTACCAACCGTGACCTTCGTTTTGAAAGGAACATGAAACGCGTTGTAAGCGAAGTAATGACTTCTCAGAACCTTGTAACTGCACCAGAAGGTACCGATCTGAAGAAAGCAGAGAAGATCCTTCAACAGAATAAAATCGAGAAATTACCAGTAGTTGGTAAGAATGGTAAACTTGTAGGATTAATCACTTACCGTGATATTCTGCAGCTGACCAGCTATCCAAATGCTATCAAAGATGAATATGGTCGTCTCCTTGTAGGCGCCGCATTAGGTATCACTCCTGATGTACTGGAAAGAGCACAGGCACTCATCAACGTTGGTGTAGATGTAGTATGTCTCGATAGCTCACACGGTCACTCAATAGGTGTACTGAATGGTCTGAGAAAACTGAAGAAAACCTTCCCTAAATTACAGGTGATTGCAGGTAACGTAGCTACCGGCGATGGTGCACTGGCACTGGCTGAAGCAGGTGCTGATGCAGTGAAAGTAGGTGTTGGACCGGGTTCTATCTGTACTACCCGTGTAGTAACAGGTGCTGGTTTCCCTCAGCTCTCTGCTGTGATGAATGCAGCTACTGCACTGAAAAAACTGGGTGTACCGGTTATTGCAGATGGTGGTATCCGTTATACCGGTGATATGGTGAAGGCTCTCGCTGCAGGTGCATCCTGCGTAATGGCGGGCTCTATCTTCGCTGGTACTGAAGAAAGCCCTGGAGAAACTATCATCTACGAAGGACGTAAGTTCAAATCATATCGTGGTATGGGTTCTCTGGAAGCGATGGTAGAAGGTTCCAAAGATCGTTACTTCCAGGATGAAGATGATATCAGGAAACTGGTACCAGAAGGTATCGTAGGTCGTGTACCTTACAAAGGTAACCTGGGTGAAGTGATTCAACAGTATGTAGGCGGTCTCCGTGCTGGTATGGGTCTGACTGGTTCTAAAGATATCAAAGCACTGCAGGCAGCACAGTTTATCAGGATCTCTTCGGCTACTGTAAAGGAAAATCACCCACATGATGTGGTGATCACCAAGGAAGCACCGAACTATAGCAGATAATTAATGATAAAATAATGGAAGGGAGTGTATCAAAAGCATGATACGCTCCCTTTTTCATTGAAAATGGTTTTCATTACCCGTTGGTGAATTCCCTCTTTCATGAATGTTTTATTTGGATACCCACTGGAGTCAGGGAGTTATTTAAGCGATCCGCAGCGTCTAATTTTACTTTTATGTTTCCCCCTTTTTTATTTTGATGCCGCTTAGTCATAATCCTTATTTTTGACCCGCTATGGCAAAACGTTATTTACCCGCTATTTTGAGCCTTACAGGCAGCCTGCTACTCTGGGCAGCATGGCCGACCTCACCCCTTACCTTTTTGATTTTCATTGCATTTATCCCCCTGCTTCGGCTGGCGGATATTGTTGAGAACAGATCGCGCTTTTTCGGATGCGCCTTCCTGTTACTCTTCTGCTGGAATGTAGCCACTACCTGGTGGGTGGGCAATACCACCGTGCCTGCCAGCGGTGTAGCCGCCAATCTGCTCAATACCCTGTTCATGCTTGTACCCGTGATGGGATACCGCAGAACCCGTAAATGGGTGAGCCCAACCCTTGCTTATTTTACGTTCATTGTCTACTGGATGACGTTTGAATACATCCACCTGCAATGGGAACTTAGCTGGCCATGGCTCAGCCTTGGCAACGCTTTTGCCATGCATCCTACATGGGTACAATGGTATGAATATACAGGCGTAAGTGGTGGTACATTGTGGATACTGGCTACGAACCTTGCGATTTACCATGTTTGGTTTCAGTATAAATTTTACAAACGGCCTGTTGTAAAACAGATCTGGAAACCAGTATTGATACTGGTGGTGCCTTTGCTGATAAGTGGCGTCATTGACACTGGGCTGCATGCTCCCCAAAATACTACCGAAGTCGTTGTGGTACAACCCAATATTGACCCTTACGATAAATTTGCAGATGAAAATGAATCGCTGGAAGTTAATAAAATGCTTCAGCTCACTGAAGAGAAAATTGACTCCAATACCGCATTTATCGTATGGCCTGAAACAGCCCTTTTTGTTCATGGTGCGTGGGAAGACAAAATCGCTTACGAAAATTTTACGCAAAGGATCCGGTTATTATTACACAAATATCCAAAAGCCAGCCTTGTAACTGGTGCCGTTACACTAAAGCGGTACGAGAAAAATGATGAAGCCTCTACATCTGCCCGCCATAATGCTGATGGCGATATGGTATATGATGTATTCAATGCCGGTGTGCTTATTGATACATCGAACGTAGTGCAGGTCTATCATAAATCTAAACTGGTACCGGGGGTTGAGTTGATCCCTTATGTTCACTACCTGAAATTTATGGATTACCTGGCCCTGGATCTTGGTGGTATTAGCGGTAGCTATGGCCGTACACCGGGTGTAGAAGTCATGGAAAACAAGGCTGAAAACATAAAGGTATTCCCTACTATCTGTTATGAATCTGTATATGGGGAATTTGTGGCTGAGCATGTAAGAAAGGGTGCGAACATTCTTTTTATCATGACCAATGATGGCTGGTGGGGAAATACCGAAGGCCACCGTCAGCACCTGCAATATGCCCGACTGCGTGCTATTGAAACACGCCGTTGGGTGGCCAGAAGCGCCAATACCGGCATCTCGGCATTCATAGATCCGGAAGGAAATATTACAGCATCTCTCCCTTACTGGCAGGAAGGTGTTTTAAAAGCACGTGTAACACCAGGCAATTATATGACGTTCTATGTAAAATATGGAGATTTATTGTCAAAGGCGGCTGTTCTATTTTGTATATTGCTGATCCTTTACAGTTTCTTTTTGCGGCTGACACGTAAACGTTTGTAAACATCAATAAAATCTATTTTACGTTACCGCTTGCTCCTCAATATATATTTCCGCGCCAACATAATATCGTATTCAAATAAATTATTTTTCTGATGCCGAATAAACTTTCTACCCAAAATATTCATCTAAGAGAAGAGAGATCCATCTTGGTATTGCTGCATGGATTTGCTGAAAATTCGGGGATCTGGAATGTGCAGAAAGAATATTTAAGTGAATACTTTGAAGTAATTGCGCTGGATTTACCGGGAGTTGGCAATAATCCGCTCACCACTGCGTTGACTATTGATAGCATGGCTGATAATGTCTATACCTCATTACAGTCTGCCGGTATAGAAAAAGCGGTGATCATCGGCCACTCCATGGGTGGATATGTAGCCCTCGCTATTGCAGAAAAGTACCCATCAATACTACAGGGAATGGGCCTGTTCCATTCTACAGCCCTCGCTGATACCGAAGAGAAGATAGAAGCGCGCCGTAAATCCATCAAACTGATGGAACAATATGGCAGTGAAGCATTTATCAGGCAAGCATTTCCAAATATGTTCAGCCCGGGTTTTAAGGCGAAACATCCGGAAAGTGTTGAAGCATATGTGAACATGGGCATTGCTTGTCCCCTTGCTTCTATGGAAGCATATTATGAAGCCATGATAACAAGACCTGACCGCACCGCCGTGTTGTCATCTATACAAGTACCAGTGCTGTTTGTAATCGGAAAAGATGATACAGCCGTTCCTCTTCAAAGTGTATTGCCACAGGTGTCCCTTCCACGGACAAGCAGCATTTACATTTTTGAAGAAACAGGCCACATGGGCATGTGGGAAGTTCCCACTGCCAGCAATCAGCTCTTGCATCAGTTTACTCTTTTTTGCCAAGATCAAAAATTGTGAAAAGAACCCTTCTATTGCTCCTGATACTCTCCTATGGATTGATTTCCAAAGCTTCCCATATCATTGGGGGAGAGATGTCGCATAAGTACGTATCAAGTACCACTACTACCGTTACCTACCAGGTGACACTGAAGCTATACCGGGTGTGTGATGAAGCTGATAACCTGGCCGAATTGCCTAACTCTGTATACTTTGCAGTGTTCAGTAATGCTGATAACAGTCAGCTTTCCGGCTCTCCTTTCCTGATATCACAAACCAACAAGCAGACCATAGAATCCGGAACGGCAGACCCTTGTATTGTTAATCCTCCTAAGATCTGTTTTCAGATTGGTACATATGTAGGAACGGTGACAGTGCCTATAAGTACGGCAGGATACACAGTGTCATTCCAGACCTGTTGTCGCGACTACACCATGGCGAACATCGTGGATACGCACAAGGCGAATGATGCAACCAACTATCCGGGTAATGGTGCCACTTACTTTACAGAATTGCCCGGTACTACCAATAATTTTATCACGAACTCAAGTCCTGTATTCAATAAGGATGAAGCTGTCCTGGTTTGTGCCAATAAGAAATTTACTTACGATTTCTCTGCGACTGATCCTGATGGTGATAGTATTGTGTATGTATTCTGTGCAGCTTATGCTGGTGGTAAAGTCACCAATGGTGGAGATAAATATGCGACACCACCTGCTGCCGTAGCACCACCTTATTCTTCCGTTCCTTACAAAAGTCCATATACAGGTACGACTCCCCTGGGAGATGATGCCTATATCGTATCCAATTCCGGTTTGATCACTGGTATTGCACCTGATCCGGGAAAATATGTGGTCACTGTATGTGCCTATGAATATCGCGATGGTCAATTACTTGGTATTCACAGAAAGGATTTTCACATGATCGTCACTACCTGCGTACGCGAAGTGGAAGCAGCTATGCCGGATAAATACGATGATTGTTCAGGGTACACCATTACCTTCCTGAACTACAGTACGGAGGGTAAAACCTATGACTGGGATTTTGGGGATGGCACCACTTATACCACTACCAGCACAGATCCTTTTACACATACCTATGCTGCAGAAGGTGTATACAATGTAAAACTCTGGGTAGATAGTACCAGCAATTGCGGCGACAGCGCAACTGCCGTGGTATATGTATATCCTAAGCTCACGCCAGATATGCGTATCGTAGGATTGTGTAGTAATACAACAACGACATTCACCAATACTTCGACCACCACCAGTGCTACAGATGCCATCGCTACTTACAGGTGGGACTTTGGCGATACCAGTACAGCAGCAGATACTTCATGGTCTTCTGTAGCTTCGTATAAATATCCAGGTGCAGGCACTTATACTGTCATTCTGGATGTCACTACAACAAATGGTTGTGTCAGGTCCGATACCAGTACGATCGTTGTTTACGACAATCCACCTATTACCACCACACCAGATACCCTTCTTTGTATCCGCAACTCATTGCAGCTCTCTGCAGAAAGTGTAGTGGATGGACAGGTAGTAACCGGCTCCTACACCTGGACACCTGATTATAATATTACCAACGCCAATACTGCGACACCGACCGTCAGTCCAAAAATGGATACGGCTTATACCGTAACGTTTACAGATGGAACAGGTTGTACGAATACCGCGATAGTGAATATTGATGTACGTGATACGCTCATTGTAAGAACAATTGCTGATAGTACAGTTTGTACGGGTGATACCCTGCATATCAGGTCTTTCGCGGATGGGGATTACCCCCTTACATGGTATGATGTATCCACCAATACACAGGTGGGCGACAGCAGCATTCTTATAATTGTACCTCCCTCTCCAGATGTAACATATGCGGTAGTGGCCAGTCTGGGTGATTGCAGCGGATATGATACGGTGAGCTTAAAAGTGGTAGATCCCCCTGTTGCTTATGCCGGGGAAGACACTACTATCTGCTATGGAGACCAGGTCACCCTGACTGCATCTGGTGGCTCCTATTATCAATGGACGCCGACCTTTTATTTAACGGCTCCTAACCAGTCAACAACTGTGGCTAAGCCAACAGATACGACACAATATATTGTTACTGTCACTGACACCAAGGGTTGTCCCAGACCGGTGACTGATACAGTTCAGATCAACGTGGTACCCCAGGTACATGCATTTGCGGGTAATGATACCATTGCCATCCTGAACCAGCCATTCACACTACATGCTACCGGCGGCGTAACTTATGTGTGGACCCCGGCAGATGGATTGGACAATCCAACTATCGACACCCCCACAACGACTATCAATCATGATATTACATATACCGTAACTGCCTATACGGCTGAGGGCTGCTCCGGTACAGATGCGATTAACCTCCGTTTCATAGTAGGTCCGGACATCTATGTACCTACTGGTTTCTCGCCTAACGGTGACGGGCAAAATGATATCTTCAGACCATTGCCGGTAGGCATTACCCAATTGGAATTCTTCAGGGTATTTGACCGTTGGGGAAAACTTATGTACAGTACGACTGAATACCTGCAGGGCTGGGATGGTAATTATGATGGCAAACCCGCTGCTATCGGCACTTACGTATGGGTAGTGCAGGGTAAGAACGTAAACAGCGAGACAGTGATCCGCAAAGGCACTGTTACCTTGATCAGATAATATTTCGGAATCCGCTCATGCGGATTCCAATTGTTTTCAAACCCCTTCATATGGCGATTTAATTCATTCGCCCATCTCCTTTTTTTTATTTATATTCCTATAGTTAAGTCTTCGTAGAGCTCATGCACAACCCCAACTAATGCATAGATCTATTATTCTGTTTATTTGCTGTAGTTTGATCCACGTTGCTGCTGCTGGTTACCATATTATTGGTGGCGAGATATATTATGCTTTTATAGCCATGAATCCTGATGGTACCTACAAGTATCAGATTACACTTAAACTATACAGGAATGCTGATTTCACCTGTGGTGAAATTCAGGGCTGCCTGGATCACTTTGAAGATCCGGTGCCTGTGAATATTTATACTTCCGGTGGTTCCCGGGTTGTAAATGCCAGGTTACTATTTATCAAAGAACGTTATCCGCTGCGCGATACATTGCGGAATCCTTGTTTGGCGCCACGCGCCCAAAACCTGGAAGTAGCTATTTACAGGGATACCTTATCACTCAGACCTATCCCGGGAGGTTACTATGTCGTCTACCAGCGATGCTGCCGGGGAGAAAAGCTCGCCAACATCAACAATTCAGAACATGAAGGCTCCACTTTCTACTGCATGATACCCGGTACAGAAAGCCGTCCGACGAACAAGAGCGCTTTCTTTGCCAAAGATGCAGCCATTGTGATCTGCGCCAATATGCCGCTGTATTACGATTACTCTGCCTCCGACCCCGATGGTGATAGTCTGACCTATAGTTTGTGCAGTGCCCTCACCGGGGGCGCCAGCCGTAATGAAGCCGCCAGCGCCAATCCGCCCCCATATAATAATGTTGTGAGCTATAAGTCACCTTATTCGGGATCAAATCCAATGGGTGGCACACCACAGGTGTCTATTGACAACAATGGATTTTTAACAGGTGTACCGCCCAAAGAAGGTCAATACGTCGTATCCGTATGTGTGACAGAGTTCGATCGCCGCACAGGCAAAATGATAGGTACTCATCACAAAGACATCCTGCTCACCGTTTTTAACTGTAACACCAAAATCACCGCCGGCTTCCCTCCTACCCTTCAGAACTGTGTACCCGATCCAGACCTCAGTGTACTTATGCCCAATACCAGCAATGCGGGATATACTTCCACCTATTACTGGGACTTTGGCGATGGTACTGATACCCTGGTAACGGATAAGGCCGTGTTCAGACACCTCTACCCTGATACCGGGCAATATGTTGTGAAATTAGTAGTGAACAGAGGACTGGCCTGTACAGATAGCACCACCGGCATAGTGAGTAACTACCCGGGGTTGAAAGGCGATTTTGATGTAACCGGCTATTGCAAAGGCGACCGCATTCTATTTGACGACAAGTCTATTTACACTTACGGACATATTACAGACAGAAGATGGGACCTGGGGCTAACAGGAGATAGTGTAATCAGCAGGGCCTACGGAGCGCATGTAAGCCATAACTATGAGCATGGAGGTGTCTACACCGTTTCCCTGATATTATACACAGATCATTCCTGTGTAGCCACCGTTACGAAAGATATCACCATCTATGAGGTCTTCCCCTTTGCCGGCAATGATACTATTCTGGCAAAAGGCCAACCCTTCACACTACATGCTTCAGGAGGGGAGTTCTTTGCCTGGACGCCACCAGATGGATTGAGCAATGTGAATATTGCAGATCCCGAACTGAAATGGAATGAAGACGTCACCTACATACTACGCGTCTCCAATTCACAGGGATGTGTGGGATACGATACTATCAGCATCAAATACTATACAGGACCTGACATCTATGTACCCAACGCCTTTACCCCAAATGGCGATGGAAAAAACGATCTGTTCCGTTTTATTCCTGTGGGCATCACTGAATATAATTACTTCCGCATCTTTAACCGCTGGGGCCAGGAAGTCTACTCCTCTACTGACTTCCGGCAGGGATGGGACGGCACTTACAAAGGGCAACCTGCACCAGTAGATACTTATATCTGGATACTGGAAGGAAAAGATTTCACAGGAAAAACAATTTTAAAGAAAGGCACTGTAACTTTGGTGAAGTAAATAATCATTTTTGACATGGGTATAGTACTTATCACCGGTGCCACTGCCGGGTTTGGAGAAGCATGTGCGAGAAAGTTTGCAGCTAACGGTTATGACCTTATCCTCACAGGTAGAAGGCAGGAACGATTAACGGCTTTGCAGCAGGACCTGGAAAAAGCGAATGGCATCAAGGTGCTGCCTTTGACTTTTGATGTGCGGGATGAAAAAGCGGTGAGCAGTGTATTGGCGCAAATCCCTGATTCATGGAAAGCCGTAGACATCCTGATCAACAATGCGGGGTTAGCATTAGGATTTTCTACAATCGATGAAGGTACTTTGTCTGATTGGGATACGATGATCGATACGAATGTGAAGGGATTACTGTATGTATCCCGCGTAGTGATTCCATGGCTGAAAGCACGTAAGAAAGGACATATTATCAACCTGGGGTCTACAGCTGCTAAAACTGTGTATGCAAAAGGGAATGTATACTGTGCTACCAAAGCTGCGGTAGATGCGATTTCACAGGGTATGCGTATCGATCTGCTGCCTTACTTTATAAAAGTAACGGCTATACATCCGGGTGCTGCGGAGACAGAGTTTTCAGTAGTAAGATTCAAGGGTGATGCCGGCAAAGCGGATGATGTGTACAAAGGATTTACACCATTAAGGGCAGAAGATGTGGCAGATACCATCTATTACTGTGCTACACTACCCGCGCATGTGTGTATCAATGATTTAGTGATCACATGTACCCAGCAGGCAAATGCTATCTACACTTATAAAGAGTAAAAAGTTATGAAATAACACTTAGATGTTATTTCATAAGCAGATATTTCTATATATATTTGAGACAGCTTACTTTTTGTCTATAAATGAATGTGGTATAATGATGGCTGACAAGGGGTTAAATAATGGTATGACGAACTACCATTAAAGTGGAATGTGATACCTAACTATCTATGAACTTTAAGAGTTTATTAATAATGCTAACTATCTATCCTAAAAAACCATATCCCTATGCTTACATTTGCAACACTGTATTTGTTGCGTCTCTACTATCCGAGATGGAAAGCAGAATGGCGCTTCTACTCCGACAGATCTAAAAGAAATAACTACGGTCGCTGGGCTACCAGCCAGGACTGGGCAGGTGCTTTTAGTTACTGAGAAAAAGAAATCAAAGGGTGTACCAACAATGGTACACCTTTTTTGGTTTTATATACTTAACCATCTATAACATACACTTCCTTTTTTCGTATACGCCACTAACACTGTTTGCGCATCCACTGCTTTTACTACCGGAAATGTCACGTACAAACTGTCACCCGTTAGTATACCTGATTTCGTCACACTACCATTTCCTTTGCGTACCTGATATCCTACCCTGCTATTAAATTCCCTGCCCACCTTCACTGGCTCATCCCACACAATCACTAACTTATCATCCCCTACTGCCGTTATCTGCGGATGCTTTGCCATCGGTGTTACACTCACGGTATCCCTCTGTGAATAGGTCTTTCCTTCATCTGTAGAATGACAATAATATACTCCTTGTCCACCCCCCATTGTAAACCATACACAATGCAGACCAAAACTATTCGCAGCCATCGCAGGCCCTGTGTGTGGACATCCCCGCACTACCCAGTTATCAGCACTGATCCTTACAGGTGCAGAAAAAGTAGCGCCTTTATCCACAGATAATAAATGTACCATATCACGAATAGAATCACTGATGATATCTCTGAATGCTACATGTAAATGTCCTTTTGGATCTGCATATAAATCAGTACGACAACATTGACACGCTGTCTCTGCAATGGCATGCTCTCCTTTGAACCCATCATGTCCACTGGTCTTTGCAAAGTATAAGGTAGAACCTTCTGCATTGATATCTTTCCTGTTATCAAGCCAGATAGCACCGGCCTGTCCATCAGGTAATAAAGCCATATCAAAATAACGCTGGTCATAACTGCTCGTATCTGTCACCAGTTGTTGCGGTTCGGACCATGTCTTACCTGCGTCCAATGAATGTGTATAGAATACTCTGCCTGCCCATTGATTGCGCGGATCATGTTGTTCTACACCATACATCGCAATGATCTCGCCATCTGGTTTAAACAACAGCTTCGGCATATTCTCTGCATGCGGCAATACATTGTTGGCTACCGGTATTGCATGCGGTGTGGAAAAAGTATCACCCTGCTGTATAGCATAATACATCATACCTGTATCTGCACCCGGCTGCGCTTCTATCCAGCTGATGACCTTTTTACCATCTGCTGTTTCTGATATAAATGCACAGGATGCATCTCCATGTGAGAGTGTGTATTCTTCATCTTTATTTGGATGGCAGGCCGATAAAAGGCCTGCCAATATGATCCACAATTTATTTCTCATTATTTAAATGTATAAGCCACCCCAAAATCAAATGTTCTCTTCTGTCCAGGATAATAGCTGGTACTATAAGCTGTCTTCTCCGCTGTCGTTGCATAAATCACATCTGCTGCATTGCGGCAATTGATCCAGCATTCAAAGCTCTTCCATGCGTAACCTGTGCGAATGTTCAACAGATCATATCCATTGTATATTTTGGTATTCTTTGGGTCCATGTAATATTTACTGATGTGCTGCCACTCTGCACCAATCCTGAAACCTTTGATAAATGCAGGTTTGAATGTCACTTCACAATTTGTGATCACATGCGGCGCACCATTCATTTGATTGCCGGCGTAAGACACGCCTTTCTCTGTGTAATCATTGAAGAAGTGATCTGCATACTGACCACTTACACGCAGTTGTATAGATGTAACTGGTGTATAACGCACATTCCATTCTACACCTCTGTGTGTGGTATGCCCTGCATTCTGATTTAAGTAAGTACCATCTGACTGTCGTACACTCACAATTTCATTGGTGCCTTTCATTTCATATACACTCACATCCACATATCCCTTATCCTTTGCAAATCCAATCCAGCCGCCAACTTCATAGTTATTGTAAGTCGCAGGTTTCAGTGTGGGCACTTTCACACCTGTGTATAATTCTGTGATATTCGGAGGTGCAAAACCTACACTATAATTCGCATACAATCCACGACTATGACCCAGATCATAAGTCAAACCTAACTTAGGTGTAAATGCATTGAAGTTGTTTTTTTCACTGGCCGCACCGGTATAGGAAGTAGCAGATAAATGGTTTTCGAAATTATAATCCATCCGGTCATAACGTACTGCTGCGACCAGTTTCAGACCATGCGCCAGCGACATATTACCTTGTACATATGCAGCTGTGTTCAGCAACTTTACATTGTAATTGGTAAGCACTGAATCGGTAGGTGTATAATGTATGTAATAACCTGCCGCATTTTTATCTACATCAATATAGTTCGCAATGTAACCCGCAGGGCTATAATCCATACTCACACCTGCAATGATACTTGCATCCTGCCACGTGAATTCTTTCTTATGCTGCACTATTAAGCCATAACTTTTAAAACTATCATTATTGATCTGCCCTGATGCTTTCAATGCATCTGTTTTGGAATCGGAGATATAATAAAATGGATTTTGTTTGATACTGCTGCTTCTGAAGAAGGCGGTAAATGTAGTATGGTTCAGATCATTCCAGTCATGTTCTACCGTGCTCCTGTAGCGGAACGCATTCACCTTTCTATATGAGAATGTCTGGAAGTTGGTATAGTTCTTACCAAAGAAATGTGCACTGTCCAGGCCACCTATCTGGTCAGTATAATAATCTATTAATGTAGCTGAATTGATCCATTTGGTATGCTCACTGATCTGGTAATCTCCTCTTAGTGTAAATGCGAATTTATGATAGTCACTATGGTCCATATAACCATGGCTCTGGTTTGCATAATACCCACCCATGGTTAAACCTACTTTATTAAAAGTATTAGACACATTGAAATCCGCACGCTTGTAACCTCTGTCTGTAACCTCTGCCTGTACCCGTCCGGTAGGATTTAATGAAGGTGCTGCTGTGATGAAGTTCACTGCGCCCCCTACCGCTTCACTGCCATACAGGGAAGATGCAGGACCACGTACGACTTCTATCGTACGCAAAGCTGCCATATTGATTTCAATTAACGCATTGTGATTAAAATCGCCGGTGGTGCGGATAGGAATACCATCTTCGAGATACAGGAACAAACTCTTGTAACCGATTGGTTGGCGGATGGCCATCGTGTGCTGTTCATTTTGCAACGGTACCATGTACACACCACTCACTTTGTTCAATAGCTGATCGAGTGTTGTCGCTTTTGTATCGCGCATTTCCTGTGTGGAGATCCTGCTGATAGCAATAGGTGCATCTGTACGTAATTGTTTATCTCTGCTGCTGGTCACTACAAATTCATTGAGACTGGCAGGAGAAGGATGTAAAGAAATGATGCCAGCCGGCAATGCGATCCTTTGTGATTGATAACCTACATAAGATACCTGTACGGTGTCTCCGGAATGTCCGGTAATGGTATATCTACCCTGTGCATCGGTTATACAACCTTTGCTATGATGTAATAACTGAATATTTACGCCAGACAATACTTCGCCTGTTTGTGCATCGATCACGCTGCCCTGTACCTGAGCATACGAATGTAAGGACAATAGAACTCCTGCTATTATCGCTAATATATATTTCATGTAGATGATAAAGTCAATAGTTATCAATTGAGCAGTCTTTGCTCATTCATTAAGAAAGTAAAATGGAGGAGATTAAGCTTGTGGGGGGCGGAAGGTATCAGATAAAGGAGTATATGGTACAGTGCTCTGATAATATGCGATGAGTGGGGTGGATAGGGCGTAAGAACGGAAGTTGTACGAGTAGAGATCATCGATATACGACACCCCGTATTTTTCTTTTCCAGCCGTGCCGTTGTTCTGTTGCTGCTGGTCCCGTTCCAGTTGTTTCTTCAGCTGACATTTACCATTACAGTGCATTTCAGGTTTGTCCCTGTTTTCGCACAGTACGCTGGCAATATAGCCCTGGTTGATCTTATATCCAAGCACGATCAGGTACTGGCTACAGTTCTGTAGCAGTAATCCTGTAAAGAGCGCTATGAATAAAAAGTATCTCACGGGGCAAAAGTAGGTAAAATATTCACTTTTATTTATGACTTAACGCATAAAAAAAAGCTTATGCCGTAAGACATAAGCTTTTTTATTATATGACCGGCGACCGGCTTTTATTGGGCGAGCATAAACCTTAATGTCAATCCCCCTCTCGTGCTCACTATCGGGTAAGCTGTAGAGATCACTGGTATCGTCTGCCTTCGGTCATAGAAGAACCGTAAGTTCAATCTATTATTCACCACATAATCTATGGACGGCGCTATTCCTATCACCTTCTGTCCACTGGTCGGTATCACCAGGTCCGCATCCAGTTTATTATTCACCGTCTTATCATCACGCACACTCAAATCCAATCTGAAGTTCATATCATTCGATACCTTCTTACCCGTCTGTTCACCAAAGAACTTAAACTTCACATTCCTGATACGATAGCTACCACCCATCGTGATCTCTGTAGAGCGCAGCTCGGTCAATTGATAATCGATCAGACTCAAACTCAGTGAACGGCTCTTCTTAAATTCCACACGCAGGTTCAGGCTGCTGGTAAATGTCATATCCAATCCGATCAATGGTGCAAACTGCTCTGTCATGGTCAGGTTCGGTACCAGGAAGTAAGGAATGTAGTTACCAGACACCGTATCAATGAATCCCGGGTAACCTGCCAGTCTTGGATCTTCATACAACAACGCAGAGTTGTAAGAACTCATGCTCAGGGAACCTACATATGCATGGGTGATAGAGAAGTTCGTAAAGAAGTTCTTGAACGGATCTAACTTAGCCAGACCATTGTAGGTCACCCGCCAGTTTGGACGAGGTATATAATTACTAAATGGATTGCTACGCACATTTGCAGGACCACCATTCTTCAACAATCCAATCTTTTCCGGATCCTTACCAGTATATGCTGCAAGGAAGGCGGGAATCAACACATCCTGTGCATAACGGCTATAACCATATCGATACTCAGGATCCTTAGTATTGTACGTGGGTGTACCAGGAATGCTATTATAAGGATTAGATGCCGCCAACCGGTTAGAGATCGTTTTACGATAACGTTCAAAGTCCTGGAAAGTGGTTGTCGTTCCCGTCTCTGAATCTATCTTACCAAACATCGTCTTCACAGCTACATAAGAGATCTCAAATCCACCCGCATCATATGGGGTGAGGTGTTGGTACCCTGTAGAATCCATGTTCTTAAACAGCTCCGTATGCGTCTTTGTAAATGACTTGGTCATACTCAGATCTATACGCCAGTCGTTATATGGCTCCAGCTGTGCCTGCACCTGCAGTCGCTGTGTGAACTGCTGCTGGAACTGTACGTTGAAGGTGGTATCTGGTGTAATCAACCCTTTCTTCGCAAAGTCATCCAACCATGCTTTTGTCGGTTGCTGTCCAGTCACAAAACCTAAGCCCGGAGTAAAGTGTGCCCAGTTCATACCCAATGCCTTCGTACTATCTATATAACCCGGCAACTTCGTACCACTGTTTTCTGAGTAATCCACATTGATGCGTTTCAACATCAACAGTGGTTTCATCACTGCTTTCAGAATGGGGGATATCTCTACATCAGTATTGGCTGGTGCTGCAGGCTGATTTTTGCCTGGTGGCTGTTTACTATTATTATTGTTTTGCGGTCGCTTCGTCGTCGATGTACTAAACTGTCGGAGGAACTTAGACCGGTTATACAGATCAGAGAATTTGAACTCTGCCATCACGGTTTTGTTCTGTGTATTCTCGATGGCATTACCCAGGTATTTAGCGAGTAATGAAGCACCCGTCCAGCGATAGTCAAAGCTATACCCCAATGCTACATTCGTCCAGCTGGTCAGTGGCAGTTTGGCAGTAGGCAGTGTATAAGTGATGTTCGCAGAATGATAGTAGTTCGTTGTTCTGCCCAGTTTAAAGAAGTTACGCCACATGGTATCTTTCTTTGCTGCAGTGTTCAACCTGCCTGTTGGCTCATCGATACGTGCGTTGTTCACCGCGTTGAAGTCAAGACTGATACTCCTGGTCAGGTCCCATTTCACACCATAATACCTGTCGAACGTGAAGTACTTGTTATATGTTTCCGGTAACTTAAACGTACCATCACCACCAACGTTTCTGATACGTGTTGCACCAAACTGTCTGGTGATGTCTGCCCTGAAACTAAGCAGAGAAGGTACATAGTTGAAGTTAAAGTCTTTCACCAGATCCAGCCATTTCGTTTTCGTCTTGAAGAGTTTTTTGAACGGCGTCACATATTTTGGCTGACCGGTAAAGGTATATCCTAAGCCACCTCTGTGCTTGGTGAGCACGTCATTTTCAATGATCGGTGAGTGGGCCAATGACTGAGAGAATGAATAACTGATGTCGAAGTTTTCCAGATCCCACAGGTGAAATTTCTTTCTATTCGGATTCACCCTGCGGATGTTGGTAAAGTTCAGACTCTTGATAGAGGTAAAGGTTTCTGCAGCCTTGCGGATGGAGTCACGCTCATAGTCAGACTTCGCCATACGCATTTTATCTTTCAGCTTGATGTCGAGGTCATACGGATCATATTCCGGACGGCTCACGGCTCTTGAGTAACCTGCATATACAGGAATGACCAGCCCCATTTTCTTTGGTAAGAGTTTACCTAAGTCAAGGTTTGCAGCAGCATCGTATTGTGTATAGTTATCTCTGAAGCGTTCGTTCACACGTTGATCCAGGTTACCAAATCCGGCAGTATGCATATTCCCTGAAACCGTGACAGTACCCAGGTCCGCCAGTTGCAGATCCAGTCTACCCATACCTGCATAACCACCTTTTTCATCCAGCCCTGTCAATCGCAATTCATTGAACCAAACCTCACCACTCTTCTTCAATCCATTATCCTTTGGATTCGTTACCCCCAACAGGATGGTACGTACATCACCCAGATTCGGATTACCGATTACGCTCATATAATTCGTACCATCAGACTCTGTATATTTCACCAGTGCATTACAGCTAGCGCAATTATTACGACGCAATTTCAGATCGGTCAGTTTGCTCAGGAGGATATCCATATCATTCACTTCCGGCCAGATATTAGTCGGGTTATTTGGCTGATCCCAGGTAGACACTTTCAATGGCACCTCGTACTCGTAATAGTTTTCAACGAAGTCACTACCGATCCTCACAATTGCTCTCAGTTCGCCATCTTTCAGTGAGTTCTGATCTTCTATTGCTTCAGCATGCAGGTACATTTGTAAGTGCTTGTACTGACGCAGGTCCATACCCAGGTTCTTCGTTACACCACGGCTATCGCCATCTTCCAAACCAGTGAGCTGTATTGACATGGATTGTTCATTCAGCTGTAAGGTGGTATTGTTGGTACTCACAGTATTCTGACGTGTTACGCCAGGAGGCAGTACATAATTAATAGGTTTACGTGAAGAGTTCTCTTCGATGTTTACGGCAGTCAGGTTGAAAGAAGTGTTCCCATCGTTCGGAACAGGATCACCTGCCTGCAGTTTATAATTGTACTGACGCCATTGGTTACGCACCAGTTGCAGTTTACCAAAACGTACTACAACAGAGTCCTGGAAGTTCGTGAGGAACATACGCATAAAGCGGATGGACTTGAAGTCAGGAATAGCGCCTACTTTCTTATCATATTTATCAATCGGCACTTTGAACTGGTACCAGGTTTCAGTCGTCTTTCTGCCATCTGCCAGTGTTACATCTGCCTGAATCTTATCCACAATGTTGTTGGTACCTACTGCCATGTTTGGACGCAGGTTCACTCTATACTGGAAGTATTCTTCTGTTTCATTCAGCGTGTTATCCCTGTTCAGATCTTCTGTTTCAGGAATGTTTGTCGCTGCCATGGAGTAAGTAGAATTATTAGATACAGGTGAGTTACCTTCAGGGTTGCTGTATCTCTTGTAACGGATCAGGATGTTGCCGCTATCATAATCACGGTAGTGTTTGTAGTCATCGTTCGCAGCATCCCTGGCAGCCTGTTGGTAGATGACAGAAGCAGTACCAAAGTTAGCCGCCAGCCTGGTCAGGTAATCTTTGTAGTATGTCTGTTCATAACTACTTTCCAGACCATCATAACCAACGTCCTGGTATTTACGGATGGCAGGGTCATTGTCGAATGCCTGGGTGATCTGCTGTTGGAATTTAGGCTGACGTCCCCATTCAGTAGAGTCAACTTTGTCCAGACCAGTAGTAGGATCCGGCATACCATTCTCGAAGAATTTATGAGAGTCTTTCAGTACGTCTTCAGATATATTACCGAGGTTGAAATACAACTGACCACCTGTACTATTTATATTATCGATAAAAGGATCCTGGATCCAGAATTCGATGAACTCTACGTTGCTGGTTTCAAAGTCACTGTTGTCCAGTGCACGCATGATACCACCCCATTTCTTCTGTGGATCTCTCAGTTTACCATTTGCATCCACACTATCCCTTCCCGCAGTAAAGTTGTAAGAACCTCTTTCTGTAGGATAATAGGCTAAGTCAAGGGTACTTAACTGTGCCTGACCGAAATCGGTGGACTTATTCGGGAATATTTCCTGCTGATACACCAAACGGGTACGATGATCAGACTGCACTGTTTTAGTAATACCATCAGGCAAACCAGATGAATTCGGGATCTGCAGCGTAGGTTCGATAATGTACCAGGCTAATTTTGCCCTGTTTGCACCATACCTGAGCTGGTTATTCGCCTCTGATTCCGGGAACAATGTAACACCGCTGCTATCACTTGCCTGTGAAGGGGTAGATGCCAGTGCCCAGCTGGTAGCCGGATACTTCAGGTCATAACCACTCTGTGAACCTTCAAAGTCATCGATGTATACCTGTCCCTGACTACTACCTGCTGCATTTACCAGTTTGCTGTGGCCTGGGAATAACTTAGCCACCTCACCTGTGAACATAATGTTGGAAGGGGTGGTACTATTAAAGTTCGGCAGTTTATTCAGGAGGCGTGTCAGTGCTTTGGAAGGAGAATTATAGTTCACATCGAAGCCGATCACCGTGTTCTTGATCGGGTCTTCTCCGTAGTTTACTTTCTGATAGTAAGGTCGCTCACTCATACGGGCGATGGTAGAACCTACACTCAGTTTGTCATTGACCACATAGTCGAAACGGGTACCAAAGTAGTTACGCACCTGTGTTCCAAATGAAGCATTGTTTTCAAACTGTACATTGATCGCCTGCCCCGAAGCCAGCACACCTGAGTTCACGATCTTGATACGACCCAGGTTATAGTCAATAATGTAGTCAACGTTTTCACGGAGCAACTGTCCACCCGCAGTTACAGTTACCGAACCCTGCGGAATGTTGTAACCACCTAACTGAATTTCGGAAGAGTTACTGGATTTATAAGTACCCTTTAAGAGATAGCGGTTTAATTGCGGGAACTGTTGTGCGACAACCTTGATGGAGTCATACAACACCTTGAACATATATTGTTTCTCCAATGCCGGGTTTCCACCAAAGGCTTTCTGGATACCCTGTGCAAAAGGTTCCAGTTGTGGGAACATCACACGTCCTGTATTGGAGTTGATGGTATATCCTTCCACATAGTCAAACACCCCATCCGGTTGCGGGTCATTCTGGTTATTCAATCTATCCAGGTTCAGAACGGAGATCAATGGCGCACCGGCCCACTGCCCTGTTGCATCCGGCAGATAGCGTTTATCACTGGGTGTACGTGTTTCAGTACCTGGATCTTTATAGTAAATATCCAGACTAAAATCAGCCTTATTGATCTGGTAAGCACCTGTGGAGTAGATGTTTTTCATCATCAGGTCCCAGATAGGAAGATTGGGTCTGGCGGAGGTTGCTTTCAGGAGTTTGAGGAAGAGGATCTTCTGGTTCGCACTGTTATTCTGATCTGGCGGTACATCCTGTGAGAACTCACCCACCTGGTATACACGGCCATTGTAAGTATATTGATAAGCGACTGCCAGTACTTCATCGGCCTGTAACTGTTGGTTAAGGGAGATGAAACCCAGCTGTCGGTTCAGGGTATATTCTGAGGAATCGAGCTTACGGGCAAAGGTCTTTTCATATTCCTGCACCCCCAGTAATCCCATGGATTGTAACCGGCTGACCACCGTTCCCGTATACCGGCTGGCGGCATCAGAGATCACATTGGTGTAGAGGTTGTTCGTTCCATTCGCGGGCAAATGAGCCCCGGGAGTTACCGTAACCGTCTGATTGTAAGGCGCATATTCTGCTAAGTCCATCAAACCGACGATGTCGCGGGTATTGGTAGTGGCACCGGTTTTATTGGTTACCCATACTTCAATACGGTTGATATACGACAGTGATTTGATCACCGGCAGGTTGCTCATGCTGTAGTTAAATGTATCGCGGAAGAACTGTCCGAGCAGGAAGTGCCGGTTATCTTCATATTCGTCTGCCCTGATCGTGAAATCCTGTACCTGTGTACCACCTTTGATGAGGAGATTTTGCTTCTGGGATTTCTGGTTAGAGAGAACGGAGGTGACGGTGAGTCTGCCAAACTGCAACTGGGTTTTGATACCAAACAGTGATTGCACCCCTGAAATGAGGGTGCTGCGGAGTGGAAAACTCACGTTACCGGCTTCTATCTTTTTAATGATTTCATCGTCGTAGCCGGTATATTCCAGTTTGATCTGGTTTTCAAAATCAAAGGTGGATTGTGTGTTATAGTTAGTAGTAATTTTCAGTTTATCGCCGATCTTACCCGTCAGGTTCATATTGATGTTCATATCAAAATCGAAACCGCCGGTTTTCCTGGCTTGTTCGGTGAGTACCGGGTTTTTGATATTCTGCCCCTGGTAACCGAAGGTCAGTTCAAGGCTACCCTGAGGGCGGATATCCACTTTACTCCCCCCAAAGATCCTGTCAAACAGTTTACTGCCTTTATACAATTCGGGTCCCGAATTCTTCTGATTCAGGGAGCCCAGGGTGCTGGCTCTTTTCTGCCAGTAATCCTGCTCACTTTTCTGTGCCTGTAACCTGTTGAATTCTTCGAAGCTGAGGAGAGTAGGGTTGCGGTAATAGTGATCGCCTATCTTTTCTGATACCGTGTATTCTTTGGTAACAGGATCATAATCAACTGACTGAGAGATATTCTTAGGATCTTTGAGATCGATTTCATTGCGTACAGGATCAGTAATACGGGTGCCGAATCTGTCTTTGATGGGGTACTTGAGGGTATCCCGTTTAACAGTATCTTTCACCGTGGTATCTTTACCGACAGTATCTTTTGGTTGCCAGTGTTGTTTATAAATATCGCTGCTATAACCCGAACGATTCCTTGCTGCAGTATTAACAATAAAAAAGGAAGCGACTCCTATTACTGCTATAGCACCATAATTTGTCTTCCTTGACAAGAGAAATAGGTTTTAATAGAGGTCAGGGTAAAAGTATACAGACCTGTAACTCCCCCTAATAACCCATCTTATTGAAAATGAAGGGTTACTATGGTCATTTCAGATCTGACATAGTGGTTTTGCTTTCAGTACCGTACAGTCTTTTTCCTTCCAGAATTTGCAATAGTGGTCCTGCTCAGTACTTATTTCATAGCGCAGGCGGGCCAACTTGACCTGGCAGCCGGCAGCTATAATTAAAAATAAAAATCCAGCTTTAATAGGTGCTACGCTTACAGACTTTTTAACGACTTTTTGATCAGTCCTTCTAAATCCTGCAATTGTGGTTCTGCTTTCAGTACTTTGTTTATAGCCTGTTCTGCTACATTACGGGCTATTCCCAACGTGACTAATGCATTTAACGCATCTTCCTGCATTGTATTGTTTACAGCTACAGATATTTGATGGCCAATGTCTTTTTGCTTTTTGATCTTATCTTTTAACTCAAGGATGACCCTTTGAGCTGTTTTAGCGCCAATTCCTTTAATGCTCTCCAACATCTTCGCATTCTCCATAGCGATAGCACGTTGAATATCTTCTGGTTGTAAGGAAGATAACATCATCCGGGCAGTGTTGGCACCGATGCCGGATACGCCTATCAGCAACAGAAATATCTGGCGCTCCGCATCGTCGAAAAAGCCGTATAATGTGTGGGCATCCTCTTTTATATGGAGATATGTCAGCAATTTACAGCCGTCCAGACCCTGTATGCGGGAGTACGTATTTAAACTGATCTGAACTTCATATCCTACCCCCTGAACATCTAAATGTACCATGGCAGGGGATTTATAGGACAGTTTTCCGTTTAGGTAAGCAATCATACAGGATTATTCAGGATTCTAATTTGTTGGCAAACCTAAGGATTTTTGGGAAGATGGGAGACGGGTATTTTGGCTTATAAGTTACATTTCCAAATTCTTATGTATTTTTACGGCCTGTTAAAACATCTATTTTATTAATATGAACAAAATAACGGCCGCTATTACTGCGGTAGGTGGGTATGTACCGGATTACGTTCTCTCTAACAAAGAGCTGGAAAAGCTGGTTGATACTACTGATGAATGGATCATCACCCGTACAGGAATTACAGAAAGAAGAATTCTGAAAGGCGAGGGGAAAGGAACTTCTGAGTTATGCGTACCTGTAGCGCTGGAAATATGCCGTAAAAGGGGGATCACACCTGCTGATATTGACCTCATTATTGTAGCTACTGTCACTCCCGACATGGTATTCCCTGCTACAGCGAATATCGTAGCCGACAAGATCGGTGCAAAGAATGCCTTCGGGTTCGACATTGCTGCAGCCTGCTCCGGTTTCCTCTATGCGCTGGATACAGGCGCCCGTTTCATAGAAAGTGGACGTTATAAGAAAGTAATGGTGATCGGTGCAGACAAAATGAGCTCCATCATTGACTATACTGACCGTACTACCTGCATCATATTTGGTGATGGCGGCGCCGGCGTTCTGCTGGAAGCTAATGAGGAAGGTTATGGCCTGATAGACAGCGTGCTGAAAAGCGATGGCCATGGCCGTGAGTACCTGCACATGAAGGCAGGTGGTTCTGCTAAGCCTGCTTCTATCGAAACCGTTACTAACCGCGAACACTATGTGTACCAGGAAGGTAAAATGGTATTCAAATATGCTGTAGCCAACATGGCAGACGCTGCTGCTGAAATCATGGATCGCAATAACCTGACTTCCAATGATATCGCATGGCTGGTACCGCACCAGGCCAATAAGCGCATTATCGATGCTACCGCTCACCGCATGGGTCTGCCAGAAGAAAAAGTGATGATGAATATTCAGCGTTATGGTAATACGACCGCTGGTACATTGCCGCTATGTCTCTGGGACTATGAGAAACAACTGAAGAAAGGAGATAACCTCGTATTAGCTGCTTTTGGTGGTGGATTCACCTGGGGTGCCACCTATTTGAAGTGGGCGTACGATACCAAATAATAAATTTCGATTTTTATAGTTGGCCACACAAGCCATTTCCCCCCGCTGTTGATTGCTGATGCCATAGGTATCAACAATCAACAGCGGTTATTTTTTAAATGATTCATTTTTAACTAAATGAGGGCAGTGCATAAATTAATTGCAGTTGCTCACCTGCTACATTTGCCCAAATCTGCCCACCCATCTTATCCATAAAATCTTTACAGATTATAAACCGCATTGCCAGCTCCTCCCCTTCTCCCTGTACACTATACACCGCATCTTCGTACGCAAACAAACCAGTGGCCTGCTGTGCCGTCAGTACTGTCGGAGTACTGATCACCATCACCTTCACCCTGTCTGCTTCCTGCGTTGCCACTACTTTTATATCTTTCCCAAGCGTAGCAGCACCCTGCAATAAACTTCTGTGTACAAAGTGCAACATCTCACAATCTCCTGCTACCTGCAATCCTTCCGGAATATCTGTCAATACCCCGGTGAACATTTCCCTTAGATCACAAGGCGCCGGAGCATACACAAAACCGGATAATTGTGACTTGATCCATCGCAGGATATTATCAAAGATTTCCAGCGTCTTCCTGCTGCTGTTCTCCGTATCCCGTATCAGTTGCTGTCGCAACACCGGATCTGCATCTCCATTTCTAAATAAAGCAGACACCCTGATAATATTCTGTAACGGCTCCCTGAAATCATGTGCTACTACAGAGATGAGCTTGTTTTTAAAATCATCCTGCACCTGCAACTGCCTGTTCTTGTCCGAGATTTCTGCATTCATATTTGCCAGCAGTTCCTCCTGTTGCCGCAGGTACCGATAGCTGCGATAACGGGTAAATGTAAACCCACCCAATATCATTAATACCCCCAGCAAAAAAGCAATCAGTTTTCGTCTCGCTAACCTTTGTGTATTGGCCCTCGCCAGCTTTTCCGTTTGCACTTTATTACTGAGATGCCATTCATTCAGCTCCTGTTCTTTCAGAAAATAATCCAGGTAATTCACATGCCGGCTATCTTTCATCACCTCCTGCCTGTCAGTGAGGGTCCAGAGTTCATGCCCGTATTCTGCCATTTTCGGGGCATTGTGCACCTTTGTATAATAGCGGTAAATGCTGATCACCTGTGGCAACATGAGGTCTGTATAACCGGCTATTTTGCCCAGGGCATAGATCTTTTCTTTGTAAGGAATGACATCCAGCTGATATCCTGTGTTGTAATAATTTTCAATGTGCTGCAAAATGTCGATCGCGACATAGATCAATCCATCTTTCTGCGCTTGTGTGGCCAGTGAATTGATCCATGCCACAGCTTTTGCCTGTTCTCCTTTTCTGAACAAATTATCAGCTTCGAATGCATGTATTAAATACAGATCTCTGGCACATCCTGCATAATGACCTGCAATCTTTTTTGCCTGCCGGATCGCCCATTGCACAGAATCCCTGCGCGTGGAATCATTGTCGAACCGCGTTGCATAATTAATGAGCACCAGGCTATAAATCGAATCATATACCAGCTTCTTTCCTATATCCATGGCCTGATACAGGTATTGCTCCCCTGTTTCATTCATGCCTGCCATACTATGGAATATACTCATGTTCATGAGTACCTGGCAGCTATTGCTGTTATCTTCCAGTTGCCTGTAGTATACCAGTGCTTTGCTTTCGTATTCAATGGCCTGCTTCATGTTTGCCTTGAGTGCATAGGCAATACTGAGATTATTTAAAGCATCTGCCACACCTTTCCGGTAGTTCAATCTGTTCGCCAGGTCCCTTGCCTGCACGGCATACCAGAAACAACTATCTGCATTGCTCAGGTGCCACTTCATACTCAGTTCATTCAATACATCCGTGTACACCGTACTATCATCCTCCTCCATCAGCCGCTGGCGCAGTTGCTGTACGGCGCTCTTTTGAGCACACACCACCTGCGTGATAAGGAGCAATATGACGATTAATTTTTTAAACACGGTAATGTATATGAAAATGTACTTCCTTTATCCGAACGATTTTCTGCTACGATCGTTCCACCCATTTTATCCATAAAATCCTTGCAGATGATCAGTGCCAATCCTGCACCTCCCCTGGATTGTTGTGTTCCTTTCTTTTCAGGGCGGTATTCAAATAGCCGATCCAGCATTTCTTCCCCAATTCCTTTCCCTTCATCGGCGATGCTCACAGTTACAACACCATTACTGGTAGTAGCAGTAAGGGCAATCGTACCTCTCGCCGGACTAAACTTAATCGCATTGTGCACCAGGTTTCGATGTACAAACTGCAACATCTCTTTATCTGCCAATACCTGTATATGAGGAGGCACCTGTATTATCACCTGTACCTGCTTTTCCAGCATTTCTTCTTTCATACCACCCATCGCTTCTTTGATCAGATCAGCAGGTGTACAGGGCAATGGCTGATACACAAAACCACTGAGCTGTGTCCTGATCCATCGAAGAATATTCTCAAAGATCTGCAAAGTATTTTCTGCATTATTCTCCAATCGTCTGAACAACGCTGCGGCTTCCTGTACAGAGAAAGCACCTTGTTGCAGGTAAGCAGTAATCTCAATAATCTGAATCAATGGAGAACGAAAATCATGTGCAATGAGAGAGATCAGTTTGTTCTTGAAATCATCATGTGTACGTAACAGTGCATTTTTTTCACTGATCTGTTTATTCATTTCCCGCAGCCGACCTGCATTCTTATGGGAACTGCGATGAGAGCGGTTGATATCCAGCAGCAACAAAACCAGCAGCACTAACAATACGATCAAACAAACGATAACGAGATAGCGGATCCTTGCTTCCAGGGATTTTCTATCCAGTTGTTGTTGCTGAAAATCGTGTTGCAATTGTAATTGTCGTAGTTGTTTTTCCTGCAGGTAATAATCCATGTAATCCTGTTCACCCTGCGAACGGCTTTGTTCATACAACTCCGTAATATCAGCCATCAGATCCGCATAATAATTTGCTGCTGCTGTCTGATGCCGCAGTTCATAATAGCGATAAAACTTCGCTACCACTGGTAATACAATTTCCCTGTAACCACCTTCCAGCCCAAGTCTGATCACTTCTTTCTGATAGATCATGGAGTCTGCACTATGTCGTTGTATACTATAATCTGCTAACTGTGCATAACCATAGAGGGCATGATAAAGGAATCCTTTTTTCAATGCTATTCGCACCAGGTCCTGTACTTTAGACACAGCTAATGCAGTATCTCCTTTATCATAAATTTCATCCGCCTGTAGCAACCCAGTATAAATGATCATACGGGTATGCCCACCTTTCATAGCCAGCTGATAAGCATTGGAGAGGTATTGACTGGCCAGTGCCATATGTGGCGTATCGTTGCGATAAATGAAATAGTAATTCGCCATTACTGCGGACATCACACTATCATTACGCATGCGCATGGCCATGTTCAGCGCCTGTTTGATGTAATCTTCTGCTTCTTTATGCTGGCCCTGGTAATGCTGGTACACCCCAAGTTTAATATTTACGAGGGTCATACCAGTGCTATCTTTCAGTTCTCTGAACAGTTTTAATGCATCGAGGTAAAAACGAAAGGAGAGATAACTATTGTCGCGATAGGCATAATATCCTCCCAGTCCCCTGTATACTTCTGCTTCTCCCCACTTAAAGCCAATGCGCTTGGTTACGCCTCTGGCCATGGTCAGGTATTGAAAACAGGTATCCAGCTGGCGGTTCTGGTATTTCTGTGCAAGTGCTATTAATATGCGGGAATAAACGACACTGTCTTTGGTAACAGGCAAGGTATTTTTTAGTTGCTGAATCTGGCCAAAAGCCCCTTCACAGCGAACAAGGAGTCCGACAGCCACTACTACACTGTAAAATAGTTTCCCTCTATAGTTCCCGGAGATCAAATGCCTTGTAGCTAAAAAGCTATCACGATTTTATAAGGGACAGGTCTATGCCCATTTTTGTCAAGGCCTGTACCCCTGTTGGGGTAATGTAAAAATGTTTATTGTCAGCACCATCCTTTGCAATCCAACCTTTTTCTATAAAGGCGGCTGCCAGCAATTCTCCCAGTTTACCGCCAATGTGCTCATAACAAAACTTTGCTGGCTTTGGCACATCGTTCGTTTCCTTTTTCATATTCTGCTGGTTTAGATTTCAAATACCAGTCCTCTCGTCTTTAGTTCTTCGTATTTCAGTTTATCAAACCGGTATAGGTGTGCACCTTTCTTGGAGGTGGTTTTGTCCTTTTCTTCCAGTTTTTCCAATATATTCATGGAGAGGATCTTCTTTCTGAAGTTGCGTTTGTCCAGCTCATGTTGAAAGATCTCTTCATACAAGCTGCGTAGCTGTGACAAAGTAAATTTCTCCGGCAGCAGTTCAAAACCGATGGGATGAAAGTGCGCATTGTCACGCAGTTTCTTCAGGGCATCGGCGATCATTTGCCTGTGGTCAAAGATCAGGTTAGGAATTTGATGCAGTTCCAGCCAGTGCGCACTATACGTCTGCGAAGGAACATGCTCCTGCTCTGTAATGCGGATCAACGCATAGTAAGCCATCGAGATCACTCTTGCACCTGAATCGCGCCCTACATCTCCATAACACCCTAATTGATCCATGTAAATGTTTTCCAATCCCGTGGTTTGTTTCAGTACGCGGGCAGCAGCATCGTCTACACTTTCATCTTTCTGAAGAAAACCTCCCATCAGTGACCAGTCTCCCTGCATGGGATCTACTTTTCGCTGCATGATCAGTAATTTCAGCCTTCCATTTTCAAACCCAAAAATTATACAGTCTACTGCTACCAGGTGCTGAGGAACATTTGCATAAAATGATTGTGCACTCATTGAAAATTAATTGTCTGCGTGGTTGACGGCCCTCTTAGTTATTGCAGCTGGCAAGACCGTGAACCCTGTTGTTTTTCATCTATTAGCTGCAAAGATGCTACATTTTCCTGCTACTTCCGGCACCAGAAATAACTTTTACTAAAACGACAGCCACGTGGATGCGCTGCCAATATTGGACTGGTATAGCTATTTCTTCGCGTATTCGCTATAATCAGTACCCGGAATCTTCGTCACACCGACCTGTCGTAATAGTGTGACCAACTGGCCCCGGTGATAAGTAGCATGATTGAAAACGTGCATCAGTATTTCTATAACGGTTAATTTACCATATTGTTTCTGGCTGTTGTAATAAGCTACCGTATGGGGTAATTTTACGGGGTTGATCTGCTGCACCATTTCCAGCAATTGCCGGGATATAGTGAGCCACTCATCACAAGCCGCCTCAAATGTACCTTGAAACTTAGGTGCCGGCTTCTGCGTCTGCTCCACCAACTCTATTCGTTGCTTCCACACACTTTCCGCATCCCACACATGATACACCGTCTGGCGTATGCTGGGAAAACTACTCACAACCTCCTGATCCAGCTGCGCTTCCGTTAGCTTTTTCAGTACCGTCACTAAGCGCTGATTGGCCCAAAGGTGGTAACCAGCCAGATTGAGTACGACTTCCTTCAATATTATTGAGTTTTTATTACCTTCAACAAAATACCGAAATTTTATACAACAGTAAAAATATATATGACACCCATTACCATCAGGAATGTACGAATAGAGGATTGCCCACGCTTATTGGAACTGATCAGGGAACTGGCGGAATACGAGAAAGCACCACATGAAGTGACCGTAACACTAGAACAGTTCACTGATGCCGGATTTGGAAAAAGCCCTGTCTGGAAAGCTTTTGCAGCTGTAGATGGAGATCAGATCATTGGGTTTGCCCTCTATTACATCCGCTATTCTACCTGGAAAGGTTGTCGTATGTACCTGGAAGACCTGCTGGTGACAGAAAGCTATAGGGGCAAGGGGATTGGTAAAATGCTGTTTGACAAGCTGTTGGAAGAAGCAAGGACCCAAAATTACAACGGCATGGTTTGGCAGGTACTGGAATGGAATGAACCGGCTATTAATTTTTATAAAAAATACGATGCCAGCTTCGATCCTGAGTGGTGGAATGCCAGCATCAGTTTTTAATCATCTTTGATTATGCTTTATAGATTCCACCACCTGCGCGGTATTGCTACCAGGCAACTTTGCCAGGTGTTTAATGAAGCCTTTAGTGATTATGTCATTCCTATGCAACTGACGGTTTCGTTGTTGCAGCAGAAAATGACAGGAGAAAGTATACAGCTGGATTGCTCGGCAGGAGCTTTTCAGGGGGATGAGTTGTATGGGTTTATATTGCATGGGAGGGATGAAAGCTGTCCGGAAGTGTTGTACAATGGAGGGACAGGCGTAATTCCACAGGCACGTGGGCAACATTTGGTACAGGAATTATATGAGTATTTTATACCAAAATACCAGGAGCAGGGGGTGAAGAAGATCTTGCTGGAAGTGATAGGCAGTAATAAGAAAGCGATTAAAGCTTATGAAAATGCGGGGTTTGAGCAGCAAAGGAATTTCTTGTGTTTTAAAGGGGAAATCCCTTTAAAAAAGAAAGAAAGAAAAGGGATTATTATTCAAAAAAGCGTTTTGCCTCCTGAGATCTTACTCGCTCCTTTTGCGGATCAGGTACCCAGCTGGTCGAATAGTATAGCGAGTTTGAGAAGGGAGAAACAATATACTACTACGTGGGTAGCAATTTTTGAAAATGAAATAGTAGGGTATATCAGTGTATATCTTGCCAGCAGGCGGATAAGACAGATAGGGGTGCGAAAGGATTTGCGGCGAAAAGGGATCGGAACCTCCTTAATACAACAGGTGGCCGAGGCACTAGGGAATCCTTTTAGTCTTATTAATGTGGATGAAAAAAACGAAAGCCTTATAAAATTCTTAGCACATATCGGCATGTCTCAAATACTTACCCAACAAGAAATGAAACTCTCTTTATAAAGCCGGCTGCAGGTCTCACCAAAATACAAAGAGCTTTTGCCTGCGGCAAAAGCTCTTTGTATTTGTATAGAATTACGCTTAATTAATTCCGTTTACCACAGCCTCTTTATGAATCTTCTGGATCAACCCCTGCAGCACCTTCCCAGGCCCTGCCTCTGTAAAATTAGTCGCTCCATCCGCCACCATAGCCTGCACTGACTGTGTCCACTTCACCGCTCCTGTCAACTGATCAATCAGATTCTGCTTGATCTCCTCCGGATTACTCACCGCCTTCGCTACCACATTCTGGTACACAGGACAATTAGGCGTATTAAATGTCGTCTTCTCTATCGCAGCCTTCAGCTCTTCCTTAGCCGGCGCCATCAGCGGACTATGAAAAGCCCCACCCACAGGCAATACCAGCGCACGTTTTGCACCCGCTGCCTTCATTCTTTCACAAGCCACTTCAATCCCCTTCAGTGAACCGGAAATTACCAGCTGACCGGGACAATTATAATTAGCCGCTACTACCACCTCACCGGTTTCATCACTCACCGCTTTACAAATTTCTTCCACCTTCGCATCTTCCAGGCCCAATACCGCCGCCATCGTAGAAGGATTCTGTTCACACGCCTTCTGCATAGCAGTCGCCCTGATGTAAACCAGTTTCAGCGCATCTTCAAAAGTAAGTGCACCATTCGCTACCAGCGATGAAAACTCACCCAACGAGTGACCAGCCACCATATCAGGCTTCGCACCTTCGGCTCCACACAGAAATGCAATCACACTGTGCAGAAATACAGCCGGTTGTGTTACACGGGTTTGCTTCAGGTCCTCGTCAGTACCTGTAAACATTACATCAGATATACGAAAGCCGAGGATCTCGTTCGCCTTCTCAAATAATTCTTTTGCAGTTGGATTGGTGTCATACAGGTTTTTACCCATACCCGGGAACTGAGCGCCCTGACCGGGAAATACGTAAGCTTGTTTCATTTACATTGATTTACGGTTGCCAATCAGACATATGTATTATCATTAAATACATATCTCAGTGATTAGGATTGCAAATATTCATAGTCTTTGTGATATATCAAAATTTGCATCCAATAAAAAAACCCTCTCGCCGGGAGAGGGTTCCTATTAACTTTTAAATACTCTGACCAAGTAGCCGCATGAACTCGCTTCTTGTTCTGCCATCTTCAAACTGCCCGGAAAAGGCGGAAGTAGTGGTCACCGAGTTCTGCTTCTGCACTCCTCTCATCATCATACACAGGTGCTGTGCCTCTATTACCACAGCCACACCCAGGGGTTGCAACGTATCCTGAATAGCATCCAGGATCTGGTGCGTCATGCGCTCCTGTACCTGTAGTCTTCTGGCATATACATCTACCACTCTGGCCAGTTTGCTCAGACCGGTAATATACCCGTTAGGGATATAAGCGATGTGCGCCTTACCAAAGAAAGGCAACATATGGTGCTCACACAGGGAATACAATTCGATATCTTTCACAATGACCATCTCACTATATGACTCTGTGAATTTGGCGCTGTTCAATATCTCTCTGGCATCCAGCTGATAACCTGTAGTCAGGTACTGCATTGCTTTCGCTACCCTTTCCGGTGTCTTTTGCAATCCTTCTCTTTCCACATCCTCCCCCAACAGGGAAATACTATTTTTGTAATGCTCGATAAGATCGGAAGTTACCTTCTCATCGTAAGATTCAACCTTCTTGTAAGCCATTGCTTATTTAAACTTAAGATCAATTAATGACTACCCTCCGTAATATTCCACATAGATACGGGGTGTTTCGTACAACTTGATGCAGTGGAGCTGCACGCTTTCCGGCAGGTGCGGAGCCAGCTGCTCCCAGATCCCAATAGCCAGGTTCTCCGCAGAGGTGAACTTACCAGCCATGAAATCTACATCCATATTGAGGTTGCGGTGGTCTACTTTTTCCACCACATATTCTTCGATTAAATTACCCAGTGTTTTGGCATTAAAAACAAACCCTGTTTCAGGATCAGGATTGCCTTTTACCGTAACGTGCAATTCATAATTATGACCATGCCAATTCTCGTTAGCACACTTTCCAAACACTTCTTTATTTTTTTCCTTACTCCAGGCGGGATTTGATAATTTATGTGCCGCATTGAAGTTCTCCACACGCGTTAAATAGATCATGTGATTAGCTGCGATTTTCCGCAAAAGTACAACAATTGAAGGACAAGCCAATCAGCGGGCAGATAAGGCCGGTAGGTCGCTATTCATTTTATTCCGATATTTGCATCATGAAAATTTTGGTCACTGCTGCCACACCTTTCGAGATCAAGCCATTCTCCGACTACCTGTCAGGTCATCATCACCCTGATACCCAGATCACGACACTCGTTCACGGCATCGGCATGATGCATACTGCCTACCACCTGGGCCGTCACCTTGCCGGTACTCGTCCCGACCTCGTTATACAGGCAGGTATTGCCGGCTGCTTTGATCATAGCTGGGAAATGGGCAAAACCGTGATCATAGATAAAGAGCAATTCGGCGACCTCGGTGTGGAAGACGACCAGACCTTCAAAGACCTGTTCGAAACCAACCTGTGGCAACCTGATCAACCACCGTTTACTAACAAACAACTGGTGAATCTGTTCGAAGGCGTACCACATTTACCAGCACTCGAACAGGTAAGTGGTGTTACCATCAATACCGTAAGCGGTAGCGAACGTACCCGCCAAAAACTGGTAGACAAATATAACCCCGCCGTGGAAAGTATGGAAGGCGCTGCCTTTCATTACGCCTGCCTGCTGGAAAAAATTCCTTTCTTCCAGCTCCGCAGCATCTCCAACTACGTGGAAGTACGCGATAAGTCCAAATGGAAAATTCCTTTGGCCATCCAACAACTCAACGAAACATTGATCACATATATTGAACATCTGAGACAGATACACTAGATTAACAGCGCTTTCTGCCTCCTAAAGCAAAGCATTATGGAATTAACACTCGGATTTTCCCCATGTCCCAACGATACTTTCATCTTTGACGCCATGGTGAATAACAAGATCGACACGAAAGGCTTACAATTCAACACCCGCCTCGAAGATGTGGAAACATTGAACAAATGGGCGCTGGAAGGGAAACTGGATATCACCAAACTAAGCTATGGTGTTCTTCCTAAAGTACTACATCAATACGAGCTGCTCAACAGTGGATCGGCCCTGGGTAGAGGTTGTGGCCCGCTCCTGATCGCGAAAAAACCGATCGATAAAGAAAAAATCAAGGATTGTAAAATTGCTATTCCAGGCATTAATACCACTGCTAACCTACTCTTCTCCACTGCATTTCCCGAAGCTCAAAACAAGGAAATACTGGTTTTCTCCGACATCGAAAACGCTGTATTAGATGGTCGTGTAGATGCAGGTGTGATCATTCACGAAAATAGATTCACTTATCAACAAAGAGGTCTGGTCAAAATCATTGACCTGGGTGAATACTGGGAAAGCACCACCGGCAGCCCGATTCCATTAGGTGGTATCGTGATCCGCAAGTCACTGCCTGCTGCACTGAAACAACAGGTAGACCAACTGATTCATGATAGCCTGCAGGAATCATTCAAACACTACCCGACCCTTTCTCCTTTCGTGACATCTCACGCACAGGAAATGGAAGAAAGTGTAATGCGCCAACATATAGAACTCTATGTAAATGACTTCTCCCTCGACCTGGGCGAAGCCGGCAGAGCTGCCGTAGACCGACTCATGGCAGCCGCTTTATAATATTGAAGAAGCAGTCGCGTTAACTTTTCGCGACTGCTTTTTTATATACTTCCAATACTCTTTTTCTCGCTTCTTCATGAATGACCATAGGTGTAGGATATGTTAACTGATCCAACTCAGGCACCCACTTACGCACATATTTCAAATCAGGATCAAATCGCTCTGTTTGCAATGAAGGATTAAACACCCTGAAATAAGGTGCCGCATCACATCCACATCCTGCCGCCCATTGCCAGTTGCCATTATTAGCTGCCAGATCATAATCCAGTAACTTCGCTGCAAAATAAGCCTCTCCCCATCTCCAATCTATCAGCAAATGCTTTGTTAAAAAACTCGCCGTGATCATACGCACTCTGTTGTGCATAAAACCAGTCGTATTCAATTCACGCATACCTGCATCCACAATAGGATAGCCAGTTTCACCATCACACCATTTTTTAAACTCCGCTTCATTATTTCTCCACTTTATCTTATCATATTCATTTCTGAATGACTGATGCACGACATGTGGATAATGCCACAATATCATGGAGAAGAAATCTCTCCATATCAACTCTCCTAAAAATGTTTGATTCAAATGATTCGCACGCTCTGCCAGTTCTCTCACACTGACCGTACCAAAACGCAGGTGTAATCCCAAATGTGTAGTGCCATGTATACCCGGTATATCCCTGGTTTTATCATAATTTTCAATCAGGCTATCCTTTACTTTTACACCAGGAAAATCCCGCTCACCGGCCAGGAATCCCATGGTTCGCAAAGAAGGGATACGGGTGCTTTTTTGTTTGTAGAAGTTACCGAAGTACTTTTCCACAGGATACGCTTTCAGATAAAAATCATTCAGCTTCGCTCTCCATTTTTTACTGTAAGGCGTGTAAATTGTATACGGTTCTCCGTTATCTTTCAGTACTTCATCCCTGTCAAAGATCACCTGATCTTTATACACTTTAAATCCAATTTCCTTCCCTTTCAAAAGCCTTCCGATGGCCTTATCCCGCTCACGCGCATAAGGTTCATAATCGATATTGGCATACACCGTCTGCACATCATAATGAGTGGTGTAATGCTTAAAGGCTTCTTCAGGAGTACCATAAAACACATCCAGACTGCTACCCAGTTTTGCTAATTGTTCCTGCATCTCTTCCAGGGTATCACGAATAAAAGTAACCCTGCGGTCATATTTATCTACAAGATCATTCAGAATGACAGTGTCAAATACAAATACAGGTACGACAGGATGTTCTGATTTTAAAGCATGGTACAACGCAGCATGATCCAATAATCGCAAATCACGGCGTAACCAGCACAAATTAACGGTGGGGAGCATAATAGAGGTTAGTTTTTGCAATTCTCAATGAAACATTCCGTGTACAATATTAAGACGTAATACTCAAATAAAGTATTACAAAAAATACGCCACTGCTGCGCATCTTCAGCGAATTACCATATTAATAATTGGGGGATATTCTATAATACGCCTTCATGCAGCAATTCATGTAGTATCACTGCGGTTGCATTTCCATAATTATTTTCGCGGAACTGACCTACCCATCGTACACCTGTGATGGCATTGGTGAGGAATATCTCATCTGCATTCTCCAGGTCCGCTATTGACAGGGGCTTTTCTATCACTTTAAATGGGAGGTCCATATCTATTATGTGCTTACGCATCACACCACATACACAACCTTCATTCAATGGGGGGGTGATCAGTTTTTTATCATCCACAATGAACAGGTTAGCAATAGTTGTATCAGCCACTCTGCCGTGTGCATTTAACAGGATCGTTTCATTCAAACGATGTTGTTTTCCATACATCGCTGCCATGATATAAGGCAAACAGTTATTCGACTTGATAGTAGCATATTTATCACAACTCTTACGCGCTTCCGAAAACACATCTATCACCAGGCCTTTATCATTCAGTTCCATCACCTGCCGGTCCAGTTCCCAGCTTTGAATAATAAAATTAGGATGGTTATTCACAGGGTCATAAAGACCTCCATCCGATCTGAAAATAGTGAGCCTTACCCTGGCCAGGCGATTATGATTATTCCGGCTACAAAGCTCTGCTATGAGCCGGGTAAAATAAGTTCGGGTGAAATTGTGAGGGGCATCGAAATGTAGCAGGTGCAAACTGGCCATCAATCGTTCAAAATGCAGCTCAGAAAGCAGCACTTCTCCTCTTACGGCACGCATGGTCTCAAAACATCCGTCTCCATACCGGAAAGACCGGTTGTCTGCCGTAAAAACGGGCTCAGACGCCGAAATAAACTTTCCATTATAACATGTATACACCTGTTGCACTTCGAACGCTTTTATATATTAGAAAGGAACAGAAAGGTACGAAATATTCATGTCATGCAGGCATTAGCAACCGGGGCATTTAGGCACCTATTTTGGGGACCGCTGGCAACCGGAACACCATCATCTATTACTCCCAAATGTAGCAACCTGCACCTCATCCGGATCCTTCCTAAAATAGGTAGCGGTCATCCCGGCTCATGCCAGAACAACCGCTTTATACATAGGACAGGGGCTCTTCCCGGATTTTATCCCGGAATGTACGCCAGTCTATTTTAAAAAAATTTAATAGCCCAATACGGAACCCTACAAATGCATCTGCCTGGAATTACCTATCAAGGCTGTCAGGACACTGCCGCTACATGCAATGGTTCTGCCCGGAAACTTGTTCCTGCATTGAACTTTGTTAACCCACTATAGTTGAGAGGAAGATAAAAACTGAATTTCCTTCCTTCATAACGTGGTGGCTCAGGTAAAACCTGTCAGATACCGGGATATTCAGAGATAACCCACTGTGAGACTCAATCTGCCGATATCGACTGTTAAAATTGACACAGTTTTAGTCATAGTAGTACTGTTGGATAAACAGGCAGGTTCAAAGACCTTTCAGGGCACAATACATTACACCTAATTAATAAGTATAACATAGTTCCTGATCCTGTATATCAGCATACTTAAGCCTCGTTGGCACAATAAATATTAGCGTGAAGTTGTTCACTGACAATCCGATGCATGTAGCACCTCCAATTAATTTATTTTGGTATCCCTGAAATTTTGTTCTGGCAAAATGGCCCCGTCGAAATGCTCTTTAATTGATCTTAGTTACGCTGCTGATGATGGACTCTCTCCTCTATCAGAGTTGACAAAGCAAAGATGGTATTTTTAATTTATTATACAATAGCAAGTTGTGGGTATTGCAAATTTAAAAGAGAATGCTTATCTAAAGCAAAGGCTGACCAAAAAGCAAAATGAAGGTCCTGACAATTGCTTAAACGATGACAGGGCTCCATCAGGTACCCGAATAAAATGAGGCTGACCATTACTTTTTGGTCAGCCTTTGTTATAATTTCATTTCAGGTATTTCACCACTCACTATCAAACGCCCTGCTGTCTTAGCTTTGATCTCATCGACACTCACCCCCGGCGCTCGTTCAAGTAATCGAAATCCTTCAGGTGTTACATCTAACACAGCCAGTTCTGTCACTACTTTTTTCACACAGGATACGCCTGTTAATGGCAGTGTACACTGTGGTAATAACTTACTTTCTCCTTTCGGATTTGTATGCATCATGGCAACAATAATATTTCTAGCTGAAGCGACAAGATCCATTGCCCCTCCCATTCCTTTCACCATCTTACCCGGTATTTTCCAGTTGGCAATATCTCCCGTATCAGATACTTCCATCGCACCTAATACAGTCAGATCAACTTTACCCGCTCTGATCATACCAAAGCTTTCTGCACTGTCAAAGAAACACCCCCCAGGTAATACAGTCACAGTTTCTTTTCCTGCATTGATCAGGTCTGCATCCATATCTGCTTCTTCAGGATAAGGGCCCATACCTAACATACCATTCTCTGATTGCAGCATGATAGCCACGCCATCAGGAATAAAATTAGCAACCAGTGTAGGAATGCCGATACCGAGGTTCACATACATGCCATCGCGCAGTTCCTGCGCTATTCTTTTAGCGATACTATATTTATCTAAAGACATACATTACAATTTAAATCTTAACAGTTTTGCGTTCGATACGTTTTTCGTAACCAGTGCCCTGGAAGATGCGGTGTACATATATACCCGGTACATGTATCTGGTCAGGGTCCAGTTCTCCGGGTTGTACCAGGTGCTCCACTTCCGCAATTGTAATGTTGCCTGCTTTCGCCATTGAAGTGCTGAAATTTCTCGTCGTTTTTCTGAATACCAGGTTGCCCATGGTATCGCCTTTCCAGGCTTTCACCATTGCGAAATCCGCATGCAGCGCCATTTCCATCAGGTATTGTTTACCATTGAATTCGCGCGACTCTTTGCCTATCGCAACCTCTGTACCGTAACCGGCAGGCGTAAAAAAAGCAGGAATGCCCATTCCTGCCATCTGAATACGGGTTGCGAGTGTACCCTGTGGAATCAGTTCTACTTCCAGCTCTCCGGACAACAGCTGTCTTTCAAACTCCGCATTTTCGCCTACATAAGAGGCCATCATCCTTTTGATCTGTCTTGTTTTTAGGAGCAAGCCCAATCCGAAGTCGTCTACGCCTGCATTATTAGAAATACAGGTAAGATCCTGAATACCTTTGCGTACCAGTGCCGTAATGCAGTTTTCGGGGATGCCGCACAGCCCGAAACCGCCCAGCATCAGCGTAGTTCCATCGTGGATGTCATGCAGTGCTTCATCAGCATTTGCTACAACTTTGTTCATGTTTTGGTGTTTTGAAAATTTTGGGGGCCGGAACAATGTTACTGCTTCGGCTTGAAATCAGGTTTATGGTGCCCTGGTAACCCTTCCCTTGGTAACGACTTAACGCTTCCAGGCAGTGATTTCCCGTGCATCACACCAGATCCCATTGGCACTGGGCCATTTGGCTTTGGCCTGGGAGGTGCCGGCTTTGGAGGCGTAGGCACTGGTGGATGCGCTGTAGGCAAGTTCAATTGCTTGAGAAAAGGAGTCGGCAAACCGTTCTTTTTTGAAGTTAGAACATATTGACCAAACGGTAATTCGGCAAATGGATTTTCCAGGTATGCCTTTATACGTGTCTCCTGGTCCAGGTTTTCCCTGTCGGCAGTTGCTGCCTCCATCATCATATCATACACTTCCTTCAGTCTGTCAGGGCGACTTTCGTACCAATCATAGCTCTTCTGAAACTGCGCCTGGGTCAGGTGATGCAGGTCCAGGATCTGCTTATAATATAGCTTTACCCTGTACCTGCGTACAGAATCAGGCATCGGAGTTCGTGGATCTTCATTATTAGTACTGAATGCATCTGCCATCGTCATGTCCAGCAGTACATCCCTCATTTCTTCCTTTTGCATTACACCTTCCGGCACTTTGCCAGCCTGTCCGCATGCCATTAATACTAAAACAAAGAAAACAAATACGATTCTATATTGCATAAATACTATTCCGTTATTAGCGCAAAGCTATTTCATCTGCTGATATTTCACAGCATTCGTTACATCCATTTGGGACAATAACTGTACCGCACGTGATTTTTCCTGTGGCGGTGCCTTTGAAAATATCTTTTGCAGCTCATCAGATTTAGAAGTAAAAAATACCGCCATCAGCATAGAGTTAGGTATATCCTGGTAGATGGCGTACATCATATTCAAACAGTTCAGGATCGCTCCCCTGCCCTTGTTCATGTCATCATACATCACATCCAGCCCCTGGCGGTGATATTGGTACATCACATCGTGAAAACGGGCAAACTTCACATTCAGCAGGTTGTCCTGCAGCCAATAACGGTTGCGGTTGCCTTCAAATGGTTTCCAGCCGGATACATCCTTACCATCAGGTGCGTTGTTCACAATGTTCAGGGCTTTTTTGAAAAAGTCGTCTCCACCACGGGGAGAGAAACTATCTGCATCCAGTCCCAGAATGATATACGCATAATAAGCCATAACAGCAGTAAGGTTGCTGGCGACCGGATCATTGCCGGATACCCTGTTGTCACTGAACTCCAATGGCTGAAACTCTACATAGCGAAACACGATGTTGTTGTCCTGCATGTTCAGCAGACTGCTCACATATCCTGCGTTGTACACAGGGCGGGTAGCCTGCACCGTCAAAGTCGCTTTGTAAGTATTGCTTCCCTGGTCGCCTGTTACATTCAGCAGGAAATTGCATTCTATGCGTTCAGAAGGTGTATAGACATCATCACCCCAGCGGCGACCATTCAGGAATTCCATCAGGCTTTTCTGCAGGGTGGTGAATACTTTCTTGTCAGTACCAGTGATCTGGTTGGCGTTAACAGTGACATTCACTCTCAGTTCCTGGGCCATGAGGCCGGAACCAAAGAGCAGGAATAACACTAAGCAGGTGAGGACTTTCAACTGTGGAGTATGTTGCATGTTATCATACGATTATAGAGACTATCATTGCAGTCCGATCATGGCAGTAATGGCCTTCACAATATCCTCCGCTACTTCCTGCTTGGATTTGAGCGGTAATTCGGTTGCGGTGCCCTGCCTGTCAAACAGCGTTACTTTATTAGTATCATGATTGAAACCGGCGCCTGCATCATTGAGGGAATTCATCACGACGAGGTCCAGGTTTTTCTCATGCAGTTTTTTCAGTGCATATTCCTTTTCGTTGTTGGTTTCCAGCGAGAAGCCTACAAGTACCTGACCGGCAGGTCGCTGCCCACCCAGGGTACGCAGAATGTCGGTAGTCTTTTCCAGTTCCAGGGTCATTTCGTCGCCGGCGCCTTTCTTGATCTTAATGTCGGCTACCTGTTTAGGACGATAGTCTGCTACAGCGGCGGCCATTACAACGATATTACTGTTGGCAAAATGGTTTGCACTGCTATTGAACATATCCGCTGCCGTCACGACCCTGAGTGTATGCACACCCGGATGTTTGGGGGACAGGTGGGTAGGTCCCAGCACCAAAGTTACGGCTGCTCCCGCAGCTGCCAGCGCATCGGCAATGGCGATTCCCATTTTACCACTGGAATGGTTACTGATATAACGAACAGGGTCCAGTGGTTCTTGTGTAGGCCCTGCAGTTACCAGTGCTTTTTTTCCTTTCAGGGGTTGATGGGCGCTAAAATATTGTTGCAGGAAGGCGATAATATGTTCAGGTTCAGCCATTCTTCCTTCGCCAAAGAGGCCACTGGCCAGCTCTCCCTTTTCAACCGGCAGTTGCTGGTGACCGTAAGAAAGCAGTTTTTCCACATTGGCACGGGTGGCAGGATGGTGCCACATATCTTCGTCCATGGCAGGTGCAAAAAGTACAGGACAGGTGGCCGAGAGGTAGGTGGCCATCAGGAGGTTATCACAGAGCCCTGTAGCCATCTTGGCCAGGGTATTGGCCGAAGCGGGGGCTATGAGCATCACGTCGGCCCAGCGGCCCAGCATGACGTGGTTGTTCCAGCTTGAGTTATCACTGATGGTCACAGGCACCTCATTTTTCGATAAGGTCGCCAATGTGAGCGGGGTGATAAAATCACAGGCAGATGGTGTCATCACCACCTTTACTTCAGCTCCTTCCTTTACCAGCAACCGCACGATGGTAGCAGCTTTGTAAGCGGCTATACTTGCGGACACACCCAATAGTATTTTTTTTCCTTGCAACATGTAGCGTATACCAATTATAAAAAAGGCGACAGAAATAGATTTCTGCCGCCATGAAGGTAGATATTTTTTCAGTACACGCGATTAGCTGTACAGGTCATCATCATTTCTTCTGAAGTAGATCTTGTCTTCCAGGAATTCCATGGTAGCCTGGATAGCAGGGTTTGCCATCCTCTCATAGAAACGGGAGATTTCGATCTGTTCTTTATTCTCATGCACTTCCTCCAGGTTGTCTGTATGACTTGCAAATTCTTCCAGTTTAGAGTGCAGCTCTTCCTTCACAGATATGTTGATCTGATTGGCGCGTTTAGCGATTACTGCAATGGATTCATACAGGTTGCCAGTTTTGCCTTTGATCTCGGTAGTATTTTTAGTTTCTACCATTGGATTAAGACTGCTGGTAAGACCTCTTTTTATTTTGCTCATTCTCCAGAGAATTAATTATTGATTATTAATATTGTTAAGGGTATTGTTTGTTTCCTTCGCATTTTTGGTTGCTTTCGCTTTCTTCCTTTCCTGTTTCTTACTAACCGGTGCGTTCAGATTATCTATATCCTTGATATTGCTTTGTGCTAAGGTATACCATTTTTCGGCATCTGGCTTCAGATGGCTGGAAGAATAATGGTCGGCGAAGTCCAGGTACTCAGCTACCACGTCTTCATAGCGCTCTTTCTGCTTATCCCATATGCTGTGTTCGGCATACTTGAAATAAGCTTTGATAGCCATGTACTTATATCCATCGCTCTTGTCGGAATCAGGATAGTTGCGCATCAGACTTTTGAAGCTGATAGCGGCAGCTTTATAATAACCCAGGTTGTAGTACAATTCTGCGTTATTATATTCTTTCCTTTCCAGTTTCTGACGGCACAGCTCGATCACCAGGTTACCTTCAGCCACCTTGTCGGAGGTTGGATAGTTGTTGATAAAGGTCTGCATGGCAGAAATGGCTTTGATGGTATTCGCCTGGTCCAGTGGGATTTTTGGAGATTGCTTGTAGTAGCAATAAGCCTGCATATAATCCATCTCTACTGCTCTTGGACTGTTAGGGAAGTTGTCAAGGTAGTTTTTAAAGTAAAACCCTGCCTGAACATAATCCTTTAGTTTATAAGAGCAATAGCAATAGTTGTAATAAATCGGCTCATATTTCTCCGTTCCCTTGTAAACCTGGAACAGGGATTCATACAGGGACTGCGCGGTCATGTACTTCTTTTTCTCGTACATTTTGTTCGCGTAAGCCAGTTTGGCTTCGTAATCCTTGCTTTTTTCGATCTTGCGCAGCTCCATATTACAGGACGATGCGAAAACAATTACTAAGAGACTGATAAAAAAAGAAAATTTCTGCATTTTCCGCATAAAGAGGGCAAAGTTAAGAATTAAATGTAAATGTAAGATAGGGTAGCAAATACAGCTGTTAAAATTTTGCAAAAACACATTTTCCCACCAAAAAGGTTTTTTGACGGGTATAAGGTCTGTTCGAGTGCTGTTCGAGTGTTCTTCGAGTGTTCTTCGAGTGCTGTTCGAGTGCTGTTCGAGTGTTGTTCGACGCTTCTTCGATGCTTCTTCGATGCTTGTTCGACTAAAGCAGAAAATGTCAACAAAATTAATAAACATTACTAACCAGTGAATTAACACACTTACCAACATATATCCACACAGTTTTCACATATTATCAACATACATTCCCACAGAATAAACACAAGCTCATCAATAAACCATTCAAAACCCCATTATTATAGGCGGATAAATACTGTGGAAAAAATTTATAATTCATTTTTTCGTTAGAGAGTGGGAAAAAGTGTTATTTTGTGTTAGAAAATGGAATTCAAGGACTTTCGCCCCCAAGTATGACAGGTTTTCTGGGAGAATATGAAGCAACGCTTGACGCAAAAGGACGCTTTCTCCTTCCCGCTGGCTTTAAAAAGCAGCTGGCAGAAGGCGCCGGGGAACAGTTTGTCATCAACCGAGGGTTTGAAAAATGTCTGTCCTTGTATCCCATGAACGAATGGCAACCAATTTTCGAAAAGATCAGTAAGCTGAACGATTTCGATCCGAAAGTAAGGGAATTCCGCCGCTACTTTCTAAACGGAGCCACCATTTGTGAACTGGATAGTGCAGGCAGATTATTGGTGCCAAAAAACCTGATGGCTTATGCATCGCTCGATAAAGAGATCGTGCTTTCAGCAGCCAGCAACAAGATTGAAATCTGGGATAAAACAAAATACCAGGAGTTCTTTGAAAATTTCTCACCAGGAGCCTTCAGTGACCTTGCAATGCAGGTCATGGGAGGTGGAGATAACAATATTTCGATTTAACAGCTATTATGGGAGAAGCGTCACAATATCACCTACCCGTTCTGCTGAATGAAGTGGTCAGTCATCTGCAAATCAATCCCGAAGGGACTTACGTAGATGCCACTTTTGGAGGCGGCGGTCATTCCAGAGCCATTCTGGAACAACTGAACGAAAACGGAAGGCTCATCGTGTTTGATCAGGACGAAGATGCTTATAATAACCGGATAGAAGACCCAAGGGTCACTTTTGTACAACAAAACTTCAGACACCTGCAAAGGTTCCTTAAACTGTACAAAGTTCCTCCGGTTGACGGCCTCCTCGCAGATCTGGGCGTTTCATCATGGCAGTTCGATACAGCAGAAAGAGGATTTAGTATCCGGTTCGACGGAGATCTGGATATGCGCATGGACAAAAGAACAACCCTCACAGCAGCAGCGCTGCTACAATCCTACTCAGAACAGGAATTACACCTCCTGTTCCAGAACTACGGAGAAGTAACCAACGCACGCACACTGGCTAAAACAATAGTCACAGAGCGAAAAGCCCGCCCAATGAGGACTATTAACGAGTTCAAATCCGTTATTCAGCCAATCGTAAAAGGCAATCCGCAGAAATACCTCGCACAGGTATTCCAGGCACTCAGGATCGCCGTCAACGACGAACTGGGCGCCCTGAAAGATTTGCTCACACAAGCAACGGAAGTATTAAAACCGGGCGGTAAACTGGCTATCATAACTTTCCATTCACTGGAAGACAGACTGGTGAAGAACTTTATGAAAACAGGACAATTTGAGGTGCAGGACGATCCATTTTCTTTTACCACACCCCCCAAATTGTACCGGTTAGATACAAAAAAACCAGTCACCGCTGGCCCCGAAGAATTAAAACGTAATTCCCGGTCCCGCAGCGCAAAACTAAGGGTAGCCGAAAAGTTATAACAGATCCGGACTGACGAGTATTTAAAAGGGTACAACTAGAAATTTAGAAAACTAGAAAACTAGAAAAAGCGTCAATCCCCCAATCACGATGATCATGTGCGAAGGATGTTATACCATATCATTCACGTTGACTAATAAAACCGAGCTGTTTGGAACAGGAAGAACATATACCAGTCGCAGAATTACCGGATGAACCGGAACAGAAAAGAGAATGGCGCCTGCGTATCAATTACGCAGCCATCACGCAAAATATGCCCTTTATACTGTTCCTTTCCGCACTCGCACTGATCTATATCGCTAATAGTCACCTGGCTGAAAAAAAAATCCGCCAGATCAACAAACTGGGACGTGAGATCAAAGAGCTGAAATGGGAATACCTCAATGTGAAAAGTGAATTGATGTTCCGTAGCAAAATGAGTGAAGTCAGCAAATCAGTGGAACCATGGGGCCTCAAGCCGCTAAGTTCCCCACCCCAAAAAATCGTACTGAAGAAACAGTAATAATCATATCAGACTGTGGAAGTAAAGAAAGACATATTGTGGAGAGTGTATCTGTGCTTTATCGGCATGGTGCTGTTTGGTGTGGCTATAATTATAAAGGTGTTCTTTCTCCAGAACGTTGAAGGAAATTACTGGCGAAGCATGGCAGACAGCCTGCACACCCGCTACGTAACCCTCGACGCAGACCGGGGTACCATCTACTCCGAAGAAGGCAGGATGTTATCAACATCCATCCCCTACTTCGATGTAAGAGTCGATTTCGCAGCAGATGGGCTCACCGATAAAAATGGAAAGATCTTCAAGGACAATGTTGACTCATTGTCCATTTGTCTTTCAAAGACTTTTCAGGACCACACCCCGCTGGAGTATAAAAATATCCTCCGCGAAGGCTATAAAAACAAAGACAGATACTTTCTCCTGAAAAGAGATATCTCGTTTACCCAGTATCAGCTCCTCCGACAATTTCCCATGTTCAGACTAGGGAAAAATAAAGGAGGCCTGATCGCGGAAACAAAAAACAAACGCATTAACCCCTTCAAACTGCTGGCTAACAGAACCATCGGTTTGAGCAGGCAAAATGCACAGAACGTAGGTCTCGAAAGGACCTACGATAACTATTTAAGCGGTACCACCGGTAAAAGACTGATGCGCCGCATCGCTGGCGGTACTTTCGTCCCCGTCGAAGGTTATGATATTGAACCCGAAAACGGGCACGATGTGATCACCACCATCGACGTAAACATGCAGGATATCGTTGAAACCGCCCTCATGAACATGATGGTCGCCAACGAAGCAGATAACGGTACCTGCATCCTGATGGAAGTGAAAACCGGCAAGATCAAAGCAATCGCCAACCTGGGCAGACAACCAGATGGCAGCTATTTCGAGGATATGAACTATGCCCTCAGAGCAACAGAGCCCGGCTCTACGTTCAAACTGGCTACCGTCATCTCCGTACTCGACGACAAATACGCCACCATGAACAACATGGTGAACCTGCAGGAAGGTAAGTGGCAGATTGGACGCAGAACCGTATTTGACTCCGAACCACACCCAGGCCAGACAAACGTAACTATTAAACACGCGTTCGAACTGAGCTCTAATGTGGGAATGGCAAAACTGGCCTATCAGTTCTATAATAAAAAACCAAACGACTTCGTCTGGCACCTGAGAAAACTCAAGCTCGACAAGCCAACCGGTATAGACCTCGTAGGTGAAGACCAACCGGTCATCAAAACCACCGCCAGCAGAACATGGAGCGCTACCAGCCTTCCATGGATGGCTTTCGGTTACGAAGTATTAATAAGCCCGTTGCAAACCTGCATGCTCTACAACGCAGTAGCTAACAACGGTAAAATGATGAAGCCTTACCTGGTGAACTCCATTAATGAATATGGTAAATCAGTTAAGACCTTCGAACCTGAAATCGTAATGGATAGCATCTGCTCTTCCAATACACTGGCACAGGTAAAAGCAATGTTGGAAGGAGTCGTAATGAATGGAACGGCCAGATCATTGTGGTCATCATATTACAGCTTTGCCGGTAAAACCGGTACCGCCCTGGTAGCGAATGCTAACCGGGGTTATGCCGATAAAATATACCAGTCCTCTTTCGCAGGATATTTTCCTGCCAAAGACCCGCAGTTCACCTGTGTTGTGGTTATCAAAAACAAACCACATGCAGCTAAGTTCTACGGCGCCTCTGTAGCAGGACCCGTTTTTCGCGAAGTTGCAGACAAACTGTATGCGATCGCTGTTGAAAAACAACAACCTATGCGTGCTAACCTGATGCTGGATACATTGCTGGCATTCAAAAACAGTAAAGCCCGTGATTGGAAAGAAATCACTACCGCACTGGATCTACCCGTTGAAGGCGATGTGAATAACAACAATTGGGTAAGCGCAAAGGTGACTGACAAAAAGGTAAACTTTGCACAGGTAACGCAGGCAAAAGGTAGCGTACCCAATGTAACAGGAATGGGATTAAAGGATGCTTTGTACCTCCTCGAGAATGCCGGTTTACGTGTGGTGGTAAGAGGTGCTGGTAAAGTCACCAACCAATCCATTCCAGGTGGTACACAATTAGAAAAAAATCAAACGATAGTCATAGAACTGAGTTAATGAAAACATTGCGTGACATATTATATAATGTAAACATCGTGGCTGTAAAAGGGTCAACCGATACCGCCGTGAATGCACTGAACATCGACTCCAGAGCCATCAGGCCTGGAGATGCTTTCATTGCAATCAGAGGTGTACATGCTGATGGTCACCTCTTCATTGACAAAGCTGTACAACAGGGTGCCGCTGTCGTGATCTGTGAAGACCTGCCTGCACAAACTGCCGACAACGTAGTCTATGTTCAGGTTAGCAGCAGCGCTACCGCCGCTGGTGTAATAGCAGGTAACTTCTACGACAACCCATCTCACAAGGTGCAACTCGTAGGCGTAACCGGTACCAATGGTAAAACGACCATCGCTACCCTCCTGTTCAAACTATTCAGTGCGCTCGGCTACCATTGCGGAATGCTCTCCACCGTACAGAACCAGATCGGTGACAGGATCGTTCCTTCTACCCATACCACCCCGGATCCCATTCACCTGAATGCACTCCTGGCAGATATGGTCACTGATGGTTGTGACTACGTGTTCATGGAAGTAAGCTCTCACGCTATTCACCAACAAAGAATAGCAGGGCTGAAATTTGCCGGAGGCATCTTCAGCAATATCACCCACGATCACCTGGACTATCACAAAACCTTCGACGAATACATCAGGGTAAAGAAATCCTGGTTCGATGGTTTGCCAGCTACAGCATTCGCCCTCACTAACCTCGACGACAAAAGAGGCAATGTGATGCTGCAGAACACCAAAGCGAAAAAACAAACTTATAGCCTGCGCACCGTTGCTGACTTTAAGGGAAAAATATTGGAGAATAACCTCACTGGCCTGATCATGATGATCAATGAGACAGAAGTACACTTCCGCCTCATCGGTGAGTTCAATGCATATAACCTGCTGGCCGTATACGGAGCCGCTACCCTGCTCGGTCAGGACAAAGCCCGCATATTACAGGCACTCAGTGATCTGTCAGGTGCTGAAGGACGTTTCGATTACATCGTGTCTCCCAATCAGCGCATCATCGGTATCGTGGATTATGCACATACCCCCGATGCTTTGCTCAATGTGCTGGCGACTATCAAAAACCTGCGCAAAGGCAACGAACAAGTCATTACAGTAGTAGGTTGCGGCGGCGACCGTGACACAGCAAAACGCCCTGTGATGGCCGAAGTAGCAGTAGAACGCAGTGATAGAGTGATCCTTACCTCCGATAATCCCCGTTCAGAAGATCCGAACGAAATTATCAGACAAATGGAAGCCGGTGTACCCGTAAATCTTAAAAAGAAAGTACTGTCTATCACCGACCGTAAAGAAGCGATCAAAACAGCTATCAGCCTCGCAAATCCTGAAGACATCATTCTCATAGCTGGTAAAGGCCATGAGAAATACCAGGAAATACAAGGCGTGAAACATCCTTTTGACGACAAACAGGTGCTGGATGAGATGATGCGGTTGATGGAGAAATAACAACTAACGAACAACTAACTAACAAATAACTACTAACTAACAGTATGCTTTATTACTTATTCAATTATTTGAAAACGTTAAATTTCAGCGGTAGCGGGATGTTTCAATTCATCACGTTCCGTGTGACAATGGCGTTACTGTTATCCCTGGTAATCTCTCTCTTGTTAGGTAAAAGTATTGTAAAATTCCTCCAGAAAAAACAGATCGGGGAAACCATCCGTGACCTCGGCCTGGCAGGTGAGAACAGTAAGAAAGGCACCCCTACCATGGGTGGTCTTATCATCCTGGCAGCTATCGTTATTCCTACCCTGCTGTTCGCACAGGTAAAAACCGTTTACATCTGGCTCATGTTGCTCTGCACCGTTTGGCTGGGCCTGATCGGTTTCCTGGACGATTATATCAAGGTATTCAAAAAGAACAAAGAAGGTCTGGCCGGTAAGTTCAAGATCCTGGGCCAGGTTGGTTTAGGTATCATCATTGGCAGCACTTTGTATTTCAATGAAAACGTAGTGATCTCCCGCGAGATCATTGGCGCGAAGAAACTCGCCCCCTACGAAAGAGTAGTGGCCAAATCGGAAAGAGTGACGAAAGAAGGACATCGCTTTGCGGATGTGAAGACGCCGATCACTTCTATCCCATTTGTAAAGAACCATGAATTCAACTACGCCAAACTGATCTCCTGGATCCCTGGCGCAGAGAAATATACTTACGTCCTCTATATCCTCATCGTGATCATCATCATAACGGCAGTGTCCAATGGTGCAAATCTCACAGATGGATTAGATGGCTTGGCCACGGGTGTATCTGCGGTCATAGGCGTTTGTCTCGGCATATTCGCCTATGTATCCGGTAATATTCAGTTCGCCGAATACCTGAATATCATGTACATCCCTAACCTGGGTGAACTGTCCATATTCATTGCTGCCTTTGTAGGTGCCTGTGTAGGTTTCCTCTGGTACAATGCTTATCCTGCACAGGTGTTCATGGGCGATACAGGTAGTCTGGCTTTGGGAGGCATCATCGCTTCCCTGGCTATCATTGTAAGAAAAGAATTATTGATACCAATTTTCTGTGGTGTATTCCTGGTAGAAAATCTGAGCGTAGTATTACAGGTCTCCTACTTTAAGTATACCAAGAAAAAATATGGTGAAGGCAAGCGCATATTTCTGATGTCTCCACTTCACCACCATTACCAGAAGCTAGGTTACCATGAAAGTAAAATAGCAGTAAGGTTCTGGATCATAACAATCATGTGTGCAGTAGTTAGTATTGCAACATTAAAAATCAGATAAGCAAAATGACAAAGAAACTCATCATACTCGGAGCCGGTGAAAGCGGAATTGGTGCAGCCCTGTTAGGCAAGCAACAGGGGTATGATGTATTCGTGTCAGATGGTGGAACCATCAAGGATATTTATAAACAGGAACTCGCTGTAAATTCTATTCCTTTCGAGGAAGGACAGCATTCCTGGGATGTGATTTTAGGTGCCGATGAAATTGTTAAGAGCCCTGGCATTCCTGAAAAAACGGAACTGATGAAAAAGATCCGTGCGAAGGGAGTACCAGTGATCTCTGAAATCGAGCTCGCTTACAGGTTTAGCAAAGACGCTAAAATTATCGCCATCACTGGTAGCAATGGAAAGAGCACTACTACAGCGCTCACCTTCCACATCTTTGAGACAGCTGGTCTCAACGCCGCTATGGTAGGTAATATTGGTCTGAGTTATGCCCGTGTAGTGGCTACCGCACCGGCTGATTATTACATCGTCGAAGTAAGTAGTTTTCAACTCGACGATATTGTGGAGTTCAAGCCCAACGTGGCCATTCTGCTGAATATCACACCAGATCATCTGGATAGATATGACTACAAAATGGAGAACTATGTGGCGTCAAAATTCCGCATAACGATGAATCAGGGACCGGAAGATTTCTTTGTGTATTGCAAAGACGATCAGGAGATTAACAATTATTTGAAGAAGCAAACTATTTATTCAACATCAATACCCTTTACTATCATGGAACCGTTAAAGCAAGGAGGATTTATGGTAAACGATCAGGTAAACATTCAGGTTAATGATGAACCAGTTATCGTATCAATGTATGATCTCGCGCTTAAGGGCAAGCACAACTTGTACAATTCCATGGCAGCGGGTATTGCTGGTAGGACCATGGAGATAAGGAAAGAAAAAATTCGGGAGAGCCTGACTTCGTTCAAGAGTCTGGAGCACCGTATGGAGTACGTTGCCACTGTGCGTGGAGTGGATTTCATCAATGATAGTAAAGCTACCAATGTAAACTCCCTGTGGTTTGCACTGGAGAGCATGGAAACCCCGGTAGTGCTGATTATGGGAGGTGTGGACAAAGGAAATGATTATAGCGCTATCAGGGACCTGGTAAAAGAAAAAGTAAAAGCAATTATCTGCCTGGGTATAGACAATGCACCGATTCAGGATGCGTTATCAAAAGATACACCGGTAATGGTTGATACACGCAGTATGAAGGAAGCTGTGGAAGCAGCTTTTCAACATGCAGAAAAAGGTGATGTAGTTTTGCTTTCTCCGGCTTGTGCGAGCTTCGATCTGTTCAAGAACTACGAGGACAGAGGCAAGCAGTTCAAAGAAGCCGTGAGGGAACTATAATAAATCCGGGATATTCCGGAAACCAAAAAAGTTAAATGGACGGTATACTTCATAGGACAAAGGGTGACAAAGTGATTTGGACGATCGTGATCTTCCTCTCACTAGTGAGTCTGCTGGCGGTTTACAGCGCCACAGGTTCGCTTGCCTATCGCCTTCAGGGCGGTCATACGGAGTATTATCTCTTCAAACAACTGAGTGTATTAGTAATGGGATTGCTGATCATCTACTTTGCACACAGAGTAAATTATACCATTTACTCCCGTGTGGCACAGATAGGTTTTCTGCTCTCTATCCCTTTACTGATCTATACGCTGGCATTTGGTAGTCATATTAATGATGCAAGTCGCTGGATTAGACTGCCCGTTATTAATCTGACATTTCAGACTTCTGACGTAGCTAAGCTGGCCATATTCATGTATGTGAGCAGACAGCTTTCTAAAAGGCAGGGTAACATCACCGATTTTAAGAGAGGCTTTCTGCCGATCATTATTCCGGTGGGTATCATCTGTATACTGATCATGCCTGCAAACATGTCAACCGCATTGTTGCTGGGCGCCAGTTGTATGATCCTCTGTTTTATTGGCCGGGTACCTATCAGGTATCTGGTTGCCATGGTAGGTGCAGGTCTGGTGGCGATTGTACTGATGTTTGCAGTGGCAGCACTGACTGGAAAAAAGATGCGTACCGAAACATGGAAGAAGAGAATTGAACATTTCACTTCAGGTGATGATGATAAATCTGATTTACCATATCAGGTACAACAGGCAAACATTGCTATTGCAGGTGGTGGTGTGTTAGGCAAAGGTCCTGGAAACAGTACCCAGCGAAACTTCCTCCCACATGCTTATAGCGACTACATATATGCTACAATTATCGAGGAGTATGGTATCTTTGGCGCCTTTTTGATATTGATGGCCTACATGTTGCTATTATTAAGAAGTATCAGCTTGTTTAGAAAATGTCCCTATGCATTCGGCGCTTTCCTGGCAGTTGGTCTCAGCATCACATTAGTCATACAGGCACTGACAAATATGGCAGTGAATGTAGGGCTCTTTCCCGTAACAGGGGTCACGCTACCGCTGGTAAGTATGGGTGGATCCTCCGTGATCTTTACAAGTCTGGCTATAGGGATCATACTGAGTGTGTCTAGAAATGTGGAAGAACTGGAAGGTAAAAGAATAGAACAGGAAAGGATTGCAAAGGTAGTAGCTCAGCAAGCCGAAATAGAAGAATTTTAAAAACTAACATGAACATGCAACGCAGAATTATCATAGCAGGTGGTGGAACCGGAGGACATATCTTCCCGGCGATCGCTATTGCCAATGCGTTGAAAAAAATAGAACCAGCAACTGATATTCTCTTTGTAGGTGCCAAAGGAAAGATGGAGATGGAGAAAGTACCGCAGGCTGGTTACCGCATCGAAGGATTGGAAATAGCAGGATTCAACCGTAGCAATATGCTCAAGAACCTGTTGTTGCCGTTCAAGATTCTGAAAAGCCTGTCACAGGCCCGTAAGATCATTGACAGTTTCAAACCAGATGCCGTGGTAGGTGTGGGTGGTTACGCCAGCTTCCCTGTCATGCGCAAAGCACAGAAGAAAGGTATTCCTACCCTCATACAGGAACAAAATTCCTTTGCAGGGAAAGCCAATATGGCCCTGGGAAAGAAAGCCGCTAAGATCTGTGTCGCTTACGAAGGAATGGAGAAATTCTTCCCGGCTGATAAAATTGTAATGACAGGCAATCCTGTCAGAGGCAACATTACACAGTCTGCCGTATCAAAAGAAGATGCACTCGCACACTTTGGCCTTCTTACAGGTAAACAAACAGTATTCGCTGTGGGTGGTAGCCTGGGAGCAAAAGCCATCAACGAGGCATTGGCGCCCATACTCGCCACTTTTGTAGAGAAGGATATTCAACTGATCTGGCAAACAGGTAAGCCTTACTTTGAAACAGCGAAAGCCGCTGCAGCACCATACGCCTCTCATGTAAAGGTGTATGAGTTTATCAACGTAATGGACTTCGCCTACAAGGCTGCGGATGTTGTTGTATCACGTGCAGGTGCACTGGCCATCGCCGAACTTTGTGTAGTGAAGAAACCTGTCATCTTCGTGCCCTACCCTTTTGCGGCCGAAGACCATCAGACCTTCAATGCAAAAAGTCTGGTAGATAAAAAGGCCGCCATCCTCATTAAAAATGATGATGCAGCCGCTCAATTAGGAAATACTTTATTCAGTCTGTTACAAAACAATGCGTTGTTGCAACAACTGGAAGAGAATATAGCAAAACTGGGAAATTCAAATGCTGATATGGTCATTGCTAAACAGGTTTTAGCACTGATTAAATAAAAGGATAAGTAAAAATGGATCTGAACAACATACAACGCGTTTACTTCATTGGAATCGGAGGCATCGGTATGAGCGCCATCGCCCGCTTTTTTAATGAAAAAGGTGTGCATGTGAGTGGTTACGACCGTACCGAAACACCGCTGACCCGTCAGCTGGCTGAAGAAGGTATGCAGATTCATTACTCGGATGATGTGAACCTGCTGGACAAAGATGTACAGCTGGTTGTATACACTCCCGCTATCCCAGGTACCCATTCAGAATTGATCTGGTACCGTAAGAACGAATACGAAGTAGTAAAACGAAGCGACGTATTGCAGGAGATCACGAAAGAGTTGTTCGCCATCACCGTAGGTGGTACACATGGCAAAACAACCATCTCTACCCTTACCGCTCACATACTGCGTCATAGTGGCTATGGTTGCAACGCCTTTCTCGGTGGTATCAGCGCCAACTACGACCGTAACTTCTGGAGCAGTGATAAACAGGTAGCCGTGATCGAAGCAGATGAGTATGACCGTTCATTCCTGAAACTTCACCCGGATATCGCGATCCTCACCGCTATGGATGCAGATCACCTGGATATCTACGGTACAGAAGCAGACATGCAGGATGCCTTCGTACAGTATACTGCGAACATCAAACCCAATGGTACGCTGATCGCAAAACTGGGATTACCCCGTGCAACAGAACTAAAGGGTGATAATAAACGTTGGTATCACCTGAAAGATACACAGGCAAATATTTATGCGACCAATATCAGAACAGTTGACGGTGGTTACCTGTTTGATGTAGTAGAGCAGGACTGGCACATTCACGATGTACAACTGCCTATCGGTGGCACGCACAATATTGAAAATACAGTGGCAGCCATCACAGTGGCGCACCTATTAGGCATAGATGCCGCAAAGATCAAAGCAGCGATTGCTGATTTCAAGGGCATCAAACGTCGCTTTGAATACCTGGTGAAGAACGATTACCAGGTATACATAGACGATTACGCACATCATCCGGAAGAATTGCGCGCCCTCATTAGCAGTGCCCGCAGCTTATTCCCCGACAAGCGCTGTACAGTCATCTTCCAGCCACACTTGTATACCCGTACACGTGACCTGGCCGAAGGATTTGCTGAGAGCCTGTCCCTGGCAGATGAAGTGCTGCTGTTACCCATCTATCCAGCCAGAGAGTTACCCATCGAAGGGGTGCACAGTGAGATCCTGGCGGAAAAGATGACAGTACCAGTACAGGTGATACAGAAAGAAGATGTATTGGCCTGGGTAAAATCGAATAGTGTACCATTGCTCATCACAGCTGGTGCCGGTGACATTGACCAATTCAGAGATCCGATAAGAGAAATATTGAACGGAGAGAAAGTGAAAGAGTAGACAAAAAAAATTTAAACCCAAATGCAAACCAAGACCCGCCGGGCATTAAAACGAATAGGTAGTGTACTGCTCTGGACAGCGGTATTGACTGGATTCGTGATCCTGCTTGTTGCGGCAGTGCAGGACAAAGAAGAGGGTAAATGCAGGGGGATCGTTGTAAAACTGGTGGGTGACGAGAACAACTTTTTTATAGAAGAGAAAGATATAAAAGTGTTGGTAGCTGGCGACAGGAATTTAAATCCAGTAGGCAAGCCCATAAAAGAGATAAACATCGCAGCATTGGAGAAGATAGTAGCCCGTGATCCCTGGGTAAAAACTGCGAACATCTTTGTGGACAACCAACGAAAGCTCAACGTCAAAGTCGCTCAGCGAGAGCCCGTAGCAAGGATATTTACCTTAGCAGGAAATACTTACTACCTCGACAAAGATGGAGAAAGAATACCGGTATCGGCCCGCTATACAGCAAGAGTACCGGTGTTCACAGATTATCCGTCAGACGCTGCAAAAGTGCAAAAGGCAGACAGCGCATTGACCGCAGGCATCATGGAGATAGGCAGCTTCATACAAAGCGACCCTTTCTGGACTGCACAGGTAGAACAGGTAGTGATCACTCCCCAGCGTGAGTTTGAAATCATACCAACACTGGGCGATCACGTGATACTGTTTGGAGACGGAACCGATGTAACAAAAAAATTTAACAAACTGCTGGCGTTCTATAAAGAGGGGTTAAGTAAAGTAGGATGGAACAATTACGCAAAAATCAATGTTGCATATGAAAACGAAGTAGTTTGCACACGGAGAAGCGGGGAGGAATTATCGAAAAAGCTGGCCGCTGAAGACAGCGCGAAATTAGCCAGCACCGGCGATACACTGGCGAGGATAATGGTGCACGGAAATGATTCAGTGCAACCAGAAGCGGCAAAGCTTGAAGCTTCAATCAGAGTGGTACCAGCCAGAACGACGGCGTCAAAACCAAGAAATTCAAAAGACAAGTCGTCTGGAAAAAAGGAACCAAAGGCAGTGTATAAGCCGGGTAGAAATTAGTAACACAACAAAAAACTATAGAAACGCCATGAATCAGGAAGCTCCTATCATTGTAGGTCTTGATATTGGAACTACAAAGATTGCTGCCATTGCAGGTCGAAAAAACGAATTCGGGAAACTGGAAATCCTGGGGTTCGGTAAAGCCCCGTCTTTTGGTGTTCAGCACGGAATGGTGCTGAATATTGATCAGACGATAAAGGCGATACGTCAGGCCCTGGAGAACTGCTATGCTTCTAATCCAAACCTGGAGATCAATGAAGTGTATGTTGGCATTGCAGGTCATCACATCAAGAGCCTGCAGACCCGTGGCGATATCGTGCGTAGCGATACCGAAGCGGAAATATCCCAGAAAGATATTGATCAACTGATAAATGACCAGTATAAAACGGTGATCCCCGCCAGTGACCAGATCATTGACGTGATCCCACAACAATATATTGTTGATAGCCTCCAGAACATTACTTACCCGATCGGGATGAGCGGTGTGAAGGTGGGTGCGAACTTCCATATCATCACTGGTGATAAGAATGCGATTCGCAATATCAACCGTAGTGTGGAGAAATCCGGACTGAAGATCCACGACCTCGTGCTTCAGCCCCTGGCTTCTGCTGCTGCCGTCATGTGTGATATGGACTTCGAAGCAGGCGTAGCCATCGTAGATATCGGTGGTGGTACTACAGACCTGGCAGTGTTCTACGAAGGTATCCTGAAGCACACAGCCGTAATTCCTTACGGTGGTGAGAATATCACCAACGATATCAAGAACGGTCTCGGTGTACTGAAAACGCAGGCAGAACAAATGAAAGTGCAATTCGGTTACGCACTGGCTGATGAAGCAAAAAGCAATGCTTACATCACCATCCCCGGACTGCGCGGACAAAGCCCTAAAGAGATTTCAGTGAAGAACCTGGCGCACATCATACAGGCACGTATGAGTGAAATCATGGACTTCGTCATTTATCATCTCAAGCAGATTGGTATGGACAACAAGATGCTCAATGGTGGTATCATCCTCACAGGTGGTGGCTCCCAGCTGAAACATCTGATCCAGCTCACAGAATATACTACCGGTGTAAGCGCACGAATCGGGTATCCGAACGAGCACCTGGCTTCCGGTCATACCGACGAGCTGACCAAACCAATGTATGCAACATGCATAGGTCTTATTCTCAAAGGTTATAACGATTACGAGAATGACCGCAGAGCGATGGAAGAAAATTACGTTAAGATCAATACCAGCTATGTCGCAAAGGAGCAGGCCTCAAAAGCCGCTACAGAAACGGATAGCAGCTGGGAAGATGATGCACCGTCAGTTGAAGAGATTCAGGCAAGAAAAGCGAGAGAAAGAAATGCCTCGCTGAAAACATTCCTCGACAGAATGAAAACGAAGATCATCGACATGTTCACCGAAGAAGAGGATGCAAAACTTTAACAGGGTATTTTTCCGAGAATGGCGTAATTGTTGCAGCCATAAACGATTTGAAATCAGATAATTAATATTCGGATAATGGTAGTGGGTTCTACCACTACCAATAATTACTAACTATAGAAGAATTTGTGGGCATTATTAATTATACTAACTAACCCATAAAAGAGATAGAGTCATGATACATTTTGATCTTCCCAAAGAAAAGTCTTCCATCATCAAAGTGATAGGCATTGGTGGTGGCGGAAGCAACGCGGTGAACCACATGTTCAACCAGCGCATTGAGGGTGTGAATTTTATCATCTGTAATACAGATGCGCAGGCTATCTCCAATAGTCCTGTACCTAATAAAATTCAGTTAGGTCCGCACCTGACACAGGGTCTGGGTGCTGGTGCCAACCCCCGCATCGGTGAACAGGCCACTGAAGAATCCTTTGAAGAAATCAAAAAGATCTTAGAGGTGAATACCAAAATGGCATTCATCACGGCGGGTATGGGTGGTGGTACCGGGACAGGTGGCGCTCCGATCATCGCAAAGATCTGTAAAGAACTGGGTATCCTCACTGTGGGCATCGTTACTACTCCCTTCTCTTACGAAGGAAAGAAAAGGATGCAACAGGCAGATGATGGTGTAAACCGTCTGAAAGAATACGTCGATACACTGCTGATAATTTCTAATGATAAACTGCGCCAGAAGTTCGGCGACCTGAAGTTCAAAGCTGCTTTCGAAAAAGCAGATAACGTACTGGCTACCGCTGCTAAATGTATCACTGATGTGATCAACAGCACAGGTCAGATCAACGTGGACTTTGCGGACGTTTGTACCGTAATGCGCAATGGTGGTGTGGCTATACTCGGTGCTGCAACTGCAGAAGGTGAAAACCGCGCGCAGAAAGCAATCGAAGAAGCACTGACTTCACCGCTGCTGAATGATAACGACATCCGTGGTGCAAAATGGATTCTGCTCAACATCTCTTCTGCAGAAGGTGAATTTGAACACACACTGGATGAAATGGATACTATCCAGGCTTATGTACAAAGCCAGGCAGGTGAGGATTGCGATGTGATCCTCGGTGTTGGTTACGACCAGGATCTGGATCGTAAACTGGGTGTAACTGTTATCGCTACAGGTTTTGAACAAAAACCGATTCAGCAGGTAAAACAGGCCCCACAGGATCCATCTCATAATCAACCTAGAATCGTAATGGAACTGGGTCGTGAAGGTGATGAAAAAAAGATGAACACTCCCGTTAGCTCCAGCAACAATTCTATGTTCATTGAACCAACCGACCATATGGCGCCACGGTTGGTAGAGCCTGTGGTGACGCAGCCGGCTACAACGTTTGTAACTCCAGAACCTCCGGCAGAAAGTAGAAGCAGTTTTGCACTCAACATTGAGCCAGTAGGAACAACTGCTCCTACACCAGGCTACAACAATGTAAACGTAATACAGCCCAATAATCAGGCGGCTGGCGGATATCCTGCCAGACACATTTTTATTGAGCCGACTCCAACTCCACCTCCGGCAGAAACGCCAGAGATGAAGATCGTATTCCGTGAAGAAGAGCCAGGCACAGAGATGACAAATGATATGCAACAGCTGCATGCATTTGAAGAGCAATTAGAAGAGCAAAAGCGTAAACAGGCAGAGCGCGTAGCAAAACTGCGTAGCCTCAGCTTTAACGTGAAAGGCATCGATAATAATTCAGAAATTGAAAACGTTCCTGCATACATTCGTCGAAATATCAATCTCGATAATGGTGCTGGTTCTGCCGAGAATTTCTATTCTAACTATACAATTTCTGATAGTCCGAATAATCAGGCAGAAATCAATACGATCAATACTTTTTTAGATGGGAAAAAACCCGATTGATTATATTCGAACGTTTGATTGTTTTTTTAGTTGTGTTAAAGAAAGTCCTCTGGTTCTCCGGGGGACTTTTTTATTGGCCATCCCTGCTAATCATATGTTAATCATACTAATCCGTAAAATAATAATTTGATATTATTAACATAGTGTTAACTAATTCCTTGAAAAGATTAACGAACTTACTTGAGTGAACACACAAAATTCTAAACCTCAAAATTCTCCCTCAAAATGGATACAACACAGTCTATATCAAATTCATCCTGAAAAAAATTCCGCTTTTTTTTGATGAGCAAACTAACAGGTCTTATTTTGATATTAACACGTTCATAACAGCATTCTCATTCTCTTACCTATGGTTGTGAAAGATTGTCCGTGAACAGATGAAACACGCTACCAACCAAATCCTAACTGAATTCAGCGCTTACTCTTTTCTTCATATAAGAATGCAAAAAATTTCCTGACTTGAGGGATCAAGTCAACCCCTTCTATATTATTTTGAACCTGTGGCGATCAATCAAAACCACGGGTTATCACAGTTAGTTTTCCCTGCATTGTTGCTACAAAAAAAAGGTTGATATTCATCTCGACAACGCGAAAAGACGCATTAGTACTCTGATTATCAGCAGTAAAGGGCAATTATTTTGCTTAAAAATCCACCTTTTGTAACTATGAAAAACTTGACCAGGAACAGCACTCCTATTTCGCTGAAAGTATCTGTACATGCATGGCGAAAGATTGAAGACGTTAAAAAGTCAATCGACACATTAAATCTGAACAATGACTTTCAGTTAACATTAGGACAGATCGCCCAGAAGCATTACATGAGTAAAAGCATGATCAGCAAAACGTTTCGTCTTCGTTTTAATATCTCTATACACCAATATATTATTCAATTAAGAATGGAGCGGGCTAAGTCTCTGCTCGCGGGAAACAGCTCTCTGTCGATCTGTAAGGTAGCAGAAACGCTAGGTTATTCTATCTGCTCTAACTTTTCGAGAGATTTCAAAAAATACACAGGTATGCTCCCGCTTGAGCTGTCTAAGAAGGCAAATATGGCAGAGAACGGAGTTGAGGAAATAAATAGTAACCCAATTGTTTAATCCTAACTCAAATAATCATGGGAACCCAAAGCGTAGTACGTCCCAAAATTCTGTTAACTATTCTCCTTGTTTCATTAACATTAACAATTAAAGCACAAACGGAACAGGCATTTTTCTTTGCAGATAAAAAAGTTTGCTTGCCAGGAGATACAATCTGGTTAAGGATTTTTCTTCGCGATACTCTCCATACAACAAGTACTAATTTTTATGTGGAGCTTTATGATAATAAAAATTCTGACACCATAAGTTCACCTATCAGAAAATATATTTTTCCAGTAAAAGATGGAATTAGTATGGGGCAGGTAGATACACCTGATTCTGCTGGAATATATTGGCTGCGAGGTTATACACTGAATTCTCAAAATGAGCTAATCTATCCTTTTACAATTATCAATAATCCCAAGTATGTCGAAATAAAAGAATTGCAAGATAGTTCCCAACAAAAAAGTATGAAAACCAATAAGGTGAGCTATAATAAAGATCAGGACGGTATTTATATTCACCTTGATGAATCTGAATTTTCCAATTACTCTATTGCGATAACAAATGCAGAAAACCCCGATGTTTCAGTTCCTTACAGCAGACCTGTAAATAGAGGGAATCTACCAGTTTCAATGGATTCAACATATTTGAGCTATTCAATATCCGCAAGTAATACCAAGTTCGCAAACCAGGATCTCGTTATCATGCTTCAGAAAGATACGATGATGTCCACCCCACAATTGGTATCTCTAGACAATAATGCTACAGTATTATTTGATAATCTTTACTTTTTTGACTCGGCTCTTATCTATTACAAGCTCAATAAAAATAAGCGAGGAAAAGAATCATTAACATTAAATGTAAATCCCTCAAAATACCCAGAATTTAAACTTCCGGTTACTTCATTATACAAGAGTGAAAATATCGGGCTGTTCAGTGGAAATGATTCAATATCCTATATCATTGGTAAAAGAAACTTAAAAACCTATGTGGTAAAAAGCAAATGGAGTAATAGGAACATCGCACTCAACAAAAGGTATGTAATGTCTTCGCAATTTGGACCGATTGAGCAATTTGCTTTCGACCTAAGAGACCCTGCTATAACAAAAAACTATAGTTCTCTATTTGATTTTATGTACAAAACGCTTCCAAAAGGTTGGGCACTTCACAGCCTTGGATTTATGACAGGATCGTGCAGAGAAGGCGTATTGTATTACGAAGATGAAAGACGTGTAAACGGAGAATATTTAAACACACAACCCCTAAGTCGATATGCTTATTTTAAAGCATACTCTGACTTACAACCTTGTCCTTGTATTTTACTATATACACGGAAAGGAAATGATTTAAATAGCCTGCCTTCCGAAATGAAAACACTAGCAATAAAAGGTTTTGATAAACCACTACAATGGACATCTCCAGATAAAATCACCTATCATTGGAATCCTTTTGTAACTGATGCTGAATACAAATTTAAAATTCCCGCAAAAAAATTCAAACTACAAATAATGGGGGTCAAGCAAGATGGCACCCCTTTCTATTATAATAAATTGTTCAATGAAAATGAAATCAATTCAACTACTGCGATTTAGATACTCCCCATTTATTAGACAGCAATAGGTGGGTTATTAATTAAAGAATCAAATCTATTACTACTACTATAAACTTTTTCTTTTTTTGGTTCTTTTTTTCTTTTTGTGGATAGCTGTGAATATGTGGATAACTTATCAGCTGCTCCATAAACCTCAGCAGGAGTCTTATATTCCAGGCCCTGATGCTTTCGTTCCCAGTTGTAGAATTCCACATATCTGTGAATTCCCTTGTATAAATCCAGTGTACTATCATAAGCATTGAGATAGATATTCTCATACTTGATACTACGCCAAAATCTCTCGATTGCGATATTGTCAGTGGCTCGTCCTATTCCATCCATGCTTAGGCGAATCTCAGCACCTAATACTGTTGTTGTAAATCCTTCGCTTGTAAACTGGCTGCCCTGATCCGTATTTAAGATCTCTGGTGCCCCATAAATAGAAATAGCTTTTTCAAGCGCTTCCAGACAAAATTCCACTGTCATGGTATTGCTGAGTGTCCAGGATAACAGATAGCGGCTATTCCAGTCTATAATCGCACACAGGTACATAAAACCCTTCGGCATTGGAATATAAGTGATATCCATACTCCAAACCATATTATTCCGATCAATTTTCAGGTTCCGAAGCAGGTAAGGATATGTTTTGTGCCACTTGCATGCCTCACTTGTATTAGGGACCGGATATATGGCCGAAATATCCATTTCCCGCATCAATCGCCTTATTCGCTTCACATTAACCTGTACTTCTGGTGTACTTAGATGTTTTGCCATGCGCTCTGCCCCAAAATAGGGATGTTCCAAATGCATACGGTCTATCTGCTCCATCAAGGCCAGGTTCTGTTTGCTTTCTCCTTTGGGCTCATGGTAATGGCTGCTTCGCGATACTTCCAGCAACTGACACTGACGAACAATACTGAGCTTATTGTCATCCTTACTTACTAAAGCCATCCTTCCAGTTCTTCCCAAATGCCTGTTCAGATTTTTTTTTCAACCAGTCGACCTCTACCTTGAGTTGACCGATTTGCTTATATAGTTCGTCTTTTTCTTCCTGGTGATCTGATGCATCTGCACCTGCCTTCTTACCCTGGTCAAACACATCCTCTGACCCTGATAGTAGTTGCTTCTTCCACTCCGTTATCTGAGTAGGATGTATATCATACTTTTCTGCCAGCTCGGCCAATGTCATCTGTTCTTTTAAGGCTTCGATAGCTACTTTCGCTTTAAAGGCTGCATTGAACTTTCTTCTTCCCTTGTTCATATTGTAAATTTAAGATGTTTTTCCACTTAAACTTACTGTCCGTTTTTAGGGGAGTATTATAGATCATTTCAAAATAACTTGATTCAGAAAGATTCAATTAGATCAAATTTTGCTCCGTTTTGATATATGCTTGTACTATAAAAATTTGTTACTTCACAAACCTGAAATGCATACTAGGCAGATTTACCCCATTTTTTAATTTGAAGCCTGAGATGTAAGAAATCTGGTCAATTAGAAATAAATCTCATTGGCCAGATTCAAATTCCCTAAAAAATAAGTTGTTATTAAATGCGAAAAGTTAGGAACCCATACATTGAAGTTGTTTAGTCTTTATTGAATTGTCTTTATACAAACACGAAACCCAGGAATAGTTGATCTTTGTTTTGCGAACCAAAAGATACTACCCTGGGAATCATAAGCGAAGGTATAATAAGAAAATGGATATTGCCGCATTTAAGTATAGGAAAGCGAGGATATAAGTCAAAAGTGGATTTGGTGAAAGTAGTAAGCTTGATATTAAAACGGTTAAAAACGGGCTGTCAGTGGCGAGAATTAAGTATTAAAGAATATTTCCCCAATGGTGAAATTACGTGGCAAGGCGTGTATTACTACTTTAATAAATGGAGCAGCGATGGATCGTGGAAACTTATCTGGATAAATCTTTTAAAGGAAAATCGCCAAATCCTTGATTTGTCTTCGATTCAATTAGATGGAAGTCATACACCATCGAAGCGAGGAGGCTATGCAGTAGGCTATCAGGGTCGAAAATCATGCAAAACGAGTAATAGTTTGTTTTTGAGTGACAATCAAGGCCAGATACTTAGTGTAAGCGAGCCACAATCCGGCAATCACAATGATCTTTATAATATTGTTTCAACTTTTGAAGAAATGCTAACCACCCTCGAAGAGGCTACAATAAATACGAAAGGATTGTTCTTAAATGCAGATGCAGGATTTGATGGAGGAGAATTCAGAGAATACTGTATGGAAAAGGAATTGGAAGCTAATATCGCTACCAATTCCCGTAATAGCAAGCAAACCAGTGAGTCATATCAATACTTTGATGATCAATTATATAAAAGACGCTACAAGATCGAACAAGCAAATGCCTGGATGGATAGCTTCAAAGCATTAATAATTAGATTTGAAACAAAAGCGGCTAACTGGAGAGCATTACAATGGATCGCAATCTTAGTCCTCTTTTGTAAAAAATTAAAAGACTAAACAACTTCATTAAAAGAGATTTAATTACTGACACAATTTCATGTTTGTTTATTCTTCTCTTTATCTATGCAGCAATAAGTAAACTATTAGCTGGCAATACCTTCAAAGAACAAGTAGGTCAATCTCCTCTATTGACATCGTATTCATCTATAATAGTTATTCTTATTCCATTTATAGAAATATTTCTTTCAATACTCTTAATAAAAACCAAAACCAGACTAGCTGCTTTGTATGGCAGCTTTGGTCTCATGGTACTATTCACACTATACATAATTGCTATTACAAAACTTAGTGATTACATACCATGTTCTTGTGGGGGAATATTAGAAAGTATGAATTGGAATCAACACTTAGTATTCAATTGCATTTTCGTAGTACTGGCCATAATAGCTATTTTATTATATAAGCCAGCCAAACTTTAATTAATAAATTCCTCCAAATAACCAATAATTAATTGTTTTAAATAACAATCAGGGGATGCTGAAAACCTGTACCAGAGTAAGCAAATTCTCAAACAAACACAAATGAAAAATTTCAAATTTGTAGCAATTGCTTTAATGCTCGTTGCAACGTTAGGTGCATTTGGAAACAAGCGTATGAAACGATTTTTTGTTTATGCCGGTTGGGCCCACATTTATAGCTATGTGGTTTGCAACAGTGGCAGCCTTGACCCTATCTATCTCACTACAGGTGGTTGTGATGTAAATGGGTTCGGCGACGTATGCACTATTCAATTACAACCAGCTTATCCGGATGTATATACTTGTGAGTCTTTCCCATTAGTTTATCTCAGAAGACCATATTAATCAATAGGGATGAGATGGAAATATCTCATCCCTACTTCAATATAAATTAAATGACAAAAAAAAGAATTCAGCATCTTCTTATAATAACACTAATAGCTGTTTCCATTATACTTGTATTATATATACAATCGCCTTCTTACAGAAAAAATTTAAACGGATTTAAGAGATCCTTTATAAACTCAAAAATTGAGAGATTAGATAAATGGAAACTAATTGATAATGCCTGGCGAATAGCTGGTATTTCTGGCAATAACATCTATTTAAATAACATTAAATATTTGAATGTCCTGGCAAAATTTAACTTTGCCAAAAAAGACGCCCAAATCATTAAGATCAGTATTGATAATGCAGACACATCACATTTTGGAGATACTCGTCTTTATATAAATGATAGTACTTTTTATTTAATTGATGGAAACGCAAGAAGGGTTTATCAGGGCAAAACTGGACAGTGGAAAGCCCAATTCCTCAGATCAGATCGTATACAATTCCTCTCCGCCATCCCTCTCTCCTCCGGCTCCTTCCTCTATTACATGCTCACCCGCGATAACGGATTCTACCTTGCAAAAAAATCCATTGGTACGGATTCTCTTCAAAACGCCTTTGATCTCTTACAAAAACAACAAGACAAAGTATTCAGCAAAGACGGTAAATTCCTATTCGATAATTATTCATCTAAAGCAGTCTACACCTATTCATACAGAAACGAATTCATAGTCGCAGATACAAACCTCCACCTCCTCTACAGGGGCCATACTATCGATACCAACTCCATCGCCAAAATAACACTCTCCACACCCGATGAAAACGGTACCATAAAAATGGCCTCTCCACCACTCGTCGTAAACCGCAAATGCAGCGTTAGTCATGGCTACCTCTTCATAAACGGCGCCCTCAAAGCCGACAATCAATCAAAAAAACAATTCACCGACTCCCTCACAATAGATATATACGACCTTAAAGATGGAAAATACTGCTCAAGCTTTCTCATCCCAAATGAGAAAAAAATCAAACTCATGGAATTCAAAATGGAAGGTGATAAGTTAATTGCGCTATTTGATCAAACCCTAAAAGCATTCAAAGTTAGCATTCCAGGAATCAATCTTAACCGCTAATAAAATCATCCAAATAATTCTGAATTCCGTCCATCCCCCACTCTCTCCCTCCTTCGTACCTTTGCCCCATGCAAAGATCAATTAACAAAATCAACACAAACCACCCCATCAGTGGTTCCCTCTCATCATATCATTTCTACAACCCCCTGCCTCTCCCCGACGGCAACACCATCGATCCATTCCTCCTCCTCCATCACCATGGTCCCATGACCCTGCCTCCTTTCAATTCAGGCATGCCATTCGGACCACACCCCCATCGCGGTTTTGAAACCGTGACCTGGATCGTAAAAGGCCACGTTGTCCACAAAGACTCCCACGGCTTCCACAGCCGTATCGACGAAGGTGGCGTACAATGGATGACCGCCGCCCGCGGCCTCATTCACAACGAATACGTAGAAGATACTTTCAAGGAAACAGGTGGGGATTTAGAGTTGTTACAATTATGGATCAACCTGCCTGCAAAAGACAAAATGATCCCAGCTAAATACAAAGGCTTACAAAAAGACGATATCCCGGTTATCACAAATGATAAAGTGAAGGTAGCAATCGCAGGTGGTCAGTGGAATGGCCATAAAGGGGCTTTACAGTCGATTACAGACATTAACGCATTCCTGATTGACATCAGTGAAGGTGGCAGTACTAAAATAAACGTAACGAAGGAAAGAAACATCCTTTTCTATGTCCTCCACGGAGAAGTCACCGTCAATGGCCGCACAACCGGCGACAGAAGTATGGTGCTCTTCAATAATGACGGAGATGAAATTGAAATCAGTGCCGGCAAAGACGCACTCATCCTGTATTGCGATGGCCTGCCACTGAATGAACCCATCGCCTGGCATGGTCCCTATGTGATGAACACACAAACGGAGATCATGGAAGCTATGCGCGATGAAAGAATGGGCAAATTCGGATTCTATATAGACTAAAAAAAATACCCGTATAGACTAAATATTAAGGGCCGCTCATGAGAGCGGCCCTCTTACTTTTAATGTATAATTCGCTTCAATTGCAAATTAGTAACTGGTGCTACCACCAGCGGATATTTCTCAATTGTTACATAACTTGAATCCAGTCCAAAACCTCGTTCCTCAGAAAGACTCACGCGTTTCAACCAGAAATACATACGCATGATCATACGCTCATACAATGGCAGGTCATTATCATGTGACAGGAACTTCTCCATTACTATAAACTGGAAGTCACCCACCACATTATTCTTACTCAGTGATTCATAACGGCTGGTGATATTCACCTCTTTATTCCTCACCATATCTTCCACCACCATTCTGAACATCAGGTTAATACGTTGCTCCACCTTAAAACCTAAGCGGAATTCCACACGAATCACCTCGTTCGGAATAATCGTCTGCACTGAATATTCACTCAGATATGGCTCATCTACTACATCCACATGCACAAACCAATAGATATCTGCACGCTTTGGTTTCTTATTCAGAATAGAATAGATGATCTTATGTTCGATCTCTTTCGGATTATCAGCACTACTCATATACACCAGATGGGTAGCATACTTGGGTATAGTCGTATCGTTACTCAGCTCCTGAATCACAGCCAGATGATCTTCCAGTCGTACAAATTCAACGTAACGATTTTTGATCTTGCGTGATTTAAACCACACCAGCATTATGAGGAACAGCACCCCTGCCACAATCACGGTTACATAACCACCGTGCATAAATTTTACCAGGTTGGCGAACAGGAAAGAGAACTCTATCGTAAAATATATAATCAGGTAAAGTAGAATCAAACTGACACGCACCCTTCGCGTGTACAAATAGAAGGCGAACAAACACGAAGTCATCAACATACAAATCGTAATGGAGAGACCATACGCCGCTTCCATCGCCCCCGATTCCTGGAAGATTAATACGATAGCCACACAACCTATCCACATCATGGTGTTGATACCTGGAATATACAACTGACCACGCATTTCAGTAGGATAATTGATCTTCAGCTTCGGCCACAGATTCAGTCGCATCGCTTCTGAAATCAATGTAAATGAACCGGAGATCAATGCCTGGCTCGCGATAATAGACGCCATTGTTGCGATCAGGATACCAGGTATTATAAACCACTCAGGCATAATTGTAAAGAACGGGTTCTGATCCTTAGGCAGCATCGTGCCTTTGTGTGTGAGCAACCATGCACCCTGTCCCAGATAGTTCAGGAGCAAACAGGTTTTCACAAATATCCAGGATACCCGGATATTGCCTTTACCACAGTGGCCCAGGTCAGAATACAGCGCTTCAGCACCTGTTGTACACAGGAAGACTGCACCCAGAATCAGGAAACCACGGGGATAGGTAGTTAATAACTGTATCGCATAGTGTGGGCTGAAAGCTTTCAGTACAGAGAAATCATCTGCCAGGTGTGAAAGTCCCAGAATACCCAGCATGGAGAACCAAATCACCATGATAGGGCCAAACAGCTTACCAATAGAGTTTGTACCAAACTGCTGAACTACGAAGAGTAAAGTAATAATCGTCAGTACAATTTTTACAATTGTCCACTGACTAAGATCTTTAAATACTTCCAGTGTGCGTAGACCTTCAATCGCGGTCGTTACAGTAATAGGTGGGGTAATGATACCGTCTGCCAGTAATGCGGCGCCGCCGATCATACCAAAGATAACGGCCCATTTTGCATGACGCCTTACGAGCGCGTATAATGAGAAGATACCGCCTTCTCCTTTGTTGTCTGCCCGAAGGGTCAGAATCACATACTTAATGGTTGTTTGTAAAGTCAGGGTCCAGAAAATACAGGAAATACCGCCAATGACCAGGAGATCGCTAATATAGTTCGTACCTATAATAGCCTTGAAAACGTATAACGGAGAGGTTCCAATGTCACCGTAAATAATACCTAATGCTACTACTAAACCGGCCAGGCTAACCCTGTTAATGTCTTTTCTCACGAAATAAGTAATTAAATGAATAAGAGTAGTATTTCTTTTGATGTCGTAACTACCTCCCTTTAGGAGTGTGCACTCAAACAGTTCTCTACTCAAAAAAGCCATCAAAGTTAGTGTGAATTCAGGAATATAGAAAATTTTTTGTAAGAGTTAACAATGGTGCTTCCGGGGTTAGCAAAGGCAACCGGTGGGGGTTTGGGGGAAGTATTAGAAACCTGGTAAAGACACACTAAATGTGCTGAGATATGCTATAGGCTATTCCAGCATGTCTATCCTGATCAATCCTTTACGGGCATAAAAAAACCCCGTCTCTGTTGAGACGGGGCCTTTATATTTTTTCTCAGTGAGAATTAGTTAGCTGGAGACAGATCTACAGTACCAGACTCACCAGGAGTGTTTTGTTTGATGAAGCGACCACGGTCGATACCTTGCTTGTCAGCCAGGTAGTCGATCACTGAATCAACACGACGGCTGCTCAGGTCTACACCACCTTTCTTACCCTTAGCACCTGCGTGACCTGTTACCAGGATGTTACAAGTTGGGTTAGATTTCAGTGTGCTAGCAACAGAAGCCAGGATAGCTTCGTTGTCAGAACCTACCTTAGTAGAAGCACCTTTGAATGCTACGCTAGGCAGAACCAGACTACCACAAGCTGCTGGAGGAGGAGTCTTGCAGCACTCAGGATCTGGGCACTTACCAACACCATCAGCATCAACTGGCTGGCAATAAGTTGGAGTGATCAGCTGCTTGTCTTTGTAATCAGGAACACCGTCACCATCAGTATCTTTAGCTACACCGTGAACATCAACTGGAGCGCCAGCTGGTGTGTTTGGTTCGCGGTCGAACTGATCAGTTACGCCATCACCATCTGCATCAGGCAGAACTGGAGTAGGCAGTTTCATGTGACGAGGTGCGCTCAGCTCATTGTAAGCATAGTTGAGCGGATTAACCCACCATAATGGTTCAACTCTCTTAGAGCTGTTACCCAGGTTGAAGTTCAGACGTACACTAGTGTAGCTGAATGCATCCTTATGGTTAGAGTATGGAGAAGAATAACCGTCCAGATAATCATCGAAATACATAGTGTATTTCTCTTCCAGACCGATATTGAAACGTTTAGACACTCTCCAGGCTATGCCAGTACCGAAATCGGCACCATGACGCCACAGCTGGTTGTTGTCTTTACGACCGATATTACCTCTGTTACCCTGAGATGGAGCGTTTGATTCATAATCACCATCATACAGGTTGTTCAGCTGATCCTTGATATCTTTACGTTTACCGCTAAAGTTAATACCAGAATAGTTGTAACCGTTACCACTAGCATCTACTGCATCAACGTCAACGTCGATCAGACCCAGTGAATAACCACCGAATACATACCAGTTCATTTTTGGCTGCGCTTTGTAGAACAGGATGTTGCTCAGAGAAGCGATCAGGTCAAAAGACAGCTGGTGAGTTGCAGTTTTATAGTTAGGAACGATCATACCGCCGTTTAAAGCAGCAGTTTTAGCCCAGATAGTAGCAGCGCCACCACCTGCACCAGCTACTGGACGCAGTCTGTAATCCTGACCTTTGTCGAAGGAACCAGTATACTCACCTCTGATGGAGAATGTATGACCCAGAGATTTTCTCAGGGAGATACCACCACCAAAACCTGGTTTAGCAGGAATGGTACCGTTGATAACGTGCAGACCACCGTGGAAACCTAATTCCCACATATCACGTGGTTTCGCAGGGAAATCATACTGGTGATTCGCGAAATTGTTTTGTTGTGCCTGTCTTGATGCTGGAACTTTGGTTGAATCCAGGGCGTCAAAAACAGGGGTAACTTGTGCATAACTGGAAGACGCCGCTAGGAGACTCATAGCGCCAGCCAGTAATAAGTACTTTTTGCTTGCCATAATTGTTTTCTATTTAAAAACTGTTAAAAATTTACTAATAACCCGTTTTTTTACCCAGCAAAGGTAAAATTCTCAAATGAATATTCAAATTTTTGTTGCAATATTATTTCTATTGATAACTGGTTAACTATTAACACTTAGGCAAAACTAATGTTGTGCCATACTTTGTTTGCAGTATATAACGAATAAGCATATTTGTTATAACTTAAACAAAGTAATGTTAAAGTTTTGTTACTCCCTTATATACAAATTAGGGGCCAAATTGTTAAAATTTGATATTTTAAGCATAGATTAGCAATCTTTTTCAATCAACCATGGACGAGATTAAAAACCTGATCAGTAAGGAATTAAGGGATTTCGAGAGCAAATTTTCTGACGCAGTAAAGAGTAATGTCGCACTGTTGGACAGGATCATGCATTATATCGTTAAACGAAAAGGGAAGCAAATGCGCCCTATGTTCGTTTTGCTCTCGGCACGCCTGTTCAGTAATGATATCCAGGAAAGTACATACCGCGCTGCCGCACTCGTGGAATTGCTGCACACCGCTACCCTCGTACATGATGATGTCGTGGATGATGCCAATGAACGCCGTGGATTCTTCTCCATCAACGCTTTGTGGAAAAATAAGATCGCTGTGCTCGTGGGAGACTACCTCCTTTCCAAAGGACTCCTCCTCTCTTTGAACAATAATGACTTCAGAGCACTCCAGATCCTCTCCCTGGCAGTAAAGGAAATGAGTGAAGGCGAACTGCTACAGATCGAGAAAACACGTAAACTCAATATTAAAGAAGATATCTACTTCGAAATCATCCGCCGTAAAACAGCCTCCCTCCTCGCCGCCGCCTGTTCCGCCGGCGCCTGGAGCACCTCTAATGATGAAGAAACTACGGAGAAGATGCGCCTCTTCGGCGAAAAAGTAGGTGTCGCCTTTCAGATCAAAGATGACCTCTTCGACTATGGCAGCGAAAAAATCGGTAAACCTACCGGCATAGATATAAGAGAGAAAAAAATGACCCTCCCCCTTATCTATACACTGGAACACGCTACACCAGACGTAAGAAGACAAATCATCAACATCGTAAAAAATCATAATACCGATAAAGCCCGCGTGGAAGAAGTCATTACATTGGTGAAAGCTTCCGGTGGTATCGAGTATACACAACAGAAGATGTTCGAATACCGCGACGAAGCCATGGCTATCCTCCATAGCTTCCCCGATAGCAATATCAGACAGGGACTCGAATCAATGGTCAGGTATACAACCGACCGTAACTTCTAATAATAATATAGGGACAATATAATTATCTGTTGGTCAGTTCTTATTGAGAACAGGCCATACTATTTGAAATTTATACCCTATCTTCCGTTCAAACAAGAATCGCTCATCCTTCTTTAGATTATAGATGCAAAAACGCTGGACAGTCCGATCGTATCAACCAAAACAGGAAGCTTTGCTGCAGGCCTCCCTGCGCATACATCCCCTGTTATGCAGGTTGTTGGTGCAGCGCGGCATGCATACCTATGATGAATCAAGGTTGTTCTTCCGCCCTACACTGGCAGATCTTCATGATCCATGGATCATGAAAGATATGGATAAAGCTGTATCCAGAATTGAACAGGCCATCTTCAGACATGAAAAAATTCTAGTGTTCGGAGACTACGACGTGGATGGTACCACCGCCGTAGCAACTGTATTCGATTTTCTACACACTTTATATAATAATATAGAGTTTTATATTCCGCATCGCTACCGCGAAGGCTATGGCATCTCTGCCCAGGGCATCGAATACGCCAGGGACAACGATTTTAGCCTCGTCATCACGCTTGACTGCGGTATCAAGGCCACCGAACAAATTACCTGGGCCGCTGAACATGGTATTGACTTTATTATATGTGATCACCACCTGCCAGATGCTATCCTGCCTCCGGCTGTGGCTATCCTCAACCCAAAACAATATGATTGCCCTTACCCTTACAAGGAACTAAGTGGCTGTGGTATTGGCTATAAACTCATCACCGCCTTCGCCCAAAAAATAGGTTTGCCGGAATCTGCCGCACACCACTATCTGGACCTCGTGGCTACCAGCATCGCCGCTGATATCGTACCCATGACCGGCGAAAACCGTGTACTGGCCTTTCATGGACTGAAAAAAGTCAATGAATCTCCCCTACCCGGTATCCAGGCCCTCATCCAACTCAGTGGTCTCAAAGAACAACTCACCATCTCTAACCTCGTCTTCGTTATCGCTCCCCGCGTTAACGCCGCCGGTAGAATGGACGATGCCCGCAAAGCCGTGAACCTGTTCATTGAGAATGATATGGAAAAGGCCATGGAAATTGCAAAAGTGCTGCACGCTGACAACTTTGACCGCAAGGAAATTGATGGCAACATTACCAAAGAAGCTGTAGAACTGATTCAGAACGATACTACTCTACATAATAAAAAGTCCACCGTACTCTATAAGCCTGACTGGCACAAAGGTGTGGTGGGTATCGTGGCATCCCGGCTGATCGATAAATATTATTACAGACCGACCATTATCCTTACCCTCAGTAATGATAAAGTAGCCGGCTCTGCCCGCTCTGTGATTGGGTTTAACGTATACGAAGCCATTCACAAGTGTAAAGATCTGCTGGAAAACTATGGTGGCCACTTCTACGCCGCCGGCATGACCCTCAAACCTGAAAACGTGCCCGCTTTCCAGGAAAGATTTGAAGAGGTTGTCGCCACTACCATCAATCCTGAACTGCTGATTCCGGAAATCACTATCGATACCGAAATCAGTCTGAAAGATATCACTCCCGCTTTTTTCAATATTCTCAAACAGTTCGAGCCCCTGGGGCCGGACAACCAACGCCCTATCTTCCTCGTACGAAACGTGGTAGACAGCGGCTACTCCCGCCTCATAAAAGATGAGCACATTAAATTTTCGGTTAAACAGGGCAGACACCCTATGGCTGTAACAGGTATTGGGTTCTATATGTCTGACAAATTCTCGATCGTCAGCAGCCGCCAGCCTTTTGATATGGTATTTACCATTGATGAGAACGAGTGGAATGGCAAGATGAACCTACAAATGAAAGTAATCGATATCCGCTCTCACTGACTTCTTTCTACTCAAACCGAGTAATGATCACCACAAATTGCAGGGAATCAAAACATTCGCTTTGATCCCCTGCTGACGGAGATTTGATAAGATCTCCTATGATAGGGCTTTCTATTTTCTCTTTACTAAGGGTAAGTATGGGGAAATGACGCCATAGTGCATGGCCTAATTCCATAATTACTTTTCTTTTTACATATTTCCCCTTTACTAAAAATCCCGTCCCACGGTAAAGCGGGACGGGATAAGGGCTTGTGCAATGCTATCAAAACGGCATTGCCAATGATTTATTATATCGCTTAATTTGTTTTTTCGCCCATCAGTTCTACACTTCTGGTCACAAAGGCTGTCAGGTCCGCACCTGTCAAAAGATTCTGTGACAGTAAAGCCAGATCAGCCAGGTTGCGGATTTGCTTTTCCTGCAACTGATCATTGCCTTCTTTCAGGATCTGCTGATAAATCGGATGGTTTGCATTCACCGTCATGTTGATTTCGTCAGGCATACCTGCATACCAGGACATACCGCTACCACCTACTGCTGCCATATCTTTCATACGACGCATGAACTCAGGGCGTGTTACAATCACTGGCTGTGCTTCTGCACTCAGACCTTTCAGTTCCACTTTTACATGTTGCTGCGGGATCTTTTCAAACAATGATTTCAAACGTGTTTCCTGATCCTGTGTCAGTACATGTGAATTATTTTCATCCTTGTCAATCAGGTTATCTGCAATGTCTGCATCCACACGGGTAAACTGTACCTTTTCCCAGCGGGTCTCCATCTGGTTCAGGAAAGCAGCATCTACCAGACTATCCAGTTTCACGATCTTATATCCCTTTGCTTTCGCCGCAGTGATATAACTATCCTGCTGTACCGGGTTGGTAGCGTACAGGATCACCTGCTTTTCTTCCTTGTTGGTTTGAATAGCAGCAGTATCCTGTTTGTATTCATCCAGCGTATAGAATTTACTACCATCTGCATCTTCGAGAATGAGGAACTTGTTACCTTTTTCCAGGAACTTATCGTCCGTCATCATACCATATTTAGCAAACAAACCGATGGATTCCCATTTCTCTTCAAATCCTTTACGATCGTTTTTAAACATTTCTTCCAGCTTATCCCCTACTTTCTTCGTGATGTAAGAGCTGATCTTTTTCACATTCGGATCACCCTGCAGGTAGCTACGGCTCACGTTCAGCGGAATATCCGGACTATCGATCACACCATGCAGCAGCATCAGGAACTCAGGTACAATATCCTTTACTTCGTCCGTTACAAACACCTGGTTAGAATACAGGCTGATCTTATCTTTCTGGATTTCGTAACTCTTATTGATCTTAGGGAAGTAGAGAATACCCGTCAGGTTGAATGGATAATCTACATTCAGGTGGATCCAGAACAATGGCGGCTCAGAGAAAGGATACAGTTCTTTGTAAAAGTTCTGATAATCTTCTGTGGTCAGCTCACTTGGTTTCTTCGTCCATGCAGGATGTGTATTGTTGATCTGGTTATCTTCATATTTAACCGGAACTGGCAGGAACTTACAGAACTTTTCGAGGATGGATTTGATACGATGCTCATCCAGGAATTCTTCACTTTCCTCATTGATGTGCATGATGATATCAGTACCTCTGCCAGCTTCGCGGGTGGTTTCTTCCAGGGTATATTCAGGACTGCCATCGCACTCCCAACGTACAGCTGGTTCATCTTTGTGAGATTGGGTGATGATCTCCACCACATTGCTCACCATGAAAGAGGAATAGAAGCCCAGACCAAAGTGACCGATGATGTTGGTTCCTTCATTCTGACCTTTATATTTATTCAGGAACTCTTCCGCACCGGAAAATGCTACCTGGTTGATGTATTTATCTACTTCTTCAGCCGTCATCCCGATCCCATTGTCAGAGATGGTCAATGTTTTTTTCTCTTTGTCAAGTTTCACGCTAATGGCCAACTCGCCCAGTTCTCCTTTGAACTCTCCTACACTTGCCAGCGTTTTCAATTTTTGGGTTGCATCAACCGCGTTACTTACGAGTTCGCGGATAAAGATCTCATGATCTGAATAGAGGAATTTTTTAATAATGGGGAAGATGTTCTCTGTCTGAACACGTATTGCTCCTTTCTGCATGGGTATCTGTGTTTTTGTGGAATCTTTCAAAGCGTATGCCAGTGGGAAAATGCTGCCAAAGTGACGGAACGGGGCAGTACAATAAACCATACCGTCAGGAAAAAGCAACCTTTTTTACTCCGAAGTCAATCGTCACCTGCCGTCAGGCAAATCAAAAAACGCTTCCTTGCTGCCACAGAACCATCCGGTTAACAATTAAATCATGTAAAATATAACACAAATGTTGTACATTCAATATGTAGCATATCACGACCCTGAAGAGTATTCCATTAACATATTTACCCATCCCCTAACAACCATCTATTTATTACATGAAAAAAACTCTACTCCTGATTTTTACAGTCTTTGGTGTCTTGCACACATTTGCGCAAACCCAACCCACCCCCCAGGCACTGCCTTACCAGCAAAACTTTGACGCATTGGCGACCACATCCACCACTTACCCGGATGGATGGCAGGGCTGGACACTCTCCGGCTCCCCTTCTTCCAGCTTTAACACCGCCACTCCTGCATCAGACAAAGCGCTGACTACCGGCACCGCCTCCAGCACTGCCAACAGTGTATATAATTATAATGGTAAACTGGGTTTCCTCAATAGTGGCAGCGTGGACAACTGCCTCTCCCTGGCCCTCAATACCACCGGCCAGGTGAACATCGCATTACAATACGACGTTATGACGCTACGCAATCCTTACGATGGCAGTAGCAATACCCGTATTAACGAAGTCATCTTACAATACAGAATTGGTAGCACCGGCAACTTTACCAACATTACTGGTACAGAATACCAAAATGGTACGACCCTTCAGACCACCAGCGGTGTCACCACGCCACAAGACCCTGCTACAAAAACACTGGTGCTTCCCACAGCCTGCGAAAACCAGCCACTGGTACAGCTTCGCTGGGTAAACCGCCAGATCAGCGGCAGTGGCTCCCGCCCCTCATTTGCCATCGACAATATTATAGCAGGTAGTGGTGGTGCCGATACCACTCCTCCTGTGATCGACTCTCTAACGCCACTGAACCACGAAACTAATGTGCCGCCTACCACTACTCCCAGCATTATTTTCTCTGAAAACGTCATTGCAGGTACCGGTCACCTCACCTTACACAATGCTACAAACGGTACCCAGCAGGTATTTGACATCACCAGCACAGCTATCGTAATCAGAAATCAGCTGCTCAGTGTGATCACGTCTCTTGCTGGCAACAAATCTTATTACATCACCATCGACAGCGGCGCCATAACCGACAATAGTGGCAATGCTTTCGCTGGTATTCCTGATAGCACAGTATGGGCTTTTTCCACAGGTGCACAACAACTGGATTTTGATTTCAACAACTGTACAACCGGTACAGGTGTAGTCGGTGGTTTCACTGCTTATAGCGTAACCGGTGCACAAGTATGGGATTGCACCACCTTTGGTCAATCCCTGAATAGTGCACAGATCAATGGCTACAGCGGAGGCCCAGTCGAAAATGAAGACTGGTTGATCTCTCCTGCTTTTGATCTTACAGGTTTTGATTATCCACTCCTTTCCTTCGCCAGCCGCACTGCTTTTGTAGGTCCATCTTTACAACTGCTCATTTCTACCAACTACGATGGCAGCAGCCATCCAAATACTGCCACATGGACGGCTGTCAATGGAAGATTCCCTGCAATCTCGTCAGATGCATGGAAAACTTCGGATAGCATCAATCTCGCCGGTTTTAAACAATCCAGTGTGTATATCGCATTTAAATATACCTCTTCTCCTACCCTGAATGCAGCCCGCTGGACATTGGATGATTTCCATCTCTACAATAGCCCTCAGGCACCATTACCATCAGTAGATAAGTCTACCTCCAGTATGGATTTCGACTATGTAAAATCAGGTCAACAATCATCCTCACAATACTTTACTTTTAATGCCAGCGACTTTACCGGTGCACTCACACTTGCTACCAGTGCAGGTTTCCAACTATCAAAAGATAGCGCTGGCACATACACCACTTCCCTGAATTACCCTGTTGACTCCCTGTCAGGAACCGTAACTGTATGGGTAAGATTCGTACCTACAGCGGCTGATCAGGCATACACAGGCACGCTCACTTTTACCAGTGCTAGTCTGAATACTACGCCTATCGCACTTTCCGGCACCTCTTTACGCTCCCTGAAAGTGGTGAACTGGAATATGGAATGGTTTGGTAGTCCGGCACAAAATCCGGCGAATGATAGTCTGCAACAGGCAAATGCCACTGTAGTACTGAAAAAACTGGATGCTGATATTTATGCGCTGGCAGAAGTAGTAGATACTGCCCGTTTCAGAGCTGTGGTGAGCCAGATGCCGGGTTATAACTACATCATTTCTGACTTTGGCTCTTATGCAGACAGCATCACCGATGTGGATTATACTTCTGCACAGAAGCTCACATTCCTCTATAAAACAAGCGTGATCCGCTCTATTCGCAGCTATGGTGTATTGAGGAAAGGTGGTAGCGCAAATGCTTATTACAACTGGTCTTCCGGTCGTTTCCCATTCCTGCTGCAGGCCACTGCAAACCTGAATGGAGATAGTGCACTCATCAACTTCGTCCTCATTCACAGCAAGGCGAATACAGGCACCACTGCGGACAAGATCCAGTCATGGCAGCGTCGTAAAGATGGTAACCTGGAACTGAAAGATACCCTGGATGCACAGTATCCAACCAGCAACTTCATCATCCTCGGTGACTTCAACGATGCATTGAATAAAACCATCACTACAGAACTGGCGCCGGATACCACGACATCTTACATCGATTTCATGAACGATACCGCGCATTACAAACCGCTCACATTGCCATTGAGCCTGGCAGGCGATCAGTCTACCACCGCTTATACAACTGTTATAGACAATGTGATCGCTTCCGATGAAATGGCGATTGCTTACCTCCCGGGTTCTGCTAAGGTGCACAAAGAAGTCGCTCAGCTCATCAGTAGCTACAGCAGCACAACCAGCGATCACTATCCGGTGCAGACCAATTACAACCTGCACACCCTGGGTAACCCTGTCACTGCTGAAAACTTCAATGCCGTAGTAGATTCAGGCAATGTAAAAGTGACCTGGTCTACCCCCTACGAAATCAACACAGACCATTATGTAGTAGAGAAAACCCTCAACCTGCGTAACTACGTAGCAGTAGATACCCTCGCTGCACAGGGCAACAAAGACTTCGCAACCAGTTATCGCACCTATGACTATCAGCCATGGCTGGGGGTTTCCTGGTACAGACTGAAGATTGTAAGCAAAGATGGCAGCGTTCGCTACAGCGAAAATGACAGGGTATACGTATCTTTGCTGGACCTGATCAAAAAGCTCATCTGGTGCATCATTGGTCATAACCTCCAGGTATGGGTGGATATGGAAAAACCAGGACCCGCTCAATTTGAACTCATTGATATGCAGGGACGCAGCCGTTTCAAATCACAACAGTTTGTAAACAAAGGCCGCAATACCAAGACGATTGATGTGAACGCTTTGCCTAACGGTATATATATATTAAGGATACAGAGTTTGGATGGCGTAAAAACCAGTAAAATATTGATTACCAAATAATTAATTCTACAAAAAGGGATAGCGGCAGGCCTTCCCGCCGCTACCACCACCGCAAAAAACCACTTCCGCCTACGGCAGAAGTGGTTTTTTGCATTATTTCATAAATATCTCCTATCTTTGCGATCCAATTTTTTTCTAATCAAATTAAAAACAGGGAAATTATGAATTACGAATTGATGGTGATTTTTACCCCTGTGCTGTCTGAGGAAGACTACAAAGCTGCTCAGAAAAAATTCGCTGACATTATCAAAGATAATGGTGGTGAATTAACGCACGAAAATCCCTGGGGATTAAAATCACTGGCGTACCCTATCCAGAAGAAGACCACGGGCATGTACCTGGTACTGGAATACAGTGCGCCATCCGACCTCAATGAGAAGCTGAAAATTCAGCTGAACCGCGATGAAAATGTGCTCCGTCACATGGTTACTGCACTGGACAAATACGCTGTTCAGTACAACAATCGCAAGAGACATGGCGTAAACGCTGATTCTAAAACCGCTGAAGCTTAAAATTATGGCAGTAAAACAAGAAATTAAGTACTTAACGGCCGTAAAAACCGAGAAACGTCAAAAGAAATATTGCCGTTTCAAGAAATTAGGCATCCGGTATGTGGATTACAAAGACGCTGAATTCCTGAAGAAATTCCTGAACGACCAGGGTAAAATGCTCCCTCGTCGTATCTCTGGTAACTCCCTGAAGTTCCAGCGCAAGGTAGCTCAGGCAATTAAAAAGGCTCGTCAGATGGCGTTGTTACCTTACGTTACTGACCTTTTAAAGTAAACCGACAAATTACTTATCGTAAGTAAAAGGTCCTTAAAACTAATTAACATGCAAGTAATCTTAATACAAGACGTAGATAATCTGGGTCAGAAGAATGAAGTCGCTGCCGTAAAAAACGGTTACGCTAGAAACTTCCTGATCCCACAGAAATTTGCGGTAGAAGCATCTCCATCTAACCTGAAGCAACTGCAGGAGCGCCTGAAAGTGCAGAAAGCGAAAGAAGAGAAAATGCTCGCCGAAATCGCTAAGGTGGTTGAAGTGCTGAAGGCTGGTCCAGTGAAAATTGGTGCTAAAACCGGTACATCCGGTAAGATCTTCGGTAGCGTTACCGGTGTTCAGATCGCTCGTGCGATTAAAGAACAGAAAGGTTACGAAATCGACCGTCGCCGCATCCACATCCTGGATGATGTAAAAGAATTAGGTACATACAAAGCGAAACTGGACTTCGGTAAAGGCAATGAAGCTGAACTGGAATTCGAAGTTGTAGCTGAGTAAGTCTTACATACTTTATATAAAAGATCCCGGGCCGCAAAGCCCGGGATTTTTTATGTATTACCACATCTATCTATGGCACAATTTTCGATTATATTTGTTTCATTATATGAAACAGTACCTATCTTTATTAACCGCCGTAGTCCTGTGGACTGCCTGCCACCCGAGCGCTGCATCAAACAGCACGCCTACTGCCGAAACCAACGCTGCTGTTCCGGCATCTACCAATGAACGACCTATCGATTCATTCCGCATTGGAAACAAACAATTCCTGGTGTACAGTTTAGCAAAATCGTCATTCAGTCCTACTACTGATCTGGATTATGATAGCGCCGAAGGTCCTCAGCTGACCCGTGAAGCCGCTAAAGTACATAGACAAGGCGATTCCCTCCTCTTTGCTTTGAAGAACGGGAAAACGTCTGTACTCGCTAATTCCAGGAACCCGGACATCGATGAGGATTATGCCGTATACTACTATGCCGGCTACAAAGAAGACCTGCAACAACACCTCGCATTTGGCAGCTATTACGAATCCAGCGATTACCTGCTCGTTAATCCTGCTAATGGTAAGCAAACACACCTGTGGGGCATTCCTTACCTTTCCCCTGATAAGCAATTTGTACTCTGCCCTTCTTTCGATCTGGAAGCAGGATTCAACAATAATGGATTTGAACTCTACAGTTATGAGAACGGTAATATGAAACTACTGGGAGAAACAGACCTTCAACACTGGGGCCCCGGCCAGATAAAATGGGTAGACCCCCATACACTGGAAGCCGAGTACCAGACTATGGATACTGCGATGAATATCCATACAAAACCGGTCAGGATAATCATGCAATAAAAGTAAGGGGCTGACTAAAAAGTAAAATGAAGGCGCTGAGAATTGCGTAAAAGCCATTTCATCTCCATATCTATCACCTACCCGAGAGGGTGTACCCTTTTTAGTCAGCCCCCTACATTCAGATTCCAGGTAAAGCCAGGTTCCCATTTATACGATTTATGGTATACTCTTTTTATTCCGTTGTATACTTTGCGATGAAATGAAACATCTTGTCCGCCGCATCATTCGCTACCTGGTCTGAAGAATAGCCATGATAGCCATCAAACGTATAAAACACATGCGGCACTTTATTCTTCGACAACACACTATCCAACTCATTCCCTTGACTAATCCTCACTAAAGAATCCTGCTTACCATGCGCCAGAAAAGTAGGCGGACTATCTGGAGATACATATGTAACAGGGCTACTCGCTGCATATATTTCCGGGTTCTCCGAAGGCGTGGCACCCAGTACAACCACCATCAAATCAGGTACTCCAGACGATCCCTCTTTATACATACGCGCTAAATTATAAGGCCCCCAGTTACTCACCACACACTTTATATTCTTCTTCTCATTGTGTTTATAAGCAATCAGTGTAGTCAGCTGTCCACCTGCACTAGCCCCGATCAGCGCCGACAAAGGTGATACCAGAAATGAATCGGCATGTGCATACATGTAATTCATGGCTGCTACCAGGTCCTCTTCCGCTGTCGGAAATTTATTCTTCCCATCCTTCACCAACCGGTAATTAACATTCACATAAGCAAACGCCGGCGAGAAAGTAGTATTCCTGACCAACCCCTCACAGGCAGCCGAGAAATCACTCTTATCCCCTCCCATCCATCCACCGCCATGCACAAACACCATCAGGTGCGTACGCTTGGGCGACCTGCCTGCAGGCAGGTAAATATCGGCAGTCTGTAATGAATCATCCCCGTAATGTTGATTGAGTAAAATTAACTCCTGTTTTGCGCCAGGACTCGCTGCCAGCGAGGTATCTGCAGACAATGCCTGTGAAGCAGATTCATTTTTACATCCAGGTAATAAGTATAAAAAGATAGCGCATGACAACGTCCTTCTCAAGTTGAGAAACATCATATATAAACTTATAATTGCTGTAACTTCCGGTTAAAACCTGCTAATATGAAATATACCCTCCTGCTCGCTCTTCTTTGTTGTATACTATCCATACCTTCCTTTGCACAAGGCCCGATCCCCAATGTAGATGGTCATGCCAATGCAATCATAGGTAAACTAACAAAATCCCTCTCCCTGAAAGAAGATCAACAGTTAAAACTGAAAGGTTATATCTCCGATTTTATTACGCAACGCAACACCGTTGTTGCTGAAACTGCTACTAACCCCAAAGCCTACGATGCTAAAATTAAAAGCATGCATAACGGCTTCTACAAAAAACTGAAAACAGCCCTGACTGCTGAACAATATGAAACTTTTCTACAGCAAAAACCTGCAGAAAACGACCCTACTAACGTATTGTCTCAATTGTATTACTAATAACAAAAAGCCCTGCAGGATGTTCCCACAGGGCTATGTTAAATTATGTTAACGATCGCTGTTATTTACTCCACGCCTTTCTCAGGAACCGTAACCAGTTCCCATGCATGATGTTTTCCACATCCTCATCTGAGTAACCTCTCTTCTTAAACAATGCAGGTAGTTTCTGCACATCTGCAATCGTTTCAAGATCATACGGAGATTGCTCCTTACCAAAGGCGCCATCCAGGTCAGAACCGATGCCTACATGCAATGCATTGCCCGCCAGCTGACAGATGTAATCCATATGGTCTACCAGTTTATCCAGGTTACAATCCATGCCTTTAGGATCAGATACGCCTCTTACCCATCCTGGTACTATCATCCACGCATCCATGGCACCACCTATTACAGCGCCCCGTTTAACCAGTTCAAGTATCATCTCGTCAGAGAACTGACGGTTGTGATCCACCAGTTTACGCACGTTATTATGGCTGGCCCATACATGTCCGGAAAAGTGCTCCATGGCTTCCCAAAAGCAATCATCACACAGGTGCGTAGCATCCAGAATAATGTTGAGACGCTCCATTTCTTTTAGCAGTGCTCTGCCTTTATCACCCATAAAGCCTGTTGCATCTGTACCCTGTGCATATCTGCCAGGGCCATAGTGTGCAGGACCTACAGCACGCAAACCATTATTATAAGCCCTTTCCAGGTAAGGTATGTCTACGATAGAATCAGCACCTTCCAGGCTTAAGATATAACCAATGGCTTTGTTGGCTGTCGGTTGCCCATCATTCCAGTAAGCAAGATGTTTTTCGAGAGAGGCCAGATCAGTAATGGGAGTCAGTTCTCCTGCCTCTTCCATCGCTTTGTACCACGCCAGCTGCCCCTGTGTCTGTGCCCATGCCTGTTCTGGTGAAAACCATCCCGGCAGTGGATTGTCAGCTGCCACAAAACGGGCAATCTGTGTACCTACCACCAATCCTATATTTCCTTTGCGCAACTCAGGGAAAGATACAACTCCTTTAGCGCGGTCTGGTTTATCGGTTTGTCCTTCCTCCCTTTTCCTGATGTCATTCACAGGCAAGCGGAGATTGCGGTTCCACTCCATCGCGTTCATGCTGAGATCCAGATGCGCGTCTATTGCAAACATGTTTATAATAGTTTTAGGTTCAGATCATGATCTTCCTGTCTCTCGCTACAACTTTCCATTGCGCAATACAGGTATTCTTTTCTACAACGCCCACGCGCTCATACAGGGCTACGGTAGGGCATATATGATATGGTACGCCGTACAACACAGTACCCACAGGGTATTGCACAGTATCAGCTACTTTCACAACCAGGTGCTCCTCACTCTGTGATACAGGCAAAGCCTCCGGTGCATTCAGAAAAACTACTCTTGGTTGTGGATTTTCTGCTGCAACTGATTTATGCCCCAGATCAAGACACAGGCGCTCTCCATCAATAATGGAGATCACTCTTGTCACCAATACGGCGGCATAGTCATACTGCTGATCCGGTAAGTGCTGCTGATATCCCCAATCCCAGAAGATAAAGGTACCCGGACTACAGTCCACGCCTTCTCTTTCGGCATGAATGGGGAATGTAGGAGAACCACCTGCCACAATACGTGGCGCAGGCAATCCACTGTCTGTAATAGCCTGTGCAAGGGCTTGTACTGGCACATACGCGGCATCACATTTCTCTTTACGAATAGCAATATCCACATCATGCAGGTGACCATCATAGGCATGTAGTCCTACAGGTGTAACACCTGGAAGGTGCGCCAGTTCCTGGTACAATGCCAGTGCAGCGGCACCTGGTACAATACCTGTTCTGTTCATGCCTACATTCAGATCAAGATACAGAGGCAATACCTTTTGCGCGGTGGCAAATTGTGCAGCGATCGCTACAGCCGAAGCCGCGTTATCCACCAGACAACTGTATTTCGTATCCGGATATTGATCGGTCAGTTCCTGCAACCGTTCGATCTTTGGCCCTACAGGCTGATAAGCAAGCAATACATCTTTTGCACCCGCCAATCCAAGCATTTCTGCTTCAGCAATGGTGGCGCACTTAAATTTATGAATGCCCTCTTCGATCAGCAGCTGTGCAGCCTCCGTGATCTTGCTGGTTTTTACATGTGGGCGCAGTCGCTGCACATCCTTCACAGAAGCTTTCACTGCAAGGATGTTGTCTCGCATACGCTCCGGATACACCAGCAGTGCAGGTGAATCCACCGTGTTAATGTTGTGCAGTTCGTACCAGTTCATAATTATGCTAATTCAAATAATGCTTCGATTTCAACAGGAATATTATCAGGCAGGGAACCCATACCTACAGCGCTACGCACACCGATGCCATTCTCTTCACCCCATATCTTTGCAAACAGTTCGCTGGCACCATTGATCACATATGGATGACGACCAAAATCAGGTGTGCAGTTCACCATCCCCAATACCTTGATCACACGCTTTACTTTGTCCAGGCTTCCCAGGTTGGTAACGATGGTAGAAAGCATGGTCAGGGCAACTTGTCTGGCAGCCAGTTTACCTTTCTCAATATCCATATCTTCGCCAATACGCCCTATGATAAGGCTTTTATCGTCCTGTACAGGGCCGTGGCCGGAGAGGTACAGGTATTTACCATCGATCAGGTAAGGTTTATAAACACCCAGTGGAGAGGGTGCTGGTGGCAATGTCAATCCTAATGCTTTGAAGTTTTCTGTTGCTGTCATAGTCACTGAAATATTACTAAATTTATTAAATCCGGTTTCCTGTTCAGCCCCCACAAGGTGCTCTGGTGCCTGCAAAGCAAGCCTTTATTAATGTACAAATACACTCAATATCAAACAACCTATTAACCCCACCACACTCACAATCGTCTCCATCACAGACCAGGTCTTAAAGGTATCCTTTACTGATAAATTAAAATACTCTTTAAACAACCAAAAGCCGCCATCGTTCACATGACTAAACATGAGACTGCCGGCTCCGGTAGCTAATACCATCAAACATGGATTCACACCCAATGTGCCTACTAAAGGTCCTAACATGGCTGCTGTGGTTAATCCTGCAATCGTAGCAGACCCTACTGCGACTCTTACCAACGCTGCCAGACTCCACGCCAGCAGCAAAGGATTCATATGTGTACTCATCATCCCCTGTGCAATAATATCGCTCACCTTGCTATCCAGCAGCATTTGCGTCAATGCGCCAGAACCACCAATGATGAGGATAATAGGAGACACATCCTTAATAGATTCATCCAGTGATTTCATCACCGCCTTCATGGTCAATCCTCTCTTCAATCCTAACAGATAAATACCATTCAATACAGCGATCAGCATCACAATAATCGGATCACCTAACCAATCAGCAATTTTCACCCATACACCGTGCCCAACTAACTTTATAATCGTTGTTCCTGCCAGCAAAATCACCGGCAGCAATGCTGCAAATAAACTCTCTGCCATACCCGGCAATTGCTCATCCGGAATAGGTGCTATATGAAACAGCGCAGCAGGCTCCTGTTTATACCCTTTTAAAAAGCGACTAAAGATGGGTCCTGCCGCAATAATAGCAGGAATAGCCACGATCAGTCCATACATGAGCGTCATGCCCATATTCGCGCCAAAAGCACCCACCAGTGCAGTAGGCGAGGGATGCGGAGGCAGGTAACCATGTGTTACTGACAACGATGCCAGCATAGGTATTCCCAAATATACCGCAGGCAGTTTTGTACGCGCCGCCACCGTAAAGATCAGCGGCACCATCAGCACAAAACCAATATTATAAAACAAGGGAATCCCTACAATGAACCCCGTCAGCATCAAAGACCATTGAATATACTTTTGTCCGAACAGGTGCATTAATCCATTCGCAATTCTTTGCGCAGCGCCACTTTCCGCCACCAGTTTACCCAGCATACTGCCAAATACAATGATGGTGACCAACCCGCCCAGGGTCTTGCCAATGCCGGTAGTAATAGATTGTGTGATTGTATTGATATCCATCCTCAGGGCTAAACCCATGAACAGACACACGACCAGGAAAGCAATGAATGTGTTGAGCCTTAACCCCGCTACCAGCAATACCAGTAGCAGGATTGACAATAGTACAATGATTAAAGCCATCGAAATTCTTTAGATGTTGGCGACTAAAATTATCTGGTTATTCATATCGGAGTGCAATAATAGGGTCGAGTTTAGAAGCCTTGATAGCAGGGAATATGCCTGCCATCAAACCAACGCCGGCACACAGGCTGATACCCATAAAGATCCAGAACCAGGGTATCACAAAACTTGTATGCAATAGCAATGATACCACGTTGCCTACCAGCATACCCAGCAACACCCCTAAGGCGCCTCCCAGTACACTGATGATGATTGACTCATATACAAATTGCCTGCGAATCACCTGTCGCGTAGCACCCAGTGCTTTGTTCACACCAATCTCACGTGTACGCTCTGCAACAGATACCAGCATAATATTCGTCAATCCAATCGCAGAACCGAACAGGGTAATGATCCCTATGATAGCAGCGGCAATGGCCACAAAGCCAAGGCTGTTAAACAACATTTCACCTATACTGTCACTCTTGCTGATATAAAAGTTCTCTTCTTCATTCAGATGCAGGTGCCTCACTATGCGGAATAAGCCGGTAGCCTCTCCCACAGCGGCATCCATTCGGTTGATATCTTTCACTGACACGCCTATATTATAGGTCATCGTGTTACCTCCATATACTCTTCTTGTGTTCGTCACAGTGGTAATCACTACTTTGTCAGCACTCATAAAACCACTGTTCCCTTTTGGTTCCAGCAATCCTATCACCCTGTAACGTACATCTCCCACACGGATATTGCTGTTAATCACGTTTTTCATTCCATCTCCATACAATTTCTTTGCAACATCGGTTCCCAATATAGCGACATTCCGCCCGGTTTCCATATCTAATTGATTAAAGTTTCTGCCCTCTTTCAATTTATAATTGGAAAACTCCAGGTAATTTTCATCTCCGCCTAATACCTGTACATTTGGATTGGTCTTGCTTTCTCCCTTGTAAATGGTGGCTGCACCACTGGCTGTAACAGATACGCTCACAGTGGAGGGGAATGAAAAACGCCGCTTGAAATCCTTCGCTTCCTCCCATGTAATAGGGATATTGCTATTCGATGTTTTTACCTTCTTTTTCTTCTTGTCACTCTTCTTTGCATCCGGACCTCCACCCATGAAAATACGCAATGCCCTGTTCTGAATAGAGAAGCTGTTTGCCCCCATACTGGCAAAGTTGGAGTAGATACTGTTCTTCATGCTTTCTGTAGCAGTCAGAATGCCCACCAGGGCCATAATTCCAAATGCGATGATGGAAATAGTAAGCCCTGCGCGTAATCTATTCGCGCTGACAGAACGGTAGGCGAGGGAAAAAATGTCACGGAATTGCATGATTTAAAGATAACGAAAAACATTTTTCCGCTATTTTTATTATATAAATGGCGAACCCTCCTACTATAAAAGAAATAGCAGAAAAACTGCACCTGGCAAAGTCCACCGTTTCAAGGGCTTTGCATGACCATCCCAGTATCGGGTTGCGTACCCGGATGAAGGTACAGGAGCTGGCGCGGGCACTCAATTACGAACCGAATCAGACTGCCATTCATTTTCAGCAGAAAAAGACCTTTACAATAGGGATTGTGTTACCCGAACTATCAGAGGCATTTTTCTCTGCAGCCATTAGTGGGATTGAAGATGCTGCGAATCAACATAACTACATGGTGCTGTTGGGGCAGTCGCATGATGATGCTGCCAGAGAGAAAAAGATTGTGGAAATTATGAAGAATCACCGGGTAGATGGACTGATAGTTTCGCTGGCGAAAAATACCGGGGATTATGCACATTTTGAAGCACTGGAAAAGTTCAATATACCGGTGGTTTTTTTCGATCGTATTCCAGACAAAAAAGACATTCATTATGTAGCCTGTAATATGGAATCAGGCACCCTCCAGGCAGTCTCTCTTTTACTGGAAAAAGGACATCGTGTGATTGGGATGATCAATGGCCCGGAACAACTGGTAGCTACCCCCCAACGTGAAGCAGGATTTAAACAGGCATTGCAGAAAAAAAGATTAAAATTCGATGCAAGCCTCACCGTACATTCCGATCTCACAAAAGAAGGAACACGTGCTGCCATGCAGCAGCTTTTATCAAATAAAAGGAAAGTAACAGCGATTGTTACCTTCAATGATTATGTGGCCCAGGATGCAGTGCAATATGCATTGGAGCAGGGAATAAAAGTGAATAAAGACCTCACGTTTGTGAGTTATGCAAATCTACCTTTGAGCAGTTATATGGCATTTCCACCGATTGCTTCTGTAGAGCAGTATCCTTATGAGCAGGGATTTAAGGCGACGGAAATATTGCTCTCTTTATTAAACAATAAGGAACAACAACAATATCATCACATCGTGATCGATTCCCGGCTCATAGTGAGATAAATTTCCATACCCAGCCGGCCACAGGCCCACCCAAAACCCCACGGCTTTTGCCGAAGGTAAAAGCCATAGGGTTATACGACCATTCAGGTAAAAATTCACGCAACCGTTTGCGCAATCTTTCTATCAATCTTTCCCTTAAGTTTGAAATTATCAATCAAAAAATCATGCAGGCTTCGATACTGGCAGCTTACGGAATAGTGGCAGATGAATGTACTATCCAGCCTTTTGGCAGCGGACTTATCAACACTACCTGGAAAGTCATCCACGGCGATAAGTCTTACATCTTACAACGCATCAACCACCAGGTCTTCAAACAACCAAAGGTGATCGCAAACAATATCCGCTACATCGGCCAATACCTGCACCAACATTCACCGGAATACTTCTTTGTACAACCCGTGAATACAACAGATGATCAGGGACTGGTAATAACCGAAAACGGTGAATACTTCCGCCTGCAACCCTTCGTAACCGACTCCCGCAGTTACGACGTTGTAGACGATGAACAACTGGCCTACGAAGCCGCAAAACAGTTTGGAAGATTCACCCGCTTATTATCTGATATAGACACAAAGAAGATCGGCTATAGTTTACCTGATTTCCACAACCTCACCCTCAGATATCAACAATTTGAGGATGCGTTGAAAAATGGCAACAAAGAACGGATAGCCGCATCAGAAGAATTAATATTCAGAATCAGGCAATACGCGTATCTCACCGATACCTTCGAAGCCATCAAGCAGAATCCTGCATTCAAAATCAGGGTCATGCACCATGATACGAAAATCAACAATGTACTCTTCGATAATAGTGGCAATGGCATCTGTGTAATCGACTTAGACACCGTAATGCCCGGATACTTCATCAGTGACTTCGGCGATATGATGAGAACGTATTTATCGCCGGCAAATGAGGAGGAAAAAGACTTCAGTAAGATAAAGGCCCGGGAATCCTTCTTTAAGGCAATTGTGAGTGGTTACCTGAGCGAATTGAAAGAAGAATTAAGTCCTGATGAAATCCATCACCTGGTATACGCAGGACAATTCATGGTCTACATGCAAGCCATTCGTTTCTTAGCAGATTATTTAAATAATGATATTTACTACGGCTCTAAATACGAACAACACAACTATGTAAGAGCAGGCAATCAGCTGGCTTTATTAGATCGTATCAGCGAGCAGGAAAGCACCTTTTTTAAAGCGATCACTACACCAGATCGCGTCGTTTGAAAAGCAGCACCATTTAAAAACAAAAATGCCGGCATGTAGCCGGCATTTTCTATTTAAGTTTGAATCTTATTATACGAATTGTAACAGTAACCCAGGGAACACTCCCAACAGTATCACTATCGCTGCTGTCACTACCAGCAAAAACTTAAATCTGCCACTCATCTCCTCGACACCTGGCTCACCAGATTTAAAATACATCGCCATGATCACCCTGAAGTAGTAATACACACTGATCGCAGCACATATTACCGCTATTATCACCAGCCAGAAAAGATTACCTTCCTGAACAGCCGCTGTCAACACATAATATTTCGCAAAGAAACCTGCCGTCAGCGGAATACCTGCCAATGATAACAAACAGATCGTAGTTACCGCAGCCACCAAAGGCTCCTTCTTTGCCAATCCGTTAAAACCATCGAAAGTATAATCCTTCATTTTAATCAACACTGCAAAGATGCCGATTGTAGCTACAGAGTAAGCTGCTGCATACAGGATAATACCTTTCACAGCAAAATCACTGAACGAAATAACTGACAGCAGCATAAAACCTGCCTGCGCAATACTTGAATACGCCAGCATACGTTTTACACTCTGCTGGAATACCGCTGTAAAGTTACCAATGATCAGCGTAGCAGCCGTCACCAGCGCCAGCAGCAACTGCCAGTCTTTACTGATCGTGCCTGTAAACGCACCATGGAACAAACGGATAAATGCAATAAAGCTACCCGCCTTCACCACAGTGGCCATGAAAGATGTAAATACTGAAGGCGCTCCATCATACACATCCGGTGTCCAGAAGTGGAAAGGCGCTGCAGAAACTTTGAATGACAATGCAAATGCAATCAGTATCACACCACACAATGCAAGCGGACTAGCCGCACCATCTCCCAACCCCAGCTCACTGATCAAAAATGAACCAGATGCACCATAAATCAGTGTAATACCCATCAGCAAAATACCTGTAGAGAAAGAACCCATCAGGAAGTATTTCAGCGAAGCTTCACTACTCTTAGGACTCTTTTTATCACTACCAGCCAGGATGTACTGAGGAATAGAAATGATTTCTATCGCCAGGAAAAGCATTAATAAACTGCTGAACGAAGACGCCAGCGTAATACCCGACAGTATGAAAAATACCAGCGCAAAGTAATCAGACACATGTTCCCCTACTTTCTCAAAAGCACTGCCTGACAGCATAAAGTACAATAACGTAGCTCCAAAAGCTACCGCATTGAACAATACACTGAAACTGCTCACAGTGATCATACCATACAGAGTGCGGCTCCCCCCCTGTAATGTGCACAATTCCGCCAGGTTCGCTGCAAAGCAAATCAGCAACGCCACGATGGCAACAAATTTAATGGACTGCTTATTTTTCACGAAAAGCCCCGCAAACATCATCAAAACGCCCGATAAAGCAGTAGATATTAATGCATTCATATTCCTGTGTTACGAAAGAACAACTTTTTAATAAACCTTATTAACCAATTCAGTAGTGCTCTGAACCAACTCCAGCATAGGCTTTGGATATACGCCCAGTACCAGGATGATCACCACTATCACACTCAACGCCAGCATTTCATTACCACGCAGATCTGTAGTAGTTTCCGTCAGCTGGTTAGGCTGGCCAAAGATCACTTTCTGTACCATGTTCAGTGTGTACACTGCACCCAGGATCACTCCCAGACCAGCTACTGCCATGAACCATGGATTATATTGATAGAGACCGCTGAACATCAGGAACTCCCCGATGAAACCATTGGTCAGTGGCAATGCAATATTTGCAAAACTGATAATCACCAGGAAGGTAGCCATGCGTGGTGCATAAGCAGCAATACCGCCCAGCTCATTCAGTGACTTCACTTTCAAACGATCCTGGATAATCTCAACGATGATCCACAAACCGATGATGTTAATACCATGGTTAAAGAACTGTACCAGCACACCCTGTAAACTCTGCTCGTTATTCGCGAAGATCGCAGCACTCATCAACCCGATGTGGGCGATAGATGAATAAGCGATCAGACGTTTGAAATCAGATTGAACAATGGCGATGCAGGAAGCATATACAATACCGATGATAGATAATACAATCGCAACATCAGACCATACATAAGCACCTTGTGGTAATACCGGCAGTAACCAGCGAATCACACCGAACAAACCCATTTTTACCATGATACCTGACAGTACCATTGTAACAGGAGTTGGCGATTGCTCGTAAGTATCCGGCTGCCATGTATGGAAAGGGAAGATCGGCATCTTGATAGCAAAAGCTACAAAGAACAACCAGAACAGCCAGGACTGTGTCTCTTTAGGCAAAGCCGCTGTTGTGAAACTTGCATAACTAAAGGAGTGATCCGGCGTTTGCAGATAGATATAGATAATACCGATCAGCATGAGCAGGGAACCTGCAAAAGTGTACACAAAGAACTTGAAGGTAACCGGGATCCTCTTTTCGCCTCCCCACAGTGAGCAGAGGAAGTATACAGGAATCAGCGCCAGTTCCCAGAAGAAGTAGAACAACATAGCATCATAGGCAGTAAATACGCCCATGAGACCTGCCTGCGATAACAGCATCAGTGCATAGAAGCTGTTAGCACGGTCATACTCCCTTTTATTGATAACAATAAAGATCAGTACAAATGAAATAGAAGTGAGCAGGCTAAGCATCATGCCCATACCATCCAATCCTACACTAAACGTAGCGCCCAGTTGTGGTATCCAGTTGCAGCTGTGGCTGAGGCTTTCAGGTGCAGACCTGAACTGAAACAGCGCAGCAATAGTGACTGCCAGCGATGCCAGAGATGATATCAAACCCACCGTCTTAGGGCCTGATCCCTTCAGGCCAAACGTAAGAAGGCCCGCCACCAAAGGAATCAAAATGAGTAATACTGTCAACATAATTTTATCTAAACTTGTCCTTTTTGAATGATGATGCAGGTAATATTATCGAACCAGGAACCCGATTACAAATAATAATACCATCCCTATAACCATGGCAAATATGTAAAAACCTACCTGCCCGCTCTGAAGCAACCTTACCTGTTGACTACTCCACTGAACACCACGGCCTACACCGTTCACCAACCTGTCAATACCTGAACGCTCAATCGCTTCTTCAAAGAAACGGCTCAGCATACCCAGGGGCTTTACTATGATAGCATCGTAAATCTCGTCTACATACCATTTGTTCTCCAGTACTTTCGCAATACCAGTGCGTGGCTCACCATTGTCGGTGAAGTTGCGGTACCAGTTGCGCGCCAGGAAAATAGTGATGATTACCAGCACAGAGCTCAGCGCCATCAGCAACCATTCAGTGCTGTGTGCCAACTCATGCAGTTCTACCTTTTCTACAGATACAGCGAAGATAGGATGCAGGTAATGTTCTAACAGGTTAGGTGCACCAAATACTGCTGGTAAACCTACATAACCACCAATCACAGACAGGATAGCCAATACAATCAGCGGGAACGTCATTGCCCCCGGACTTTCGTGCAGGTGATGCTCCTGTTCGTGTGTACCGCGGAACTTACCACAGAATGTGATGTAGTACAATCGGAACATATAGAACGCCGTCATCAATGCTGTCAGCAAGCCTACTACATACAGCAGTTTGTTGGCAGCAAAGGTGTGGGATAAAATTTCATCTTTTGAGAAGAAGCCGGACAAACCAGGGATACCTGAAATAGCCAGACAACCGATCAGGAAAGTGGCATTCGTAACAGGCATGTATTTTTTCAAACCTCCCATCTTACGAATGTCCTGCTCACCACCCATTGCGTGGATCACAGAACCTGAACCCAGGAACAACAGCGCCTTGAAGAATGCGTGTGTCATTACGTGGAATACCGCAGTAGTATAAGCGCCTACACCAAGAGCGAGGAACATATAACCTAACTGAGATACAGTAGAGTAAGCCAGTACTTTCTTGATATCATCCTGCTTCAGTGCAATAGAAGCCGCCAGCACCGCTGTAACCAGGCCGATGATAGCTACTACGTGCTGCACACATGGAGCAAGTGTATAAAGAATGTTGCTGCGTGCAATCATATAGATACCTGCTGTCACCATCGTTGCAGCATGGATCAGGGCAGATACCGGGGTTGGACCCGCCATCGCATCAGGCAACCAGGTGTACAAAGGTACCTGTGCTGATTTACCCATCGCACCTACAAAGAAGAGGATCGCAATTGCAGCGAGGGTACCATCACCCTTTGCTACACCCGCAATCTGTGGGAGTACTTCAGAATAATTTACACTACCAAAGTGAACGATCATCAGGAACATACCCAGCAGAAACCCGAGGTCACCGATGCGGTTCATGACAAAAGCCTTCTTGGCAGCGTTGTTGTAGTTAGTATTCTTATACCAGAAGCCGATCAGGAGGTAAGAACAAAGTCCTACACCTTCCCAGCCTATGAACATCATCACGTAGTTGGCACCTAATACAAGGATCAACATAGAGAACACGAACAGGTTCAGGTATGCGAAATAACGCGCAAACCCTTCGCTGGTCTCATCGTGCATGTAAGAAGTAGAGTAAATATGAATCAGAGAGCCTACGCCTGTGATGATCAGGAGAAACAGTGAACTTAACTGATCTACCTGAAAGGCAAATGGAATATGCAGGCTGCCTGCAGAAATGAAATCAAACAATTGTACGGTTACCGCCTGAAAACCCGGGGTACGTACTTCCAGGAACATCAGCAAACTAATCACAAAAGCCGCCAGTATAGACCCGCTCCCAACGATACCTGCCAGTGATTTGGAGAGGTATCTTCTTCCCAATCCATTCACCAGAAATCCTAATAGTGGTAATAATGGTACCAGCCAAACTAGATTAATCATCTATCAAATACGAATTACGATTTACAAATTACGGTTTGCCTTATGGTTAATTCTTCAGACGGTTCATGATATTCACATCTACTGACTGTGAACTCCTGTATACCATAACGATGATAGCGAGACCAACAGCAACTTCTGCCGCCGCCACGACCATGATGAAAAACACAAAGATCTGGGCTCCGGCCGCATCTACTCTACCCGCATCTGCCCACATTTTAGAAAACGCCACTAACAAAAGGTTCACAGCATTCAGCATCAACTCTACACACATGAAGATGATGATAGCATTTCTGCGCATCAATACCCCCATCACTCCAATACAAAAGAGCGCAATGCTTAAAAAGATATAATATTGAACCGGCATAAAAATGAATTACAGATTACGATTAATGTTCTTTCTTACCAATCACGACTGCACCGACCATGGCGCTCAAAAACAGGATGCTGCTCACTTCGAAAGGAACAACATATGTTTTGAATAAAGTCTGACCAAGATTAGCGATCAGGCCAATATTGTTAGATTCCGGTGTTAATGAAGGCAGGCTTGCTTCACGCAGCGCAGCCAGCAGTACCACCAGCAGTGCACCCCCACTGATCGCCCCTGCATACTTGAGCCAGTTCCGCTTTTGCGGCTCTCCTTCAGCATTCAGGTTCATCAGCATGATCACGAACAGGAACAATACCATGATCGCACCCGCATATACAATGATGTGCACCACCGCCAGAAACTGTGCATTCAACATCACGTAATGGCCGGCTATGGTAAAAAATGTAAGGATCAGGCAAAGGACACTTGTAACGGGACTCTTACTAAACACCACGCCCAGCGCAGTGATCAGTGAAATAATAGAGAGTATCCCGAAAACGACTTGTTGTAAATTCATTCCCATTGCTATATTGTCTGATTGTTGTGTTTGGAATTATGCATTTTTCTTCTCTCCTGGCAATGGAATCAACAGATCCTGCTTGCCATAGATGAAACCTTCACGTTTGTAATGTGCTGGTGCAAATGTTTCGGAGAGATAAATCGCATCCTTTGGACAGGCTTCTTCACAAAAACCACAGAAGATGCAACGAAGCATGTTAATCTCATAACGTGCTGCATATTTTTCTTCACGGTACAGATGCTCTTCCCCTGGTTTCCTTTCAGCAGCTTCCATCGTAATTGCCTCCGCAGGACAAGCTACCGCACACAGACCACAGGCTGTACAGTTTTCACGTCCTTCTGCATCCCTGTTCAGAATTTGAAGGCCACGGAATACCGGGCTGAATTCACGTTTTTCCTCAGGATAACTTACTGTAGGCTTTTTCTGGAATATATGTTTGAAAGTGATAACCATTCCCTTTGCAATAGCCGGCAGGTACATCCTCTCCAACATGTTCATCGGTCTGCGATCTACCGGTTTTGCCCTGTTCGTTAAAGTTTGCATGATTAATAATGCGATTAAATAAGTTTACAATTTCGTTCTCTTAATGTTGATGCCACAAAATCCAGCCACCTGTGATCACCATGTTTAACAATGCAATCGGGATCAGATAGTTCCAACCCAAACGCATTAACTGATCATAACGGAAGCGCGGGATAGTCCAGCGTACCCACATAAAGAAGAAAATGAAGCAAATAATTTTTATAAACAGAACCAGTGTACCCAGTATAGTCAGAATGTTTGGCGATACATGCAGACTATCCATGCCCCAGAAATGATATCCACCAAAGTACAATGTAGCCATCAGCGCAGAGCTGATGAACATATTGATATACTCAGCGAACAGGAAGAAACCCAGTTTCATGGAAGAATACTCCAGGTGATAACCACCGTTCAGTTCATTCTCCGCTTCTGCCAGGTCAAATGGAGAACGGTTGGTCTCAGCAAATGAACATATCAGGAAAATGATAAAGCCCAACGGTTGAACAAATACATTCCATACACCACCATGACGCTGCTGCTCTACGATTTCTTTCAGACTCAGTGTCCCACTCACCATCAGCAGTGCAATCAGTGCCATACCCATCGCCAGCTCATAGCTGATGATCTGGGAAGCGGCACGTACAGATGATAACAGGGAGAATTTATTGTTGGAAGCCCAGCCACCCAGCATAATACCGTATACACCTAAGCTCACCACACCAAAAATGTAAAGAATACCAATGTTCACGTCAGCTACCTGCAGTGATACTGTATGACCTGCAATGGTCAGTGTATCGCCCCATGGAATTACTGCACTGGTCATACAGGCTACAATCATAGCCAGTGATGGACCTAAAATAAAAAGGAAATGATTGGAGGATCCTGGAATGATCTCTTCCTTGAAGAAGAGCTTACCACCATCCGCCAGCGGCTGAAACAAGCCCAAAGGACCCGCTCTGTTTGGTCCAAGCCTATCCTGCATAATACCCGCTACCTTTCTTTCGCCCCATGTGGAATACATGGCCACGACCAGAGATATTACCAATACACCTGATATCAGTATTATCTTCTCAAGAATGAAAAACCAGTCTATTTGCATCAAATACGAGTTATAATAGTTACTTACTTGTTAAAATCATCAGAGTGTGCAGGCCCCTCGATCTGCGACAGATCGATACTTGGACGGTTTACCTCGCTGATACTGTGAATATCCATCAGCAGTTTTGGCTGACGGCCATCCAGTACTTCTACCAGGGTATCCTTTGGCTTGTTTACTCCTACATAGTGGTTAGCAGAAATTACGCTCTGGCGTTCGATCTTACGTGGACCTTCCACTACCCAGTCTTTCGCTTCTTTCTTATCAAAACGGCAGGTATCGCAGATGAAATCTTCTACTTCGCCATATTTATCCTTACGTGCAGTTACACGGAATACTTCGTCACCACGCATCCAGAGTACGGTTTTACCACAGCACTTAGGATTCTCACAGTCACGGTGTGCATTCACCGGTTTCAGGAACCATACACGGTTTTTGAAACGGAAAGTTTTATCTGTCAGTGCACCTACAGGGCATACGTCAATAACGTTACCAATGAAGGGACTGTTTAAATTCTTGCTAAGATAAGTGCTGATTTCAGCATGCTCACCACGGCCCAGTACACCATGCTCACGGTTGCCAGCTACCTGATCGGCAGTGAATACACAACGGTAGCAAAGGATACAGCGGGTCATATGTAACTGGATCTTATCACCCAGATCTACTTTTTCGAAAGTACGACGTTTGAATTCGTAACGGGTACCTTCAGCACCATGCTCATAACCCAGATCCTGCAGGTGACACTCACCAGCCTGATCACATACCGGGCAATCCAGCGGGTGATTCAGTAACAGGAATTCCACCACACCTTTACGTGCTTCCAGCACTTCAGGAGAGGTGATGTTTGCTACTTCCATACCATCCATTACAGTAGTACGGCAGGAGGCAACCAGTTTTGGCATAGGACGAGGATCAGCTTCCGAGCCCTTCGATACTTTTACCAGACATGTACGGCATTTACCACCACTACCCTGCAGTTTGGAATAGTAGCACATTGCAGGCGGCACTATATCTCCTCCTATCTGACGGGCAGCATTCAGGATAGTAGTACCAGGTGCCACTTCCACAGAGATCCCGTCGATCTTGACTTTAAAGAGTTTCTGTTCTTCAGCCATTTTGTTCGCTTAAAAAGGCGCTCGTTCTTTACACGAAACGTCGTGTTAGTATTGTTGATTCTTATACTGCGGCAGGTGCAGCGATTTCCAGCGGATCTGCATAGTGTGCAAGACCGAAGTTGCGTGTTTGCGCTTCTTCAGGATTCAACACATGCCACTCAAATTCATCGCGGAAGTGACGGATAGCAGCAGCTACCGGCCAGGCAGCAGCATCACCCAATGGGCAGATGGTGTTACCTTCTATCTTACGCTGAATATCCCACAGCAGATCTATATCGCTCATTTTACCTTTACCCTTCTCGATGTTTTTGAGCACACGCTCCATCCATCCGGTACCTTCACGACATGGGCTACATTGTCCACAGCTTTCGTGGTGGTAGAAACGGGCAAAAGTTAAGGTGTTTTTCACAATGCACTGGTCTTCGTCCAGCACGATGAAACCACCGGAACCCAGCATTGTACCGGTAGCAAAACCACCGTCAGCCAGGCTTTCGTAAGTCATCATGCGCGGCTCACCTTTCGCTGTTTTCAGCAGCAGGTTAGCAGGCAGGATAGGTACGGAGCTACCACCCGGAATGCACGCTTTCAGGCGTTTTCCATTGGGGATACCACCGCAATATTCATCAGAGTAAATAAATTCTTCTACTGAAATGTTCATTTCAATTTCATACACCCCTGGTTTGTTGATATTACCACAGGCAGAAATGAGTTTGGTACCGGTTGATTTACCAGTGCCGTATTTGGCATATTCTTCACCGCCGATACGCAGAATCGGTACTATGGTAGCCAGTGTTTCCACATTGTTTACCACAGTAGGACAATCGTATAAACCTTTCACCGCAGGGAATGGAGGTTTGATACGTGGATTACCACGCTTACCTTCCAGACTTTCGATCAGGGCAGTTTCCTCACCACAGATGTAAGCACCTGCACCACGTTGTACATATATTTCAAGATCGAAACCGGTGCCCTGGATATTTTTACCCAGCCAGCCGTTTTTCTTTGCATCTGCAATTGCTTCTTCCAGGATATCAGGGATCCATGCGTACTCACCACGGATGTAGATATAACAGGTATTACATCCCAGGGTATAGCTGGAGATGAGCAGACCTTCTATCAACAGGTGAGGGATGAATTCCATCAGGTAACGGTCTTTGAAAGTACCTGGCTCAGATTCATCGGCATTACATACCAGGTAGCGGGGCACGCCTTCCGGTTTTGCAATGAAACTCCATTTCATACCGGTAGGGAAACCAGCACCTCCACGGCCTCTCAGACCGCTTTTCTTCACCTCTTCCAGCACCAGCTCAGGCGTCATGCTTTTCAATGCTTTCTCCGCCGATCCGTAGCCGCCGTTAGCCCGGTATACATCATAATACCGGATATTTTCTATATGTGCTTTGTCAAAAAGTAATTTGCGTCCCATCTTACTATTATGATTTGTAGATTGGCTTTTAGTTTGCGTTTGCCCTGCATTCTGCAATGATGGCATCCACCTTTTCAGGTGTCAGGTGTTCTTTGTAGTGCTTACCCAGCTGCATCATTGGCGCGTAACCGCAGGCACCCAGGCATTCTACTGCTTTCAGAGTAAAGAGGCCGTCTTTCGTCGTCTCTCCCACTCCTATATCCAGTTTCTTTTTAATATAGTCGATGATATTGTCTGAACCGCGCAGCATGCAGGGGCCAGTCTGGCACACCTCGAATACATGCTTGCCTACCGGCTGCAGGTTAAACATTGAGTAAAAGGTAGCCACTTCATACACTTCAATTGGCGTTATCTGCAGCAGGGAAGCTACGTAATCCATAGTCTCTGTGCTGAGCCAACCGCCAAACGCGTCCTGTGCAAGGTGCAGCACCGGAATAAGCGCGCTCTTCTGTCTACCCTGAGGATAGCGGGAGATGATCTCTTTTACTTTATTCAGCTTCTCTTCTGAAAACATATTCTATAGTTAAAAAAACAAAAAGGCGTTTCGTTTGCTTTATGCATCCAGCTCTCCTGCAATCAGGTTCAGGCTACTCATACAGATCAGGGCATCACTCAGCATGGCGCCTTTGATCAGTTCAGCATAAGCCTGGTAATAAATGAAGCACGGACGGCGAAAATGCAACCTGTAGGGGCTACGGCCTCCATCACTGATGAGGTAAAAGCCCAGCTCCCCGTTGGCACCTTCTACAGCATTGTACAATTCGCCTGGTAAAATATCGGATTCACCCATGATGATCTTGAAGTGATAAATGAGTGCTTCCATTTTGGTGTATACATCGCTCTTGTCTGGCAGGTAATATGCCGGCACATCTGCATGGTATACATCGGAGGGCAGGCCTTTCACTTTATCCATCGCCTGACGGATAATGCTGAGACTTTCCCACATTTCACCGTTACGAACCAGGAAACGGTCATAACAGTCACCGGTGGTGCCTACTGGTATAGAAAATTCAAAATCTTCGTAAGAGGAATAAGGATGAGCCACACGTAAATCGTAATCCACACCGGCAGCACGCAGGTTAGGACCAGTAAAACCATAGTTCATCGCTCTTTCAGCACTGATTGGACCTACGCCCTGTGTACGCTCCATAAAAATACGGTTGCGGTTCATCAGGGTTTCGAACTCCTTCAGGGCTTTGGGAAACTCAACCAGGAATGTTTCGATCTTATCGAAAGCAGCTGGTGTAAAGTTTCTTTCAAAACCACCCACACGACCAATGTTGGTAGTAAGGCGGGATCCACAGATTTCTTCGTAGATCTCATAAGCCAGCTCACGCCAGCGCATGAGGTACAGGAACCCGGTGAAGGCACCGGTATCTACACCTACAACCCCATTACAGATCAGGTGATCACAGATACGTGCCAGCTCCATAATGATCACACGCAGGTAGTCCACACGCTTAGGGGTTTGAATACCCAGCAGTTTCTCTACGGTAATGTGCCATCCCATATTATTGATAGGAGAAGAACAGTAGTTCAGACGGTCTGTAAGAGGAGTAATCTGGTAGTAAGGACGACGTTCTGCAATCTTCTCAAATGCACGGTGGATATACCCCACAGTAGATTCGGAACTGACAACACGCTCACCGTCTATTTCCAATATATTTTGAAACACCCCGTGTGTAGCAGGGTGGGTAGGTCCGAGGTTGAGGGTTTGTGTAACCCTTTCAATAGATCCTTCCGGAAGTGTTATATTATGTTGCTCTGACATGATCAACGAATAATTAATTATATGCCAATATGCCCGCCGCGGCCGAACATTTCATCATCTTTATCTATACGAGACTGGTCTTCCAGTGGGAATTCCTTACGCATTGGGAAGTAATCCATCTCATCCACGTTCAGAATACGCTTCAGGTTTGGATGCCCTACGAAGTTGACACCAAAGAAGTCGTAAGTTTCACGCTCCATCCAGTTTGCAGATTCATACAGACGGGTAGCAGTAAATACTCTTGGATCTTCCACACTGGTATAAACCTTCATACGAAGTCTTACGCGCTGGGCAAAATTGTAGAGATGGTACACTACTGCCAGCTCTTCTCCTGTACGATCAGGATAGTGCACAGCAGTGAGGTCTGTTAAAAAACGAAATTGCAGCTCCTCATCATCGTAAAGGAACTGCATCACTTTCAGGTTCAGATCTTTAGGTACTGTAAAATTAAGCATCCCAAAGGTTTCTTCCACCTGTGAGACAGCCTCACCAAACTTGTCGGTTAGTCGTTGTTTAATATTGTCGTTAGTCAAGGACATTGCAGTGTATATTTAAGAACACAGATACAGGAGTAAAGTGTATCGTGATCTTTATTGTATGCCGTAGGAATTCAACAGTTCTTTGTACTTATCGGAATGGCGGCGACGTAGGCTTTCCTGACCAATCAGGTCCTGGATACGCATAAAGCCATCAATAATTGCTTCAGGACGTGGAGGGCATCCTGGTACATATACATCAACCGGGATAACCTGGTCAATGCCCTGTAAAACGGAATAGGTATCAAATACACCACCGCTGCTGGCGCAGGCGCCTACAGCGATTACCCAGCGTGGCTCTGCCATCTGCAGGTATACCTGACGTAATACAGGTCCCATTTTCTTGGAGATAGTACCCATTACCATCAGCAAATCACACTGACGAGGGGTAAATGCCATTCTTTCTGCACCAAAACGTGCCAGATCATAAGTAGACGCCATCGTTGCCATGAATTCGATTCCACAGCAGGAAGTGGCGAAAGGCAGCGGCCAGATGGAGTTTTTACGTGCCAAACCAATCGCTTTGTCAAACGAAGTCGCAAAAAAACCTTCCCCGGAATATCCCTCAGGGATTTCCACTGTCTTCACTTTCGTATTATACTGAACCGGACGTGCCATAACCTTTCAGATTTAAAATTTCAATATCAGATTTGTTCCCTTTAGCAGGCACAGCTTCACATGGGGCTGTGTGCCATTTTCTATTAATCTTCCCATTTCAGGGCTCCCTTCTTGAGTATATAGAGGAAACCTACCATAAAAAATGCCACAAACATCAACATAGCCATAAACCCTTCCCAACCCAACAGACGGAAATTAATCGCATAAGGATAAAAGAAAATAACCTCCACGTCGAAGAGTACGAACAGGATGGCCACCAGGAAGTATTTAATAGCTACTGGCTGACGGGCGTTACCATGTTGTTCAATACCACTTTCGAAGGTAGCCAGTTTGTCTTTGGTTTTCCTTTTAGGACCCAAAAAGTGAGTGGCGAACATGGTAAGACCTACAAAACCCAGCGCAGCTATTAACTGTAATACAATAGGAAAATAGCTAAAAGGAGTAGTTGCTGACAATAATACTGTGTCTATAAACATAAGCTTCCCTATAAATCGTTCATCAGAATGAGCAAAAATAGGCTAAGTCTAGCAATATTCAAATCTATTGAAGGATTAAAATATTATGTTTTTTCCCCAACCGGAAATAAAAAAACCCCGGCAGTCGCCGGGGTTTTCTATTTAAAGCTCAGTTTGCTTATTTCTTGTTTCCCTGAGGAGCAGGCTTGGAGCTGGATTTAGCCCTGTTTGCCAGGTTTTCTTTGATCGCAGCAACAGTAGCGTTGTTAGGATCGATAGAAGCTACCTTGTCCATCCAGATCTTCATATTAGCATCATCATCTTTGTTGTAATAGTAGATCATCAGGTACTGATAAGGGAACATCAGCTGGCTTGGCTTCAGTTTCTCATCACCTTTGATCTCAAACAGATGCTGGAAGTAAGGCAGTGCGGCACCATCTTTTGCTTCTGGATCTTTCGCCATATTTGCACGACCTCTCCAATAAGTACCCAGTACTTCCTGGGTAGGATATTTAGCTACGAACTGACCCCAGGTAGAATCTGCCTGATTGTATTCGTGTGCGTAGATTTCCATGGTACCTTTCCAGAACATATCCTGGATTTTACCGGTATTTTTCTCATCAGAGAAATCATTTACCAGTTTACCATACCATTCTGCTGATTTTTTGGTAGCACCCATTGCTTTGAAGGACTCAGCTACGTTTCTGTATTTTTCTGCATCTTTTGCAGTGTCAGCAAGTGCGTATTTTTCCAGGTACATAGCTGCCAGGGAGTCGTTCTGAGCTCTCTGCGCAGAATCACCTATGTTTGCCTGATATACAGCGCTTAACAGTTTGTAGTCGTTAGCCACCAGCTTGGAATCACCTGCCGCTTTTGCGTAAGCTTCCATTTCAGTTTTAGCGGTAGCTGTATCGCCTTTCTGCAGGTAAGCATCTGCCAGCAGGCGGGTAAATTTACCTCTGTTAGCTTCAGTTGTCTGTGGTAATACAGATTTAGCTTTGCTGATAGCTGCATCGTATTCTTTCTTGAAGAAAGAGATAGCCGCCAGGTTATACTCGTTTTCCAGTTTACCGGCACCTTCACCTACTACACTCATATATTTCTCCAGGTACTTTGCTGCATTTTCCAGTGACAGCTGAGCTTTGGTTGGAGTAATATAGAATTCGTACAGCTGATAGTACGCAGGACCATAGTTAGCATCCATGTTGGTTGCTTTAGTCCAGTCGTTTACAGCATCCTGCAGCAGCTTGGCATTGTAGTTTACCAGACCTTCTTTCATGGTAGCTTCAGCACTATTAGGATCCAGCTCTAAAGCCTTCTCATAAGTGTTGATCGCTTTACCACCATTTTCACCACCCAGCATACGGTAAGCATCACCCAGCTCGATATAGTCAGCAGCGGTAGCTGTATAAACTTCTTTTTTCTTACGGCCTTCGTTGTTCAGCAATTTCTCCATTACACTCGCAGCATAACCGCGGTCACCGCCTTTAATTTCAGAGTTAGCATCTGCGATCGCACGGGCTACATCGCCATTACGACCCTGTGTTGCAGTAGTAGCAGCTTCAAACTTCTGCTTTGCAGCAGCAGCATCACCTTTCAATAGATCCAGTCTGCCCATACCCACCTGCAATAAAGAGGATGTAGGAACTGCTGTCAGACCTTTCTGAAAAGTAGCAGCAGCACCATTGTTATCACCCAAACCTAACTGAGCGATACCGAGATAATAATATGCTCTTTCTTCATTAGGCTTGGCGGCTATTACTTTCTCCAGGTCTTGTTTGGCTGTTTCATACTTGCCATAATACAGGTCTTTCAATCCATCTTCTACAGATTGAGCCATTGCGCCGTTCGCGACGCATAGCATTGCAACAATTAAACTTTTCCGTCTGTTCATGAGCAATCCGGTTTTTAATTTTAGTTGTGTTAGTTTTTTACTTGATGTTCGCTTCCCTAAACACGATGTTCAATCTCGCAGGGAACAGTTTGAATTTACCTATCACCATTTGTCCTTCTTGTCCTCCGAGGAAGGTAGCGAACCCGGACCCCAATCCACTGTAAGGCTCTTTTAAGCAAAAGAATAAACCTCTTTTCAGCGGATATGAACCGAGAGCAATATATGCCTGAAATGGTTTTACAAATTCTGAACCATTATCAGCACGCACCTTCACTACGTTCACCTTGTTTGTAAATTCTATTGCCTGGGCATCGTTGGTATCTGATATCCAGCTTACCCCGATTACTCCCAGTGCATCTTTTGATTTAGCCACATAATCAACCACTTCAGGATTGGTTTTTGCCGCCATTACATTCTTTGGCAATGCCTTTCCCTTGTTGATTGAATCCTGGATATATCTTACTGTACTTGAATTCGAATTGTCAAAAATGATTTGCCATTTTTTTTCCGCATCTGTTCCGTCCATTATGTTGCGCACCTGGTCCAAAGTGAGGATAGAATCCGGATTACTATGATTAGTAATCAATGCTACGCCATCCCAGGCGAGCAACATACTTTGTGGCGATATCTTAACTTTTTTCAAATAATCCAGCTCCTGCTGATTGAAGTCCCTGGTTACGAGGATCAATCGTGCACTGTCAGCCATCAGGTCTCTGAAACAGTCTACTTCGGGTTTGTATTCCGCAATGATATGAGCTTTCGGATAAAGTGACTCAAAAACTTTTATTTCCGACTCAATCAACGGTCTGTATGTCTCATCTACACTTATTTTGATGGTGCCGGAAGTTGGCGTATCCTGCACCTGACCTGTTTTATTGTTCGATGTACAGGATGACAAGATAATCATTGTTGCCAACAATGCGATATAATTCCGGTTCCTTTTAATGATACTGGTAAACATATGCCTGACTATTAAATCGTTAATTCCTATTAAAAAATGCATTTTTCACTCCACGGTATACGCGGAAAATACCATAAGCGATTAAGACCCCTCCAAATATAGTGAGTACAGTCTGCGATACCTGGAACTGCCCGAAGCCGAGACGTTCAGCAAATATTGCAAATAATCCAAAGAGCATAAAAAATAACCCTCTAACTAACTCTCCAAGTGAGCGGTAATCGATGCTCATATTCCTTTTACCAGATCTTTCGTGTTCCATCAGCATTGTTGCGAATTACAAGTATACAAAAAAAAATTTCTAAACAAATACCTGTTCTATTAGAAGATTGTCAAGAAAAATGGGGTGCATGCTAAACGTACAACTAGAAAATCCGCCACTAGCGCAGGTTTCGTAAACGTCTGGCATTCATACATTTTTTCATATTCAATCTACAGTTAATTATAAACGAAGTTGTTAAAACCTTGTTAATACTAAGTAGAATCAAATTTCCCCCTATTTGCAATATATACGAGAATAATCTTCATCATAGTATCACGTAATTATTATATAGATGCAACATAATTCAAATTCCATAACTCATGCCAGGTAAACTGCACCGGCCCTGACAGTGCCCCAATTTCCGCCCTGCGGGCCTTTGGGCAAAATTGAGGTAGATTAATAAAATAATGTTAAAATCTTGTAGGTTTGCGGCAATTATGAAAATATTAATGGTTTGTCTGGGTAACATTTGCCGCTCTCCCCTGGCAGAAGGCATCCTCAGATATCTGGCAGACGAAAAAGGGCTGAACTGGGACATCGATTCAGCCGGCACTGGCAACTGGCACGTGGGTGACCCACCAGACAGACGGTCTGTTAAGGTGGCCAGGCAACATGGCATAGATATTTCAGGCCTCAGAGGCCGCCAGTTCCAGGTAAGCGACTTCGACGAATTTGACCGCATCTTCGTCATGGACCTGGACAATTACCGCGATGTGCTGCGCAAAGCCCGCACAGAAACAGACAAAGCAAAAGTACAGCTGCTCCTTGATAACCAGGAACCTGTACCCGATCCATGGTACGACGACGCCCTCTTCGAACCAGTTTATAATATGATCTATAAAGCCTGTCAACGCATAGTGTCAGGCACTGATATATAAAAATCAAAACGATGATAAAACCCAGTATACCCAAAGGTACCCGTGACTTCGGCCCTGTGGTAGTAAGGAAAAGGCAGTATATTTTTCAGACGATCCGCGAAACATTCGAACTGTTTGGCTTTCAGCCACTGGAAACCCCTGCCATGGAACAAATGGATACCCTGACCGGTAAATATGGTGAGGAAGGGGATAAACTGATTTTTAAAATTCTTGATAACGGCGAGATCCTGGGCCGCGCCCAGCAAGCAAAAGATAGCCGTGAACTGGGGATACTGCTGTGCGAAAAAGCATTGCGCTATGACCTCACCATTCCCTTCGCAAGGTTTGTGGTGATGAATCAGAATGATCTGGCGTTTCCATTTAAAAGGTATCAGATGCAGCCGGTATGGCGTGGCGATCGCCCTGCTAAAGGCCGCTACCGCGAATTCTACCAATGTGATGCCGATATCGTAGGTAGCAATTCCCTGATCAATGAGATCGAATTGCTCATGATTTACGATACAGTGTTCACAAAACTAGGGATGGAAGGCTATGAAATCCGAATCAATAACAGGAAAATCCTGGGTGCACTGGCGGAAGTCGCTGGTAAACCTGAGTTATTGACGGATATTACCATCGCTATCGATAAACTGGACAAAATTGGACTAGATGCCGTAAAACAAGAACTCTCTGAACGCGGCCTGAATGATAGCGAAATCTCAATTATTTCAAATTTCCTCAACATTGAGGGGAATAATGAGGAAAAATTGCAACAATTAGGCGAACTGTTCAAAAATAATGAAACCGGTAAAAAAGGTATTGAAGAGCTGACATATGTGCTTCATTCTCATCCAGGTTCATTTAAAACCACGCCTATTCTTGATGTTACCCTTGCCCGTGGCCTAAACTACTACACTGGAATGATCGTGGAAGTAAAAGCACCAGCAGCTGTGAAAATGGGTAGCATCGGCGGCGGCGGCCGTTATGATGACCTCACTGGTCTCTTTGGTCTGCCTAATCTCTCTGGTGTTGGTATCTCCTTCGGTGTAGACCGTATCTATGATGTACTCGAAGAATTACAACTCTTCCCGGCTACTGCCCAGCAAGGTACCCGCGTGCTCATCTTTAATATGGATGCGAACACGACTGGCGTAGCTTTCCCTATGCTCGCCAGCCTCCGTTCCCGTGGCATCTCTGCTGAACTCTACCACGAGCCGGCTAAGATGGATAAGCAAATGAAGTATGCAAATAAACGCGGTATCCCATATGTGATCATCATGGGTGAAAGTGAAGTGAAAGAAGGCGTGCTCAGTATCAAAAACATGGTGAGCGGCCAACAGGAAAAGATCGCTGTACCTGCATTGGATATGTACAGCTTCGAATAAACCATATTACTACTTCTTTCACCCTGAATTTGAGCATTCAGGGTGAAAGAAGTTCTCCCCTACCTTCGGCATACTTTTATCAGGATAATAATATGCACCCAAATAGAACTGTATATATCGCCCTGGCAGCTAACCTCCTGATTGCCATTATTAAATTCATTTCTGGCTTTTTTACCCACAGCACCGCCATGCTCTCCGAAGGGGTGCACTCCTTAGTCGATACCGCCAACCAGCTGCTACTCCTCCTTGGCATCCGCCTCAGCAAGAAATCTGCTGACGCCAAACGACCTTTTGGCTATGGCAAGGAACTCTATTTCTGGTCATTCATCGTCTCTTTACTGATCTTCGCCATCGGCGGCAGTATCTCTATCTTTCAGGGTATCAGTCACCTGCGTCATCCCGTCCCCCAACAGGATCCATTCTGGAACTACATTGTACTGGCCTGTTCTTTCCTCTTCGATGGCGGTTCCCTCGTAGTGGCGATTGTAGATTTCAAGAAAGTAAAAGGTAAAAAGTCGTGGTGGACAGCGGTGCATCAAAGTAAGGACCCCGCCAGTTTTCTCGTATTATTCGAAGACAGTGCTGCTGTATTAGGATTAGCCGTGGTAGCAATCATGATTTACCTGGGTCACAAACTCAATAATCCATATTTAGATGGTGTCGCATCTTTAATAGTAGGTGTACTCCTTACAGTCGTTTCAGTATTACTAGCCCGCGAAAGCCGTAGCTTGCTAATGGGTGAAGGCATTGCCACTGCTACACAATTCAAAATCCGTAGCATTGTGGAAAATGACGAAGCTGTTGAAAAAGTATTGCAGATCTTCTCTACCTATCAATCTCCTGAAGAGGTAATGCTATTATTAGTACGCTTCAAAGAAAACCTGGACACCCATGAAATAACAGATGCCATTGATCGAATCAAAGCCGCCATCAAAATAGAATTCCCTTTTGCCCATTACATCATTATCACCCCAGGGCAATAATAACCGACGACGATGCCAGTTTAAAAACCAACCGTCTTCCTTGCTGCCCCAGGCCACCCAGTAACAAAAAGGGCCGCTTTCTCAAGCAGCCCCTCTTTTTTTATTTTACTTTCTGATATGCCTCCAACCCCTTCTTCAACCAATCCGCATACTTATCCACATCCGGTGTATACCCCACCGGCGTAGTCAACAACTGCTCATCCGGACTAATCAACACATAATACGGCTGTGAATTATTAATAAAATTCTCCGTCTGCATCGTCGCATACTTATCTCCTATCGTCTTTATCTCTTTCTTCTGCCCATTTGTCGTCGTATACAAAAACTGCTGATCTTCCGGCAATACCTTCCTGTCATCTACATACAATGACACCAGAATATAATCGTCTTCTATCAGATGCTTCACTTCCTTCGTCGTCCACACATTCTCCTCCATCTTCCGGCAATTCACACATGCCCAACCTGTAAAGTCAATCAGAATCGGCTTATGCTGTGCCTTCGCCAGCTCCAACGCTTTCTCATAATCATTCACCACATTCGCTTCCACCCCTTTCACACGATTATTATAAATACTATAACTCAACGGTGGCGGAAAACCACTGATCAGTTTACGGTTAGCCCACTTTGTATTGCTCAAACCAGGCAACATATAAATAGTCAGTACGCTAAAGACTACAATAAAAGCCCAACGGGTAATGCTGAACTTCTTAATCGGAGAATCATGCGGGAAACGGATCTTACCCAACAAATACAACACAATCAGGATACCACAAATGATCCACACTGCGAAGAAAATCTCTCTTTTCACAATGCCCCAGTGTTCCACCAGATCAGCATTAGAAAGGAACTTTATCGCCATACCTATTTCAATGAAACCCAGTACCACCTTCACAGAAGACAACCATCCACCGGATTTTGGCAATGCACTCAATAAATTAGGGAACAACGCAAACAACGCGAATGGCAATGCCAATGCAAAACCAAATCCCGCCATACCCGCTGTGAGCTGTACTGCACCACCATCAGCAGACAATGCGCCTGCCAGCAATGAACCCAGGATAGGACCCGTACAGGAGAAAGATACCAGTGCCAATGTAAGCGCCATAAAGAAAATACCTACCAGACCACCTACACCTGATTTGCTATCTACCTTACTCGCCAGACTACTCGGTATAGTGATTTCAAACACCCCAAAGAACGAAATAGCAAATACAATGAAGATCACAAAGAACACAAGGTTCAACCACACATTGGTAGAGATATTATTAAAGATCTCCGGCGCAATACTATTCAGGAAATAAAAAGGTGTGCTCAGTAATACATAAATCGCGAAAATGAAGAACCCATAAGTCACCGCATTCGCTACCCCTTTCTTTCTGTCCTGCGACTTCTTGGTAAAGAAAGACACCGTCAGCGGTATCAATGGGAACACACAAGGCGTCACCAGCGCTACAAAACCACCGATCAGACCCAATAAGAAAATACCCCACAGGCTTTTCTTTTCATGTACCTGCTCTCCAGTTACAATGACTGCCTGGTCCAATTTGATATTGCTACGCTTCAGCGAATTGACCGCATCAGCCGAACCCTCCTGCAAACCTGCAGCTACACTCACTAATGTACCCGAAGCATCTGCCTTGAATTTATATTTAAACTCTTCAGGACCGCCTATTTCTTCACCTTTCTGGAACATATAGTTCACAGCACCTTCCAGTGATTTCACATCGCCATTCAGGTGAACAGCTACATTCAAAACCACTTTATCTTCAAAATATTTTACGGCCGCATTGTCCAGCAGTGGCTCTTTCGCCTGTTTCAGACTACCTTCTTCTGTAATAGTACCAATGGTGGCTATGCTGTCAGCTACCACACGGGTATTGACCAGGGCATCATCAGGCATTGTGGTGGAAAATACTTTCACTCCTTTCTCAATAGTCCCTGTAAAGTGCAACACATAATCCTGCGCGCCCTTCTTCTCTGCGGTGTATTGCCAATGAACGACAGAATCACTCTGCGCCTGTACCCCAAGGGCTGCCGCAATAAGTATAATGAATGTGAGCAAATGCTTCATATAGATAATAGGATTTAGAGACTGATTCCCCTTTCAAACAATAAACGAGTTCCTCAGGGAACTCGTTTCAATTGACGTGTACGGAAAAACTGTGGTGTACAGCTTCCTGTATTAATTATTTTCCTCCTACGGAAATAGCAAAGTCTACTGATTTCGGAGGCAGACACTCATGATCATCACAGGTCATGAATTCTACAGATCCTTTTACCTTGGTAGCTGCTTTACCTTTCACGGTTACTTTTTGTACGAAGTCTACCTGATTTTCGTAGTATTTCAGCTCTGAGTCAAAGTTCTTGTCGAAAGCCTTATGCAGCTTACCAACTTCAGTCACCTTACCCTCGTTTACTACCAGTGGGCTTTTGGTGAACTTGAAGGAGGTAGGTACCGGACCTTCTCCCGCTTCCTGTGCATACAGGTGCCAGCCACCTTCTATAGTAGCTGTCATGTGCAATTCATACGTGGTAGCGTTGATCTTCTTCGACGTAAAGCTCCACTTCACCGGATTCTCTATCTGCGCACTTGCCAGCAGGGGCAAAGCGAACAGACAGATCGCTGTTAATAATTGTTTCATACGTTTTTTTTAACTGGTTGGCTGATTTTATACTATACTTCTAAACAAATCAGTTGTTGTTGATCAGGCTCTGGAATATCAGCTGCCCATCGGTATTTCCCAGTACATCGCGGGTAGCCCTTTCAGGGTGAGGCATCATACCAAATACATTCCGCTCCTTGTTGCAGATACCTGCAATGTTCAGGGTAGCACCGTTTGGATTTGCATCTTCCACTACGTTACCAAATTCGTCGCAATAGCGGAACAGGATCTGGTTGTTCGACTGCAGACTTTCCAGCGTCGCCTTATCAGCATAATAGCGGCCTTCACCATGTGCTACCGGAATCATCAGCGGACGACCGGTTACATCCTTAGTCATGGAAGCAACAGTATTTTCACTCTTCAGGTACACATTTTTACAAACGAACTGTTGATTCTCATTGCGCAACAGGGCGCCAGGTAACAGACCCGCTTCAACAAGGATCTGGAAACCATTACAAACTCCAATTACACGACCACCTTTATTTGCAAATTCGATCACGCTCTGCATCATTGGGCTAAAGCGGGCAATAGCACCACAACGCAGATAATCGCCATAAGAAAAACCACCTGGCAGTACAATGCAATCTTCTGTATTGAACATGCTGAGGTCTTTATCCTTGTGCCATAACTCTATCACTTCCTGCCCAAGGTCATTACGCAGGGCGTCTATCATATCATGATCGCAATTAGAGCCAGGAAAGGTGACTACGCCGAATTTCATATTAAATAGTTGAATTTTATGATCTTAAATATATCTTATTGATTTTAACCAATATTTACGACCTAGACCATTGGACGCAAAGTACCGGAAAAACCACAAAATTACTGTGCCGTTTGCACATTTCCATAGCCGTTCAAAATAAAAGCCGCTGAGAGGGGCCTTAATGATTCGCACTAAACCACTGCATCACAATCACATAAGCCACCGTTAATAGGTGGATTACATTAGCCATGGTATTATTCCGGATGGACCAGTATACATTGGCGACGAACATAGACAATGGCAATATAGCCAGTACCCAGTAAGCTGGAGAGAAATGTATATTAAAGAAAGGAATCAGCATGGCTACGAACACATATATCACCAATACTCCCCATATCTTCCTGCCCTGAATCAGCATCTTCTTCAGGCTTCGCTGCAACAGCAGCCATCCTAACAGGAAAAATACTACACTGATTACAATGGCACCCCATACCTTATAGTGCAACATGAGCTCTATGGAAAAACCAATTCTTGGGATTTTTGTGAATAATGCCCATTGGTCTGTGAGGAAAAGATAAGTACCCAGCAAATACAGCGGACCTACCAGTCCCAATACGGCAATAATCCATTCTGCCAGTCGGAACGGTCTCATTATCAACAAACTCATTAACAATAGCAGACAGAATATAATGGCCGGGAAATAGAATAATCCACAGATACCAAGTGCAAACCCTATATTAAATACCACATCTCTGGCGGAGGTGCGGGTATATAGCAATGTAATGGAAGAGAATACCCACAGCATGATGAGGTTCACGAGCAAAGCAGGTGAAAATACATTCCAGCCTTCCAGCAGGGAGGTGAAAAGCATGTATGCCATGGCAGGTAAATAGTTCGGCTTGGCAAAAAGACGCTGGTGATTCACAATCTTAGTGATCAGCAAAGCCTGCAATAACAGGATCATGATAGCCAGGGAGGTAAAAAAGAACGGACTGGGACCTACGAGTGCCTTCAGCCATTTTACCAGCAGGTCATATAATAACCCTTCAGAGCCGTCGGCCAGGTAAGTAGCCGGATGGAGAAGGTAATAGAACTTTACTACCAATGTATATATTAACAGTAGTAATACTGTTAGAGGGTTGCCGGAGCGGAAGAATTTAACCACAATCTAGTTCTCTTTTCTACTTTTGAAAGCGTTCCAAAGGTAAAGTAAAATATTAATTTTTTTTCTGCATGCGCTTTCTGATCCTGCTCAATGATGGACCCGCTATGCCCAGGTAGGATGCGATATGATATAACGGCACCTGGTTCACCAAATCCGGATGCTGCTCCACCATCTGTACATACCGCTCTTCCGGACTCTTAAAGAGAAAATCCTCTGTATGCTCCATCATCAGGTTAAAAGCCACCTCGGCTATATATCTCCCAAACCGCTCCCACTCATGAGATTGTTTATATAATGCATGTAAATGATCGACATGTATATATAAAATGGTAGACTCTACCATACTCTCCGTATAAAAATTACAGGGCCGACGGGTCAAAAAGCTCTTAAAAGCTGTCACCATCTGGTTCGTTGTATAAAACAACATGTTCTTCTCCTCCCCTGTCTCCGCATTCACATAATAGGTGCGGAACACGCCATCCACGATGAAACCCAGATGCTTACACACATTCCTGTACTCATTATAATACTCCCCCTTCTGGTACGTCCGCAATTCCCAATACGGCAATGACAAAGCAAAACTCTGCTCGTCAATACCGCAAAAGCTCCTTACCGCCGTTTCTAATTTTTCCAGTTCAGTCATGCACTAAAGTTAGTACTTCGCTCTATAAAACTTGTTCTCCTGTGTAATCTTCAAAGGATTCTTCTTAAACCATCCGATAAAATCCTCCCATTCCTTCTTATGTTCCCCTCTCCATTCTTCAAACTGCTTATCATCTCCTTCCGCAAGGATCCAGTAATTATATTCCTCCATGAAACCCGCATCTTTTACTTGCTGCTCATAGTCAAACAAAACGACCGGTGTCTTTTTCGCAAGTGCCATATTCTGGTAGTTTTCCACAAACCGGGTCCTGATCCTGTTTAAAGAAGGTAAATTAATAATCTTCTCCCCTGCCACGGACAGCAGCAATACAGGTTCATACACCATCACCCCAAAAGGCAGGTTGTACTTGCCATCCGGAGAAATTGCCATCACATTCTGCTTGCAAAAGCTCACCGTCACCAATGTATCGTCTTTAAACTGAATTTCCCCTTTATACGTCAGGTACAACTGCTTACTAATCTCGTCCGTCCGCCTGGAACCTCGTTCCAGGTTCAAAAAGATCTCTCCATATATCATCCCCCATACCTCTTCCTGTGTGCTCAGAAAGATTTTGGACGCCCAGTAATAATTGGAAGGAAACATAGGATCTACCTCGATCCCCTTTTCAAAATAACTTAAAGCTTTATTATAATCCTTGATACCGATCTCCATCACACCCCGTTCCAGGTACAGATTACCTGCATCCGGAAATGCCTTTAACCCTTTCTCATAAGCATCCAGGGCCTTATCCCGCTTGCCGGTCAGGTCATAGGCATTGCCTAGCAACTGGTATACCCTGCTGTTGATATCCTTCCGCTTTGTCAGCTTTTTGGTAATATCGATCGCAGCTTTATAATCCTGTTGCATGTATTTCGAGTACGCAATCTCGTAATAATAACTCCATTCATCCGGGTTCAGTTTAATCGCTTCTTCGAGCAATGGTATTGCTGCTGCTGGTTTTCCGTCCTCCATCATTGCAATGGCTGCTTTATACCTGGCATCCGCCGTATCCTTGTTAGCCTGTGCCATAGCAGCTTGTCCCATCCAAATGCTCAATAACAGTAATAAGGTAATTTTTTGCATAAGAGGTTAAGTCGTTACGAATATAGGATGAAAAAAAAGCCCGGACTCCATAAGGAGTACCGGGCTTTTCTTTTTTAACATTTTTTTTATTGGGTCACAATACCCTTTTGCTCAAAATAATTGTATATAGCATTATTGATCTCTGCCTCTATCACAGTGACTTTCATGATGTCTCTGCACCAGAAAGCAATCCTTACAGACATGGTACCCGCACTGACCAGGTTCATAATAATCTCAACCTCTCTTCTCCCCAACACCTGCTCATTGGCGATGATCAGCTCTTTCAATTCCTGCTTCACAGTTTCAGGATCTTCCAGCCTGGCTACCTTATAATTGAAATTGATGCGGGCACTGTTATTACTCAGGGTCCAGTTGGTAATTTCTTTCGAAAGCACATCCCCGTTTGGCAATATCACCTCTGCCCCATCTTCGGTAAGCAGAGTACTACTGCGGATCCCAATCTCTTTTACACGACCTTTGTTACTACCAATCTCCACCATATCACCAATACGGAGTGGGCGGTCAAAGATCAGGATGATACCGGATACAAAGTTGTTGACGATGCTCTGTAAACCCAGACCAATACCCACACCCAAAGCACCCAGGATCACAGTAATCTTATCAACAGGCAAACCTGATGCACTGATAGCCAGCAGGAAAGCAAGCACCAGCAAGATCAGCCTGGTCACCAGCAATCTGGAACGCTGCCCCTTATCATCAAAGGCGGCATCGTCACCGATATCCCCAAAGAAATAGGCAATGTACTTCTGTAGGAAATTCGCCACCCAGATAATACCCAGGAACAATATCACCCCGCCAATAGTGAAGGAACTACTGCCAATGACAACAGAAGTCTGGAACAACGTCTTCAGGCCATCGTTGAATGTATCATAGATATTCAGGTTGGTGCTGAATACAATCGCCCAGATCAACACCGCCAGCACAGATATAAACCGGAAGAGGGATTTCTTGATATCTGCCACATCGAAGTGCTCAGGATAGTGCTTACGGATACGACTACCTTGTATTTGCAGGAGAAATGCCTCGATCGTTAATTGTACAAAAATGCTGAGACTCGCTACCTGTGCCAGTGCATATACCGCTGTGGAACTAAAGATCTGGGACAACGTCACACGACCAAACAGGTTCATTAATACTGCCAGCACATTCAGGAAGGTATACAATATCACCGCCCACCACATCAAACGATATTCTTTGCGGAAACTGCGGATCTGTATAAATAATACCCCAATTACAATCGCTACTACATCATGCACCACATTCGCATACCGCATAAGGCGCATAGGTAATCCTAATACCCTGATGATAGGCAGGAAGAGGAATAAGAGCATGAATAAACCCCAACCCATAAAGATCTGGCGGGGTAGTAATTTATAGAAGACAGGTGTCAACAACACCATCAGGAAAAACTGTGTCGTCTCTATATAAATAGCCGGTGCATTGTGATCAAATAAAGGCGCCAGGTTCAGGATCAGTACAAACGTCATAAGCCATGGTAACGCCTTGACATATTTGAAATCAAACTCCTTGATCGCACTGAGCTTATTTAATTTCTTCAGACTCCGGAAGTTAAAATTGATCCAGCCAAAGAATACAATGCCTATTATCCATAACAGGGAGCGCTTGCTGCGGGTATTTTTGAAGTAGTAACCTGCCAGCTTTTGCTCTGCATTCACAGACTTCTTAAAACCACCGGTAGGAGGTCTTCGTCCCAGCTCGGAAACGGGTTCCCACAGGTAGAGACGTTCTTTCGTAAATGCACGGCCACCGGCTGTTTTCAGGGCATCTTCTGTCTGATACCCCAATTCTTCGATGGTGATCGCATTGGTAGAAACTCTTGCCTTCAGGTCATTGAGGATAGCGGTATTAGATTTTACCAGACTATCCGCTCTTTTGAACTTGGTACGTAAAGTTTGCAGTTGTGGCGTAAAGGTGGCTCTGAGTACAGAATCCTTGAACAAACCACGCATCAGGGTATCCTTTCGGAGGTCCCGGATTTCCTTTTTGACCTCATCCAGTTTCTGGTCATAACCATTTAGTGTCTTTCCGAATTCTCCCATGGTATTGTTCAGTTCTTCCAATAAGGACTGGTACATCTGGAGGTTTCGGATATTGAGACTCCTGTCATTGCCGGAAAAACGGTCTTTCAGTATTTCCAGTACAGAATCGGCATCTTTCAGATGGGACTGGATGTCCGGAAGATGGGTAAAGGAACTCGTAACCAGTGGTACTTTATTCATGGTCTGAAAAACTTTTTCAAACCCGGCCAGGTAATCACTTCTTGTTGGTTGGTTATTGTCGCCGAATAAGGTCGTGTCGGAGCCACGTTGTGGTACTTTTTGTGCCAATGCGATACTACCGGTGTACACCAGCAGTAAAAGCAGAAGGATAGGTTTTTTCATGTGTGCTGTTGAATAGTACCGGAAATATAGGTGGAATTTTTGGTACAAAAAAAAGGGGGCTTATTGCCCCCCTTCCTGATATAGTGTGTTGAATAATAACTTAAACGTGCCGTGCGACTGTCCTCTGAAGGTGACTTCCGGTCCATAAGCATAAAACATTCCTTTGCCAACCGGTGCACAAAACGCTGCTACACCGTCTTTTAGGTAAGCTTGTCCCCAAGCCCATCCACTATGAAGTGGCGTTTCCGAAGTAAACCAGGCAATGGGTTTTACTTCTTTTGCACCTGCATCAATTTTAAAAACAGGGCTGTTATCAAAATTGATGTCACCAGTAGCAGGCATACCATATGCCGCCATTAGTGTACTATCAAATTGAGCCTTTAATATACTACCAGGTATAAAGTACTTCGTACCCGGCAATGGCTTTCCATTTTCTACCAGTGCATTCTTCACAGGTAAGCCTAAATGATAAGCGAGGTTCGTACTGGTACCGATAGTAACTATATTACCACCTGCTTCTAAGAAGGCCTTTAACTGAGGGATGGATGTGTCTTTGGTGATCTTACCGAGCATGCCACGATATTGCTCAGGGATTTCATTTGGTGAAGGCGCTTTTTGTGCAAAACCATAACGGTTTGATTCCTCTCCTGAAACAGGTGGGATGGCTCTTGTTACAAATACAATGACATCGTAGTCTTTCTTCAGATTGCCTTTGTCAATGTCTTTTGCATAGATCACTTTGAATGGGAAGTGGTATTGTTCTAATAACCATCTTACCCAACCGGAAGGAATGGAACCACCGTAACTATCCCACAATGCAACGCGTGCAGGTTTTACGGCTGCCAGATCAGCTGGCTTTTTGCTCAAAGGCTTTATATTGATGGATGCACCACCTAATATATCTACTGCTGCTTTCTTATTGCTTACATAGAAATCGCCCGTCTTTGTTCTATACACATCTACCCCTTCGTTCAGCAATTTGTTAACGACTGTGAATACATCATTCTGTTTACCACTAAGTAAATAACCAGCTTTGCCTGCTGGCAATGTTCCTGCCTTCACCTCCTGCAATTCACCATAAGGCAATTGTGCAAAAGGACCCCTAAAATCATTCAGTATCCTGTCAAACTGCACACCCATCTGGTAAGCCAACGTCCACCCTGCAGCATCATAAGGATGAATAGGAGGACCTCCCGGATACTGAAAATCATTCGGGTGATCCTGTGGTTCAAACATATCCAGTACATGCGGACGAAACGCCTGATTCGTACGAACAATAAAGGACCCCGCAGGATATTGTTGCCCTTCTATCGTAAAGGCAGTAGTCGCTTTCTGCACACTGATACCAGTTTTAATCAGTGCATTGATAAACTTCACAGCCGTAGGAAAATCTGCCTGATCCGCTGATATGATATACCCTCTTGGATCACGTGTAGCAGGATTCTTATACACCGCATCATAGTATGACATCGGAATATTATTTCCACGCTTCATCCAGCCATAAGGATCACTACCATCATCTTTAGTCGTATCATTCTTATCTTTTTTATAAGCAGCAGTAATAGCATTCGCACCTTTTGGAGATAATGTCCAGTTATCCCTGTTACCACGATCTATCGCATTCTTCCCCATCTTATAAATGTTGTACAACACTTCATCACGCTGTCTGGCAGCATAATCCAGCACAGAATAGTTCAGCGATACGGAATAATCGATTGACTGCCGGAAGTGCCATACATCCTGTGGCAATACCGGATTTGGTGTAGCACCATTCGGAATTAAACGCTGTGGTACTACAGGTACTTTTTCAGGTGTTGGGTTCCCAATGATCTCAGTAAGCAACCCGATCATATTGTGAAACTGTGTCGTAGTACGTAATCCACCATTATACCAGGTGGAAAAACCGGAACCATTCAATCTGGTATACCCCGGTTTATCTTCCGCATTCAGGCGATTGTACATAGCCGCACCCAATGCATCGATACCCGTAATCATCAAAGGATCGAATACATAATTGAACGGATCGCGGTATGGAGGCCCTGCTAATACAGAGCCTTCCGGACCGCGTTGGTGATGATTATACATGATCTGGGGCATCCATTCTAAGAACAGCTGCTTACCCATATTTACACTCTCGCTCATGTTCATCATATAGAAGTCACGGTTATTATCGTGACCAATATACTTTTGATACAACACAGGCACCTGGTCTGTAGTACGCTTCAGCGTATCTGTATTACGCATGTACCAGTTAGCCACCAGCTCCTGTCCATCAGGGTTGGCGTGCGTCATCAATACTATCACATTATCCAAAATGCGTTTTGTTTCATCATCATTTCTGCTGATGAGTTGATACGCCGTTTCGATCAACTGATGTGAACCCACCACCTCTGTTGCATGCAATCCTCCATCTATCCACACTACAGCTTTACCTGTAGCAGCCATCGCTCTTGCCTGTATTTCACTGATACCTTCTGCACGTGCCAGTTGCTGTGAAATCTTTTTATACTTTTCTAATTGCTGGATATTTTCAGGTGAAGAAATAACGAGCATATACTGATGCCTGCCTTCTTCAGTCAATCCAATATCCACCAGTTTTACACGTGGACTGGCAGCTAGCTTCTGAAAATACGCAGCTGTCTGTGTATAATTTGCCAGCTTGTAATCATCTCCCATATTAAAACCAAAATGTTCTTTGGGAGAAGGTACGGTTTGCCCATACAAAGTAGTGGCGCAAAATAATATGATGACGGACAATAACTGTTTCATACAACTATTTTATTTCTTCCTGTAATCCAGTGCCGGGGCTCTATCGCCCAGCATGGCTTCGTACTTGAAATCTTTTCCTCTTCGCTCTTTCAGTTCAGCCTGTGCAGATGTAACTGCCGTAGGATCATTGAACAGGTCATAGGCAGTGAGTGCTATCGTCTTGGCAGCTACCATCATTCCTTTCGCACCAATGCTGGAACCAGCAGCGGCCACGTTCTGCCAGCTATGCCCACCGGAACCCGCTACAAAAGTAGCCGCGCTCATACCTGCTGTAGGTGTCACCCAGCTTACATCTGCAACGTCAGAAGAACCGATACCGCCCTCTTTTACAATCGTGAATGGCTGTACTTTCATAGAAGCACTATCCATATCAGGAATGTTCTTCTGATCGATAAATGAAGATTGAATCTTCTTGCCAAATTCCTTTTCTTCAGCCGTATATTTAAATCCACCCACCAGATGCAGGTTCTTATCCATCATGTGAGACAGTGTTTCATTCGGCATCATGTTATACACACCACCGATGATTTCATATTTCATGGTAGTACCCGTTCCCATTGCCGCACCTTCTGCACATTTCACCAATCTATCCCAGGTATCTTTTACAACCTGCATATCCGGATGACGTACGTAGTAGTATACTTCTGCAAAAGCAGGCACTACATTCGGCGCATCACCACCTTTGGTGATCACATAGTGAATACGGGTATCCTGTTGGACATGCTCACGCATCATATTCACCATATAATCCATCGCCTCTACCCCATCCAGTGCAGACCTTCCTTTTTCAGGCGCACCTGCAGCGTGAGAAGCGATTCCATAAAATCTAAACTTTGCATTTTTATTGGCTAACCACGGAGCTAAACCCGCAGAGTTATCATTGCCCGGATGCCAGTGCAACACAGCACTTACATCATTGAATAAACCAGCTCTTACCATATACACTTTACCTGAACCACCTTCTTCTGCCGGGCAACCATACACTCTTAAGGTACCTTTGCCACCACTTGCTTTCATCCAGTCTTTCACTGCAACAGCAGCAGCTACGGATGCGGTACCAAACAGGTTATGTCCACAACCATGCCCTGCACCCTCCGGTACAATCGCCTTCTTTTCAGGGTTGGCTTCCTGCGATAATCCAGGCAGTGCATCAAACTCTGCAAGAATACCAATCACAGGTTCACCACTTCCATAAGTAGCGATGAAGGCAGTTGGAATACCTGCAATACCTGCTTTCACTGTAAACCCTTCCTGTGTCAGTTTCTCTTGCAGCAATGCAGAACTTTTCACTTCCTGGTAACCTACTTCTGCAAATCCCCAGATCTTTTGCTCTATGGTTGTATACGCAGGTGCCTGCGCATCCAATGCTGCAATGATCGCCGTTTTATCTTTATTTGCTTTCTGTGCATAGACAAAGGCAGGTGCACAACAAAGCAGGGACAATATTACTTTCTTCATTATTTATACAATTGGTTGAATAGTAACTTAAAGGTGCTATGTGATTGTCCACGGAATGTGATCTCAGGACCAAAGGCATACAATTTACCACTGCCTACAGGTGCTACGAATGCAGCCACACCGTCTTTCAGGTAACTCTGTCCCCATGCCCATCCACTGTGTAAAGGAGTGGCAGTAGAATACCACATCAGCTTCTTTACATCACCACTGATGTTGAACACAGGACTACGATCAAAATACACATCTGTCTTTGCATGCATACCGGCATTTTCGGCAGCCGTAGTATCTACATCTGCAATCAATAAGCTACCCGGTATATATAGTTTACTACCAGTTAATGTCTTATTCGTTTTAGGATCGATGAGTGCATTTTTCACAGGCAGTTTTAAATGATAGGCCAGATTCGTGCTGGTGCCAATCGTAACAATATTACCACCCGCTTCCAGGAATTTCTTCAACTGAGGAACAGAAGTATCTGCAGTGATACGACCTAACCATGGTTTGAATTCAGCAGACAACTCTTCTGCCTTAGGCAACTTGCCAAACCAGTAACTATCTCTCTTTGGTTTGCCTGTATCAGGAATAGCCCCAGTGGCAAATAAGATGATATCATATTTCTTACGCAGGTCCCCTTTGTCAATTTCCTGTGAATAAATCATGGTACACTTATAATGATATTGCTCCATCAGCCATTGCATCCAACCGGCAGGAATAGAACCACCATAAGTATTCCAGATGGCAATCCGTGCAGGCGCTACAGCCTTTAATCCCGTAGGCGCCACATCAGCAGCAGTGACGGTTATACCCAGTTCGGTAGTCGCTTTTGTTAATATCTCTGTTGCTTTTGAAGAAACAGGTACATAGAACATACCTGAAGATATACGGGATACTTTTACACCTGCATTCAGCAGATCATTCACGGCAATGAATACATTATTGCCGGACGGGCTCAGGTAATATCCTTTTTTCCCAACAGGTAATGTCTTTGATGCCGGTGATTCTATCTGTCCATAAGGCAATTGTGCCAATGGCACATTTATTGCATCCAGTACCCGATCGAATTTCACCCCCATCTGGAAAGCCAGTGTCCAACCCGCTGCATCATAAGGTCTGATAGGAGGACCTCCCGGATACTGAAAATCATTCGGGTGATCCTGTGGTTCAAACATGTCTAATACATGCGGACGAAATGCCTGTGCTGCTTTTACTACATAAGAACCCGCAGGATATTGCTTACCTGCTATAGTAAAATCAGCAGTTGCTTTGTGAATAGTCACACCTGCCCGACTCAGTGCATTGATGAACTTCACCGCTGTTGGAAAATCTTCCTGATCTGCAGGAATGATATAAGCCCTCGCATCCCTGTATATGGGATTTTTAAAATAAGCATCAAAGAAGTTATTCTTTATAGTATCTTCTTTTCCAAGTGAAAGATCTCCACCACCTTCTTCTTTTTTAGCGGTATCTTTTTTAGTGGTATCTTTTTTAGATGCCGCCAACTTAATACTATCTACCAGGCGTGGATAGAACGTCCAGTGATCTTCGTTCCCTCTGTCAATCGCATTCTTACCCATATGATAGATGTTGTACAACAACGTACTCCTATATTTCGCAGCATAATCCAATACCGCATAGTTCAGCGAAACGGAATAATCTATTGACTGACGGAAATGCCATTCCTGTGGCACCACCGGATTAGGTGTCGCACCATTTGGAATCAACCTGTCCGGCGCCAATGGCACAGTCTCAGGTGTAGGCCCCCCAATGATCTCCGTCAGCAAACCCACCATGTTATGAAAGTAGGGTGCTGTACGCAACCCACCATTCCACCATGTGGAAAACTGAGATCCTCCCCGTTGTGTATACCCCGGTTTATTCTCTACATTCAAACGGTTATTCATAGCCGCACCCACTGCATCTATACTAGTTACTATGAGCGGATCAAATACATAATTGAAAGGATCACGATACGGAGGTCCTGCCAGTACAGAACCTGCAGGTCCACGCTGGTGATGGTTGTACATGATCTGCGGTATCCATTCTACGAACAGTTGTCTGCTGATGTTCTGGCTCTCTTTCATATTCATCATATAAAAGTCACGGTTGTTATCATGGCCTACATACTTCTCATACAACCTTGGAATGTTCATGGCCCGCTTCTTTGGATCTTCCGTTCGCATATACCAGTTGGCTACCAGCTCCTGTCCATCAGGGTTGGCGTGCGTAAAGAGGATGATCACATTTTGCAGGATGTTCATTGTTTCCTCATCTGTACGCGACACTAACTGGTACATACTTTCTATGAGCTGATGAGAACCGACTACTTCCGTAGCATGTAAACCACCATCAATCCATACCACCGCTTTACCTGTTGCAGCCAGTGCGTGTGCCTGATCATCGGTAAGACCTTCGGCATGTGCCAGTTGCTGGGAAATAGTTTTGTACTTTTCCAGTTGCTGGATGTTTTCAGGTGCAGAGACAATGAGCATGTACTGGTGCCGGCCCTCTTCTGTGAGACCAATGTCTACCAGTTTCGTTCTGTTGCTGGCTGATAGTTTTTTGAAATAAGCTTCCGTTTGTGTGTAGTTGGCCAGTTGGTAATCATCTCCGATATTGAATCCAAAATGTTCTTTCGGAGAAGGGATCTGCTGTTGTGCCCATGCTGTGGTCGTTGAGAGCGTGAGCACCATCAGCATGCCGTAGAATGTTCTAGTCATAAGCCTTTGTTATTTTGCTATACCGGCTTCCGCCAATAAGATCAATAGAGCCTGCTGGATGCCCTTATATCCTTTATCATTCACCCACCATTCAGGGAGTGCATGTGCATTGCCGCCTATACCACCGGAACCAATGGTAATGGCGGGTACGCCTTTGGATATAGGAATATTGGAATTCGTAGAACCTACCCTCAGTGAAGGTGTGTCTCCCATATAAGTTACGACGGCCATCATGTGCTGTATCAATAGCTGTGTAGTATCACCCACACCTGATGGACGATCGCCGATCAGTTTCATGTCGACGGTGAGATCGACACCTGATTTCTTCATTTTATTCTCTTCTGCCAGTGCGCGGGCCACGGCTGCGTGCAATAATTTATCACAGTTATCCACACGTTCCGGACTTTCTGATCGCATATCCACCTCCATCCATGATTCAAATGGAATAGAGTTCACCGATGTACCACCACCTATCACACCTACATTGTAAGTAAGTCGTAAACCGGGTGCCTGTGTGAGTGAATCAGCAGCTACACACCAGTAGGCAATGGCACGACCCAGTGCATTGTGTGGGTTACCCAACCCAAAAGAACCGGAGGAATGACCACCCGGACCTTTGAAAGTAACACGATACCGATGCGAGCCTAAACCTCTGTGTGTAATGCTTTCGCTATTCCAGCCATCTATGGCGATGTAACTATCTATCTTTCCGGGACCTTTGTCGCTGAACAGGTTCTTTACACCTCTCAGATCACCCTGTCCTTCTTCACCCACAGTGCCGATGAATAGCACATTGGCACTGGTTTCAATACCCGTCTTTTCCATAGCGGTCAATACCGTCAGTACAACGGACAATGCCCTTGTATCATCAGCAATACCCGGTGCTGCCAGCGTATCGCCCCTATGTTTGACTTTAGTATCGGTGCCTTCAGGGAATACGGTATCCATATGGCCTTCGAGTACCACCGTCTTCTTACCATCTTTGCCTTTGCGCAGTGCAATTACATTCCCCACATTATCTATCCACACACTATCCGCACCCGCTGCTTTCAGCATAGAGGCATATTGCTTCGCCCTCACCTCCTCCTGGTAGGGAGGTGCAGGTATTTCTGTCAGTAAGATGTGATTAGCCATCGTCTGTGGTTCCATCTCCACAATCGTCTGAAAGGCTTTTTTCACCGATGGTTTCTCTGCAAGCGATTTGATTTCGGTTACGTATTTCTTATCTGCCACGCCTTTGCGGTCCTGTGCATACATACTCATCACCGTATGCAACAGTGCAGCTGTCAATATTATTTTTCTCATTACTTACTGGTTTTTAAATCTTACTCCAACCCGACAGTCACCCGGTTCGCCACGGGATTCATCACAGATATTATTATAGAAGGTGACCACCCTCCTGCCATCGGACAGGTTTACAATGAATTTGAAAAGAAAATAATCGTTGACAGCCACTGCACTAAGGTCAACATTATTTAGTGCTGCTAATTCCGCTGCTGTGAAGTTAAAAGTTTTTGGGAATTCTGTAACAGTTTCGTACAAATGGTCATTCGTACCTACGATACTGGGCAGCGGAAACTGTGCTATATTGGTATATTGGTTACCTGGCGAAGAGATCACCAAAGGATAAGCGGGCACACTACTCTCTGCTTTGTTGTAACTGTTGTATACTTCAATAGAAGTGACCGTTACCTTATTGAACCCTGCCCATTCCAAAGTAAATGAAAACTGCTGCGTTGCCAGGTCAGCATCCTTCTTGTTGAAGAAAACGACCTTCCCTGCCTGACGGGTAGCCAATGCAGATTTGGTGGTATCTATGGTTACAATCGGCACCCCCGTATATTGATAATCTTCCCACTCATAGTGTGCTTTCTTACAGGCACCCACACAGATCATTAGTATTGAAAGAATGAATATTGGCTTCATAAATAATAATTTGGTTGATAAGTATCTTATTTATCCCAGAACACCGGCGTAATTTGCTGCGCCACCTGCAGACTGCTCACATCATCCCCCAGACTGGTGTTGGCACTCAGCTCTGTTTGTGAATAATACAGCCGCAGCGGGAAAGTATTGAGTGGCGACAATGGCGTGCGCAATACAGGTAATGCTGTTCTGCGGTAATCATTATATGTCTCCATGCCATTGCCATAAGTCGCTATGTATTTTTGTGTCATCACCAGCGATAACTTACCCGCATCATCCGCAGCATCATAGGCTGCTAATTGCTTGTTCACATAACCTGTGATGGTTGCGGTTGACATCGTTACGCCTCCTCTTGTAGAGCTGAAGGTGCTCACACTATTCAGATTTGCCGTGATACCATCTGCAAAATTCTGACGGGCATCATCACCTGTACCCAGCGTGAGTGAAGCTTCTGCACGGATAAATTTCACCATGGCATTTGTAATCAATGGTATGATACCTGATCCTGTACCATCTGTAGAAGCCACCACTTTTACACTACCTGTAGCATCGGTATTGGTCAGGTACACATTCGTTGATGGAAGATTATTGATAGGAGTCGCATCGTACAAACCACCAGCCGGATAGATCCCAAATGTAGAACGACGATTCAGATCCGCAGGTGCAGCCGTACCATCACCAGGATTACGCCCGTAATACCCATTGCTGTTTGTAGAGTTATTCAACCCAGCAGTAGCATTTTGCCTGAAGATAAAATAACGCAACCTTGGATCATCGTTATTAAATAGCAGGTCAATAAACGCCTGGTTCATATAAAACGTCTTGCTGGATTGATACTCTGAACGATGCCATGGATGCCTGTTGTTCGGGTTCTGCAAAGGACCGAACTTGAATGTATAATCCAGGGTATTGCTATTGATCAAAGTAGAATCTGTCACCAACGCCTTGATAGCAGTGGCAGAACGGGTAGCATCCACTAACCTGATCTGATTGTACAATTTCAATTGCAGAGAGTGCGCCATCGCCAGCCAGGAAGTCTTTGTTCCACTGTACATCATATCTGCTGATGCAGGTACCAGTGTAGTAGTGGTCACTTTATTCGCATCGGCAATCGCATCCTGTATCAGCGTGAGTACGCTTTCATAAATATCGGCTCCCTTATCAAATGCAGGACTTACATTGGTTTGTCCATTCTCTGCTTCGGAGTAAGGAATATCTCCCCACATATCCACCATCAGACTCACCAGATAAGCCTTTTCAAGCTTCGCAATAGCTACATATCCCCAGTCGTTTTCCGTTGTTCCACTAGTAATGATCGCTTCCAGGTCATTCAACGTCTGGCTGTAAAAACCATCCCATGGCTCATCAAAACTGGTGCCCTGCTGTTGGTAACGGCCCAGATCTGAAGAGAAGACAGTATGTTGTATAAACGTTTCCGTACCACTATTCAGCTCATACATGTTGGCTGCCATCGACACTTCGGTAGACGGTAGCAACAGGGAGCGCTGTGCAGTGGTCGGGTTATTCGGGTCTGTATTGATATCTACAAACTTCTTACAGGAACAAAGCCCTGCTATGAGAAAAGTATATAAAAGCGTTTTTGACTGCATAATCATACAATTAGAATGAGCACCTTAAATTGACACCAAATCTTTTAGTAGTAGGAACTGAGAGGTTATCATACCCCTGTGAGTTACCTACACCCAAAGAACTTACCTCAGGATCGAAATTGCTGTACTTAGGGAAGTTAGGCGCATTGTACCACAGGTTACGACCTGTTACTGAAATGCTGGCAGAGCCGAAAGGTGTTTTACCCAGGAAGCTCTTAGGCAGTTCATATGCAAGCCCTATTTCTCTTAATCTGAACACCGTCGCATCAAAGATGGAACCTTCCATCACACCACCAGGCCCCATACCACCGTTAAAGAAGTGGTCTTCGTAAGACATGGCCACATTGTTTTTGATCTTATTCCCATTCTCATCCCGCAGGGCGGTGAGGGTATTTGCATCACCCAGTACCCCCGGTGATACTAGCTGGAATTCACGCTTCTCTGTATCACGTGTCACACCACGCGACATCATCTGACCCACCGTATTGGAGTACATCTGTCCTCCCTGTTTCCAGTCGAACTGAATATTCAGCGAGATGTTTTTAAAGCGGAAGGTGTTCGTAATCCCCACGATGAAATCAGGATTCGGATTACCAATAGCTTTCAGTGCACCAGATACCAATGGTTTACCTGTACTAGGATCTATCAGTATATTGTTCTCATCATCACGTGCATAAGCTGTACCCTGTATCAAACCATATGGATTACCTACTATGTGCACACTGCTTGTACCACTCGTACCACCATAACTGAACTTCTCATAACCACCCAGGTCTTTGATCATATTCCTGTTACGGGTAAAGTTGGCATTGATATCCCAGTTGAAACCATTCTTCTTCTGGATCGGCGATGCATTGAAACCAATTTCCACTCCCTTATTAGTCGCCTCACCCAGGTTTAGGATCTGCGTGGTATAACCAGAAGATGGCGCAGCTGTTACTTCAAAGATCTGTGAAGTACTACGCTTGTTGTAGAATGTGAAATCAATACCAATGCGGTTATTGAAGAATTGTAACTCTGTACCCACTTCCAGTTCTGTAATGAACTCTGGCTTCAGGTTCGCATTCGTAAGCAGGTTGGACTGTGTTACAATATTATAAGTACTACCACCAGCAGGTGTGAATGGCAAACCTACATTTGAAGGAGTGGATGCACCACCAAGAATAGCATTGATCTGGTAGAAAGCGGCCGTTTGATAAGGCGAAGCCTCGTTACCTACACGGGTATAACCGGCTCTTACCTTACCAAAGTTCAACACATCTTTAGGTACCTGAAAAGCTTCCGTGAACACCAGTGATCCATTCACACCACCATAAAAGTAACTACGGTTGTTAGCAGGCAGCGTAGAAGAGATATCGTTACGGCCTACAAGATTCAGGGATAAATAGTTCTTATAATCGAAGGTGATATCCGTGAAGAATGCATAATACCTTTGCTTCAGCAGGTTCCTGTTATTCGTAAGTTGTACACCTGTGATGGAACTGGTATTGTTAATATCATGGAGGTCTGCCACGATGATATTATCGCCATAAAATGCTTTCCTGTCAGTAAAACGCTGGTTCACGTTATTACCCAAAATCGCACGAACAGATATATCGGAAGTTACAGAATGAGTGGCTGTTAATAATAAGGTGTTATCCAGTTCCTGTCTGTAGATATTATCAGTAGTGATACTACCTGCGGAGTAAGAAGATGAACCCTTCCCTCTCACGCTCATTCTACGATCAGTATACGCATTGAAACCGATTGTATTTTGAACGTTGAGCCAGGTGAACGGATCGAAACCAACAATCAGGTTACCATAATACCTGTCTACATCACTGGTATTCGGGCTGTGTTTTACAGACCAGTAAGGGTTATCCACACCTGTATAATCATACACATTACTACCATCAATAGGGTTTTCATAGGGATAGCGGGTGAGGTCATAACTTGTAGGCACATACATCAGTGTTGACATGATAGACCCTGTAAGACCACCTACTGGCGGGGTCTTCTGGCGGGTGGTTACATAGTTAATGGAACCACTTGCATAGAATTTATTTTCAAGTTTGATATTACCACCGATATTCACAGAAGTACGTTTGATTTCATTTTCAGGCACCACCCCTTTGTTATCAGTGTTAGAAAAACCAGCTGTAAAGTTGCCTCTTTCTGTACCTGATGAAATAGAAATTGCATTCTCAAATACATTCCCGGTACGGAAAAAGTTCTTCGCATTTTGTGTCGCATAAGAACGGTAAGGCACCTGTATCGGTGTAGTACCATCTGCTTCATAAAACTCAGGAAACACGGCCGAAGTAAACTGCCTGGTTAGCTGATGCGGAATAGTAGAGCGGGTAGGCAACATGCTTTCCACTCCTTCAAAAGGTTGTCCCCAGGAAGCATATACCCCCTGACGATAATCATTATTAGTACCCTGACCATATTTAGTCTGATATTCTGGTAAACCAGCTACCTGTTCAAAAGAATAGCCGGCATTATAAGTGATCTCTGTTCCTTTGCGCGTTTTCTTCTTACCTGCTTTTGTAGTAATGATGATCGCACCATTCGCAGCTCTCGAACCATACAACGCAGCAGCAGCAGCACCTTTCAGCACTGTCATACTTTGTATATTATTCGGATCCAGGTCAAAGGCGCGGTTGGTTACCCCCACACCACCTACCGTAGATGCACCTACACTTGCAAACGTACTGTTATCAAAAGGCACCCCATCTACTACAAAGAGTGGCTGGTTATTTCCATTCAGCGAAGAGTTACCACGAATAGTGATATTGGTACCACCACCCGCTACACCACCTGCTGATTGAATATTCACACCTGCTACTTTACCTTGCAGGGCACGCACCGGATCAGGTTCTGATTTCTGTGCTAACTTATCTGAAGAGACAGTACTTACTGAATACCCCAGGCTGTTCTTTTGACGGGCAATCCCGGCTGCGGTTACCACTACATCATGCAGTTGTTTTACCGCTGCTTTCAGTTGAATTGTACTGGCATCTCCCACAGGTATTTCCATCACATGATACCCGATAGCAGTCACTACCAGTATAGCCCCTGATCTTACTTTCAGTGTGAAAGAGCCATCACCGCCGGAAGTGACACCGTTGTTGGTTCCTTTTTCCACAATGGTAGTACCAGGAAAAGGTTCGCCGTTTTCACTCAACACCTTTCCCCTGATGACGGTATCCGCTGCTATTATTGGAGTTGCGGGAATAACATTTTGTTCACTGCAATCTTTTAAAATAATAAAACCGTCATTCACTACGTACTTAATATCCAGCTGTCCCAATACCTTATTGAGTACGCTACCTAATTCCTCATCCTTTGCCCGGGCGCTTACTTTCGTGTCCATGGCAATGTGATTGGAGCTGTACACAAATTTTACATTAGTTTTATTTTTGATCTGGCTGAGCACATTGCGCAGACTTACATCATCCGCCTGTAGCGAGATCTTTTTATTTAGAATACTCTGGGCATAGACCATCTTCCCGCAGAGACAGACGAGCAGCGTCATCCGCAGGCCTCTGGTGATAAAAGCTTTTACACTCATAGACGAATTACTTTGTAGATTTCTGGTTGATTAAGGCAAAGCATTCCCTGACCACGTCAGCGCGTAGTGCATGCAGGGGCATCTTTTTTTTTAAAACAGGGATTACATCCTGTACTGTTGAAGTTGTAGTATTAGTGAAGCTACTGTCATAGGCAATTGTTTTTTTGTGTGATACTTCCTGATCCTGGTTGATAGTTCATGACGACTTATTTTTTTGGTTGCATTGTTACAGTCTTCCCTTTGATTGTCACCTCCAGGTTGAGTGCCTGACTAATCATCTCCATCGTTGTGTTTAAAGACTGGTCTGTCAAATCTGCTGTGAACAGACTGTTGGCGATAGCAGTGTCGCCGGTTTGTATATCTATTTCAAATTTCTTTTCTATACGTTGAATCACATCTTCCATGCTGGCATCATTGAATGCCATGTCGTATTCTGTTCCTTTTGTCAATTCATGTACTGCTTCTCTGGTGGCGTGACCTTTCGTCACAGTGGCCTGTGCTTCTGAATACACGGCGTTTTCATGTTCAATTAATATGTTTTCACCATTGAGAGATACAGCACCGGTGAGCACAGAGATGGCTACTTGCTGCCCGGTTTTCTTTATATTAAAACTTGTCCCTAATACTTTGGTAGTAAGCGATCCGCAATAAATGAGGAAAGGATGATTGGCATCTTTCGTTACTTCAAACAGGGCTTCTCCATCTAATGTTACCGCTCTTTCCGGGCCACCAAATTTTACGGGAAACACCAGTTTGCTTTCTCCTTTTAACCACACAATAGTGCCATCAGATAAGATCTGTTTTGTAATCTTACCTTCCACACTGGTAGCATAGGTTTTACGATGTGGTGCTACCAGGTTAAGCAAAGTCGTTTTGAAAATATACCCTGCTACAATCAGTAAAGCCACTGCAGCAGCAACTTTGAATAAATAAAATACAGGTCGTTTGTGTTCAATACGTTGCTGCAATCGCCTGAACGTCGCATCTTTTGAAGCCTGCAACTCCTCGGGCGACAAACTGTCGAATGCCGTTTTATCTTCCATTGCATCCAGCCATGCTTCCAGCTGCTCATTTGGCTGACCGGCGGTATATTGATCGAGAATATGTTTGAAATCCTTACTATTCATCAAACCTGTTTTCTATATAGTAAGTAAACTGAGAGAGGGCAAACACCCAATGACAATCAAAATATTTTTTAAAACAGCCAGAAATATTCCCTGAAGGCGATACGCAGGTGCTTCAAGGCCCTTGTCAGGTGGTTTTCCACAGTCTTGTGCGAAATGTTTAGGGTAGTGGCTATATCCTGTATAGACCGGTGCTCATTCCGGCTCATGCGATATACCTGCTGGCATTTTTCAGGAAGGCGCGATACTTCCTTTTCTACGGCATTCAACAGGTCTGTATATTCTATATATTGTTCATTACTATGGTCGGCACCCACAAATTGTGCATAACTGCTGGCATAAGCTCTCCGTACCTTGTCCGCCTTCATATAATTAAACAGCTGGTATTTGACGGCGGTAAATAAATAAGCATTGAGTGAATGGGTGAGCGTCAATTCTGCGCGGCGGTTCCAGAGAGAAAAAAATACTTCCTGAATAATCTCTTCGGTCACTTCCCTAGATTTCAACCTGTTGTACACATAGGCAAATAACCGGGGCCAATATTCATTGTATATAACTTCGTACGCATCCTGATCGTCCTTTATTAATAGGGCAATACTATCAGCTTCACTGTATGTATTTGTTTTTTTAATAATATTGACAATTTTGGCTGAAAGAAGTAGTTGATACTATAAACAAACAAAAAAAAATCAATAATTCATAGCCATTTAGGTATTTTTTTAGGTATTTGACAAAATTTTTCAATAAAAAATCCCCTTCTGTTTATTGACGGAAGGGGATTTTTTGTACTATAATTACAAAATATCAGAAATCTACTTTAGCAAAACAAATGTAACTTCTATACACACAAGGTACCAACACCGTCCTTCCACTAATCTGCTTACCATACCTTGGCATCCAGGTAAATCCTTTATCCAAATTTCTCAGGGTTGGTTTGGTTGAGGTAGTGCCATCCGGCTCAACGCCTTTATCAGTCACCATAAAATCTCTTCTGTTCAGTTCATTGTACAGGAAGCGCAATTCACTACCGATATTCACCATCAGGTAAGACAGGTTTAAATCTGACCCGTCGTCGAACTGACTCTTGTCGATAATATTGCTCCACAGCAGGTTGCCCTCATCATCCACTGACATCACAGCGATGTTGTCATAGTGGTACCTGTTCCCCATATTATAGTTATTATACCATGGGTTGTAATACCATGGAGAATATGGAGAATAATAGTAAGGCGTATACATACCATAAGGACCATACATGTAATTCCATCTGTTCCATGGCTGGTTGTTCCGGGAGGTCGTATAGAAAGATTCTGCGGTCAGAATGAATCCACCATTTTTGGTGTTGATGATCTTTCTGATGAAGTAATCATTGAAAGCAGCGTTGGTAGAAGATTCTCCCTTCGCCCTGCTTTTCATTTCCGGTGCAAACACCACTTCTTTTTCATATAACAGGGTCTTGGCAGCGTAGTCGTACTTACTTACATACAAACCTTCCACATTGCCCCGTTTCTGCCTGTAATAAAAAGAAGTGACCAGTGCTTTGTGCGTGTTGTTATCAATCTTCATCTTCACTTCATCCAGCAGGGTCGTTTTCAGTTCCATGGGCACGGTTTCAAAACTATCCACTGCTGCACGTTTGATAACGAGATGACCACTTACAATATAATCCCTGTTATTCGTCCGTTCCAGTTTATTGAAAAGGAGGTCGCCTTCATTGGTCAGGGTGAAGTTGCTGAGGAAACTTCTCTTTGACTCCATGGGCAGCGACAACCTGCTGTTGTTCATAAAATGGAACGCACTATCGTACAGGAAGGTGTAAAATACGTTGTCGCTTTCTTTGTCCTGGTTGATTTTGTAGACCAGGATTTTGCTTTTGTCTTCAGAATATTCTACAGAATATACCTTGTTATTTTCCTTGGCATAGTAGCCAATACGGGTAGAATCGACCATTACCGGGGCGTCGTTAAACTTCCCATCCCCGTTCATAGTAGCACAGAAGCTGTACACAGCGTCTTTACGCTGGAACTGGTATAACATATAAACTTTGTCGGCATAATTGATAAAGTCGACACTGATCAGTTTTTTAGGAAGAAAGTCCAGCTTTACCCTGTCTTTGAGTTGCATAGCATTGTCGTACACAGACACTACGTAATCGCCCCTGTCACTCTTATAGACCAGAATATTGCCTGAAACACGCCCGATAATCTCGAATTCGGTGCTTTTGTAATCATCCTTTTCTGGTTCCGTATAAGTGATCTTTTGAGCCATTACCGCCCCACTCCACAAAAACAGTAAAGCATAGAGATATAATATGCGCATGCTGATTTATTTAAAAAATTGCAGTTTTAGGATATAGATTTAACGGTAAACGACTGGAATTCATTGTATCCCCTGCATACCGGTTACACTAAAATAAGGAATTACGGATTACCAACGCCAAAACCGTGATTAACGGCACCCGGCACCTTAATTGATATAAATAAACTGTATTTTTGAAATTAACTATGGACACGGTCTTAATTACAGGTGGAACGGGCCTCGTAGGCCGGGCACTCACCAGATTGCTTACAGAAGTTGGATATAAAGTCATTATCCTGAGCAGAAAAACAGCGCTCCCCGCAGAAAACGGGTTGGTTACCTATGCACATTGGGACGTACAACGTCAGACTATTGATGAAACTGCCCTTTCCCAGGCAGATTACATCGTTCACCTCGCAGGTGCTAACGTAGCTGATAAACGGTGGACTGCAGCCCGCAAAAAAGAGATCCTTGACAGCCGTACCCAGAGTGCAGAGCTACTTTTCAATGCCCTCTCCCGCACCCCAAACAAGGTAAAGAAAGTGATCAGTGCCTCTGCTACCGGCTACTATGGCCCGTATACAGGTGGTGAACCCTTTACCGAAAATGATCCTCCTATCGACGATTACCTGAGCACTACCTGCGTAGCCTGGGAAAATGCCGTACTGAAAATGCAATCCCTGCAAAAAAAAGTACTCATCTTCCGCACGGGTATCGCACTCAGCCCCGAAGGCGGTGCACTCAAGGAATTCTATAAACCTCTCAAAGCAGGTTTTGCCACCATCCTCGGCAATGGAGAGCAAATGGTACCCTGGATTCACATTCATGACCTGGTCAGGTTATACCTGAGTGGTATTGTGAACCCCGATTTGCAAGGTATCTATAACGCTGTGGCGCCTAATCCGGTGAGGCACAAAGACCTCGTAATGGCGCTGGCACAAGTGTCCAGGGGTAAAAGCTTTATCCCTGTATACGTACCTGCATTCGCCCTGAAACTGGCTTTAGGTGAAATGAGTATGGAAGTATTGAAAAGTGTGAGCGTATCGGCAGCTAAGATCATGAGAACAGGGTTCGTCTTCTCTTATCCTGATATCAGGAGTGCATTGGAAAATTTCTTTAAGCGGTAATAATCTTTTTCATGGCAGCAGCTTTGAGCAGGCATTCTTCCCATTCCTGTTCCGCACTGGCATAATAAGTTATGGCAGATCCTGTCTGAAAGGACAGGTATCTGTTTCCTGCATTGTACAGGATACTCCTGATCACTACATTGAAATCAAAATCCCCATCCGGGGTAATATATCCCACTGCACCGGAGTACAATCCTCTCTTTGATTGTTCATATTCCTCAATCAGTTCCAGTACACGTTTTTTAGGTGCTCCAGTCATAGAGCCCATGGGGAACGCCTGTCTGATGGGTTCCGTGAGTGGCAGGTTCGGGTCAGGCATAGCCGTAACCGTCGATATCATGTGGTGTACCTGCGCAAATGAGTAAATACCAAAGAGTTCTGCTACCTGCACAGTACCTTGCAGCGCAGTATGCGAGAGGTCATTCCGCACCAGGTCTACCACCATTACATTTTCTGCCCGTTCCTTGCTGTTATGCAGTAATTCCAGTCTGCGCTCTTTATCTTTTAGCACATCGCCATCTCTTTTAATGGTGCCTTTGATAGGCTGAGAGATGAGTAAAGGGCCTTTTTTCTGGAGAAAACGCTCCGGACTTGAGCAAACCAGGTATTGATCGTCAAAGTGATAATAAGCCGAAAATGGGGCGGGAGAAAGTTGGTTCAGTCGTTTGAACAGTTCAATGGGTGCAGCATCTGTATCGCGGATAAAATTCTCTCTGCAAAAATTCACTTCATAACAATCTCCTCTATGGATATGTTCCTGCAGGGCACGTACTGAATTTATATACTGTTCACGATCCATGTGTGCCGTAATCTCAGTATTAGACACAGCCTTGGTCACCGTGTGCACTTCAGTGTGCTGCACGGCGTCAAATATCGTTGCTGCTGCCTCCTGATCCATGTTCCATCCTCCAATACTGACTTCCTTTCCTTTCAGCAATAAGACAGTTTCCGGCCTGAAAAAGAACAGGTCGGGCAATTGTAAGCCGTCGGCATTTCCGGAAGTCATTCCATGAAATACTTCGTTCTTGAGGTCATATCCCAGGTGGCCAAAGAGCCAGTCGGATTGCGTGTCGTAAAATTGCTGCAGTTGTGAAAAGGCAGTGCCGGCATTGCAGGTGAGAGTAGAGATAGCGCCAGCAGCCAATATAGCTTCGTACCGGTGGTAAGCAGACGAATAATGATTGTTGTCTAAAAAACAACAGATGTTGCACTGGTTGCCCCAATTCAACATCTGTTGTTTAAATAACGTTTGATCATTAACCGGGAAATGGTGAAATATCCTGATAATGCTGATTTTTAGTGCTTAAAAATCGTCGTCGTCATCGTCAAAGCCACCTCTGTCGTTAAACAGACCCATGTCTTTGAATTCATCGTCGATGCCGAGATCGTCATCGTCATCTACACTTTTCTTTCCAGGACGGCCACGTTTGCTCTTAGCTTTAGGCATGTCAAACTCTTCGAAGTCAGGATCGTAATCCTCATCTTCGGCTTTTCCCCAATTATCATCATCATCGTCGTCGCCCAAATCATCATCATCCTCTTCCAGGTCGTCATCATCGTCATCGTCAGATTTACGTTTTGATTTTGAGGCCGGCTTATCTGATTTTTTAGAAGCAGCAGACTTACGGGGAGTTTCCTCCTCATCCTCATCATCTTCGTCCTCCTCTTCCTTCTTGGGCTTACTAGCAGCTTTAGGCGTTGCTTTAGTAGTCTTTGGAGAACTCGTCTTTTTGGTCTCTTTTTCGTTATCAGATTTTGATTTCATAATAGGTTCACTTAAGTCTTTAGCGTATTACTTTAGCGTAAAGTTTTAACAGTTTTTTTGATTAGCCAAATTTTTTTTGCCGTTTTTTTTTTGTAAATTATTGGTATTTTACTGTGGCAGTATTTGGTCTCTTCCAGGCCCGTTGGACACATATTTCACAGGAACGCCCAGGTAAGTTTCAACAGCTTTTACAAAGGTCTTCATCTCGGCTGGTAATTCACTGAAGGTATTGCTCTTCGCCGCAGTCTCATCGCTCCAACCTTTATATTTTTCCCAGATTGGCGTTACATCCAGATCATTGATCTGGAAAGGCATCGCTTTCGTCTGCTTTCCATCTATTTCATATGCGGTACAAGCGTACACTTCTTCAAATACATCGAGTACGTCACTCTTGGTCATTACCAGTTGGGTTACGCCACTCAGCATACAGGTATAGTTTAGTGCTACCAGGTCAATCCAGCCACAACGACGTGGACGGCCAGTAGTTGCGCCAAATTCATTACCTTCTTTACGCAGTTTTTCGCCTACGGCATCGTGCAGTTCTGTAGGGAATGGACCACTACCTACACGGGTACAATATGCTTTTGTTACACCGATCACTTCTTTTACCCATGACGGAGCGATACCTAAACCGCTACATACACCGGCGCTGATAGTGTTAGATGAAGTTACGAAAGGATACGTTCCAAAATCCACATCCAGCATACTTCCTTGTGCACCTTCTGCCAATACTTTTTTACCAGCTTTCAGGTAGTCATTCAGGAAATACTCACCATTTACTATGTTCATTCCTCTCAGGAATTCAACAGCCTGGAAGAATTCAGCTTCCCACTCAGCAATATCGTTCGCAATTTCAGCCTTTACTTCAGCAGCGAAATCATAACCCGCCAGCAGGTGCTCATGCTTTGCCTTCAGTTTCGCATAGCGCTCCTGGAAGTCAGCACGCATTACATCTCCTACTCTCAAACCGTTACGGCCTGTTTTATCCATATAGGCAGGACCGATCCCTTTCAGGGTAGAACCGATTTTATCCGCACCTTTCGATATTTCTGAAGCCTTGTCCAGTGCTCTGTGAGTGGGCACAATCACGTGCGTTCTCTCTGCTATAAACAGGTTTGCCTTCAGATCTACGCCTAATGCAGTGATCTTATCACATTCCTTCTTGAAAGTGACAGGGTCTAATACGACCCCGTTTCCAATCAGGTTGATGATGTTTTTGTGAAACACGCCGGAGGGGATCGTGTGCAATACTACTTTCTGACCGTCGATATATAAAGTGTGACCAGCGTTTGGACCACCCTGAAAGCGGGCAATGATATCATAATTGCCTGCAAAATAATCCACAATCTTTCCCTTGCCTTCGTCGCCCCACTGCAGGCCCAGCAAAACATCTACCATAAGAATTGATATTGATTTTAAAAAGAAGTGGCAAAATTACGGGGAAAAAGGAATAATTACAATTATACCTCGTTGTCAATTGACAAAAAAAAGGGTTGCCTGGCGGCAACCCCATAAATAGTTTACTCGTCTTCCAGCCGGTTTACGGACTGAATACCATCCAGCTTACCCAAACGCAGGAACAACTCATCCAGCTCCTCCTTGTCGTGCACAAACACCTTTATCAACCCCTCAAACAGGCCTTCCTTGGACTCGATCGTCAACCCTGCTATATTTATTTTTAATTCGCCGGAAATAATATTAGTAATCTTGTGAATCACCCCTACATCATCCATTCCTACCAGGCGCAGACCGGTCAGGAAGGAGATCTCCCTGTTCTTCACCCACTTGGTCTTTACAACCCTGTGACCGTAATTAGCCAGCAACTGGGCGGCATTCGGACAGTTCGTACGGTGTATTTTCAATCCTTCACTGGCAGTAATGAACCCAAATACATCGTCTCCCGGAATCGGACGACAACAATTGGCCAGTTTGTAGGCAATCTTGTCAGAACTTTCACCAAATATAATCAGCTCCGCATCCTTCTTGGAAGGCAACTGGTGCTTGATGTGGTCTTCGGCTATGTGCTCCGGTGACTTAACCGGTACCGGCTTAGGTGCATCCAGCTTATCGCCCAATATATTGAACTGTTTCAATTCTTTCAGGTCAATATTCTTCACCGCGATCTGATAATACAGATCTAGTGGAGAAGGTTGCTTATAGAATTGTACCAGTTCATTAATATTATGTTGACTGGCAGATACTTTCAGGTGATCCAGTTTCCGCTCCAGCACATCCTTACCATCCATGGCTATCTTACGCTTCTCTTCCTTCAGAGCGTCCTTAATCTTGGACTTAGCCTTGGCGGTCAGTACGTAGTTCAGCCAGTCTTCAGAAGGCTTTTGCTTATTGGAAGTAATGATTTCCACCTGGTCCCCGCTGCGCAGTTTATGGCTGAGTGGTACCAGTTTGTAATTCACCTTGGCGCCTATACATTTATTACCTACCGCACTGTGAATAGCGTAGGCAAAGTCAAGCGCCGTGGAGTTGACCGGCATGATCTTGAGATCCCCTTTAGGAGTATATACATAGATCTCTTCTGTGAACAGGTTGCTCTTGAAGTCGGCCAGAAAATCCAGGGTATTGGAATCAGGGTTGTTCAGGATCTCACGGATCTGGTTGAACCACTGATCGAATTTGTTTTCGGTATCCTGCTTCTGGTTACTACCTTCTTTGTAGCGCCAGTGGGCAGCCAGACCTTTTTCGGCGTAGTCGTTCATACGCTTGGTCCTGATCTGGACTTCCACCCATTTACCGGCTGGGCCCATTACAGTTACGTGCAGGGCTTCGTATCCATTGGATTTAGGATTACTCAGCCAGTCGCGGGTACGCTCAGGACTGGGGTGGTAAAAGTCGGTGATGATGGAATACACTTTCCAGCAATCAGACTTTTCCTTATCCACAGGGGAGTCCATGATAATACGGATCGCAAAGAGGTCGTACACTTCCTCGAAAGTGATGCCTTTCTTCTTGATCTTATTCCATATAGAGTGAATGGATTTAGGTCTCCCGAATATTTCGAAAGTTAATCCCTCTTCCTGGAGAACTTCTTTGATTGGTTTGATGAACTCGTTGATATACCGGGTACGCTCACGCTTGGTCTCCTTCAGTTTACGGGCTATTTCACGATAGGTCTGCTGTTCCGTATACTTCATGGAAAGGTCTTCCATCTCGGACTTGATATCGTACATACCGAGACGGTGAGCCAGCGGAGAGTAAATAAAGACGGTTTCTGATGCGATTTTCAGCTGTTTTTCACGACTCATGCTATCCAGGGTACGCATGTTGTGAAGGCGGTCTGCCAATTTGATCAGAATAACACGGGGGTCATCTGCCAGGGTGAGCAGTATCTTCTTAAAGTTTTCCGCCTGTGCGGTACTGGTACTGGAATCGACCACGATCGATATTTTGGTAAGACCGTCTACGATGTGAGCGATCTCCGGACCAAAAGCCCGTTCTATATCTTCCAGTGTCACTTCTGTATCTTCTACAGTGTCGTGCAGGAGCGCACAGATAGCAGAGCGAACACCTAATCCTATTTCATCCACACAGATCTGTGCTACAGCCAGGGGATGGAATATATAGGGCTCACCTGATTTACGTCGCATTTCCTTGTGAGCATCTGCTGCCATTTCGAAGGCAGTACGTACCAGCTCGCGATCACCTTTCTTTAGTCGCGGTTTTAAGGCGCGTAGTAAAGCACGGTAATGACGAACAATTTCTTTTTTTTCCTGTTCCTCGTCGAGGTTATATGTTTTGACTGCCACTGTATCCATCTGGACTAAAGTTACAATTTTCTTGCATAAGAACCATAGTCCCAAATCCCACGGTAGTGCTATCTTTTATAATGGGTTACAGCGTCTGCTCCCCTACCTGAAAGGGTCATTTGGTTGATTTTTATTTAGAAAGAAATTATTCTCCCCCCAATTTACATTTGTGCAATACTTCCCAGGAAGTGCCGGTATGTCTCAAAAGATACAGGTTATTGACCCTGAAGGCGGCATGGAATTCTTTTTCCTCGTATTCCAGCCGGGCCAATTCAAAAGCCCCTTCCGCTATATCATTCAGTGCCAATGAGATGTGTGGATTAAACCCATATTTAGCCAGCATATTACTGAACCCGAAGTCCTTTCTCAGCAGCAAAATTAATTGCTTATGCAGGTGCATAATAGGGGCAGTCTTCACTACATTGATAAAGATGAGTCTTCTGTTCTCAAGAGCAACAGCGCCAAAACCATCCAACTGGATGTCGAAAGGGGTCATGGCCGATGCAAAATCCGTCAATCCCTCGCAAAAGTCCTTTTCCAGCACGGGATCGGCTGTGAACGGTACTTGTATGGTAATGTACGGTAATACCTTCAATGCTTTGCGGGCATCATAGAAGTCTGCAAATTCCTGCTTCATTCTGATAATTTCCTTGCCCACTGCGGCATTAGGTAATAAAGCAATAAAATAGATCTTACTTTCCTTCTTTGGCTTTTTAGGGCGTGATGGTTTGCGGGGATTAACCTCCCTTCCCTGTGAGTGGCCGTTCCGGCGGCGATCATTGTTCTGTTGCTCATATCGTGGTTGTCCATGCCCGAACTTACCGCCGTTTACCAGCCCGGGCCCTTTTCTTTCATAGTGCATTGTGTACAGTTAGTGGATGGTGATGGGGTTCTATTGCCTGAATCCTTGCTTTGTAATATGATTGTGCTCTCTTTTATAAAATTTATTCGTCCGGATATTATATTCCTGCCTGATTCTGACAGACGTACTCCCTTAATATTGTGATTAGTCTTTTGGTATGTTTAGCCGGATGCCCACATTGTGCAACGTCTCTAAATCGATGCCCGGTTCCATCTTAAAATGCTTGCGTAGTCGGGTGATGAATACATCCATACTTCGGCTGGAGAAGAAACTACTGTTGCCCCAAACTTTCAATAATATTTCATCACGCTTGACCAGCTTATTGCTATTTTCCACCAGGTACTTCAACACTTTCGCCTCTTTTTTGGTCAGTGCTGCGATGGTTTCTCCATCTTCCTTGGTGAGTTCTTTTTCGTCGTAATTAAAACGCACATGCCCGATGCGGTAAATGCCATCCCCCGGTATTTCCTTGGGCAATGTCCTGCGCAAAAATACCCGGATGCGCATCACCAGTTCCCGCATGCTAAACGGCTTTATGATATAATCGTCTCCCCCGATCCGGAAACCGTGCAATCGATCTTCGTCCAGTGAACGCGAAGAAATAAATATAATAGGAATCATCCCATTCCGCTTTCGAATGTCCTGCGCGAGCGAAAAACCATCCCTCTTAGGCATGACCACATCTAATATGACCAGATCAAAATCATCTCTCTGAAATTTTTTCCAGGCTACCTCCCCATCAAAGCAATGCACCACATGATAACCCGCCTGTTCCAGATGTTTTTTAACTACATTTCCGTAGTGATAATCGTCTTCTGCAAGAAGGATCGATACATTACTCTCCATAAGTAAAAGTTTTCCCCGTTACAATTTAGGTCGTTAACAAAACTGCTTGTACCCTTTTTCTACTTCCAAATTTTTACAATATTGCTGAATTAACTTTTGAATTTAGTTAATAAGAAGTTATTGATCAGAAATACTCGCTCAAGACAACAGATGTAACGGTTTTGAATTAGGGTTACTCAAAATGGTATTCTAAATATCGAATTTATAATATGTCATTACTCATATTAACAAAAAAAATGGCCACCAGTTCACCGGCGGCCATTTTTTTAAAGTTTTTTTTATCCAGCTCAGGATGCAACTGCAGAAATTCTGATAGCTATAGCATGCTGAAAACCTTTTTTCTGTAACGCAGCCGGGATTGTGATAGTGGTAATATCACCAGTTACTTTCCAGCTCAGTTTTTCTTTCGCACCCAGCATTTCCAGCTTAGCACCTTTAGCAGGTGTCAGCCCCTTAAATGCAATGTTAGCCGGCAATTGCTCATCTTTATCCAGCAGGTATATCGCATATACACTGCCGTCTTTCTTCCGTGTAAAACATACTTTTCCATCTTTATACGGAGCAACAGATTTTGTGGCATAGATCGCATCACCATTTACATGCATCCATGCACCAATAGCAGTCATGGTTGTATACGCCTCGTCGTGCAACTGACCATCAGGACCCGGACCTACGTTCAGCAGGTAGTTACCACCTTTTGCCACGATGTCGATCAGGTGATGGATCAGTTCATTCACAGATTTGTAATGATCGTTCGGTACATAAGACCAGCTATTCGCCATGGTCATACAGGTTTCCCATGGGTAATCCAGTGGTTTGTCAGGAATCTGCTGCTCTGGAGTACGATAGTTTTCGTTCGGACCATGTACCTCGCGGTCTACCACGATCAGACCTGGCTGGTGTGTACGCGCCATGGCCGCAATACCATCCATGTCAATATCTTCATCCTGCTTGATCATTTTTTCACCGGTTTCAGCGGCGGTAATGTCTGCAGCAGATTTTTTATCCTGTTTACGAGGACGTACCCAGCCACCATCTAACCACAGGATGTCAATTTTACCATAACCTGTCATTAGTTCTTCGATCTGGTTGTAGGTATACTGACGAAAAGCTTTCCAGCGATCAGGATATTTACTTACATCATAGTTTACATGCCTGTCTTTGGGTGGAAAGTAAGACCACCAATAGTCCTGGCTATGCCAGTCAGGTTTGGAGAAGTAAGCACCTGCGTGCAAACCTTCTTTGCGGAAAGCTTCAAATACTTCTTTAGCAATGTTTGAACGGGGATCTTTTCCGAATGCAAAGTTTGGATTGGATACTTTGTAATCAGTTTGTTTGGTATCAAACATACAGAAACCGTCGTGGTGCTTGGTAGTGAATACTACGTATTTCATACCTGCATCCTTTGCCGCTTTTGCCCATTTGGAAGGGTCGAACTTTGTAGGATTGAAAGTTTTACCCAGTTCTTCATACTTTTTCACATAGTCATAGTATGGAATACCGTATGGCTGACGTTGTGTCCATCCTTCATCTTCAGGACAGATGCTCCATGATTCTACAATACCCATTTGAGAATATGCCCCCCAATGGATCAGCATACCGAATTTCCAGTCAGACCACTCTTCCAGGTTCTGTTGAACGGCTTTGTCTGTAGGTGGGATGTAGGGTGGAATTTGTTGGTGCTGCGCACTGGCTGAACCTATTAGCAATAGTGCGCTGCTTAAAAGCATACAAAGTTTTCGCATGTTTAATTTTTAAATGTATCTCTGAGACTTATAACCTTTATCTTATCCATTAGCGGTGCCGCTAATTTGTTGAGCCATATATCCTTCGTCTGGCCAGGCAGCAGATCAAAATAGTTATCGCTAAAAGTCAATTCCGGATCTTCACATTGCAGGTATACGTTCTTTGCAAGTTGAGTCGCCGTTACCAAAATATGGAGAGCCAGGGTATCATCATTCGCCACTTCTATTTTCAATCCAGGGTCCGGTAATATTAGATCTTTGGTTTTAGCAAAATAATATACATTCTCACTTAATAACTTATCACTATTTACCACTTTCGTATAGAATATTACCTTTCCGGTGTCTGCCGGCTGCAAAATAGTGTTCAATGGTATTTCGTGAACAATGGTACTTTTGTTACCTTCTATATTAATATTCACTGATTTTTCCCACAAAATCTTGCCGCCAAAGTCCATTAGTTTCATTTCGAGTTTTGCCTTGCGGTCTTTATTTTCATCAGAAATAAGATAAGTCTTTAAGTTACCATTTTTTACGATATTGCTCACTAACAATGGTTCATATGCCTTCTTTACAAAGAACTGCATGGCTTTCCAGCGACCGTAATAATCAATACCTGACCAGGATGGGCCAGGCCAACAATCATCTAACTGCCAGTACAGCGTACCCATACAAAAAGGCATGGCCCTACGATGCGCTTCGATACCCATTTTCATACCTTCTGCCTGCAATACATGATTCACATACAGGAAGAATTCAAAATTTGTAGGTTCTTTATAATAATGTAAGAGATAAGTCCTGATAGCAGCATTCCCCCTGTTGAAACTCTTTTGGTGTGATAACATCACAGGAGAATATATATCTCTATCCTGCGCTGATGTAAACCGCTTTACTGTCTGGATATCAGGGAAAGACTGAAAACCATATTCACTCATAAACCTTGGAATATGTTCTTCAAAAGCTTCGAACCATTCCATACCATGCCACACCCCCCAATAGTGATTATCACCAATAGTGAAATCTTCTTTGGTACCCCAGTTGCTAATAGGTGATGATGGGAAATAAAATCTGTCTGCATCATATTGCTGAATGATTTTTGGTAGCTGCACTTTGAAGAGTTCATCATACCCAGCTCTCATATCCGCCCATTGTTTTTCTGTATAGCCATACCCTTCTTTCCAACCCCAATGATCAATCGCAACACCTATCTCATTATTACCACACCACAGTGCAAGTGAAGGATGATTACGTAGACGGGTAATGTTAGCACCCAGTTCCGCTTCCACATTTTTCAGAATTTTTGATGTAGGATAAGTTGAACAGGCAAAGAGTAAATCCTGCCATACCAGTATACCATATCTATCCGCGAAATCATAGAAACGGTCATCTTCATAAATACCACCACCCCACACACGAACCATGTTGAAATTGGACACCTTCATATCATTGAACAACTTTGCATACCTTTCTGTAGTTACACGCGGCAGGAAGTTATCCAACGGAATGTAATCAGCACCTTTCATAAATACAGGCCGTCCATTTACTTTTACATAAAAGCTCACACCCATACTGTCAGGTTTATTCACCACTTCTATCGTGCGCAGACCGATGTTCAATGCACGTGATTGTAACAATTCATTTCCATCGTAGAGAGATACCTTCACTTTATATAAGTACGGATCGCCTAAGCCGTTAGGCCACCAGCGACGTGGGTTTGAGATAGTAAAAGAGGCAGATAAAGTATCTCCTTCGAATGGTTTAGTAATGGTGGAAAATAGCTTGTCAGGGCTTTCTATTTTAATAGTGTACTTCTTTTTTGCGGCTGTCTGGAATTTCAGTTTCGCCAGTATCACCGCTGATTTATCAGTCAGTTGTTTTTGCTTAAGATATACATCTTCAATACTTACTTTATCTCCATATTCCAAATACACAGGCCGCCATATACCTGATGTCACTAATCTTGGCCCCCAGTCCCATCCATAATGATAAGGTGCTTTTCTCGCATACACACTCAAAGGAATATCACTCGCATCATTACCTGCAGGATAGATCACATCATCATGTAAGAAGTTGTTCATATCATGCCTGATAGGACTGTAGAAAACAAGACGCAAAGTATTGTCCCCTTCTTTTACCTTTTGCTTAATTTGTGCCTTAAGTGGTACAAACATATTGGAACTGGTAGCAATAGAATCGCCATTGATGAAGATAGCTGCATAAGTATCCAGACCTTTAAAATCCAGCGCAAGCCAGTCGTGCTGTAACATCTCTTTTGTTACAGTAAAAGAGGTTTGGTATTGCCAGTTTTTCTTATCCACCCATTGTACCGACTTTTCATTCATACCAACGTAGGGATCAGGAATGAGATGGTGGGCCATCAGGTCAGTGTGGACGGTGCCTGGCACGGTAGCTGAGCGCCATGCAGTGTCGTCAGTGCTTGAGAATTTCCAGTCTTTGTTTAGTTCAATTTGCTGGAAAGACTGTGCTCCTGCTGTGGCCGTAAGCAGGCACAGGCAGGCAATATTCACATAACGTCTCATTATTGAAATTGATTATTTTTTTTGCATTCAAACCTGCTGCCGCAGGTCTTTTCATTGTCCAAAGAAATGCCCATTAGGCATCAGCCCAAAATGAGATTTCTTCCTTGCTGCCGCAGGCCTTTTCAATTATCTTTGTTGCATGAAAAGCATATGGCAACAAATACTCCGTTATCTCTACATAGGTAAAAAAGATAAAAGCTCGCCGAATACGACAAGTGTAAAACTCATGCACGGCATGAACCGGATTTCTATCCTGGTCTTCCTTTTTGCATTAATTGTATTCGCGATTAAAATGATTTTTTTCAGACATCATCACTAAGCAGGTTTCCTACCTACATAAAACCTTAAACACTTCCTGCATAAAGCAGATCTACTTCCCGCATTTAGTACACCTACTGCCTGCCCGAAGTACCTATCGCCTGCCTTAACCGCTTACTTTCCTTGCCTCGCCTCTTCCACAATCACCTCAGCGGTCCTTCTGCTCGCCTTCTTCTCCCCTAACTTAGTCCAGAGCTGGCTATAATCTTCTTTAATCCGCTGGCGGGTAGCATCATCCTCCAGCAATAACGTCAACTCCCTGAGCAGGTTCTCCTCTGTCAGGTCATTTTGAATTAACTCTGTTACAACTGGTTTATCCATCACAAGATTCACCAGTGAAATATATTTTACCTTAATCAGCCGCTTGGCAAAGAAATACGATACGGCACTTCCTTTATAACATACCACCTCCGGCACACCGAACAATGCTGTTTCCAATGTAGCTGTCCCCGAAGTGACCAATGCCGCCTTCGCCTGTCTTAACAAGGCATAGGTTTGATTTTTTACTGTAGATACATTTGGGTGTGCACCTGTCAACTCCTGCATAAAAGCATCATCCAGGCTAGGCGCCTGCGCCACCACAAACTGATACTGGGGAAAATGCTTCGCCATCGTCAGCATAATCGGCAACTTCACACGCACCTCCTGTCTCCTGCTCCCCGGCAATATCGCAATGATAGGTTTATCAGCAATTACCGGCTCTGCCGGTGCATCTTTGGCCGCTTTGACCACCTCTACCAATGGGTGACCTACATATTCAACAGGATACGCCCATTTGTTGTAAAAGTCCTGCTCAAAAGGCAGGATACAAAGCATTTTATCAACAGATTTCTTGATCTTCTTCACCCTGTTCTCCTTCCAGGCCCATACCTGCGGAGAAATATAGAATACAATCTTATACCCTAAAGGCTTCGCCCACTCTGCAATACGCAGGTTGAAACCAGCATAGTCAATCAATACTAATACATCTGGCTGATAAGCAGCAATATCCTGCTTACACCATTCCATATTACGCAATACGGTACGCAGGTTCATCACTACCTCTATAAACCCCATGAAAGCGAGATCCTTATAATGCTTTACGACCGTTCCCCCGGCTTGTGCCATCAGATCCCCGCCCCAGCAGCGGATATCCGCGTTGGTATCGAGTTGTTTTAACTGTTTGATCAGATTACTGCCATGGAGGTCACCGGAGGCCTCACCTGCTATTATGTAATATTTCATTTTATCATTAAATCAGCCAGAGGCAAATATATGGCATAAAAAAGAACGGTTTCACCTGATGGCGAAACCGTTCTTTTTATTTTAATTAAATTTCTCTTACCCATGCAATATCTTCAACAAAATAATCAGAATCGCATACAACATCGTCACCAGAAAAATCCCCTTCGCCGTCACATCTCTCTTAATCCTTGTATACAAATAAAACACCAGCCCATTCAACAACAAACAAATACTGATCAACTTCGGTTGCATCTGCTTATTATCACTTATCATCGTGAAAAACTCTCCCAGGCTTATATGCCTCGGCATCATCACAAAAAATACATAGTACAGGAAAAAAGCAATAACCGGGGTAAAGACCCCCAATATAATGCCCAAAGGAAGATTATCTTTTCTAAACATAAATAACTGTTATAATGTGCGGTGATTTGGGTTTTCTAGCGCTAATGCTTATTATTTCCAGATTTTCTCTAATTCTTTTTTCATTTTATAATCCGTCAGATCAAACTGTACAGGCACCAGCGACGCATAGTTATTCGCCAACGCCCACACATCCGTATCATCTCCATTATCCCTGTTTGTAAACTCTCCCGTCAGCCAGTAATATTTCTTCCCTCTAGGATCCCTTCTCTCATCAAAGGTCTCCACATATTTCGCATCTGCCTGTCTGACCACCTTCACTCCTTTGAACTCTGCCTTTTGCACAATAGGTATATTCACATTTAACAATGTTCCCCCCGGCAACGCTGATTCCAGCATCTGCTTTGCCACGGAATGAGCCACCTCCTTACACAAAGAGAAGTCAGCATCAAAACTATAATCCAGGTAAGAGAATCCTACTGATGGAACACCCTCTATCGCTGCTTCCATGGCTGCAGACATAGTGCCTGAATAGATAACATTGATAGAATGGTTCGCGCCATGATTAATACCGCTCACACATAGATCCGGTAATCCATGCAATATCTTATCCCTCGCCAGCTTTACACAGTCCGCCGGTGTACCGGAACACTGCCAGGCCTCTACCCCTTCAAAAATATCCACAGGATCCAGTCTCAAAGGTACCCCGATCGTGATCGCATGCCCTTTACCCGATTGCGGGCTATCTGGCGCTACCACCACTACTTTACCCAGCGGTTTTACCGCTTCTATCAACGCTTTGATACCCGGAGCCGTAACCCCATCGTCATTTGTCACTAAGATGATCTTTTCCTTCTTCGCCACTGTATTAATTATTTTAATCCTTAATAGTCATTCTCTTCTGACAACAAATTTAATATTCTTAAATATATTACCTTGATAAAGAATGTTAATTTCTTAATAATCTACCTTTAGCATCCTTCTGCATGTGAGCCCTATAAACAGTGCGATGTACAGGATTATTGTGATTTCGTACACGCCATGACCATAATCAGCACTGCTCGGCAGCACTTTATCCACCACCGGGAAAGGCAATAACTCATCTCCCGCCTGCAAAGGCAACAATCCCCCAATCGGCCCGAAAAAGTGCTTCACCCCCACTGTCAGCAACTGTTCCAGCACCATGGCATACCCCAGGTAGATCACCGTGGCCAGTCCGGACCGCTTGATAAACATACCCAACAGCAATGCCAGTGACAACGACACCAGCACCTGCAAAAAATAGAAGAACAGAAACTGTACTCCCTCAAAGCTAAAATTAAAAGCGCTATAAGCAGTGCCAAAAGCAATAGCTGTTATAAAACTCACCACAAACGCTATCAGGGACAGGGCTACTACCCAGAAAACCTTTGACAACACCAGATCCATCCGTTCCCAGCCGTCAATCACCTGTTGCCGGTGGGTTTTATAAGAAAATTCATTTGTCACCAGCGTCACCAGGAGCAATCCAAAGATGACGGAGGTAAAGCTATTCACATTCGCCACCGTCTGCCATACCACAGGAAAATCATAAAAGTTCTTCCCCAGCAGATCTGTAGCCTGCTTGGGTATCCGACTCACCACATCCGCTACGATCATATTGGATGCAGGGATCACGATGATGGCCAGTATCAGTAAAATCCAGAATGTCCGGTAGTTCTTTACCTTCAGCCATTCTATTCTTATTATGTTCAGCATAACTTCAGTTTTGTGTCATTTCAAGGAAAGCTGATTCCAGACTCTTCCTCCTTACCTGTAAATGATTGAGCCAGATGCCCTGTCCTGCCAGCCAGCTATTCAGCTCTCCGGGATCTACAACACCGTTGAAAAACACTTGCAACACGCCATCCCCTATCGACAAATTCCCAAACATGGGATGCTGCCTGATTAAAACCTCCAATCCATTCATATCACTACTCCCGATCTCCACAAAATCCTCTCTCACCATCACCGTATTCACAGGTCCTGATGTCAGCAACTTTCCTTTTTGCAAAACAGCCACATGGGTACACACCTTTTCCACTTCATCCAGCAGGTGACTGGCCATAATAATGGTCTTCCCCGATTGCGCCAGTTGTTTGATCAATCCCCTGACTTCTGCAATCCCTGCGGGATCCAGACCATTGGAAGGTTCATCCAGGATCAGTACATCCGGGTCTCCCAGCAAGGTATTGGCAATTGCCAGCCGTTGCTTCATGCCCAGGGAATAAGTTTTGAATGCAGCATGTTGCCGGGCAGTTAACCCCGCAATCTCCAGCACCCGGGCAATGTCCTTTTCATCCCGCTGTTTCACAGCTGCTGTAATCTGTAAATTCCTGAACCCCGACAGGTAGTGATAGAAGTTGGGGGTTTCCAGCAAAGTGCCGATCTGTCGCCTTTGCGTTGCAGTGGGTAGCTGGTCAAACAAGGTAAAGTCCCCGGTATCCGCTTTCAATACATCCGTCACAATACCTAACAGCGTGGTCTTGCCACTTCCGTTAGGACCAAGAATACCAAAAACACTGCCGCGAGGCACCTCAAAGGAGACCTCGCGCAGCGCTTGTAGGGAACCATATCTTTTTGAAATGTTCCGAAGTGTAAGTATAGACATAAGTTATATGGTGCGCTAATTCCGTATGGGTTTGCCGGTTTTGATCACGCTTTGCAATCTTTCCAGCGTCTTTCGTTCACCAGCCAGGCTCAAAAACGCCTCTCTTTCCAGGTCCAGCAGGTACTGTTCGCTTACTACACTGGCCTCTGTCAGGTCACCGCCACACATCACGTAAGCCAGTTTACCGGCAATTTTTGAATCATGATCAGAGATATAATTACCAAACCGCATACTATGTATGCCGGTCAGCAACATGCCTAAGGCTCCACGCCCCAGCACCTTAATATCTTTGCGTTCTATAGGACGGGTATATCCTTCTTCTGCTATTTGCAGTACACTACGCTTCGCATCTGCAATCAACCTTGACTGGTTCATGGTGATCTCGTCATGACCAGCTCTCAGTATACCCAGGTCAAAAGCTTCTTTGCCAGAGGTACTTACTTTCGCCATAGCGATCGCCATAAAACGATCTTTCAGCGGCTCTTCTTCAATCCTGCCTTCTTTAAATTCATCACTGGCCCTCACCGTCATTTCCTTTGTACCACCACCTCCAGGTATCAGGCCCACACCCAGTTCTACCAGTCCGATATAAGATTCAGCAGCTGCCTGTACTTTATCTGCATGCAAACACATTTCACAACCACCACCTAACGTCAACGCATGTGGCGCCACGATCGTTGGAATGGAAGAATAGCGCAGTCGCATCGTTGTTTTCTGGAACAATCTCACGGCCATATCCAACTCATCATATTCCTGCTCAGCCGCAAGCATGAAGATCATGCCCACATTTGCACCTGCAGAAAAATTCGCCCCTTCATTGGCTAAGATCAAGCCACGGAAATCTTTTTCCGCACGATCAATCGCTTTATTCACACCTTCCAGCACTTCCCCACCAATGGTGTTCATCTTGGTTTTCCAATCAAGGGTCACAATACCATCACCAATATCATACAGGGTACATGCACTGTTTTTCCACACGACATTACCAGAGAGATTTTCGAGGATGACGAACGTGTCTGCACCAGGCAGTACTTTATAATCCTGGGTAGTAATATCGTAATAATATTTCTTACCGTTTTCTACTTTATAGAAATGTTTGATGCCTTTGGCCAGCATCTCCTGCACCCACTTCGCTACCTTGATATCTTTTTCAGACATCGCCTGCACTGTCTTTTCCACCCCCAGCAGATCCCAGGTTTCAAAAGCACCAATCTCCCAGCCAAAGCCGGCTTTCATGGCATCATCTACCTTATACAGATCGTCTGCTATTTCAGGGAGACGATTAGAAATATAAGCAAACAATAACGTGTGAAACTGTTGGTAAAACTGTCCTGCCTTATCTGTAGCCGCTGCCAGCATACGCAGACGTTGCTTCAGATCTTCCACGGGTTTGGCCGCTTCCAGACTGGCAAATTTGGGTCGCTGTTTAGGACCATATTCCATTGTTTTCAGGTTCAGGGTTAAGATCTCCTTGCCCCCTTCGCCTTTGGTCTTTTTGTAAAAGCCCTGTCCCGTTTTATCACCCAGCCACTTGTTTTCCACAACTTTTTCAAGGAATGGAGGAATCACAAAAATGTCGATGGCTTCATCATCCGGACAATTCTCTTTTACCCCCTTCGCCACCTTCACAAGGGTATCAATCCCCACCACATCAGCAGTACGGAAAGTAGCAGATTTGGGTCTGCCGATGACCGGACCAGTGAGTGTATCTACTTCATCAATATTCAGGTCCATCTCCTGCATAATGTGGAAAATGGCCATGATAGAAAATACCCCAACCCTATTTGCAATAAAGGCAGGCGTATCCTTACAGAGCACGGTCGTTTTACCCAGGTACAGGTCTCCGTACTCCATCAGGAAACTGATGATGGCCGGGTCTGTATGTGGAGTAGGAATAATTTCAAGTAAACGCAGGTAACGGGGAGGGTTAAAAAAGTGAGTACCGCAGAAATGTTTCTGGAAGTCTTCACTCCTGCCTTCCGCCATCAGGTGAATAGGAATGCCGGAAGTATTGGACGTAATCAACGTACCCGGTTTCCGGAATTTCTCCACCTGCTCAAAAACGGATTTCTTCACGTCCAGGTTCTCTACCACAACTTCAATGATCCAGTCTACGTTGGCAATCTGGGACATGTCGTCAGTAAAGTTTCCGGTACGAATCAGTTTTACAACCTCCTTCGTGTACACAGGGGAAGGATTCGATTTTAACGTGGATTGCAGAGCATCGTTGACAATACGGTTTCTTACCGCTTTGCTTTCGAGGGACAAACCTTTGGCCTTTTCTGCATCATTGAGTTCTTTGGGGGCTATATCCAGCAACAATACCTGTACGCCTATCCCGGCAAAATGAGCTGCAATACGGGAACCCATCACGCCAGAACCTAAAACGGCCACCTTATGGATGTGTCTTTTCATAGAACGCGTAATTTTTTATCGGTAAATGAATATAGGATATTATGCCGATATCCTGCATAAAAAACCCTCCGGTGATGAGCCGGAGGGTATCTATCTTATTACATATCAAATGTTATCTCACTTCACTTCCTGGTGCAGTTTCCACATCAGGATTTACAAATACGAGCTTGCCAGCTGCATCTTCCGCCATCAGGATCATACCCTGGCTATCGATCCCCTTCATTTTACGGGGAGCCAGGTTAGCCACCAGTGTTACCTGTTTGCCAATGATTTCTTCAGGTGTATAGTGCAGGGCAATACCGGAAACTACGGTACGTTTTTCTGTACCGATATCTACCAGTAATTTCAGCAGTTTATCTGCTTTCTTTACTTTTTCAGCCTCAACGATGGTACCTACGCGGAGGTCCAGTTTTGCGAAATCGTCGTATTGAATATCGTCCTTTACAGGAGCTGGTTCCGCAGCAGGAGCTGCTTCAACAGGCTTAACTAAGCCAGCATGTAATTTTTCCACTTGTTCCTGGATTTTAGCGTCTTCAATTCTGGTGAACAAGTATTGCGGTTCACGCATTGCATAACCAGTATTTACCAGTTTCAGGCTACCTGCATTTTCCCATTCCAACATACGGTCTACCACTTTCAGCATATGGCAGATCTTTTTGGCAGTACCAGGCATGAATGGATTGGACAAGATAGCCAGGTTAGCTGTCAGCTGTAAGCATAAATGTATACAGTTGTCAATCAGTTTCTGATTTCCTTCCTGCTTTCCTTTACTCGCCAATGTCCATGGTGCTTTACCTTGCAGGTATTGGTTGCCAAAACGGGATACATTCATCACCTCCGCCAGCGCTTCCCTGAAACGATAGTTTTCCAGAGACTCCTCAATTTTCCTTTTGGATTCCATCACGGTGCTCAGTACTCTGTCATCTGCATCATCCTTCACATCCATGTGGAAAGGAGGCACCTTACCATTGCAGAATTTGTGAGTCAACACGAGGGTACGATTCACAAAGTTGCTAAAGTTATCCGTCAGTTCGTTGTTATTGCGATCTTGGAAATCTTTCCAAGAAAAGTCATTATCCTTCGTCTCCGGTGCAGTCGCACACAGTACATAACGCAGAATATCTTCCTGACCAGGAAAATCCTTCACATAATCATGCACCCACACCGCCCAGTTACGTGAAGTAGAGATCTTATCTCCTTCAATGTTCAGGAACTCATTCGCAGGTACATTCTCAGGCAATACAAATCCGCCATGCGCTTTCAGCATGGATGGGAATATGATACAGTGGAATACGATATTATCTTTTCCAATAAAGTGTACCAGCTTGGAATCTTCTTTACACCAGTAATCTTCCCAGTTAGGCGTCAGTTCTTTGGTCGCAGAGATATACCCAATCGGTGCATCGAACCATACGTACAATACCTTTCCTTCTGCATCAGGCAGCGGAACTTTAATCCCCCACTCACTGTCACGGGTCATGGCGCGGCTCTGCAAACCACTGTCCAGCCAGCTTTTACACTGACCATACACATTGTTTTTCCATTCCTTATGACCTTCCAGCAACCACTCTTTCAGGAATGGTTCATAATTCTGGAGTGGCATGTACCAATGTTTGGTTTTCTTCTTCACAGGCACCGCATCACTCAGGGTAGAGCGTGGTGAAATCAGGTCGTCAGGACTGAGACTCGTACCACAGCGTTCGCACTGGTCACCATATGCATTAGGATTACCACATTTAGGGCAGGTACCTACTATATATCTGTCAGCCAGGAATACCTTGGCCACATCGTCATAGAATTGTTCAGTCTCCTTTTCTTCAAACAGGCCATCGTCGTACATCTTCTTAAAGAAGGCTGCAGCGGTTTCATGATGGATTTGTTTGGTGGTACGGGAAAAGATATCAAAAGAGATGCCCATATCAGCAAAGCTTTCGGAAATGATCTTATGATACTTGTCCACAATATCCTGTGGCGTTACACCTTCTTTCAGGGCTTTGATGAGAATGGGAACTCCATGCTCATCGGTGCCCCCAATGAATTTGACATCTGCTTTCTTTGCACGCAGGTAGCGCACATAGATATCAGCAGGGAGGTAACAACCCGCCAGGTGACCAATATGAACTGGTCCGTTGGCATAAGGCAGGGCAGCCGTGATTAGATATCTGTTAAATTTTGCCATGTTAACTGAAATAATCTTGAAATCTATTTTATCCTTTTGGAAGAGCGAAAAGTATTTATCAACTTAGCCCTGTTAAAACTCCCAGCAAAAAAGTGGGGCTTGTCTCGCGAATTCGTCATTCGCAGGTTGCAAAGGTAACTTAAAGCGTAGAACAATGAAAATTCCTCCATATCTGAAAAAAGGTGACCTTATAGGCGTCACCTGTAGTAGTAGTAAAATGGATTTACAGGCAGCAGAATATGCAGCTGGCGTATTCACCTCCTGGGGATACCGTGTACACCTGGGTATCACGGTGGGCACCAGTTTTCACAACTTTTCCGCACCTGATGAGCTGAGGCTGGAAGAGCTACAGGATATGCTGGATGATCCGGAAATCAAAGCGATCGTTTTTGGCCGTGGTGGTTATGGCATGATTTGTCTGCTGGATCAGTTGGATTTCAGGAAGTTCCGCAAGCATCCCAAATGGATATGTGGTTATAGCGATGTAACTGCCCTCCATGGACATATTCACCGGCAATATGGCATTCCTACACTCCATTCTGTGATGTGTAGCGGCATCCGCCCTGAAACTGTGGAAAATGTGTATGTAGAAAGTCTGCGCCTGGCCCTGAGAGGAAAAAACTACAGATACAGCTTTGAGCCACATGCCCTGAACCGCACTGGCAAAGCATCCGGCCAGCTCATTGGTGGCAATCTCACATTGCTGGCCAACCTGTCAGGCACCGTTTCTCAACCTGATACCAAGGGTAAAATACTGGTACTGGAAGATGTAGGTGAATATCGCTATAGAGTAGATGGAATGATGCACAACCTGAAAAGAGCGGGTTGGCTCGATAAACTGGCAGGCTTAGTAGTGGGTACATTTACAGACCCGCAGGAAACAACTACGCCTTTCGGTCAGAATGAATATGAGATTATACACAATATTGTAAAGGATTATGAATACCCGGTGGCATATGGATTTCCGGTAGGTCATACCCATGAGAATTATACATTGAAACTGGGTGTCACGCATGATTTGCAAATCGGCGAAAAAACCTGCAAACTAATAGATCGTTCATAAATTTTAAGGACACTTCTCTAAAAGCCGGCCGCTCTTAAATTCGCAATTTTAAAAGCGCTAGAAGCCGGTCGCTATTGCATTAGCTCCTCTAAAAGCCGGCTGCAGGCCTCATTCCAATAAAAAATGCCCGTGCCGAAGGCAGGAGCATTTTTTATTGGAATATTTATTTAATAATTTATTTCACCAATCCTTCAACTGTCTTTCCAAACAGCGGATACTCCTTCAAATTATTATGCCCTGCACCTGGAATCGTAATAAAACTATCCCCCTTCTTAAAATACTCCTTCAACTTCATCCCCGACTCATAAGGCACCGTCCTATCATCCGTACCATGAATTATCGTAACCGGCGCCGTCACTTTCTGCAAATATTCATTCGTCGGAAACTTATAATTCAACATAAACCCATACGGATAAATCGGCGCCATCTTCATCGCCATATCCGTCAGATTATAATAAGGCGCCTCCAATACAAGTCGCTTACAATCCCTGATACTAGCCAGTTGCGCAGCAATGCCTGTACCCAAAGACCTCCCATAAATGATAATACTATCCGGAGAAAAACGAGACCTCGCCACCTGGTACATCTGCAATGCATCCGCATACAGATCATCTTCCGTCAATGGACCCGTACTCTTACCAAAACCAGGATAATCCATCATCAACACCTCATACCCATGTTTGGCAAAGTACTGACTCACGTAAGCATAATAAGATACATTCTGTGCATTCCCATGAAAATACACCACAATCCCTTTGGGCTGTTCAGCTTTAAAAAGGATCGCATTGATGGTAGTCTTGTCATTCACCCTGATATTCATCTCCTGAAACGGCACATCAAAATGATAGGTAGCATCAGCTGCCGTTACAATCGGATGGAAGATCAGTTTCTTCTGAAAAAAGTACAGGAGTGCACCAGCCAATACATACACCACTAAGATCCAGGTTAATACCTTTCTAAACATGTAAGTTTTATTTAGTCTTCAATATCCGGTACTAATTCCAGTCCATATGCTTCTGCGGTGAGCAGGCCATTGGCTTTGGTAGTAGCCAGGATCCCGGCATCGGGGTTGAGTGTATGGGTTTGGTATACGTTATGGAGGTAATCCATACTATACAGTTTATTCGCCAGGCCATCGGGTACACCGGCCAGGTATTTCAATACCTCATTTACGATCAGCATACCGGTAGCGCCATGCGTTACACCGATAGCACCTGCATCGAAATTGGTATATTCATCAATCAGGTTAATATTGCAACGATAAGATGCTGCCGCATCACCACTGGATGGCGCGATATTAAACCCAGCCCACCAGGAGATCCAGTTATGCACCTCGCCAATTACAAAAGGTTTACCTTTTGCGATACAGGCATCATTCACCACCAGGTGAGTCGGCATATGTTGAGAACAATCAATGACGAGGTCCATACCTTCCAGCAACTGATTGATATTTTCAGGTTTCACCTGCAACAACAGGGGATAATGTTTTGTAAAAGGATTGCTGGACCACAGACGGCTGGCAGCCATCTTCGCCTTGTGCTTACGCAGATCCTGCATATGGTAAATAGGCTGACGATGCATATCTTCGTCAGTAATTACACCATAATCAGCAATGCCGATTACACCGACACCACTTGCACTCAGGTATTGAATAACCGGACTACCTAAACCTCCCGCACCTACAACCAGGATACGGCTTTCCTTCAGTTTTTCCTGCATAGCAGTACCCATACCGGGAACGGCTATAGGATATCTAAAATGTGCTAATTCTTTTTCGATTAATGCCATTGAACAACCCCTTTTAAAAATAATAAATTAGTCCTGCGGGAATTCAAGTGTAAACTTACTACCCTTACCCACAGCGCTTTCCACCTTGATTTTTCCTTTGTGTGCATCCATGATAGCTTTTACATAGCTGAGACCCAGGCCGAAGCCTTTTACATTGTGTACGTTACCTGTATGTGCACGATAGAATTTTTCAAAGATACGTGAAATCGTATCACGACTCATCCCGATACCATTATCTGATACGGTGATGACAAGGCTCTTGCGGGTGCTGTAGGTAGAGATGATCACTTCCAGGTTCTCTTTGGAATACTTGATCGCATTGTCCAGCAGATTGAAAATAACGTTGGAGAAATGTACGTCATCAGCCTGAATGATGGGGTTGATTGCATCCAGTCTCAGTTCAACGTGACCATTCTTGGAAGCCAGCTGCAGCTGTATATTTTCGACCGTATGCGTGATTACTTCATGCACATCGGTGGGTTGCAATTTCAATCCAATTTCGTTCTTCTCCAACAAGGCAGATTGCAGAATGCTTTCCACCTGTTTGTTCATACGTTTATTCTCTTCTTTGATGATACCGGAGAAGTAGCGGATCTTTTCTTTATTGTCCATGACCTTCTCATTGCCGATCGCATCAATGGCCAGCGAGATGGTGGCCAGCGGGGTTTTCAGCTCATGCGTCATGTTGTTGATGAAGTCAGATTTGATCTCGGAGATCTTCTTCTGGTTCAGCATGGTGCGGATGGTGAGTGCGAATGCAGTGATGATCACACCGGTAAAGAGAATACCACCGGCGACCATTTTTCCGAGAGACAGCAGGAAAGACATGTTGTTACGAGGTTGCAGTACCACCATTGTTTCCGTATTATCCGTCATGTATTCATAGCTACCTAACAGAGGCATGTATTTCACGAGGTAGTTTACACTATCCCGGGCAACAGCGGTGGCCATATTAGGGAAGCCGGCAGACTGCATTTTAATACTGCTTTCCCCAAAGTTACCTTTGCCTACGATCGCGAATTCGAAGGTAGTATCAAGCCCTTCGCGTTTCAGTCCGCTGATGAGCAGGTTTCTCACCTCTGCGGTTGTGAAGCGGTCACTGACCGCTATATTCAGGTCAAGGGTATTGAACTTATCGATCGTTAAACCTCTTTCGGTAGGCCTGACCCCGGTACCATTCATTTTCAGGCGAATAGCGGGACCGGACCGTGCAAGCATTTCTTCACGCACCCTATCAAGTACATTGATAGCGCGTTCTTCAATTTGCTCTCTGCGTACGATAGAGGCGTTATGGATCCAGCTAAACTGGATGTAAATGAGGCCCAGCAAGGATAGTGTAATTAACACCACAATGATGGGAAAGACTTTCTTCAGTGGTACCATTTCAGGATGCTCGTAAAGCGCACAATATACTCACATTCAGTGAGCGTTCCAGCGCTTATTTTGTTAAAACTGGATATTTGCTATAGCAACGTTAATATAAAATTAATACGCTAAAACCTTTTACCAGCTTGGGTCAAGCAAATAAACACCACTTTAACGTAATTTTAACTGGCAAAAGGCGTTTATAATTCTCTTTCTTTACGTACATTTGCTATATCAAACTGGTACTAAATTTGATGTAACAGTTTAACAAACAAGCAATTTTAATTATTCTACATACATCGACATGGATTCGTTCCATCAAGCGATTTAGATTTTGGTTGATAAAATGGTAAGGAGGCTTTCTAGCCTCCTTTATTTTTTTAGAAATTTTGCAGCCTGCATTCGCCTCAAAAAACACGCATTCCTCACTGCCACAGTCAATTTTCCAACAGGGCCACAGCCCCACAATAAGCCGTCTTTCCTGCCGCCGCTGGCCAATTCAAACCCTCCTAAGTTTGTTAAACTTTCTCCAATCTCTAACGAAATCTCTAATAAATTCTATTCTACTTGCATTCAATTAGTTAAATTTGAGTAAGTGATAAAACTGAATGTGTATGGTAACCTTGTCGCCTGGAATATTGCTTATTTCTGACCCGTTCCTTAAAGATCCAAACTTTGCCCGCACCGTAGTACTACTCTGCGAGCACCAATCCAATAAAGGAAGTTTTGGCTTTGTACTCAACAAACGTTTCGATCAAAATCTGCACGACCTCGTTCCGGACATATTGATTCCCAACATCCCTGTCTATTACGGAGGCCCGGTGCAGATAGACACCATTCACTTCGTTCACCAACAACCAGAACTCATCAAAGGAGGTTTCGAAATCATCAACGGTGTATACTGGGGTGGCGAATTTGATAAGGTAGTGAACATGATCAATGCAGGCAAACTCGATATCAATAAGATCCGTTTCTTCATCGGCTATTCCGGTTGGAGTAGTGGACAGCTTGACAATGAATTAAATGAAAAAAGCTGGATACTTTCAGCCAGCAGTAAAGCCCTCATCTTCGATGAAAAAGATGAAAACATTTGGAAACAGGCTTTAAAGAACCTGGGCAGTAACTTTGCCATCATGGCCAACTTCCCCATAGATCCATTATTAAATTAGTAACGTGTATACTGCACCGTATGCCACTGATGAGCTGTAAATAGCTTATTGTGGAAAAAAAAGAAAAAAATATTTACAAGCCTAAAGACTCAGTTCCAACGACTAACGTTGTTGGCTGGATTTTAGTATCCCCCAGCGACCACTCAGCACGAGGATATTTAAAAAAAATCAAATATCTTGCTTGAGCAAAATAGTAATGTAGTCAGAGCAATCTATTGTTGGTGACCCTGTTTATCAGTATTATGATTGGAAAAATGTGAACTAAACCGAAGTATAAACACCTATGAAGGACAAACCGATACACATGTTACGTATGCCTTCCTGGACTATAATTGAAACAACTAAAATATAATCACTTACCCTCTACTTCCGGTCAGGGGTTTGTGATAAATGTGACAGTTATACAATTAAAAAAATCATTACATAATATAAGATATTCATTTTCATAGGAACAGGCCCAATTGCGGCTGTAGGATACTTGTATCCTGCGCGGCGTGGGTCCTGATTGTAAGACGCCCTGGCCAGTAATCCTACTGCGCTCCTTAAACAGGGTAATTATTAATTAGATTGGAATAGTTAGGACAAAACGAAGGCCGGGTAATCCTACCCGGCCTATTTCATTTATAGCTATTCGCTATTTCAGTTATATTGCTGCTGCACCTTCTACAAGCACAGTCGCTTTATTCCTTAGTACTTCCACAAAACCACCTTCTATGTTATAGAATTCATTCTGTGACTTATCTTTCAGCACTTTCATTCTGCCCTTGCCCAATGCGGCAATCAACGGCGCGTGATTATTCAGCACTTCAAAAGAGCCGTCTATCCCTGGCAACTGTACGCCATACACTTCGCCAGAGTACAGTTTTTTTTCAGGTGTTAATACTTCTAATAACATATTAAAAGTTAAGGGTGATAAATGAATTAGTTCTTAGCTGCTTCCAGCAGTTTCTTACCTTTCTCGATAGCTGCTTCGATGTTACCTACCAGGTTGAATGCTGCTTCCGGATACTCATCAACTTCTCCATCCATGATCATGTTGAAACCTTTGATAGTTTCTTCGATCGGAACCAGTACACCTTTCAGACCAGTAAACTGTTCTGCTACGTGGAAAGGCTGTGACAGGAAACGCTGTACACGACGTGCACGGCTTACTGTGAGTTTATCTTCGTCGCTCAATTCATCCATACCAAGAATCGCGATGATATCCTGCAGTTCTTTATAACGTTGCAGAATCATCTTCACACGCTGTGCACAGTTGTAGTGTGCTTCACCTACGATAGTAGGAGAAAGAATACGTGATGTAGAATCCAGTGGGCTCACCGCAGGATAGATACCAAGGTCAGAGATCTTACGATCCAATACCGTAGTAGCATCCAGGTGCGCAAATGTTGTAGCCGGAGCAGGGTCAGTCAAGTCATCCGCAGGTACATACACCGCCTGTACGGAAGTGATGGAACCATTCTTGGTTGAAGTGATACGCTCCTGCATCAGACCCATCTCTGTAGCCAGTGTAGGCTGATAACCCACCGCAGAAGGCATACGGCCTAACAACGCGGATACTTCAGAACCTGCCTGAGTGAAACGGAAGATGTTGTCAACGAAAAACAGGATATCCTTACCACCACCTGCAGTACCATCTCCATCACGGAAATATTCTGCAATAGTCAGACCAGACAATGCAACACGTGCACGGGCACCAGGAGGTTCGTTCATCTGACCAAAGATAAATGTAGCCTGAGATTCTTTCAGTTGTTCTTTATCAACAGCTGCCAGATCCCATCCACCATGTTCCATGGATTCAACAAATTTTTCACCATATTTAACGATACCAGCTTCGATCATTTCACGCATCAGGTCATTACCTTCACGGGTACGCTCACCCACACCTGCAAACACAGACAAACCTTCGTAACCTTTCGCAATGTTGTTGATCAGCTCCTGGATCAATACTGTTTTACCTACACCAGCACCACCAAACAATCCAATCTTACCACCTTTTGCATATGGTTCGATCAGGTCAATTACTTTGATACCAGTAAATAATACTTCTGTATCTGTAGCCAGATCCTCGAAACGAGGAGGCTTACGGTGAATAGGATAACCATTTGTAGTATCAATATCACCCAGACCGTCAATAGCCTCACCTACCACGTTGAACAAGCGACCCTTAATACCATCGCCCACCGGCATTTTAATAGGAGCACCCTTGTCTGTTACCACCATTCCCCTTACGAAACCGTCTGTAGAGTCCATTGCAACGCAACGAACGCTATCTTCGCCAAGGTGCTGCTGAACTTCCAGCACTACCTTCTGACCATTTTCGCGGGTAATTTCCAGTGCATTGTAGATTTCGGGTAGCTTCCCGTCGAAGTGGACGTCCACCACTGGACCGATAATTTGCTTGATCTTACCTGTGTTAGGCATATTTTTAAGAGGTTTATAAATGCTTAAAATGAGCGGTTTGTTAATTTTGCCGCAAAGGTAACAGTTAATAGGGGAAATTCAAAATACCGTGGATATTCCGCCGAAATTCCCTTTTAAACGTGGCTTTGCGCTAATTATGTTAGACATAATTATGATGCATTCTCAGGTGTAAAAATAACAGGTCCCGGCCATTTGTCATGCATGATTGTCATCATTCTTATCCACATACATAATCATACAAATGTTAGCATTATGCTAAAATCAGTCCCGCAAAACCATTAAAACCCGCTACAGCTCAGCATTTAAGTAATCCGGCACAGGATTTGATTTTATTTAATCAAGCTAAATTCTGACACCGCGAACATCCGAATATGAATGCAGCAGGCCAGCCTAAGCCAGCAATAACACTTGATCAACTGTTATACACTACTCATTCGTAAACTATTAAATTTCAATTGATTCCTTTACTGCTGTAGAACTAAATCCTATACATTAAAGTAATCAGCCGCCAAAAGATTACATATATGAAAAACATTAAACGATATATTTTCACAATAGCTATAGCAGCCTCCTTTGCTGCACTCCCAGGTATGTCCTGTGTAGCTGCCCGCCCTCCACAAGACTTTCAGGTTTCCGATGGCGGCTTCTACGATGCCCTTAGCCCTTATGGCCGCTGGGTCAACTATGGAGGTTACGGAGACTGCTGGATTCCAAATGCCGGACCTGATTTCCAACCCTACTCTACCAATGGTCACTGGGTATACACTGACTATGGTTGGACCTGGATGTCTGATTACGATTGGGGATGGGCACCTTTCCACTACGGTCGCTGGACATATGACGACTATTATGGTTGGCTCTGGATCCCAGGCTACGAATGGGGACCAGCATGGGTGAGTTGGAGAAACAGTACCGATTATTATGGCTGGGCACCTTTAGGTCCTGGTATGAGCATCGGCGTGAGTGTGAATATTCCCGTTTCTTACTGGTCATTCGTACCCTGCCAGTACATTACCAATGCTTATGTAAGCCGGTATTATGTACCTCATAATAATAGAGTAGAAATTTATAACCGTACTACCATAATTAATAATACCACTATTATTAATAACCGCACCTACTACCGTGGCCCTGCCACCAGAGATGTGGAACGCTACACCAGGACAAACATTCGTCCAATGCGTGTGGAAAACAGTGATCGTCCAGGTCGTGGTTCAATAGGCAATGACCAGGTACGTGTGTATCGCCCTAACCCAAATGACTTACGTCAGGGTCAGCAGAACCGGAACTTCTCCAACGGGAATGGTAATAACAGGAATAACTTCGATAGACCTAACAGTCCGAATAATAATAACGTCCCTAACAGGGTGGATAACAGGAATAATAACGTTCCTAACAGGGGAAACAATAACAATAATAATAACCTCCCTAACAGGAATGATAATAACAATAACAACGTCCCTAACAGGGTCGATAATAGAAACAACAATAATAATAACACAAACAACATTAACAATGACCGGAACGACAATCGCAATTCTGACAGGGGCCTTGACAGGAATAACAATTCTAACAGGCCTGATCGTACCACGCCTTCAACGCCTACGCCCAATACCAGTACGCGCACGCAGGTAAATGATCAGCAACGTAATCAGCAGCAGCAACAGCAGCAGCAACGTGTTCGTCAACAACAGCAGCAACAACGTGTTCAGCAGCAGCAAAATCAGCAAAGGGTACAGCAAAATCAGCAACAGCAAAGGACTCAACAGGACCAACAACAGCGTATCCAGCAACAACAACAGCAACAAAGAGCGCAACAGGAACAACAGCAGAGAGTTCAGCAACAGCAACAGCAACAACGTACCCAGCAGCAGCAACAGCAGCAAAGAGTGCAGCCACAGCAGCAGCAACGGGTACAACAACAGCAACAACAGCAACAGCAACAACAGCAACAGCAACAGCCGCAATCCCAACCTTCCCGTACTGCACCACGCAGAACTGAAAGGTAATATTGCCAGCCTTTAATTATCAGAGACCATAAACCTCCCGATATATTTCATTGCTGACTTTTGAAAAGGTATGTTCCTCAAGGAACATACCTTTCTGCATTAAGATCAATTGTAATGGTTCCCAACCTTCCCTATAAGGAGGCTGTAAATAAGGTGTGGAAAATGCACCAAACCCCAGCGCTTCATAGAACCGGATTCGCCGTTGCGCATCAAGGGTATGTGGCAACTCTGTTTCTAATACTAACCTTCCAAATCGCTCAAATAATAAGGTGATGACCTTCGTACCTGTCCCCTGCCCTCTCATAGCAGGATCGATCGCAAAATGCTCTATAAACGTGAAATCCGTCAATCCCCAACAAAACACAAACCCTACAAACCTCCCCCCCTCCATCACCTTCAGCAACTGCAAAGCCCCCTCCACCAGCAACCGCTGTTGCGCAGGCAAAGGCCGCCGCTCCTCCTCAGGAAAGGCTGCCTCATACAATGCAATCACTTCAGGTGAAATAATTTTTGTGTACTGGAACGATAACATGTCCCAAAGATAATCACTTATCAGGCGTGCATTTAAAAGGTGCTTGCTTATGATCTAAATAAATAATCACTTATCCTGCGTGCATTTAAAAGGATCCGGGTTAACAGGATCTACTACTTTATTCACAGCCCAGCAAAAATTCATAGACTGACTCGTAATACTCACTAACTTAATGACTACCTTCTGCCCCTTCCTGCTATCCGCCGCTCTCACCGACTTCGTCCCCTTCGCACCTATATCACTGATAGTATACTGTTCTGTCTTAAATACATCTCCATTTCCTCTCTGATAATCTACTGACACCACTACATTATCAACCACAAACTCCGTCTGGTTCTTCACAATAACATCCAGATCCTTTATCCCTCCCAGAAAACCAGTTCTGTAATCACTATTCGTTACAGCAATAAACTGCTTCCAGTTCTTTCTATAATAAATCCTTGGATCTACAAACTGCCCCTGACTATTCTGCCGCTCCCTCACCTCAGCCCTGTCCGCAATCTGTTGCGCAGTATTACTGCTCATGTCTAATGACTGTCTTAAATGACGATTCTCATTATTTAACCGTTCATTCTCTGCCAATATCTTCTTTACCCGCTGCTGCTGCCGGGAATAACTCATTACGAGAAAAATACCGAGAAAAATGATGATGATAATATATCCTACATTCCGTTTCATAACTGACTTATCTGAAAAAATGATGCCAGTGAATTATACCTCATAGAAATCACCACCCTCAAAGCTAACATCGGATTTGAAAACGAAACCACTTCTTCCAGTTACAACTACAATTTTAAAATCGACTCCCAATACCAAAAAGAATATAAAATCGTCAGGTTATTTCTGGAAATAAGCATCCAGGGGTTAGATGATGCCGATCAGTTCAATGGCATCTCTGCAGGCTATACACACGAATTTGTTTTTCATGTTGATAACCTGGAAGAATTAGTCGAATTCGATGAAGAAAAGAAAATAGTCGTTGCCGATAGCGACCTGGGTATTACTCTCGCTGGCATTGCTTACTCCACCGCCAGAGGCATCATCTTTGACAAAACACAAGGTACATTGCTCAAAGGCCTGATCCTCCCTATTATCAGTCCTAATCAATTACTTTCTACTCCTTAAGTGCATACCTGATCTTTTCCCTCTTCTCAAAATACCTGTATCAACTAATCTTTACACACATACCAGATCTCACCTCTTCTCAAAGTATAAATATCCCCTATTCCTTAAATGCATACCTGATCTCTTCCCCAAATACGAGTCTCACCTATTCCTTACACATATACCAGATCTCACCTCTTCTCAAAGTATAAGTTTCCCCCTACTCCTTAAACACATACCAAATCTTCCCTCCTCTCAAAATCCCAGTCCCCCTTTCCTCACGCTATATTTGTTCTTCTGAAAAATAAATGTTAGCCCTGCCAATTCTTAGAAGCCGATATATATTTACCAATCGTTACTTTTGCACCTCTAAATCTCCCCTATGGAACTGGTGATTGTAAATGATAAACACACAGCAAAGCAGTTTTTAGACGTTCACGTGCTGCTGAATAAAGATATTCCCGGATGGGTTCGCCCCCTGGATAAGGATATCAACGCGGTGTTTGATACGAAAAAGAACAAGGCATTCCGTCACGGAGAGTTGATCCGCTGGGTGCTGAAGGATGATAATGGCAAACTGATAGGCCGTATCGCCGCTTTTGTTAATAAGAAATATAAGAACAAAGGAGATACCCAACCAACAGGTGGTGTAGGCTTCTTTGATGTGATCAATGATCAGGAAGCTACCAACATCCTCTTTGACCATGCCCGTGACTGGCTGAAAGAAAGAGGGATGGAAGCAATGGATGGCCCTATCAACTTTGGTGAAAGAAACAACTGGTGGGGATTACTGGTAGAAGGCTTCCACGAGCCGTTATATGCCATGAACTTCAATCCGCCATACTATAAGCAGCTGATGGAAAATTATGGTTTCCTGCCATTCTTCCACCAGCATTGCTATGGTCGGGATGTAAAAGAGCAGGTGCAGGAAAAGTTTTATAACCGCCACGCCGCTATGGCAGCCGATCCTGCATTCTCTTCCAGCCATCTCAAAAAGAACCGGATGGAAAAGTATGTAAAGGACTTTGTGTATGTGTATAATAAAGCCTGGGCAGGCCACGGTGGTAATAAGGAGATGGGCTTCCAGCAGGCCTTGAAGTTGTTTAAACAGATGAAACCTGTGATGGATGAAAAAATCATATGGTTCATTTATCACAACGACGAACCTATCGGCGCCTGGTTGAATCTGCCTTCCCTGAATGAGTATTTCAAACACTTGAATGGTAAATTTGGTCCTTTACAGATACTCAAACTCCTCTGGTTGAAAATGACCCGGGGTACCAAAACATTTACAGGGATCTTATTTGGTATAATACCTGAATTTCAGGGAACAGGTGCGGATGCTTACCTGGTCCTGGAAGGTGGCGCTATTATCCAGCACAAGCTGAAATATGAAAAGTATGAGATGCAATGGATTGGCGACTTCAATCCTAAAATGATCAATATGGCAGAAGGATTGGGAACAACCATCACCCGTAGGTTAACGACTTACCGTTATCTTTTTGACAGAACTAAAGAATTCAAACGTCACCCACTACTGAGTTAACATACGGGGCTGACCAAAAAGGGGCCCCCCTCTCGGGTAGGTGATGGAGCCGAAATTGCTTTTCCGCAATTCTGAACACCTTCATTTTACTTTTTAGTCAGCCCCTGGTTATAATACCTTTACACCCGCTGGAGGTAAATGTCTGATAATAGTGTTGTAAATATCCCTTTCCCTGAAAGGCTTCAACATACAATCATTAAATCCTAAATCTCTATACCGGCTATTCTCCGTAATCGTAATATCAGCAGTAATAGCCAGCACTGGTACGCTGGCTTTCGCCACATCCCTATCCTCCCTGATTTTCTTCACGACTTCCACCCCTGTCATCCCCGGCATCTGTACATCCAGCAGCACCAGATCATAATCGTGCAAAGAGAATAATTCATATGCCTCAATACCATTCGCAGCCTTATCAAAATTACATTTCCAACGGCTTAGAATATGTGTAAGTAATAACAAATTCATCTCCTGATCATCCGCCACCAGAATATTCCTGCCTTCCATAAAGCTGCCGGTCATATCCTCCAGCTCCCTGCGCGTAATCAAAGTCATCTGGGCATCCGATAGCTGGTATAAAATTTCAAATGCAAAAGTGCTGCCTTTGCCTGGCGTACTTTCAACTTTTATATTTGTTCCATGCAGGTGCAGAATACGCTGAATAATAGCTAAGCCTAATCCCGTTCCACTCACCGACGCCATTTGCGGAGGACGTGCTAAACTATAAAATCCGAATAGATGAGGAAGCATGTTTATAGGAATACCCATACCAGTATCTTTAACCTCTGCTCTTACCAACACTTTATCTTCAGCAGTTTTTGACACACGCAGTATAACCTGTATACCTCCCAGCGTAGTATATCTGATAGCGTTTTCAACCAGGTGTAGTATCACCTGTTTCAGACGTTGTTCATCACCCTGTACACGCAGGTATTGATCGCCTTCATAAAGAGCATCAAAGTATAATCCTTTTTCCAAAGCAGCTTTTCGTTTTTCTTCAGTCACTGCATGAAAGGCAGCGTATACTTCAAAAGGGTGTGAATTCAATTGTACCTCACCATTTGTCAGGTCATATACTTCCTGTGCATTGTTCATGATGCGCAACAGCTTACCTGTAGCATGTTCAATAGAATACATGAGTTCACGTTGTTCCTTATCCAGTAGGGTATGAGAAAGCTGTTCACTCATGCCGATGACAGCATTGAGTGGTGTGCGTATTTCCCTGTTGAAATTTGTAATCATATCCAGCTTGCCTTTCATAGAATCAGACAAGGCAGATTTTGCTTTGTTTAATTGCATCCGCAGGCGATAGATCATGACAATAGCTCCACTGGCTATTAATAGAAATAATAGTGCTATGGCAATAATGCTATCGGGTGATTGCACCAAAAGGGGTACAATACATGAGGTCAACCTGGGTGCGACCATCCGCGACATCATAAGAAATTGAAATATTAAAATGATTGCTTGCTACATGATAATTATGGTCCGTTCTGTGGTGCTTTAGCTGATATTAAGGTAGCGATTTATTTATTTATGGCCAATTCATTGCTGAGAGTGCCAGCCAAAAAAGAAAAATCTTCCATGCTGCTTTTCTCAAATTCTCTCATTCCCCATCTCTACTTATCAAAATAGAGTTATATTTATTCAGCAATCATAATGCTAACTTGCTTGTAACTATGTCCAGCTTCTTTTCGGCCAGTTCCGAAAACACCACGACCGTCCCGCCTGCAGGATCATTCAGATTGCAGGTTCTCAAAATGATGGGAAGCATCCTGCTATTCTTCATCACCTATGGTCTTCTGCTCATCTATGCAGGTATACTCGCCGCCATTTTTCTCTGGGCAGGCGTCAGTCTTATCATGTTCGCCCCGCTCCACCCCATCACCATCTTATCTGTATTCATGTTCATCGCAGGACTCGGAATAATTTTCATGGGTATTATGCAGGTGTTGTTCCTGATCAAGTTCCTCTTTACCCGCCAGCAACAGGACCTTTCACTCCGCATTCCCATCACACGCAAAGAACAGCCGGCACTTTTCGACTGCCTCCAACAAATTGCACGATCGACCAAAACCCGCTTCCCTAAAAAAGTGTACCTCGCCCCCGGTGTAAATGCCGCAGTCATTTATCCGGTAAAATTCATGAACATGTTCTGGCCTGTTGGCAAAAAACTGGAAATAGGTTTAGGACTTGTAAACAGTCTGAATGTAAGTGAATTCAGCATGGCCATCGCACACGAATTCGGTCATTTTTCACAGCGTAGTATGAAACTCGCCAGCTATGTGTACACCGTAAACAGGATGATCTACAACATGCTCTACGAAAACCAGAGCTGGCACAAAACCATGAGCTGGATTTCCAGCAGGTGGATCGTATTTGCACTTCTGGCCCACATCAATCTCCGCATCGTAAGCGATATACAAAAAGCATTACGACTCATGTACAGTATTGTCAACAAACAGTACATGCGCCTGAGAAGAGAAATGGAATTTCATGCAGATGCAGTAGCACTGACAGTAGCTGGTACAGATGCAGCCATTTCCGCCATGCGCAGGCTGGAAATAAGTGGGTTCTTTTATGAGCATTGTTTGCTGCAACTTCCTGAAATGGCACGGCAGCAACGTCGCTTTGGAAATATTTATGAAGTACACAGATCATTGATACGGCTATATGCCACCCAACACGAAATAGCACTGGATGCACACCAGTTACCACTGGTGACAGATAATTACTTTAGTTCATTCCTGCTAAGCAGGGTACAATTACCCGATCAATGGGCCACTCATCCTTCCCGCGAAGAACGGGAACAACGTTACATGGCAGCGAATATCAGCAAAACCATCAAAGGAGAAAGTGCATGGCACCTTTTTCAACATGCAGAAGAGCTACAGGAGCATATGTCCTCCTTACTCAGTCAATCTTTTATTCAGCCATCCGCTGAATATGCACCCTATCCGGTAGAAAACTTCATCGCAGATACAGCCACCCGAATCAAAGATTACTCAATGCCGGCGATTTTCAATGAGTATTATGACAACCGCCCATTGCCAATTTTGCCTGAGGGGAATATTACCCCCTTGTCAGATGAACAGATGGCGACACTCTCTGTTTCCACTTTATACGCAGAAAACAAAGTCCAGCGTTTGCGCGCTTATTTCAGGGATATGCAGGATGCCGATACCTTGCATGCAATACAGCAGGGACAAATTAAAACGAGGTATTTTGAATTTGAAGGCAAACAATATCCGGTTACCGCTGCCGGCAAAGTACGTGCTAAACTGCAATCCAGTATCCGGCAGGATACAGAATGGCTACTGGCCCATGATACACTGGCGATAAAATACCATTATACCATCATTTTTCAGAAAGATCCTGCCTATGCACAAAAACTACAGGAACAATATCACACATTACTGGAACACCAGGCTACCTGCTGGCAACTAAATGATATTGTCGCAAGGATCCTTCATAATGTCAGCTCACTATTCAGTGAACAGGGTCTGACGGTAGTAAGTGCCCAACCATATTTTGATAGCCTGATTGATGAAGGAGCTTTATTAAAGAAGATCCTCCTCCGCCTGAAACAAATTCCGGAAGTAACAACGGGTTGGGAAGGTGCTTTGCAGGAAAAGATCAGTCATTTCCTCAGGTACAATTACAATTATGTTAAGGGGAATGAGCCAATTATGGAGGAGATTACAAATCTGCATGAAATTAGTACTACAGTGATGGATCAATATAATAATTGCATCATCCTGATGAAAAAGGCGTGGTTAGAAGCGGTGTTGTAATTATATCCCCCATCCCTCTTTTCACCATTTCTCCTGAATTTTCTGTACTTTCGGCCTTCGTGAATAGCCTTTGAATATGGAGAATTTTATCGTTTCTGCCCGTAAATACAGACCACAGAACTTTTCTACAGTAGTAGGACAATCCCACATTACCACCACACTCAAAAACGCCATCCGCAACAACCAACTTGCGCATGCCTTTTTGTTCTGCGGTCCACGCGGTGTGGGAAAAACCACCTGTGCCCGTATCCTGGCAAAAACCATCAACTGCGAAAATCTCCAACCCGATGGCGAAGCCTGCAACCAATGTCACTCCTGCGTTTCATTCAACGAAGGTAGCTCTTTCAACATCCATGAATTAGATGCCGCCTCCAACAACTCAGTAGATGACATCCGTACCCTTGTAGAACAGGTACGCTTTGCTCCTCAAGCGGGTAAATATAAAATCTATATCATAGATGAGGTACACATGCTCAGTTCCTCCGCGTTCAACGCATTCCTGAAAACGCTGGAAGAACCCCCCTCCTATGCAATATTCATACTGGCTACCACCGAAAAACATAAAATCCTCCCCACTATCCTGAGCCGATGCCAGATCTTCGATTTCAAGCGCATCACCATTCAGGATACCGTGGATCACTTACAGGAAATCTGTCAGAAAGAACACATTCAGGCCGAAGGAGATGCCCTGCACCTCGTAGCGCAAAAGACCGATGGCTGTATGCGTGACTCGCTCAGTACCCTGGATAAAATCGTCTCCTTCACCGGCGGAAAGCTTACCTACCAGAATACCCTGGAACACCTCAACATCCTTGACTATGATTATTTCTTCAAACTCATGGATGGAGTACTCCAACAGGACGTAGCTGCTGCCCTCCTCATCTTTGACGAAATCCTTCAAAAAGGTTTCGAAGGAGACAACTTCCTCAATGGCTGGGCCGAATTCCTCCGCAACCTCCTGTTGTGCAAGGAAGACAAAGTCCTCCACCTGGTAGAAGTAAGTGGTAACCTGAAAGACCGCTACCGCCAGTTATCCGGCAAACTGAGTCCATCTTACCTGATCACCGCCCTCCACCTGCTGAACGAAACGGAAATCAACTACCGCATGGCGCGCAACAAACGGCTTCATGTGGAAATGGCGCTGATCAAACTTTGTTTCCTGCAACAGGCTGTGAACTTAGTCAGCGATGACCAAACCGGTGAGGTAGTAAAAAAAAAACTGGTAGCTGACGGTTCTGCACCGCAAAAGCTCCGGGCACCGATCGCACAAGCCACACCTGCCAAAGCAGGCCAGCCGGCTACAAGTGCATCAATCGCTGCCAATGAGCCAAAGCTTACTATAGAAAATACACCAACACAGAATACTTCATATAATTCTTCTCAGACGAGTTCCGGACAGCCGCATTCTCAAACTGCCTCAGGGCAAACTGGGTATTCTCAAACAGCTCCCGGACAAACGAACGCTCAAACTGCTTCAGGACAGGCTGCGTATTCTCAGACCGCTTCCGGACAAACGAATTCTCAGACACCCTCCGGACAGACTACTTATTCTCAAGCAGCTCCCGGACAAGCAGCAAATACTCAAACAGCTCCCGGACATGCAACACCTGCGCAGACCTCTTCCGGACAAGCAACTTCCAAACCTGCCCAACCAGCGGCCAATGTGCCAAAGTTAACAGGTCTGGCAGCCATGAAGCAGGCCTTCGCTGCATCGCAATCCACTGAAACCAAACAGGAAATCATTCCGATGACCCTGGGTGCCCTGCATGTATACTGGGAAGAATTTATCGACCGTTTCCGTCAGGCTAACAAAATGACAGTCGTAAGCAACTTACAACTGGCTGCAATCTCCATGAACGGAGCTGAAGAGATCGGAATTACCAGCAGAAATATTGTCCAATTCCGCTTCATGGAAGAAGAAAAATTGTCCATCTCGGCTTTCTTCAAAGAGAAGTTCCGAAACAACGGGCTAGTACTGACATTACATCTCGACGAATCACAGCAAACTGCGGATATTGGCCCTGCGCCTTTATCCAGCCGTGAGAAATTTGCGAAGATGGTAGAAAAATATCCACTTGTGAAAGAGTTGAAAGACAAACTAAATTTGGAACTCGATTTTTAATACTGTTTATAATCAGCAGAAGATCACGAATACGACTTTCACAATTCGCAATTCTTTTGTAGGTTTGAGCAAAATTTGGAAAAATACTATGGCAGAAGTTATCAGAATGCCCCTTTTGAGTGACACGATGACAGAAGGGGTGATCGCGGAATGGCATAAAAAGGTAGGCGATACCGTAAAAGCAGACGATGTAATTGCTGAGGTGGAAACGGATAAGGCCACCATGGAAGTGATGGGATATGTAGAGGGTACGTTATTATATATTGGTGTAGAGAAGGGAAAGGCTGCTAAAGTAAATGAAGTAATAGCTATTGTTGGTAAACCGGGTGAAGACTTCCAGTCTTTACTGGGTGGTGGTGCTCCAGCGCCAGCTCCGGCTGCCGCACCTGCACAACAGGAAGCTCCGGCACCAACTCCTGCTGCTGCGCCAGCGCCAGCTGCTGATAATGCAGCTGCTGCAGAGGCTCTGAAAAATGCAACTGTAATCCGTATGCCGCTCCTGAGCGATACGATGACAGAAGGTAAAATCGTTGCCTGGAATAAGAAAGTAGGCGAAACCGTGAAAAGCGATGACGTACTGGCTGAAGTGGAAACCGACAAGGCAACCATGGAAGTAATTGGTTACGCTGACGGTGAATTATTATATGTAGGCGTAAAAGAAGGTGATGCTGCCAAAGTAAATGGTATCATCGCTATCGTAGGTAAGAAAGGTACAAATGTGGAAGCTATCCTGGCCGCTGAAGGTCAGGGTGGTGCTAAACCAGCTGCTGCCGCTGCTGCTCCTGCCGCTCAAACTGCTGCTCCTGCTGCAAATGTAGCTCCGACAGCAACTCCTGAAGCTGCTGCTGACGCTAACGGTCGTGTGAAAGCATCTCCGCTGGCTAAGAAACTGGCTCAGGAAAAAGGTATCGATATCAATAAAGTACCTGGTTCCGGCGATAACGGTAGAATCGTGAAGAAAGATGTGGACGGATTCGTTCCATCTGCTGCACCTGCTGCTACCACCACCGCTTCTGCACCTGCTGCTGCTGCGAAAACAGCGCCTGCTTTTGCACCTGCCGGTCAGGAAGGTTACACAGATATTCAGCTTACTCAGATGCGTAAAATTATCGCTAAACGCCTGAGCGAAAGCAAATTCTCTGCTCCTCACTTCTACCTGAAAGTAGATGTGAATATGGACAAGGCAATGGATGCCCGTAAAGCAATTAACGAGGTATCTCCTGTTAAGATCTCCTTTAATGATATGGTGATCAAAGCAGCTGCCCTGGCCCTGCGTCAGCATCCTGATGTGAATAGCAGCTGGATGGGTGATTTCATCCGCCAGAACCACCACATACACATCGGTTCCGCTGTAGCGATCGAAGATGGTCTGATCGTACCGGTTATCCGCTTCGCTGATCAGAAATCTCTGAGCCAGATCGCAGCTGATGCTAAAGGGCTGTACGACAAGGCTAAGAACAAGAAACTCCAACCACAGGACTTCAGTGGTAATACCTTCACTATCTCTAACCTGGGTATGATGGGTATCGATGAATTCACTGCAATCATCAATCCTCCGGATTCTGCGATCCTGGCTGTTGGTGGTATCAAGGAAACAGTAGTATCTGAAAAAGGACAGTTTAAGGCTGTAAATATCATGAAACTGACCCTGAGCTGTGATCACCGTAGTGTAGATGGATCTGTAGGTGCGAAGTTCCTGGCAACACTGAAAGGTTACCTGGAAAACCCGGTTACAATGCTGGTGTAGACTAATAAGATATAATTTTGAAAAGCGGCTTCCTGCAGGAAGCCGCTTTTTTTTTGAAAATGGTTTTCATTCCCCGTTGGTGAATTCCCTTTTTCATGAATGTTTTATTTATATTTATACTAAATCCAGTCGCAATGGAACCTCTCAGGAATGCATTAAACTGGTTCGAAATCCCTGTCCACGACTTCGACAGAGCAAAGAAATTCTACAGCCAGATCCTTGGCTGCGACCTTCCCGAACAAACTTCCGGATTCAAAAAAATGGCCTTCTTCCCCTTCGACCCCTCTACTGGCGCAGGCGGCGCACTCGTCCATGGCATGGAATACCTCCCCAGCCAGCGCGGAGCACTGATTTACCTCAACGCCGGCGAAGACCTTACCCCTATTCTCGACCGCGTCGAAGCCGCCGGTGGCAAAATCGAACTCGACAAACGCCCTATCTCCGACATCCCCCTCCCAGGCTTCTTCGCCATCATCTACGATACCGACGGCAACCGCATCGCCCTCCATTCCCGTACCTAATCACCAATTAATTTTCACAAACTTTTGAAAGTTCAAAAACATAATATACCTTTATACTATCAATAAGGAAGCAATGAAATTACCGGAAGCAAAAGCACAATTCATCCAGACATGGGGTTCACTCGGAGCGCAATGGGGAATCAACCGGACCATGGCCCAGATTCATGCTTTGCTAATGATCATGCCTGATCCACTGAGTGCAGACGAAATCATGGCAGAGCTGAACATTTCCCGTGGTAATACCAATATGAATGTGCGTGAGCTCATCAACTGGGGTATCGTAGACCGTGTCCTCGTTCCCGGCGAAAGAAAAGAATATTTCACTGCCGAAAAAGACATCTACAAAGTCGCTAAGGAAATAGCCAGGGAAAGAAAACGACGAGAACTGGAACCCATCCTCAAAACCCTGGATCAACTCCAGGAAGTTGAAGGAGATCCAAAAGACAAGCACGTACAATCTTTCAAAAATTCTATTGCTGAAATAAACAAATTCGCTCATCAGACAGATAAAACCCTGAGTTTATTTGTAAAAGCAGATGAAAATTGGTTTTATTCTACACTGATTAAGCTATTTAAATAATTAATAGAGAACGTTTGTTGAGATCTTCAGTCTGAAAAGAACTTTCAAACCATTTGCCTGAAAGTTCTTCAATTCCATCAGTCTGAAAAGATCTTCCAAACCATTTGCCTGAAAGCTTTTATCACCCGCTTTCCAGGTATCTCAACTAATCAAAGGCGGCCCTCCGCCTTCTTTTTTCAAAATATGTTTCAATAATTACTGAAAGTTCAGAACATGAAAAACAAAAAGATAATCATCGCTGGCGGCACTGGCTTCATCGGCACAGGCCTGACTCACTACTTCGGTCATGACAACGACATCATCATCCTCACCCGCCACCCTCTCCCTGACCATGACCGTGTCACCTATGCCGCCTGGGATGGAAAATCCCTTGGCAACTGGGTACACCACTTCGAAAATGCCGACCTACTCATCAATCTCACCGGCAAATCTGTCAACTGCCGCTACACACCCGAAAATAAACAAGCCATCTTCGACAGTCGTACCAACGCTACCGACGTCATAGCCGCCGCCTTTCGTTCCATCACCAATCCCCCTAAAGTCTGGATCAACGCCGCTTCTGCCACCATCTACCGCCATGCAGAAGATCATCCCATGGATGAATTCAATGGCGAAATAGAAAACGACTTCTCTGTGCAGGTCTGCAAAAAATGGGAAGCAGGTTTCAACGAAGCCACCGTACCTGCAGGTGTGCGCAAAGCTGTATTACGCATCGCCGTGACCATCGGTGCCGAAGGAGGCGTAATTTTCCCCTACCTGAACCTGGTCAAATTTGGCCTGGGTGGTTACCAGGGCAGTGGCCAACAGCGTTTCAGCTGGGTACACCTCACAGATGTAGCCCGCATGATGGAATGGATTTACGAAAACCCAACCCTCGAAGGTACCTTCAATTGCTGTGCTCCACATCCCACCACTAACCGTGAATTCATGCGCACATTACGCAAAGCCGCCGGCCACCTGTTCGGTCTGCCAGCCCCCACCTGGATGCTGAAAATCGGCGCCTGTCTCATTGGCACAGAAACAGAATTACTCCTGAAAAGCAGATGGGTGCTGCCTACCCGCGCCACTCAGGCTGGCTTTACATTTCAGTATCCCCACCTGAAACCCGCCATGGAAAACATTATACATAGTCTGCCAAGAAGACGGTATCACCTCTTCTACTAATGATCTGGTGTAAAGTTTGATATTATGTAAATATGAGCGACAAGAAAAAAACAGTGGTATTGGGTGCATCACCTAATCCTGACAGATATAGTTTCCTGGCTGTGAATAGATTGACGGCCAATGGGCATCCTGTGGTAGCTATTGGTAAAAGGGCTGCTCAGATTGGAAGTATTCCCATTGTTACCGACCACGCTTCGCAGGAAGATGTGGATACAGTCACCCTCTATATGAACCCAGGAAATCAAAAGGAATACTATGATTATATCATGAATCTGCATCCCAAACGCATCATCTTCAATCCCGGTACAGAAAATGACGAATTAGCGAAGATGGCGGAAGATAAAGGAATTGATACATTAGAAGCTTGTACATTGGTACTCCTCAGTACCGGACAATATTGATTGCTTTTTTCATAAAAAGAGGGGGATTGCTTTCGCAGTCCCCCTCTTTCACATATACACCATACTCAACCTATCCAAATAAGTTGTATATTCGGATATCCTAATATCCCCATCAGCCCGGCACTAAATCATCGACTGGCCTTAACTACATTAATACCGCCTTTTCACTCTAATCATATATAATCATGAAATGGAGAAGATTCAATGGCGAACAAATCCAATTGCCAATTAAGGAAGAAGTCCGCGAGGCTATCATCCGCGAAACCGCAAAAGGCTTTCACCTAAAAGTATGTATCGGCACCGACTCCCAGGTAAAAGGCGCTGATACAGAATTCGCTACAGTTATCGTTTTTCTGCGTGAAGGACATGGAGGTTTTATGTTCATTCACAATGAAAAAACCCGCGACGTCTACTCTATCAAAGAGCGGATGCTCATAGAAGTAGCCAAAAGCATCGAAATCGCCTACGAACTCTGTGACATGTTTACTAAATATGACGTAGACATGGAAGTACATGCAGACATCAACACCAACCCCCAGTTTAAAAGTAACCTCGCTTTACGCGAAGCCATGGGTTATATACTGGGTATGGGGTTCGCCTTCAAAGCCAAGCCAGACGCGTTTGCCAGCAGTTGCTGTGCCGATAAGGTAGTCAACTGACAAACGTAGTTCACATCGCTTTCATTGTTTTAGGATGTGTACTCACACATCCAGGGACTTTATCCCCCATAAAATTCAAAAAAACACTCCCTCCTCCTCCCAAAAGTTATGTTAAAGTGGGCCATCCTCTGTAACCAATCTCCCCCTCACGTTTTACCAACATTAAAACCCACATCCATTCACTTTATCTTACCTATTTTACTCACAATCGTATTATTCTCCTCCTGCACATCCGAAGACGAAGACACCCTCATCTTCTCATTTTTCAAAAATTCTTCGTAACTTATATCGTTACCTAACCTACAATAAAATAAAGGGATCAAAATGAGACCCATTTCTGTCACTGTCACACTAGTAGCGATATTAGCAACCTTTGCCTGCAAAAAAGAGAACCTTGCAGACAATCCATCCAGCAAACTTCAGGGTAGCTGGCGACTGATACAAACCGTCTCCGGCAAGCATCTTAACCTGGTAGATAGTAGCGCTCTCAATACCATTACCTTCAATGGCAATACTATGCTCACTTACCGTCACGACACCCTCGTGAACCGGGAGTCTTTCCTGATGGCTTTTAAAGCCGACCGTCTTCCTTACCTGGTCTCTGACAAAGACCCATGGAATCCAAGAATTTACAGCTGCACCTTTTGCACCTCTGCTGATACGCTATACCTATCAGCAGTTCATATAGCTGATGGGATTAAAGCCACTTATGTTCGTGTAAAAAATAAAGGAGCACTGTAACAGCGCCCCTTTAATTAAATAATATTGTATACAGTTTGGGTAATTACCTGAACTGTATGTTTATTTTATCTATTTAGGTCAGGCGCACTCCCCTCCTTCAATCATCCTAAACTACACCCAGTTTACACAATCATCCTAAACTGCATATTCATCCACATAGCCCACCATCTCTCCCCAACCTACACCCAGTTTACGCAATCATCCTAAACTGCATATTCATCCACATAGCCCACCATCTCTCTCCCGACCTACACCCAGTTTACGCAATCGCCCTAAACTGCATATTCATCTCATCAATAAACTCCAATATCTTATCCCTCCCCATCTTCTTCACCGTACTCGTCACAAAATTCGCCGGCAAAAACTCCCAACTCTCCCTCAACTTATTCAAAAACGCCTTCACATTCTTACTCGTCTCCGCCTGCGTACTCTTATCCGCCTTCGTAAACACCAGGTTAAAAGGAATCTGCCACTCCCCCAACTGATTTACAAAATCCAAATCCAGCTGCTGCGGCGTATGCCTGCTGTCAATCAACACAAATACATTCACCAGATTCTGCCGCTTCCTCAAATAATTCTCAATCATCTTCTCCCAACTTCTCCGCTGAGACTGGCTCACTTTCGCAAACCCATATCCTGGCAAATCCACCAGATACCAATCCTTATTAATCACAAAATGATTAATCAACTGCGTCTTCCCTGGCGTTCCGGAAGTCTTTGCCAACTTCTCATTGTTCGCTAACATATTGATCAATGAGGACTTACCCACATTCGACCTGCCAATAAAAGCATACTCCGGCAGATTCGGAGTCGGGCACTTATCCCACTCAACATTACTAATCAGATATTCTGCAGACTTTATAATCATAATCTCTTTTTTCAAAAAAAATAAAAAATGGCCCCGTACATGACTTTTAGCATTTTACTTATCAACAAGAACACCCTAACTTTGCGGTCTATGTCAGACAAGAAAGTAGTACCGTTTGCCGCGTCAAAATTAAGCAAGAAGGAACAAATAGCGACAATGTTCAATGATATTGCCCACCGCTATGACTTTTTAAACCACTTTATGTCCCTCGGGATCGATATCATGTGGCGTAAAAAAGCCCTCAGACTGCTGAAATCCCTCCAACCCAAAAAGATGCTGGACGTGGCTACCGGTACCGGCGACTTCGCCATTATGGCCAACAAAATACTGAATCCTGACACCATTACCGGAATAGATATCTCCGAAGGTATGCTCTCTTTCGGTCGGGAAAAAATCAATAATCTGGGCCTCTCTGACAAAATTACCCTGCAGCTGGGAGATAGCGAAACAATAAGTTTTCCTGATAATACGTTTGATGCAATAACGGTAGCATACGGTGTTCGCAACTTCGAAAATCTGGAAAAAGGACTGGCGGAAATGTTGCGTGTATTAAAGCCGGGCGGAAAATTGGTAATATTAGAATTCTCTAATCCAACAGTTTTTCCTATTAAACAATTATATAATTTGTATTTTCGCTATATTACACCCCTGATCGGAAAATGGATTGCAAAGAGTGAGGCAGCATATAGCTACCTCCCCGAATCTGTGAAAGCGTTCCCACAAGGTCAGGAAATGTGTAATATTTTAACTAATACCGGCTTTCAAGCAGTGACATGCAAAAAACTCACATTCGGCATCAGCTCTATTTATTGCGCTTCCCGCTAGTACTGATACTGGCTATCCTATGGAATACAAGGGGCGCACACGCGCAAACCGTACTGAATATGGAAGAACATGATGCCAAACCCTATTACTTTGGTATCACGCTCGCGGCCAACAACTCTAATTTCAAACTCCTCCACGATGCTGTTTTTTTGCATCAGGACTCTATCATGGTAGTAGAGCCCCTCAAGACCTTTGGATTCAACCTCGGTCTGCTGGGCAACATACGCCTGAGCGAATATTTTGACCTTCGCCTTAATCCGCAATTGTCATTCGCCTCGAAAAACTTATACTATAGAGAAAATTTCCCTTCCAGGGAGACCACTAAAAATATCGAATCCATCCTCCTGCAATTCCCTTTACAGGTTAAGTTCAAATCCGACCGTATCGATAATATGCGCGTATACGTGATCGCTGGTCTGAAATACGATTATGACCTGGCTTCCAATGCCCGTGCACGTCGTGCAGACGATCTTATAAAAATCAAAGCGGGTGACTACGGCTATGAAGCCGGCGCTGGTTTTGAATTTTATTTCCCCAGCTTTATCTTCTCACCAGAGTTTAAAATCAGTAATGGTTTGTCTAATATGCAGGTGAAAGATAAGAACCTCCGTTACTCCAACGTGATTCAATCCCTGAAGTCCAGAATGATCGTGTTCTCTATCCATCTGGAAGGTTAATAAATTACACCCGTATGTGAAAGGCAACAACCTATCACTACCTGTGGTGGCTTTTCTTCTCAAACATGGAATGATAATAAACCTCCTTCCCCTGACAGGTTAACAAACCTTTCTTTGCACTATATTTGCGGCATGCAGACATATATCATCCGCAATATATCCGTAGTGAACGAAGGCAGTACCACTGTCCAGGACGTCCTCATCAGCAATGGCCGTATAGAAAAAATCGCCCCGCAGATCACCATCAGCGGACAATACAATGAAATCAACGGCGAAGGCAAACACCTCCTCCCCGGTGTCATCGATGACCAGGTGCACTTCCGCGAACCCGGCCTTACCCACAAAGCTACCATCTACACAGAATCCCGTGCAGCTGTAGCCGGCGGTACCACCAGCTTCATGGAAATGCCTAACACCATTCCCGCCGCCCTCACCCAGGAGCTGCTGGAAGACAAATACACCATCGGTGCAAATCATTCCCTGGCCAACTATTCCTTCTTCATGGGCGTATCCAACGACAACGCTGATGAAGTACTGAAAACAAACGAAAAGAAAGACCGTATCTGCGGCGTGAAAATATTCATGGGTTCCTCTACCGGCAATATGCTGGTGGATAACTTCATCACCCTCGAACGCATCTTTGGTGGTAGCGAAGTACTCATTGCCACCCACTGCGAAGATGAAAAGATCATCAAAACCAATCTCGAAAAATACAAACAGGAAGTAGGTCCGGAAAACCTCACCGCTGCTTACCACCCCCTGATCCGTAACGAAGAAGGTTGTTTCGAGTCGTCATTGGTCGCCATCCAGTTTGCTAAAAAACACAATTCCCGTCTGCATATCCTGCACATCTCTACCGAGAAGGAATTACAGTTGTTCAGCAATATGCTGCCACTGGCAGAAAAACGTATTACCGCTGAGGTATGTGTACATCACCTGTACTTCACAGCAGATGATTACGCCCGCTACGGCAATCTTATTAAATGTAACCCTGCTATCAAAGCAGCACACAATAAACATGGCCTCTGGCAAGGTCTGCTCGATGACCGTCTGGATATCATTGCCACCGACCACGCTCCTCACACCTGGGAAGAGAAACAACAACCTTACTTACAGGCGCCATCCGGCGTTCCACTGGTGCAGCACAGTCTCCTGATGATGCTGGAACATGTATCCAAAGGCAATATCTCCCTTGAGAAAGTGGTAGAGAAAATGGCGCATGCGCCCGCTATCTGTTTCCAGATTAAAGAAAGAGGTTTCCTGCGTGAAGGATACTTTGCGGACTGTGTGATCGTAGATCTGCAACAGGCCACCATGGTGGAAAAGAGCAACCTGCATTATAAATGTGGATGGTCTCCGCTCGAAGAACATACATTCCCTGCTGCCGTGACACATACATTTGTAAGTGGTCACCTGGCTTATGAGAATGGTAAATTCAATGAGAGTGAGAAAGGACAACGTTTGTTGTTCAACAGATAATAAAGGCTTCCGTTCTACAAATAACAACGACCTTTACCAATATATTCACCCATCCTCTAAAAAGGATGGGTGCTTTTTTTATCCCCTCCTTATGGAATTCTTCACATTGCTCATCTGTAAATAAAGCGACATATTTCCGTATATTCACCTAAAAGCCTGTGCAATGGAATTAGACAAAACGACCTATTACGACCTATCTATATTTAACAGAGAAGAGGAATTTTCTTTGTTTCATAAACTGGATTTTACGACAACAACAGGCGGCAGACATTACCTCAGGCAGATATATGCAAATCCGCTGAAAGATATACCTGCCTTAGAACATAGACATAAAGCATTACAATACCTGATACAGGAAGAAGATCGCTGGCCTGTGGATATCACCAACGGTACGATCGTCGTGATGGAAAATTACCTCGAGGCGCAGATAGAACCTATCAGCAATCCGGAAGGCCTCTCCCTCGTAGTAAGTGCAGTGATGACCAAGATGATCTATAATTCAGATTATGGGTTCATCCAATTCTCCTTCACACAATTGCTCAACCTGCTCAAAGGATTCCGCTCATTAGTCAGCATATACAATACTGAACATACCCCCCGCGATCTAAAACAAATTTTAGACAGGGCGCATCATCTATTATATCAAAAAGAATTCAACGACATCATCGCTGCAGATGCATCCGGACCAGCATCATTCATGCAGATCCTGCGACATGATCATTATATCCGCAAAAAACATCGTAAGACGATCCAGGAGTTGTTAGACTTATACAGCAGACTGGATGCATTATATGCAATGTCAAAAGCAATTCGTCATTTCAATTTACAGTTCCCTACATTCGAAGATACGCCGCATCCATTCGTAGAGATCAAAGATCTCTATCATCCAATCCTGCCTAAACCGGTATCTTACAATGTATCGATCACACCACAATCACACTTCATGTTCCTCACCGGCGCGAACATGGCGGGAAAGACGACATTCATCAAAGCAGTAGGTGTAGCAGTATTCCTGGCTCATATAGGCATGGGCGTACCTGCGAAAGAAATGAAATGTAGTTTCTTCAATGGTATCTTTAGTAATATCCAGGTGCAGGATAATATCTTTAAAGGAGAATCATTCTTTTTTAATGAAGTACAACGTATCAAAAATACCATCATCAAAATCAATGATGGAAGAAAGTGGTTAGTACTGATTGATGAAATGTTCAAAGGTACAAATGTGGAAGATGCAAAGAATTGTTCTCTTGCAGTGATCAATGGTTTATTAAAAAGTACGAACTGTTTGTTCATCTTATCCACACACCTGTATGAGATTGCAGAGGAGTTGAAAGATGCTGCTAATATACGATTCAAATATTTTGAAGCAGATGTGATAGATGATAATCTATACTTCACCTACCAATTGAAAGATGGTATAGCGAAGGAAAAAATTGGTTACTTAATATTGAAACGCGAGAAGGTATTGGATTTATTGAATGAAATAAAATAACAGGTTTCATCACAGGAGGATAATCTGGAAAATTCATAGCGAATAATCTGGGAAATCCACAAAATCTTTCACAAAGAAAAATCTCATCTGCCAAAAGTAGATGGGATTTTTTCGTTATATTCAATAATAAACGCTATCATCCATGATTGTTAAAACCTATGGCAGTGCGCTGCAAAGCGTCAGTGCCATCTCCATTGTTATAGAAGTGAATGTCTCACCCAAAGGCACCCGTTTCTCCATCGTAGGTTTACCAGGCAACTCAGTCAAAGAAAGTGAAGACCGTATAGAATCTGCCATCCAAAATATCGGGTGCATATTTCCCCGCTTCAGAACCATCGTAAACATGGCGCCTGCGAACATTCGCAAAGAAGGTGCTGCATATGATCTACCAATAGCCATTGGTTTATTAGCCGCCTCAGAACAAATCAAAACTGATAACTTAAATCACTATACTCTCATGGGAGAGCTCTCTTTAGATGGAACCTTACTTCCAATAAAAGGAGCCCTCCCCATAGCCGTACAAGCAAAAAAAGACGGTTTCAAAGGAATCATACTCCCCCTTCAAAACGCCAAAGAAGCATCAATGGTAGACGGCATCAAAGTTTACGGCGCTGCCGATCTGAAAGAAGTCATTGACTTCTACAACAACCCCAAAACCTTACGTCCTACCAATTCCGATGTCGTCAACATCTTCTCCCAACAAAACTCCAACGATCCCGACTTCAATGAAGTTAAAGGCCAATACATGGTCAAACGCGGCCTCGAAATAGCCGCCGCCGGTGGACACAACGTTTTACTCATCGGCCCTCCCGGTGCTGGCAAAACAATGCTGGCAAAACGCTTTCCTGGCATCCTCCCACCCATGACGCTTCCCGAAGCTTTAGAAACCACCAAAATCTATTCAGTAGCTGGCAAACTCGATTGCTCTTTAATCACCAAACGTCCCTTCCGCTCACCACATCACACGATCAGCGATACCGCCTTAGTAGGTGGGGGTATCACACCGCAACCAGGTGAAATATCCTTAGCCCACAATGGCGTATTATTCCTCGATGAATTACCTGAATTCAAACGCGCGGTTTTAGAAGTAATGCGTCAACCCATAGAAGAAAGAAAAGTCACCATTTCAAGAGCCTCCTATACTGCCGACTTCCCTGCCGGTTTCATGCTCATTGCGAGTATGAATCCATGTGATTGTGTTGCCTTTTTCCGCTTTTATCAAAAAAAGAGTGCTTAGGTAAGTATGCCAATTTAACATAAATATCTTCCTCTCCTACCACTATTTCATCTGTAATTGCTTCAACGATAGTACGTTTTTCATGCAATTCAAGGTCCGGCCAACGACTGTAAAGATCCTGTACATCTGAAAGTACTGCGTTAGACGAGGCTAAGTGAATGGTTAGGGCATCAATTTCTCCTTGAAGTTCCGCAGATTGCTTTTGCAATTCCTCAGTGCGCTCATTTTGGGGTTTATAGAAACATGCAAAGTCAGATTGGGAAATCTCCTTCCGTAACCTCAATTCCAACATTTCATGTGTTCTTTCTCTAAGTTCTTTTATTTTCGATTCCGTAACCGCCAATAAATTAGTCTTTTCATTTATCAAAGATTCAGTTTGCCGCTTATACGACTCTACTTCCAAATTGGTAAACAAAAATGTTCTTAGCTGTTCTTCGTAAACAAGGTCTATATCTTTTACCGTAATCTTATTGCCGCAATTTTTGCAATGAAAGGTATCTACACCATGATAGACATACATTTTATTACCACATTTGCATTGCAGTATGCCTGCTAACAAAAACTTACTTTGCCTACCTAATTTGTCCCGCCGTTTATACTGCTTATCAAGTATAGCGTTACACTCATTCCATAACTCTTCACTAATAAGGTTCGGACATTCAGTTAATACCCATTCATCACTAGGTTTCAGATCCCAATGCTTTTTATTCCCTCTACTTTTAGTATAATTGGCTCGGCGGATACCTTTCGCCATCGGGTCTCTTAGCAACCGATCTATTGTGGTATCAGAAAATTTATCCCCCTTCCTTGTGCGATAACCCAAATCGTTTAATTCCTTCGCTGTAGCTTTTTTTCTTTTGGTTCGCAGAAATATATCATACATCAATTTTCTAACCGGTGCCTCATTCTCATCTATGACTAGCTGCTTTTTCAGTGGATCATCCCCCCAAGAATAACCATATGGCGCAGCTCCACCTAACGGCTTACCCAATTGTGCACGTATAGGTACAGACGCAGCGACACGGCTGGCAATTTCTTCCCTCTCCCATTGTGCCATGGCTGCAATTATTGTATAAAAGAGCCTACCAGCCGGGGTACTAGTATCAATAGATTCCTGTAAGGAAACAAGGTCTGCCTTATGCTCTTGAAAATAGTCAGCAAATGATAATAGTTCTTTAGTATTGCGAGCTAAGCGTGCCAATTTGGAAAAAACCAGTGCCTTAATTCTGCCCTCTTTAACATCATTAAGCATACGTTGGGTTTCTGGCTGTTCCATTACCGATTTTCCGGAAACGGCCTCTAAGTTATACACAGTAACTACATTCCAACCTTTAAGTTTGCAATACATTCGCGCTCGTTCCTCATGATGCTCTGGAGCATCGCCCTTCGCCTGATCTTCAGTGCTGACACGTATCCAAATACCTATTGGCTTTTCATCATTCATAGTAATTTCATATCTAATTTTGGCGTTTAAACAATTAAATTTTTAAGGCATGTCAATACCTTAGCCTTCCTTTAGATAACACACGCTTAATTATGTTGCTTTTCATTTCCGCTTCAACTTCTGATACTTTTTTATATTCAATAACAACTTTCCTGCCTTTAAAAAAATACTCCTTACGGAAGTTATTGCAATTAATACGGTCTAAGTAATCTGCAAAATCGCTTAATGCTATTACAGATATTTTTTTTAAAATGTCTCCTAAAAGAAAGCCAATCTTATCATCATGACCTTTACCAAGTGAACAAACCACTATAAAATCAAAATCTGATTGAAGGCATAGTTTAATAATATTGGGTTCGCATGATAAATGACCACAATTAAACATAAAGCAGGCTATAGATAAATTGTCCTTTTCCAGGACAATATCAACTCCTCCATCATTTCCTAATCGTTCATTAAATTTAACAGTAAAACCTATTCTATGGGCAATTTTAACAATCTGTCGTTTTAACCCCTCACGCTCTCTAACTTCAGCATCTTTAATAATGCGTAACGCCTCAGCAGAGTCTGATAATATTGGGAAATTCTTCCTTGAATGTACTATTAACTGTTTTTCTTCATCATTGGGTTCACTTGTATTGCCAGTATCTGCCAACTTTTGATTAACGAGTGCCACCAACCTTTTAACTATTTCATTTTCATACTCACTTGGAAATAAGTCCTTCTCCGCCATAACACGACCTTTGCCGTGTTGCCCCCCCGCATAGCTTATTCAAATATACAAAATACAGGAACCGTTTCCAAAATTTGGATACTGATATTGTTACACATAGAGGTAGATAATAACATTAAAAATAGATCTATTTTTTTTATACATTTCAGATCTAAACAGTATAATCATATTCTCTCTTTAGTTAAACAAATAGGTATTGGGGAGTAATTGTTTTATTTCCCTAGGTGTATAAATTTTCCATGCTCAACAATGTACTTAAGAATCTGATCTATATGTTCTGAGTAAATTATCTTTATATATACTAACAGCTACCATTTAACGTCTAATATTTCTTATTTTTATTTATTGCCCGTAAGAATATATCCGATAGTAACTGAAGCAACTGGAGAAGATTATCGCAAAACTACTCAATTTTCAACCTCTAACTTTTTATAGACATGAAAAACTGTTTTAAACTTCTAATCCTGGCAGGGTTTGTTTTCACTTTTTACTCTTGTGGTGGAGAGACAGTCTTTTGTTATGCAGTTGGTATTGAAGGCTTCGAATCCGATTATGATAAGGCGGCATCTGCAATAGAAAAATTAAATTTAGAAAGCGAAACTTCCGACATAAATCAGGTTGTGGTATACCTTACCTGAAGCGAAGTAAAAGGTCGTGACTATCTCTATTTACAATCCAACTACCTACCTTATGGATCAGAGCACATCGCAAAGCTGGCAACAAACGAAAATTTAAACCTAAAGGACATGCTACGGCTTCTATTTGGTGTTGACGAAAACGATCCTGAATTCGAAAAAGCATTTCGGCAGCAAATTACATTCATAGTAGATGCTAAAATATTTGATCATTCAAAATTCAAAAAACTGGATTTCGGTGACGCATTGATTATCGCAGTTGCAGATAATGATGTAATCAATGATAAACGCACAGAATGCTTAGCTACACAAAACGCATTAAAAGGAATGGGGCTGTATTCTGACAGATTAAATGGCACACCTGGTGAAGAAACGACTATAGCATTAGCAACATTCAAACGAAATTACCATATTGATGAAAACGCTGAAATTGTTATCTACCCTGGGGAAAGCAAGCAAGTCAAATTCAAGAATGTCGAGGACTTTTTAACTCAGTATAAAAGAGAAGATGATGACTGCCAATCATCCGCTTCCCTATGTGTAAACACTGAAGGAGAAGCATCTTTTTCAGCTGAGTGCAAAGACTTGACGGTAGAATTTTCCACCTCGGGGGAAATTACCTTAACGACCAGTTATGAAGAGAAAACCTACTCTATCTCCTTAAATGATGTAAAAGACGCTGTAAAAAACGGGTGCATTACAAGTGGTACTGGTAATTTGGATTATAAAGGGTTTCTACAGATTATACGCTGTTTCCAAAAAAACTACAAAGGAGCCACAAGCGATTGCGAACAAGGATTTACAATCTGCGTGAATAGGAAAACCGGCGTATCTATCGAAATAAGCTGTAATGATGATAAATATAGCATAACCACCAGCGGGCAATTTTCCATGAGCGCAAAAAACGGAAGAGGCGTATCAGTCCAATTTTAAAACTTCACAGACGTTCTTTAAAACAGTACTACATTACCTAATCTTCACTATTTGAACTTCCGGCTCTCCGGTATCACCTTATTACGATCCGGGGCCTTGGCATTGTCATTCTGTGGAGCATCCTTGGGAATAAACCAACTGATCCAGCATGTCAGAAATATTAAAACACTTGGACACTACCACATGTATCACCTCTCCCTGGATTTGTAGCCTAGCCTACCCTGCACCAGTAACAACATGGATAACATAATTTCTCTTTTGTCACGACCAAAGACCTGGGGCCATACAATGAGGTTGGTAAACCCCTCTTCATCTTTAATGGTAATCCCCCCCCTTTGCGGTTTCATGCCGCTTTTTAACGGTTACCAGACCAGCTACCTTAATAACGGCTCCATTAGGCAGCCTTTTGTAAAGTTCACCATTTTCGTTTTGGATATAGCTCCGCTGGGGTGTTCCTTTGTTTAACACCATTTAAATAGAGATCAACACTGCCTCGTTGATAAGTAATTGGAAGACATTGCTTTGCTGCTCTTAATATTGGTTATAGTTGTACAAAATGAAAAGCAAAGCAGAATCAGGACTAAGGTTAACAGTTTTCCATAGTCATTAAAGATTTTGAGTGGGCAGACGTATACTGTGCGTCAGACTATTAAACCGCATTGAGGGGTATTCACATAGAAAATATGACACAAAAAATTGAAAATCAATATTTTTTACAAAACAAATGCATTAATCATCTTGGCATGGGAGTTGGACAATGGTTAGAAGATCACCTAAAAATAGTATTTGTTGAATTGCTTCTAAACATTACCTTTAAGTTAATGTTTACGTTAAAGGTAAATTATCCACTTTAAACTCAATTGAGACAAATGGATATAAAATTTTTCGCATGTGATAAGTTAAATCTGCACGACTTAAATAAGTTGTATGCCAGTTTAACCGCTTTCAATCTTTTAGAAGATAGCGACGAGGTCGCTGACTTAATTGCTGCAACGAAAAAAAAGCAGGAGGATACTTTAAAGGACAAAGAAATCGACCAGGAAACTTTGAAGATGGTCGTACAATTTTAGTTAAACCTCGTAATTAGTGGAAGTTTACTCATTTAGTGATATCAATCTAGTTGCAACTCTATCGAACTCTTACACTCCGGAAAATGTAATCCGCCAAAAAAGACATTTTACCTATCTATATAATTATTTAGGAGAGCAGGGATTGAATGCCAAAACTATTGTAGTTGAAGATGCCTATATAAGTAAGGATTACCTTCATGATTATGCATCCTATTACTCATTATGCTTTGAAAATTATCCTAAGTTCTGTAAAAGGGTTCATTTTTTCTCATCAGACTTCACACTAGAGCAATTCAAGGCAGCTGTACTACAAAATGATAACAGTTCCAATCATGCCCTATGGGATGGTTATCTTGGATTTGTAGTTGTAAAGCCGATTCCGGTTACTGTTATTGGATATACTATATTGAAGACATATAATTCCGGACAAGATCTTGAAGGAAGATATTTTTGGGGTACGAAGGAATACAAAGTACACCTTTATGGGAAGTTGTTGCGAGTCCGATCTCTGGCCTTTCAAGAACAGGATCATGTTCTTGCTGCATGTGCAACGACGTCTATTTGGACTATGTTAAACAAGGTTATTGAGGGAAGTCACCCTTTACTCCGTTCTCCGAGTCAGATAACTAAGGATGCCGATAAGACAGCACAAAATGGGAGTAGGCTATTTCCCAACAAAGGACTAAGTGTCCAGCAGATTTGTCAATCTATTCTGAATTCTGGGTTAGTCTCGGATGTTCAGGAAGGAAAACTAAAGGACGAGTATACTAATATCCGCCACTTTGGCAACTCTGAACTCAAGCAATTGCTACGCGCTTATTCTGGAATAGGAATTCCTATCATTTTAATTGCTCATGTTCCAAGCAATGGTTGGCGGATACATGCATTAACTGTATCAGGCTTTAAACAGTTCATTCCTGAAAGCACCGAAACTCAACCAGGTGATATAAGCTTATTGGCTGACCATATTGAGAAAATTTATGTTCATGATGATCAATGGGGGCCTTTTGTGCGAACTGAGTTCCTGCCAGATGACGGTATTAGTACGCCATGGACAGATAATGATAAATTGAATTCTAAAACCTATATAGGTACAGCAATCATCTCTGTATATCCAAAGATTCGTATTGCCTATCAGGATATAAAGGCTATAGTAATCGGATTGAATGTTTTGCTAAGTCGTTTCCATAAGGAAGCGAAAGTTAGTGTGACGTGGGATATAAGAATTCTCCTGAGTGAGGATCTTAAAAAAGAAGTGCGAACATCAGGTCTACCAGAGGATGAAAAACTATCTCTATTAACCACAAGCTTACCTAGATATATATGGGTAGCGAGCTGTACTCTTGGAAAAAACCGGCTTGTAGATTATGTTTTTGACGCGACAAACATCGCCGACGCTATGATCGGAATAAAAACGGTGTGCTATTTCCCTGAACTGAAGAAAGTACTTTTGCTGTGTCTTACGCAAAGCCGCCAAAAGCTTCCTGAAGTATTCAATCATCCGCTTGCGGAAAGATATGCGGACTTTTTTATTGAAAGTCTGCAATAAAAAGGTGTGTTCCTTTACGGAACACACCGAAAATTTAGCCTTTTGGAGGGAACGGATCATTTCCATAGCTATTAGAGCCACGGATCTGACCATTCGGGCGGTGGATAACCACCTCGGTTCTTTGGTTAATTGCTATTTCTTGGGCCCTGTCGATAGCCTGCTGCTGAGTAGAAACAATTGCAGTTGCTCTACTATTGCCCGCACCTACCACTGCCCAGTCATCCCCCCTGGGAACAACGTGTTGATTTTTTTTAGACATGTTTAAATGTTTTATAGTTAAAAATAGATAGCTAATTCGTAATACTAATCCCGCCCTAATTCGTCTATGCGTAAGAGCGGTTTAACATCCCCTATACCTACGTACTTATCAAAAAATTCACAACTCTTGTCTTTGTAATTTACTGTTGTAGTTTCTGAGGTTGCAAAAATTATCCTGATAGCATCAATCTCTGAATTAGGGATAATGCGGTAAGGATGAATACGAGCAAGGAAATCTTCAACAGCAGTGGCAGCAGCTTTCATATTGACAGTGATGACAGCAGGCGAGGACTCGCCTACGGCAGCAAGGTATTGGTTCCTGGCATAAGCTTCTGCGTTTTGTCTTTTGGTTGTCTCAGCCAGCAGCTTACCGACACTGTAAGCTCCGCGACTAAGGAGGCTACTTCCGCCAGGCTGGATATAATGCACAGTACCATAGATGCCTGAAATACCCCCAACTCCATCCGCGTCAAGGCGGACCCCCAAATCGAAATATGGAATAAGATAGCAACTTGAAATCAGGTTAAGAATGTGCCTTCCTTCTGCACCATCAACACAACCAAACAGGATGTCACAGTCTGCGAGGTCTTTCACGACATTAGCTTCGCTAATATGGGAAGGGTAAACGGTTATTGTGGTTTTAAACCCAACTTCCTCTATCTCACGTTTCATAACTGATGTCTTCAAGACTTTCATTTCTGCATCCGAATGAGTAGAACCAATTATTCTGTTGAGGTTCACAAAGTCGATAGTGTCCGGATCGACCAGTACAAAAGAACCAACGCCATATCTTTTAAGTTGTTCGATGACAATACTTCCCGTACCTGAACAACCGACTACTCCTATCTTCATTCGGCTCAACATCAGCATAGTTCCTTTGCCAAAAGCCTGTAAATTGCGGGCCTGTAACGCCTCGTTCAATCCTTCCACTGGCTGATAATGCCACTGATAAATATTAGCACCTGCAACGGATATTTGTTGAATACGCTGTTCGTTTAAATCTCTGTCAAAGGCGCGGCCGAAGATCCTGCCATCAGGCAACATGATACAACTGACGTGCGGAAGGTTTGTATCCAGCCATTGATGGATTCCGGAAAACAACTCTCTGTCTGACTTTGTATCAATATGCGAAAAAAATTCCCCGCCTCCAGGATGGCAATGAATCTTTAATATCGCATAATTATGCTTTTCAGCGACTTCCAGTAACGGTTTTAACATGTCCGTTGGCCAGTGAACATAATCCTCTTCACGTTGAAAGCATTTGTCATGTGGTATTGGGTGGATTTCTTTTAGACAAAGTGTATGTCCTTCAGAGGTAAAACTTCTTGAACACAGCCCTAATGCTACGGCTTCTTTGTTATCACCTGGATACAGGTGATTAACGAGGGCAGCGTGCTGCCCTCCTGTTAATCTTAACTTTATCATCTGGTCAGCGTTTTAATTCGTTACGTAACCAATTTTCAACGAGGATCAGGTGCGTTGCTATATTATCAACGCCTGGTAGCCATTCGTTTGGCTTTCTATGCCTCGACCATCTTTGGAATTGCAGTCCTTTGATGATCTCGGCAGAAATAGCATGAATCTGCCTTCCATCCTTGCGAACAAGTTGCGGATAAAAATAAGCCATGTCGATTTCGGTGGCGGGATATAATGGGGAAATTTTCAGCGCTACGGTCACCGTAGGTGCATTATACCCCTCAGGAACAGGAAAGTCATTGATTAATATGCATTTCTCACCATTATTAATCAAGCACTCCCATGGGAGCGCCTGATTATCTAAAAAGGTAACATCCTCTTCTGGAAGTATGAAGGGCTGGTCGTTACCACGTCCATCCTCCTGCTTTTTAGGCAGAATAAGGAAGCGTACCAGACACTGTTCAGTTAGGTCTACCTCTTCATTATATTCAACCTGCTTTTTTGTCGAATTACTGTAGGCTTTATAGATTTCGAACTCCTGGTATTCGCTGCGGCCTGTTTTAAGAATCAATTCTTTACCAGTAACGAACGGAGTTGTAAACGTATAGGAGCCTCCATGAATTGGCACTATGAAACTGTGAGTCGGTGGAACTGGCAGGCATTTCATACCGTATTCTTCGATATTCACCTGTTCCAACCATGGTTTTGTGATAAACTCAAGGCCACTGCAAACCATCTTGATTTCGGTCTCTGGTGTATATGCATATACAATGTCTGGCGCCTTCGGAATTACCTGAATCAGATATTCCTTATCAGGATTTTTCCCACCCAATTTCAGGATTTCAACCGGTGTCAGTGTCCTACTGTCGGTAGTTTCCAACTCTTTATTTAATGTGTAGCTAAAGACAGTAGCTTCTTTTACGATTAAGCGCTCCTTGCCTTCATAGCTAAGATCTATCATATCACCAGCCAAAATTGGATCAAAGTCGTTATGCTCCTTTACTATATATAAGGAATAGCATGACACCGGGAGAAATCCACCAGCAGTCAGGAACTCTTCACGTGACACGATTGCTTTATCAAACACTAACTCTTTATCGTTTGCGAATGCCTTATACTTTTTAGGCATTGCGGATTTCAAGGATTGTTCGTCCATTATTATAATAATTTAAAATAAAATAAATAAAACCAGGGTGCAATCAGCACCAATGCCGCTAACAGCGTTTTTGATGTGTCTTAATAACTGACGGCTTTACTTCTTATTTTTTATTATTACTGAATTCAAGGGGAAATCCGCTGTGAGGGCTTTGTAGATTGGAGAAAAACAGTATCTTTGTGTTCTCAATACCAAGATACACTGAGAGAAAAGCCCAACTTCTAAGTTGTCTTTCTCCAATCTTATTAAAGCCAAGCGGAATTTCCTCTTGGTTTTTTTTATGTCCTATCGGGTCGATCTGACTCAACAATACAAAAGTATACCAACCACTTTACACTTCCAAAAATATTTACAGATTTATTTCAACATTTTTATAAACAGGAATAAAAATCAGATAATGTAAAATATTACTAACATAATTTGCTTTTTAGTTTAATTGGTCGTAATTTTGCAATACATTCATAAAATGAGTTTAACCCTAAGTAATAAAATCCAATTTCCGTAATGTTTAATCACTAAATCATGAACTCATGACACCCCTTGATTCAAATGGCCTTTACACGCAGTTAGGTCAGCGCATAAGAAACGCACGGGAAAAAGTCGGTATGAGTCAGGAAGTTTTAGCCGAACAGCTAAGTTTAACAAGAGCGTCAATTGTCAATATCGAAAACGGCAAGCAGCGTCCCATGCTTCATACCCTCCTTTCTATCTGCGATATTCTAAAAACAAATCTGAAAGTACTGTTACCGGAGTATGTTTCTGAGAATGAAGAGTCTGAGATGGCACTTGTCGCAGCAGCTGCCCCACCAGTAGTTGATACTATTATTACACAAAACGACGAAGCAGTAGACGAGGATACCAAAGATGCGATTCTGAAATTCGTTGCACACCTAAAAAAATAATAAGATGACAAACGCTGCTATCAATTCAAAAGCGACTGAAATCATCTTACAATTTGGAAAGATGGAAGCTCCTATCAGGGTTGATGATATTGCCAGAGCGATGGGACTGAAAGTTGTTGCTTTTCCCCTCGAGGGTGACGTGTCAGGTCTGTTATTAATAGAAGCAGACGGCGCTACTATCGGTTATAACCAGAATGAAGCGAGAGTCAGAAGGCGTTATACAGTAGCACATGAGCTTGGACATTATTGCCTTGGGCATACCCAGGAAGGTACTCCGAGCGTTTTTGTCGATAAGGGGTACCGTGTCTATTTTCGGAGGCCAGGGCAAGACGAGCCAAGTGCTGCAAGAAGGGAACGCGAGGCTAATTATTTCGCAGCTTGTCTTTTAATGCCTGAACAGCTTTTGGTGCCTGAAGTAGATAAATTGGAATTCGATCCGGGCAACGAAGATGCTATCAAACATCTTGCAAAAATGTTTGATGTAAGCGCCACTGCTATGAGTTATAGAATTCAAAATTTGTACGCTTAACATTTGCGCCTCACTTAAGAAAAGTTATCTTCTAGTGGGCCTTTGAAATCCTAAGATTTCAGCACTGCATTCACGATTAACCAATTTAGCTAATTGATTCCTCGCTAACAGATCGAAAGATCAACTCATTCAGAAACGTTGACGGTCTATGATTGTCAACGTTTTTTACTTTCACCGCCTCCCCCATACCCATATTCCCTAAGTCCTGACAGATATTGCATTAGCTATTCAATTAAAACATTGGATGAAAGAAACTAAAATTTAGTTGGTGGAATTCCTTGGTCCAACAAGTGTAAAAAGCAGGCTGTAGAATCTTTGCCGCCCGGAAAAGCAACTATATTTATCTTAATCATAAAGACAACTATTCCCCTTATCGGCTATATGCTCCTTATGTGAACTGATGTTTTCAATTCTGGACATAGCTGTAATCATTTGTTCCCTGATTAAGGTTGTGATGAATAATGAATTTTGAAAAGAAAGGGGAAGAGCAAACGCCGTTTCTTTGTTACTTTCTTTGCGGATGTCAAAGAAAGTAACCCCGGCACCGCCGGGGTCACCAATACGCGGTATTCAAAAGACATCAAACAACGCTACCGGTTATTCGATTGTAATTTTATAGATTCCGCCGGGATCGATCCAATAGGAAAAACCGCCATTGTCACAAGTATTCGTTTCCTGAATTATCTTAAATACCAGGTTAGCCAAAGATTCCTGTGACACTTCCTTCGCGGCCTCGTCCGACATGCCGGGAATCCCTTTTCGCAAGGCCGTTTCATTGATAGCCTGTAATAAGAATTGCTTTTCGCTGGCGTGACATGCCTGATATATCTCATTCCAGCCCTCCGGCGTAATTGATATACTCCAAGCCATAAACAAGGTGCGCTCATTAGTGACCGGCAACGCTCCCGGTTTTAAAGTAAAAATTGTTGCTATGAGTATCTATTTACCGGCCCAAATGGGCCGGTAAATAGCTTTCCGTTATTCAATCCTGGTTGTCCGGCAATGTATTCGCCTGTTCATGCCCTTCCTGCTGTACTTGCATTTTTATAGCAATCTCACGCAAAGCAGATTTTGCGGCGTATATACCGGCATTATTTAAATGCCGCTGCCAGGCTATTTCTGAAGGTGCCCAGCGGAACCCGTAGTACCTTAAAACGGACCTGATTTGTTCTTCCGGTTTACCTGGGAATATCAATTGTACGCGGTTGGCTTCCACGTTTATTCTATATATGATGCCATTATGTTCTGATTCAGAGGATTCTATTTTTTCCACAGCCTCTAACTGTTCAATACGTGCCTTTAACCTCCTGATTTCAGCACCGTTATTTGCCAGTTTATAATGGGGATAACCTTTGCATTTAAAACAATCTGGCGTGTTTACAATAATCCATTTTTCTTCACTGGCTCCTGGCAGTTTTAAAAACGCTTCCTTATCATTTTTTTTGATGCACTTATTAACGGCTTTCATATAGGCTTGCAGGTCTTCACAGTCTTTCAATTTGGAACGCAGTTTATCCGTTGCCTGCGGGTCATCAGAAAAAATAGCGGTGTTACTTTCAATGACATTTGCTTTATCAGCGTAATAGGCAGCTTTTTCAGCTGCTTTGATAGACTGGCCGTGTAAATTGTGTATCCGGTCCAAATCGCGGCGGTGTCTTTTTTCTGAGTGATGCCCTACTAAAATAGGCTGGCCCATTGGAATAAACGATGAAATTTCATGGGCTGCATTAAACTGCTGATCTGATAGGCTTGTATTTTTTTCGGCCTGTCTGATAGCATATACAATGCGATTCTGTTTGCGCTGTTCAAAATTATGTTTCATAATGAGATTATTTTATGAGTAACCAAAATGTTTACAACGTCCAGGGTTCCCTGGATGCCGGATCTTTCGGCCAGGTATCAGTCCACCTGACGTATCTGACTTCTATATCAGGCGTACCGGGAAAATTTAATTCCTCCTTTTGTAATTCGAACTGCCTAATGATCTCGCCTTTGTCAGGCAAAGCAGTGTCTACCACCACCCTAACGATGACGTACAATGCATGATAAGCCATTTGATAAAGATTTAAATGAAATTGGATTAAACCGGGGGCATTGCCCCCGGTGATCGGATTAATTAAACTGTAATGCATCTGCGCCGTAATTTGCGAATGCCTCGCAAAGATCGAATGCCTTTTGCGCTTTCTTTTCTGCTGTACCTCCATATAAAATGGCGTTTACCTGGTCGGCAGCGCTATCATATTTGGAGACATTTTGGAAGTAGCCTGTAACCGCGTTATAAGCCCCAAATAATTTGCCTTTTGTAGAATTCAATTGTTGGGTGTCGCTAGCGAATGCATACGAAAATGCCTCACCTAATTGATTTTTAAAACGGGTGCTTACTTCTTCCCATTCTCCTTTTTTAATATTGGCGATTGTTTCCGGGTTAGGCGATAAGGCCAGGGTAATCAATTCCTTTACCTGCTGGTCTGTAATATTAATTTTAGCCCAGTGATTAAAAGTGTCAGAGATTGCCGGTATACATTTGTTTACCATCCCTATTACGCGGTGAGCCTCTTTTAACCTATCTTTTGCATTAGCAGTATGACGTATTTTAATTTTATTTGAACAATTGCGCAAAGCGGCGTTTAAGGTATTGTTACACACGATACGCACGGGAGTAAACCCGGCCACAATTGAGCCGCTGCCATCGTGGGACGTTGTAAGGAAAAGATAGTTTTCCATTGTGTCTATGCCTGCAACGGTAATATATGAAGGTAGTTTTGCGGTTATAAAAATACGCTCCCCCTTCCCCAATGCTCCGGCTGTTTCGTAGTAGATATTTTCAGGTCCTGCGATGCAATCAAAAAAGCTAAATGCGTCTATGTTCTGCACTACTTCATAACCACTTCCTACAACTCCGAGAGGTTGATTTGTATCGGTGCGAACAGTCGCGAAAAAGTCAGGAACTTTAATATCCGGTACAATTAATTCGTTTGGTTCTTCACCAATAGCATCATAAGTAATCAAGGGACGCTTAACTACATCAAAATTTAGTTGTGCAGCTGTTAGCACATCCGTACTATTTTGATACTTGTCTACTATCTGTCCTTTCCCGTGCCATGCTTTTTGACGTACTGAATAAAAAGCGTGTTTACCTGTGATCTGGTTAAAATTTATATTATCTGCCATAGGATAGCCGCTTATTTTTGAACTGGCGGCGGCATACGCCAGGATTACAAGTGATTAAATAAAAAGTGTGAGGTTGTTAGTGGAAACCTGGGGTTTCTGACGGGTGCCATGTTTGGCAGCCAAGCGATAGAGCATAACATTTTCGCTTAGGAACATGCCCCAGGCGTAGCATAATGCGCGGCTACGTGTTACGCGTGTTTCGATCTGGATAGCCCAGGATGTTGCCATAATCTTGGCAAAAGGCGGCGGCGTGTGCGTGTTTGCGTTGTGTTTCATTTTGCTTTTTTTTGCGTGATCATTTTTAAAAGAAAAAAGAGAAAAAGAAAGCATCGAAACATGGCACGGACAAGGGTAAGAAAGCAACCCTGGGTTAAAAAAAATACTACCTCATATATGAGGTCCGCCGCCAGGCGGACACCAAACTGTATGAGGTGGAGATTTTTTTTGCCTTCAGACTTGCTTTCTTACCCGCGTGCCATACTTTTGTTTTCTTTTTTCTCTTTCTTTTAAAAATGAATAGTGATCCCGTGGCGCAGGGCGCCACGGGACCAATGAAAAAAGCCGCCTCAAATGAGGCGGCAAAAGGGATCAATTACTATAATTTTTTAAGAAGCGCTTGCTATTTAGTAGATAACTGGTGTAATAAGTATACACCAGTTATCATTTCAATTAATCATCCATATACCCTAATATGTTCCTTATCGACGTAATCGACATTTCTTCTTCCCAGCACCTGTCCTGTCGATGGATGGAATATCCTTCCGCAGTACTTGCATAGAATTTTGTATTTTCTGCTATCGACAGAAGGATCAAAGAGGTTACCGAAGTTATCGCAAGGCCAAAATGAATCCCGCATAGCGTCTGGACCGCAAGGGCACTCCCAGTCATCTTCAAATTGAATTTTGGCGAATTCCGGATTGCCTTCTGCATCACGATACAGGTACTTAGGCTGCTTTTGTTTGCTTTTCTTGTTCTTCATATTTTTTTTCGAGGCATTTCCCACCTGCCGGTTCGAGACAAGGGATCGTGGAATAGCGGAACGCAGTGAGCATATGCCGCGAAAGCCCTTGTTGAGAACGGAAAGGCAGGTGGTACATTTGCGGAGAAAAAAATGATAGGCAAGAAAGCAAATAGGGTAGCTGTCGTTATCACAATGGCAAACCGCCCCCAAAATTGGAGGCGGCTTATGGGTTATTCCCGCAATAGTCCTATCGCTGACGGGTTGCGCTCCCGCATTGCCCGTTTCCTTTTCGGACTATAAGTTGAGCATCACTTTGCAGCACGGCCATAGCCTTTATTAGGCTTAAATAATCTGGAAGCTGGTTGTCGCTGATGCAATGCTGTAAGTTCCTTTTCGATCTGTTCATAAGCCATTAGCCTATAAGCCGTACCGGTTCCCAAATTAATAGATGGATAACTTATAAGATCTTGCCCGGATAACCTATTGTACTCTTCTGTTGCAATGCCGTGCAAGGACAGGTAAATACCTGGGGGCCGTTCACGCGACCAGCCAAAATAACTTTTTGTGATATTAATTACACCATCACTGTCATGAATTACAGCGTAATCCAACGACTTATTAAGCTGATGCTGAATGGCTAAAGCATCAACAAAGCAATAACTGGGGATATTATTTAAAGCAATAATTGCATCATTTATGTTGGTGAAAGGTTCTCTTGTAGAAAATGATTCAGGCAAACGGCTGTTTCCCATCCTCCACTGATCATATTTTAACCCTACGGTAGCAAGAAATAATGTTTCCATAGTCTATTAAATTTAAGTAAACGGCGAAACGAGCCTGGACGGAACATCGCTTTTATATTTGCTAAAACATTTCACATGCATTCATCTTCTGATTTAGAACTCATACAGTTTCCTGACACTGTCGCTGTTATATGCTTTTGCATGAGCAGGATTGTAAGTACTGAGCAGATGAAGTAACTATAATAGGCTTGTCCTGTATGAGATTAAAACGAGTTTCAGAGCTGCATGATGCATAGCGATCCAAACCCCGAACGGAGCGTCGCAACGGATGCCCAATGGGGCATTTAAAAGCTGACAATCCAAGGAAAAACAACGGGAACATTGATCCAAGTGTAGTTCCCGTTGCATTATGCTTTACATTGTCTTGCCATTCTTATTACCGTCTTCAGCAAAACGTCGGTTACGGCTAAACATTGACCGAATCTGCCCCAAAACACCCTGTTGCGTGGTTGCACTATTTGCGTGGGAAACGCCATTCGTTTCTGCACCTTCGGGTAGGCGAGCATTTGATGGCGGATTAATGGCAGGCATTTGATTCGCTTCAGCATTTCTCTGCTGCCGGTCATGGGAACTCAACACTTCTGGCCTGGATAGATTTTTCCTTTCCGGTGGAACTTTAAGAAAAGGAACCGGGCTAAGGACCTTACCGTCCATGTTGGAAATTTTCAGGCCATCAGGGGGATTAGCAGAAACTAATAAATCTGACGTACCGGATGCATTAGGATATTTAACTACCACTTCACTACCTTTTCGAATATGGTAGGCCAGTTTGTGTACATAGCTGGTTTCGTCCATATTGAGGAAGTTAAATTCCTTCAATTGTGATTCTACATTACGCAGACCACCTACGAACTCAATTGCCTTTATTCCATCAGGTTGGTCTTTGAGTTTTAGCCAGGTATCGAAGTTAGAGGATACTTTTTTTAGGTCCGGGCGATTTTTAAGGTTCTCACCTTCCACCAAATTGCCATCATTGTCAACATAGCTATATTGTTTCAATGTTTTGTACACAGCTCTATCTTCCAGCAAGTTGTACATTTCCAAGGTGGTAAGTTTATAGTAATCACTAAATTCAAAGGTCCTGTTGTGGTCTGCATCAATTTTAGCCTGCCTATCCAGCGAATTCTTATCCATCTGAATATCGACATCAGGATCGTATTTTACAATAAGGCGGTTAAAAATCTCCGGTTTTTCCTTCTGAACAATTAATAGATCCTGTTTAATCTCACCTTGATACGCTTCCAAAGCAATATTGTATTCATTTCTGTTTTCGGGTCCAACTAATTCCGGGTTAGGCGGGTTTGCCAGACGAGCTTCCAGGTCTGCTGTGTTAAGGTTGCCTATTTTCTCGTGATGTATTTCAATTTCTCTACTGACAGTAGTAACAGCCCTATTGTAGTAATACTTATCACCTACCAAATTAAAAATAGCCTCTACGGCAACAATAGTAGAAGTATCCTCGAAACCAGACATACCATAGGTTTTAATTTCCGGCTTTCCGGCTGCCATCTGTTCGGGCAGTGTATTTAAAACTGTTTCAGGCAGCTGCCTGATGCGGACAGTATCAGCTAATACTGCCAAATTCTGTTCAATATTGAAACCTGATTCATTCTGCACGTTGTCCATAACTCAAAAATTAAATTGTAAAAATTATTGTATTGTACGCATCCTACCGCTATGTGTTTTTATTTCCCGGTCGCGGTGAACTGATTTACGCAAAGGCGCTGCATCCATTTTGATTTCCGGTTCATTCCCCGGCGTGTCTGTGGCCGACGCTAATGACGCAGCGGCATTTACAGGTTTGTAAGTTGGCATAGAATCGGCATCTACAGGCGGGCCGCTATTGGTTTGTGCCGTGCCAGCTATTGACGCTTTGTCCGTCTTTAGTTCCGGAGAGACATATACGGCGGTAAGCGCCGCTCTGTCCGGATGTTGCTGCGCAATAGGCGCTTCATTCGGCTGCGGGGACATACTCAACATGGTCGAATCCTGCAAAAAAGCTGGATTTCCATTTAAAATGCGATCAACCGTTTTCCAGAACTTGTAATTCATCTTCTGAAAAAAGCCCTTTATACCGGGGAACAGGGCATCATCCATCTGCCTGATTTGTCCTTTGACGAAATGCAGGTCATCGTATTCACCCTCAGTCAGCCTTAATTTATTATGTTGTTTAACAATTCTCTTCCAAACCTGCAAACGCAGCAAATTGAATTCCCGATCTTGTAAAAGATCCGTCCCAAATTTCTGAAGGTACTTCGCCTGCTTGGCATCCCATCTGCTTACCGCTACTTCAACCCTGTTTTGCTCCATAACACACTATTTTAGGCCCGCCTCAGGATATACCTTTACCCAAACGGGGCGCATTGAGCAGTACCCGTGGTTGTTCCCGTCGTTTCGATTTGAGCAGAGGTTGTTGCATTTGCTGAGAAACAGCTTTTGTAGTCGCGTCCTGTTTGTTATCTGTGGCCAAAACATTGGTATCAAAGGGGGCATTATTCACAAGCCTGCGTTCCCTTTGCTTTTCATTTATTATTTTAGCTGCATTCCTAACCTGCTTGAAAATAAAGCCAACAGTTTTCCAGGCCGCTCTTGCGATGTCAGCCGTCCATCTTTGCCACCAAGGATAAAGCTGGCGCCGGGTAGTCCTCAAATGCCCTTTTAATATCTTACGGGATGCTTTCACATCTTTGTCCTTGGAGTCCTTAATTTGACGCTGTAGACTACGAAGGTGTTTATATTTTACCTTCAGGAAAGATTTAGACTGTACAGTAGCAGCACCCAGCGTTTTCTGATACAATTGTTCTTTCGCTGCCCATCGTTGCAATTCCTCTTCGAGTGGGTTCATTTTCACACCAGTATCTTTCTTCATCATTGATCAGTTTTATCGGGGAATAGTGGACTTGCTTTTAATATATCCTTCCCCTTAATTCTGAGCTGTAAATGCCTATCGCCGTTTCTTTCAAAAAGATCTATCGTTAAGAACTTCGAATCTGCAATGGTAAATTGAGGAAAGGCAATCACCCAGGTCTGGCTTATTTTGTTGGAAATGTTCCCGCCTGGTGTTAGTAGCTGATACAAGGGGTAAACTTCCTGTTCCAGGACAGAGGTACGTTTAGCCTTTGTTTTGTCCCTCTGGCATGCCTTGCTATAGTCGATGACATAAGGAATATTAGAACGGTTATTCAGGGTAAGATGAAAGTATAATACGCCATTATGTATATATACGCCCCGCAAGTTGATTTTCATTCCGCTGTTATGCGCTTTTGGATGGCGTGCCCTCTTTTTGAATTGGGCAATGCTGTCAGCATTTCTCCTGATAGCGTATTGAAATTGATTAGAGGTATCTACTTTCTGCGACTGTATGGCTGACAACAGTTTCTCAGGTGTACCAAAATGGTATTCCAAGGAGGGGGCTTCTTCAACATAAAAGACACGGATTGAGTAGATGGCACCTTTATCGGTAAAGACAGATATGGTGGTCGGCTTAAAATTCTCCCGGTTAGCCTTAACCTTCAGCACATAGCTGTTCTTATTAGCTGCCTTGACTAAAATATCGGCAGACCCTCTATCGTAATCCTGTACAGGAGCGTCAAACACGAGCAATACGGTTTGGTAAAAACTTACATAAATGTTCTTTACCTCGAACGTAGTTTGTGCATGCAGCCTCGAAAAGAACAATCCAACAAATAACCAATTTAACAACATCACCTTTTTCATTTTCACATTATTATTAGTCAAAGAATACAGTAGTCTTATGAGTTACAGCTTTTTTGCCCTGCCACCCTTCCTTTTGATACCCTCCGGCAAGTCCCATCCCTTAATTTTAAGCTCATGGCGCATAAATAAGTGAGCTTCCTTAACAGAAGGGAAATGGTTGCGAAATGACTGACGCGGGTAATGCTTTTCACTCAGCAACTTGAGGCGGAAATCCCCTGCAATAGACTTGGCAAATGGAGTACCTGTCAGGTATTTCACTTGCAGCTGCCTGCTAATAGCATATCCATCCGTTCCGGCCTGTTCCAAAGCATAGAGCGTACTAAGCAATTCTATCATGGTGTTGTAAACACCGTTAGTTTTAGATAGCTGCTGTCCCCAGTCAATTTCTGATAGCTTCCGTTCCAGATTGGCGGTATCGATACCATCGATTTGTGCGTGTATAGGAACAATGGGGAGCTTTAATAAAATTTCATATTCGGTTAAATCTATAGATTTCAAGTCCGGCAACAGGCGAAATGACAGATATATAATTAAATCGTCCTTACCCTGTTTTTCAGGAAAACTGATAGAAGCCTCCGAAAGGCCATCCTGAATAGCCCGTTCAATAGGCGCCTTTGCAGCGCTTAGCCCTAACTTATCTAATTGCTCTAATGTTAATTTTGCCATCGTTCTTTCGTTTATTCGTTACTATTCGTGTCCAATAGAAGGATAGGATGACCGCTTTTCACCGTTACCTTGATAAGTTTAGTCTTTTTAGAGAGCAGACTTTTTGCAGCACTAATACCGGCTGTAGCTGCTTGTGCGCCAATATTGGGATCAAGTGATGCCATTTGCAGGGTCTGAATAGCGTTTGTAGCTTCGTCTTTAGCCACGTCCCTGGTTATAGCACCGGGGACACGTATGCCGGCAATGCCGTCACCATCATAGATCTGTAAGGATACCGGAAAAATATTACCCTTATATTGAATTTCTTTAATCTCACCCATTAACCTTTCATTGCTTAAGTCGCACACAGCATGTGCATTTGTACCTTTAGGTATCAGTTGCCCTTTGATATAAATATCCTGCGTTAACCGAATCTTTAAAGCTGCACCTGCTACTAAGGTCTGCTCTTCGTCTACAACAGCGGCAACAGCATTAGTTGTCCCAGGTTGATCCTCCGCATCTTCAAGATCAAAAAAACGATTCGTTTTCGCAGGCTGCTGGAATATGCGGGCAAGCGAATCTCTCCACCTGCTATAGATGGTATCGCCCTGATTGGGCCTGGCAGGCAATAAATCGTCTCCTTGATATTTGGCTGATGTAGCAACCGGATAAACTTTGCCCCGATTTTTCAGCGATTCCTCCTTTAATTTATTTCTCGTTCTGGAAGGATTCTGAATATCAAGGACTTTATCAAGCATATTGTTTAATTGCGTCATTTCCGGGTCAGGCTCACTGGCAGCCCCCTGCATAGCATGCATCATCTTTTCCATCTGACGCAATTGCTCATCTGCTGATCCTGAAACATCCTGTGTTTGGGAAGTGGCAGGCCCACTCGCCTGCACTGGCTTATCGGATACAGATAACTGTTTCTGCAACAAAGCCAATTGTTCCTTTACCTTTTCTTCTCCGCCTACAGGTTTGCCGGACTTTAGATTTTTAAATTCAGAGCCGGGGGTAGTCGGCGTGGAGAAAGTATCACTGCCGCTGGGCACTGTTAAGGCATACGGGTCACCTTGGGCAAGTTTGCGTAAGGACAGTGAATCTGTCTCTGCCTTCTTATACAATGACAACTTATCCATGGCATCATCCTCTTTTAACTTTGGTGACGGCAGGACAGTATTAAACCCTGAATTCACGGTTGGCGGCTCCCTATTATCCTCCGCGCCGCCCATACCGTAAAAAATCAAACAAATTAATGGGATGAATACCACAGGCATGAATAACAATATCCGCGCTTTCAATTTTTCTTTTTCCATAGTCGTTGCTATTTTTTTGGATACAATGAATTACTAATTAGGAGCATGCTATCGAGTAGTCCAGGATTATCGGCTTCAAAAAACTCAATTTCCTTTCGGCCTTGTTCAGTTCTGCGCATGCTGTCAAGTATGTTTCTAAAACGCGATGCAAGCAAAGAATCATTTTTGCTATAACGGGCATCAGCTAAACTCTCTGAAGGGAATACAGGAGGTGGCGCGGATTGCAATGGAAGCATGCCGGATACAGGCAAAATATGGATACCAGGTATTGCACAAACAACACCAGCTATACTAAGCGCAAATAGAGACACTATCAGTACGGTCTTTCTTTGCCTGATCGCCATTCGTTCGACCTTGGCATTCAACATTAAAGAAAGATGTCGCAACTTTTTGTCGGCAAAATCAGCCAGCTTTCCAAATACAAAGGGAGTACCCTTTCTATTATTATTTTTCAACCACATATACTATTTATTATTGACGGTTACATCAGTATTATCAATTATGGCCCATCGTTCAATCAAAAAGCCATGCGGATTATTCTCTGTACGGGTATTCAGGTCTCTAATAAACCCATCTGTAATGAGGTTACGTATCACTGTAGAAGTTGGCCTAACAATGCGTAATTTTCCATAATACCGAAAAGAATAAGGGTATTGGTTAATATCAATATGAACACTGTCGCAGGAAACTTCCTGGCTAATATTGCCAGACACCACCTGATCATAATAGCCCGCTTCCTTTAAATCATCATATTGGGCTTTAGCTGATTTATCAACCAGGTACATTGCCTTGCTTAGGCCAGACTGTATAGCTTTCTCATCTGGTGTAAGAGAAAAGAAAAGGCTATGAAACACTTTAATGTGATCGGTGGCTTCTACTGGAATATTATCCTTTCTCGTAGCGGAAACTGCCTGAATAGCTTTGCCGTCTATTATTACGAATACCTTTTGTTGCGCATCGCCTGCGTACCGATAACTCCTGTAGATGGTATAACAGGTAATAATCACCGTTGCAATGATAAGCACAGCTGTAAACAGTCGAATATGTTTAAAAGCCGTTTCTATATTCTTGAATTGTTGGAACATAACACACATTTATCATTCTACACACTTACAATACGGCTCCCTTTACGAACGGATACCGAACGGGTTGGTGGCAACATCAGCTACCCTGCCGGTCATCGAGTGGGCATGTCCAGTCACCTTATGCTGCAAAGCTGATCCGCCGCCGGCATGTACAATCCAATCTGCGATACTTGGAACTGTGGTATAACAGATAATGCCTATGACCATAAATACCAGGTAACCTGCATCATATAAACCAAAACTGGTCGTTCCTGATTTGGCAAGAGAATCCAAATCCATCTGAATTAAATGTTGTTGAATTGTACCCAATACCGAACCAAGGATATTACAGATGGGTAGCCACAAGTAAATATTGATGTACCGGGCAAGGTAAACCGGGAGCGTATGATGCAAGCCGTCGAAAACGCTCAACCCAAGGACCAACGGTCCAAGTATACCCAATAGGATCAGGTTAAAAATTCTAAGCGTATTTATACAGAGGGAGGCAGCAGCATACAAAATTTGCAGAATGGTAGACAATACCATTTTAAGCTCGTTTTGCATATTGTACTTCATTTTATCCCATATAAACTGCATTTCCTTCCAAATCCTGGAGAACATCCCCCCGCCACCATCACTAGGATGTGCATACTTCACCCAAAGGTCATAGTCACCTGTCTCTGACTTGCCTACCAAGGCTTGCCACTGGTCCGTACTTTTTATAGCCGCATCCTTTTTCGCGAAGAGTTCCTTTACTGCCGCGTCAGAATTTACCACCAGCGTCTTGGTCCCACTTACTGTAGGAGATAGGATTCCGTTGAATACCGCCAAGACGGCGGGAAAGTTCAGGATGACGAGCGCAATCGCAAAAGGCCGCATTAAAGGATATACGTCTACCGGCTCTGCTGCTGCTATGCTACGCCATACCCGATGACCTATATAAAAGACTGATGCAAAACAGGCAATAGCCCTTCCAATACCGATCAGGCTGGAACACTTGGGAAGCATATCTTTATATAACTTATCTAAAACAGCCTGAAGACCGTTGATATGCTCAGCTACGGACTGTGCTGACGCAATAGAGGGAATAAATACACCTATAGCAATCCCGATTATAACCAAACACCACACTTTCATAACTACTCAATTTTAAACAGGTATATAAATCAATTCAAATCATGCAGCGTTTCCAATCCGCTGTTCTCGTTATTTTCCCGAATGAGGTTTACCATGTACGTCCTGGTGTCAATGTTGAATAACCTTAAAAAGGTAAGTTTGCCTTGGAGATCATCATAAATTTTATCAATAGCCTTTAAACGTTCATCATCCGACATTCTCAGTGAACCTGAAGTAATGACCATTGTAAGCTCAGATAAATTCCTAACTGAACCTTCGTATAAGCTGTTAAAAACACGGCTGATATAATCACGATAGGAGCCTTGAAACACACTGGCAGATCCAAATGTTTTCCAGGCTTCTTTACCCTCCTGAAGTATAGCTACCTGACAAGAAATAATATCGGCTACACGCCTGTATTTTTTCACCTCCGGGCTTACGATGTAAAGACCATCTAAAAAGACCTCATGTAACTTATAGTTACCGCTGGCAACGTCCTTCACTTTGTTATAGCCATCAGAAAGGACTTTATATCCCTTATACATATCCTGCAATATGCTCTTCAACTGGGCTAACTTTTCAATATTCAATGCCAATTGTGCCAACTCAATTGCTTGCGCGCTTCCAGACCTGGGCAATAATAACAACAGCAAAAAACCTACACACCATTTCATAATCACTTCTTAATGCTTAACAAAGTTTGTAATCCTTCATTCTCAGCCGCCTGCTTTCCCACGTTCTGATCCGTAAAAATCACCAGCTGATAATACCTGCCTGCGTCTGCGGACTGAACGCGATTGGCATTGATTGCGGCATTAATTCTTTCAATGCGTTCGTCATCCGTCATTTGCAGGCGTCCGCTTGTGGTCACTGCAATAAGATCATCCAACGTAGCGGAGATTTTACCCATCAGTGTGTCTATGCAGCGTGAATAATATTCTCGTTGAGCAGGGAGAAAACGACTATTCCCTGTCATTCGATGCTTTGCTTCGGTGCATAGTTTGAAAGAAAAGGCTATATTATTTGCCGCCTCCAATAAGGGCGCATAGTGCTGTATATTGGGATTGACCTGTTTTAAAGAGTTAAAATAATCGCTGTGCAAGCTGAATTCCCCGTTTTTAATATCATAGACAGCATTTAAGCCCCCCTTCGCTATATCATATCCTTTCTTAAGATAGCCGGCATACACCTGGAAAGCTGCTATCTGTGCCAACAGGTATTTTGTCTGTGTCTTTTTCTGGTTAAACCATTCATCCCAGGTCTGAGCATATCCCAAACGAGATATGGAGAGCAGCAACAACAATAAGATTACAATTCTCATACGGATAAATTAAAAAAGTAAACACATAGGTTGATAATATCGCTTTATGGCATATTATCTAAAACGCGTGGTAGACGTTCCCACAGCCGACAAAGGTATATGCCTGAACATATACAGCGCGATTACAGGAAATTTGGCTTCATTCAAGGTTTCCGTATAACCGACGCAATGCAGCCAGATCGTTTTGATCCTTAGCCCTGTTAAAAGCCTTCGCCTTATTACTACTATTATACTGACGCAAATCACTACAATTTTCATCGATAGCTTCCCCAGCTCGATGTATAAGAGCCAGACGTGCGGCATCGTTCATCTGCGTCAGGAAGGAATTTATAACCAGATTAACCGATTTAAGATTTTGTGCACTTTGCGTTAAAATACCGTCATACACCTCGGCCATGTGCTCAACTTCATCAGGGGTAAAATGGCTATCGCTCTTAAAAAGACTGTAAGCCTCCTTATACTCATCGATCATGTCTGCCTGCTTTTGAATGATGACCTTTATTTCCTGGTAGTAAGTAATAACGTTTTTAACCTTTACCAGTTCGTCGTAATAGACCTGGTAAAGCTCCTTCTGCTTTGTCACCCAGCCTGATATTTCATCCAGCTTTAGTTTCGACAACGTATTCTCGATTGCCTTCTGAGCATTCTGAAGACCGATGGTTTTGTTTTGCATTCGTTGAACCTGCAAATCAATCGCCTTTATGATCTTTTTTGCAGCGGCCTTCACCACCACCCAAACGATTGCATGACTTTTTTGAGTGGGTGCAACCGTCAGCATGGCAGACAAAAAGAGCGCTATAATTAGTGACCTCTTCATTTTAATAGATTCTATTTAAGAAAACTGAAAACACATTTCTTTGGATTTGCATTCACTCGCTTATACAATTCCGAAATAGCTTTATCAGCCGGGTAGTAAACAGCACCGGCAGAAAGGTCAACAGTAATTAACAGCTCTTTTGGCAGTACATAAAAGGCATCGTGCGTCAAATAAAATGATCCCAACATGGATAGAGGCAAGTAGTTTAAGGCAAGATAAATGCCTATATGCCTGTCTTCATTTGAAGGCGAAGAAATGATCCAACCCAATTTTTCTACTACTGCGTATGTACTGTTCCAGGCATCCAATCGGCTGCGAACATCCCCGGCGTACCGTTCATTCCACGGCAATTGCTTCAGATCTTCTTCCAGCGTTTTAATACACACTGAACCTATATAAACCCCTTCAAAATCTCTGTTCATCAATATCGCAGAAGTATACGAGTCAAGATGGTAACAGCCAGCCAGATCCCTATTGAAATCAATCTTAAAATGAAAATTGGCTTTATCTTCTCTTTTCCGGCAATAGAGTGAAAAATTGGGTGGCTCTTTTTCAGCCATCAAATCAATTTCACTTGTAGGTAATAACGTATCAAACCCTAAAGCCACCAACATCGACTTTGCAAAGAATGTATCACTCATACAATTTATTTTAAGGATTATGCCGCCATGACCATTTCCTGGATGCCTTTCTCCATGCTGCCATGTATTGCTGCCAACTTCTGCACGTTAGTCTTCTCAGTCTGTTCGGTGGTGTAGGCATAATATTCCTGACGGGATACTTCCGTTCTGTATACCTTACTAACTGTTCCACCTAAACTGATAAATACTTCTTTGTATTTCCTTCCGGGTTCATTTGCTTTGTTCATACTTAATATGAGGGCCTTTTCCTTATCAGTAAGACCCAAAAGCTCTTGAATTTGGTCAAACTTGTTCTGATACTTGCTTTGATCGAGAAGGATTTTTGTATCACTATTATTGATAATGGCTTGCTTCACAATAGGGCTTGCAATCATATCGTCTGCTTCCTGTGAAACAACAATTGCTTCACCATAAAATTTCCGTACGGTTTTGTAGAGGTATTTAATATATTCCGCGAATCCATCTTTCATCAATGCTTTCCACGCCTCTTCAATAAGGATTACTTTGCGAATTCCCTTCAGCTTTCGCATCTTGTTTATGTACAGCTGCATCACCGTGAGTACGGCTGCTGTAAACAAAATTTGATTATCCTTAATATTATCAATTTCAAAGACTATGAACCTTTCATCCAAAAGGTTTAAATTCTCGGAGGCGTTCAGTAGAAAGTCAAATTCGCCACCGGTATAGTAAGGTTTCATGACGAATAGGAAATTATTTACGTCAAAATCCCGTTGCTGTAGCTTTTCGGCCTCTAAAACAGACACATACTCGTCCCTGAAAAATTCATAGAAGCTATTGAAGCAAGGAAATACCTGGCTATTGGCATCCAAAAAGGCATAGTAGGCCGTCAAGACGTTCGATAACGCGACATATTCACTACGTTTAAATGTTTCGGTGTCCTTCTTCCATAAAGCTAACAGTAGTGTTTTGATACTTTCCTTTTTCTCGGTATCCAGGGTATCCCCAATGGAAATGTAGAAGGGATTGAACTTAATCGGGTTTTTCTCTTCATAGGTAAAGTAATAACCGTTAACAAGCGAACACAATCCGGAATACGAGTGGCCTACATCAACTATGACCACATGTGCCCCCTGTTCGTAACAAGAACGCATGTATGCATTTGTAAAAAAGCTCTTACCCGATCCGGATGGTCCAAGAATAATACGATTAAGATTTTGAATTACCCCATTGGCCCGTGGAGCCAGGTCGAGATCGACAAATAGTGGCTTACCAGATATACGATCCGCTAAACGAATGCCTACGGGAGCAATAGAAGTTTCCGCGCAACTTTCCTGGTTAAAGAAACATACAGCCTGTTCGGAAAAGGTAGAAAATGTTTCATTCATGGGCAGGTCTGCAGCGTTTCCCGGTAGTCCTGCCCAGAACAGTTGTGGTGCACCATTAATTTCCAGATTAGGCACCGCATTCATTTGGGTAAGAGACGCTGCGACTTTATTGCGCAAATCTTTTATACCTGCCTGGTCATCCGACCATGCCAATATATTGAAATGACCACGTACAAATTGACGCTGTTCACTAATTGCCTCATTAAGGAAATCATTTGCTGCATCCCGGCTGATGCTATTCTCCCTTGAATAATTGGAAAGAGACTGCATCCGTCTGCGCTTCGCCTCCAACGCTTTGGTTTCTTTAAGGGGATCTTGTACAACTATGTACTGATTATAAATATGATTGCAACTTAAAAGCTGGCCTACCGGTGAAGCGAACCCGACAAAGAACTTCGTTTTATCGGTAGAATACTTGTCATTCTGTATTTTCGGACTGCAAACAGATGGCAGGTTCTCCACATCACTTAAAGTATACAGTTGGCAAAATTTTTCACCAATTCTCAGATCAGGTTTGAAGGTTATGTCCTTTATTTCCGGCGTATCACCATCGGCTGACAGGAAAAGATATTTTTCAAATAAGCCTGGCAAATCTTTATTACCCACCAGGTCGGATGCGGTCAACATGCGGGATTTAATGGCCCCACTTGCTGTTATGAGCTTTTCAAATTGACCGGCTTTATCCTGAAAGTTCTGTAATACAGCAGGATTAATGGTCTGAGGCGGTACAAAAGAATTCCTTAGTAAGTTGGAGAGTACAGAACTGGCGGGCCTCCTTCCTTTTACAGGCAAGGTCAGCATAAGGTAGCAATGATGGTCTAAGTAAGGGCGTTCATGAAAGTACTTTTCACTACTGTAACTTAGGAAAGTATGATTATCCCGATCAAAGTCTCCTTTATATACCCTATCGACGTACCAATCCTGCTTGTGCAGAATGGTTCCGGTAGGCAGGATGCGTATCGCTTTTACCCATGCATGATGAATTGCATCCAGGTCCTCCTGACTTGATGTAAATATCTCGGGAAGATGCAATTGAAAAGCGACTGTAATGTCACCATTCTTACTGATAATTGCGTCGTTTTCCACTTTATAGATCGGCAGAATGCCGTCTAACTTCTTAGTATTGTTGACCGGTGGCTTAATTTGCAATACCACGGCGGTCATTATGACCATGACTAACGCTAACACTACTATCATCACACATCACATTTTCTGTTAATCGAAGAAATACCTTCCTTGAAGTAGATAATATTGCAGAAGGCACCCGGCGGTAAGCCATGGCTTTCATCAACCCATGTTCACCATACTTTCTCGAAGCCTGGCTTACCCCTGTAAACAATGCACCCCCTAAAACACCCACTGTTGGCAACAAAATAAAACCGGGCGCCCCTGCAATATGACCTACGACATAGAGCAGCAATAAAACGATCGCTCCTATTGCCAAATAAATAAGGTATTGCGCTTTTACGCCTTTTACTTCAAGCGGCTTATTGACACCTTTATTGATCTGATATAGTTTCATTCTTAAGACATTATAAGAAAACATAAACAGGAACACCCGGCATTCAAACACACTTTCCATCTACAGGTCTATACTTATGCCAGGAGAACAACACGAATCAATAATCACTGCATAGACCTCACAAACGCGGGCATTCCTGTTATGTATTGGTGGGTACTAACCGCAGCCAAGCCGGCTGATAGCTGGGGCATGCTTCATCATCATGCCCAAAATGGTCCGGTCCTTTTCCCCAAGAACGTGCTTTCATTTATACTTTAAAGAAGCCTTTCAATATCGTAGCCACTACCACCAAGAAAATACACGCACCGAACCAGCTGCTAGCTACTTTCGAGGTATCCTGATCTCCGCTTGACCACTTGTTATATACCTTCACAGCCCCCACGATCCCTACCAGAGCACCTATTGCATACATGAGGTTAACAGCAGCGGGAAAGTAACCTTTGACGGCGGTTTCGGCAGCGGTTAAACCATCCTGCGCATATAACTTTGATATTCCTGCCATTGCGGCAACGAACAAAAATGTAAGTTTCCTTCTCGAAAAGACATGATCCCTCACACGAACCCATGCACCACACAGTCGTTTCATTACAATATGTATTTAACTTGAAAAAATAAGAGAAAAGCAATGCTATTAAGCAGCTGGAATTAGCGCGTCCGCTTCAGCGGTTGAAAGCTCCAAACCAGCTACCTCAGATGCTTTCCGGGTAATCACATTAGCCAGCATTGTTCTATAAGGAGGTGCATGCAATACAGGAGCTGAAGCGACTTCCTGTGTAATGTTTGCGAAAAGCAGTTCCCTATCCATATCAGTTCCAGCATTTTCCAATAGAATCTCAATGTTATCCACTACCAAAGACATGGTATCCAGGGCTTGTTCTTCCGGTCCTGGTTCAAAAACAAATCCCGGTTTTGGGATTGGCTCCGCTTTAAGTGAATTAGATAATGTTGCATTTTCGTTTACCGGGGTCTGGTCAATTTCGTCTGGTTCTTCCTGCGTTTCGACATGCCATACCCGCTTTGAAGGGGTGGGCGGCGGCCCACTCTTCCATAACACTTTACCAAATCGCAACATCACGTAGCCGTAATACACTGCCGCCGCACCACCCAACAAAGTGAAAAACTGCCCCCAACTCATAATTCCTGCTAACATCAATATTTTCGTTTTGCGTTATTAATATGTTTGTCAATCATCACGACACAAACATACATTCAGCAGGAAGAGAAAATATACACCGAGTATACAGGTCTATAAGATTTCTTGTCTTGGTATTATAAAGCCCAATTATGTTCGAGCGTATCTCAAGTATTACATAGATTCATCTTTGCAATAATAAAGTTTAAATAAAAATATGGGGTTACTCCCTAAAATCACCGGTTCACTCCCTAGAAAGAACTGTTTACTCTATTATTTTGAAATCTTACAAGTATGGGTTAATTTTATATCAGTTTGTAACCAATAAATACACATCTTATGAAAACACCTAAAATGCACAACGGGAAAGCATTATTATTATCAAAAACAATCATTTCGAACTTTGCCCCTTATAATATTAAATATTCTAATGCCAACACTCCTAAGGAATCTCAGTTTATATGTGATTCTACTGTTGAACCAATTTGCCGAGGAGTAGTAAAAAATATTCATGCGCAAAAGTTAAAAGAGAATATTTAACGTTTACAATGCCAATAAACTAAACTTTCAACTCAATTAATCATTAAAAATGCAACGGATAATATTACTCTTAATTATCTGCAATGTATTCTTGTGTTTAAAATTAAAAGCACAGGAATGTAATTGTAGCACAAACCTTGATACACTAATAAGCGATATAGAAAATAATTATGTGGGCTTTAATATAAAAACGAAGGAAGAAAAAGCGCATGATTATAAAACCCTAATTAAAACCCTTCGTGCAAAATCACACAATTCTGACCATTATAAATGCTATTTACTATTGACAGAATATGCAAACTTTTTTAATGATCCACATTTAAAGGTACTAACAACCAAATTGGGACCAACCAATAAATACTACGATTCATTAAAAATTATGTTTTCTAAACTTGCAGTTGAACATATCAATCTTGACTCAATAATAAATTATTATCATGAACACGACACCAATAATACCTTAGAAGGAATTTGGAGTCTGCCTGAATTCAACTATAAGATAGTAATTGTAAAAACAAACACAGCAGAAAGATATAAGGGTATTGTAATAAAAGCAGACAACTTTAAATGGTATAAGGGACAAGTTAAAATGGTATTGTCTGGAAAAAATCCATATAATATTCAATTCTATATTGCCGATCACACTCAAAGAAATGCAAAAGCATTAGTAGAAAATAATACTATGAACCTCGGTGAACTCGGAACATGGAGAAAAGAACAAAAAGGAATTCAAATAAATTCGGACAAAGAAGATATAATATATTTCAAATATTTGTCCAGCCAAACATCTCTGCTAAGAATAGGAAGTTGTGATATCCGTTTAAGAGATACCATTAATGAAATTATAGGAAAAAACTGGAAAGAAATTACGGGAAGGAATAATTTAATTATCGACATTCGGAATAACACTGGCGGAAGCATTATGACATTAGATACACTTATTAGGCTATTTTATATCAAACCAATTCTTACAGACGGTCTATATATTAAATCTTCTAAGGAAAATATATTATTGTATACGGAAGCCTTGAACAATCCAGAATTTAATGATAAAGAAAAAAGAAATTTCCAAGAAGTAATTGATAGCCTGAGAGCTCACCTAGGTGAAATAACTCTGGTTTCAAAGCCAGATTCTATTGTCCTAAATGGAACCGTTAATCCGAAAAAGATCGCAATAATAACGAACTCCCGAACAGGAAGTGCAGCGGAGCTATTTACATTATACGCCAAACAAAGCAATAAGGTTATTGTAGTCGGCGAACATACTAATGGTGCATTAGATTATACAGAATTAGGGAGAAATCGAAATTTACCTTGTCCAATGTGGCAATATATTTGTCCTATGGGCATGTCAACTCATATATACAAACCCTTGATCGACAATATTGGAATTATACCTGACCAAAAAATTCCTTACAATATTGATTGGATAAAATGGACTCAAAAATATCTCGAATATGATAATTAAAGGGTTAAATAATTCACCTTGGATTCATGTCATTTTCTGGTTATTATATTCGTTAATGAACTATGGTATTACCTATATTCACTACGGAGGTGATTGTCATATATGGGATACAGTATTTAAGTATTTTTTTGCGGCGTGGATGTTTTATGCGACATCTTCGCTAATATTTCCTTATTATTTAAAAAATAAAAACTGGATCAAATTAACATTGTCCATGTTAGTATTATTGGTGGTGACCTATGTGATAAGAGAATTTATTATTATTTATATCTACCCATTGTTTATGACCGAAAGAACTCCATATACTCATACGGAATCCTTTATAATGCATTTATATTGGTATACACAATATTCAATGTTGGGAATTGGATATTGGTTTGGAAAACAAACAGTTATAAAAAAGTGGGAAATAACGAAACTCGAAAAAGAGGTAATAGTAACTGAATTCCATGCATTGAAAGCTCAAATAGACCCTCATTTCTTGTATAATACTCTTAATTTCTTTTACTCGGAAGCGCTTGAATATTCGCCTTCTTTGGCAGAAGGTATTATCGACTTAAGCGATGTTATGAGATATTCGATAGAGAAAAAGGAAGATCATAATGGGGAGATATTGCTAATTGATGAAATTACCCACATTGAAAAGCTATTGACCTTATTTAATTATAGATTTAACGATTCAAGTCTAATAACATTTAACAAATCTGGAAATCTAAAAGACCTAAAAGTTCCCCCTTACATTTTAACCATACCAATTGAAAATGTATTTAAACATGGAGATACGACCCAGGAAATATTCATTGATATCAACTTTGACGATTTCAGTTCGTCTTTATTAATTTACATTGCAAATAGTAAAGGCTTAAAGGTAAGTCCCTCAACAGGTTTAGGCTTGGAAAATCTAAAGAAGAGATTGCATTATCATTATGCAGATAAACACATATTAACTGTAAATGAGAATGCTCAAACTTTTGAAATAACCATTGAAATTATGTATTAGATGGAAAGTAAACTTTTATGTTACATATTAGAAGATGAAGTGGCAGCGGTTAATATATTAAAAAAGCATATTGAAAAACTATCTGACATCGTGGACTTAGTAGGGTACACATCTGATTTTTTAGTGGCAAAATCTATTCTGGATAGCATAAAAATCGATATATTATTTCTGGATATTAGGTTACCCAAAACCACAGGATTCAAATTTCTGGATCTCTTACAAAGAAAACCCCAAATAATATTAACAACAGCTCATACAGATTATGCCTCTGAATCTTATGAATATAATGCTGTAGACTACTTAATGAAACCCATTAGCTTTGAAAAGTTTGAAAAAGCGGTATTTAAGGCAATTGGGAAACAAGATATTAACAGCAATACTATACAAAAAAGTTTGCTGCCAAAAAACAAGAAGTATGTATTAATAAAAAATAGCGAGAATAATAGAATATTGAAAGTCAATTTTAAGGAAATAATATACCTAGAATCAAAAAACAAATCAACAATTTTCAAAACTATAAATCAAGATATCCAATCTAGTTATGTATTGGGTCAATGGGAAAGAAATTTACCGGAAAATGATTTTTTAAGAATACACAAATCATATATAATAAATGTAAATTTTATAGAATCAATTGAAAAAGGAAAAGGGAATATCAAACTAGCAAACATCGATAAACCTTTCCCAATAGGGGATCAATATAAAATAAAATTCCAGAACCATATAGATAATAATAGCGTACAGCTATGAATGTTAATCATCTTATTTAGAAGGTAGGGTACTGGGAAGAAAAGCCTCAAAGCCTATTATTTTGCGGCTTTCCTATTCTATTGCGCATTTAGAAGTACTTTCAGTAATATAAATGCACAATATTATTTAATAGCAAAATTATTTTTAACCATATTAATTAAAAAGCGATGATTGAAAAAGCCAGATCAATGAGGGATGAGCTTCTTAATGAATTTTACGAGAAAATTCCTCTTTATGAAAAAGATATAATTGAGGCACTACAAAAGGTATCCTCTGATACAGCATATCTTAAATCAATAATGGCGAGTTATAATTTTGATAATGAAAAAGACGAGATAGAATTTTATAAGGAAATTAAACCTGAATTCGATAGCACAATAATTTTTTTGTTTAGATTACATTCAATAATACTTAATTGTCCCACAGCCCACCAGAAACAAATCGACTATTTTGATACTGAAATCATAAAAATTAAAAAGTTCTACTCTAACAACAAAGAATTCCTATTATATTTTAATTCTGGAAGCACCCATCTTGATAAATTTTACTTTTTAAAAAGAGATGAATTTATATGGATAAACCCAGATGAAGGGATATTATTTGACGAGAGATTTCTTACCCCTATGTCCTCCAAGATTGCCTGCTTAAAAGCATGGATTAAACTCGAAACTATACTTAAAATAACAATTCAAACCTTAACACCAGTATTGCAAAACGGGAATTCCAACTCTCACAAAGAGAATACAGTAATATTAAAATGGACTGGGAAGATAAATGATATAGTTGAATTAGGATATTTCATTTATTGCTCTCGTCAAATAAATAATGGCGAAGTTAGCATTAACCAAATTTTTGAATGGATACAATCATCCTTACATATTAATGTGGGAAATCAATATAGAACTTGGCAAGCAAATCTAATAAGAAAAAACCCTACGCAAGGAATTGATAAGATGGTGAATAACTATAAGGAATATATAGATAATACTTTATTAAATCCCAGGTATTATAATAATAAATAATAACAAAATCCGTAGCAATTTATACTAAAAAGAGCTAATGATATGCCTGGTATTCTTATTTGTAGGTATCGCTCCGAACAATAGCAATACCGTTACAAGGAAACTAAAACAAATATGAAAAATTGAGACTAAGAAGGTGTATCACGAGGCATGCGTTGAGCTGGAAGAACTCTTAAGTAAAGGGTTTACTGCTCTAAGTGAGCGAGAAGAATTGCGCCTTGCGGAAGTGTCAGATGCTATTGAGCAGTGGGAAAATATGGCTTACACCATGCCAATCAAGCCGACGTTCATCGACATTCTTAATTATTTATTTATTAAAGCAATACGGCTTGACTAAAACGGAACTTGCCACACGCCTGGATATTAGTAATGCCGGCATCACCCAGTTATTTAGCGGGAGAGTACCAAGTGCAACGGTCCTGACGAATTTACGCTTCCTTTGGGTTGGATGGAAACTTAATGTTACAGAGCCTTTTACTGAATAATGAGAGTTAGTCCATATTGCGGAATAAACCAACTTTGAGAATACTTGATGTATAGTCCCCTCAGCTATGCCTTTGGAGGTTAAGAAAAACCCTTGATTAGACAATGCCAAGTATTATTTCTTATCTTCTTTATCTCTCCCTATTTTAATAAAGTAAGGTTCCTTTTCAAGAAGATCACGCCAATCTTTCAGTTTTAGAAATTCTGCTATTCTATATAATTCCTGAATGGGAGGTTGTGCTCTGTTACTATTCCACTTGGTAATACTATTCACAGTTTTACCTAAAAACTTTGCTAAATCTTCATTTCTAATACGCTTATCAGAAAGAAAACTTTTAATCTTATTGTATTTAAGTACCTCTTCCATATAGTATGGACAAATATAAGAAAGAGATAAATAATTGAAAATGTGTATTATTTGTATTTAAAATACATTTTTATGTATTTTAAATACATAAAAATGTATTTTAAATGTGTTTTATTATTATTTTTGTTTTAGAATGATAAAATGTATTAATTTTTCTTTTTATTATAATACCAATACAATTAAACGTATTTAAATTACATTTTAAAAATAAATGATATTTAGGACGGTTTTTCATAATATAATAGTTAAAGGCGCGCCAAGTATTTACCTAGCGGCGATTTAAGTAATAATCACTTTCATTATGCACCAAACGCTATAAAATATGGGGAGGAACCCAATTAAAACTCATTGAAGTTTTAGCACAAAGGTATGGACGAGATAAGAAATCAGATACGCAGACTGATAGACTAGCTCTTCCCCCTACTTCATACTGTTAAAACAGCTAGATTTCTTAATGAATACATAGATATCTGATGATTTATACATGACACCGAAAATAGATTACAAATGTACTGGATTTAAATTCAGCGATTTATATCATAACTAATTCAATAATGCACCAAAATATAATAGTATGAAAGAGAATCCATTAGAAGCTCACCGTAACTATACAATAAATAGTACCTCAGAGCTAAGGAATGAAATATGCAAATTGTTAGGTTGGTCTGACGGTCAATTTTATAAATCCTTTCATAACGGAAAGTATAAACGTTTAACTGAAATACAGCAAAGAGCGGTCTGCCTATTGATATGGGAAAAGCATATTACATTTCTAATGGAATTTATGAATCTGTATATAAAGCGATGAAAGCTAACATGATGGTCATATGTAACAAAGTATGCGCTGGATCTTCATCCAGCGCATACAAAAAACATACCTACCTGATCGTTAGATTTTCCTTACTTAAATATATGCTATAGATCTCGCAGTAATAGAATATAACACCTCGATAGTTTCCACCACCGATCTTTAAATAGATATTCAATTATAACCCACCTATATGAATGACCAGGGTCAAAAATTATTTCATTGATAAAATAATAATCAAACGGATCCAAGCACCATCAACCAGTTAATAACCAAAAAATTAAAACAACTTACACTTTAAATATTCATCAACAGCCAAAGGAACGCAAAGATGCACATCCCTTTAGCAAAATTTTAAAAAAATAAAACACTATTATATAAATAAAAGCAAGGGAAAAGCTTTGCACTATTACAGTTCCCAAGCTGGCTTTGAGCCCAATGGGGAGTTTTCGTTTCTTTTTCATATCGCGCCAGGATGGTTTCTACCTCCTGGTTTTAAATAAGCCTTAATAATTAACCTATGAAAAACCACAATTAAAATTCACAACCATTCAAACAATCTATTATGAGCAGGTTTAATGAAAATGATTATAAAGGAAATGGAGGTAATGAGTCGCAAAGAAAAGACGAAGAAAAGATTGAGGGGAAAGAGAAAAATAGAAAAAGATATAATAAGCCAATTAATCTTTTAAGTGGAAAGACGGGAGACTCACTGTATGCACTTAAAAATGAATTTGAATATCAAAAATCTCAACTAGATAAAGAGGGTAGGCAGAGAGACAGTATCTTCTATAAAATCGTCTCAGCAATAAATGACCTTCCCCGAGAACTTCGTGATGCAATCATAAAAGAATGTGGCTGGTCGGAAGCAACATATTATAATAAATTTCGCGCGGAAGTGAGTCCCGAAATTGTAAACGGATATAACGTAAAATTGGTGAGTAAAGCAGATCTGCAAAGTATTATGACGCTCTATGTAGACAGAGTAGGTGAGAAATTAAAATATCTTCAATCAGTACAACGAGACTTACTCAAATCCTGAAATATCTTTCCCTTTTAATTACAATATATGGCATCACTTGGATATTATATACGAGGAGATAAAGTACTAATAATTAAAGTACGTCTCCTTATTGGCGATGCGGCATTGCTGGATTATCATGAGACCCAATGGGGTATCTGGCTAGTCTTCAAGTACGCAATAGAACAAGAAATTAAAGATACGTTATATAAACTTCCACTAACTAATAGTAAACTTAAACTAACTCTATTCTGTCAAATTTAAAGTTCTTTGCATAACATAGTCGAAACTTTGCAGGGAAGCGGGATTTCATTAAATTTGCAACGACCAAAAAAGAAAGCCCAATCAGTAGAAACCGAACGGGCTTTAATACTAAAAATAAAAATTATGAGTCGAAAATAAACAATTTCCGGCTCATAGAGAGTCGGTTGTTTCAATTTCTTCTCCGCTTCACATTTTACTTCAAGGTGCGACCTGCTAAGGTTATAATTGAATTGTTTTATAAGGGTAAAACCTTAAGCTAAACCTTTCCCTCCACGGATAGTAGCCTATTAGAGCCTGCGAACCGGGTGACCAGATCGTGGGAAGCCTCTAAGACAATGTACCGAGCAGTTTAAACTGGCTTTAATAAGTCGTGAGAATATTTAAAGAATCGATAGACTTAATCGATGTAGGGCTAGGCTGGATGACATGCGTAAGATAACTGAACGAACGTTTGAATCATCGTGAAAAATAATGAGCCAAATAAGTTTGACAGGCTTTAACCAAAAGGTAATGATATGGGTTAAACTGCTTTTGAATCAGTTTACGTGGACAATCAACATATCCGGTGAATAGTTCGACGCTAACTCATCCTTGTTCAATTATGACAACAGGGGAACCCCGTGTACCGCTCTATAACAATAGGGCAGGCAACCTGCAAAGGAAGCTTATGGGAGGCGGGAGTAAGAACAGGCAAAAAGCGAAGGGCGTTCTGTAATGGAACGTATAGAGGTTGAAATATAACCTTACAGTGAAAACTGGCTGACGTGCCTATGGTCCGTGAAACGTAGTTAAGACAGAAGAACTTCATATTTAGAAGGCAAGCAAATGATCGTAATAAATAAAAAACCGGAAACTCCGATAAATAAAATATTTACGAATGCGGCCATCAGGTCCGCGGAAAGTTGGAACTCCATTAATTGGGGCTATATCCGCGTGATCGTCAAGAAGCTTCAGTTGAGAATTGCGAAGGCGACACTTGATAGGAAGTTCAGGAAGGTCAAAACCCTTCAATGGCTTCTCACCCATTCTTTATCTGCTAAATTATTGGCTACAAGAAAGGTTATGCAGAATAAAGGGAGTAAGACTCCTGGAATAGATGGCATCATTATTAAAACACCAGAAACCAAACTAGCCTTAGCTAAAAACCTGAAACGCAGAGGATATCAACCCTCACCTCTAAGACGCATTTATATTCCAAAGAAGGGCAACAAGAAAAAACTCAGACCTTTAGGTATTCCTACCATCACAGACAGATGCCAACAAGGCTTGCATGCACTGGCTCTAACACCTGTATCCGAGGTTACTGCAGATCTTAATAGTTATGGATTCCGACCATATAGAAGCTGCGCAGATGCTATAAGCCAGGTCTTCAATGCCTTATCAAGGAAAAATAGCTCTCCATGGATATTAGAAGGAGATATCAAAGGGTGCTTCGACCATATCAGTCATAATTGGTTACGCAATAATATATCCATGGACAAAACCATTATGAATAAATGGCTGAAGGCTGGATTTATCGATATGGGCAAACTATTCCCAACAATCGAAGGAACCCCGCAAGGCGGCCTTATTTCGCCATTAATGTGCAATATGGCACTTGATGGGATAGGTGATCTATTAAAGAATAAGTTCAACAAGCAGAAAGGCATTAATTTCATTCGCTACGCAGATGACTTCATCGTAACTTGCCGTTATAAGGAAACATTGGAGAAAGAAATCAAGCCAGCTATCACAGATTTCCTGAAACAAAGAGGATTGGAATTATCACAAGATAAAACCAGGATTACACATATCACTGAAGGCTTTGACTTTCTCGGTCAAAATGTTCGCAAATACAGCTCTGGAAATGAACTTAAACTCCTGATCAAGCCTTCAAAGAAGAATATTCATTCTTTTTTAAAGGATATCAGGAAAGTACTCCGCAAGGCACGTAGTATTACGCAATCCGAACTCATTAGGATACTAAATCCCAAAATCATAGGATGGGGAAATTACCATAAGAGTGTAGTATCTAAGGAAACGTTCACAAAGATTGACAACGAAATTTGGAAATTGACATATCAATGGGCGAAACGACGTCATTCCAAAAAGACGAAACCGTGGATTTTGCATAAGTATTTCAAAAGGTTTAAAGGAAGGAGTTTTAGATTTAGTTCGCCTGAAGTGCAGGAAAACGGAACAATACAGGAACAAAGACTCATGTTGATGTCCACCATTCCTATCCGTAGGCATGTAAAGATTCTTCAATCAGCAAATCCTTATGAGGAGAAATATGATGAATATTTTGAAAAGCGAATATCTGAAAAGTGGAAAAATAGTAGCAAAAGATTTTATATCGACCGCTATATCAATATGAATCAAAAAGGGAAATGCCTTTGTTGCTCTGAAGCCCTAATGATTAGTCAAAACTGGTGTATAAGTCTGAAAAGAAAAATCTCAAAGGGAGGAGGCCACCAATCAGATAATTTTGATGTTATTCATAAAAATGCTATGAAAAATGGCAATCTAAAAGAACTGCATAAGTGAAACCGGCCATCGTCATAAATAGGTGGCTTACAACGGGCTTGAGCCGGATGAGGCGAAAGCCTCATGTCCGGTTCTAAGGGGGCAAAAGGGTGGCAACACCCTTAGCTACCCGATAGCCAGACAAAAAATGGGACATGTAATGCGCATTCTTATTTGAAGGGCTTAATGACTTGTCGCCGACGCAATTGCCAGGTGATGGCGGAAGAACTTTCAGACGCCTCACAGCAACGCTTACATCATTTTATCACCGCTGGAAAATGGTGCTATAGAAAACTGATGGATAAGGTTACGGTTGACTTCTGGGATTTGTTAAAGGCAAATGGGCTGGAAGACGATACCTGCCTAATCATAGATGAAAGTGGTAATCCGAAAAAAGGAAAACTTTCAGCAGGTGTAAAGCGCCAATACTGTGGGCAAATAGGAAAAACAGACAACTGCCAGGTGGGTGTTTTCGGTGCATTATGTGGTGGAAGCCTAGTAAATCTTGTGCAAGCAAAACTATCATTAGGAGCCGAAGCAACTAAAATTGAGCTGGCAAAGGAAATTATAAATCACGTTGTCTTAGAATTGAAGGTAAAGGCTAAATGGGTATGTTTTGATGCCTTCTATGGCCGTGATGCACATCTATTATGTTCACTGATCAAAATGAAATTACCATTTGTAGCTGATGTTCCTGATAACCTTCAGATCTGGTTGGAGCCCTTTCAAATGAGAGTGCCAATCAAACTACCAGGAACCAGAGGGCGAAAGAATATTTATGCAAAGCCTAACCGTGATTCAGTATCCATCCGGCTGTACACGGAGAGCTTGAAAAAGAAAGACTGGACATGGATGAAGGTACGGCACCAGAGCAAAGGGAAAGTCTTGTTTGCATGGTTTCATTGCCAGGATATTTATATATACAACCCTATAACACAAAAAAGACAGTTACTTCAATTATTGATTAGAAAAGATGTTGACGGCACTATGAAATATAGTTTTTGTTACCATCCGGAGCCAACTCTAAGAACACTGGCATATATGCAATGTAAACGCTTCTTCATTGAGAAATCATTTAGAGAGGCGAAAAAAGAACTGGGATTAAATGAGTATCAGACAAGAAGTAGTGAAAGTTGGCATAAACATATGACGATGGTAATGTTAGGGCAGCTTTTTATAAATATTCAAAAAGTCGATTCCTATAATGAGGAGCTCTGGTTGACAACACAGGATTTTATATTACTTGTAAAATCTGTTCTCAAAATGACACTGAGAACCATAGAAAATATAATGGTGGCTATTCTTGCGAAACAGCCACCAGACAATAAAAAACTTAAGAAATTATTATTTATTCGAATTTGACAAAATCAAGTTAATTAACATCTATGAAAAATGCTTCAATATAGTATTATGCTTTTACCAGTTGGCAGAGGTTTTCAAAATAACAATAAATAGAGAAGGATATAAAAAAGCATATAGAATTACTGAAATTGATCTCAATGCCATTAAAGACTTCCTTCAAGTCCCTGCAAATGAATATATTGAATTACTGACAAATTTATCTGTAGATTATTGGGGTCCACCTGAAGAGAAATCTAAAGCGTCTATGATCAAACATGGTCCTAACACAATCATTCGTCTTGCGAAAGAGGTAGACCTTCTCCGGAAATGGTATAAAATACTAACAGAAAGGCAATATTAATACTGTCTTAGGTTAACACACAATCTAAAACTAGCGTAAAAGCGATAACTATGCCCTATTATAAAGAAAGAACATGTAGATAAAATTTTCCAGTTCCGGGAAAAAGGCATTACACCTGATGAATATTAAATATGGTAATGAATTGGAGAGGTTACCATGCGGGATAAAAAATTTTCAGTTTAAGTCAAAATGATAGATCAGGAATTGCGGGACTCTAGCGTCTTTTAATTAAACTTACAGATGTAATATATACAATAAGCTACCAATTTGACAAAGAGCCTCTAATTAAAAATCATTTATATCATCAAAAGGATTTCCTCTTTTTAAAGCACTATACTGATATAACTTCCTATCAGGTTTATAGGCAGGTAACTATAGAAATATTTCAAATTTACTATTCCTCATCTGCAGCAGAGAGACCTTTTAGAGGAGGACCGGTCAAAATGCCGAGACTGTAAAATTTCCTGTGTTAATGGCCTATGGTGGTGAATTATCTCAATAGGCCCCAAAACCGGTGAAGGCGCTGCTGCCGCGCTATTACCCCTTCTCCATCCCGGCAGAGTTTCAAACAATGGGGAAGGAGTTTACACAAAATATTTTACACTCCCAATACTCATTTTCCTGACGTTGACAGAAATATACAAGCCATTTTTCATTAAATTTATCGGTAGAGGTTCTTTTTTTGCATGCAGAAGCCATTCTGGGCTTACCATACCTCTTTTATCTCTATGTACGACCGTCACTCCAATGGTATGGCTAATTACACATTCTCCAAATAGGTTCATCTGTTAATCATTTCTCTGCCCTGTAGAGTATCTTTATTATACCCGCAGGATTTTACAACTTCAAAAAAAACTCGCTCTAAAGATTATTCCCTTCCTTCCACTATCTTTGTATAGTATCTAAAATACCATGGCGTCAGGCTGACTTCTGCTCCTGGCCCCGGGTCGCTATTTGCAGATCTCCCATGCTAAAGTCATAGTTCTCTCCTGTTAAACTAAACCGTATGATTTACTATTACTGAATACATCCAACTACAACTATAGAGCTTTGCAGTCTAACGCCAGCTAACCCACAGTAATAGCCGTATATTATATTTCTGTTTGTCGATTCAACAGTTTGTCCACCACTTCCTTCAGTTTCCAACTCGCGGTGGATACCCTTATTTTGGACTTACGATTCCCAATGGATAATTCGTTCAAGATTTACACTTTAATGAACTATGGAATGCATGACGCACAAAACTGGGGAAGGCGCCAATACCGCCCCGTTCCCCTTCACCATCTCCGCAGGGGTTTCAAATAATGAAGTTAACTTCCATTATTTTTCACGGGAAATCAGATCATTAGGAGCAATATCTAGCGCCCGGATCAACTTGATCAGGGTTTTCAGGCGAATATCAACCAGGCCATTTTCTATCTTACCAATCTGTTTACTATCCAGCTCAGATATCACTGCTAATTCATCAAGAGTCAGCCCTTTTTTCTTACGAGCATCCCTCAGGTTTTTTCCAAATTCTTTTAATTCGATTTCCATCCAGCAAAGGCAAAATATTTTTCTGGCACAAAAGGAGTATAATTATACTCTTTTTGAAATTTTATCAGTATATTTGTTCTCAGAATAAAACTGCTAATTGTGGATCACAGAAGTATATAATGTATTTTGGTGTTCCCACAAATATCATTGGCAATTCTGTTCAGTATCGCTGGAGAAAAGTTGGAAGATTTCAATGCGAAGTACTGAGGCAGGAACTGCCCATGCATTCTTTTGCGTGGGCTTCTTGTCCGTCATGCTTCGCGCCCACTTCCAACGGGTTCTCCAGCGTGCGGCAAGGAGTCCCACGCATTTTCTTTTACTCCTTCCCAAAAACATTCTTAACTCCGGTATAATACAAGGTCAGGTTTAATTAATCTGTTAAAATACTATTGTTAAGAATGTATTATCTGAACTAATAAACTTCTCTTCATTATTATCGGCATGACCGAATAGAAATCTTTGCCCCTTAAATTGGCATTGGGGTAATTATAAGATATTATATAACCAAGTAAACAAATGATTATGAGCGAACAACAATTTAACCTAATGAAGGTCATTTACAACGGGTTGTTTTTAGATTTTCCATTAAAATACAGGGAGGCAGCCTGTAAGGAGTTTTCGTGGAGCATTCCAACATTCTATAGAAAAATGCGGAAGTCCAGAAGAAGTTTGGAGCTTGTTGGAGGATTTAGTATCGCAGAATGGCAAATTTTAGAGCAAATTGGGCACAACGTTATTACTAATCTGACTCAGGCATACCAAACAGAAATGACTAAATACAAGCGATTACTTGATAACAATAATAGAAATATCTAATTTAGTTATGAAAGGGGCAGGAGAAGAAAATTCCAACCCCTTTCATTATTTTACAGCAAGCTCTAATGTTGGTGCATTATTAAATAAATTATATCCTTCTATGCTCCGCCATATTTCTCTAATTTTCATTCCAACTTCTTCCTGTGAGATTCGAATATATCTATAGAAATCTTTCTGACATTATGTCCGCTTATTTTCATTATCAATTCTGCCGGGGTACCAGACAGAAATTCGTTCGTACAAAAGAAGCTTTTGTACGTGTGAGAAGTAACCAAACTATATTGGGGCCTTACCGTTACGGTATTTCCCCTTTTTTATGGGGAAATTTAATCAGGCTAATGATGCACGCAACCTTTGATACCTTGGTAATACAACGATTAAAATTCTGGATTGATAACTACAGGAATATGTCCTTCAAATTTATTAATCAAGATTTCCTCAGCCTCACTCCATAGAGGAATTACAACCCAATGATCGAATTTTTCTTGTTCTTTATATATTTGATCCATTCCTGATGTCTTCGGAATTTACGACTGCAAAATCAAAGAAACTTAAGGCCGTAAGACAGCCTTAGATTTTAGAAAGTTGGGCAATTAATAAAATTTTTAACCCTTAACATAGCCTTTGAATATGATAATGTGTCTAAATTTATATCCTTAACATTTAGTTTAGTTGAAATCTAAGTTGTCTTATGACCATTATTATGCTCTGACTTTACGAAAAGCAGGTGTACCAAATCCGGATCTGATTTTATCCTCAGAATCTCACTTTCTATGATTTCGGCTACGTCATTTTTAATTCGTATATAGTTACTATCAACTTCATTATCAGCTAAATGCCTGATTATAGGCAATGGCTTATATGCAGCTTCCTCCTGCTTTATTGCTGAATGATCATTAATAATGCGAGAATGAAAGTTTTTTAACTTTACGATCTTCATTGGATCATCCGCCACTTGACCAACAAATTCACCTGAACTTAACGCAGAAATTTTACTTGGAGGGATTGCCGAATCCATTTGTGTCGATCTGCTAATACTAGTATCATTCCTGTTTATACTGATACTCTCACGTTCTTGTACAATCTTCCCAATCCGTTCGGACAACATCTTCGCGGTATCGCCAAGCACTTGACCCGAAATAATATTGCCACATACATTCATCAGAACTTCCGCCTGTTCTCTGCTATAATCCTTTTTCATCTGCGAATAATCCTGAATGCAGATTGTGTGTGAAACCAAATTTGATCTACTTACTGAAACACTATAATCCAAAGGTTGATAAATAGTGGGATATTCGTCGAAAATCAGACTAGATTTTAGCTTCCCCTTCTGATTAACCTGTTTTAACAACCGATTTGTATATAAAGACAACACTGCACCATATGTTTGTGTTTTAGATGGATTGTTCCCCACGCATACCACCTTCGGGGCCTCTGGATTATTTATGTCCAGAGTAAAATCATTCCCGCTAATCACATAATATATTGTAGGAGAACTTAACCTTGCTAATGCAATACGAGCTGAGGCAATCTGCCCTTCAAGTTGTTCAAGTGCCCTGTTCAGGTAAGCAGAAATAAAACTTTGTATCAATGATTCGCATTCCGGTTCAGTTCCCAAAACCGGAAAAAGGTCATCGTAATCTGCTGAAATTAATTCAATCACGTGAGCAAGGGTACAATACAGGCCGTTCTTGTACTTACGCAACCACCAAATGACGGCAGTAACAAAGATGACGGCACTTTCCGTGAAAAATTCGCCACTTTTTTTTACCCACTCCTTATTCAACGCCAAGAGAATACTGCGTGCTGATTCACTGGCGTCAGTAATATCAACCATCTGCGATGGTTCTAATGGATTACATCTATGTGTTCTTTGAAGATCATCAAAGTTGATTACATAAAACGACGGCTTATTTTTATACTTTTTTCTGTTCTTAAGAAATACATTATAGGCAATGCGTGTCAAATCATCAAACTTAAAATCATACACAAACATTGTGAAGCCTTTTTCCAAATGCTGTGTGATTACATGCCTGATGACGAAGTAAGTTTTACCGGATCTCTACTACCTCCCTTCGCCTGGACCCGGGCGTGCCCAGAATGAGCAACGCCCGGAAAGGATTTTGAATGTTAATCCACATCTTACGTACCTTACCTTTCAAATTGTATTCTCCAGGCAGGTTGATACTATATTCATTGTTAATCAACTCTTCTTGTTGGGGAAATGTTTCATTTGCCTCGTTGAAAATATCCTTTTTGAAATTGAGACTTATCAAACGGGATAATTTAGCTCCCCCGGAAAGCACTAACAAATAGCCAAGTATAACTATAAATACATAGCAAACCGCAACTACAGTTAAATCTGCATGCCAGTAAAACAGCAACGAACCTCCAAAGTAAAATAGTAATCCGATTGAAATATAGGCAACGATATTCTTGGGATTCAAATCCTCTTCCTTCTTACCTTTATTTCCAAAAAGGGAAATAGACAAAAGAATTAAAGAGAAAATTTTTGTATATACTGGCTTATTAAAAATGCCAGTGTCACCAATATTCATCAATACACGCTCTATAATATTGGCCGATAATCCAGCTTTTTCAAAAGCTGCGTAGCAAAATACATAGAAGTGTAAGGCCAGTAAAAAGACACTCCCCTTTCTCAAAAAGTCAATAATGCCACGTAGGCCCTGTTCATTTTCACCTGTACTCATACATATCACATTTTCAATTACACAATCAGGTGACGGTAAATTTGCCTTATCGTCTCCTATACCTTTTCTTTTTCTTTGCCTCTTTTAATAATTCTGATGAGATTCCATCATCATGAATTACCTCGAAAGCTGAATCTATCAAATTATTGAGTTGAACATTTAAGTAACTAGAAAATGCATGCATCGCCTCGATAGAAAATCTGTCAGGTAAAATCTTTGCCAAATTCCTATCTATATAGTTAGCTCTAGCTGGTGTCAATCCATTTGCAATTAGGTAATTGGTAACACGCCTATCCAACTTCCAATAGTATTCTGGTAGAATTTTAGAATGTCCCGCTAAAAAAACCGGCCCTGATTCATTATTGCCTGCATTAATATGCACTCCTGCACTTAGCCATTTACAAAGCACCCCCTTAATTCCAGGCTTATAATCAGTCTGTGAGATAATAGAATTCACGAATTGCTTATTCCAAGAAACTGCCGGAATATCTTCATCGGGCTGTAATCGGCTAAAGATTCCTTTTACGGAAAACGATCTTTCAATATCGCTACCCTTAAAAACCGTTAGTGTCAGATTGTCTACAAATGTGATTCCATAGGCAAGCCCCTCTTTATTTCGATGAATATGGACATAGATTCCATTATCACTTAGTTCTTTCAGAAATCGCTTTTCATCAACCCCTTTATTTAATACATCATCAATTATCCTGTAAATTCGCTCCCTATGTTCTGGCCTCGCCTTCTTCTTTTTAAACTGCCCTTGAAGAAAATCTAATTTTGGCTTTCCATAAATTGAACTTGATTTAATTCCTTTACCGATCAATTCTCCATTCGTTTGAATAGCGCGGTACACTAATCCGTTATGCTTTCTCATTCGACTATTTTCTTCACCCTGATCAGCAACAACATTGAATTGCCGTAATATTGAGTTGAATTCAGCCAAACTACCAAACTCGTAAAGAGAAATTACCGAACGGACTACACGAGATATTTCCTTCTTCGTCGGCTTCTCCCCATATTCAATAGCTTTAATGTCCGCCGCCTTAATTGCAATTGTTTCGTTAGATTTCTGCTCCTTGGCTTTTATTAACCCGTACTTTTCCTCTAAGTACTCTGTGGCTGGTATTGACTTTTTAATTCCAATAAAAGAGGTATCGATTGCCTTACCATCGTCTTTAATTTTAGTTGTTACAACATGCATATGCTGTATTGCAGTATCAAAGTGTTCGTACAATAGAAATGGTTGGTTACCGAAATCAATTTTTTCCATGTACTCAACAGCAAGTCTCCGCAATAATTCTGGCGATAATTTTTCCGACGGATGAAACCCAATAGAAATATGCGTACAAACATTATCTGCCCGTTGCGCTAAATCTGCTAAGTGTTGTAAACGAAATAGCTTTTCTTTGAACGAAAGGTTCGATGCTTCTTTAGCATATAAATGAGCATATAATAGTTCGGCAGCCCCCTTTGCTACCTTTTCCTCGTTATATTCGACTGCACCTCGTATTTCTTCTCCCTCAATTATCCTTGCAACCATTTCTCAGAAAATTGATCAATCCGGATCTGAATTTTTTCGATTTTTGATAAAAGTTGCGCTTGCAAATTTTCAGAAATCCCTAACCAGGTCAAATATTCTTTTGAGGGCGGAACGCTATTTAGCTTTTTTACGACTTGATTAAAATTATTTCCAAGGTAGTTAAGCTCCTGCCGCAAAGTAATCAACTCATTCATGAACTCATCCAGTGACTGGTTGCGAACCTTTACATTGACTGGCTTATTAAAAATAATGCTACGCAGGTAGTCGCTTAGTTTTCTATATGTGGTATCCTTCAGCTTTCCAAAAAGAATTTCATGTTCCTTTTCTGTTAACCTAATATTGCACCAACATGTGCGCTTGTCATGATTTTCCCTCACACTATTTTTCATTTCCATTCTCACTTTAATGAAGATTAATACTGCCGGCGCGACTTCGGAGCATAGCCCGCCAAGCGGGTTTGTGTAACAAACCCACAGCTTGCTGTGTGCAGCGGAGCAGGCACACAGGCACACTATTAGACATACAAACCATTGCCTATAAATTGGCTTCCTAATTAATAAAAAAGGAAATTTCACCTTTTCAATCCCCGATTCTGATTACTATCGTCTTTGATAATCCTTAGTGATCTTTGAGTTTGTAGCGATGTTTGAGTTTGTACAAACTGAATCAGTTCCGTAAAAGAGGGTAATAAATTTATCGAGTTTGCTTCAATACTTCCTTTTTGTCCTTCAATATTATAATCCAATCCGCGAAAATGTAAACCATTGACGCATCCGAATTCGTATTTGAAAGCTAATTGAATATCCTTTCCGTTATTTCGTCCGGACGTATGTATGCTAACCGGTGACGGATCAGCATCTCCCAAATAATATTCCCTACGACACTCATCAATGTATCCGCCATAGAAGAATTGACGCAATTGCTTTTCAGCCGTTCCGAGTTTATTATTGCAGTTAAGTTCCTCCGATAAATAGCCCTAACATTCAAACTTTTTCATCTCAAGGTAAATATCATGCTCGAATTCAAAATCCATACAACGGAAATAAAAGGTAATACAACAAATTGGCAATAAATCAAAATGGCAATCCACGTTTCTTTCTAACTGCTCCAAATGAATTCTTATTATCAAATAACCCTTTTTGTTTCTTTGCTTTGTTAATTATCCTCACAGCCCGATATGCAGAATTCAAAAGTTGTGATAATGAATTAGCAATAACCACATTATCATTTCGTAATGGTCTATTCGCAAGAAAGTGAATTAATCTGCCTCTATCATCAAGGTTATCTAATTCAGATAGTAAGATGGCGATTTAGGATGTACAAATATTTCATTGCCGGATTCGTTGAAATAAAATTCAATGCACCCAACTTGTTGTTTCTTATAACCATATTCTTTCATCGCAAAAGGAAAATAGTACGTATCCTCCACCTGCCTTAGTACTTTTAAATAAACATTTTCGCCGTTACCATCAAGCCATTTTGTACTATCCTTAATTAAATAAGCCATAATAATTAGATATTATCGTATTGATAAAATAATAAATACAATCCCAGCTCAAAAACATTTACGGCTTTCGCTTACTTTTCCCATTTGAGTTTGACTTTATTGTACGATCTGGTTTTGGCCTATTTAGACGTAAAAAAATTCGTTGATGCTTACTATAGTATTCTTTAAAAGTCGGGGTTAGTTTATAACCAGAAATTCCTTTAGTGCGAATTGCCAACCCGACGGGATCAAGATACCACAATCCAGGAACGTTTATTGTTGCCTTTAGCGCATTCTTGTCAGTTGAATTGCGTGCTAAATTTTTAATTCCATTGCAATAATTCATTTGAAACATATCCGTTTCATCATAAAGTCCCACAGATGAAAAGTCGATTTTGTTGCCTCTGTTAGATAGTTGGGTAAATTCTTAGTTTTTAGTATCAACAAAAAAGTCCACATCCAATACGGTGAGAAATGGAATTTCACGACCAATAAATTTATAATTACCAAATTCAACGTGGCCGATGTTTTTAGATTCATCTCGTTGGACTCCGGCCTCTGAATAACCTTCAGGATCAAGAATATACATTGGCGGAATCTCAATGTATGCTACTTCCATAGGCACTGAGTCTATTCCCTTAGGCAAATGGTATATATTTCTCGTATTATTATCAAATAGAAACCGACGCAATCCTGTATTGCCGTCTATTTCCATTTCTGATAAGAAAAGTTTGTTTTGCCCGTTTTCTTTTTCAGATAAACAGTTATTAACCGAATCTGGTATAAAATCTATACCTGTAATCACAATCTCACTCATAACTTATCTGTTTACTATCATTAATCGCTTCTACTGTCCAAAGAACAATGTTTGTTAAACCTTCAGTCCTTTATCATTGCCTGTTCCTTTGATTATTCGCTGTTTCTTGGAAATTTCTTCGGGCGTATATGGCTTCAACACATTACGTTTTGACATATCAGTCAAATAGAAATTGCTATACGTCTTCCCTTTATCCTGGTTTTTCATAAGCTGTTTTGCATATGCATCGGATTCAGAAATGCTGCCAACAGGATGAAATATTTCGAACTTTTCTTTCAAAAAATGCGGTTCGACATTGTAGTGTAAATACATTTTGAACAGTTTTAAGCATGATGAATAATATCTATTGCTCGGAAAATCTCATAAGCAATTGCTGGAACTATCGAATTGCCATATCCTTTTATCTCGTTTTTAACCAGCCTGGTGGAAAACCCATCATAATTCTCAATAAGTCCGGGTTTGGCAAGGATGTCTTTCTCGATCCGCTGTAGATTGAAAGTCTTGATCCGTGTAAGAAATGGCGCAGGTAAGATCTCTTCTGTTCTGCAAGTCCCGAACAGCCTCCTTTCATATCGGAAACGGTCGGAGTAGGCCAAAAACCAGATCCTATCTCGTCGGTGCCACGCACCAACGGCACAAGCTGGAATAATAATCGGCTGGACAGAATATCCCATTCTTTCAAAATCTTTGCAGATGGTTTCAATAATAAATTCTTCTTCGACTGTATAAGTTTTATCTTCTTCCCATAAAGAGGCTTGATCTGCCAGGCTAGTTGATAGACTGGATTGTACCATACTGGTGATTCCAACAACATTTTCACCAACAACCCAAGTGGGTCTGACCTCATTAATAATTCTGAGCATCTGCGGCCAGAGGTAACGGTTATCGCTGCTCCCTCTCCTTTTCCCGGCTGCTGAAAAAGGTTGACAGGGCCATCCACCGGAAATAACATCAATTGCTCCATAGTATTTTTTTGCATTTACCCTCCTTATATCGCAATATCTTACGCTACTTGGAAACCGCCTTCTAAGTACCTCCTGACAGAATGAATCTATTTCAATCTGAAAAACGTTTTCCCAATTTAAATAACTCGCTGCTAAGTCAAATCCGCCCACTCCCGAGAAGATACTCCCATGTTTCATTTTCACATTTTCATTTTCACATCTTCGTATGCCCATGCGTCGCATTGGCTGCCGCCAATGGAGTTTTTTTTAGCCATCCCTGCAAGAATAGCTAAGTCAGGAATCAGAGCGTTTATTTGACAGGGAAAAGGTATCCTGCCACTTTGGCACCGCAACTAGTCTTGTTTTTTAAAGGAATTGAATTCCTAAAACTCACGATCCAGTTGTAGGCAAGCACCTTCCAGTTTCTAAATTGCTCGCCCTTCTCATTACTCCATCTTTTTGATTCATAGAATAAATAGAATGCATCAGAATGTTTCTCAGACAGATTGAGTAACCGGAAGTAGATATAAACCTCATTTCGTGCTGGTGGGGTAAATTGATTACACTTTGTCATAAATGTCATTTTGCTATACCAAAGGTGGTGTAACAAAAAGGCGATTCTATACACCAAACATACAGGTGTACATTTTAAAATTGTCTTTTACGGAAGTAAGAATGCATATTCGTGATTGAAAAGGGGCTATGAGAACTTCTGTGAAATATTAGCAATTGTACATAATACTAAACAAGGTTTTGAAAGAAAAGGAAACTCTGTTTAATGACGAAACGGATAAATGGTTATTTGATCTGGATGCTCCGGTAGATATATGCCTTAATTTTTTACAAGATGGTAAAAAATTTTGAAGGGGTGGTCGCACCGGCTTGTGGAAACAGCCAGTATTTTTTTATATTTAGGTAGCCAATCCTGAATGTTTATCATGAATTACCTAAATTTCTTTCCATGTTTGCTGCAACTTAACCTCAACGATCCAAAGCTGTGGGAGGGGATAAAGATCACCGACTGGATCAGTGCCATGGGCGTGGTCATCGGTGTGCCTGTAGCTATTGTCAGTATCTTTAAGCTGTTCCAAAAGAATAAGGAGCATGAGCAGCAAATCGCATCTTTTACTTCCATGGTAATATCGCTTGATAAACAGGCCGCCGAATTACTGGAACAAAACAAGTTGTTGCAGCAGGATCTGCAACTCCGGGAGAACATCGCCAAAGCCAGCGTAAAACCTGAGCTATTCCTGGTTGAAGAGGAGAGTTATCTCTGCAAAGAAGGAGTTAGGATTTTTGTTCGTAATACCGGACAGCAGGCTTATTTCGAAGGTTTCGATCAGCCGGTGAACTTTGATAATTTTGAATGGCGTGTCCAGCCCAATTTACATGAACCTATTCGCCAAGGCGAGGAATGCCACTTCTTTGCCGCTTATCTTCCATTGGAGCAGAAACTACTGGAACCGCATAGTGACGATCTGGAACAGTATGACCTAATTAAACTTGCCGCACCTGTTCCCGAGGATTTGATCAGCGTTCGCCTGAACTTTAGAGACAGCTTAGGATACCGTCATGCCTATCGTATCTACCGCGATACGAAAGCTCTAAATAGCATGGCCAATCTGAAAATGCACCCTATATTATCGTAATAGCTAACCTGCCATAAAGTGTAATACCTGGTAAAATCCATGATAAGGTTTACCCTTTTCAATACACAGAATATAAGTTCGTTTATTTTTGTCTTTCACCTCCAATCTGGTAAAATCATTTTTATCCATTATCCGATTCTTATACTCCTCTTGCAGAGCAAATGACACGTTAGCAATATCATTATTAAAAATGATTTCATTTGATGAAGTGGCAATCTTCTTATTTGTCAACAATACCCACTCATCATCATTCTTATAATAGATTAGTAAGCCTTTTTCGTCATCGGCTAAAGAAGATAGTATATGTTTGTATTGGGAGCTGTTACTTTCATCTATAATTTTTGTGAATAGTCCTTCTCCTCCTTTCCTTTTTTAATATAATATTAGAACTCATATTTGTATCTGATTTACACACTCAATAAAGTCCTTCTTAAATTTCTCTTTATCAAAATCAGGAATTTCTAAAACATCAATTGCTACAATGGAATTAATAAGTTCGGTTTTAATTCGTTTGATTAATTCATCTCCTTGTGCATTTAATATACTTTGGAAATCAGCAATGAATTCGTACTCAACATTCCTTTCAATTATTGACTCAGGAAGTCCTTTAGTTTTAATAATTTTGGGCCCCAGGACATAACTAGGTTTTCTTAATTTCAAGATCTTTAAGCTTTTAGGGTTCATACATATAAACCCAATAACTAAATTTAATACACCACTACCATAATCTCTTTCCTTAAGAAAGGAACAAATTTTTTCATTAAAAATTGATATAACACTTAGGTTCGGGCCGACTTCGGGACTAATCATTTCACCTATATAAAAATTTTCCATTTGTTTTAAAGAAGTTATGGAAGTTGTTTAAACTTATTTAGGTAAAAAAAGAAGAGTCCCAGGAATTGTAGATTTTTGTTTTTGCGAAAAAAAAGGAACTACTCTGGGACTCATAGACGAAGATAAAATAAGAGAATGGATATTACCACATTTAAGTAAGGGAAAGCGAGGTTTTAAGCCGAGAATATGTCTGGTAAAAGTGGTACAGCTAATCTTAAAGCGTATGAAAACTGGGTGCCAATGGCGGGAACTAAGTGTTCGGGAGTACATTGAAGATCCCAAAGTAAGCTGGCAGCATATATATTACTATTTCAATAAATGGAGTAAAGATGAATCATTCAAGGCAGCCTGGAAAGCGCTATTGTCAAGCCACAAACAGCTCCTGGACTTATCGTGCGCCCAACTTGATGGTAGTCATACACCGGCTAAACGGGGAGGAGAACAGGTGGGATACCAGGGCAGAAAGGCCTGTAAGACAACTAACAGTTTGTATTTGAGCGATAACAATGGCTAAATACTGTCGGTAGGTAGTCCGCAAAGTGGGGAACATAATGATTTGTATGAGATCAGTAGCATTTTTGAAAAAATGATCAGTTTATTGGAGGAAGCGGGTATTAACAGTAGCGGCGTTTTTTTGAATGCAGATCCTGGTTTTGACAGTGAGGAGCTACGGAAGGCTTGTGATATAAAAGAAATAGAGCTAAATGTGAAACCCAATAAGCGTAACGGCAAAACCGCCAGTGAGGAGTATAGATATTTTGATGACCAATTGTACAAAAGGAGAACAAAAATTGAGCATGCCAATGCCTGGTTAGACGCGTTTAAAGCTCTATCTGTTCGCTATGAAACAAAAGTATTCACATGGATGGGGTTACATTGGCTTGCTCTTATTACATTATTCTGTCGAAAATTAAAAGTTTAAACAACTTCGTTTTATAATTTTAATTTCTCCGCAAATTTAATTTGCATCTGATTTCCAGGCACTTCATTATATTGTCTAACTCCTGGCCCAATTCTCTGTAAATCACTAAAAGAATATCTATCACTTGATGTCGTCTCCCCAATCTTCCATATCTGACCCGCATGTAAAAACACTGGCACTCCTGTTCTTACATTTGGATACACTCCATCCATCGTAGCTCTTAATGTATATTGCCAACCATCCGGACCAAATGGTTTTGCCAAAATGCCCCTCAGCTCTTTCAACTCTTTTTTAATTAAGTCCGCATTACTATACAGAAAAAAGCCAGTTGAACCAATCCAAACAGGTGGAATCGCAAGATCATCCCATACTCCAATACCTGTCGCATCATCACTTGCTAGAGCCACTGTTGTTGACATTGCAACTTGAAAAGCACTAAAGTTCCATTGGGATTTTGACTCCTTTTTTTTGGATATTGAATATTTGCCTTTTGTCGGAGGATCTTCTTCGTTTGCTACCTGAGACGCTTCTCCCTCACTATAATCTCCGTTTTGAAGTTTATATATCGCCCAGTTAAAAAATACAGAATTAGCTTCCTTTTCCTTTTTATCATCACTGAAGTTGTTGTATTTATCAACGGCGTCAATTGTAATATTTCCATCGGGGTCAATGAATCGAATTGGGTTAAGATTTGCATAATTATATGGCGAATACCTTCTTGATTTCTCACATAACAAGTCTACCCCTTGCCATCTGGATATCTGTACATCATACATCCTTCCACCGTAATCATACCAATCCAGTCCCTCTTCATCCAAAAATTCTTTCTGCTGTATTTCCTTGCCGTTATATTGTAGCAGATTTTTGTAGTATCCAGCTCCTTTCAACGCATTCGAACTAATCCCCGCCATCGTCAGCCCATATGGATAATAATGAGTTTCTTCCAATAATGGCCCACCATTATGCACAACCACTAAATTATCAAAATTAACATCTTCTCCACTTTCATTACTCAGTTAAATATACAAAAATCCCGTTTTCGTAATCGCAAATCTATCTACTGACAATGTCTGCAATTCATCCGGATTACCCCTGTACCGGAAGATCATATTTTCTATAATCTGCTTCTCTATATAAAATCTTATTATTTCCAGTAACTCCTGGCTGAAAAAGGACAATCATAGTAAATAATCCTTCTGACAGTATAAAAATCTGGACGTACTAAACGCGTATCCCCATCAAATTCTTTTCCATTGATAATAAACTTGTATTTAATCCTTCCAACCCCAGTTAGTCGCATTATCATATGATTGATAAGTCAACATCTGTCCGTTTACAATAGATTTATATTAACCTCCTTTGATGAAATATTCATTCTGCTCCCCTATCATCTTTGCCATCATCGCTATGGGAAAATTAGGGCTATCACTCGTGTAGGTAGTCTGGTAGAGGATCTTCCCTTCGAATGACTGGGCGAAAATAGAGAGCGAAAAAAACAGGAGGATAATGAGGAAACGCATGTAAGATAATTTTTTACAAAAAAAAGATAATAGATCAATTTTCACTACTACCTATTCAAAGGGTCCGGCTGTAAAAGCACGGACCCTTTGAATATCAATATCTAATCGAAAGATTATCTCTGAAACATTGGAGGTAATTTCTCATAATAATTTTTTTGATATTTGTCAGCTTCAATGGATACTAATCCAACCGAATATAAGAATAAATCGAATCTAAAATTAAAATCAATCTGTTTCCTTAGATATTCTTCATGCTTCAAATATAACTCTTCAGTAATAATATAACTACCAACATCGTCAAATAAAAAGCGCTGGTCCTCTGTAATATCATCTGCAAATATTTCTTCAAACTTTTTATAAGGAATATGGGAAATATTTACAAATCCCAGGACTTTGTCTTCCGTCTTCAAAAAAATTTCCAGAAGAATTTGATAATAGTACTTACTCATGACTAAATTATTAAAAAATCGACTTACAAATTAAGGAATCGGAATAACATTTCTAAGAGGAATTATCCTTGTTCCTTCCGATATGATGAAATAAACAACCAAAGCAGTACCAGTTAAGCCAGTCACCTCCGACACTTTCTGCACGAAAGCATTATCATATTGAACACCATCAATTCTCTTATAGCTTGGAATACGATTATCTTTCTGTTTACCTTCATTCTCATTGCCTGTTTCGGGATCCCAGGCGCCCTGATGCTTTCCTTTTTTATCATACACTTCTATCTCCCCATGCTGAGAATCCCATTCTCCCCACCATCCTTTAGGCGCCTTTTCGCCCAGGTCAAATGAAGGTCTTGCACCACTTTTAGGAGGCAACATTGATGAACCTGGAAATCCAGGTAACCCATCTTTTTTATACTCTTTGGGAACCGGTTTATATGAATCCTGTTGATATGGAGTTTTTTCTTTATTGCCTTCGCCTTCTGCTGGCTGCTGTTTATTATCTTTCTTTTTATTCTTATCCTTGTCCTGATTGTTATTGTTACTATTATTTTCAGCAAAAAATGCCTTTATTTCATTAGGATCGTTTGTTGATTGCCCTCCATTAGCATCTAAACTCCACATACCATCAGGGTCAACATTCCTTACCGGATTATTGAATGCGTAATTATACGGAGTATACCGTCTTCCATATTCAGATAACGGATCCATACAATCCCATCTTCCTACCTGAACATCATACATCCTTGCGCCATAATCATACCATTCAACACCTGTACCGTCAGCGAACTCATTATTCTGTTGTTCTTTTCCATTATACTTAACTTTGTTTTCGATATAGTCTTTCCCCTTTATTGCGGATGAGGAAATGCCCGCCATGGTAAGACCATACGGATAATAATGCGTCTCCTCCAATAACGGTCCTCTGTTATGGACTACCACCAGATTATCAAAATACACATTCTCCCCACTTTCATTGCTGGTATAAATATAAACAAATCCTGTTTTTTTAATAACAAACTTCTCTACCGTCAATGTTTGTAATTCATCAGGATTTCCCTGTACCTGTTTCACTCCACTATTATCATCTACCATGTTGAACAGGTCGTCAAAAAGTACATAGGAGAGATACGCCCTGGGTTTAGTGGCAAGGTTCTCATCAGCATCCTTGCTGATCAACTCTTCGTACTCACTGGATGTATATGCTGACGAAATAGCGGAATTTGTACCCGCAGCCGCATGTGTACCATCAGAGATAGTGGAAGAACTGAATGCCTGTATGAGTGCGGCTAGCATACTGCTTGTGGTAGTACTGGAGGTGCTCGCTGCCGTGCTTTTATAAAATGCTTTGACCCCCAGCTGCAGGGTATCCCCCGCCATGACCCGTAATACAATGGAAGGTCCTATTTTTTCACCACTTTCTGCATTCAGCCTGGCTACATATGCATTTGGATTGGTAGTTTCATCCGTTGGATAGCCAGCAGGAAGCGCCGTGCGGGTATTGTCTATGTTACTGAATAAAGCATTTTCAGTCGTACTGCTGGCAGTCTCCATGGTAGCGGCGTATACGCTGGTGTCTGCATTATCTCCCAATACTACCCGGACATTGCCCAGGTGATCTTTTTCAAAATAATCCCAATGATAAACGAGGGCTTTGCCGGAATCGTATTCCGGGCGAATACGGCCTTCTTCGTGAATAATATATCGTAAGGTGTCCCGTTCATACACTAATCCTTCTATGTAATCAGTCACAGTAGTTTTGACAGGAGATGTGGTACTGTCTACCACGGTTTTTTTCAGTTTCCTGCCATCTGCTGTATATAAATAATTAATTGTACCCTTGCCGCTGACCAGAATTTTTTCAGGAAGATTCAGCAGGTTATAACTGATAGAAGTGATTTGCTTATTCTGATCGGATATTAAATTGCCATTACCGTTGTATGTATAGTCGTTGCCTGTGTTTGTACCGTCATTAAAATCACCTAGTTTGGCGGTGCTTGTATTACTGGCATCTGTCACAGTCAATAGCTTATTACTATTGGCCTGGTAGGTATATGTCAGGTTATCCACATTACTGTTGGTAGTACCTATTAACCCCTGTTGTTTCATTGAGCTAATGTTACCATTTGCATCATAAGCGAGGTTGCTTACTGTAAAGTCAGCTTTGTCTGATGTCCATGCTGCTCCTGTAGTGTTTTGCTGGTTAAAGACAGCCTTTTTTAGGCGGTTGGCGCCATCATAACCAAACCCGTATGCCCTTGGTATGCCGTTGGACCTGGTTTTCCATTTGATGCCTGCAATGTTGCCATTGTATTGGCTGCTATCAAAGCCATTATCATAACTGATTTCTTCACCGAACCAGTTGTCTGTGCCGGTGGAATTGACGAATGCTTTGTTGATACCCGCTAACCAGCCTTTTATATTATAAGTATAGGTGAGGGTATCTAACTGCCCACTGGCAGCTACGCCTATTTTCCTTTGCTGCAATTGCCCCAGCTCATTATAGGTGTTCTCTGCGATCTTTTCCTCGAGGTTGGTGCTGTCATTCAGCCGCTTGACGAGTGAAATCAGGTGACCGGCTGCATCATAACCCATTTTGGTCAGTAAGGTTGTCTGAGGCGTAACAGTGCTGGAAGGGTTGGTATGCGTAAGGTAGGTGCTTAACACCTTGCCATTGTAGTCATATAGAAGGCTGGTCACATCTTTTCCACCTGTATGGTTATCTGCAATTGTCTGGATAGTCAGGGCATCATCGTCGAAGTAGTTCGTGGTGGTGAGCCATTGGTCTGTGCCTAATATGCGAACCTTTGTTCCTGTGGTGAGAGTGGCGACACGCGTACTGGAAGATGTATTGGCCTGGCTATAAGGATTGTCACCTGCTTCCGGTTTTGAAAGGCCTGTGTTCACAAGGCTATGTACACCAGTATAGTTATAATTATCATAGTAAGTGTAAGACAATGGTGAAAGTGCAGATGAAGAGATAACCGGAACGGGATTGGATGATGCAACACTGGTAATGCCATCATCATTGACGATGGAGGCTTCAACTTCAGCATTATCAGGAGTAGTGAATTCTGGATCAAAGGTAATGGAGTTGGTCGCCTGGTATGCACTGTCTGCACTGTTATAAGTAGTCACTACCAGGTCAGCAGTAAATGAAGATAGATTGATGACGGAAGTGTCATCTAAATTGGTGGTGATACTACATTGTAAATTTTCTCTGGTCAAAGCCGTTGTATAGATGGCTGTTTCGTAAGGACGATTCAGTCCATCGTAGAATGTTGTGATCCATTCAGGAGTAGATTTTTGCCTTTGTATGGAATCTTGCGTGAAGACGACTCTGTTTCGGCTATCATAAGCCATTAAAACAGCTCCTGCTCCGGGGATTTTTTTCGAAATCATGCGGCCACGTGCATCATATTGATACTGGAAGCAAAGTTCATCGGCGACGGTTGAAGTGATCTTCCAGTCAGACATGATATTTTGTACTGCCAGTGGCGGTATTACAAAACGAAGACTACCCAGATCGTCATACACATAGTAGGTGCATAACCATCCATCATGGGCTTTACCAGGACTATCGGCCAATTGTACTTTTTTGAGAATGAGTTGGCCGTCTTTGTCCTTGTATTCTATCACCTGGTGCCCTGCTTCATCGATTGAAATGTTTTTATTGAGCTGCCCGGTACTGTAAATGCCGGCAGTATCGGGAAGAGTTGCGGAACCGGAACCATAAGTAGCAGTGGTGGAACAGTTCTTTTTACTAATTGCAATTTTCCAGATCAGCACAGCATCGTCGCTGGTATTGTAATAGTACTGCATTTCTACCGGATGATTTCCGCCTGTTTGTGCCCAACTATCACCGGGGTCCCATTTCTTTAATACCCGGTTTAGTGGAGAGGCTTCATACTCAGTCTGGGTATAGTACACATGTTCATTTGCGATGCCTGGGTTGAGTGCAGTATTTTGATAAAAAGATGCTTGTGCCGCAAACGGATCTGACTTTATTTTTCCATTATGGGCACTATCCTGTTGAGGTATATAGGGCAGGTATTGATATTGTTGTCTGCCAAGTGAATCATATACTACAGCAGTGACCATGTCATTGCCGTTAGGACTGATTCTTCTGGCTACTGTTTGCATGGGTCTGCCCAACCCATCCAGATATTGAGTCATCAGCTTCACATCAGCTGTTGACCTGCTGGTATCAAATACCGCATTTGGATCTGTCGTAATCATACTGGGAATCCAGACCCGGATAGAACTTGCTTTTAAGGTATTTAGCGCAGCAGGACGCACTACAGGAGTAGCGGCAGTACGTGATGTATTGACCGGTACCTGTGCCATGCCGGGAACAATTGTTCCCAGCAGGCAGATATATAATAAATATATAAATTTTGATTGTCGCATTGATTTAGTTTTTCCAGACAAGGATGAATATTGTTGGTGTAACGCCGGTGAAAGTAGCTGTTGTACTTGCTGTAAATGTCTTTTCAACGCCATTGATACTGGCTGTACAAGATCCTGTTCCGGTTATCATTTGCATTGTAATAGTGTAAGTGACACCGGTCGCCACCGTTGTATAATAAGGCCATTCAGTCTTAGCTGTGGTATTGACAGCTGTTGCACTGGTTGAATTGTTAGTAGCTACGATGCTTAACGTGCCCGGCACTGTAGCTCCGCGTTTCGCTACGACCCCAAAATTTTTACCGGATGGTATACAGTAACCATACTGGTTAGCCGCAATCGGTCCCTGTTGATCAGCGTATGCCTGTGCCTGGGCATTTGCATCAGCCTGGGAGATTGTGGAAGTGTATAAACCTGCGGCTAACGTATAAATATAAGCTACACCCGTAGAATCCCCCGTACAGTTGGTTTTGGTATAAGACCCGGAACTGGCTCCACTGCTATATACTGTAGGTGCTACAGTGGATAAAACTACATTGATAGTAGGTGAAACTGCTGTCCATGTTTGACTACCATTGGTTGTAATCGTTTTGGTCGTACCATTTACGGTGATATATACCTGAGTTGTGGACGCCATTGTCACAGTATAAGTTGCCCCTGTTGGTATAATGGCACATGCTTTCAAGTCTTCGTCTGTAAGCGGACTAAAAGTTTTTTGATATACAACAGCACCGGTAGTAGTATTTGTGACGGTGATACTAAATGGATTCAGGCTACCAGAACCAGATTTTTTACTGAACAACAAATTGCAGGTCTGACATGTGCCATTTGTATTAGCATAGCTTTGCGCATTGGCATTAGCATATCGCAGGGCGATTGCATTGGCAGTATCCTTGCTGATTGTGGTAGAGTCATGTCTTGCAGCTACAACATAAGTTACATCGGTACCCACATATCCGGAATCACAGGCTTTGGTTTTGGTCACTTTTTGCTCATCACTGAAATAGTAACATATCCCTAATCTATTCGCCTGGGCGGTACCACTATCTTGCAATGCAGCCTTTGCCACTGCATTGGCACTATCCAGACTGACCAAAGTATAATAGGTGTTAGCCGGGATAGTAGCTGTTATCCATGAACCTTCTGCCTTGGAATCCGTACAATTTGTTTTCTGAAAACTACCGGTTTGTGCTGTATTATAGTAAACACAATTTCCTTTTAAATCTGCATAAGCCTGTCCTAATGACTGGAACTTTGCTTGCGCTTTTGCGTTGGCATCGTCCTGACTAATATAGGAAGTATCAGTTCCTCCTGCCAGTCTATATTCAATAGGATTGGATATTCCACCATTGGTACATTTAGAAGAGTAGAAGGTATCTACCAGTTGCTCACTCAGGTAATAACTACAATCGCCCATTTTATTGGCATAGCTTTGTCCATTCGCTGTAATGTCAGCCAGTGCTTTCGAATTTGCATCAGCTACACTTACACGGGAGGCATATCTGCCCGCTTCTACTGCATAATTCACGACAGAAATACTTCCGGATGAACAGGTCTTTGTAAAGTTTTGGCTCTGGTAATCATTATAATATACTGCGCCATCACACTGATCAATCTCACCTGCATAGTTGTAACAGTACATTTTCAGGATATTCCTATCCTTATTGCGAATCAGTTTCAGTCTGTTCAGACCATCAAATTCGTAATAGAGCGTATGGTTCCCTTCGTCAGACTTGCTGGTCATACCTTTAAGCGGATCGAAGGTATAAGTGCTCATCTGGGATGCTGATGGGCGTAATTTGATATCATCAAACCATACTTTCCCGCTACCATTATTTGTCAGACTGATAGTAATGTATGGGGTACCGGAAGGAACGGAGTATTCTTTTTCAATGTATACCCATTTACCAGTTTCGGACGTAGATATATTCGCTATATTGGTTGAGCCGGTGCTGGTTGCACTGGTTTTTGACAATAGATTTATAGTAGCAGAAGGGCCATTGCTGTACACCCATCCGGAGAAACGGAAGGTAGTCGTGTTTGAAAGAGATACATATAACCAGTTTGGATTGATGTATGTACTTGCACCACTAATGAGACCAGCATATTTACCAGTGTGAGAAACAGTGGCATCGCGGGTAACGCCTGTCCAGGAACTAATATCCTCAAAGCCATCATATAATACCTGATTGAGAGCAGCACCGGCAGTTTGGGAAACCGGATAGGTACCATCAGCAGTCCAGGTGTAAGCAGCCGTGATACCTTTATCATCTCTGATCTGGCGGATGTTACCATAAGGGCCATAGCTTTGGTAAGCAATGGTGGTAGCAGGCAGACTGTTGTCGTTACCTAATTGCCAGCTACTGTCCATTTTAGGCGCTATCAAACTATCATTAGTGCCCCAGCTGTTTCCAAACAGGGTATGTTTATAACTCAGTAATGTGCCATTAGTGTAGTTTCCCTGCCAGTAAGGTTGGCGGATCATGTTTCTGTATACCATGCTATTGAGAATGGATGCATTGCCATCTGTGGATGCATGTTCCCCAGGATAATACATCTTAGAGACAATCGTATCAGACTTACTATTGACTCTGGTAACAGATTTGGGGTAGTTCTTACTATTATACGTGTAATTAACTACGTTTTCAAATAGAGTTCCATTGTTATCATACTCGCGAACGGTAGTAGAAGCCAGGTTACGACCTCCGCTCTTTAAAGGAATATAGTTAAATCCAAAGCTATATATCCCAGATTCGCCTCCACACAGATCTATGTAATATATTTTGTCATACATCAGGATACCTGTATCCACTGAGAGATTAGATATACCATAAGAATTATAGGTCCATTTGATAAGGTCAAAGGTGCTATCAGCGGCATTGAACTTAAATATTTTTTCATTCGCGAGGAGATCTTCTGCTAAGGAGTTGTCTATTCTTTCTTTTCCGGCGAAAGTACCCGGGTTTCCAACAACTGTATAATCCGTTGGTAATAAGTATTGGTACATTGTTTTACCATTGGGAGTTTTATTATTGTATTCATATTTAGTTATATAGTTGTAAACAACATTTGCTCCCTGAAAATTGACAGTAGGGTAATATGACTGACCCATAAAATTGTACCTGTACCCCGCTATTGCGATACATTCTCCTGTTCCTCTGAATCTGTTTCTTTGTGTAATAACGCCTGTATAGTTTTTGTTCTTGATCTCATCAGCAGCAGTAATTAAATAGCCGCCTTCGTTTTCTGACGCACCATATTTATATACATCTTTTTTCTGTAGCGTATTGTCAATGTTGTAGGATTCAATAGATTCAATCCTGATACCTCCTCCCATGGAACTTGTTCCGCGTTGATTAAGTACGGACATGCTTAAAGTGGCCGTTATTGTGGTTGTACTATAGTCATTAATGTATAAGTACAACTTGTAAGTATGACTGGTATCGCAGATGTAGGAAGCAGCATAAGATTGTGCACTTGTATCAGTTTCGGTTTGCCAGTTAAGTACCGGCTGAGTCGTACTGGTAGTGACATCATATAAGTTGACGATCTGGGCGTAAGTTTTTGAATTAGGTGAATGTTTAGAAAGTGCAACATTTATGTCTATTGCATAATTCTTATCAGTATTGTTAGGAGGTCTTACCTGGAAGGTGATACTAGTGTCGCGCACTATTTGTTGTGTGGTGCTCTTACCTGCAAAGGTAATATCCACCAGTTTAGTTGTAGAGGAATAGGTGGTTACATCATAATATTGTGAGATACCAAAGTTATATTTTGTGTAACCTCCGGTAGGGTAAATTACTTTGTTAAGCGTTCCGGCCAGGATAGCTGTTGCCGAAGGGTTTCGGTCTGCAAACCCCAGATTACCATACGGTTGTAACGTTTCTACTTCTGGTAGTGCAGCAGGCAGCAGGGTAGCTTGATTAGCATTACCATTATAGAAACCCCACCAGTCGGCTCCATCTGAAGTAATATTAGGCAGTTTTGTATTATCATATTCAAAGCTATAACGTTCGGGTTGTTGCCCTGCCATGTCTTCTTTTGTAAAGGAGAGTAGTTTTAATCTATAATCTCCAAATGAAGGATAGCTATTACCAGTAAAGAAGTAGTCATATGCCAGCGTTACTTTTTTTACGCGCTGGTAAGTACCATTGTCCTTACTATAGACTATAATGCTGTCCAGTGCATTGTTACCATAATCAATTCGGACTGTATTGGCATAGAATTTCACTTTTCCCTGGCGGAAAGTGATTTCAGATATTTTTGGCGTATAACTATAGGAATAAGAATAGGATTTTACTGCATCATCCACCATCCAATTGCTTTCATCCGCATCTGAAGTATTCATATGATATGATCTGGTATAAGAATGTACTTCATCAGGGGATCTTTCGGCCGCCGTGCCAGTTGCATATGTAAAGGTGACGGTATCTTTTGCATCGTTGGAAATGATACTTGTCAGGTTCCAGCCTACAATATGTTGTTTTGTTCCCTGATTATCATTGAATGAATATAGCTTCTGTTCAAAGAGATAACGTGTGCCATCATCATCAGTCACCTGGTAGTTATTATTACTGGTATGTACTATGTTGACCGCCTGGTAAGGAGCTGTTACAAATTTCTTATCTCTTCTGGAGTAAAGGAACCGGCAGGATTTGCCTGGGATGCTTAAATTAAAGAAATCAGGTTGTAGATCAAAGGACGTACCCTCTTTTAAGGCAGCCATAGGCCAGTAGTCATTCATTGTCTCAATTGTGTCAATGTTATGAAAATGGTTGAACCACCCTCTTTCGGTTGTTTCATCTTCAATACCACGGATACTTCTTGAAATGTTTCCACCAGGCATACAGGTCCAACCAAGTCCTACCCAGGTAGCTTTTTGTCCGACTTTTATGCCGGAGGCGTGATAGCTAAGAGAAATAGGCACCTTAATCTTTCCGGTGTTGATTTCATAAATCGGGTAGGCAATCTGTGGTACACCGGTGAACAGACTTACGGGTGTACTGGTGTACTTGAATAATTCTGCCTGATCGGCCGGTAGCGGGACGATAGGGTTGTCTTGTGCATTGCTGGTAAGTGTTGTGATGAAGCATAGCAATAGGGGAAATAAAATCTTTTTCATTAAATGCTGATGTAATTATTGGGAATGGGTCGGGATGGTGTACAGATCATCACAGAACCAATGGTTTACGAAATGGGTATTATATGCACATAACAAAGCTATATAGGTAAAAGGTAAAAAGAACCCGGATCAACGTTAGGGTTATTTTGTAAAAGTATTCATAGTTGGAGATAAATGTTATAACACGTATGTGGTATAATTGAATGATTGACGTCTTACCGTATATATTCGATCTTCGAAATTCCAGATTACCTGTACTATGTTTGCTCCCTATGCATTGGCTATTAATAAATGAAGTTTTTTCTTATTCTGGACTAATCTAATTTAGTTAGGCTGCTTTCTTTTCCCAATATGTAGGCAAAATACTTTTAAGTTCATTTATAATCTTGAAGACGGTAGTAACCATCAACGATGGTTACTAAGAAGATATTTATTACCAGTCAACGCAGAAATCTGGGCTTTGTTTTTTAAACTAACCTCTTGTTTTCTGTTACCGCAAAACCTGCAATGCGTTTGTCTTTAAGGATAGCTTAAGTCTCGAATCTTTTAGCACTTGATATAGACAGGTTATCAGAATTAAAAAAGTCTTTTGCTGTATCTAAACACTTTGAATTTGGGAATTGGAGTGGCTAAGTCTGGTCATTCTCTGCGTTTTTAATTTTTAAAAGCGCTATATAAATTATGCAATGATATGATGGGTCAGATCAAAAGGGTCAGTATTTTAAAAAGATTAGCAGTAATGCCCTTGACTTCAAATGAGATATAGCAACCAAAATAAGATATACTTTGAGCTGAATCTTGGGATTTGAGATATAAACTTCGTATTTAATAGCAGTTCTACCGGCACATGCAAGACGTTAATTTTTTATATGCCGATCTACTTCGGAAAGTAAAAAAGATAAAATATGGCGCAGTCTACCTTTAGGTTTATGGGTTCCTTTCTCATAGTGAAAAACTGTTGATTCATTAACTCCCAAATTTTTAGCAAGATCCTCTTGGCTGAATCCATTAACATAACGATAATATTTAATCTTACCCGCGAGGCTAGAAGTATCTATTTCAAATGGAAAATAGCCTAAAAACTCTATGATTTTGGGATAGTATTTTACCGTTGGATTTGACCGGTTATTCTCCCATAATGTTACACAATCTTCAGTTACGCCTATAAAATTAGCTACCTCCTTTTGTAACATCCGCTTTTCCAACCGTTTATTAAGAATTTTCTCATTTAAAGTCCTAGGATTCTCTAAATATCTAAAATTCAACGGCTTAGGTACAATTTTGGAAAACGTGGAAAAAGGCAACGCATTCATGCCCCTGTGGATATTTTAATCATCCTGACAGGTCCTGCTCCTGCCCCGCAGGCGCTGTTCAACGCTATATGCGCAAAATCTCTGGTCCACTCATGGACAGAATAGATTTACATATAGAAGTGACACCTGTATCTCACCAGGAATTAACAAGCTTATCCACATCCGAATCCAGTAATAAAATAAGAGAAAGAGTGATCGCCGCCAGGAATATTCAAAAACAACGATTCAATAGACATAAAGGAATTTACAATAATGCACAAATGCATCCATCCTTATTAAAAAAGGTATCTCAACTGGATACCCAATGTGCTGATCTGCTCAAAAAAGCGATGCAAACGCTGAACCTTTCGGCCCGCGCTTACGACCGCATACTCAAAGTATCGCGCACCATCGCCGACCTGGCTCAAAGTGAACATATTCAATCCGATCACATTGCGGAGGCGATACAATTCAGGTCTCTTGACAGAGAGAATTACTGGATGTAAAGATCCATATACCCTTCCCAGGTAAGATAAATGAGACCTGGGTTGGTGACAAAAGAGAACCGGCACTGATAATATGTAAAGTTGGAACTTCTTCATAAAAGAAGCGTAGTAATTGAATTGCTTAGGGCATTCCTGTATTTCATCTATAAACAATAATGTATTTCCAATTTCTGCTATAGGTATATTGTAAGTCAGGAATAATGATTCACAAATTGCTTTTACATCGTCAAAGTCCTCAAAATATTTTCAATCTGTTCCTTTTTCAAGATTTAAGGAAATAAAATGGTCGTAAGAACTAGAGAAATCATTTACTAATGTAGTCTTTCCGACCTATCTAGCACCTCTGACAATCAGTGGCTTTCGAGAAGAACTAGCTTTCCAATTATGAAGATATTGTTCAAGATGCCATTTAAATGCCATACTACTTTGTTATATAACAAAGGTAAAAAATATAAATATTTGAAACAAAACAAACCAATTTTATCTTAAAATTGTAACAAAATAAACCAATTTACAAAATCAGGCCTTCTATTACATCTTAAACTTAGTATAATCATTTCATTATCAACCACCTATTAAAATGAGCTATTGTTTTCTAAATGCACATAGCGCTATTTCACGGCTACAAGTTCATCCGATCTCTTAGATCCGGTAAGAAATTTCTTCTATGAAGTTGATAGCTTATGACTATATAGTTAAAATCCTCCATCCAATAGTTCGACTTCCGTCCCCATCCCTGTACGAATAGAAAAAGGAACATCTTTCGATGTTCCTTTTTCTATTTAATATCTCAGCTTTATAAATCTTAATCCCCTTTATTACTTATTTAGTAAACCTTTAAAAGCACTAACAACTCATCCCATTCTGTCGTAGTGATCGCTTTTTTTCGAACCACTGCAAATAAATGCTCATGGTTAGATAGAGCTAAAAATTCTCCTTTTCTGACCGCTGCTATTTCACTTATGGTAAGCTTAACTTCTTTTCGCTTAAAAATAGAATTATTCACAAAAGAGAATTCTATCTTTTCTGCATCTGATTTAATAATCAGTACTTCATTCCTATTTAGATAAAAACTATAAATAATACCACCTAACACCAATATCGCGGTGATTGAATAGCTTGTAACTAAATCAACTGGAAGAAATACAAAAAGTCCAATTGCAAATAATAATCCTATGCTTACAATAATTTTAAAAAGCATATTCAAATAAACAGGCTTTAATTTAATCAACATATTTTAATGCTTTACTTTCTTGCAAATAATGAACAATAGCGTCAATTTCTTCTTTCTCCCAGCCAATATTGTACTGCTCTCTTAATTCAACAACCAGTGAGCCGTTTTTCCTAATTTGGATTGCCTGAGTAGAAACGTGACGGCCAACTGTTGTTTTTCCATATCGATAATTGATTTCTTCAAAGGAATACACTTTCCTTATTCGGATAAAAAAATAAATATAATAACCTATTTCACATAATTTCTTCTCCTCATCAAATGAAATCCGGTACACATTCCGCTCTTTTTTACTTAACATACTAAGCAACATCACTATAATGGCAACAACTTCTCCTAACAAAATATGATTCTTAAACCAGTTAGGGTTCATGACCAACACTATATGTACGAATCCAAATGCCATCACCGCCTTTAGTATTGAACTCAGCGACACAAGATTAGTTTCTTCCTTAACTTCAAAAACTTTCATCCTATTTTTTTATAAATTGTTTTATTATAATCCAAAGTGTATAAATTGACTGCCATTCGTCACCATATTACTCTTTGCTGGATCAGGTGCTTTCACACCATTACCAACTTTCACATTATTTTGTCCCCTGTTCTTTTTATCTTCATCTGACTTCACCGCGGCATTGACTGTATTGCTAATATCACCTGTATTGTAACCAGCTATGCCCGCCGCTGTGTAAATATCAAGCAATTTAGTTGGTAGCCCCCCTGCTTTCATACCTGCCCCAAAATCAGTCCACTCTCCAACTAGTCTCCCCCAGGCTGGTTTACTGGCATCTCCTTTATTTACTGCCTTATCTACTACCATTCCAGATACCTCAAAAACACCACCTGGAATGTTTCCGGAAACTTTATCCTTTTTGAACCCCTCAACCATCATTGAAATACCCAACCCTGCAGTAGGCACTCCTGTACTTACCAGATTACTTTCAGTCACCTTCCTCCACCCCGAAATAAACCACCCTTATTACAACCTGGATTACTCCAATACATTCCCCAATACCATCGACAAATCAACTATCCTCCAACTAATCCACCAAACAAACTCCTACCAAACCACCCCCACCATCCATCCTCATTATTAAGTGTTCTACCGACATTTATGTCCACCCCATTCACTACCCACCCCCAAAAATCATTTTTTTTGAAAAAAAATGCAGAATTTAAATATTCTCATTATCTTCAAACTGAATTCCATAGTTATAAGGAGATATACCGAATAGTAAAACAACCAATCAACAGTGGACGATGCGGTGGTAAACGCCTAAGCAAGCCGCAAATTAAAGAAGTGGTGTAGTAAATAACTCTGTAGAATTCCAGGTTAGGAGGGACGAATTCCTATAATCATTTATCAACAAAAAATGTGAACTGAAACTGGCCCGTATCTCACGATACCATCCAGTATGGCCTGCTATACTCACGTATGTGGCCAAACCAAAACTAAACGTGCGCACAAAACAACTATTTATAAACCTAAATACGGAAAAACTATGAAGCTGCCTGCTATTCGCAGAAATTGCAATCGATTGCAATTTAAACCAGGGACCACAATAAGAATGATGTCATTCTTATTGCTGACTGCCGGGATTCAGATCCAAGCCAGCGCATCTCCCCTCCGGATCACTCCCGGAAGCATCAATACCAACGCAAGGTTTGGCCCCCCAGTTAAAGGTAAGGTGACATCAGCTACTGGTGAACCTATGATCGGCGTGAACGTTATGGTAAAAGCTACTAAAAAAGGAACTTCCACAAACGAAAAAGGAGAATTCACTATCAACGCTTCTCCGGACGATATCCTCGTTATTACCTACATCGGATACGAAACCAAAGAAGTCAAAGTAGGTAACAATACTACGCTCAATATTGTTCTCTCTTCCGGCGCTACCCAACTAAACGATGTCGCCATCGTTGGTTATGGTAAACAAAAAAGACAGGCACTCACCAGTGCCATCACCTCCGTTAAACCAGGAGACCTCAATAGAGGCGCTATTACGGACCTCGGACAACTCCTGCAGGGTAAAGTCCCAGGCCTCAACATTACCGCCAGCGGTGACCCTAATAAGCCCGCTGCCGTTATCCTCCGTGGTGCCTCCACCCTCAACTCATCCCAGACACCTTTCTATGTAATTGATGGTGTGCCCGGTATGGATATCTCCCTCATCGCTCCCGATGATATCGCCAACATCGAAGTACTGAAAGATGCCGCCGCTACCGCTATCTATGGTAACAGAGCTTCCGCAGGCGTTATCATCGTAACCACCCGCAAAGGGAAATCCGGTAACCTACAGGTAAGCTACAATACCTATGTAGGTGCTGAAAAAATATCTAAAAACCTGGACGTGATGAGCGCCGATGAACTCCGCGCTTTCCTCACTAAAAATGGTTCCGGCTTCTCCCCTAACGATGACCTGGGTGCCCATACCAACTGGCAGAAAGAAATCGAAAGAGAAACCGCCGTGTCTCAAAATCATAACATCTCTTTCAGCGGCGGTTCTGAACATAGCAATTATATCGCTACGCTCAACTATGCCAACAAAGAAGGTATTATCAAGAAAACCTCTCTGGAACGTATGATCGCCAGATTAGCCGTTGAACAATATGCGCTGAACGATAATGTGAAATTCGGACTCAATATATCCAACTCTATCAGCAATGCGAAGGACGTTCCTTACAGAAACACCATCCTCCTGCAATCTGCTATCTATCTGCCCGTTTCTCCTGTAAAAAACACTGACGGCAGCTACTTCGAAAACTTCCAGTATAGCAACTACTTCAATCCTGTCGCTATGCTGAACAACAGCGACCTGGAAACAAAGAACAATAACTTCTCTGCCAACTTTACCACCAACGTAAAGCTGCCATGGGGATTCACATATGACCTCAGCGTGTCTTACATGAACGTATCCGCACTCTCCGGTCAGTATCTCTCCAAGTACTACACCAATGAATATAATGGTATGTACAACAACCCTGATCCAGGAACCTCCGGTCACACACAACAAACCTTCGGTACCAATGGTCAGGCTACCAGATCTTCTTATACCAACACATATAAAATTCTGGAAAGCTTCCTCTCCTGGAACAGACACTTCGGCGGCCATAACATCAACGCCGTTGCTGGTTATTCCTGGCAGAGCAACATCATCGGCGATGGCTTCTCTACTACCACTTACAACTTCGCCGTTGATAACACAAGTTTCAGAAACCTTGCACTGAGCAACCCTTACGCTTACTCTACCCACATCAACCTCGGCTCTGATGGCGTATACCAGGAAACTAAACTGATCTCTGACTTCGCACGTGTGAACTACGATTACAAAGAAAAATATTTATTACAAGCCTCCATTCGTCACGATGGTAGCTCCGTATTCGGTGCCAACAACAGATGGGGTTACTTCCCTTCTGTAGGTATCGGCTGGCGCATCGCACAGGAATCTTTCATGAAAGATCAACATCTATTTGATGACCTGAAATTAAGAGCCAGCTATGGTGTAACCGGTAACTCAAGTGGTTTTAGCGCATTCACTGCTCAATATATCATCGGTAGTAACGGTACCTTCTATTATGATGGTCAGCAACTGGCCGCTTACGGTCCTACTCAGGCTCAAAACGCTAACCTGAAATGGGAAAAAACAGCCACTACCAACATCGGTCTGGACTTCGCTATTCTGAAAAGCAGATTGACAGGCTCACTGGAAGTGTATAACAAAAACACCACCGGCATGATCTATTCTTATAGCGTAAATCCTGCCCTGGTTCCAACCGGTTCGATCGTTGCAAACGGTGGTAGCATGAATAACAAGGGTATTGAATTAAGCCTGAACGGCGCGATCATTGATCAGAAAGACTTCGGCTGGACCTCCTCCCTGAACCTCGCTACCAACAAAAACCAGATAACCAGCCTGAACAACCCACTGTTCTCAGGTGGTGACTCAGTTGCTGTCGCCTATCCTGAAGGTGCTTCTCAATCAGGTGCAAGTTTGCAATTGCTGAAAACAGGTAAACCACTGGGACAGTTCTTTACCTTCCAATATGCAGGCAAAAACACCAGCGGGATCTCTCAATACCTCAAAAGAGATGGTACCACTACCATCTCTCCAAGTAATGGTACTGACTACCACTACCTGGGCAGCGCACAGCCTAAACTGATCTACGGATGGTCCAATACCTTCAGGTACAAACACTGGGACCTGAACGTATTCGTGAGAGGTGTGTATGGCAACAAAATTTTCAATGCTACCAGGGCTGACCTGTTCCGCCCTGCCACTGCTCAATATGCGAACATCCTGGCAGATGCAAAAGATGAATCTGCAAGCGATATAAACTCTTACAGATACTCTTCCCGCTACATCGAATCAGGTAGCTACCTGCGATTCGATAACGCAACACTGGCTTATACTTTCGGAAATGTCAATCCTGCTATCAAAAAACTGAGATTGTACGTTTCCTGCAACAACCTCTTCGTCATTACTAAATATAAAGGGGTAGATCCTGAAGTAAATCAGGGAGGCATCGCACCTGGCGTAGATTATAACAACTTCTACCCAAAAACACGCACCTTCCTGATCGGTGCGAACCTGTCCCTCTAATATTTATCAATTCAACAAACGAGAAGTATGAAACGCTCAATCATAAAATATTTTCTTTCTTCAGTGCTGGTGGCTGCAAGCTTTGCCTGCCATAAGCTAGAAGTACCAGTGACTACTGAACTCACTACTGATACCTACCCACAGGACTCTGCTTCCTTCATCACCGCATCCGGCCCCGTGTATGTTGTACTGAGAGGTAACTACGGCGTTGAATGGCAAATGCAGAACTCTTTAAGTACAGACGAAACCATCATGCCCGCCCGTGGCGGTAACTGGTACGATGGTGGACAAAACGTTCAGATGCACTACCACACCTGGACCAGGGATAATGGTTATGTAAACGGGAACTGGACCTGGCTCTCCACCATCATCGGTGTAACTAACCAAACACTCGACATCCTCGGCACCACCGAAACAGATGGCGCTACTAAAAGCAGACATCTTGCCGAAATAAAAATGATCCGTGCCCTGGCTTATTTCTGGATGATGGACAACTACGGCCGTGTACCACTGGATACTGTAGCCGGTGACTATACTCCGCATGAAAATGTAGATCGCTCCGTTACTTTCAACTGGATTGAAAAAGAAATCACCAATGCACTGCCTTACCTGAGCAGGGCAACCGGTACCTCTACCTACGGCAGAGCGAACAAGTTCATGGCGTTTTCCCTGCTGGCAAAATTGTACCTGAATGCTGAATACTACACCGGCACTCAACGTTACAACGATGCAATCATTGCCTGCGACAGTGTTATTAACTCTAACCTGTACACCCTGGCCAGCAGCGGTAGCTACCTGGATATGTTCAAATACAATAACGGTCCTGCTACCCCTGAATTCATCTTCGCCGTTCCTTATGATCCTAACTTCAGCAACGGCTCATGGCCGTTCAGAGGCGTAAATATCCACAGCCGCTATGATGTGCCACGCTCTATGGGTAACGTAGCAGCAGGCGCCGGTTACAACTACTTCAGCATTCCATTCGTACCAGGTGCACCCAGAAGTACCATACCTTCCTACTATGCCTACTTTTATGATGACAATGATGTACGTAACGGTCAATGGCTGCATGGTAAACAATACAAACAGGATGGTACTCCTATCACCATCACCACTACTTATGCAGGTTATGATGCAATCACCTATGCAGGTAACACCGCTTCTTACACCTATCAGCTGGACCTGACTCCTGATGTAGTGCTGAGACAAAGTACTGACCTGTTTGATTGTGGTAATGACGAAGTAGCCTGGAACATGGGTTACCGTAATATCAAGTTCTATCCTGATGCAACATCTGCAAACCGTAACCAGAATAACGACATTCCTGTATTCAGATATGCCGACATCCTGATGATGAAAGCCGAAGCAATTCAGCGTGGTGGTAGCGCTACCAACGGTGCTTCTGCACTGAGCCTGGTAAACCAGGTAAGAGCTCAGCGTACTACCAGCGCAGCATGGACAAATATCACACTGGATTCTATCTACAATGAAAGAACCAGAGAGTTCGCAATGGAAGCATGGCATAGAAATGACATGATCCGGTTTGGTAAATTTGAAAACAGCTGGGGTTTCAAAACAGATGCTGATGTGAATCACCGTATCTTCCCGATCCCTACTAATGCAATTAAGTTGAATCCGAATCTGACACAGAATCCGGGTTATTAATAAAAGTTTGATAAAGGATAGCTGGCTCCTTTAGCTAACTGAATAAAAAGAGGGTGTATCTGAAATTAGATACACCCTCTTTTTATTCGGATACCTGATGAAGCCAGATTCCATTTTATGCGTTTCTCAGGAGTTTCATTTATTTATGATACACCTTCTTTTATTCCCCAATAAATTCAACATTTTTGTTTTTATCCCCCTACTAATTCTACACTCCTATACTCCTCCATCAGCTTCTTCTGTAATTCCCCCGGCACAGCTGCATACTCTGCAAACACCGCTTTCACCCTCGCTTTCCCCTGCGTCACATTTCGCAATGCTGCAAACAACTTATCCAATTCCGCCTGCGGCGTGCGCGCTTTAATAATCTGATATCCATTTTCAGAATCCATCCCTGTAATCAAACTTCGCCTGCTCTGCAACTCTCCCATCACATCGCCCGCCATATCATCCGGCGCAGTCGTCTCCACATCATACACAGGTTCTAATAATAACGGTGCCGCCTGGTGAAAAGCATCTTTAAACGCCATCATCCCCGCTATCTTAAATGAAATATCATTACTATCCACAGGATGCATTTTACCATCATATACACTCACTCTGATGTCCCGCACATAAGATCCTGTCAAAGGACCTTCATTCATCTTCTCCATAATCCCTTTCATAATAGAAGGTAAAAACCGTGTATCAATGGCGCCACCTACAATACAATTATTGAATACCAGCTTACCACCCCAGTTTAAATCTACCGTTTCCGTATCACGTACCGGATGTTCCTTATACGGAGGCATACCATCATAGTAAGGTTCTATTTTTATATACACCTCTGCAAACTGCCCCGAACCACCTGATTGTTTTTTATGCCTGTATGTAGACTGTGCACCCTGCCTGATCGTTTCCCTGTAAGGTATTTTCGCAGGAATAAAATCGATCGGCATTTTATAAATATGCTCCAGCCGCCATTTGGTCAATGCTAAATGTAATTCACCTTGCCCATGCAAAATCACCTGTTTCAATTCACGGTTATATTCAATTTCCAAAGTAGGGTCTTCCATATGAATTTCTGCCAGCACTTCGCTCAGTTTTTCATCATCTCCTTTATTCACAGGTTCGATCGCTACCCGCACATTTGGTGTAGGAAAATGAATCGCTTCCACCTGCACACTACCTTTCTCTCCCAATGTATGATTCGTCAAAGTATTTTTCAGTTTCAAAGTACAGCCGATATCTCCTGTACGCAGTACCTCCACATTATTGCGGTTCTTACCGTCAGCGATAAATAACTGATTCAACCGCTCTGCCGTATTCCCCTTCTCATTGTACAACTCAGCTCCCGCCTTCACTTCCCCCGACAACACTTTAAAGAACGATAGCTTTCCAATATGCGGTTCCAGCAAAGTCTTAAATACAAACAACACCGGAGGGCCTGCCGGATCACAGGCTATCGTTTCACCTTTTTCGCCTTTTTCAGGAGGCATATCCACCGCTGATGGGGCTACATTATCAATAAATCCCATCAGCCTTCCACTCCCCATATCATTCAAAGCAGATAAACAAAACAATGGAAACACATCGTGTTTCAACATCCCTATTTTCAATCCCTGCCGCAATTCATCTTCATCGAGATTTCCTTTTTCAAAATACTGTTCCATGAGGGTATCGTCATTTTCGGCGGCTTTTTCTACGAGTTCATTGTGTAGCTTTTCCGCCTGCTCCTTTTCACTCTCAGGAATGGGTAGTTTTTCTGGCTTACCACCTTTTTCCGGGAATTTGTACATCGTCATTTTCAACAGGTCGATCACGCTGTTAAAACCAGGTCCCTGGTTCACAGGGTATTGCATGACCGTAACGGCGTTTCCCAATACCCGTTTTGCGGATTCAACAGTGCGGGAAAAATTTGCCAGTTCTGCATCGAGCTGATTCACAGCCACGATAGTCGGTTTGCGGTACTTATCCACATAGTCCCAAATCAGTTCGGTACCCACTTCTACGCCGTGCTGTGCATTCAGCAGGAGGAGTGCGGTGTCACAGATGCGGATGGATGCAATTACTTCCCCGATAAAGTCTTCAAGTCCCGGGGTATCAATAATATTGATCTTGTAATCACGCCACTCTGTGTGCATACAGGTGGCGTAAACCGAGCTACCCCTGTCATGCTCTATATCATGGTAATCGGAGACCGTGTTCCCCTCTTCGACCCTGCCTCGTCGGGGAATGATGCCGGCCTCGAATAACATGGTTTCGCAAAGTGTGGTCTTACCGCTTTTCGCTGCTCCTAATAGGACAATGTTCCTGATGTGTTTCTCATCATAGGTCTTCATAACAATTTGATTAAGAAAAAATTGTGAAGTAAACGTGGAAAGCCGTTTTGGTGAATAGTGGCCGTAGCGGCGCTGCTGCCGAAGCGTTGCTGTTGATTTATAACCTTTTATAAGCTATATAAATCCCTCTCTGAGTATTAAGGTACTCAATTTTTATGACCTGTAGTATAGTCAAAGATGTTGCAACATTTATAATATCGTATATTTGCGATCTAGACTGTTCTTTGCATCATGAAATTGTTTTTACATTATCTGAAAAGATATAAATGGTTAATCGGATTGGCTTTATTATTAGCGACCATTAACCAGGTATTTTCCCTGCTTGATCCATATATTTTTGGAAAGCTGATTGATCGATTCGCGAATCACCCAAACACGACTGCTAAAGGAATACCACGCGGGCAGGGTGATTATATCAGCGGTGTTATTCTGCTACTGCTTGCTTCTATGGGTGTCGCTATGGTCTCGCGTATTGCCAAGGCCTTCCAGGATTACTTCACAAACGTGATTATCCAGAAGTTTGGCGCCAGTGTTTACACCGACGGACTGAAGCATTCCCTCCGCCTGCCATACCAGCAATTTGAAGACCAGCGTAGTGGCGAAACACTCGCTGTATTACAGAAAGTACGCACGGATAGCGAGAAGTTCATCACTGCCTTTGTGAATGTACTCTTCGTTGCCCTGGTAGGTGTCATTTTCGTGATGGTGTATGCTTACACGGTAAACAAAAGCCTGGTATTTGTATACACCGGCGGTTGTTTGCTCCTGTCCTGGCTCATGAACGTACTCAGCCGCAAGATCAAGACTATTCAGAAAACGATCGTCAAGGAAACGACCATGCTTGCAGGCGCGACCACAGAGTCCCTGCGTAACATCGAATTGGTAAAAAGCCTTGGCCTCACTAACCAGGAAATCCGTCGTCTCAATTCAACGACCATACGTATCCTCATGCTGGAACTGAAAAAGGTGCGTAGCATCAGAAGTATCAGTTTTGTACAGGGTACGTTTGTAAACTTCCTGCGCCAGGTGATCCTCTTCCTGCTCATGTACCTGATTTACGGAGGTTCCGTAACGGTAGGCCAGTTGTTCACCTTACAGCTGTATTCCTTCTTCATTTTCGGCCCTTTGCAGGAATTAGGCAATATCATCCTCGCTTACCGCGAGGCACAGGTATCTCTCCTGAACTTCCAGCGCATCCTGGAGACTCCTGTAGAAGAAACGCCCTCCAACCCTGTCAGGATCAGCAATATTGAGTCCCTCACATTTGAAAATGTAGGATTCCAGCACCTGACAGCGAGTACCAAAGCCCTCGAACAGATCAGTTTCACGGTGAAAACCGGTGAAACAGTGGCATTCGTCGGCCCTTCCGGCTCTGGCAAGACCACGCTGGTGAAATTACTTGTCGGTTTGTACAATCCTGCTGAAGGAAATCTGTACTACAACGGCATTAAAAGTTCCGGGATTGATATAGAAGAATTACGCGCACAGATCGGTTTCGTGACACAGGATACCCAGTTATTCTCAGGTACCATCCGCGAAAACCTCTTATTCGTAAATCCCCGCGCCACAGACGATGATATGCTGCGCGTGCTGAAACAGGCAAGTTGCGACACCCTGCTCGCCCGTGGTGATAATGGGCTGGATACCATGATTGGTGAAGGTGGTATGAAGGTATCAGGCGGTGAGAAACAACGTCTCTCTATTGCCCGTGCACTCCTCCGCCATCCGCGTTTGCTGGTATTTGATGAGGCGACTTCTGCGCTGGATTCTATTACTGAAGAAGCAATCTCTAATACGGTAAGAGCAATCACCGCTACCCGTGAGCATATTACTGTGATGATTGCACATAGGTTGTCCACGATTATGCATGCGGACAAGATTTTTGTGCTGGAAAAGGGGAGGATTATTGAGACGGGGAATCATATTGATCTGTTGGCTGAGAAAGGGCTGTATTATGCCATGTGGAGGCAACAGATCGGGGAAAGATAGTTTTGTCTTTTTTATAATGAAGAGGGGAAGTGATGTATCACTTTCCCTCTTTGTTTTATGATTCGATTGATCGTTTTTATGATTTGATCGATCTTTTTTATTTGCTGATTGATTTAAATAATCATTTTCTATATGTAAATACTTCTCTTCTTTTATGCTTAAATATCCGTCTTGCTCCTTCAAATACTCCGCTTCCAACAGCCGGGTTACCTCCTCCTCAATTACTCCCGCTTTCAATAATTTCGTCGCCTTCCCCGTCATCTCCCTATACACCCCATGCACCTTCTCTTCCAACTGCCTGTACACCCTGCTCGCTATCTTCGACGCCCTTCCCAACCGCGCAGCACTCCACCGCGTGCCCTCAAATGCAGGCAGCGTCATCACCTCTTCAGCCGTCAGGGAACTTTTCATTCTCATGTAATAATTCCCATTCGCTGAATAAAGTGTAATCTCTCCAAAAGTGCCCTGTAAAGGATTGGGATCAAACAATTTAGCCATACTATAAGTTAGGGATTTTCAGCGAACTGAACAAATCATTTTCCGCAGTTGCAGCAACCATTCTTCGCAGTTGCAATAACCATTCTTCAGCAATTCATTTGCTCCTTCCCCCCTCCTTCGACAGCCTTTCAATATCGTTTCTATCCCCCTTCTATATCACTCTACCGCCGCTTTACCGCCGCTTCGCCGTACATACTGCGCACTTTCATGACAATCATGACAAATCACAACTCCGCCGTATCCTCATCATAATACACAAAGAAATACAAATAAATCACCCTGCTTATCCGCATCATCCACGGCTGCAACAACACCAGCAATACCCCATTCACCCCCAGCCACCAAAACACACTGTCATCCTTCCAGGAAATCCCAACCAACACCCAGTAACAAATCAGCGTAAACACCGAAAACGCTACCCCCAAAGCATAACTCACATACCCGGTCCCAAACCAGAACCCCGTCTCCAACTCATACACCTGCCCACATACCGGACAACGTTCATTCATGTTGAAGATCTTCTTAAAACTCAAATGATACGGATTCTTATCCTTAAACATATCCCCTCTCCTGCAATGAGGGCACTTCATGGATAACATACTCAGAAAGTAGTTTGGTCTTTGATGGCTCATACCCCAAAATTACAATTATAATTTATTTATCCTTCCTCTTGTTATCCAGCCACAAACGCAATTTCCTGCTGGCCTGTATTTTGTGTTACTTTCCTCAAAACAAAATCACCCATTATGCGTCCATCAAATCTGCTCATCATCCTATCAATGGCCCTCCTCTCTGCCTGCGCCGCCGCCTCGCAGGAAGCAAGCGCCGATACCACCACTGTAAACAAAGTCATTGCCGAATCCACCCCCACTAATGCAGACATCAAAGATTCGACAAATACTACTCTCAAACCAAAATCCGGCTCCTATTCTCCTGAATGCTACAAAGCCATCACTGACATCGTCATGAGCTCCAGCTTCAAAACCGAAGCGGCAAAAAAAGAAAATATAAAAGTGAGAATAGACCGGGAAGAAGGTAGCAAACTCTTTCTACAACTCTTCGCCAGCGAAAAAGACCACGAGTCTACTTTAGCATGGCTCAGACTGGATAAGGCAAATGAAAAACTGGAAGATATTACTGTAGACCCGGCAAACCCGGTGGTATTGAGATATGACACTAAATTAATCAGTGCATTGAGACAGAACTGTCCATAAAGATGATCTGAAAAAATGGAAATACCAGTAATCCCCCTCAAACAAACAATGCATCAAACAAACAATGTCTACAAAACCAAAGCTACAATGGCAATAGCATATTTCATTATACACATTCCCCTTTTATAAAATCAGAAAGGTCGTCCACGCCCGGACGACCCTTCTTTCTCTATCTGTATACGCAACGACTATTTAAAATTCAACGGTATCGCCACTCTCACACTATAATTCCTCCCCATATTAAACACACCTGTTCTTCCTGTCACCTCATTCTCCGCCGCATATTTCAATCTGCTCAAATGATTCTGATAAGCTACATCCGTCAGATTATTTGCTGCCAAATGCAATGAGAACAATACCTTCTTATTCTTATTCACCACATCTGCACCAATCCCCGCATTCCACAATGTATATCCCGGTGTTGCTGTCTCCGTCTGATAAGCATAGTACACATTGTTCTGGTCAAACGTCCAATCCATCTGTATACCCGCATACGCATTCTGGAATATACCACCTACATGTTTGAACTTTCCTTTCAACTCTGACAACCATCTTGCCGCCGGAATATTAGGCAGATACTTTGTAGAATCTGAACCATTCGCTATTACCGCCTTCACATAGGAGAAAGTATTCTCAAAGTGCAACCAGTCTATCGGATGCGGATGTATATCAATCATCACCTCTCCTCCATACAAATTAGCTGTTGACTGCTGATACTTGAATGCCGCATACCCCTCATCATTATCAGTCGTAGGAATTGAATCCCCACCATTCACACTGCTCAGCTTACGGCTATAAATAAAGTTGGTAATGTGATTATAAAACAAGCTACCCGTCATTGACACGTGCTCTGAATTAAACTCCACGCCAATATCACCCTGTGTGCTCACCTCTGGCTTCAGCGACTCATTCCCATATTCATACTTGATCGTGCCTTCATGCACACCATTCGCGCCAATCTCTGAAATATTAGGCGCCCTGAAACCCCTTGCTACATTCGCTTTCAGCGTTACCTTATCACTCGCTGCATAACTCAGACCCGCACTACCAGAAATGTTGGAAAAATTCTTGCTCAGTGCATTGAACTTCTCTTCACCACCACTGCTTACCGGTTTACCATCTTCATCCAGCATCAAACCCTGCACACTGATATGTCTGTTGTCAAAACGCAGACCACCGCTGAATGTCAGCTTATCCCACGTCTTACTTGTCACCGCATAGATACCCGCGTCAAACAGGTTGTAACCTGGCACCAGGAACTCACTTCCTGAAAGAATATTATTATGCTGCTGCATACCGTTCACACCTATAGCAGTCTGCCATCCATTCATATCAGCAAATGAATATTTCACACCATAGTTGAACGTATTCAACTTCAGGTACAACTCAGGTTCATTCGGATTTAATACATCTCCAAACTCCTGACGTCTGTTCCACTGATAACCCAGTATCACATTCAATCTGCCACCATTGTGCATATAGAAATCGTTATCCCATACCAATTTCTGATGGTTGATCTGCTGACGTGGCAAACCGATTGTATATGATTTGAAATCCTTATCGGTAGCGACTCCTTCTCCTGCCACGCCATTATCATTGATAGGCTTGATGAACTGACCTAGTTCATTACGATCACCTTCTACCAAACCTAACTCCTGGTTAAAGGAAGTAAAGCGCAGTACAGAAGATCCCCAGTTTTTATTGAAACCAATGCTACCACCGTAGTTCGTGTTATGGAACTTAGAGTTATACACATATCCATCGTACTTATTCTTATAATCGTGTGCAAACTTCTGCGTACCATACACACTCCAGCTAAAACCATTTTGAGTTGTGCCTGCCAGATCTGCGTGATAGGCAATCATCCCATTGTTAGACAGATAATTGGCGGCTATGTTGCCTTTCACATGACCTGCCGGCTCAGGAGTTGGTGGTACGATATTGACCACCCCTGCCAGCGCATCGGAACCATATACCAGTGATGCAGGGCCTTTCAGCACTTCTATTTTACTTACATTATAATCGTCGATTTCTATACCATGCTCATCACCCCATTGCTGACCTTCCTGTCTGATACCATCGCCTATTACCACTACACGGTTGTAACCCAGACCACGGATGAACGGCTTGGATATAGCCGGACCCGTCGTCAGCTGACTTACCCCTGGTAGCTTGGCCACTGCATCAATGATATTGGTAGATATATTTGATTCCAGATAATCTTTTCTGATAATGTTCACCGGAGTCGGGTTTTGCTTTAGCGATGTCGCCTGACTCACACCTGTAACCACTACTTCATTTTCTTCAATCACTTTAGTACTCAGACCAAAGTTGATGTTGGTAGCGCCATTCACCTGAACGGTTTGCGTGAGGGTCGCATAACCAATGAAATGTACCTCTACCAGGAATTTTCCTTTTGGTAAATTTTTGATCTCGTAATGACCCTGCGCATCTGTAGAAGCCCCTACATGCAGGTCTGGCAAATAAACGGTCACTCCCGGTAATGGGGTATTATTCGATTTGTCTGTAACCGATCCACTCAGTGAGTTGCCGGCATCATCATCGGCAAAGGCAGGAGAATAAAGAGAAAGTCCTGTCAGTATACTTAATATAACAACACGCAGGTAGTGCATAAAAATAAAATAGTTTAGAATAAATGCATGAATGCATGCATAGCGATTGACATTGCGTCAATTCAATCAGATATAAAAGAGATGATTAAAGAAAAGAAACGGCAGGAGGTGCCCGGGGGGATAACATGCGGTAATCTTCCTGCGTAATTGCCGGAATAACCGGGTTAGCATAACTCCACAATACAGATTGCTCCAGCACAGCAAAGAAAGTACTGGTGTGCTGATAAGGTTCCGGCTCTATCTGCAGGAACTTACAGTGTTGGTGTTTGATAGAAAAAGCAAGTCCATCGTGCGGGATAGGCGCGTCCCTGGTATCATGGTGATCCATGAATACCTGGTGTATGAATTCCCTGGGGGTCGTATTAAAAGTAAATACGCCCAGGAGCAGGATCGCCAGTATCTTATGTAGGAACCTGTTTTTCAAAGTGAAACAAAGGTAGTGGAATTCCTAATAAATGCAACAATGTTGTTAAATATAATGATGAGTGGTGAAAAAGATAAGGGACGTATGTCGCCATACGTCCCTTATTATATATTAAATATTATTGGCTATACCTTCACTTTCAGTATAGATCTCACTTCCTGGTACACCATTATTGGCTATACCTTCACTTTCAGCATAGATCTCACTTCCTGGTTACTCCATTATTGGCTATACCTTCATTTTCAGCATAGATCTCACTTCCTTGTTACTCCATTATCGGCTACACCTTCACTTTCAGCATAGATCTCACTTCCTGGTACACCCCATTCTGCAAACGGGCATAGAAGATACCAGCTGCCAGCTTTTTGCTGTCAAACACCGTTGTATACTCCCCTCCTGCCAACACATTATTCACTGGCACCGCCACCAAACGACCCATGGTATCAAAGATCTGGATCATAGTATGCCCGCCACGTGTTTTGTACTTCAGGGTTGTTGTATCTACAAACGGGTTAGGATAGTTGGTTATCAACCCCTTACTACCGTTATTCACATCGTCGATACCTGTAATAGTACCACAGGCTATACCGCTTACAATTGGCAAGCGCTGGTAATCCTTGAACAAAATAGACTGCAACGTCGTATTATCTACACAGAACCATTGTTCCAGCAGACTCGCATATACTGACCGGAAATCATACTGCATCGGGGTATTATCCGCCACCGACCCGCTATCCGGAATATCCGGCGAAGTCCCCAGGATCCCCTGCTGTACATAATCACCAAATACAATCATCGGCGCAGCAGCACCGTGATCCGTACCCATACTGCTGTTTGATTTGATACGACGGCCAAATTCAGAGAAGGTCATACCCACCACTCTGCGGGACGCTTTCAGTTTGGTCAGGTCATCCATAAATGCCTTGATTCCTTCTGACAGTTCCTGCAATAGTTCTGCGTGATAACCGGTGGTGTTATCTCCCCCCTGTGTCTGGCTGGCGTGGGTATCAAAAAAGCCCATGCTCACCATGTACATTCTGGTCTTCAGACCACCTGCCACCAGTCTGGCCACGATCTTCAGCTGTCTGCCCAGTTGCGTATCAGGATATGCACTTTGAGAAGTGACATTCTGCGCCGCTTTCTTGATAGCATCAGAGAACTTATTTGTCTGCTTGGCGATCAGGCGTATATAAGCCAGTTCTACCCCTGCATGCGTATCCGGAACCGGGTCCGTTACGTCATCTAACAGGTTATAAAAGTCCGTCGCACTGGAAATCGCAATCCCCGTATTGGTATTCGCCCCCTGGAAAGCAGGAGATACGATAGAACCAATCTGGATCGCCAGCGGATCAGGATTATCATCATTCGGGTAACCATCAGGATAACCCGGGTATTGTGTATCAAGATAACGACCTCCCCATCCGGTTTCGACAATCTCATTCGCATCAGAACCAGATACCCAGATATCGGTAGCGCGGAAGTGAGAGTAGTTTGGTGAAGGATAGCCTACGCTCTGGATGATGCAGACCTTCCCTTCTTCATATAACTGCTGCACCCCGGTCATAGCAGGATGTAGCCCTGTTTTTACATTATTCACCAGTGGTAACAGCTTACCCTGGGGGATGGCGATATTTGGACGAATAGCCTGGTATTTATCATAGAGATCGATAGGCACGACCATGTTCAGGCCATCGTTCCCACCGACCAGCTGGATCATAACCAGAACGTGATCGTTGTCCGCCGAAGCACTTTCAAGTGCCGACAATAATGAGGAAGAGCCAAAAGCCTTTACAGCAAACCCGTTGATGAAGGTTGGCAGAATAGCGGCTGGCGCGGTATATTTAAGAAAATCTCTACGTTTCATATTGATAGAGTATAGGTCTTTCTAAAGATCAGGATAGTTGATATTCGGATAGGTTCATCAGGTATTTGTACAGCGTACGCAGGCGGCTTTCAACGACTGTGCGCAATGCGGTATCGGTAGGATAGGCTACCCAGGCATTCCAGGCATCTGTCCAGTAGTAGTCGCTGTCAGGGTTCTGGCCACTGAGCAGGATGGTGTTTTTAAACCATGCCTTGGTGGTGTCAGATACACCTATACGGTACAAAATATCCAGAGAGTCAGAGATCAGTTGTTTTGGATCGGAAGGATTGGAGAGTCTTTGTGCAAAGGCCATCACATCGATCGCCACACCTGCATAACCACCTTCGCTAATCATGGCATCGGTGATCTGGTTACGCTTAGGCAGGGTATCGGTGTTGATCCACATCTCATGGTATTGAGGTTCCTGGTAGTAAGGCTGCCAACCGGCTACCTGTGGTGGTTCGCCAATGTCCTGCAGCATGCTGGCTGCGTGAGAGCGTAGCCTGTCCCAGGAGTCGTAGGCATCCATATAGGCAGTAGGGAAGGTAACGCCGAATTCGCGCACCATACCTACGTTGTGATCGATCGGACTTTTGATGAGTGCTGACATATTCAGCGGATCGAAGAAGTGCTCACTCTTGAAGAGGGCCCTGAGTACTGGCAGCAGATCGTAGTTATTATTTCTGAAAATGTCTGCCAGTGGGGTGATCACATTTGTCTCTACCGCATCGTCGATGAGGTAGTATACAAACCAGCGGTATAATTTGCGAACGATAAATTTCGCGCATTCCGGCTGGGCAAAGATGATGGTCAGCAGGTCATCGAGTTCAGTCGCGCCATCCTGACCGGTTTTGCCGGTGATCTTTTTATTGCTGTAAAAGTCGGAGAATTCTTTGTTTTCGATATCGTGCTCGGTACTCTCAAAGTACGTAGTGATGGTATTGGCATTGATGCGGAAACCAGTAAGCACGCGGGCGGTAGCACGCACGTCTTCTTCGGTGTAGTGGCTATCGGGGCCTTTACCAACGGTGAACAATTCATGGAGTTCACGTGCATAGTTTTCATCCGCGCCCGCTTTGGAGTTGAGGTATCCGTTCAGATATCTCAGCATGGCAGGGTCGAGGGTGATTGCTTTCGTGAGTGTTTTGAAATTGCCCACAGCGTTTGCACGCAGGGTGGTGTTGTACTTGTAGATGTAGCGGGAGTCGTGGGTCATATCCATTTCAGTCACGAAGTGGTTATGCCAGAAGAGCGTCATTTTCTCCTGTATGCTACGGCCTTGATTGATCATGACACCAAGCCACCAGGCTTTGTAGGAGTTCCAGCGTTTGCCATCTTCATCATCGGAGGAAGGTGGGGGTGAGTACACCCAGGTTTCGCCGGGAAGTATGCCATGTTCATCCTCGCCATAGATGTTGACAGGTTGAGTAGTAACGGCGGTGACGGTGGTGAGCAGGGCTTCCACGGCCTGGTCCATGCCGAGACTTTTCACCCATGCAATATCTTCAGGAGTGGCGCCAAACATGGTACGTTTGAGCAGGTGCACTGCCTGGGCGGTATCGAAAGTGCCGGTGTATGCGGAAATACCTGAATCCGTACGCGAACCGGTGGTAGTCGCTTTCACTGCTGGCTGTCGTTTTGCTGATAGCGAAAGGAATTGTCTGCGATCCATAAGGTAATTGATATGGTTATATGGTATTAGGGATGAGTTTTAAAATATAGGCTTTTACACGGTACCTGAATAAGGGTACAAGTTAGTAAAAATTTTAATGAATGGAAGGAAAATTGTGGATTTGTTTATGGATTATTTCAACCTTCAATTCAATATGATATTATGCTTATCATTTTGAAATTCATTTAATTTCAAAATGACAGAACTTTTGTCAGCCCTTGTTTACAAAGGAAAAACCGCCTATATTCATTTAGACCAAAACAATTAAAAGACATTAATCTCAGGATGATGATTGAGCTCAACGATGATAATTCAGTTTCTAATTACTTTAAATCTGCCAGGTTAGGTATTAATAGTATTGCAACATTATTCGATCGGCATGAGAAGGAGATTCCGGTTTATGATGAGCATGTTCAGTTAGCGGATCTGGTATCCAACCCCGAGGCAGTGCTACCTGTTTACACATTGACTGGGAATATTTTTAAAAGAGGGGAATTGTATATCTACATGAAAGATAATAGTTTACTTCCTGCATGGGATAAGCATGACCTGATTTTATTGAAGAGTGTTGACCAGGCGGTACTGGTAGCTGGTGATAAGTATTATTTCGTGCTGGAAGATAAGAGGGAATTAGCGGGTGTTTTAACACATGATGAGACTCATTTTATTATCACACCTGATAATGAGGAGTATGATAAGGAATGGTTGAAACCCAGTGCTGTTCTAAAGATGTACAAAATTATGGGCGGGTTAAAAAAGGAAGAGGCGCTCAGGGAGCGGGAGAAAAAGGGATAAGCCACCCCTGAAGATTCAGGGATGGGGTGCTGGAAAAACCATATTTGAAGTCAATGAGCAATTATTCAAATTCTACTCCTAACTCTTTCCAGTATTCTTCACATTCTTTCAATTCTCTTTCCCTGATTTCTTCTTCGGTTGGAAGAGGTTTTGTTCGACCTCCAAACCTGGGTACAAATGGCCATTCTTCCAGCAATTTCACATCTGCCGGATTATTTGGATCAAAAGACCTTCTCAACCAATAACCAGGTCCCACCTCTTTCATCCGATTTCCATATGCAAACCTATATCCCGTTGAAGCACTAACCGGCGTGCCTTTTCTGGACATTTCACTCAAATATTTCAATTCCGCACTCATTTCTTCTGCCTGCTCTTTCGTCTTAATAATTTCATGCAGGGAATTAGGTACGTAGTACCTTTTATTCTCGATAGTTGGGCGCTTAGGCTTTTTTACCCGTATTCTAATCATTTATGTATTTTTTCAAAAGTGAAATAATTAAACATCGTTTCTAACTCTCTATTTTTTTCTAATTCTTCTTTATCTAACTTCTCGAACAGAGTTTCTATATCCCTGAAATCAAATGGGTTTTCATAAAATCCTGTTCCTTTCCTTTTTACCCTCACGTAATATTTAATACCATACATCACAAATCGCTCACTCAAATAATCATAATTCTGCTTAATCATCCGGAAGTAGTAGTAAGCCCTGGAATTGGTTGATCCATCTAAACCAACCATGCGATAAGGATTTCTATCTAAATACCCTTTTGCAAAATTCAAAATGGTCGAAAACGCCATGGAATAATCAGCATGATTTATACTCTCCATATCTTTTATTCGCCCCTTTCTATCCACCGGGCCAAATGCCAGATTATACGTATCATTAAATAGTTCCTGCGGCTTATCGTCTATTTGCATTTTGATCCTCTTTTTTCTTCCACTCCTCAAAACCGTATAAAAAAATCCCTCATTCCCTTTCTCAACATCAACCTGATATACCCTATCAAAATCAAGCTTAACAAACATTGAATGCTATTTTAAAATGGATTAACAATACGCTCCCCTCCCGCACTTCCATGCGCTCAATTTCTTCCTCATAAAGTATATCTTATCTAATATCGAATAGTACTACCTGTGGCGAATAATACTACCCTAAATGGCTAATTGATTTTCCGGTTTTTCAATTGATAATAAAAACACCCATCCCCTCTAAAACACAATAGCCGCGAAGGATCTACCGACCCTCGCAGCTATACCATAAATGTACAGAGATAAACAATTACCTCCCTACTATTTTCCATTCATTTTAAAAATGAACAAACTCAAATGAATAAACTCATCTCCCGCTCTTTCTCATTCACTGCCACCTCCTCCCCGCCATCACTCATTTTGATGAGGTATTAACGCTAATCAGAAATTTTATAAAAGAACAAGAATTTTAAGCTAAATCCAATTGACTCAAAATGCAATAAAACAATGTGTTCTAAATAACAAAGCTTGCATCGCACTGCCAGATTCGAAATTGTTAATCCAGTTTCTTTATGCTCACATCTGTAAAATAGCCAAGCGTTTCCGGACCAATCCAAAGGCCTACGCTTCCACGCAGATCTTTGCCCTGCTTCAGGTCATTGACAATCAAAGTAGGCTGTTCTGCACCGTTGATATAGAACCTGGCCGTTTCATCTTTTACTTCAATTTTCACCCTGATCCATTCAGCCGGCATCATATCAGCATAAGCCTCGTATTTTTCAGGTGTTTCTGCTCGCGATCTCTCCCAGGGATAGCCCGGCAACGAAACATACTGAGTCGAATGATTCCTCCGTACCTGATCATTTGCCCGGCCGTTGGTTGGACGAATGTAAAACAGCTCCATTTTGGAGGTATCCTTACTCACCCGAAAGGCAATGCCAACAAACCCACGTGCGCCTTCTCCGGCATTCATCTGTGGTTGTCCTGAAATTGTTGCTTCAATGATACCATTATGAAAATCGATATTTTTGAGCAATGCAAATGTCTTTTCGTTAATGGCGGTCTTCGGCATTTGTAAAGCCAGCGCGTTTTTACCTTTATAATCTGACTGCGCAACAGTTACCTGGTAAGGAATGACATTATTAGGAGCCAGAGAAATATTCTGCGCTTGAGACGATGCAAATAAAAACGCACTCATTCCCAAAGTAATCAATAAAACTTTTCTCATTGGAACTGATTTTAGTAGATATTTCAATGCTATTATTTTCATTTGAACAGTAAAGTTCAGCAAACTATTCAAAGCAAAAACCAATCTTTCTTCATTGGCTGTCAGACAGTCTTTTTGCTGATAACTTCTTTAAAAAACATGCCTCCTTTCTTAAAGGACTTACTTTTTGGGTGTAATTTCCAGTGATGATACCCCCCTCGTACCGGGTGATGGTATGCCCACTAAGAAGAGCCCCAAAAAAAAGAGCGTTTTAAGATTTTAAAGATATGATATAGTGTTGATTGAAGACAGCCAGAAAACAGAAAAGCCGCGTAAATCATGTGATTTATGCGGCTTTGATACTGCTTGATGCTTTTGTTGTGACCCCGCTCGGGCTCGAACCGAGGACCCAAAGATTAAGAGTCTTTTGCTCTACCAACTGAGCTACGGAGTCATCTCTTATCACCACATATCGTGTGGTTGGGGTTGCAAAACTACAACCTTTATTAATATTTCACAAAAATAATTTAACTTAAATTTCTTTAATTTTTAAAAACCTCCGGATATACCCCCGGTTAAAATATACTCAGTTATGGAAACAGCATACATTGTAGCCGGATACAGAACCGCTGTGGGAAAGGCTAAACGTGGCGGATTCCGCTTCTATCGCCCCGACGATCTCGCCGTAGATGTCATAACAGGTTTGTTAAAAAGCGTCCCCCAGCTTGACCCAAAGCGCGTCGATGACCTTATCGTAGGGAACGCCGTCCCCGAAGCTGAACAAGGTCTCCAGATAGGCAGAATGATCTCCGTCAGAGCCCTCGGCATCGAAGTACCCGGCGTAACCGTAAACAGATACTGCGCCTCCGGCCTTGAAACCATCGCCATCGCTACCGCCAAAATTCAATCCGGTATGGCCCACTGCATCATCGCCGGTGGCACCGAAAGTATGAGCCTGGTACCCGTAGCCGGCTGGAAAACAGTGCCGAATTTTAAAGTCGCCAGCACCACGCCAGAATACTACCTCGGCATGGGCCTCACCGCCGAAGCCGTGGCCAAAGAATACAACATCTCCCGCGAAGACCAGGACCTCTTCGCCCTCAACTCTCATCAAAAAGCCATCAAGGCTATCCAGAACGGCTACTTTAAAGAAGGGATCCTCCCCATCAACATAGATGAAGTATATGTTGATGAGAAAGGTCGCAAACAACAACGCTCCTACACCGTCGATACCGACGAAGGTCCCCGTGCCGATACATCTGCCGAAGCCCTCGCCAAACTAAAACCCGTTTTTGCCGCTGGTGGCAGCGTCACCGCCGGCAACTCCTCTCAGACCTCCGACGGCGCCGCCTTCGTAATCGTCATGAGCGAAACCATGGTCAAAGAATTGGGATTGACTCCCATCGGTCGCCTCGTTGGTTGCGCTTCCGCAGGTGTACACCCACGCATTATGGGCATCGGCCCCGTTGCTGCCATTCCGAAAGTTTTGCAACAAACTGGAAAGACCCTGAACGATATCAACCTCGTTGAACTGAATGAAGCCTTTGCCTCTCAATCTGTAGCCGTGATCCGCGAACTGGGCATCGACCCCGATATCGTTAATATCAATGGCGGCGCCATCGCCCTGGGCCATCCCCTTGGCTGTACCGGTGCCAAACTCACTGTTCAAATCCTCAGTGACCTGAAACGACTCAATCAAAAATATGGCATCGTCACCGCCTGCGTAGGTGGTGGTCAGGGAATAGCCGGTGTCATCGAAAGATTATAAAAAACTTATAAAAATCAATCTCAAAAGATCACAAATCATTATCAAAAGATCACAAAAACCCGCATCGAAAAATTACAAAAAAGGGAAATGCCTCCTGAATCAAGGAGGCATTCCCCTTTTTACATCTATATCCCAAAACCAATAAATAATTGATTCTCAATCCCACTAATTATATTTCTTCTATATTCCCCCCATACTCTTCCCCCCGCAATACCTTCCTCCCTACTTTTACGTTTTAAGAATACTCAATCAATAACCATTTAAAAAATCTCCATGAAACCACTTACCTGGCTCTGTTGCTGTGCCCTATTGCTATTCGCATGTAATAAACAAAAGGAAGCCAAATTGTCTTTAAACACTGAAACTATAGCTGCCACCCCCGTCAGCAAAACCACTAGCAAAAAGATCTTTATCCACTACATGCCCTGGTTCGAAACACCCGATTCCAAAGGCACCTGGGGATACCACTGGAAAATGAACACCCAAAACCCGGACATCATCACCAATGGTAAAAGACAAATCGCTACTTACTATTACCCTAAAACCGGTCCTTATTATTCCAGCGATCCGGCCATTATCGAGTACCAACTCCTCCTCATGAAATACGCCGGTGCCGATGGCGTCTTCATCGACTGGCCAGGTACCAGAGCGCTCTACGACTACCCTGACAACCTCGCCAATTCCAATGCCCTCATCAACAAACTGAATGCTGTCGGTCTGCAATTCGGTATCGTCGAAGAAGACAGGAACTGGGATGCCGGCAATACCTCCGGTGCCCATGGCGATTTTGTCTACATGCAAAACAACTACTTCAATCAATCCAATTACCTCACTACCAATGGTACCCCGGTCGTGCTCAACTTCGGTCCCATCACCTTTCATCAATCCTCCCAATGGGATGCAATCTTAAATGGTATCAGCCCGAAACCCAAAGTACTTCCGCTCTTTGGCTTTACGTCCGAAGTCGGATCCAACAATGCCGGTGGTGAATTCCCCTGGATCTACCAGGATCATCCCACTGTTGTGAATAACTACTATGCTCAGGCTGCGAACTTCGCACTATCTGTGGGGGTAGTTTATCCTGGCTTCAATACGTTCTATGCCGCCGGTGGTGCCGATGGCCCTACCTGGCAGATCGCCTATAACGGTACCAGCACCTTCTCTACCATGCTGGATAAGGCCCTTGCCTCTTCTGTGAGCATTATTCAATTTGCTACCTGGAATGACTATGGTGAAGGGACCATGATCGAACCTACTGAAGAATTCGGCTACTCTTTCCTCACTACCATGCAAACAAAACTGGGCGTTCCATATGGACAGCATGAACTGGAAGTCATTTATCAATTGTACCAGGCTCGCAAATCTTATGCTGGCAATACTACCATTCAGGCGCAACTGGACCAGGTATTCACCTACCTCGCCAATCAACAGGTGGCACAAGCCGAAACTTTGCTCAACAACCTTGGTGGTAACAATAACACCACAGGTGTGTATATCAAAAACAAATGGCTGAGCACCTACCTCTATGAAGATAATGGTCAGGTGAAATACAGCTCTTCCAATTCCGGTAACCAATATAAATGGGTACAGGAAACGGTGAATGGACACATCCGTTTCAAAAACCTTTCTACTGGCCACTACCTGAATATTGAACACCTCTATTCTTATGTGGAAAGTGCTGATGTACCCAATACATATTATAGCAGCTACTGGGTGCTGGAAAGTTATAATGGATATACCAGGTTGAAAAATGAATGGCAAAGCACTTATGTAAATCTTGAAAATCAAAGCGGATTGGCCCAGTGCACAACAGTGCCGGACTACTTTGAAAGTAGCCAATGGACACTCCAACAATAAAAACAATAAAATAATAAATTCTATACCGGCCCTTTTCAAACCTCCGCCCCAAAGCAAAAGCCTGAAAAGGGCCGGTGCTTTTATGAGCATCAACTCTTCCTTACAACAATTAGCTGGTGATACCGCTGCGGCTTTTGCCGGAATGATAGTCGTGCAGAAAACAAAGACAAGTGCTTAAGGGACTACCTATCTCCATTAAGCACCCAAATAAAAGGGGGCAGTATCATTAATAAATGAAACTAATATGGCTCCATCAGGTATCCGAATCAAAACCTTCATGAAAGAGGGAATTCATCAACGGGGAATGAAAACCATTTTCAGAAAAAACCCTCATGAACCGGGTTCACAAACGACTATGAAAATGGTGGTACCTTCGACAAAAGTACTACCATGGAACAATCACATATCAGTTTTGAACAGGTTGTGAGTCGCGGCTGTGGCCTCGATGTTCACCAGGAGAATGTAGTAGCCACCATCAGAGGAAATGGGTTGGAAGAACAAACCCGCACTTTTAGCACTTTCACAAGTTCACTTAGGGACCTGGTAGCTTGGCTTGAAGAATCCGGCATTACACATGTCGCAATGGAGAGCACGGGGTTTACTGGAAGCCTGTTTTTAATATACTGGAACCTCACTTTGAACTTATTCTGGTCAATGCCCGGCATATTAAATATGTGCCGGGGCATAAGACCGATCGCAATGACAGTGCCTGGATTGCAAAATTATTGCTAAGCGGGCTACTAAAGGGAAGTTTTATTCCACCGCAATACACTCGCGAATTACGGGAATTGTACCGATACAAACGTAAAGTAATAGGACAGCGGTCCAGTGAATATAACCGGTTACAGAACATTTTAGAGACAGCCAATATCAAATTGAGCACTGTAGTCAGTGATGTATTCGGTGTAAGTGGCTGGTCAATGATCACTGCCATTATTGAAGGAGAACAGGATCCTATGATATTGGCCAATTTGGCAAAAGGTAGGCTCAAAATCAAAAAACAAGAGCTTATTCTTGCATTAGAAGGCCATCTCAATGAGCATCACCGTTTTATGCTCAGCCTGTCTAAAACTGTTATTTTACAGCTAAATGACCTACTTGGTCAGGTGGATAACCGTATAGATCAGTACTTAAAAAAATGGGAGGAAGAAGTAAAATTACTTCAGACTATTCCCGGAGTACAAAAACAAACAGCTACCGCCATCTTAGCCGAAATAGGTACAGATATGCATGCGTTCCCTAATCAGCATCATTTGGCTAGTTGGTGTGGTTTATGTCCTGGTAATAATGAAAGTGCCGGAAAAAAGAAAAGTGAAAGAATCAATCATGGCAACAGATCCCTTAAAACCGCACTCGTGGAAGCAGCATGGGCTGCAGCACATACGAAAGATACTTATCTGAAAAGAAAATATTATACTTTGAGTATACGAAGAGGCAAAAAACGAGCACTTATTGCAATTTCACACAAAATCCTAATTGCCGCTTATTTTATACTCAAAAATAGAGTGCCATATATGGAACCTGATAATCAGGAGTGGCTAAAAAAGAAAGCAGGCGCAGATAAATAATTATCTCAGACGCCTGCGCGAGCTTGAGGCATTACCCCCATCTCAATAAGATTACTAAGTTACAAAAATCGACCTTTTATTGGTGCTTTTTCAGCCTGTAGAAAAAACTGATTTAAGACTCTAAGTACAAACGATTGTTGCTATAAGCACGAAAAGAAAATTTTAATCCTATAGAGTCATATCAAATTATGGCCTGGACGAACTATTTTCAAAGAAAAGAGGGTGTATCTGAAATTAGATACACCCCCTTTTTGTTAGCAGAAAAAACTATTCTACCCAGTAAGTTAAAGTCACCACAATATACCCATCACTACCTACCTGACTATCACTCAGCGTAACAGTCTGCGATACTACACCATCCCAGTTACCCGGATTAGCGCCGAACTGATAAGTACCTGCTGGCAGGTCATAAATCTCGTAACCTTCACGCGCAGCATTGTAAGTAACGCCGGTGGACTGATTGATGGCCCAAAAACCATACAGACCAGTACTACCTGTGTATGGATTACCGTAAATGTCTACCAGTTCAATACGTACATTGTAAGTAGTAGCTACCGCTGGCTTTGGTGTTGCAGCAAAAGTGTTCGCAAAAAATAAAATTGACAGAAGACTGCAAATGAGTGAGAACCTCATGGGCTAAAACAAATTTAAATTGAGGGAATTGACATATCAGCCGTAAGGTATAATAATTTGATAAAAATTATACATTAAGATAATGTTACAAAAAATGCTGTCAAAGGCAGCACTTATATGTTAATGGCCTGCGGAAAACTCTAATTATTTCCTGGATGTCGATACATAATCATACGGCACCTGATCCGCCAGCTTCTCAAATCCCCAATACCCACTAAACAACATCGCCAACGGATCTACACAAACCCCCTCCTTACTAAACGTACAATCCGGTTGAAAAAACCGTATCATCGACTCCTGCTGCCGTGGCAACCTACCCATCATTCTTGCATATTTATTCGCCTCCAGCTCCTTCATATAACTTACCATCAGCATATTCTCACAATGCAATACATACTTATCCTCCAGGGAATCAGAAGGCTTCATTAAATCAACTGGCTTTAACGCTATCGGTATCCTGTAATTCACATAATTGCTATCATCAGAATACGCATCCCTGTTCAACATGATCTTCCCATTTTTCACAATCGTATCATGCACATACCCCCGCTGCCGTGGCCGCCTTACAATCTCATTCACCACAAAACCTTCTTCCTCCGTATTTCCTTCAATCAAGGACCTGAAGAAATGTAATGAAGATCCATGAAACACCGTCTCCCTATTCGCCAGCCACTGCCGCATCTGCGCCTTCTTCTTCGTCGTCATACTCTCATAAAAAGCATATCCATAATAAGAGATCGTATGATCCCTGTCTGAATTCACATATTGCTTCAGCATAAAACGGATCTTATACCCCAATGCCGCATTATTAATAACCAGGTAATCTTCCGTACTCGCCTTCAATGCCTGCTCCGCATTATTATACCCAATATCCAGAATTTCATCATTGGTGATCACACAATTCTTTGCAAAATCCGTCTTCCCAATAAATGTTTCTTTGAACGTTTTAATATACGCCTCCCGCTTAGGATCACGCTTCACCTCAAATGCCTTCAGCACCGTCGCCTTTGGTTGCAGGGTGATCTTTATATTCACATCCTCTGTATTAATATCCAGGTAATTCGATGCCGTCTCATACCCCACATAAGAAGCAATCAACTCATACCGACCCGCTACAATCCCTCCAATACTAAAACTCCCCTTCTCCGTCGTCGTACCACCCTTGCTCGTATTATTGATAAATACCGTTGCAAAACCCAGTGGCTTGCCATCCGTAGCTGACACCACTGTACCTGTAATTTTGACCTGTGCAAAAATGACCTCCGTCAGTGTGATCAAATAACCGAGGATTAAAAATCGTTTCATGGGAGCGAAATAACATCGAAGCACGATTGCCATTTTGTTAATATCGATGTACTGGCAGGATGTGCAGACAAAACACACATTTTTAAATAAAAATATTCATGAAAGAGGGAATTTACCAACCTGAATAAAATCCATTTTCTGAAAAAAATATCATAAACAGACAAAATTCGCCAACCTGAATAAAACCCATTTCCTCAAAAAACATTCATAAACAGACAAAATTTACCAACCTGAATAAAACCCATTTCCTCAAAAAAAAAGGGTGTATCAAAAGTTTGATACACCCTCCTTTAATTCGGATACCTGATGGAGCCAGATTCCATTTTATGCCATTCTCAGGAGGTTCATTTTTTTATGATCCACCCTCTTTTCAATATTATCAATAGTTAGGATTTTTCGTCTCCGCACTCCCCTCTCCTCCCGGATTCAGATCCGCCTCATCCGCCGGCACATCCCAGTAATCCATGAAGTTGAAATTGATTGTCACATTACTATTCAGTTTCCCGGCTGCCGTCAGGAAGTTATTCCCATAACTACCCCCGCCTGATCCAATATCATAAGACCATCCCCAACGACGCATATCATAGAATGACAACCCTCTGAATACCAATGACACTCTCCTTTCCATCACCAGCTCCTGCATCGCATTTACTGCTGTCAATCCCGTGCCGGTCACAGCTGTCACACCCGCACCCTGGTAACTTCTCACTGCATCTACATATGCTAATCCGGCATCCGTATTTCCCAAGCGGATATTCGCCTCTGCCAGCATCAACGCATTTTCTTCGTAACTACCTGCTATAAATTGTTCATAACCACCTATCTCAGTACTCCCATACACATACACACCTGATGTGCCATTACCACCATCTAAAATACTCCACCTCGTACCAAATGATAAATCATCCAGGTATTTGGTTGCCGTATCAAAATTGTTTGCCACGCGCTTATCACCAGTATGGAAGTTCTGCATAAAGCGCTCTCCCAATCTGAATGTAGTCGATGTATTCACACCCGTGGTTAACACAGACACTGTACCACCGGATGCGGAGAAGAAACCATTCGCTGCAGCACTTCTGCCCGTGAATACATAGTCTCCATTCTTGATACCACTTGTCGCCAGGGTCAATACTTCATTCCAGTCTGCCGTCGTCATCGGTGTCGTTGAAGTCGTAGTGATCGATGCACTCAGGTCCTTATTCACAAAAGGCGCCAGTTTATTCACCAGCAGGTTTCTCGCCAGCAAGGTATTGATGTTCCTCACCCACATATCAGTTGTCAACACCCCACCATTACCTACCTGGCAAAAAGAAGGAATCAGCTGTCCCAACACCGTACTATAATCTGTAGTACTCGTGATGCCTGTCTGCAACAGACTCGCTGCTTCGTTAAGGTAATCATTGGACAATGCAATGATACTATCCTTAATCAGGTATTTGTTAGACGTACCACCAAATGTATCGATCCTTAATCCTGAATAATACAAAGAACCGATCTGTGAATACGCAAATCCTTTCCACCAGTAACACCATGCCTTGATCGTATTGGAACGCGTAGTAGCATCGCCACTGAATGTAATTCCATCTACCAGACTCAATACCTGGTTCAGTGTATTGTTCATCGCATACATATTCAACCACTGATAGTAAGTAGGGTTATAACCCGACCCTGTTTGTGCACGGGTATTATTCGCACGCATCAGACTTACATTCGCAATACCTGTTTCTGTCTTGGTACCGTCGTCGAGTATAAAGTATTCAGGAATGCTTATGGTACTTATCAACTGGTTCGATGCCTGTGCACCCACCACATCACCTAACAACTCCGCATAACCAAAAGGCAATGAAAAATAACTATCGCCCAACCAGTCGTCACCCGTCTTAAAACCGTTGACGTACACACCACCTGTAGCCAGTGAGATCAGGCCGGATTCAGTATTCACATTCCCATCCACGGTAGGCAGGTTCGGATTTCCTACATTCAGTTCTTTCTTGCAGGACAGTGTTCCTAATAATAGCAAACTGCAAACAAGAGATAAGATATATTTATTATTACTCATGATGATGTTCCCTTTTAAAATAAAAATTTAGAATCCTACATTTAAACCTACCTGATATGATCTCATGTTAGGAATGGTACTGTGGTCAATCCCTCTGTCGAACGATGAGTTAGCCGCGCCTGAACTGATTTCAGGATCAAAGCCGGTATATTTCGTCACCGTCAGCAGGTTCCTGCCTGTGAATACCACCTGCAGTTTGTTGAACTTTTGTGTATGAAGGATTCTTGCCAGATCAAATCCTAAGGAGACATTTCTCAGACGCAGGAAAGAAGCATCTTCATAAAAATAATCCTTGGTCGCATTGTTACCCGGTCCATACAGACTACCCCATGAACTGGAATACGCACTACCATAGTAAGCAGTGTAAGCAGCTTTTCTGCCATTGATAGTAACCGGTTTTGCGAAGTCGCCATCTATACCATCACGATACATCCACTCTTTGGTCTGGTTGTACAGATGACTACCATAAACCCAGTCAAACTGGAAGGAGAGAGTGATGAAATTCTTATAGGTGAACTGGTTGATAAATGATGCATTGAATTTAGGATTCGGGTCACCAAATGCCGTGGCACTTTCTTCGAACTGTATGGATCTGGTAGCAGTATCTACCACACGACCTTCTACAATTTCATACTTGCCTTTATCAGCATCTGCAAAATACTTGGAACCATCTCCCTTCACAGCATCCTTACTCCTCAAAGCCTTGTAACCATAGATCTGTCCGATCTTCTGACCAGCTGTCAGTGTCAGTGCCGTACTACCTGCAGAAGATGTTAAGATGATATCTGCCCCACCACGTATCTTGTCAATCCTGGATGTTTGCTTACCAAAGTTGGTAGTGAAATCCCATCCAAAATTCCTTGATTTATACACAGGAATATTCACCTGGAACTGTATCCCTTTTGACGACATATCGATGGCATTTGTCAACACAGAAGTACTACCAGTAGATAGCGCAGAGCTTACTTTGTAGATCACATTTTCTGCTTTCCGCGTCCAGTAAGAAAATGATCCATTCAAAGAGCCTAACCAGTCACCATTCAATAACGTCACAGAGAAATCGGTACCAATTTCAAGCTCTTTAGAGACCTCTACTTTCAGGTCAGGATTCTGTGAAGTGGCAGGATTGGAATAATACAAAGAAGATCCCAATGTACCCTGGTTCAATGTAGGATACCTGTCAAAAACACCCGGTTGTGTTCCCGCTTCGCCATACGCAGCGCGGATCTTGAAGTAAGGTACCACATGTTCCAGTCCTTTCCAGAAATTAAAGGAAGAAGGCAATACATAACCGTTTGTATGCGGGAAAGTAAATGGTTTAGACCCGCTACCAAATGCGGAAGACCAGTCGCTTCTAAATCCACCGGATATACCACCCCAATCGCCAATATCAAATTTCTGATCAATGAGATAACCAAAGGTCACGAAAGTTTCCTGGTAATCTCCGTTGGTAGGCTCGGTGGTAGAAGAAGAAGTAGGTGCTATATAAACGGCGGACGCAGAGGCGAGATTAATAGGAGAAGTGGTAGGCAAGCCTAAACCATATATATCATATTCCCTGTACTTTCTCTGGCGGTAATCATACGATGCGAGCGTAGTTGTTTGAATGGGAAGGTTCCAGCCAAAGTCTTTTTTGAAATCAGTCCTGAAGTAAGCACTTCCGATGAAGTTCTGGAACGTAGTCGTATAGTTCCACTGATCAATTTCACCAGTACGGTCTGTAGCAAAGTAAGAGGCTTTTGTATCCCAATACTCTGCATTTGCATTACCCGTCTGGTTAAAGTAGGTCCATGTTGCGCGTTCTGTTCTGTAGTTGATACCATACTTCGCATCTACCTCCAGGAAGTGATTGATCCGGTAGTTGGCATTCAGGCTTTGTACGATATCAATTTTATTATCCAGCCCATCTGCATACTCCTGTACATAGTATGGGTTAAAGGCATTGATACTTAAGAAATCGGCAGTCTGAAAGGCAGGAGAATGTCCATCTGCCATCTTCCATTTTAAACTGAAGAAAGGAGAAGTATTCAGGAAGCTATAGATGTTACCGACATTCCCTGCCATGTTACCTCTACCGTAGAGATAACCACCTGGGGCCCCGAGGCCCGGTGTCAGTGTATTTTTGGTGTAGATAACCTGGGTGGTAGAGCGGAGATGAAAACCTTTGAATACCTCAGTGCCTATGTTGGCCGTGAGGTTCGTGCGGTCTACATAACCATTGTGCATAACAGGACTCAAAGTATGATTATTGGCGAATGCCATATTGAAATCTGTCTTATCTGTACCCCCTGAAAGGTTGATCGCATTGTTCCAGGTACTACCTGTTAAGAACATCTCTTTGAAGTGATCATAGTATTTCAGGTTCATGTTGTACGACTTATTTGCAACGTTGTTGGGATTCAACATCGCATAACGGGTAGCACCACCATAAGTATAACTGATACCTGAATAGTCGCCATACTGATCAAGGGCCAGAATATTGCCACTGGCATCTACCACATTGTTATTACCATCAGTGAGCCAGGGATGTTTGCTGGCTTTGGTTACACCACCACTGTTGATGTAATTATTAATGGAGTAACTGGTGCTATAGTTCACTTCCAGACGACCGGATTTACCCTTTTTAGTAAAGAGCTGAATAGCACCATTCGCACCCTGTGCACCATACAGCGCAGCAGAAGCAGCACCTTGTACCACTTCGACTCTTTCTACGTTGGCAAGATCGAGACTATTAAAATCAGTTGCAGCTACCTGCACACCATCTAACATGATGAGGGGTTTAGTACCACCCTGAATGGTGTTCACACCTCTGAGGAGGATGTTCACCGGGTCACTGGGGTTACCACTTACAGTAGAAATCTGCGCACCGGGTATTTTACCAACCAGTGCCTGGTCCACACTGGTGGAAGCACCCATCAGCTTATCACCCGAAACAGATTCTACGGATATACCCAGCCTTCTCTTGCTGGTAGGGGTTCCTGTCCCGGTGACAACAAATTCAGTCAAAATCTTTTTGTCATTCCCCAATTGTACACTGATGGGTAAACCATCTACAGTGACTTCTTTTGTTTCATATCCAACTGCTGTGATGATAAGCTTCTGACCTTTGGAAGCCATAATGGTGAAAGCGCCACTAATGTCGGCTACTGTACCTCCACCCCCTTTAATTTTGATAGTAGCACCAGGAATAGCTTGCCCCGATTCATCTTTAATAATACCGGTGACCTTGGTTGATTGTGCAAATAATGAAAACGTATAGACATGGCACATCAGTACCATTAGGCATAGAAGACCCTTGATTCTCATAATTGTGATTTAAAATGACAGTAGATAACCTTGTGATCAAATATTAGCTACGCACGGGTTGCTGGCATCGCCCACCATAGCAGTCTTTTCATTGTTTCGTTATTTTAAGTAATAGTAAACCTGCATGCCGGAATGGCAACGGCATGCGCTACAGCACAAGAAAAGGGTTATTACGTTAATTAATCTTACGGTAAACGGTTCGTCTTTTCGGTCCTGCCATTTGGTTGAAATGGCTCGTTCATCTGGTTAGAATTAAGTTAAATAGTTTTACTGTAAAAGCAAATCTCTTACAGAGGTAATCAATAGATGTCCATCACAATGTCAGCCTATAAATATTGATTAGATTTTGGTTATTTGGATTTTGATTTTGGTTGTTATGTTAAATATAGAGACTTGGATGATAATTTCATAATTTTTATAACAAAAAATGTAAATAATGTAATATAGAATTATTTATAATATATTTAAAAGTACCGCAAGTATTGAGGTTCAGAAAATTGTAAAGGGGGGACGCGCCCCCCTTACAGTGTGATGCCCATCATCACGGTAACTCTGTTAAAAGTATAATCTGTGGTGGTAAAGGTGCCTAATGGCCTTTGCGTCTGCCAATCCAACACTGCAGTCTTTGTTTTGAATGCTGCATGCGCATAACCTGCTGATAAATGAAATGAACTATTATATCTCCACCTGAATTTATATCCCAATCCCGCATGTATATAAGTGCCGGCTACGTTCTGATCCGGTTCTCTGGAATTTTGTAGCGACCACTGTTTACGTGTTAACCATGGAATGGCTTTGCCCGCACCTGCATAAGAAAAGAAAGTTCGCTCCTCCTTACTGAAATCATAACGAAGATCTCCGAATACCGGTACTGACCTTGCCTGATAATCATCTAACCCAATCCCCACACCTATCTGGTATTGATAGGCAAACCTATATCCTGCAATGCATCTCCACACAGATCCCTTCTTATCAGAAAATTGTAACCCTGCTTCATCTATATTATAAAAACCATTAGGCGCTATTTTAGGATATACCTTCTCCTGCTTCACACTATCCATCTCTGCACGATTAAACACTAACGTATCTTTTACCCTGTTCTCTATTTTCAATACCCCATTCTCTGTCGAAAAGATATGCCCCCTGATCACACTGCCATTCTTAAAATATAGTACATCCAGCTTTCGCTGCGCAGTCAATCCCTGCATAGCCAACAGCCCTGCACATAACAACAGTATATATTTCATAGTAATTATTTAATGACGATGCCAATCTTACTTAACAAGGTAGGTTTACTTAAATTAGAATAATCGTACTGGTACAAACCATCTTTGGCTGTTACCAACAGTATATGATTGTTTGGGATCACATCATAGGCTTCTATGTCTTTCACGGTTTGCTTCGTCTCTACATTCAATGGATCAGTGGCATCCATAAAGTGTAAGCCATTTGTACCTTCACATACAAACAGGTTGTTGCCATCAATACCTAATCCATAAGGCCCTGTCATGACATAGCTTTTCAACAATTGCGGGTTTTTCACATCTGCTATATTAATTACGTCCAGTTGATTCTGATTACCCGCGCAGGTTGTACCGGATCTTAATGTCACATACGCCGTTTTCCCTTCTACCACTACAGGATCACAGGATTGAATGTGTGAGAAAGTACCTGCAGCTACCGGCATTTCAGGATTGCTCACATCATAAATGAGCATGCCGGTGGTGCTGCCAATAAAGATGTAATGATCGTATGGGAAAATAGTTTCGATATTAGCAAAAACAGTAAAGTTGTTTTTCTTCACAGGTTCATTGGCCTGTTGTACATTAAAGACCTGGATACCGTAATAATCCACTGTATACAGGGTATTATTCATCAGCCCAAAACGTGCGGTAGAACCAGCTTTGCCGGTAGCAGAAGGTACAGATACATTTGAGCTGTTCGAAACAGTGACACTGTTGGCCGCACTATTATATACATAAACACCATTCCAGCTGGCTAAATTACAGGTATTTGAAAGCACGGTATCTCTTATTTCGAAACTGGTGATTATCCCTCTCAGTGTATCGGCAATGATACCATATTCATATTGCCGCTGGGGGAATACATTGTTCAGTCTTTTTGTCTGGCGGATGTTGTGAGGATCGCTGATGTCCAGCGCCACAAGGTCGATGTAACTGTCCACATACATCACATTCCCTTTTACAGCCAGGTCTACATTGCCGGGGATGTTGATAAATGCGATTTTTTGTGGGGAAGATGGGTTGGTGTTGTCGATGACGTGGATACCTTTGTTCAGCTCGTTCAGGAAGATGTAGTTGCCGTAGAGATAGATTTTACCTGGTGATACAATTTCGTGTGGAGATTCGCTACGGATAGAAGATCTAAGGGAATCGAGACTGGCGTAAACAGGTGTGTATATTTTTGAAGGAATGTTGTTGGTACATTTATCCTTCAAACAGCTGCTTAGCATAAACAAATACACGGCCAGCAGCGCTGTCGGAAACAGTCTGGTTGATGCTACATACATGGGAAATAGGTTTTCATTAGAACGAGACGACTGTTCCAAAAGTTACAACTTACGAAAAGCTGCTTCGGCCGGAGGCCGAAGCAGCTTTTCGTGCGGGCGATTATTACCGACCGGCGAAAAGCCGGTCGGTAATAATCGCATCTAAATAAATCTAAAAGCAAAAAGCCCTCCCAAATGGGAGGGCCTACTCATCGTTCTACGTTTTTATCTTACCTCATCCAAAATAGCATGATCTATCCCCCTCACGACCTGTATCTCCGGCTTTATCAACTCCAACACCGCAATACTATTCTCCCCTTTTTTCAACCACTCCGCCGGCACAAACACCGTCTGCTGTGGCCCCACTTCCCAGTACCTTCCTAAATTATGCCCATTCACCCACACCACACCTTTACCCCACTGGCTCATATCCAGGTAAGTATCACCTACCGCATCCAGTTTAAAACCACCCTCTCTCAGCACCGGCTCATTCACCCCAACTTTTCCCGCCTTCACTACCGGCACATTACTAAACGGCAAAGAATACATCTCCCATCCTTTCAACTCCTTTCCACCAAATACCACGCTCTCTGTAATCCCTTTCTTATTCTGCAATAAATAAGGTCCAAAATTGATCCTCCCTAAGTTCTCCACCAGGATCTCCAGTCGCACTTTCCCTTTCGGTAATGTCACCTGCAAACTATCCTGCTTCAACCTTCTATCCAGCGTACCCACTCTCTTTCCATTCACATACACAATCCCATAATCCCTCAATGCATTGATCTTCAGCACACCCGCTTTACCACCATCCACCGTCGTTCTATATAAAACAAATCCATAGGCCTGTTTCAAATCTTCAAAAGTCAGTGGGGTCGCATGCTTCACTGCCGCCGGCAATAAACTGAATACCCCAGTCGCCTGTGTTAATGTAACAGCAGGAATAGTGATCACACCTCTCTTCGCCGGCACGGCTGGCAATGTCTGCCCCGGTTGCAAATGCTTTGCTATCACCGCACGGAACTGCATGTATTTTTCCGTCGCATTACCTGCCTCATCCAATGGCGCATCGTAATCGTAACTACTTATCTGCGGCTCATAAGGATCCTTATCATTCGCATTTGCCCCATTCATAAATCCACGCGTTGTACCACCATGGAACATATACATGTTAATAGAAATACCCGCACTCAACACACTATCCAATCTACCCAGGTATTGCTGATACGGTACGGTGTGATGTTTTGTACCCCACCAGTCAAACCATGCAGGATACCATTCAGCAATATAAAAAGGCCCTTTTCCGCCATGATTTTCGCGTATCAGTTTCTTTACCTTCACTGGGTTATCCTGCCCATTAATAGCCGGTAATAAGCCCGGTAAATGCCCGTTTTTAATCGCTGCTTCCGGATCGCAGGTAAACAGCAATCCATCAAAACCTGCATCGACAAACATCTTCCTGTTTATATCCAGGTACTCCTTATCATCTGAATAAGAACCATACTCATTTTCAATCTGCACCATCAGTATATTCCCGCCATGATTCACCTGCAATGGCGCCAACTGCTTGCCCACCGCATGGATATAATTGCGGTAAGCCTCCAGGTAACGCGGATCTTTACTCCTCACTACCAATCCTTTCTCATTCTGCAACCAATAAGGGTAGCCACCAAACTCCCACTCCGCACACACATAAGGACTTGGCCGCAGTACCACATACATCCCCTCCTCCTTCGCAATCTTCACAAACTCCGCAATATCATTATTGCCCGAAAACTCATAATGCCCCTTCTCCGGCTCATGCACATTCCAGAATACATAGGTACCAATGGTATTCAAACCCATTGACTTTGCCATTTGAATTCTGGCACGCCATGCCTCACGAGGTACCCGGGGATAATGAATCTCACCCGAAATCATCTGAAAAGGATGCCCGTCCAGCAAAAAGGTACTGTCTCCCAACGCAAAGGTGTGTTGAGATTGCCCCATCCCCTGCATCCATAAAGCCATTAGGGCGATGATCGCTACGCTTATTTTTTTCATCCTGTCTAAGTTTATTATAACGCTATCATGATAATGCTACTATAAGGCCGCTAAAAGGCCATTATAAGGTTACCAAAAGGTCACTTCATTATCCCTGGGATATTGAGGTGACCTTTTGATGCTCTTTTGGTGAACTTTTGGCGCCCTGTTGGCACCGGCATCACACTATTAGTACCCCGTATTCTGCGTCAACTGACCATTAGACGCCAATATCTCAGATCTTGGAATTGGCAGCCAATAGTTCTTGTCAGCAAATAAACGTCCGGCCAGCGCTGTCTTCCTGGTATATGTATATACCCCGTTTGACTTCGTGATCGTCATACCATATGCCGGCACATTCTCAGTCGTAGATGCAATTTTCCATCTTCTCACATCATAAAAACGATGCTCTTCAAATGCCAGCTCTACCTGTCTTTCTCTCTGAATAGCCGTTCTCATTTCATCCTGTGTCAAACCTGTCGTCAATGCAGGTTGATTGACACTGCTACGCTGACGAACCTGGTTCACTGCTGCATATACTGATGCATCTGGTCCCGCTGCTTCATTCTGTGCTTCTGCATAGTTCAGCAGGATCTCTGCATAGCGGAAATAAATCCATGGTTGTAATCCTGCCACATTCCATGGGTTGTCGATCGGATTCGTATCGTCCATGAACTTCTTCAGGTAATAACCTGTCTTGGATGTATTCCAGTTCGAATTACCATCCTGACTATCTTTACCTCCTGGTGTGAATGTTTCGATCGTACTGTTTCTATAGGTCGCACCATTGTACAGAATAGAAGCATAGAAACGCGCATCCCTGTTAGCATAGGGGTTTGATGCATCATAACCGGAGCTCGCATCGGTAATAGGAAGACCATTATTCATTTCATACGCATCTACTATATTCTGCAATGGTGTATTACCCGCCCATCCGCCATAACCATTTGGTCCGTTGGCAATTTCTAAACAGGTATGTCTTGCACCAATTACATATAGTCTTTCGAAAATGATCTCTTTACTCGCTGAGTTCTTAAACAATCCTCCATAGTCTGCATCAATTGAATACTGGCCCAGATCCATCACCGCTTTTGCAGCGGCTGCTGCATCTGCCCAGGTTCCTGCATTGTAAAGCGGACTCGCTGCATACAGTGTCAGCCTTGATTTCAGTGCCAGTGCCGCACCTTTGGTAGCACGACCCAATTCCCATGAGTCATCATTTGCTGATGGTAAATAATAAGCTGCTGAATCCATTTCCTTTATCGCATAATCCATAGATGTCTGCAAAGATGCACGGGTATACAAAGCTGGATCTGCCAGATTATCCTCCAGGTTATACACACTATCACCCACCATCACTACACCACCATAGTTGCGGATCAGATCCTGGTAACGGAACCCACGGATAAAGTGTAATTCACCTCTCAGCTTATTCCGCAATCCCTCACTCATTGGCACTACTGCGATGTTGTTCAGGGCATAGTTTACCTCCCTGATGCTACGATAACTTCTAGCCCAGAGTGTACCGGTAATACCTGTGTTTTCTGGTGCCAGCAAACCCTGTTGCACCAACCAGGTATTATCATCATTATTATAAATAGATTCATCTGATAGTGAGCACCACATCGCGTATTCAAATCCTCTTCCAAAACCCGGAGGCGTACCCTCCGCTTCTTTATCCTGGAGCTTTACACCCATGTATCGGTTAATCACATAGTCTTCAAACAAAAGCGAGTCGGACAACACTGCCACGTCAGACACACGGTCCGTAGGCACGATATCCAGGTAATTCTTCTTGCAGGACACAAATCCTATTGCCAGAAGGTATAAAAAATATTGAATCTTTCTCATGACCGTAATTTTTCAGAATTAAAACTTAACATTCAGCCCCAGGTTCACAATACGCTGTTGCGGATAGAACTGTCCGCTGCTGCTGTTTCCTTCCGGATCGTAATCTTTCACTTTTGTAATCGTGAACAGGTTGTAAGCGCTGGCATACACACGGAGTGAACTGATCTTTGCCCTGTTCAGCAACGTTGCATTGATCGTATACCCCAACTCTACGTTCTTCAAACGGAGAAAGGATGCATTGTTCAGCCAGAAATTGTTCGCATACAAACCACCATTTACGGAAGATGATGCACGGGTATCTACTCTTGGATAAGTTCCATCTGTATGGGTTGGGCTCCAACGGTTATCTGCCCAGCTGCTGTAGAAGTTTCCGATTGTACCTGATTCAGGCAGTACATACTGACTTACATGTGTCTGCCCTGCAAATACAACTGATGCATCGAAACCTTTGTATGCTCCATTCAACAGAATACCATATGTGATTTCAGGAATGTTGCCATACTTTGTTCTTGTCTGGTCATCAGCTGTGATCTCACCATCGTTGTTGTAATCCTGGTAGATCAGATCACCCAGTTGTGCATTGGCCAGGTGTGGATATTTATCCAGATCTTCCTGTGTTCTGAATATACCAATCGCATTATACAATAAAGAGGTGTTCATCGGATGACCGGTTTGACGCTGGTAATCGAGTGTACCAGACGCTTCGTCGATGTAGATGATCTTGCTCTTTGCATATGTGATGTTGGTATTGATACCATAACGGAAGCCACCTTTAGTCACATTGTTGTATCCCAGTGTAGCTTCAATACCATTACTGTTTACCTTACCAATGTTCTCTGCAGGCACCAGCGGATCGGAACCATAAGGGTTTACGATGCCTGAAGTACCAGGAATAGAAGCATTGCGCTGGGTGAGGATATCAGAACGTTTCTGCTGGAAGTAAATAAACTCCACGTTGAAATGATCCAGGAATATTGCATTCAGACCTACGTCCAGTTTCTTCGCTACTTCCCAGGTGATATTCTGGTTAGCCAGTTTAGTGAGGTCAATACCCGCATGTACCGCATCACCGATTACATACTGACTGTTGAATGAGTAGTTGTCAAAGTACTGGAACAGGGAGATATTATCATTACCCAATGAACCATAAGATCCACGGAGTTTCAGGTCATTGATGAACTTCACACCCTTAAACCATGGCTCCTGTGAAATGCGGTAACCAGCAGAGATAGATGGGAAGAAACCATACTGATGCCCGCTTGGGAATGCGGAGGATCCATCCACACGTGCCTGCGCTTCTACCAGGTATTTCTCCTGGTAGTTGTACGCCAGTTTACCGAAATAACTCTTACGGGTAAAGTTATAGCTGTTACCAGAGTTATTTTTGTCTTCACTGGCAGGACCACCCTGTGACAGTTCCGGTGTAGTGGAAGATGGGAAGTTCATGCGGTAAGCACCCAGTGAATCCTGAGATGTTTTACTTTGCTCATAAGCGACAAACGCTGCGATGTTGTGTTTTCCAAACTGATGTGCATAGTTCAGTTTGATGTTGGACACCATCATGGTTCTGTTTAATTGTCCTTCTGACAAAGTTGCTAACCCGTTTGAACCACCTACGATTGTCTTATCGTAAGCACCGGTCGTTGAATTGTAGTTGTATACGGAATAAGGTTTGCTGAACGTCTTGATAAAGCTCCAGGATTTGTCGATAGAATAAAATCCATCCAGTGACAACCCTTCTACTCCTGGAATCTGGTATGCACCTTTCAGTATACCATTAAATACCTGTGTAGGGTTGCGGCTGGTTCCACCTATGCTGGTGCCTATCAGTGCAGGGTTACTCCCTTCTATACCATAAGTAGGTAATCCATTAGGGTAGTAAGGTGCGATGGTAGGATAAGCCCTGTAAATAGCGCGGAAGATGTCGCCGGCACTGGTTACAGGGTAGTTACGATCTTCCTCTCTGCCGCTGAGGTACAGACTTACTTTCAGTCTTTTAGTTACATCCGCATCGATGTTGGAACGGAAGTTATACTGATTGTACTTTGTCGCACCATTTTTATATAAACCATCCTGGCTGATCGTACCGAGAGATGCATAATATCTTACATCAGTCGTACCACCGCTTACTGCCAGGTTATGCTGCTGCTGTGTCGCTGATTTTTTCAGCACCACTTTCTGCCAGTCAGTATTAGGGTAGTTCAGCGGATCAGAACCATCTCTGTATTTCTGGATCTCTTCGTCCGTATAATACTGGTTCATGCCACCTGCCGGATCGGTGTAATACGCAATCTCATTCTGGATCGCAGCAAAGGTGGGTGCATCCGCCATTTTTGGCAAACGGGTAGGGGAAGAAAAACCCTGGTTAAAGGTGTAATTGATCACCGGCTTACCGGTTTTACCTCTCTTGGTGGTTACGAGGATCACACCATTCGCTGCACGGCTACCATATACTGCAGCAGAAGCGTCTTTCAGTACGCTGATGCTTTCAATATCGTTAGGGTCCAGTCTTGATAATCCACCAATCTGACCTGGTACACCATCTACCACTACAAGTACATCGTTGTTACCGGTGGTACCCAGACCTCTGATGTAAATGTTGGAGTTGTCATAACCCGGTTCACCAGCACGGTTGTTGGCGATCACACCAGAGAAACGACCTGCGAGTGAGTTGGATACGTTCGGTTGCGGACTTCTTACAATGTCCGCACCTTTTACGACGGAGATAGATCCGGTCAGGGTCTCCTTTTTCTGGGTACCATAACCTACTACTACCACTTCGCCCACAGTCTGCGAGTTTTCACTCAGCGTTGCATTCACGGAAGGCCCTGCAACGGCGATAGACTGAGCAGCGTAAGACATGTGATTGAATACAAGGGTATCTCCCTGTTTTGCAGTGACGGTATAGTGACCATTGATGTCGGTCACAGCTCCCTGGTTAGTCCCTTTAACTTTCACTGTTACACCCGGAACTGGTTGTCCCCCGGACACCACTTTACCGGAAATTTTGCCCTCCTGGGCCTGTGCAATAAATACAGGGAACATGAATACTAAAAGCAATGACAGTCGCAGAAACAAGGGCAACTGCCGCACGTGCCTGTGCAAGACTTTTTTCATAACGGAATTCTGTTTGGATGAGTAAACGGTTGATTATCAGTTTTTCATTGATCAAGACAAGGGCAAATTAGGGACTTTACCCCCCTTGGGAAGGGGGGTAAATCATTTAAAAAAGGGGGTAAATTCGTTCAATTACCCCTCTTTTACGATAGTAAGGTCCTGGTTAAAAGAGTGGCGATACTTCTTTACATATTCGGATGGGTTCATGCCAAAGAGCTTTACAAATTGCTCTCTGAAGTACTTCACATCGCCAATGCCTACCTCAAAAGCTGCCTGATTGATGGTATAATCTTCCTTTATCATCAGCATCGCCGCTTTGCGAAGTCGAATAGAACGGATAAAGGCATTGATCGTCTGCCCGGAAATGGATTTTACCTTTTTGTATAAGCTGGAATGACTCATACCGATAGCCTGCGTGAAGGTTTTGATAGAGAAATCTTCATTTCCCAGGTTGGATTCTATAATACTGATACAATTATTGAGGAAGTCCCGGTAGGCAGCGGGAACTTTGACTGTACTTTTTTGTAAGGTGATGCTGTCCAGGAAGTATTGGCGAAGCAGGTTCCTGTTTTTCAGAAGGGTCTGCACCTTGGCCAGCAACAGGTCTTTATCAAATGGTTTGGTGATGTAATCGTCCGCCCCTTCTTCTATCCCTTTGATTTTCAGGTCATGGGCAGAGGTCAGGAGGATCACGGGGATGTGGCTCAGGGCTTCTGTATTTTTGATTTTGGTACAGAGTTCCAATCCATCCATACCCGGCATTTGTACATCACTGATCACAAGATCCGGGAGTTGCTCCTGCACCATGGCAAATCCGTCATCCCCGTTTTCTGCTTCATATATTATATAATGGTCAGAAAATAACTGCCGGAGGTACGCCCGGATGTCAGCATTGTCATCAATGCAAAGTAGGGATCTTTTCTCTGTGACCATTTCTTCAGGCAGGAGTTTTTCTTCTTTTTTCACAGGTACAGTCGTTTCTTCCATCAGTTCCTGCAAAATGGCGGAGCGCTCATTGGTGGCAAAGTCATACCCGGTGAGATGACCGAGACCCTTGCGCAAACGAATGACGAAAGTAGTGCCTTCCTGCTGGCGGCTATGGTAAGTAATACTACCATGATGACTTTCAATAAAATGCTTCACGAGATAAAGGCCGATCCCGAAACCTGTCTGACGCCCACCTACCCTGCTGAATTTATCAAAAATGCGGTTACCGGTAGTAATAGGAATACCACAACCGGAATCCTGTATGGAAATTTCCACTTCTGTGAATAACTCACGAATTTTAAAGACCACCTTTCCACCATCAGGGGTAAATTTGAAAGCATTGGACAATAAATTGAATAAGGCCACCTCCATCTTCTCATCATCTACATACATTTCGATCGGACATTGTCCGCCTTCGAACTGGTAGTCGATATTTTTGAGTCTTGCCTGCTGAGAGAAACACAAAAAAGCTTCTTTGCATAGCTCCACCATATCCAGTCTATTGATTTTCAATGTATCTCCACCTGAATCAGCTTTTCTGAACAGGAGTAACTGATCCACTAAACTGAGTAGTCTGCGTGCATTTCTATAGACAATACTGAGTTCCGGGTCCTGGGTATATGCTTTAAGAGGATTGATAATCAAGCTCAAAGGTGTCCTAAATTCATGTGAAATATGAGTAAAGAAAGATAACTTCTTCTCATTCAGCTCTTTTTCTTTCTCATTTTCCAGGTGCGCAAGCCGAATTTCGTAATCAAGGCGTTCCTGTCTGGAGCGATAACGCATAAAAACATATAACAGACCTCCTATTGCCACAGTATATAATAAGTATGCCCACCAGCTTCTGTACCAGGGTGGCAATACAATAATGCGGATCGTGCTGATCTCTGGCCCCCAAAGACCTTCGGCACTGGTGGCTTTGATTTTAAAAATATACGTGCCTTCCTGCAGACGGGTATAATTTGCGGTGCGTGCTTCACCGACATAGTTCCATTGTTTATCCCAGCCTTCCAGTCGGTAGGCATAATTGATCTTGTCCGGAGAAGTATATTCCAGGGCGACGAAGTCCAGGGAAATAGCTGCTTTGTCGTAAGGGATCTTTAATTCCTCTACATTTTCAAGCGCGCTTTTGGAAATATATTTGCCTTCCTGTTCAACAGGGGTATTGCTAATTCTGATACCAGTGAGGAATACCGGCGGCAAAGTAGTCTGGTCGTAAATACTATCCGGGAAAAAGACATTGAAGCCTTTGATACCCCCGAACATACACTCACCGGTGCTGAGTTTCAGTGCCGCATTGTAGCTGAACTGGTTACTTTGCAGACCATCAGATTGTGAGAAACTACGACAGATTTTTGTCTGCGGGTTAAATCTGGCCAGACCATTGAAAGTACTGAGCCATAGATCGCCGCTGTTATCTTCGATGATTCGCAGGATAGCGTTGCTGGGTAAACCATCTGTTTCTGTATAGCGAATAAAACGGCCTGTTTGTTTATTGAATTGTAATAAGCCACCACCATCGGTGCCTACCCAGAAGTTGCCATGTTTATCCTCGTGAATACTGCGTACGGTGTAACCAATGTGGAAAACCTTGTGTTGTTTGTGTGCCCTGTCTATGGAGATCAGGTCCTGGTAGTTACCACCCCACAGATGTCCCTGGGCATCTTCGGCCAGGCATTGGATGTTGATAAGGGTATTGTCAAAGAGTTCGAACTGGTTGGTCGTTCTGTTGAAAGTATAGAGGGTACCATTATTGGTGGTACTGGCCCATATCTGTTTCTGTGCATCTTCGTATACAACCCATACATTGTTTTCAGTAGTATTGGTAGTGGGGTTGTTGCAATGAAAATGCTCGAAGGCGTTACTGCCTTTTTTATACCTGTTGATGCCGCCGAACCAGGTGGACACCCAGATATCATCCTGCGCATCACGAAGAATGCAGGTGATAAAGTTGCTACTGATAGCGTTGGGTTTGGTAGCGTCGGCAGTGAAAGCAGTGAATTGATTATGGGGTCTGTCCCAGTGCTTGAGACCTCCGCCATCAGTGCCGATCCAGATATCGCTATTCACTCCTTCGCAGAAGGAAAGGATAAAGTTGCACACCGTGTTTTCCCCATTGAAACGATGGAGTTCGAATGGATTACGCCGAGGGGCGACAATGCTGATTCCACCTCTTAAAGTGCCGATCCACATACGACCTTCTCTGTCTTCATATACAGCATATACCGCATTACTGTTCAATTGACACTTATTGATATTTTCACGGGAAGAGACGATGAAGACACCTGCCCCGTCAGAGGCTACCCAGATCCTGCCGGTTTTGTCTATGCAGAGGCCTACGACTTTGTTGTGGGTCTGGATGTAATTTTCGGAGAAGGAATTATTAGTAAGGTTGTATCGGAACAAGCCATTATCAGTACCTAACCATAGGCCACCTTGCTGATCGCTACGAAGACAGTTTGCCTGGCGGATGCTCTGATTGATGATTTGCAGGGATCGTGTTTGTGGATTGTATTTGCAAAGGCCAATGTCTTGTACAAATACAAAAGCAATATTGTGGTCAAAGTCGATACCGGTCACTTCGTAATTGGTGAGGGTAGTGGTATTTTGAATGATGGGTACCTGGATACCGGCGTATACATTTTCATGAAATAATAAGAGGCCGTCACGTTCCGTACCTGCTAAGACGGTTTTTCCACTATCGCCGGCGCGGATAATGTGGATAACGCCGATTTCAGGGCGGGGAGTGGGGCTTTTATAAGGGGTAAAACGGGCGGTGGTAAATTGCTCATTGACGGGGTTGAATACACTAATACCTTTGCGGCCTCCGAGCCAGATACGGTGGAGGTAGTCGCCTTCGATCGTGAAATTCCCATTGTCATTGAGGGAAGTGGAGTCGCCGATTTTATTGCGGAAGATGCGGAATTTGTAGCCGTCGAAGCGGTTGAGACCATCGTAGGTACAGATCCACATAAAGCCTTTGTAGTCCTGATATACGTTCATGACGGCGTTATTGGATAAGCCGTTTTCAATACCGAGGTTTTTTATAGGTTCGTCGTTGGCATACAGCGTAATGTATAAAAAGCAGCAACAGAACGGCAGTAGCATCCGGAACAATTTCATAACGTGCGCGTTTTGGTGGAATGTAAAGTATAAAAAGTTTTTAAATAATACCAGGTAAAAATCGGCTGCCTCCGGCAGCCGATTTTTACCTGCCCGGTCCATGAATTTGGGCAGCAGGAAGCTGCCCAAATTCATGGACTTATTTTTATCTTTATGCTATGATCTCCTGCAACCTCATCGTCATTCGTACCAACAAACTACACGAACAGGCTCAGTTTTACACCGCCCTCGGATTTGAATTCGAATACCACCAACATGGAAACGGCCCTATGCACTACGCCAGCAAAGGCACCACTCCCACTTTAGAAATCTACCCGCTCTTAAAATCTCAAACTATTCCGGACGCAAGCACCCGCCTCGGCTTCTCAGTTGAGAACCCCGATATCATAGTGCAATCCATATTATCATTAGGAGGAAATTTGGTGACGCCAGGAGCAGACACCCCCTGGGGCTATACCGCCGTCATTGCAGATCTCGACGGCAGAAAAATAGAATTAGTTAAGTCTACCTCTTCTGCTTTTAAGTAGAAAAATTGAATGAGCCCCACTCTCTAAATAGAAAAATTGAATGAGTCTAATCTACCTATTCCACTTTCAAAACAAAAAAACTAAACTGGCCCAGCCTACCTCTCCCGCTCACTAAGCGGGAAATAATGTGATACCGCCCAGATTATTTTACCCAATGCGTCCTCAGGTAAATCCGGCTTTGTCTCAAATGTAGGCTCCTGACCTTTGTGTCTTAACAATAAAAACTCATCTTCCTTGAAGCGTATACGCATATGCGAAGTGCCCCGCAACTTACGCATATAAATAACAGCGCTATCAATCGTGATTTTGCGTCCGGTCATAATATTATCACATTAAAGATATAGGAATGGGGTGTCATTTAGAACCTGTAAGTGTCATTTTGGTTTTAACATGTCTGAATTGATCGGGCTACTATTAAAATGTTGTAGCTCCCTCGAAAATTCACCCTAAAATATCGTCGAATGTAAATCTTTTTCTCAAATCTTGGGCGATCACCCAATAATTATTTTACTCATTTAACCCAACTTGGACGCCACAAGAAAATGGCTCCAGAACAGGTAAAAATATTAATCGTATTCGGCAACAACCTCCGGCAACTCCGGAAGGATAAGCAGCTTACGTTACTTGACCTGGAAGTGAGCAGTGGCGTGAATCAGGGAGATATTTCAAGAATCGAAAACGGAAAGAAAAATCTAAGCTTTACAACATTGTTTAAATTGGCGAAAGGATTGGATATGCATCCGTCACAGTTGTTACATCCTATCAATGCCTGAATCGCAATGGGTTCATTGACCTCATCCACTCTCCATCATGCAGTTTCCGCTGATGCAATATAAATCCAATCACAATCAATATCCCTGCTACACCCTCTGCAAATACCACTGCACTCACGCCTAATCTTTCCGCCAAACTCCCCATTATCAAACTACCAATCGGCAATACACCCTGATACGCCATGATGTAATAACTCAATGTCCTTGCTCTCATTTCTGAAGATGCATGTGTCTGCAAATATGTATTGATCGCTGAGTTCTGTACCATCAAACCCGCACCTGTAAAACCTGTCGCAATCAATGCCAGCCAGATCTGAGAAGAGAATCCTAAACACACGACAGCAACTGCAAATAAAATACTGGAAATAATAGTCAACTGATTCAGATCCTTACCCGGTCTTAACATCGCCATATACACAGCTCCAAACAATGCACCTAAACCCGCTGCACTTTCAAACCAGCTAAATGTTGTGGCATTACCATGAAATACATCTTTTGCAATCGCAGGTAATAATGTAGTATATGGAATCACCAGCAGACTGGATGCTGCCAGCATCAATATCAATGAAGACAAATCAGGCGATTCACGCAAATAATCATATCCCTTCTTCAAATCAGCCCAGATATTTTCTTCTGATTTCTCCTGCTGTTTAATTTTCAGTTTCATCTGCAACAAACAACCAATTACAAAGAAGAAACTCAAAAAGTTAATCAGGAAACAAATGTCCTCACCAAAAGCACTCAGAATAAAACCGGCAAATGCTGGTCCTACTAACCTCGCTGCATTAAATGCAGAAGAGTTCAATGCAATGGCATTGGGCAAATCCTCCTTATCATCTACCAGGTCTACCATCAGTGACTGACGTGCCGTGGTATCGAATGTATTTATTATCCCCTGCGCCAGACTCAGGGTCGCAATCATCATAATATTATAATAGCTCAACCAGACAATCAGCGCCAGAATCCCTGCCTGTACCATCAGTCCGATCTGGGTAATGAACACAATTTTGTATTTATCATGCCTGTCTATAAAGCTCCCTGCATAAGGAGCAAGCACGAGAGAAGGAATTAAACTTAAGAAGGTAACCAATCCAAGTAAAAAGGTAGAGCCCGTGATCCGGTATACTAACCAGCTGATGGCAACCCTTTGCATCCAGGTACCGATGAGGGAAACGGATTGACCTGTGAAGTGTAATCTGAAGTTCTTGTGTTTTAGTGAACGAAATATAGATGAATTGCTTAAAAATGACCTTACTATCCTCATATGCTAAACTAAATTGATAAAGTTACTTTACAAAATTACAACTTTTTAAGGAATTCTATTTCATGAAAAAGTTAAAAACAAATCGTAAATAATAGCTAAATCGCTTCAAATAAGGTCTAAAATCACTAAAAATGAATCTAAAACGATTGAAACAGAAGGATTTCTTCCATTCCCCGTAAATAACGAAGGTCTTAAGATGTAAGATACCTGCCCAGCTGGAAATTCAAAAAAACTAAAGTACCTTTGCCAAATGTCTAAAACCTATGAGGTAGCTGCCTCCTTGCGCAGCACCGTCACTCGCCTCACCAGGCAACTGCGAAAACAAAACATCTCCTCCGCATTCTCCAATGCCGAGCTCCTCACCATGGGCTTATTGGACCAACACGGTAGCATGCTCCCATCTGCCCTCGCAGACCTGGAACGCATCTCTGCTCAGGCTATTTCACAGATTATCAATAGATTAGTTGAAACAGGCGTCGTAGCACGCACCTCCGACGAGTCAGATAAAAGAAAAGTCCTCATCTCCCTCACTGCAAGCGGTAAACAATACCTCGACGAAAACCGCCGGATTAAGGAAGAATGGCTCGTAAAAGCAATGGACAACCTCTTCTCCACAGAAGAGCTTGTACTCATCGAAGCATTCCTCCCGCTCCTCCAGCGATTAGCCGAATACAACGGATAACGACCACTTAATAAGCAGCCCTATCCAAAAATAAAATTATAAATGTCCCATACGTTATAATATACTTATATTTGTATAATCAATAGTTTAAATCAGAAATTACAGGCAATCAGATACTTTAGTGTCTAAATTGACATGGGCATAAGTCAGCAAATGTCAGATTGTAGTAATACAATGTTATTCCATCTGTTTCCAGGAACCCCTGTACAGAAGATTAGCTTGATTATTTATCCGATCCTAGATCCTATGATGACTATGAAACATTTATTTACAATTCTTCTATTATGCTCTTTGTCCACCACTTCCATTCTGGCCCAGAATTACAAACAGGAGTTCGAAAAATTATGTGAACAGGGGGATACGGCGAAACAAAAGAAATTGTTAGAAAAGTGGGAAAAAAGCCGTCCAAACGATGCAGAATTGTATATTGCCTATTTCAATTTCTACGTAAGCAGAAGTAAAACTGAAATTGTTACCAAAGTAAGCCACCCCGACGCTGATACAAAACCCAAAGCCAAAAAGCAAACAGGATATACCAGCGAAATCGGTTACAGGGCTGACCCCCTCGGTAAAGGTTTCAAATACATCAACGCCGGCATCGCCAAATACCCCGACCGCCTCGATATGCGCTTCGGTAAAGTATATATGCTGGGCGAAACGTATAAATATGCTGCCCTCACGCAGGAACTGGTCAATGTATTAAATTACTCCACCACCATCCAGAACAAATGGAAATGGACTGACAACAAATTGCTGGACAAACCTGAAGATTTCATGCTCAGCGCTATCCAGGAATACGTAGCCACCATCTACAACTCCGGCAAAAGCCAGGCTGATAACATGAAGGAAATCGCCGAAACCGTACTGAAATACTATCCTAAACATGTGGAAAGTCTGTCAGATCTCGGTATCGTCTATACCATGAAAGGAGATCTCAATATGGCACTGAGATACTTCCTGAAGGCAACTGCAATAGAGCCGAAAGACTTTATCGTACTCAACAACATCGCGAACATCTACAATAAAAAGAAAGATACCACCAATGCCGTGAAGTACTACGAACAGGCATTGAAATTTGGGGACACAGAAGCAAAAGAACTCGCTGGTAAAGAACTGAAAAGATTAGCGAGAAAACCAGCTGCTACTAATACTGCTGCAAAAGCAAAAACAACTGCTCCAGCAAAAAAATCAGCCGCCACCTCCACAAACAAAAAGGCCCCTAAGAAAAAATCTTAAGGACCTTTAAATGTGGTTTACACGACGTTCTTTTACTTGATCGATTGTAAAAGATTGCAGAACTCTAACTTCTGATCCGATGTAAGGAAAGAGTTAGCTATTGTTTCATTGATTAAATCGCTGGTTAAAGAGAATTCATCATAAAGATCATTTTGTTCGACACCGTACTTTTTAGCAGTCGAAAATCTTACGGCCATTAAGATCTCTTTTGAGGGAACCTTTTTTTCTACCAGCAACGGTCTGATGGAATACAACATTTCGTTATTGGCAATCTCTAACTTCTTAATGTAGTCAGTCTTGCCATGTCGGGAAAAGAAATGTCGTGTCATTAAAAAAACAATCAAGGAAGCTAAAATTCCAAAGACTGCTACGTAGACAGTGCTATCTTGTAAGTGTATCATAGGTAAACTAAAAATGAGCGTATAAATACATTCAAAATATACGCAATGTATGGGGGATTAGTTTGATAAAACCTGAGCAACAAACGAGATTTATATTGTGATTTTTATTATTACGTAACAAGTACCTGGGTATCAACATGATTCCAGAAGGATAGTATTTTTTTACTTTCTGGCGCCTGAGTACTGGTACTTAAAAACTACAGGGAAGTTCCACCCCCCTTCGGTGAAACCTCCCTGTAGGACATGGCCCGACGGGCAGCCTGGAAATGCAAGCTGAAATTTAGAAATGTAAGCTAGAAATGCGGTTTATCCCCCATCTCTAATTCCAATACTCCACCAGCCATCAACTCCTCATGGGTGAAAAACAAATCCTTCCGCTCATTCCCATTCATCTTCACCCCCTGTACATATTTGTTCACCACTGAACAATTATGTGCCACCATTGTAAAATCCTTCCCGTTCTCCAAATGCACCACCACTTTACTAAATACAGGACTACCTATCGTATACACAGGCTCACCCGCCGTGACAGGATAAAAACCCATCGATGAAAACACCACAAATGCACTCATTCCACCCCCATCTTCATCTCCCGGTATCCCAAACTCATTGTCTTTGAACCATATATCCAGCAATGACCGTATCATCCTTTGCGTTTTCCACCCCTTTCCTATATAATTATATAAGTAAGGAATATGAAATCCCGGCTCATTCCCCATCGAAAACTGCCCTACCAACCCCGTCGCATCCGGAAACTTCGCCCAGAACTGGTATCGCTGTCTGCCCAGATCAGCATGAAACAATGTATCCAGCCTTCGCTCAAATCCCTGCTTCCCTCCCATCATCTCAATCAATGCAGGAATATTAAATGCTACCTGCCACTGATACGTCCAACCATTATTCTCATCATAATAATCCCTGCCCCCAGATCCTCCATCCCATCCCGGATCTATATCTATCCACTCACCCTGTTCATCCTTCGGCATGAAAAATCCTTTCTCCCCATTCCACAAATTCAAATAAGCCCTTGACCGCACATTAAAAAACGCCGCATCATCGGCATGCTTCAATTCTTTCGCCAGTTCACCCAATGCCCAGTCGTCATAACTATGCCCTAACGTTACCGCCACTGCCTGTCTTTTTTCAAATGTATCTACAGCTGCCACTGTTTCCTTCGCACCCGGCTTTAATGCCGGATAATAACCATGCTGCGCATAAAATATATCCAACGGCGTTAGCCCTCCATTTCTCCACGGCAACATCGTCGCCTGCAATGCATTTTTCTTCATCCCCTCATATGCTTTCTCCATATCCGGAATATGCAACCCTTTTCTATATGCATCCAAAAACACTATCGTAGAATGAAACCCATTCATACATGGATGATCCCCATATACTCTCGGAAACGTAGGCATCCACCCACCCTGCTCATACATCCGTACATAAGATGCTAACATATCTTCTTCCTGGTGCGGATGCAATATCATTCTCAATGGATGCATCGCCTGGTAAGTATCCCACGTTGCATCATCCACATAAAATGGCCGCACATCTGCATGCACCTGTTTATCAAAACCACTGTAATAAGCACCTTCTTCACTGATATTCACCATGCGCTCATGACACCTGTACAACGCTGTAAAAAACGATCGCCGCTGTGCTGCTGTACCACCTTCTACACTGATCTGATTCATCACACGGTGCCATGCTGCCTCCGCCGTTTTTTTGATTTCATTAAATCCTTTCCCGGCCAACTCCTGTTCAAAGCTCACTTTCGCAGCAGCTACACTGATATAAGAAATGGCATATCGCAATGACACAATACTATCTTTAAAAGTTAAAGAAGCATCATAAGGCGTGTCAAACTGCCCATATAAATACACTTTTGTATCACCATGATATAAACTCGTTCCCATAATCTCTCCATTGCCATTCAGTACCCAGTTATCTACAGGCGATAACAATACGCGATGCACAGCATGTGCAGGATACGTAAACCTGTACATACCGCATTTTCGACCGGGTGCATATTCTACCTGTATCTGATCTTCGACCAGCCAGTTACGATAATACCATGGATGAATCTCTTCCTGCTCATGATCATACAGCTGTTTCCTTTCCCATCCCGTACTATCTGTCACAGGTTTTATACAAAATACTTCTCCTGCATTATGCCCTACTACCTGTAAGGGAAATGCTGTGATCTGATCATCGGTATAATCCTTTCGGATAGGATACACCCTGATCATCTGGTTAGGTCGATGCAATTGTGGTTTAGTAGTTTGTAATAACGGCGAGATATTACCAATCGTTGGGTCTATATATTGTTCATTTCCTGCAGGCGCTGCCGGGCGGCAACAACACAGCAGTAATAGTGGAATAAGTACAGCAGGTCGCACAAAATTTTTATTGATTTAATAAGACAAAAAAAAAAGGGTAACTAAAAAATTAATAAACCTCCTCAGAATTGCTTAAAGGACTGGCACCCGAATAAAATGAGGCCGTATCTTATTGTTGATACGGCCTCTGGGTTTCCGCAGGATAGTATAAAATTATTTTAAGCTAATTACCGCCATTACAGGAAAGTGATCTGATGGCTCTCTCGCAGTATACTTCTCCAAACCCACTTCTTTCGGGAAGTTGCCGGAATCAGTCTTTGATGCATCTGCATCTTTACTGCGATAAGTATCTGTCAGAATACCATACTTCTGCACTTTGAACTGTTTGGTCAGGAAGATGTGATCGATACGGCTGTCAGTCTTACTATTAGGTTTGAAAGCATTGAACGTACCATTCAGCGCATAGCGTAAAGCAGTGGTTTCATATGCATCTTTCAGTAAGCCTGAAGTATTGATCAGCTGATAAGATTCACTGTTTTGATCTACGTTGAAATCACCTGTCAGGATAGTCGGTGTATTACCCGCCATTGTCTTAATCTTCGACATCACCAGCTTTGCACTCTCTGCTCTCGCTACTACACCAATGTGATCCATGTGCAGGTTGAAGAAGAAGAAAGTAAAACCGGTTTTGATTTCCCTGAATTTACCCCATGAGCAAATTCTTGGCAACACAGCATCCCATCCTTTGTTAGGCTTGTCTGTCACTGTAGACATCCAGAAATCTCCCTTTTCCAGCAGTTTAAATTTCGCGGTATTATAGAAGATAGCAGAATGTTCTCCTTTATCTTTTCCATCATCACGACCTACACCGATGTAAGCATAACCGGGCAAACTGTCTTTGATATTTTCCAGCTGATCTTTCAGACACTCCTGTGTACCGAAGATATCAAACCCATGAAAACGAATCAACGACGTGATCACCGGATACCGTTGTTGCCATCCATCGCCGCGCTCTACATCACCATTATCACGGTTGTTGTTGCGCATGTTGTAAGTGCCTACCGTAAATTGCTGTGCCATCACAGCGGTGGTCATTACGGCAAAGCCAACCATCATTAAGAACCATTTTTTCATCTGCATCTATTTTATGAAATAATAATTACAAATTCTCCCATCCTACATTCTGCACCAGCTTGGTGTTCAGCTGCAGTTCTGTGTATGGTAATGGGTACAGGTAGCGGAAGTCTGCCCAGGTGACTCTGGAAATGTTATCCAGCCACTTGATCTCTCCATACGTACCATGAGATAACTGTGTAGGATTCGTTACCCCGTTCACGGTAGGCGCTACGCTAATGTAGGTCACACCACTCACCTGTGTAGCAGGCAATGTCTGGTAGAAACATACATCGTTCACCCCATCCCCGTTCAGGTCCATTGGCACATCCAGCGCTGGTACATACATACCATTCCATTGCTGTACCAGCAGTTCACCATCATTCCATCTTACCAGGTCATAGAAACGGAAACCTTCCAGCACCAGCTCTATACCACGCTCTCTTCTGATCTCCAGGATAGAAGGATCGGTAGGATCACCACCTTTGTTAAAATAGTTAGTAACTAAATACTGATCTGCCACGGTTGGTTTTGTAGCAATACCACTGGTAATACCAGCTCTCGCTCTCAGCGCACCTACTGTACCTGCCCAATCGGCATCAGTCAGTGTACCAAGTTCAGCTTTGGCTTCCGCATAGTTCAACAGTATTTCTGCATAACGCATGATACAAATGGAATTCGTATTGTTGGACCCTCCGTCATAATAGGTATCATCCAGACACCATTTTTTAGGCATATACCCGGTGTAAGTATAAGAAAATACCGGCGGAGCAGCAACAGTTTTTCCATTATCGGTACGGGTGTAACTTCCCATGCGAATAGTCTGTGACAAACGCAGGTCTCTGTTCTTCGTTTCTTCTACAAATGGTTTGGTTTCATAACCGCTCACACTGGTGAAAGGCGTTCCATCAATGTTCAGGTAAGTGTTGATAAACTTACGTGTTAAACTCAGGCGCACACCATATGTAGCACTGGTGTAATACCAGTTTGCATCGTTGAAGACAGCCAGGGTGCTGCTGGCTACGTTAGACAACATTACTTCTGTCGTAACAGGCGATGCACTGATGAACAGCTGACGGTAAGATCCACTGGTGCCTCCTGCCTGGTTCAGGCTAAAACCACCCTGATCCATCACTACCTTAGCCGCATCTGCCGCTGCCTGTAATAAAGCCGGCGCATCTGCTGTCAGCCCCAGGGAAGTATGGTATTTTCTGAAAGTACCTTCAAAAAGACATACACGTGATTTCAATGCATATGCTGTATACTTCGTGATCTGGCTGGCTGTTGCATCAGTATTCAGCGAGATATGCGCGGCTGCATAATCCAGGTCAGCAATGATAGAATCCATCACCAGTTTACGGCTGTCGCGTGCTGCATACAGTGAACTGTCTGCAATACCCAATGGGGTACCGATCCAGGGCACATCACCATAACGTTTTACTTTATCAAAGTAGAACCAGGCACGGAAAAAACGTGCCAGACCACTATAGTTTTCACGAATCGTCTGCCCTACTGCAGGGTTGGTATTGTTCGCGAGGAAATAGTTGATGTTACGCAGCTTGGTCCATTTCCAGTTGTCAATTTCTGCCTGTACACGGGAGTTGTAAGCACCGTCACGAAGAAAATCAGGAACGGCATTCACCGCACTGTAATCGGCCATCGCATCGCCTCTGAACACATCGCCCATAGCAGGCAGTACATCGTAAAATGAGTTGGCGTATAATTTCAGACCGGCTTCGTTTCCGAAGATCGCATCTCTGTCTGCAGTGGATACAGGACGCTGTTCCAGTTCTTTCGAACAGCTGCCTGCCAGTACCCACAACACCAGCGCCATCGAGGTCCATTTCAACCGGGTAATATATTGTTGCATGTTGCTTTTTTTAATTTTTTACAGGGTAATGTTTAAACCTAATGTGAAGCTCTTCAGAATCGGATAGTTGTTACCGTTACCCGCGTTGTCTGTAGGATTCGGGTTGGTGATCATGTCGGAACGACCAATGCTTTCTACATCCAGATCTTTGGTAACCTTGTACAGCGGAGACCAGGAGAACAGGTTCTCTGCTGACAGGTATATTTTTGCACTCTGCAGTTTTGCTCTTGACACAAGTGTCTTTGGCAGACTATAACCCACCTGTATATTCTTCATACGCAGGTATCTTACATTCTGCAGGTACTTCGTCTGCTTAGCATACAGTTCACCTGAACCATTCTGTGCTACATAACCACGATAGCGTGGGAAGTAAGTATTTGGATTCTCTGCTGACCAGATCTTGCCTACCTGTGATTTAGGCATGTAGTTGTAAGGTCTGTTGTACTGACCCCAGAATACATCGTTCTCGTTACCAGGCCACCAGTCTTGTTTTCCTACACCCTGGAAGAATACTCCAAAGAAGAAATTGTTCCAGTCTGCATTCACACTTACACCATAAGTATAGCGTGGAGTAGAGTTACCAATCACTTTCATATCACCAGGATTACCTTTAGTGTTTGTACCATTGTTGATCACACCATCCCCATTCAGGTCTTTGAATTTGATATCACCCGGTAGCCACTGACCACTGGTTGATGCTTTGAACAGCGCCTGTGTGGTGGCAGCCTTACCTACATTGTCCGCAGTCCAGTAACCGTCGTTTTCATAACCCCAGATCTCACCATACTTCTGACCAGCGTAGTAGTCAGTCAGCTTATTGTTAGTGTTATTGTATTTAGTGATCGTTGCAGAATAGTCAGCGAGATTAGCTGTAACTGAATAGTGAAGTGGTTTCTCTGCTACATTGAATTGATCTCTCCAGGTCAGGGAAATTTCCCATCCTTTCGTTTTCAGGTCAGCATAGTTACCTTTTGGAACATCTGTACCGAATACAGCAGGCAGTGTCTGCCCTACGGTAAACATGTCGGTCGTTACACGGGTATACATATCACCGCTGAAGGTCAGGTGATCATTCAGTGCAGACAAATCCAGACCAATGTTGCGGGTGGTAGATGTTTCCCATGTCAGCCCATTCGGAATCACAGAAGGCTGACCGGTTTGCTGAGGTCGTACGCCATTGATGACACGACCACTCTGTGTGATTGCGAATTTTTCCTGGAATGCATAAGAGTTGATGTTACCATTACCCAGTGAGCCCCATGAACCACGCACTTTCAGGTCCGAGATCGCTTTCGCAGGTACTTTCCAGAATGCTTCTTTAGACACTCTCCAACCACCGGATACAGATGGGAAGAATGCATAACGCTGGTTGGCAGGGAACTTGGAACTACCATCGTAACGACCATTTACCTCTAACAGGTAACGCTCTTTGAAGGCATAGTTCAAACGGAAGAACTCACCCTGGATCGCCCATTTCTCATAACCACCGGCAGTAGAGATATTGCTACCCAGTGCCAGGTTCATATCATTTGCATCGCTATAGATCAGACCATTCCTGGTGAGGGAGAAACCGCTACCGGTAGACTGTTCATAGTTGAAACCCGCCATTGCCTTGAAGTAATGGTTAGTACCGATGTTAGTTTCGTACTCTGCATACAGGTTGGTAGCGAGGTATTTGGTAGATGAATCGGAATTCATCAGGTCATTATAGCCAGTACCTACATAAGCAGTTACACCAGGTGCAGCGCTGTAAGGAACCTGTACTCGTCTTCTCTTCTGATCGTCAGTGATGTTCTGCCAGGTTATGTTACCGATGATGCGCAGTTTGTTTTTATATACATTGGCAGTAAAACCAGTGGTATTTCTGAACATCTGGCGATACAGGTTGATGCCGTTCTTACCATAATAGAAGTCACCTACTGTATAAGCAGCTGAATAGGTCAGGGTACCATCCGGGTTCAGCAGCATGGAAGTAGGGTGTGCCTCATCCGCCATGTTTCTGAAGATACCGCCTCCTTCACCTACGTTCAGTGGGTTGTGGTAAGAGCGGTTGGCATATTCTGTATTATTATATATCTGCAACCATGGGGTCAGTTGGATTGTACCCTTGGCACGCATGTTATACATTTTGTAATCGTCAGAATTAAAACGGAAGAGACCGTCCTGACCATAATAACGACCGGTAATATAATAAGAAGCCTTACCGCTGCTACCAGAAACAGAGAGATTCTGGTCCATTGCGGCAGTGTGGTTCTTATATAATAAATCATACCAGTCAGTATTACCATAATATACATAGTTACCATTCCCGTCCAGCTCTGTTTTAGACAGGGCAGGATTGTCGTTATGTTCTTTCAACGCTGCCAGGTAAGCGGCAGAGAACTTCTGGGTTTTGTTGATATTCTGAGGAGTCTGTGCATAATCGTTCCATGCAGACCATGCATCGCTGAAGCCAGTTGCATATTGGTATCCGTTAGATACCATATCAGGTACAGTAGTAGGTTTTTTGCTGGAATAGTTGGAAGAGTAGGTCACGGTCACCTTATCTTTAGAAGGTGTTTTGGTGGTGATAAGCACAACCCCGAAGGCAGCTCTTGCACCATATACCGCTGCGGAAGATGCATCTTTCAGCACACTGATGCTGGCTACATCAGATGGGTTCAGCATGCTTGGGTCGCCTTCCACCCCATCGATCAGTACCAGTGCATTACCACCCTGGCCTATAGAGGTTGTACCACGGATATTGTAAGTTGGCGACTGGATAGGTTTACCATCGCCCATAGTCAGGTTCAGGTTAGGGATTACACCTTGCAGCCCCTGGCTGAGGTTTGGAATAGGACGGTTTTCCAGCACCTTGCCAGTTACCTGTGTTACAGCACCTGTCAGGTTTACTTTTTTCTGTGTACCATATCCCACTACAACTACGTCATTGAGGGAAGATACATTACTTTTCATCGCTACACGAACATCACCCTGTGCAGGTACCTGTACGGTGTCGGACAAAAAGCCGATTGAACTGATCACCAAAGTAGGATTTTCTGTTGCATTCAGACTGAATTGACCTTTCTCGTCAGTACCAGCTCCGATAGCAGTGCCCAGTACTTTTACTGTTGCACCAATAATCGGTTGCCCGCTTTCGTCAGTCACCCGGCCTTTCACGATACGCGACTGTGCATATGTGTTCAGCACGCAACATGTAAATAGAAGGATGCATAACCATCTTTTCATGAGGAGTATTTTTTTTGTACTGCAAAAGAAGAATTCAGAGGTGAACAGGGCGGTTAATTAGAGATTAACGCGGGTATTAATCAATAAAAAATTATGATTCTCCGGATTAATTAATTATTTTCAGTTAACGCATCGGGATATTTAAAGTTAACTTAACGTTCCTTTTGCGTTTAATAGACAACCAAAAAGTAATTTGCCACGTTATTTAAAAAAGCCAATCGGAGTATGCCAGGGCTTACCTCTTCTGATGTAGTAAAGAACCATCTATTTATTACTACTATTCTGTTGTTACTGTTCGCATTATTTCCATGTGGAATACGTGCGCAGAACGTTTATGGGCTTGAGTTTGCAGGTAAAAAAATTGCACAGGAGTTACGCACTTCATTGAATCTTTTTCCAGACGAACCGCTTACTGTAAAGGACGATTGTGACCTATCATTTGATCTCTCATTTGCACCGGGATATGATTCTTATTTCGGCTACATTTTTAGAATCACAAATGAACTGGGACAAAATACAGACCTTATATATAGTAACCAGACGCAGTCTATAAATCTCGTATCCGGCGATGAATACACAGGTATTCTTTTCAAATTCCCACCATCAGAAGTGGCAGGAAAATGGTACCACCTGCAGTTTTCATTCAACCAGGCTACGCGTATTACGACATTAAAAATTAACGGCCAACTGGCGGGAAGCACGACTATGCCTGCTCCTTTAGGAAACCAGTTACGCATCTTCTTTGGTGCAAACCATTATAAACAATGCAATACATTTGACCTCCCTACTATGCGACTGCGCGACGTACAGATTGCACAGTCCGGCAAAACCCAATACCACTGGCCATTACGACAGCATGATGGAGAACAGGAGTTTGATCTGATCTGTCATAGCAAAGCAGTGATCGAACATCCTATCTGGCTTGCAAAAGCATATAGTGAATGGAATACACGGCAAACAATTACTGTAAATGGTAACGCAGGCGTAACATTCGATAAAGAAAATGGTATATTATATATAACAGGTAGTGATTCCCTCTATCAGTTCACCTGTAATGGAAATAAACTCAGTGTAGTACCACTGGCGCAATCCAGAATATTGCCAGCTGGCAATGTGACAGAATTTGATACGAAGCGGCATCAACTCCTGAATTACTTTGTAGATGACCAACAAGTAGCCCGGTATGATAATACACAACATACATGGAGCAAACCTGTTGAAGGAAATAAAGTAACAGGATTCTGGCAGCACAATCATTTTTATTCACCCTACGATAGCAGCTTATACGTATTTGGTGGTTATGGACATTATCACTACACAGCCGAAGTACAAAAGTATAGCACCGCAGATGATCAGTGGAAAACAGTCGCTGCAAAGGGCGATAAATTTGCACCAAGATATATGGCAGCACTGGGCGCTACTGAAAATGGCGATTCGGCTTATATACTCGGTGGACACGGCAGTGCTACAGGCGATCAGCTGTTGAACCCTGAAAATTTTTACGACCTTTTACTATTCGATGTAAAGAACCATACCTTCAAAAAGATCTATGCGCTGGATAAACCAGATGTGCCCATGGCCTTTGGGAATACGATGGTGATAGATACAAAAGAACGTGCCTATTATGCACTGTCTTATGCGAATGACAGGATGGAGTCCGCGTTACAATTAATTAAAGGCTCTCTGGATAAACCTGAATATGAGAAACTGGGCAATGAATTGCCTTACCAGTTTTATGATATTAAATCCAGCGCAGCCTTATATTATTATGCAAAAGGACAGGAATTAATCGCCGTCAGCTTATACAATCCAGAGAATAACGTTACCACAATAAAGATTCACACAATACTTTTTCCACCTGCATTATTGATGCCTGACAAAGGTGTGGGAGAAAAGAATTATCAATACCTGTTATGGGGGCTGGTAGTATTAAGCAGTTTATTAACCGGGTTATTACTGAGAAGAAAGAAACGAGAACAAACCGCACCCCTGATCACTATTTATCATTTACCGGAGCCTCCCCAAAAAGCCCCGCTATTCAGGGTGATTGAACTCCCTGCACCTGTTGAAAATAAAAACGCATCGATTTATTTATTCGGACATTTCACCATCATTGATAAAGAAGGGAATGATATCAGCAAATTATTCAGTCCACTGGTGAAAGAATTGTTCTTATTAATATTCCTCCATTCCTCATTCGGCAGAAAAGGTATTTCTTCCGAAAAGATTAATGAAATACTCTGGACAGGGCGATCAGTAAAAGATGCAAAGAATAACCGGTCCGTGAATATGGTGAAGCTGAAAAACATACTTGAGAAACTTGGCGACTATAGTTTAGCGAAGGAAAACGGGAAATGGAAATTAACATTTGAGGAAGGTGTATATGTGGATATCCGGCATTGCCACCAGTTAATGGAAGAGCACCATATCGCACAACTGGTGCAGGTATGTGGCAGAGGAGGCTTACTGATGGAGACAGATTATAGCTGGCTGGATAAATTTAAATCGGACCTGAGTACAGAACTGCTTAATATTTTTACCAGGTACCTGGATGAGCATGCAGAACAGTTACACCCGGAAGAGATCATACAGACCTGCGACACTATGCTGCATTTTGATTCCCTCTGTGAAGAGGCGGTGATGTACAAATGCAGGGCGCTGGTAGCTATGCACCAGCATGCGACAGCGAGGAGCTTGTTCCGGACTTTCAAAAACGAATATGAGCAGTTATATGGGGAGCCATTTGAAAAAGATTATATGGCGGTGATGGTAAATGATTAATGTATCTTTGCACTTTACAGACAGGTGCCATGGAACAGGAAGCAAATAAAAAAAGAAAGATCATTCATATCGATATGGATGCTTTCTATGCTTCCGTAGAGCAGCGGGATCATCCTGAATACCGCGGCAAACCTGTTATCGTAGGAGGCTCCCCCAATAGCCGCGGGGTAGTTGCCACAGCCTCTTACGAAGCCCGTAAATTCGGCGTCCGTTCTGCCATGTCTTCGAGAAGAGCGGTACAACTTTGTCCGGAAGGGATTTTTGTTTATCCAAGATTTGATGTGTATAAAGAAGTGTCCAGGCATATCCGGGAAATTTTCAGCCGGTATACAGACCTGATAGAACCTTTGTCATTAGATGAGGCCTATCTGGATGTGAGTGTGGATAAACAGGGGATTGGGTCAGCGATTGAGATTGCCAGACTCATCAAACAGGCTATTAAAGATGAGCTGCACCTCACAGCATCCGCCGGCGTATCTATCAATAAATTCGTGGCTAAGATTGCATCAGACATGAATAAACCGGATGGCTTAACTTTTATCGGACCTTCACAGATCAATAACTTCATGGAACAATTACCTGTTGAAAAGTTTCATGGAGTAGGGAAAGTGACAGCAGAGAAAATGAAGAAAATGGGATTGCATACCGGTGCAGATCTGAAACGATTATCAGAGAATGAAATCAAGCAGTATTTCGGAAAACCGGGAGCGTTTTATTTCAGGATTGTAAGAGGGATCGATGAAAGAGAAGTACAACCACACAGAGAAACGAAATCAGCAGGCGCAGAAGACACTTTTCCGGTCGATTTAACAGAGGTGGAAGAGATGAACAGGGAGTTGGAAAGAATCGGAACACTGGTCACTACGCGGCTTAAAAGGCACAATTTAAAAGGGCGTACCATTACGCTAAAAGTAAAGTACAGCGATTTTAAGCAAATAACCCGTAATCAGTCATTGTCATTTGCAACAGACGATCTTGAGATTATTGTAAGAACAGCACAACAACTATTAGCAGCAGTAGATCACGAGGACAAACCAATTCGCCTGTTAGGCATCTCTCTTTCAAACTTCGGAGAAATAATACATATCAATGGAAATAGCAGCAATAGCACGCAGCTATCATTATTCGATTAAAAAACCAACCTTCTGTTTTTTACCTCCGGCAAAAAACAGAAGGTTGGTTACCCTCCAAATTAAAAAGGTTTTGCCTCTGGCAAAACCTTTTTAATTTGACTATTAAATTTAGATACCGATCTGATTAGTTCGGATATCCATCATTCTGTTTCAGATTCGCATTCAACTGCAACTGCGTCCTTGGAATCGGGAACAACTCTCTGTAACTATCAGAAGCCACGTGATCCCACCATGTACCTGTCGTATACTTACCAAAACGAATCAGCTCCTGCCTTCTATACCCTTCAAAAACAAACTCCCGGCCCAATTCAGCCAGCAATTCATCTAATGTGAGTGTAGCAACAGTATACTGATGCGCAGGCCAATCCGCCGCACTATAAGCACGTTGTTTAATCGTATTCACCAGATCAACTGCCTCCTGTGTAGCCACCCCACCATTCTTACGCATAATCGCCTCGGCCTTCACTAAATATATCCATGACAAACGATATACCGCCCAGTCACAACTACGATAACTTGGATCACTCAATGGACCGAGCCTGTATTTGTTAAAACGCACGCCACTGTTCTCTTCACCCTGTGTCATATCTGAAACAGTGCTACCCTGTGCATTCTTCCGGATGTTATCCACAAATACCAGCTGCTGACCATCATACTCATTACCACCACTACAAATCACCGGATCAGTACCATTAGATCCATATTTCCACTGTGGGCCTGCAAGTATCCACTCGCTCTTACGCTTATCAGCATCATCAAATGTAGTATACACACCAGGTATCATTACTACCCCATCATTCCCATTGATCGGGTTACCATTGATCTGGCTCTGGTTAAAGTGATAGAAATCACCAGGCCACTGTGGTGCAAAGTTTGAAACGATATAATCGTAAGCAATAGAGAAGATAATTTCTTTTGACAGATCGTTAGCTGGTTTATAAGTATCTGTCAGATTCGTATCCAGTGCCAGTGCACCGTTCATACCACCAGCAGTATTATTTATGAGCGCATCGCAGGCTGCAATACAATCATCCCAGCGTGCAGTACCATACCACTTTTCAGCATTCAGGTACAATTCAGCCAGCATGGCATAACCACCTGCTCTGGACATACGACCCAGCAATGCTTTTGACAGCACAGGGCTCTTATCAAGATTGTCTTTGATCTCCTGCTCGATGAAAGAAAAAACCTCCGCACGAGGCTTTGTTTCAGGACTGACAGGATCACCCACTTTAGTCACGATTGGAATATTGCCATAAATATCCATCAGACGCAGATAGTGGAAAGCACGTAGCAAACGCAGCTCACCAGTAAAACCATCTTTCTCTTCCTGTGTAAGCCCCATTGAACTTGCATCACGACCATCGATATTACCAATGGCGTCATTACAGAAACCCAGACCTGTCCACAACAGGTTCCAGCAGTTCAGTACTGTAGATTCATCCACTGTCCAGGTATGGTAGTGCAGACGGATCCACTGACCATTATCGTAACCATGACGACCTTTCTGTGGCCATGCCAGCTGATCGGCAGAGAGCTCGCTCAAACGCCACCAGCCACTCTGGCCAGGGGTGATCCATGCATTCGCGTGTGTGTAGGGTCTGAGTACGGCAGACACTACTTCGTTCTTGTTATTATAGAAGTTGTTAGTGAGCAGTGTATCGTATGCTTTTTCATCCAGGTTAGTACAGCTGTTTGCCAGTACCGGAAGTAAAGCTAAACTTGTATATACAGCTATCTTTTTAAATCGTTTCATTCGACAAGTTTTAAATGGGTACATGTTAGAATCCTACATTCAATCCAAACATAAAGCCGCGGGTGCCCATATATGGAGTACGGCTATCTGAAGCATTCAGGGCATCAACGCCTGGTGTCAGACCTGTATCTCTTACGTAGTCAGGATCGTTACCTGTATACTTCGTGATAATAAAGAGGTTAGATGCAGTCAGGTACAATCTCAGGCTCTGGATCGTCTTTTTGCTCTTGAATGGAACAGTATAACCCAGGGTTAACTCATCCAGTTTCATGAAATTACCTTTCTCTATGTAATAGTCAGAATACTGATAACCGCCAGTGATCTTACCATTCTTGGTAAATGCTGTTTTCAGCACATTGCTGGGCAATGAAGCTTTTGAACCGTAGAACATTTCCATGGTGTTCAGGATATTGTAACCAAACTTGCCTCGCAGGAACGCTCTCAGATCAAAGTTCTTGTACTTGAAAGTGTTGGTGATACCCAGGTATACTTTAGGCACCGCATTCCCAATCACAGCAAAGTCTTTTTCACTATCCAGCTGGTCAGCAGAAGCTTTGGTACCATCTGCTTTGTAGAACAGCCAGTCACCGGAATCAGTCAGACCAGCAAAACGCTTACCGTAGAAGTTACCGATACGGTCACCTTCGTAAGTACGGATCGCATTACCCAGCGCACCATAACCACCAATATCAGCATAAGACTGGTATTTGATTGTATACAGTTCATTAGAATAACGGTCCAGTATATTTTTCGAATTGCTGAATGCTAAGTCTACTGTCCAGGAGAAATCCTTTGTTCTGACAGGTACGCCACTAAGGGTGATTTCCACACCTTTGGAAGATACCTGGCCTACGTTTGCATAGATGCTACTGGTCACAAAAGGAGGAAGCTGGGTCGTTACGTTTTCCAGCAGATCTTTGGTGATACGTTTGTACACATCGATCGCACCGGAGAGGCGGCCTTTGAAGAAACTGAAGTCAACACCTACGTTGTATTCAGATTTCCTTTCCCATTTCAGATCCGGGTTAGGATTTTTGTTAGGACCATAAGTCTGGCGCCATACCCCATCCGGATTCAGATAGTTACCACCGGTACCTAGTGTCACCAGTGAGCTGTAGTTGTTGATACCAGAGTTACCGGTTACACCATAACCAGCTCTCAGTTTCAGGTCGTCCAGGAAAGTAGCACCCTGCATGAAAGGTTCATCACGCATGTTCCAACCCAAAGACAACGCCGGGAAATTACCCCATTTGTTGTTCGCACCGAAACGGGAAGAACCTTCATGACGCAGAATCACGCTGGCCATGTATTTATCTTTGTAGTTATAGTTCACTCTACCAAAGAATGCGATGAGCTTATTATCATTTTTATAGCTGCTCATGCTTGCTTTACCAGTCAGGAGCTGGTTACCCGCACCCAGATTATTTTCCTCGAAGATGTCATTTACGAAGCCGTAGTTACTGGCATCAAAATATTGTTCTACTTCATAACGGTAGCTATAACCACCAATAGCGGTGAAGTTATGGTCCTTGTTAACAGTGATATTATATTCCAGTGTGGGTTCTACAGCATATTTAAGGTTCAGGAAAGAAGACTGCCATGCATAGCCGGAGGAATCATAGTTTTCAACAGACAGCTCAGATAGCAGGTCCGCATAACCACCTTCAGAATAGCTATCGCGGGTTACAGAACCAAAAATGGATGCTTTCAGCCCCTTCACGATATCGAGGGATACCTTCGCATCGCCTGAAGTAGTTTGCTGCTGGCGAATGTCAGTTTGCTGGTGCAATCTGGCCAGTTCGTTGGTACTGGTTTGCTCAAAATACCAGGAGCCATCAGGGTTGTATGGAGAATAAGTAGGGTTAAAAGTATAATACCCCTGCAGGTTACCACCATCTGTCAGCAGGTTCGATTTATTGAAGTTGGTAGCGAGGTTGAACTGGGAAGTCAACCGATCATTCAAACCTTTGGAGGTGATGCTCAGACGACCACCATATTGCTGACGTTCATTTTCCTTCAGGATACCTTCCTGATTCAGGTAATACACACTTGCACGATAGTTGGACTGTTCACCACCACCAGAAAATGCCAGGTTATGGTTTTGCGTTAAGTTGTCGTGATTTACCAGCAGGTCTACGAAATCAGTTCTGTAACCTTTGTCAATAGCATTGATTTCACCATCAGCAATCTTCGCTGCATATTCATCAGCAGTGAGGAATTTAGGAATACGTGATTTGAATTCTTTGCGGAAGTAGTTGTTGTAAGTCACGCGGGCAGGGCCTTTCACACCTTTCTTGGTAGTCACGATGATTACACCACCATTCGCCTGTGTACCATAGATTGCAGCAGCAGAACCATCTTTCAGTACAGAGATAGATGCGATATCATCTTGTTGCAGCAGATCCAGGTTACCACCGGGAATACCATCGACTACGATCAGTGGCGACATACTACCGGTTAACGAAGTTACACCGCGCAACTGGATAGCAGGACTGGTATTGGGGTTAGAACCACCAGTCCGGGTGATCTGCAGACCAGCTACTTTACCTTGTACAAGGTCCAGCGCATTGCGGGCACCACTCTGACGGAAGTCAGTCGGTTCAATGGAAGTAATAGCCGAAGTAACTTCCTGCTTCTTCTGCGTACCGTAACCCACTACTACCACGTCTTTGAGCGAAGTAACATCCGCAGCTAAACTAATATTGACAGTATTGGAAGCTCCTAACGGAAATTCTTCCGTTTTGTAACCTACAAAAGTAAATACAAGGGTAATGGTACCACTGGGAACATTTAGGGAATAAGAACCGTCAACCTTGGTCTGGGTGCCGATTGTAGCACCCTTTACCTGTACGGTCACACCGGGTAAGGGACTGTGTCCGCTTGCATCCAAAACCTTACCGGAAATGGTGCGGGACTGGGAAAATGCGAGCATAGAAAGGAATAACATCCATATACTATGCAGGCATATCCGAGAAAGAAAAACGAGTCTTCTCTTCATATACTTTGATTTTGGTATTAAGCAGAATTATTAAGCGTATCCTTTTAAAGTTGGCACATACTTCCCCCGCTCGCAGCAACTTGTTTTTGCAGCGATAGCAATTGATTATTTTAAAAATGACAATACGTTCACCGTGCGATGAAAAAAAGCTTTTCAGCGCATGCAGTTACAATCAGAATGACACACGAATGTCGCTTGTGCACTGCTGGAATTGGCAGTGGATAATGCTTTTGGTTTAGTTCAACAACTCAAAAACAATAGTCACTTTGCACTACGGTCTTTCAATCCACACATAATTTTTTGAAAAATAAACTGGCAGGTATTACGCAGATTCAATCATCATCTCCATTTTAGATTTTAGTTCGGTTAAAATGACTGATTAAAAACAATGTAACTCCAGGTTCAATAACGTCGATTATACAATGCTGTCTACTAATTTTGTCTGTTACCAGCGACTCTCTCAATGCTACATCAGTTCTCGTTTCAGAGTTTTCGATTTAGCTACCGGTAGTAAAAATAGAGAAGTTTTTCACAATCCAAAACTGATAAGCCGGGTTTTAAATTGTGTTAACAATGTTTAAAATTCATTAACAATTAGATGCTTAGCGATGAAGCACACTTTTTTCATAATACAACCATCGCCGTTAGGAATGATATTTTAATACTTTTATAGTAACGAGTAACTGGCCGGTATGGCGCATGGTGTGTTCTGCGGAGTGAAATAATAAACCACCGAGTGTAGTGGGAATTTGTTTTCTACCGATGCCGCGGGGTACAGCAAGGGCATATTCTTCAGTGGATTGTAGCTTGGCGAGACTAATGGTGATTTGCGCGTCGAGGGCTGCGAGTAATGAATGAATCGTAATATGTGGTTGCTTTTTGCCTTCGGCAGCGAGTGCGGTGAGTTGGTCTTCGGTCAGGGATTTGGATTCGGCATAAGTAAAAAGGCGGTCAAGTACGCCGCTGATGTGTTGGAGGTGGAAGGCGACAGAAGCGCAATCGAAGGGGGTATTCCAGATTTTGGATTCAGGGAAGTCTTTGAGGTGAGCATGGATTTCTTCCTGGGCCTGCAGGAGGGCGTGGGCAATGGGTTGGAGGAGGGTGGGGATGCCTGCAATGGGGCCGCGCATCCATACTTCTAGTTGCTGACTCATGAGTTGATTCTGTTTTACCTGAACAAGTATACAAAAAATAACCAGATGGATTTTGCCTGAGATTTCATGAATTATCCTGGCTTTGTGATTTTGCCTCCGGCAAAATCACAAAGCCAGAAACGAACCTTTTAAGTTTTGCCTTCGGCAAAACTTAAAAGGTTCGTTCATTTAAACTACTCAAAGCTTTATCACCACATGCTTTATATTCTTCCTATCATACGTATAACTAATATGTATCTCCCCATTCTTCCCCTCTATCACCGCCGGATAACTAAACTCCCCCTTCTCATGCTTCTCCAGCTCATACACATCTTCCCAATGCTCCCCATCCTTCGACACGCCTACCCTCAACTCATTCCTCCCATCAGACCAATCCTTCCCACTCACCGCCGGATTATAAATCAACACATGCACCCCACTCTTCGTCGTCACCGCATCAATCCCACTATTCGGATTCAACATATCCTGTTTCCTCAACTTTGACCATGTCATCCCATTATCTGCAGACCAACTCTCCACAATCGCATTCTGCCTGCTCCTACACAGCATTTGCAGCTTATTTCCGGGATGAAAAAGAATTGTAGGCTGTATCACGCCAAACGTATCACAATCTATATTTACCCGCTTCCAGTTCTTTCCATACACATCTGAAAATTCCACATGCACATTCCACACCTTCTCATCCAGACTCTCCGTACTGGAAGGATGCAACAACAACCCATTAGCCAACAACACCGGTTTATTCCTGATCGGCCCTAAAATACTATCCGGCAGTGGCACCGCCTTAGACCAGGTCTTCCCATTATTCTTAGAAGTCTTCATTAATCCCCACCATTCGCGTGGATTAGGTCCTACTTTATAAAACAGCAGCAATTCTCCTTTCTTATTCGTATACAACACCGGGTTCCAGGCCGGATACCGGGTAGTATCATTCACGACCCCATCTGCCACCACCACTGGTGCTGACCATTTTCCACCGGAATATATAGCAGTATAAATACATACATCCTTCGCACTCTCCCGGCTCCCGCCAAACCACGACATCATTAGCCTGCCATCTGCCAGTTCTGTCATTGTAGAAGCATGGGCAGCGGGCACCGGCGGTTTATCCATCACCATTTCCGCTCTTACCAGTGTAGCCTTGTGCTGTGCCATCAAAGGCAATAACCCACTCAATAATAAACATGACAATAATCCTTTCTTCATATCATTTATTTAAAAACAGGAAGGCCACAAAGATAAAAATCCTTGTGGCCTTCCACCATCTAAATTATAAGTATGTTTATTAGTTTACATCCCAGAAAATTTTTGCGGTTCTGGTATCATTTGCCTGAACATCTGCATAACTTGTATTATATGCCTTCTCACTCGCAGGATAAGTAAACCTGTTTGGAGGAGTAGGATATATAGAAGAAGTTGATTGCCAGATGGTGATCTGTGGATATTTGGTTCTACGATATTCAGCCCATGCCTGTCCACACTGTGTAAATCCAAATGCCAGCCATTTCTGTGTCCAGATCTTACCCAGTTTTTCCTGTGAAGTACCTGAATAAGCAATCGCTGTTTTAGCCATGAATACATCTACCTCAGCAGTAGAAGGCTGTGTTACAGATTCATACTGGGTAGTATTGGTTGAGTGCAGGTAATATTGGAACGCAATGGATTGACGTATCGCCAATTCATAACTCGCTGCCGCAGTACCGCCAGTCAGACCCCAACGTTCGAAAGCTTCAGCTTTCAGGAAGTTGGTCTCAGCAGCACTCATCATAACACCTGGCAGGTGAGAGTTGAAACGGTATGTAGTGGAGTCAATGGTGGAGTAGTTGTTAATACTGTCACCCTGCATCGTTGAAGTCCACTGTTGTGACATGGCTTTGTAAGTTGCATTCGGAACAAATACGCTATTTACAGTAGCCCCAAATTTATCAAACATCAGTGGAATACGTGGGTCATCCACAGGCAACATCACCGTATTCAGCATATAGTCCGGCGCTGCCTGCGCACTGATTTCGGTAAAGGCACTATTCAGATTGTTCGTATAGGTCGTCAACTGGAATAACAACATATCCGTGTTGTAAGGACTATAGGTATCACCTACCCCATCCCCATCCATCAATGGATACTGCAATGGGCTGGATAAAATTTCCTGGATCTCAGTCTTCGCTCTTGCCTCATCATAATAAGACTGACGCAGGAGATAACGGAGACGCAGGGAGTTAATATAACGACGCCATTTAGACAGGCTACCGTGACCCACATAATCCTGGTTAGCGAAAGCGGATGCAGCAACAGTATTGAGCGTAGCAGCTGCAAACCAGTCTGCCATTTCTTTCAACTGAGTTAATACGGTATCGTATACTGCAATCTGTGAATCGAATTTAGGATTGGAGATCGTAGCAGTAGCATCCAGGCTACCTGCCTCAGAGTAAGGAATATCTCCGAACATATCTACCATCTGTGCTGCCTGATCCAACAGCAATACCCTTCCTGCCATCATAAACACCTCCATGTTAGGGCGTTCATCTACAGGCAATTCCTTGTACAGCCGCTGCATAGTGCGGTATTGTGCCATTGGCCCACTACCACTACCTGCATCATTCGCATTGCTACCCTGGTTATTAGGTGTATAGAAATCATTCCAGCGATCCTCAATATAGTCATCGTTCTGGGAATAGGTTGTCAGCTCATTTAAAAACGCGGTCATCTGACAATACTTACCCATCTGGTTAAGCTGTAAAGTACGAAGGTCCCAGTACATAGGCCGAATGCGGTTATTATCCAGGATAGAGGAAAATAACTTCTCAATAGTAGGATCAGTCGTTTTATCGGGATTTGTATAATAGTCTTCAAGTTGCTTCTTACAACCAGTCATCCCAATGGCCAGTGTAATAATACAACTTATATGTAAAAAGTATTTCTTCATGATCATGTCTGTTTGTTAGGTCTTCAGAATAGTTAGAAACTTGCATTTAAACTAAAACCAATACTACGTGTAGCACCGGTAGAGCCTTCATCAACACCCTGGTTTAACCAGCTTTGACCTACAGGAGCCTCAGGGTCAATGTTCTTCAGCGTTCTGTAGAAGTAAAACAGGTTTCTACCGATCAAAGACAAACGAATATTCTGCATGTGTAATTTCTGAGCAGTACCTCTTGACAAGGCGTAACTCAATGACACTTCTCTGAATTTAATATAATTGTTCTTGATCACTGCCGGACCGTTATAACCATTTGCTGAAGCGTCAAATACAGTCAGGTAATAGTTAGCTGCTTCTACTATCATATCGTTATCTGAACCATCGGATTCCTTCTTACCAGGCAGTATTATACCATCATGGTATACTTTACCATATGGAGAAACCGCATTGTGGCTCGCCAGTCTGGTAGCTACACCCTGTTCGTTCACATAGTATGGAAGACCACCATTTGCTTCATCTCTATATTTCATGGTAGACTTGAACATACCAGCATTGGTGCCATATTTCTGTGGCATGGACAAAATCTCACCACCAAAACGGTAGTCGATGGTGATATCAAGTGTCAGCGCTTTGTAGCTGAAGGTATTAGACCAACCACCCACTACTTTAGGAAGAATATTACCGGCTTTTTCATATTTTGACTTGTCTACATAGTAGAAACCACTAGAGTTCACAAGCTTATTACCCTTCTCGTCTTTTGCGTAAGGATACATATAGATGTTACCGATAGTCTGCCCTTTTTCTGCTACGATTTCCACGGAGTTGGCATCACCACCCTTAAATACGATCTGGTTTACACCTTCAGACAGGCTCACCACCTTAGAGTTGTTGAATGCAAAGTTAATGCGGGTGTTCCAGCTTAATTTTGGACGTTTCAGCGGGGTTGCATTGAAAGCGATTTCAAGACCTTTACTATTCAATTCACCGACGTTGGTAATACGTGTCAATGCACCATTGGATACCGGTGTAGACAAACGCATCAGCAGGTCTTTAACTTTACTGTTATAAACAGAGATGTCTATACCAATTCTGCTTTGCAGCATTTTGGTTTCGAGACCAAACTCCATTTCAGTTTTCTTTTCAGACTTCAGGTTCGCATTACCATATGCATTTTGTGCAGTCAGTACAGGCACAGAACCGGTAGTAGTAGCAATCGGTTTCTGAGTATATACGATATTTGATTCATATGGAGGAGGCGCATTACCAACCATACCATAAGATGCACGCAGCTTACCATAGTTTAACCATTTGGGCATTTCAAAAGCCTCTGAGAAGATGAATGAAGAGTTCGCAGAAGGGTAGAAATAATGGTTATTAGCAATAGGCAGCGTAGAAGAATATTCCTGACGGGCAGTACCTTCCAGGAACACAAAGTTTTTATAACTTAAGTTCATGATACCCAGGTAAGCGTATTTCAATAGCTTACTACGTGCCTCGGAAGTAGTCTGTGCATTGTAAGAGTTATTCAAAGAGAACCAGTTAGCAGTTACCAGACCACCACTGGTATTGGAAGACTGATCTGTAAAGCTCTCCTGACGGCTCTGGAAACCACCGCTGACGCTATAACCAAATACTTTATTCTGGTCATTTGCATAGGTGGCTAAGAAGTCCGTATATACAATAGAATAACGGTTTTTGGTAACAGAATATTTACCGGTACTGCTGGTCGTATTGAAAGAGATAGGATATTCGTTATATTCTTTGGCTTCTGTATTGATGCTGGTAAAGTCATTACCAACCCTGGTACGGAGTTTCAACCCCTTTGCCAGATCGATATTAAGTGTTATGCTGGACAATAAACGATCCTGATTTTCCACTTCATTATTCCTCAACTGGTACCAAAGGAAGTTCAGCAATTCAGGACGGATGTTGAACACCAATGCTTCATCCGGGTTTAATTGAGTATTATTATAAGGCACCCATTTGTAACCTTTGGACGTTTTGTACTTATCGAATACAACAGCCATATCTTCAGAACGGCCGAAGAAACCATCAAAGGAGTTGAAGAGGCGGTTCATCAGACGGGCTCTGTTTGTCACAGTCGTATTCACATAACCACCTACCACATCTAAGCTTACTTTACTATGCAGCTTGATAGTACTGTTCAGGTTGAAGGTATTTTTACCCTGGTTGGTACCGATCTGGATACCTTTATAATCACCGCGTGTATAACTGAAACGATAATTTGCTTTTTCGTTCATATTCGAAAGGGATACATTCAAATTTGAATTGTATCCCTTCTGAAACATTTGTTTATAGTTGTTTGGCTGAGGTGAATAGGGATGCATAGAACCATCCCACCATGGCACCATCTCACCAGTCATTTTAGGACCGAACTGGCCATATGCCCTGAAGAAAGGTCGGACCACTCCATTAGTACCATAAGGTACCCAACCATCTTCATTCGCACCCAACGAAACGTTGCTCGCTCTGTCATAACCAGGACCGTAAGTGTTCTGGTACTGAGGCGCATTTGCAATTGTTTCTCTTGTAGTATTGAAGTTTACATCAACACCAAGCCCTCTGCCTTTCTGGCCTTTCTTGGTAGTGATTACAACCACACCACTTGACGCATCAGAACCATATAAGGCTGTCGCACTCGCGCCTTTCAATACGGTCAGATTTTCGATGTCAGTAGGGTTAATATCCAGGATACCATTACCACGGATACGTGGGTCATCCCAATAACCACCAGAGTTACCACCTACACCACCGGATTCGTTATTATTTCTGATCTGCACACCATCCACCACATACAGCGGCTGAGTACTATAGTTCAGTGAGTTTACACCACGAATCTGAACGTTAACGGCACTGGTAGCACCACCTGGCGCTGTGGTGATTTTCACACCCGCCGCCTTACCATATAAGGCGGAAGCGAAGTTGGTGTTACCAGATGCGTTAATTTGTTCGGAAGTAATAGTAGAAACTGAGTAACCAAGCGCTTTTTCTTCTCTCTTGATACCCAGTGCCGTTACTACAAATTCGTTGATCATCTTATCTGCAGGTTGCAACGTGATAGTCAACGCAGTCTTTCCGTTCACAGGAACTTCCTGTGTTTTGAAACCTACGTAAGATACCACCAGGATTGCATCGTCAGGTACACTTAATGTAAAACCACCATTTTCATCTGTAGCTACCCCATCCGAAGTTCCTTTGATTTTCACTGAAGCACCAATCAAAGCTTCACCTGTCTGATCCAGTACCTTACCGGTGATCTTCACAGTTGTGATTCTCTCACCCATAGGCACAATCACAATCAGGTTGTTAGCCAGCTCCTGATAGGTATATCCTGATTTGTCCAGGATCATATCCATCACGGTGGAGATTTGTGCATCTTTCACAGATATATCCACTTTGCTTTTGTTAGGGATATTTCTGTTGCTGAACATAAAGCGGTAATCGCTCTGGTGTTCGATAATAGAAAGTACCTCCTTAAATTCAACAGAGCGGAGGTTCAGTGTAATCGTTTTTGAGGAAAGAACATTTGCAACTACATGCAGATTCAGGAAAAGGATGAACCCTAACGTTAGTTGTAAAATCAGCAATGGCCTTAAAAGCCCGTAAGGGATCTTGACGCCCTTAGGGCGTACATAAAAACTCATAACTTAGATGTTAAAGGTGATAAAAGTGTTAAAACGGCAGTACTCGTGCGAAAAGGCCCGCAGTTTTATTGGAATAAGTCATCTTTCAGCGGGGTTTATTTAAATGATCCCCGCATTTATTCAGTAGTAATCGCTTTCTTTTCCCATAGACAAAATTTTAGTTGTTATTACTTTGCTTTTGGTGAAATGAAAGGGCGATTCCATAGGTATTACACATCATAGGCATCGGCATAGGGTCCTCATCTCACCTTTCACTACTTATGAAAGGAATTTCTTGATTTACCTGGTTCTTCTTTAATATATTACGATCGTTGAATCTTCAATCTTATAGTTGAAGTTCTCTGTCAGGTGCAATGCATTCAATGCTTCTGCAATTGTCTCCCCTTCTAAAACACCTGTAAACCGCAACTGTCTGTAGCCAACCCGGTTGAAATGGATACTGATATTGTAATAGCGTTCCATTCTCTTGGCCAGCGTACCAAAGTCTTCGTCCTGGAATACCAATTTGTTCTGTAACCAGCTGGTTTCCATCACTACCGATGAATCTTTTCTGTCATTCAGGTAAGTCATGGATGTTACGCTAGGTACATTTGGTACTAAATCTTTTATGCTGACAGCTTTCCTCCTTGTAGAGTCAAAGTTGGTCAGCACCAGTTTCTGAGAAGGTTTCAATATTATTTTCTCAGATGGATTGTCAGTCACGGTAACCTCTATCGCCCCTGTAATCAGCGTAGCTTCAGAAGAAGCTTCGTCTGGATAAGATTTTACGTTGAAAGCAGTACCCAGTACCTTGATATCCATTTTGGAAGTATGGATGATAAAAGGTTTTTGTGGATCTGCATGTACGTCAAAGAATGCCTCCCCTGTCAGGTATACTTCCCTGTTTTTAGTCGCAAAGTCTTCGCTATATTCAAGTTTACTGTCCGCATTGAGTGTCACTCTTGTACCATCTTCCATTATAAAAGTGGATTTCTGCCCTTTGGCAGTCACTTTTTGCATCATGGAGCCGCGCTGATATATATAATAAAAGCCGCCAGCTGTAATAAGGAGTGCCAGTGATGCTGCAGCTGCTACCCAGCGCATACGGCCTGTATTTTGTACAGGCTTCATCAGCGGCGCCATGACCGGCGTACCTGCTTCTTTTTCCAACTCATTTATCTTCGTCTGCACATTTTCAAAAAGCCTGCGCCCGTCTATATAATCAGTTTGATTCTGAGCCCAGTAGGTACGGAACATGTCATACTGCTTTGCTGAAGCAGTATCCTCATGCATGATATGTTGTAGTTCCTGGCCTTCTTGAGGTGTGATGTCACCAACCAGGTCCTTTATAACCATTTCAAAAAAACGATCGCTCATTGTCCGTTGGAATAACCCTTTGTATATAGGACAATTTTTTAATGGTAATATGCGTACAAGCTTTAAAAAAAATTTTAACATATAATTCCAAGTCCTAATTACCCATAAATATGAATAAAACTAATATAGCACTAATGAGATTGTCTGTCGCCTGTCGGTTTACCTTCTTCAAATATGGATCCATCGCCTTACTCATCTTCTTCATAGCCCGAAGCATCTGAGTGTGTACTGTACGATGTGAAATGTTGAGAATCTCTGCTACCTCCTTGTATTTCATACCATTTTCCTTGATAAGCCGGAATATGATACCACATTGACGGGGAAGTGTACTTATCGCCTGATCCATTCTGAAAATCAGCTCTTTCTTCTCCAGTTCCAACTCCGGCGAGGCTTCATTGATCAGCACTCCGCCTCCGTCATGGTCCTCAATATTGACTACCTGTATACTGGAAAAACGTTTATTATAGTTCAGGGCCTGGTTTTTTACAGCAATAAACAGATAGGTTTCGGGCTTTTCTACCGCCTGCATCTGAACCCTGTCCATCCAGCATTTCACAAAAACATCCGATACTATCTCTTCAGCAACCTGGTGATAATGAACGTACAGCTTGCAAAATTTAATGAGTCGCGGGTTTAATGCGTGAAATAAACCCTCAAATGACCGGGCATCACTCACCTTCGTGAAGCGCTCCCATAGATCATTTATATTAACCTCTTTTTGCATTCTAACTTTTCATTATATTTCGGACAGCAATGTAGTAAAAGTATATGGCAAATAAAAATAATAAATCTTTCTGAATTAATTATTTATAATATATATTATTACCGATACATTAATATTTAGGGGTATCAGATTAGCACAAAAAAAGAGGGGGAAGCAGTCCTTACCCGGACTACTTCCCCCTTCTATATCAAGGAGTTATATTTTCCCTATTCCTGCTCCATCGTCATTATGTCACGATCGAACAAATAGAGACCACTTTTGTCATCTCCAATCAGTTCCAGCTTATCATTACACTCACGGGCCAGTCTTTCCTCTTCAATCTGCTCATTTACATACCACTGCAGGAAGTTGTGCGTAGCATAATCTTTCTCCTGTAATGACATGTCTACCAGCTCATTAATCCCCTCACTCACCTTCACCTCATGGGCAAACAACTCTTCAAAAGCCTTCTTCAATGATGGGAAGGTCAGCACCGGCTGAGCCAATGCAGGTACGAGGGCAAAACCACCCCGCTCATTTATATAATGGATCAGTTTCAGCATGTGCATTCTCTCTTCGTCACTGTGCTTAAAGAAGAATTTTGTTACTCCCTTCAGACCAGGCTGAATGTCTGCCCAGCTACCCATGGCGAGGTAAGCCTGTGACGACTGCGCCTCCATTAAAACCTGCTTGTTCAGCGCTTCCTGCATTCTTTGTGACAACATAATATTCGCTTTTTGTTGATAATTAATTGATTATCTATGTAAAAAGTCTTCTCTCATGGGATTGAAGACGTCAATAAGTACTCCTTCTTCTTTGCAAACCACGCCATGGATGGCTCCAGACGGTACTGAAAATACATCCCCTGTCTGCAATATTTTCTTGTGGCCGGCAATCTCCACCTCAAACGATCCCTTTTCCACATACGACATCTGTAAATGTGGGTGCGCGTGTAACGTACCTACTGCACCGGTTTCGAAAGCCACTTTTACGATCATGAGCTGTTCACTGTATGCCATGACCTTTCTCTTGACTCCGGGATCCGTTGGCTCCCATACAATATCAGCATCTAATTTATAAAAAACAGACAAGTCCGCCATTTGTTGCTTGTTAAGGAATCAAATATAATTATTTCAGGAGCTTTCTAAACGCTTTTCCCTGCGTACTTGATTTTATCGCCGGCGATAACAATTGATATAATGAATCTGCTTTCGTATCCGGCACCCCATTCGCATACCACTGCAATGCTACTATACTGATGATGGAATTGGGATGTGTAGCGGCAAAACTAAGGTACACCTGCTTTTCGTCCTTTCGGGTGATTGTGTATTCATCAGCAATGGATGACTGAAATGCAGGAAGGTGCCTGGCTTCCAGCGGAGCGGATGTATAATCGCGATAAATGCTCTTTTGCTTTTCCCGGATCGGTTTGAGCCGGGCCTGTAACGCCTGGTATTCCTGATTTACAGCACCAGCGGTAAATGTAGCTGTTATCAGAGAATCTTTACCAGTGAGTTCCATCGTCCCTTTTTCTATGTAAAAGAGAATGGCATCCAGTGGCAGAGCAGCCATATTTTGTGGGGTCGTCAGTATCAACAACGCATCAGAAACATCGCTGATGGTGCCTTTGAATTCAAATTTCCCATCCTGCAAATGTACGCTGTCACTGATTTCCTTTCCATTGGAAAGATAGGTCAGCAATAATTGACAGTCAGGTCCGAGATGACCAATCTGTCCTTTCAGTACAAAGGGAGTTTGCTGGGCGGCTACTGTGAGGGGAAACAGTAGGGCAAAGAGTAGTGGCTTCATGCGTGGCAAGGGTTATGATTCCTAATTTAAACAAAATTCAGTTACGTTTCCGTCCACCGCAGGCACTGTAAGCAAAAAACCACTTCCGCGTTAGACAGAAGTGGTTTTTTTGTGCGTATTCGAAAATTACTTAATTCCCAACTCTTTTTGAATCGCCTCCAATGACTTACCCTTCGTCTCAGGCATCATTTTCAGTATAAACAACAACTGCAACAACATCATCACACTATAGAATACAAATGAGTAGAAACCTCCATGCTCACTGCCTTCCACAATGATAGGGAACGTCCAGGAAATAATCGCTGCCATAATCCAGTGTGTAAAACTCCCCAGTGATCCCCCCTGTGAACGTACTGAATTCGGGAAGATCTCTGAAATAAACACCCAGATCACCGCACCCTGTGAGAATGCAAAGAATGCAATAAACCCAATCAGGTAAATCAACACATTACTATTCGCAGCATGTGCATCCCTGAAAGCATAAGCCGTCAACCCCAGGAAAACAATCATACCTACTGACCCGATTAACATCAACGTCTTACGACCAAATTTGTCAATCACCGTCATCGCCAGCAATGTAAACAGGAGATTCGCCGCACCAATGTACACAGGTTGCAAATAGGCTTTACTTTCATCAAAGCCTGCCATTTCAAAAATGCGTGGTGCATAATACAGGATCGCATTGATACCTGACAACTGATTGAACATCGCCAGCAATACCGCATACATCACAGGTTTCATATACCTGCGCTGGAACAGCTTTTCCTGGTGTGCCTGCACAGATTCTTTGATGGATTGTATCGCACCATTTACATCCGTTTCCAGTAAGCGGTTCATAATAGGAATCGCCTCTGCCTCACGGTTGTTAAGGATCAGCCAGCGGGGACTTTCAGGAATAGAACGAAGCAAAACCCAGAAGAGGGCAGAAGGAAACACCATTATTCCCAGCATCCAGCGCCATGCATGATCTCCTAAACCTATAAAGAGGAAATTGGTGAGATAAGCGATGAAAATACCAGCTACAATGTTTAACTGAAACATACCTGCCAGCCTGCCCCTGAGAGGTGCAGGCGCTATTTCAGAAATGTACATAGGCCCTACTACTGAGGAGGCTCCTACTGCAAACCCACTGGTAAAGCGGAAGAATACAAACAGGAACCATGCAGAGACAGAAGCACAGCCAATAGACGAAATCACGAAAATAACGGCAATAGTGAGCAAAACCTTTTTACGGCCATGAATGCGGGCCGGACCACCTACAACCAATGAACCGATGACTGTGCCGATCAGACTGGCGGCCACCGTGAAGCCATGCCAGAAAGAATCGAGTGACCATAATTGTTGAATGGTTTTTTCCGCACCTGAAATAACGGCTGTTTCAAAACCGAAAAGAAAACCGCCAAGGGCGGCAATCAGGGCGATACGTACAGGATAAGAAAGCATATTAGACTGAGTAACGTGGTTAAAAAAATAAATATAATATGCTTTTTTCGTAAAGAGAAATCCCAAACGATTTCACCTTCTGTAAAAACGTTTGGGATTTCGTTATATGACCCGCAGCTCGTCTTTATTTGGCGGCCAGCCGGCTTTTATTTAGACAAAGTGTCAAATTCCTCATCCGTCAATTCTACCTCAGCAGCTTTCAGATTCTCTTCCAAATGCGCTACTGACTTAGTTCCCGGAATCAGCAATATATTATCTGCCCGCTTCAGCAACCACGCCAATGCGATCTGCGCCGTTGTTGCCTGATGCTTATCAGCAATTGCCTTGATCTTGTCCGCCATTTTTTGCGGACCAGATGCCAGCGGGTACCAGGGAATAAATGCCAGGTTCTGCTCTGTAGTATAATCCAGCACTTCTTCCCACTTCCTTTCACCCAGGTTATACAGGTTCTGCACAGATACGATCGGCAGCATCTGCTGCACCTGTTTGATCTGGTCTACTGTCACTTCTGATAAACCTACATAACGGATCTTTCCTGCCTTTACCGCTGCTATCACCGGTTGCAACGTCTCTTCCACTGGCGTATTCGGATCAATACGGTGTAACTGCCACAAATCAATCGTATCTACTTTCAGCCTTTCCAGACTGCCTTCAATATTCTCACGAATAAAATCAGGTTTACCATTCGGCACCCATTTATCAGGACCTGGACGTACAAAACCACCTTTGGTAGCAATGACCAGATCTGATTTATACGGATGCAGGGCATCTGCAATCAGTGTTTCATTCATCTTTGGACCATATGCTTCTGCTGTATCAATGAAATTTACACCACCTGCCACAGCAGCCTGCAATACTTTCTTTGCATTCTCCCGGTCATCTACCTCTCCAAATACGCCCTTGCCTGTAAGTTGCATACCTCCATAACCAAGACGGTTTATTTCCAGTGTTCCTCCAAGTTTAAATGTTGTTGCCATTTTACGTGCTTTTAATTTGGGTTAATTATTCGCCATTTTCTCCTGTATTTCCGTATACCTGGCGCCGGTATCCGGATACTTTTTCAGTAATGCCTCCAGTGCAGACAGATCCTCCACTGTGAGGTCCAGATCTACCGCTGCTGCATTTTCCTCCAGGTACTTACGCTTCTTTGTGCCTGGTATCGGAATGATGTTCACTCCCTGTGCCAGTACCCATGCCAGTGCCAGCTGTGCAGGCGTCGCATTTTTACCAGCGGCCAGTGCTGCAAACCCGCTTGCCAACTTCGCATTGTTATCCGCATATTCCTGTTGATAACGTGGAATACCTTTACGGAAATCACCTTCCGGCAGTGTACTTACATCCAGTGTATTCGTTACCAGCCCTCTGGCCAGTGGACTGAATGGCACAAAAGTGATGCCCAGCTCCTGGCAGAGCGGCAGGAGCTCCTTTTCCACATTCCTCGTGAGTAAAGAGTATTCACTCTGCAAAGCGGTGACAGGATGTACTGCATGAGCTTTGCGGATGGAAGCAGGGGAAGCTTCGGAAAGACCAATGTACTTTACCTTTCCTTCTTTCACCAGTTCAGCCATTGCACCTACCGTTTCCTCAATGGGAACATTGGGATCTACTCTATGTGCATAATAAAGGTCAATATGATCTACCTGCAGTCGTTGCAGGCTCTTCTCTACAGCAGTTTTCATATAAGCCGGTGAGCCATCGAAAACCTGTTTACCATGACCCAGCGATTTAAAGCCAAACTTGGTGGCGATAAATATCTTGTCGCGGTTGGGTACCAATACCTGGGAAATGAGTTTCTCATTCTCTCCATCACCATATACATCCGCAGTATCCCAGAAGTTGATGCCCAGTTCAAGTGCGCGGTGTAAAGTTGCGATTGATTCTTTGTCATCGGGAACACCATATGATTGGCTCATTCCCATGCAGCCCAGTCCGATTGCAGATAATGATTCTCCTGTAGTGCCTAGTTTCCTGTATTTCATTGTCATTAATTTTGGAGTTATACAAAATAAAAGCAAAATAGGATGCACTCTTTTTGAATGCATCCTATTTTTAAAGATAGTACGAAAATCATCTAAGCCTTTGACAAATGATGGTTTTCATAAATGGCCATGCGGCCGGCTTATTGAGTTAGTGAACTGGAACCAACTTATTGTGTTAGTAAATTGCCGAACTCCTTCTCCGTCACCGTAAAGATCGTCCCATGCCTGACCCCTTTCGGTAAACTGATCTGGTCTGAAACATCTTTCCACACCTTCCCATCTGTAGAGCTGATCGCCCCATATTTATGTTCTGTATACTTATCAAAATAGATCAGCCAGGTGTTCCCGATCTTCATCGTAGTAGGCCCCTCTGCCCAGTATTTACCAGTAATAGATGGCCCTGCCTTTGTATACGGTCCTGTTAGTTTACTACTGTATGCCACACGCAGATATTTTGCAGGTGGTTCAATGGTCTCATCTTTCATCACCATCATATACTTTGAACCGTCCTTTACAATCGTTGCATCAATCACATTAAAACCCGGATCATATAACAATTTAGTAGCCGAATACTTTTTAAAATCTTTAGTGGTCACATAATACATCCGGTGATTATACCCACTCTCTTTCGCAGCCGCAGTCTCTTTAAACTGACCCGAAATAGTCGTGGCCCAGTAAATCATATACGTCTTTGATGCCGCATCGTACGTGATCTCCGGCGCCCAGCAATTCCTCGCACTATCTTCCTTCGCCATTACAGGTATAAATTCCTGCTCAGACCAGTGAATCAGATCTTTTGACGAAGCATAGCCAATGCCTTTATCATTCCAGCTCACAGTCCATACCATGTGAAACAACCCATCTCCTCCCCTGATGATACAGGGATCACGCATCAGTTTATCATTGCTCACCACCGGTGTTAAAAAAGAAGAATCACCCTTTAAAGCCGACCAGTTATAACCATCTTTGCTGTATGCAAGATGCAACCCATCTTCACCATTTCCCTTGAAATATGCGAACAGGTATACGTTTTGAGACATGCCGGCGAGTGCCTGCAGCATGCAAAGGCATGATAGTAATGTACGTTTGACCATAACAGAAAAATAAGCAATTAATTTGTGAGTACATACGTTTTGCCCTTTTGTGTCGGCAAATCATATAGTTGTGTAGTTGAAATCTGCATAGGCGAAACCTTCCTGGCATCTTTTACAATCGGCTGTGCAATCTCCACTACCTCGTAAAAAGGATTCAGGTTATCCCCATTCGCTGTCACCAAACCCTTTCCTTTCAAAGCATTCGGCACACGGATCCGGCAATTACCACCTAATGTTGACAATATCTTCAGCTTCACCACTTTCCCATCTTTCCACTCCAACGCTGTAATGGTAAATCCACCTCTTGCCCTCAATCCATTCACATAGCCCTGCTTCCACTCCGCCGGCAATGCTGGCAATAACTGTATCGCCCCATCATGGCTCTGCATCAGCATTTCCGTTATACCTGAGGTACAACCAAAATTGCCGTCAATCTGGAAAGGTGCATGCGCATCAAACAGGTTGGTATAGGTACCCCCACCATGCTCTCCTACGGGTGACAACTGGTTTCTGATCAGTTGCAATGCATGCTCACTATTCTGTAATCTCGCCCACCAGTTTACCTTCCAGCCCATACTCCAACCGGTGGATACGTCTCCCCTTTCCAGCAAAGTAGTATTTGCGGCACTATATAATTCAGGATGTCTGTAAGGAGAGATCTGGGCAGCAGGAAACAACCCATATAAATGAGAAATATGCCTGTGATGATCCTCCGGATTATCCAGGTCTTCCATCCATTCCTGCAACTGGCCATACTGCCCCACCTGCATAGGGGGCAGCTTACTTCTCACCAGCTGTAAAGTATCAGTAAAAGCAGTATCCAGTTTCAAAATATGCGCAGCACGGATCGCTGCACTCAATGCATCAAATACAATCTGGTTATCCATCGTACACCCTGCATCAAAAGATACACCCGGTCTGATCTTCGGCGCATTCTCAGGCGAAGTACCAGGATTGATCACCAGCCAGTGATGCACTGGATCCTCTACCAGGTCATCTACAAAAAACAAAGCGGCTCCCTTTATCGCAGGATATACATCCCGCAAATAAGCAGTATCACCATTGTATAAATAACGATCCCAGAGGTGCTGACTCAACCACGCTCCTCCCATACTCCACACCCCCCAGAATATTCTGTCTACAGGCCCTGTAATCCTCCACAGATCAGTGTTATGATGCGCTACCCATCCCCGCGCACCATACATAGTCCGCGCAGTATGCTGCCCTGTGACAGACAGTTCCTTCACCATTTGAATCAATGGCGTATGCATCTCCGGCAGATTATCTTTTTCTGCCGGCCAGTAATTCATTTCAGTATTGATATTGATCGTGTACTTGCTGTCCCATGGCGGCCGCATTTCCGCATTCCAGATGCCCTGCAGATTAGCAGGTTGTCCACCGGGTTGTGAACAGGAAATGAGCAGATAACGTCCAAACTGGAAATACAATGCTACAAATTGCGGATCGTAAGTATGCGCAAAGTTTTTCAACCTTACATCCGTCGGCTCTTTCGCCGCTGCCGATGTACCCAGGTCAATTGAGACCCTGCTAAAATAATGTTGATAAGCTGCTACATGCTCCTGCAATAATGCCGGAAATCCTTTTGTACTGGCTTGTTTCAGATAAGCACCGGCTTTCGCTACCGCATCCCCGCCTATATCATTGTAGTTGATATAGTTCGTCGCAATAGAGATATAGATCAACGCCGTCGTTGCGCCGCTGACTGTTATCGCCGTATCATTCGCTGTGAGTGTTCCATTGGTCACAATCTTTGAGATCCCATGGAACACGACCTTTCCTTCTACGCCTTCATGACTGTTGGTAATACCATGAATAGTCAGGGTATCGCCCCCTGCTTTGACAGGTGCATTTGGCTGTAATGTGGATAAGTATGCACTGAATGACAGACTACCTGCCTTACTGCTGCTCAGTTGTACGACAATCGCCTGCGCTGGTACGCTGGCAAAGACTTCGCGGGTATAGGTCACACCATTTACGGTATAACGTGTAGTAGCTACAGCACGGTTCAGATCCAGCTCCCTGTAATAACCGGTAAACTGGTCATGACCGGGAAAGGTTAAATTCAGATTGCCCACTGGCTGAAACATTTGCCCACTGCTGGTTTTGCATTGCATTTTTTCAGCGGCAAGGTCCTGTGCTTCTTTTTGCTTACCTTCAAAAATCAATCGCCTGATGACTGGCAATGCAGCCAAAGCATCGGGGTTGTCGTTGTTGTTCGGACTGCCTGTCCATACAGTAGATTCGTTGAGCTGAATGATTTCATGAGCAGGATTGCCATAGACCATTCCACCCAGACGACCATTGCCGACAGGTAAGGCAGCTGTCCATACATTTCCGGCTGGTTGACGATACCAGAGTTTGAGACCAGATTGCTGGGCAAAGGTTTGTAAGGCGAACAGACTGCTGAGTAGCAGAAATAGTTTTTTCATAACGCATGGATATGCGTATAAAAATAACCCATATTGTCAAAATGACAATATAAAAAGGATGAACGTCAACAATATCAAAAAGCCGCCTTCATTTTTCGCACGAAATAAAGACTGACCTTTATCTATTTAGACAATTCATCAATCAACACCACATCCCAGGGCGCCAGGTTCTTCTCTATATACAACACACCGGTTGCACTGGATAAAACCTGTTCTTCATTCAACCCATTGGCTACCTGTTTCATTACTTCTACCTGGTCTCTGTTCAATGGCTCCGGACTACCGGCCTTCGCCCATTGAAAGATGGCATTGCCATCTTCTTTTGACAAGATATCCACATTGAAACGGGCATCAGGATGCATATTTTGAATCTTGAATGAATACAATTTTGTCTCTCCCTTTGACATCAGTGCAGTCACTGCTGCCCTATCTCCTCCAGATACGCCGGTTGTCACTGTCACAGGAATATTATAAAGAATGGCGCTGATCTTCTTTGAATCTTTATGACGGGTCACGACAATGCCATCTTTATTATATAACAACTCTTCGCCCAACGCATTTAACATACGATAAGCATGGAATGCTGGTTTTGCAATACCACTGGCATTCATCAAACCCTGACCACCATGGAAAATATCTTTGAGCTCTTCAGGTCCGTCTATGAATGAACTATAGAACACCCCATTCACTAATCCCACCGCATCCACATTCTCCTTCACGATAAAAGCTGCTGCAGGCAAATCGTCACGCACAGCATCAGAAGGTATAGGGCTGGTGCTCCACCTGGTCACAAAGATTTCTGCCTGTGGAAAATTTCTGCTCACCGTATTACGCAACGCTGTCAGATCCTTTGCCGTAGCACCTAATTCCCGGGGCTTACCTGCACTGTCTGAAGGATATGGATGCGCTGTCACGAAATCAACGGCCAGTTGCTCCTGTCTGCAATAGCCCAGGAATTCATCCAGCCATGCACCCTGGGTATCGCCAGAGAGCCCGCTGGTAGCAGGCCCACCCACTTTAACTTTGGGCGCTACCGCCTTCATAGCGGTTACAGTTGTTTTGTATAAAGTAAAATATTGTGTTTTGGTTCCATCCCAGAATGTACGCAGATCCGGTTCATTCCATGTTTCGAAATACCATTTATTCACTTCCTCTTCACCATACTTGCCCACAATGTGTTTGGTAAATTCTGTCACCAGGTCATTCCATTTTGTAAAATCTGTAGGTGGCACCACCCTTGCATTCCAGCTGAACTGGGTCGCATCGCTGCCAGCGATATCTTTTGGAAAGAAGCTGAATGCAATAAATGGCTTTACCCCCGCTTTGAGTGTTTTATCAAGCAGGTCGTCTACCAGGGTCCAGTTATACAGCCCCCCGTTATACACCCCCATGTCATCGTGAAAAATGCCTGTGAAACGGGCATACTTAAAGCCACAGGCTTTGGCCGCCACCGAAAGTTGGTCCCCCCAAACGGGTCTGGAAGCATCATTGGCCCTGCCGGCACCAACCCCTTTGTTCCAGTGTGGTTCAAAGAATTTTCCAGGATTCTTAGCATCGATAATAAACGGAGGTTGTTCTTCCCATAATGCCATGCTTTTCACAGTTCCGGGCAAGACTGCACTGCCTGCTACAGTGATCAATGCCTGCTTTAAAAAATTTCTTCTTTCCATACGAATAGGGTTCTTTAGTGCTTTGGTCCCCCTGGTTGTGGCCATAGTTTTTCATGGGAATGCTGTTGGCGGCCGGGGTTCCAGTTCTATATTGCTTAATATATAATGATACTAAAGCCAATATGATATTAAATATACAGCTTTTTATTTACCACACAAGGGGCTTCACAAAATATTGGTTACTACCGTAATATGATAAATTATATTATTAAGTTATGACAGGTTAGGGCATAGAATGGTTAAAATAATATTATTAGAAATAAGGACAGGCATTTACTGATTCAAGTACCTTCCCTTTTAAAGCAGGGTCGCCTGCCAGCAAGTGATCCGGTTCCATATCCTTGTATTCATTCAGGCCTGCCAGCCCCCCTCTGCATTTCTACTGCCGCTTTCCACAAAGTGCATGGCATATTGCCAGCCAGCCTGAAAAATTAACATCGTGGTGTAATTTTTGCCGCTTGTATTCGCATGAAAATTTTCTGGCAATACATGCGCCCTCATCGCTGGATGATCTTGCTTTCGCTGGTGCTGGCAGGCATCGCCCAGGTGGCCACCATGTATGACCCCATTATCTTTGGTAAAATTATCGACAATTATGCTTTGCACCCCGGAGACAGAACGGAAACCGTTTTAATCAAAGGTGTGGTGTTCTGGCTGATCATCGCTATTTCAATAGCCATGGTTGCCAGGTTAGCCCGTTCTCTGCAGGACTTTGTCATGCGCCTCATCGTACAGCGCTTTGGTATGCAGATCTTCAACGATGGCCTGAAACAAACACTACGCCTCTCTTTCCAGGAATTTGAAGAACAGCGGAGCGGTGAGACGGTTGTACTATTACAAAAAGTAAGAAACGATACTGAACGGTTTTTCAACGCGTTTATCAACATCCTGTTTTCAACAGTAGTAGGTGTAGGTGTGCTCACATGGTATGCCCTGCATAAAAACTGGATGCTGGTACCTGTGTTTTTCGTAGGGGTGGGTGTGTTAGGTACACTGACAAGTGCACTGAGCAGAAAGATGAAAAAAATTCAGCGCAGCATCAACAAAGAAACCTTAAAACTTTCTGGTTCCATCACAGAATCATTGCGCAACATTGAGCTCGTTAAGAGCCTTGGGCTTACCTTTCCTGAGATCAGAAGATTGAGAACGTTTACAAAGAACATCTTCGATCTGGAAATGAAAAAAGTAAAACAGGTCAGAACACTTTCATTCCTGCAAGGTACTACACTGAACATCCTCCGGCAATCTATTCTCTTCATTTTACTCTGGCTCATCTTTCATAAAGTATTGAGTACGGGTGAACTGATTGCCATGCAATTTATATCCGCTACAATCTTCGGACCGTTACAGGAGTTGGGAAATATTATTCTCTTTTACCGGGAAGCAGAAAGCTCCTTACTGTTATTTGATCAGCTCATGCAGAAACCTGTGGAAGATAAACCTGACACACCAGTCTCTTTAGGACCACTGGAAAATATCCGCTTTGATCACATTGTATTCCGCCACCAGACAGCAGAACAGAATGCCCTGGATGATATCAGTTTTGACGCCCAACTGGGGGAAACCATTGCCTTTGTAGGCCCTTCAGGATCTGGTAAATCAACGCTGGTGAAACTATTACTGGGACTTTATCAGCCCGTATCCGGTCATATCTATTTCAACGAGGTGGCATCAGATGAAATTCATTACAACCAGCTGCGTAGACAGATTGGATTTGTATCGCAGGAGACACAGTTATTTGCAGGGACATTCAGAGACAATTTATTGTTTGTAAAACCCGATGCAACGGAAGAAGAAATGATCGAAGCCCTGCACAAGGCAGCTGCAACGCCCTTGCTCACACGCTCTTCACAAGGCCTCAATACCTTGCTGGGTGAAGGAGGACTAAAACTATCAGGTGGGGAAAAACAACGTATTTCCATCGCCCGGTCATTGATCCGGCACCCCCGGTTATTGATTTTTGACGAAGCTACATCGGCACTGGACTCGCTGACAGAAGAAGCTATTACTGAAACAGTCAGGTCTATATCGGCCAGCAGAGAGCAGTTGAACATACTCATCGCACACAGGTTATCCACAATTATGCATGCAGATACCATCTATGTACTTGAAAAAGGGAAGATCGTAGAGACAGGCACACATGACCACCTATTGACACTCAAAGGATTATACTACGCCATGTGGAGACAACAGATTGGGGAAAGGAGAGTGGTCAGTTGAGTAAGAATACTCGCGAATACTCATTATTTTTGCTAAATGACCCAAAAAAGAATATACCATATCCTATTGATTGTATCACTGTGTCTGCAAATGCCAGCTTATGCACAGTCAATCCTCATTGATTCACTACAAAACTTATTGTCCCGCAAGGACTTACCGCTGGAAGACCGGGTAACCAGCACCATGTTGATGGCGCGGATTACCGGGAATAAAGACATGAAAGCGGCCATCGTACTCAATCAGCAGGCGCTGGCCATGAGCACAGGCCTCAAAGACCTGAAATACAGGGCTAATATATTCAGCAATCTCACACAGCAATATGCGCTCGATGACAGCTTTTCATTAGCTACAAAAGCCATGGATAGCGCCTTATATCTCGCACGTAAATCGGGCGATAAACAGGCACTGGGATTAGCATATTACCGCAAAGGATGGCTCCATATCATAGAACAGCAGGAAGACAGCGCGACCCACTATTTCTTCGAAGCATTGCGGATATTGGATGGACAAAAGAAATTAACCTGTGAGCCGGCAATCTATTACTTCACTGCAGCCACCTACGGTGACTGGAATGACCTGGATGCACAGGAAAAATATGCAAGACTATCTCTCTCCACCGCCATGCAAACCCAAAAGCCGGATGACCTGGTGAATGGATACCAGGCATTGGGCACCTACCTGGAATACAAATACAGGTCGAAGATGAATGATACCACCAAATACCTGCTTGACTCAGCATTGTATTGCAATAGAATGGCATTGCTCATCATTAAAGCGGAGAATGGAAGATTGGTAACCCGGAGTGCTCCCGCTCTATTATCGCTGAACACCGCCAATATGTTTGCAGAAAACTGGCCGGAGCAAAAGGATAGTATCATGCATTACCTGTACATGGCCACTGAATATGCAAAGGCCACGGAGCAGCAGGAAATACTGGCCAATTGCTATGGTATGCTAAGTGATATTGCAGTACACGATGGCAATCTGAAAGAGGCGGAAAATTTATTACTAACCGCATTTTACACAGTAGAAAGTTATCCCGCAGGTGGTGCACAGGTAAAGTCACATATCATGCAGGCACTCGCAAATGTGGCGGAGAAACAAGGCAACACGGCAAAGGCTTTAAAGTATTACAAACAATACATTGATTACTACCAACAGGCTTTTGACAATGAAAGATTGTCTACCGCAAAACGCTTAGGCGCACAATACGAAGCGGAGAAAAAAGATAAGGAATTACAGCTATTACAACAGAAAGCATCCTTCAATAAGGAATTGAATTTCTTCTACATTTCTTTAGCTATCGCTGCTGTACTGATCCTGATCTTCTTCTTCAGATCATATCATTTCCGTCTAAGAGCCAGCTTACAAAATCAGCAATTGTTAGAACTGGAAAAACATGATGCACAATTGCAATTGAAATTGGAAGCAGAAGAAAGAGCGAGATTAGAAACAGAGCAACTGCTCATGCAGGAAAGACAGGAACGATTACAAAAAGAGTTGCTGGCAGGCGCCCTGCAGGTAGAAGAAAAGAATGAATTGCTGCAATCCTTACAGAAAAAGATCACCACCATATCCGGCACAGATCCGCTCTTACGACAAATGGATCGCATCATCACTGATAGCCGGAAAATGGATGAAGAATTCGAAGCAGCAAAAGCTGATTTCAAAGAAATAGATCCCGAGTTCTTCAATCGCTTACAGCAAAAAGCAAAAGAGAACCTCACAAGATTAGATCTAAAATATTGCTCCTACATAAGAATGGGGCTCACCAACAAAGAGATTGCCTCCCGCCTGGCAGTAGAAGCGAAGAGTATCAGAATGGCACGCTACCGCTTAAAACAAAAACTAAACTTACCTAAAGAAGAAAGCCTCGACTTATTTCTTACAACACTAATTTAAGCAGCCAGCATTGAAGCTCAAGCTGCCAGCATTCAACCCTAAGCATTCCGGTTGCGCTTAATACGCTCCATTCTTTCAGCCGGCCGCTGGCCAACAAACGCCGCCAAAAAAATCGCTTTTGCCGAAGGTAAAAGCGATTTTTTTACCCCTCCCATACAACAAACTCCCCAAACAAAAAATAGCCACTCGCCTATACCTACCACCACAGCCGCGCCCGCCGCTCGTAAATAATATGTTAATGCTGAATACTTTAACTAGCCATTAACTGATTTAAGTAACCATCTTCCTAATATTGTCCTAACAATAAAAAGCCGCCTGAAGCTTTTTATGGATTTGTTTTCATAACGTGGAATTATTATAAACGACTGCCTTTCCAGGCAGTCGTTTTTGTTTACTACCTTTGTCCTCACTTTGAGTACGCAACAATACATAACGTTATCACAACTGGCCGCCCACATCCAGGGCACCATCAAAAACGCCTTCTCCCGTCAAAGTAGCTGGATCGTGGCCGACATCACCAGCCACTCCTTCTACCCTGCCAAAGGCTACCATTACTTTGACCTGGTCGAAAAAGATCCCCGTACCCACCAGCTCACCGCCAAAATCTCCGCTACTGCATGGGGAAACGGCAGCCTGCGGATCAGGGATTTCGAAGCTACCACCGGTCAGCGTTTTGGCAATGATATGCATGTACTGCTACAGGTACAGGTCGAATACCACGCCGTATACGGCCTCAAACTGTCCGTGCTGGATATAGACCCCAGCTTCACCATCGGACAACTGGAACAACAAAAACAAGCTACCCTACAGCGCCTCGTCACCGAGTGTGGAGATATTGTACAACAAGTACCCGAAGGCTACCTGACCCGCAATAAAAAACTCCCCCTCAGCGCTGTCATGCAAAAGATCGCCGTCATCTCCTCCCCTTCTTCTGCCGGCTACCAGGATTTCATGCACACCCTCCAGGCCAACGCCCACGGGTATATTTTCCATACGGATAATTATTTCACGACCGTTCAGGGCGAAGCCAATGCCGCACAGGTATGTGCACAACTCCAGGCAGTCGAAGATGCAGGAAAACACTACGATGCAGTAGTCATCATCAGAGGCGGCGGTGCACAAACAGATTTATTACTCTTCGATCAGTACCAGCTGGGTAAGGCAGTGGCAGGATTTCCTATCCCCGTCATCACCGGTATCGGCCACCATAAAAATGAAACCATCACGGATATGATGGCCCATACTGCCACCAAAACCCCTACCCGCGCGGCAGAACTGATCATCGCTCATAACAGGCAGTTTGAAGATGCCCTGATCAGTATCCAAAAACAACTGATCATCCGGCTCCAGCAATCCGTCGCTGGCAAACAACAACAATTGTCTGCCCTCAACAATGCAATTATCAACAGAAGCAGGGACGTAGTGATCCGGCAAAAAGAAAGCCTGATCAGGTATAACCAGTTAATACCACAGCAAGCCCGCCACCTGTTATTAAAACAACGAAACGGGATGATACAACTGTCAGCACAGGTATTATCAAAACCTAAACAATTAACGGCCTCAAGACTACAGGACCTGTCTTTCCTCCGGCAAAACGTACATAGCTTCAGCCGTAAATTGCTGCAACAGCAGCAGCAAAAGCTGCAACACCACGAAACGGTCGTACGCCTCATGAGCCCAACGACCTTATTACAAAAAGGGTTTGCACTGGTATACTACCAGGGCAAACTGATTACAAATGCCACCGCCTTGCAATCAGGAGAAGACATCACCGTACAAATGGTAGATGCCTCCGTACAGGCCACTATTCATACAATTAACTCAGATGGAAACGAATCTAACATATGAAGCGGCTTATAAAGAGCTGCAACAGATAGCCAGGGAAATAGAAACGGAATCCGTTTCTGTGGATGTGCTCGCAGCAAGAGTAAAGCGGGCTTCAGAACTGATCACTTTTTGCCAGACCAGGTTACGCGCCACCGAGGCAGAAGTTGAAAACATCATCCAGCAAATGACGATCTCCCAATAAATAAATTGTTTTCGGCAGCCAGTGAGTTCCTGCAGCCCATTTTTTTCGGCGGCCTTCAGCCGCCGAAAAAAATCCCCCGGATCTAAGAGATTTGCCGAAGGCAAATCTCTTAGATCCGGCAAATCTCATAGATCAGCCAATTTCCCCTCAAAAAAGGTAACCCTCCCCTATTCCATTTTTAAGCTCCTCCCCCTCCCCCCAACATTACCAATCCCACTCCCACCAAACATTTACCCTAAAAATTCTGTTATTCCCTTTTTAATAATTTCATTAAAAACGGGTTAAAATCAACCGCCCGTCTTTAAACCATTCCCCCCATTATTGAAATTTGCAATTATTGACTAATAAAATGCGGACAAACAGCATCACATGAAGAAGCTCTTCCTATTGGCTGTAGTAACCAGTGTACTCACATGTATACACTTAGTTGCTGTCGCCCAAACCAACTTCACCCTGGCAGCGGCTATCGATACCGCCAGAACTAACAGCCCGGTGCTTAAGGCCCAGTACATGAACATCGCCGCCGCACAAGCCGATGTCACTACCGCCAAACTCCGGCCTAATCCCAACCTGAATAACCAGACCTTACAACTGGCCAATTCTGCTCACTTCGCCCCCAATACCCGTTGGTCTTCCAACTCAAACCGACAGGTATGGTATCAGCTCACGAAACCTATTCAGTGGCCCAACCAGCGTAAGTACAAAATTGAAACAGCCTCAAAGGATGTTACAGTGGCGGACAATGAATACCAGGAAAACGTACGCAACCTCTCTCTCAACGTCGGTAACAGCTGGATCACCTGCTGGGTGCTCAAAAAGCGGCTCGCCCTCCTGCAGGACAGCAAAGGCAACCTCGATACCCTCGTTAAGATCAATGAACTGCGCTACAAAAACCAGGTGATCACTCAAACTGACCTCGCCCGTACAAAAGTGTTGCTGGATCAGTACAACCTACAACTCAGCGTATTCCAGCAGGATTACATGAATGAGTTACAAAACCTGCGCCTCCTCACCGGTATCCCTTCCAGTGTGGATATCGATACCCTGAGCGATGTACAGACACTTGCCCCCAGCGCTACACTGGACAGCCTCATTGCCCAGACTATGGACAACCGCTCAGACGTCGCCCTGGTCAAAAGTGCCATCGACGAGCGCAACAGCAATGTGAAATACCAGAAAACACTCGCTGTACCGCAACCTCAGTTAGGTATCATCTACAACCCGCAGAACTCTGTGCCTTACATCGGCTTCTATGCGGCCATCGATCTCCCCTTCTTTAACAGGAACCAGGGTGGGATCAAAAAAGCATACATTCAGGCACAACAGGCAAACCAGGAACTGAATACCACCCAGCGCACGATTCAGACAGAAGTAACCACCGCTTACAATACTTACCAGCTGCAAAAACAAAACCTGGCTAAGTTCAGCGGCATCCTCTCCCAGTCTCAACAGATCCTCGACAATGTAAAGTATGCTTACCTCCGCGGTGGCACCACCATCATTGACTTCCTGGATGCACAGCGTAACTGGTACGATACCCGGCTGCTGTACTACGATGGACTGCAATCTTACTATCAAAGCTATATTCAACTCTTATTCGCTACGGGCCTTATAAACCAATTATAATTATGCAACGCATTACCGGATATTTTTTAGTGGCCTCCCTCCTGCTGGCAGGATGTGGTCAGAAAGAACACAAAAAAGAAGTGACGGACGATCCCGGTCCTGCCATTACCAACAATGGACAGCAGATCACCTTCCCGGATACTGCTTCGGCCAACTTCTTCACCACCGAACCTGTAGGTGACTCTGCCCTGAGTGGTACCCTGCACGCTCCCGGCAAGGTGGCGGCAACTGTAATCCGCTCCCAGGAAGGTGCTCAAAACGTTGTGTTGTTCGACAATCCAGACCTGGAAAGTGATTATACTCAACTGGTACAACACAAGATCAATGTCAATCATATCGAAGAGATCAATATCAAGCAACGTAAAATAGAACTGGACCGTACACAGGACCTCTACGACCACGGTGCCGCCTCCGGCAAAGATCTGCTGGAAGCTAAATCCAGCCTGGCAATGGAACAAACCAACCTGGCAAACGAAAAAGCACAGCTGGTAGAACACGAATCAGGTCTGAAAGCAGGAGGCTTCGATCCTGAAATCCTCCGCACTACCGCTCCTGGCAATGCCTTCGTGATCTGCGACATCCCTGAAACACAATTGATCAACGTAACTAAAGGAACTGCCTGCACTGTTATACTATCCTCATTTCCCGATAAACCACTTGCCGGGAAAGTAGAGGCCATCGCCGATGTTGTCGACAACGTTACCCGCATGGTGAAACTGCGTATCCGGCTCTCAGCCCCGGATTCAGAGATCCGGGCGGGTATGTTTGCGATGGTAAACTTCACCGTTACTGGCGCTAACAAAACAGGTACAGGCACCATCAATGTAACAAGAGATGCCCTCATCACTGCCGAAGGTCAGAACTATGTGTTCGTAAAAACAACACCTACCACTTTCGTAAGAAAACAGGTGAGCACCGGTCTGCAGATAGGTGACCGCGTTTCAGTATATAATGGCCTTCAGAATGGCGAAAATGTGGTGATCAAAGGTGTGATGCAGCTGAAAGGTTTAAGTTTCGGATACTAATAAAAACCCTTAACCACAATGTTACAAGCACAGATCTATATAGATAAAGATGAAGTTCATGGCGCTCAGCCGCTGTACGAATACATCGTACAGTTTCTGCTCAAGCAAAAGGTAGCCGGCGCTACTGCTTTTCGTGGTGTGATCGGATTTGGGGAACATCATCAGATGAAACGCCCTGACAGCATCTTCAGCTTCGATGAACCGCCTATCATGATCACCTTCATCGATGAAGAAGAAAAAGTGCTGCACACCCTGAAAGAACTGCGCAAGCGGATCACCAGTGGGTTCATCATCACTACCAAAGTAGAACGATTCCAGATTTGACCGAAATAATCCGACAATGATTCGTAACCTTTTAATATTTTCTCTAAAAAACAGGTGGGTGGTCATCCTCATGGGACTTGGCCTGATGGGTATCGGCTACTGGTGTTTTACCCAGCTCAAGATTGAAGCCTACCCGGATATCGCTGATACCAACGTTATCATCGTGGCACAGTATCCTGGCCGCGCTGCTGAAGAGGTGGAGCAACAAGTAACCATCCCCATCGAAAGAGCGCTGCAAAATACGCCAAATGTACTTGACCGCCGTAGCCGCACTATCTTCGGCCTCAGCGTTGTTCAACTTACCTTCACCGATGGTACGGACGATTACTTCGCCCGCCAGCAGGTGAATGAAAGACTGGCTGCCGCCGAACTCCCGGATGGCGTAACCCCGGAACTGGCACCGCTTACTACTGCCGTTGGTGAAATCCTCCGTTATGTAGTCGAAGCACCACCCGGTTATACACCCACCGACATCCGTGACCTGCAGGATTGGGTCATCAAACCTTACCTGTTACAGGTACCCGGTATCGCGGATATCACCACTTTCGGTGGCCCGCTGAAACAGTTTCATATCTTAACCGCTCCTGATAAACTGCGTAAATACGATCTCACCTTACAGGATGTGATCGATGCCGTGCAAAAGAATAACCAGAATACAGGCGGTAACGTGATCAGCCGTGGTGAACAGGGATTTGCCGTACGTGGTCTGGGTGCTGTAAAAACAGAAGCCGACATTCGTAATATCGTACTCAAAGCAGCTAATGGTAACCCCGTATACCTGCGTGATGTAGCGACGGTTGAAGTAGCCCCACCACCACCAAGCGGTGTAATGGGCTATACTTTCAACGCTACGAAAACCAATGTGAGCAATGGTGTGGAAGGTATCATTCTGCTGCGCAGATATGAGAACCCCAGCGAAGTGTTGAAAATTCTGAAAGAAAGAATCAAGGACCTCGAAAGAGATGAACTACCCAAAGGCGTACACCTCCGTACCCTGTATGACCGTAGCTTCCTCATCGATCACTCGCTGGAAACCGTAGGTCATACCCTGTTAGAAGGGGTCTCTATCGTAGTGATCATCCTCATCTTCTTCCTGGGTAGTCTGAGAAGTGCACTGGTAGTAGCTCTCACCATCCCGTTCTCCCTCCTCTTCGCATTTATATTGATGCGGTTAACCGGTATTCCGGCGAACCTCTTATCACTCGGTGCGATCGACTTTGGTATCATCGTGGATGGGGCCTGCGTAATGGCAGAACACCTGATACGAACGTATCGAACGGCGCCACCGGAAGAAAAGAAACGGGGTATCATTGCATTGACCCTCCGCTCTTCTCAGGAAGTAGGCCGCGAGATCTTCTTCTCCGTAACCATCATCATCCTGGCTTATATGCCTATCCTGCTGATGACACGTGTAGAAGGTAAACTGTTCTCACCAATGGCGCTGACCCTGGCATTTGCAGTGATCGGCTCTATGCTGGCTGCACTCACGCTCATACCAGTACTGATCTCCTTCGCCTTTAAGAAAGCATTTAATAATACAGATAAGCCCATGAAGGAGCACAAAAATATTGTGCTGGACTTCCTGAGCAAACAGTATGGCAAACTATTAGGCAAGACCCTGAAACGTCCGAAAACAACGGTGTTGGCAGGTTTTGCTGTCGTAGTGATACTGGTATTATTCGGTGCGAACTTAGGTTCTGAATTCTTGCCGGAACTGGATGAAGGTTCTATCTTCCTCCGTGGTAACTTCCCCGCAGGTATTACCATCCAGGAAAATGCGAAGTACTCTCCAAAGATCAGGGAAGTGATCGCTAAATACCCACAGATCGCCTTCGTAATCACCCAGGCAGGCCGTAATGACGATGGTACGGATCCATTCCCAACCAACCGTAACGAAATCCTGGTAGGTCTGAAAGAATATAAACTGTGGAGCGATACCATTTCTAAAAAACAACTGGTTACTGATATCAGGCATGACCTGGAAAAAGCCATGCCTTCTGTGAAGTTCTCTTCCGGTCAGCCGATCATTGACCAGGTAATGGAAATTGTAACCGGTAGTGCGGCGGATCTCGCTATCTCTATCGTTGGTGACGACCTCACCATGATGCGTGCAAAGGCTGATACGATTGCTGATATCGTCAAACACATGCAGGGCTCTGAATCTGTGAACATTGAACAGGAAGGTCCGCAGGAGCAGATTGCGATCAATATAAACCGTGAAAACGCCGCCCGTTTCGGTATCAATGTAGCAGATATCCAGGGTATGATCGAAGCTGCGATTGGGGGTAGAACCATCTCTACATTGTACGATGGAACCAAACGTTATGACCTCGTCATCCGCTATACACCTGGTGAACGTAGTACGATCGAATCCCTGAAAAACTTACAGGTACCATCCGCTACCGGTGCATTGATTCCAATGAACCAACTGGCAGATATCAGCTATGTACAGGGTCAGACGAACATCTATCGTTACAATAGTAAACGTATGGTGACGGTGAGAACAAATATCCGTGGTCGTGACCAGGGAGGTTTTGTAAGTGAAGTCGGTCAGAAGATCGGTGCACAATTGCATATACCAAAAGGCTACTCCATTATCTATGGTGGTCAGTATGAAAACCTGGAACGTGCGGGTAAACAATTGTCCTTCACTATTCCACTCACCATCGTAATGGTGTTCTTAGTACTGTTTATCCTCTTCAGAAATATGCCGCAAACTGTTGTAACAGTAAGTTGTATCCTCTTCGCTCTGGCTGGCGGTATCGTTGCCTTGCTGATCCGTGGGTATCACTTTAACGTATCTGCAGGTGTGGGCTTCGTAAGTATCTTCGGTATCTCTGTTATGGCAGGCGTACTCCTTGTTTCGGCTATCAACCGACTCAGGGAGAAACCGGATCATACCCTGCAGGACAGCGTATTCCTGGGTGCGAAGGAGCAGTTGAGTGCACTGTTATCTATCCTGATCGTAGCGATTGCCGGTCTGATTCCGGCAGCTACCTCTTCAGGTATCGGTTCTGATGTGCAGCGTCCTTTGGCGACTGTGATCATCGGTGGTCTGACAAGTACTTTGATCTTTGCACCACTGTTAATACCACCACTGTATGCATGGGTGGAAAGAAACAGGAAAGCAAAGACAGTGAATAAGGATGATGAAGAAATAGAGTAAGTGTTAAAATGAGCAATACGGGGAACGGCCGCTTCGAAAGGAGCGGCTTTCCTTTTTAGCCCAACAAAACTTTCATGAAAGAAGGAATTCTCCAACGGGGAATGAAAACTATTTTCAGAAAAAAGCCCCTCGTATTAATACGAAGGGCTTTTCTAATTATATCCTTTAAAACTTCTTAGAACTCATTTTATAATTACCATTTAAGTATTGATTATCAATCACAAATTCCTATTTGTGAAATGAGTTCTAGTTCTTCTTCCAGAATAACCCTGAAGGCTCACTCTCCAGCTCACATTTCAAATTCGCTTTATCTCCTACCTTCTTCGTAATATCAACGCCTCCTTCTATTACATTCGCCACTGAAAAATTCTCATCTTCTACTTTAGTCACCACAATCTTACCCAGGGTCTTCTTCCGCTGCATCACCTTATCATTCACCGTAATCTCCGTCACCTCATACACCCTGAATTCATCATTCACCTTCAGACCCAGCAACGTACCTCCTGCTATCAACACCGAAGTCGCCGCACCCAGACTATTCTTATCCTCGATCTCCGCTATACTCACCGTCAGCTTAAAGTTCTCTTTCATAAACTTCTCTACCTGTGACTTCGCATCACTGATCGCTCCATCATATGCATTTTTCCCCTTACCACTCGCATTCACTGTCGTGGTAGCAATCACCTCACCACGCCCTGCATCTGTCACATTCAGTGTAAAGGAGATCTCCGCCACATTCGTATTGGTCGTACCTACAATCGGTACATTGGTCTGTCTCATCTCCATGGTCGCTTTCGCAATATTTCCGGAGATAATAAATTGAGCACCAGCCACCTTGGATTGTTCAAAAGAAGTATCAGTTTGACCAACCACTGCTAAACGCTTGTTTTTCAGGAACACATCTGCCACCGCATCCTGGATAGCGGTTACATTGTTCGTATTCTGAGAAGCGTTGGACTGAAAACGGAGGATACCCACCGTAGTTTTACTCTGAGCAAAAGCCGAAGCTCCAAAAATAAAGCTGGCAAATGTGAAAATTACACTCTTCTTTGTCATGGTTCAAAAATAAGGACTTCTATTAATATGTTGACATTAAAATAAGATCACCCTATCTCCTGATCCTGCTTTACAGGCAGGATAATAGTAAATGTCGCCCCCTCTTTTTCACGGCTGTGTGCCGTAATAATTCCGTGGTGTTTTTCAATGATCTTACGCGTAACCGCAAGTCCTATGCCAGTTCCCTCATATTTGTCCTTAGTATGTAAACGTTGGAAGAGTACAAAAATTTTATCCAGGTATTTCTCATCGAACCCGATCCCATTGTCTGAAATGGTCACACAGACATATTGGCCCTCCGGATCGGCAATACTGTCAAACCGTTTTTCAGCAATCCGGCTCGCCATAATACTGATCATTGGCTGTACATCCTTGCGGGAGAACTTAAAGGCATTGCTCAGCAGGTTCTGGAATACCTGCCGGATCTGGCTGGGTACCGCCTCGATCGTGGGCAGCTGCCCCACTGTCACGATAGCATTCTTTTCTTGTATCAATACCTCCAGGTCAGAGAGAATATCCCTGATTATTGTTTCCAAAGGCACCTTTTCGAAGAAATTCATCTGTGACAACCGGGAAAATCTTAACAAATCATTGATCAGATTTGTCATCCTGCTCGATGAATTGATGATCCTGTTCAGGTAATCTACCGCCTTTTCCTCCATCTGATCCTGGTACCGCTCCCTGAGCATATTTCCAAACATGTGGATCTTGCGCAAAGGTTCTTTCAGGTCATGCGATGCCACAAAGGCATATTGCTGCAACTCCGCATTGCTCGATTCCAGCTCATAATTCGCCTTTTGCAGGGCATTGGTACGTTCCTGTACCCGCTGTTCCATCAGCTCTGCCAGCATCTTCTGCTCGTGGATATCGGTATTCGTACCCACCCACAGGATCGATGCTCCATTCAGATCACGCTGTACCCGGGTACGTAACAGGAACCAGTGACATTGCCCGTCATTTCTACGGATCCGTAATTCCAGTGAAAAGTCCTGCTTATTTCGGAGGGCATTACTCCAGGTACGGGTCCATACCGGCACATCATCAGGGTGTAATATGCTTTCCCAACCGGCTTCACTGATTTTCTCAAGGGTCAGACCGGTATAGGAAGTAAACTGTTGATTCACAAAATTGATCTCGCCATTCGGCCATGCCGTCCAGAGGATCAATGGCATAGACTCTGCCAGGAAGCGTTTTTCCTCCATACTCATGACTGCCTGTTCCTCTGCTGCCCGCAAATTCGTTACGTCCAACATTGACCCCAGCATACGATAAGGAGTGGCATATTCATCCTGCAGCAGATAACCTCTGTCCAGGATATGTGCATAACTACCATCTGCCCTTAGCAAACGATACCCTTCTGACCACTGACTCTGTTTGGTATTCACCGCACGGCTAATGCTTTCCTGCACCCGCACCCTGTCATCAGGATGCACCTTCTCCATCCAGAAAGTTCGGCTGGAAGACTCTTTATCAGGACTATAACCGTAAATATTATAGAAGTTGTCACTCCACCACACTGTATTGTTGGTGAGGTTCCAGTCCCAGATAGAATCGTTGGTGGCTTTGGAAACCAGTCGGAAACGCTCTTCACTCTGTGTGAGCTCACGGGTACGTTCCAGCACTTTATCTTCCAGTGCAGCATTCAGATTACGGAGACTTTCACGCGCCTGTATCAGTTCATTGTAGTTACGGCGTAAACGTTCTTCCCCATCTTTCTTCTCTGTCACATCAGAGCAGGTGATCACAATGCCATCCGCTGTTTTTACGGCAGACATTTCATACCAGGCTTCCTCATTGTTATGGTTCACCAATACCTCTGTATGCAATACCGAACCATCCTGTACTACCTGCACATATTTCTCAAATAATCCCTGCTGCATCAGTTGCGGCATAGATTGTTTCATAGAAGGCGCATTAAGCGCAAGTACATCATGGCCCAGCAAATTCGCAGCTGCACTATTAGATGTCAGCAACCGGAAATCGGATACATTTCCATTATTACCCAGCACAACCTTAAAGGCCATGATCAGACTGGTACTGGCATTGAACACACCTTTCAACAGCATATCCAGCTCCTTGATGGCCGTGATATCCACAAAGGTGATCACTACGCCATCGGTCTGTTTATCCTGCCTGATATAAGGCATTATTTTCATCAGGTGCATATTGCCATTACTCAGCACCATTTCCTTCTCTAAAATATTTTTATTGCGTATGACCGCATTGATATCATCAAGTAAACTATCCTGCTGGATATTCGTAGAGATATGACTGATAGGCCGCCCAATATCAGCAGGGATCAGGTTGATCATCTTCACTGCCGCTGGATTGAACTTGCGGATCTGCATCCGGCCATCCACAAATACCTGACCAATGTCGGTACTGCGGAAGTAGTTGTCCATATCATCATTCAGCTCCATCAGCTCTTTGATTTTGAGCTGGTGCTCTGTATTCAAAGTATGCAACTCCTCATTGAGTGATTGCAACTCTTCATTGCTGGATTGTAATTCTTCATTGGCAGAGAGCAACTCTTCATTACTACTTTGCAGTTCTTCGTTGGAAGTCTCCAAACCTTCAATGGCCATCTGCAAATTCGTACGCGTCTCACCCAGCTCCGCTTCCAGCGACATGATGTGTTCATTCACACCTGCAGGGTAAGTCTGTTCCTCTTTCTGCTCTGACAACAATGCCGCTCTTTCCGGTTCTTCTCCAAATACAATGAGGGTATATTGTCCATTACCAGTATCAGGTTTAATCAACAGATTCACTAACCGGAGCCCCTCTTTTGTATTCAGTTTAATGCCTCTCAGCGTTGCTTTCTGCGTAGTTTTCCATGCCTGTCGCAATGCCATGTTCAATACCATGGACAAGTCATTGGGCACCATTTTCAGCAGATTCAGGTTCAGCTTTTTATCAGGCAGAGAAAGGAATTTTTTATAGTTACCAGTCGCTTCTCTGATCTCATAATTCTTGTCAATGTACACCGCTGCATAACCATATTCTTCCGATAGCACATTTCTGAAGTCATCTGCCAGATCCATCGCCAGTCGCTTCTCCTGTCCTAACAAACTTCCTGCATTCGGACGCATTTCTCTTGACTGACGAATGTATTCAAGTGGACTATACAGATTATCCGGTGGTGCAGAACGGGCTGCATCCGTCTTACGATAGAGCTTCCATTTTGCATTGATTTCTTCCAGTCCACTTCTGATCAATGCCGCAGATTCGCTGGTACCTAAAAATAAATAACCTCCTGTATTCAATGCAAAATGCAGTGACGCCAATACCTGTCTTTGCAGCACATTGTCCATATAAATGAGCATGTTCCTGCAACTCACCACATCATTCTTTATGAATGGTGGATCTTTCAGAATATTATGTCTGGCAAACACAATTTGTTTACGCAGTCGTGATACAATCTGGTAATGCTTTTCTTCCTTCAGAAAATATTTCTTCACCACCACCGGCTCCACGTCTTTCAGTACAGCAGCAGGATACACACCTTTGGCAGCATACTCTATGGCATTGCTGTCGATATCTGTTGCAAAGATCTTCACATCCAGCCACTTGCCTTTCTTTTGTAGCATCTGGTCTACCAGGATAGCCATTGAGTAAGCTTCCTCTCCCGTGCTACAGGCAGTGACCCATATTTTCAGAATAGCGCCTTCCTCTTTACTATCGATCAACTTGTCTAATACCTGATCTCTCAGTACTTCAAAAGCGGTCGTATCCCTGAAGAAACGGGTCACCCCGATCAGGAAATCTTTGGCTAATAACTTACTTTCTTCAGGATTCTGCCTGAGCAATGCCAGGTATTCTTCTAACGTCTTGTAGTTGAACTGCGCCATGCGTTTTGCAATACGGCGCGTAATAGTAGGAGACTTGTAATGATGGAAATCCTGACCACTGCTTTCCTGTACCAGTTTGAATACTTCCGGCAACAGGTGTTCTTCAATTTTACCATTGAAAACATGCAGCGGCAGGTCCTGTATATAATTGAAAATCTCGCCCGGCATAAATTCCGGTGCGAGTATATAATCTATATTGTCTGAGGCAATGGCGCTGCGTGGCATACCATCGAACTTGGCGGATTCAGGATCCTGTACCATCACCATTCCTCCTGCTTTCTTGATAGCTCCTGCACCACGTGTACCATCAGTACCCGTACCAGAGAGGATGATGCAAATGGCCTCACGGCCCTTATCTTTTGCCAGTGAAAACAAGAAGGTATCGATGGCTGTATTCGGCGCTTTCTCAACAGGTTTCTGCATCAGCCGCAGCCTGCCTTTTTCAATGATGATGTCTCTGTTGTTTGGAATCACATATACGCAATCGTTATCCACCGGCATATCTTCCTCTACCTCACGTACCTGCATGTGGGTATGCTTGGAGACCAGCTCCACCAACAGGCTCTTATAGTCCGATGACAGATGCTGTATAATCACGAATGATAGATTGCCGTACTCCGGCATGTTATCGAAAAATTCATGAATTGCTTCCAGTCCACCGGCAGATGCCCCTATGGCCACTATGTAATTCGCTTTCTTCATCTAAAGGTTTTATACCATAAACAAATGATGGGCCGGAAAGCCTCAGTCCATTGCCTTTACTATGTACTCCAATATAAAATTGCGCAGGTGTTCCGCCATGGTCAATTCCGTCTCACGCCATGGCAGAGCGGTATTCCGTACCTGTTGCTGCCAGGTACTAAACGAGTTTCGGGGGTGGTATTGTATATTATCTTTTTCGAAATGGATCGCTTCATCCGGGTTACCTCCCCACTTTACCTCCCTGATTACTTCCGGACGGAACAGTACCAAAAAGTCCCCTTTTTGTGGTTGTATGCTGATGACCAGTATTCCACTGGCGTATTTAGCATAGCTCACGAAAGGTTCATAGACTGCCGGCAGACTCAGTTCCTGGTACACACTTTTCTCCGCTGTACTCTGGATCCAGAGCAACAGATCTTTGAGCGCATGCTTATCAGGCACAGTACCTATGCTTTCCATCCTTTTATTAAATACCATGGCGGCGCCGGTGGCATCAAAGAGCTGAAGTACATTGGCCGCATTCCCCAACAAACCAGTTAGCAGGTCGTTGGTAATGTATACCTGTTCTACCAGCCTGGTCTGAATGTCATGCAGATCGGCATATTCATCGCTCTCTTCCTTATATTGAAGAGATAGGATACGCGCCGAAATGATGTCCGAAAGCAGTTCAAAAAGTGCCCTCCCTTCGTATGGCAGGTAGAACGGGGTACGGTGATGACAGGAAAACAGTCCCCATAGCTGCCCGTCTTTTAATATACGACAAGACATGGATGTCATGATTTCCATATTCTTCATATATTCCAGGTGCACGGCAGGAACAGAGCGCAGGTTGCAACCAGACAGATCTGTAAATGCATTCGTGAGGGGGTTGATGATAGGATACAGGCTCACCGGCACATAATCTCTGTTGGGAATAAGGCGGTAAGGATTTTTGAGGTACATGGCCCTTGCCAGCTTTGGAATATCAGAAGCAGGGAAAGTCAACCCCAGGTACTTTTCCATTTCCGGTACAGCATCCTCTGCCAGCACAGTACCATTCCAGTTGTTGTCGAACTGGTATACCATCACTTTATCGTAACCGGATAACGCTTTCAGCTGCGAAGCGGCTATCTGGCAGGCTTCCGCAATAGAGGAAGCCGCATTAATGGCCGCCATGGCATATTTGAGTTGCTGATAAATAGTAATAAACGAGTTTTGGGTAGTAGGCGTGCTCTGTGCCTCCATTTCCAGTATCACAGATTCACCGTTTACCTGCATCAGTACCAGGTAGTCTTTATTTGAAAAAGACAAAGTAAACGGTACCGTTTCAACGATACCTTCATGCACTCTCTTTTGCAATTGTTCCAGCTGGGTGGCAGGTATATACCTGGACAGTAACGTATTCACGACTTCTGCAGGTGGCAGCTCCAGCGCTTCTACGATATTCTCACTCACCTGCACGATTTTGTAATCACTCCTTTGCAGTATGATCAATATTCCATAGGGTTGTATCAGGTTAATCTGATGTAAAGGAACACTACCACAAAAGGTGGAGTCGTAGTTCTTCGTTTGCATAAAGACAGGTTATCCGGTATTTGATTAAGTTGAAATGGATCAGGCGTTGGCTTGCGCCCAAACTTTGAATAGCCTGAAGGTATTGGCAGCGGTTTCCACTAGCCGTATTTTTTGTTCATCTGTTCCGTGGTATCCTTCGAGGTAGAGTACGAAGCTGTCCCATTTAGCGCGGGATTCTTCACCATAACCGTTAAAAAAAGATAATGCCTTTGTAATTTCCGGCAAAGGGAGGTTTCGTTGTATAATCTGACAAATGACCTGTCCGCCCAGGGTGGAGCCTTCCAGTACATACATAGCACCAAGCGCCTGTCCGTTATCATTAATTTCTGGAATATCGGTACAGGTAGGTGGAGGATCCAGTGGAGAACCATTGATCACGTTGATATCCTGCAATAACAGCACAGCCTTGCGGCGGTGATCAAACCCACCGGGGAAGGATGTATCAATATGCGCCCCAATGTATTGTTCCAGCGGATAATAGTATCCGTAAAACAATTGCAGTAACCTGATGTATGCCTCAGGGGAATTTACTTGCTTAATCAGCGGGATCAGGGTCCTTTCCAGGTCCTGATGGAGTGCTGCTGTACTTTCTCTTAACTGTTCAATCATTATCTGGTATATGTGACAATGATTAAAAGTACTATGAATATTGCTTTGCCGCGTGTGGAATTAATTCTACGGCAATTGCACCACTGTAAACCAATAGATATGCAGCATGCGGGTAAATGAGACCAGGTCTGAGAAATTGGATGGCTTGATGGTAAAACTATTCACCCCCAATTCATAGCATTTCGAAATATCCTTTGCTTCAGTAGAAGTAGTCAGAATAATGATGGGCAGCCACTTAAGATTTGCATGTTCTTTAATTTCACGTAATGCTTCCCTACCGTCTTTACGCGGCATGTTCAGGTCAAGTAAGATAATACTTGGGAAAGGGTATTTTTCTTCGTCCGCATATTTTCCCTGCCTGTTCAGGTAATACATTAATTCTTCTCCATTCTCAACAAAACGCAATTCAGTTTCAGTCCCACTCTCCTCAAAAGCCACTTTTATAAGCTCCCGGTCGTCTGCGTCGTCATCAGCAACCAGTATACATTTTCTGGTACGTTGCGCCTTCTTGATCATCCAGATTTAAATTTGACGGATAAAATTACTTAAATATTGTTGGATATTACCACGAATGCACAGAATAAGGCTTTTTATTGACAAAATTCTCAGAATAGTGCCTACCACCCCGTTAAAACAGGGTGGTAGGACTTGATACTTTTTAAAGAGATCTATGCTTGTGTAGTTTTTTGGGAGTTAACAAACAGCAATTTGATAAGGAAGCTTCACAAATGTACGCCTGTTCTCATTTGTAGACAGATCGGATCGGGAAAAGAAAATACGCGATCGGGAAAAAATGAGCGTTATTTTGTGTGCAATCTATCCTCAATCATACCGGAAAATGAGGTCGGCCCCATGTGTATCAACGGTGTTACCGTTGTTGCAACACCCGTTCTTCCGGACCCAGCCAGATAACTCAAAGCTGCTGCTATACAGGTCTCATTTGCATCTCCGAAATCATGCGTCACATCGTCACTGGCAGCAATATCAGGAGTCATACCCTGAAAATAATCACCATCACCATTTGCATTCTGCATATAGAAGTTTGACATGTAAACTGTATAGGCGTCGATTTTAACACCAAAGAAACCCACTGGCTTTCCATAGGTTTGACTACCTACCAGCTTCACCGTCAGGTAAGGTTTTAAACTGTTGATCACGAGTTCACTCGCAGAAGCAGTATTGCCACTTACGATGAAAACGACCTGCTTCACACTGTTCAAACTCCCTGCCTTACTGAATTTGTAAGTGTTACCACTTACTGAATAATCCAGGTCAGCATAGGTAGCTGTATGACCATTATATTGAACAGTATTACCATTGGCATCCAGGTAAGTCTGTTGTTTTAAGATTGTTGCTTTACCATCCTGTAGCAGTTGATTGAAGTATTCAGTATACATCACCTTATCTTTCAGAGAAGGAGGTGCAATGAGGTTTACCAGCTCTTCAGCAGTAGTCGTATACCCACCACCATTATATCGTAAGTCGATGATGAGTGAGGTCACACCAGCGGCTGCAAACTTGCTGAATGCATTTTCCAGCGGCGTCTGCGAACTGGACAATACTGAGAAACGGCTATAGGCCAGGTATCCCACTTTGGAAGCGCCGGCGGTCAGGACAGTATCTTTCATCACCGGACTTGTTGAATAATTTGATTTCGTCAGATTCACAGTACCCGTCATTCCATTATTGTCCTCAATAGTCATGGATATTGAATTGCTGTTGAGTGCAGATTCAATAAAGGAAGTATTGGAAGTAGATACAGCAGTACCATTGATCTGTGTAACCTTGAAACCTCTCTGTAACCCGGCCAGTGCTGCAGGAGAATTGGGATTCACATAGCGAATGCGGATGTCGGTGCTTGCACTGAGGCTCAGACCGAAATCGTCCCCTTTGTCCGTCAGAGAAACAGTAGCCAGCCGGTTAGTGCCGGTTAGCGAAACACTTCCACGGCGGCCACCGGTGAGTGAACCGTCGTCAATAAAGGAATATTTTGGCGTACCGGCATAGCCAGAGTACTCATATGAGTAGCCGGTACTGGGGTTGGTTTTTAATTGGGTAATGACATACAGCTCCTTCTCGTAATTAGTCAATACACTACTGCCGGTAGCATACTGACGCGGATTGAAGGTAGTATAGTCAGGCAAAGCATCGTACCACAGGTATATCTGTTTTGCATAGAGATAGATGGAGTCGAGCGTAAATTGCTCACGGGTGCCTTCTGTTGGAGATACGGGTGTTTCAGTATCAGTATCGTGGTCCTTGCGACAGGCTACGAATACAGTGGCACAGGATAGGAGTGCAATAAGGATGGGTTGTTTCACCAGAGTGGATTTTAAGGGAATTTACAAAAAAAACAACATTTTTGACGTTTTTAACAGCGCTACCCCAAAGACAACAGCTTCCGCCGTTGGCGGAAGCTGTTGTCTTTGGGCCTTTTAAAACATAATTATTTCGTCGTTAAATCCGTACTTCCCTTAGCAGAAATAAAGTATTTAAACGTCCAATATCCAAAGTCATTCTGATGAATTGCCACAGTCGGCGTCTCAGGTGCTCCTTTGTAAATACTTACATACTGGAACTTCACATACCTGCCATCATTCAGCCTAAAGACAAACACTGTCGTCTTAGGAAAATTGAAATACATCAAATCCCCTGTTTCAGTATTAAACACCGGCTGAGACACATCCATACCCACCGTATGAATAAACTCACTCTCCGCAGGTGCAGCCGTGATCTTATCAAATGTCGTATCCTCATACCCCACTACCTTCACATCCGAAGCATTCATGGCAAACTTATCCACGCCATCCCAGTAATTAGGTGCAGTACCTCCCCAATTGGGCGCCATACTCAAACCAGATCCCTGGAAAGCCAGATCCCATGACGCCGTATTAATACTATCCTCCCCTGCACCAACCAATCCCATTTTCGCAAAACTAAACAGATTATAATCCAGTGTTGATGCTGTAGGTACAGGCAGACTATTGACCTCTACTACTCCACTCACTTTGATAGTTACATATTCATTCACAATCGAATCTTTCTTTTCATCCACAGGTGTCACATCCGTGTCTTTATCATCTTTACAGGCGAAGATAGCCCCGGTCAGACACAGTGATAAAAAAGCATACTTGAATTGCAGTTTCATTTCATTATTTGTTTTAAAAAAATACAGGAAAACGGCCTCCCGGCTATACCTCACACCTTACAGTGCCTGGTACTGGAAGTTATAATATGGATAGTTGGTAGCAGAGCTACTTGCATTAGGAGTACTGTTGGAATAAATGCTGGTGATGCTCACCTTCCATACAGCTTTACCAGTAGTACGATCTTTCAGGATCAGTGTACGTGGTTGATGTGCAGTTACAATATGGCTGGAAATATCATAATCATACCAGCCGGTACCAGCGCTCACAAGTACAGCGCCCATGTAAATATTGTTAGTACCCAGTTTACCACCTGGAGCAGCAATAGTAGTTACACCTTTGGCAGTAGCGAAAGCGGTATCCTGGTAGTTCAGCGTATAAGTGCTGGAATAAGCATAGATATCACCATTTGCACTACCAGTGAAACGCAGGGTATAACTCACAGTAGTCGCATTTACAGAATCACCACCTACGTTAGTAGCCAGGTTGAAATAATAAGTGCTCGCGACATTTGACCATTGCGTGCTGTCAGCTGGCGCAGTTACAGTACCCTGCGCAAAGTTGGTAACAGTGTATACTGATCCTGATCTGGATACAGTACCTTTTGTTTTGCTGGCATACGGACCAGCTACGGACAGATCAATAGAACCACCATCTGGTACAGTTACAGCCAGACCACCACCTACAGTGAGGCCGCTGTTAGGTGTAGTTACGTCATCTTTTTGGCAGGAAGAAAATAAAGCAATAGTTCCCGCTACCAGCAGGGCAGCGCTAAAACGAAGTGTTTTCATTAGATTTGTATTTTAAGAATTTTCAATAGTATGGCATCTTGTGTGGGACAGCATTTTCCCGGGCGCTATTAGGACCGTCACATCCAGCGTCTGTGGTGAATGCAGCCTGCATAAGGCCATACTTCTTTTTCCAATTAGTGGTTATTCCCGGTCACCGGCCGTTTCCTGTATAGTATTTATTTTGTGTTTGTCTTCAAATTCAAATCCCCCTTCGTCTCCTGCACATAATATCTAAAATTAAACCACGGGGCCAGGTTCTTCGTATTCTCATCTTTATAATCAGGCGCTGTCGCCGGGTTATCCTTATACAAATTCACCAACTCCACCTTCACATACCTGTTATCTTTCAACAAAAAGATCAAAGACCTATCCTTATAAGGCACCAACGAATGATCACTAAACTGATAATACCCCCAGCTATCAATCACATCATTTATATCAAAAGAAATCGGCACACTATTCCTGATCATAGAATCCGCCGGCGCTGCCGTCAACTCATCAAACGCAGTTCTCACCACCCTGATCTTCCCCAGCCCATTCTTCCCCTCAGCAGTAGCCGCATCCGCATTTATCTGTGAATTATAAATGCTGTTGAACATGATATGCCATGTAGCTTCACCATCCACCGCAGCAGCACTATCCACTGCCTTGTGCGTATCAAAATTAAAATACCATGCACGATGCCCTTCTGATGCAGCATGCCCTACATCCGGAGCTGGATAATTTACCACATACACCACATTGTATTTCTCATCCAGGTAAATATGTTCATCCAGTTGCCTCACACGGCTGGGTACCCAGTTGGTCCCTTCTAAATAAGTTGCTGCAGGTGTAGTCGTATCATTATCTTTCCCACAAGAGCAAACAAAGAACAGGGTCAGTGCCAGCAAACTATTGGTTAAATGTCTTATCGCCATCTTTATTGATCGTGTATTTAAAAGTGATATAAGGTGCAGCAGTATGAATATCCGGGTTAGCCGGGTTATCTTTATAAAAACTGTAGATCATCAGTTTTGCATAATTCCCCTTCGCAGTTTTAATAATAATAGTACGTGGCAACCCATACACCACATGGGCTTTCTCACTATCACCCGGATACATCTGTCCATAAAAATCATAGAAGGCATATCCATTTGTACTTCCATTAAAATGATCCAGAGTGAGATAACCATTTATCAACAGATCAGCATCTGCCACAGGTACAGTCGTCACTTTATTAAAAGCCTCCTCCATTAAACTTTGTGCAATAGGCACAGCAGCAGGACGCTGGTTTTCATAATCGAAATATTGCTTATCCACTGCACTATCTACCACCAGGTAAATGCCCCCTTTGCCAGGTCCACCCTTACCAGGATTGTAAGTAGCCGTGCCATTATTCGCCCATACACTGCTGTTGTAAATGCTGGCAAATGCAATGTCCCATTTGTCAGTCGCTGCATAAGCATCGGGGATCACACGGCCATCTTCCAGGCTATAATACACAGTTTTGAAAGTAGCGCTACCACCAGCTCTCGCTATAGTATCACCGATTAGGTTATTCACAGTATACGTACCACTGGCGGTCACTGTCACTGCAGGTAAATCAGGTAAAGCAGGATCGTCCTTTTTATCCTTATCCGAACAGGATGCGAATAAAAAGACGGCTAACAACAAGAAAGATATACGCATTATGATCAAGGTGTTTTCAGGTTATGACTACCATCCTGCTGTACAAAATAGCGGAAGGTGAAATAAGGTGCCGGCCAGAAAAGATCAGTCACAGTAGGAGGATTTCCCTGGTATACATTGATCAGTTCCAGCTTTCCATATTTACCATCTGCTGTGCGGATGATAAACGTGCGGTTCTGAATAGGCACTGCCAGATGTGTGTTCAGTGAATAGAAATACCAGCCGGTATTATAAGGTTGTGGATAACCATCCCATCCTGCAAAACGAAGATTCCCTGTTTCGAATGCATCCTCTTCGGGAGCTATTGTCACTTTGCTATAAGCACTATCCACAGCGATGATCAGTCCCTTTCCCGCACCACCTTTTCCGGGGCCTTCTCCACTACCGTTATTCACATATACGAGGGCATTATAGATATCTGTAAATGCAAGGTCCCAGTTGTTACTTTGCTTAAAGGTGTTGCTGCTATCCCATGATTGCAGTTTGGTCGACAGCTTGAAATAAAAACTCCGGAACGGGCGTTTCTCTTTTCCTTCCACACCATCCGCCACAGAGGCTTCAGTATCGCCAGCAAGGTCGTAGATGACAGTGCTCACGCCATCTTCATAATTTAGTTTAGTAACATTGTTGTTCTCTTTCTTACAGGCCATAGTCAGCAGTACGATGGCTGCTAACCATTGCCATTGGGCTCGCTTGTACATATTGGTTATTGTTTAAACAGTCGCCATTTCAACCCGGCCATCAGGATGCGTCCGGGTTGTCCTGGCATCAACATATCCGTATAATTCATGAGGTTGTCTGCTGTGATCTGAACAGCCAGATGACCTTTGCAAAGTTTCTTTTCGATAGAAGCATATACCAGGCAGTAGGCATCAATGAATGTATCGTAGGTATCCAGAAACCGGTTATTGTTTGCATCATCATAGCCGGACCTGCTCTTATAATTCGCGCGGAAAGTAGCGCTGATGCCCCAGGGAGCATATTCATAAAACACACGTAGGTTTAGCATATGCCTGGATCTGTTTTCAAGACCGATATAATCACTGACTTTGGATGCCCTCGTCTCTCCTGTATTATTGTTACGTATCTTATTGTATGGATAGGCGCCGGTCCTGATAGAATCCATAATCCCTCTATCCTTCGCATACAGTAACTGATAACCGAAAGATATGTCCAGGCCTTTCAGTACATGTGTACTGATACCGGCTTCTACGCCTCCGGTAAAAGATCTGTCGAGATTGATATAGGAATAAACGGGTTGAAAATTTGTGCGGGTCGCAATCTGAACAGTGTTGATAAAATTGTGCAGCTGGTTGTAAAAGCCATTCACATCGATGCGAATTTTTTGAACAGGTGTATAACTCATTCCAACATTGTAAGAGACAGCCATTTCGGGTTTCAGTGCAGCACTGATATCTTTTGCCACAGGTCTTACCTCACTGATCAACCCTGCTGCCTGCATGGCGGCCAACTGAATAGCTACTTCTTCCACACCCAATACGGTATATCCTGCCTGTGGATTGGTAAATACCTGGTATCTCTTCTGAAAATCAGGTGTTTTATAACCAGTTCCAAAAGCAGCGGTCAACGATATTTTTTCTGACAAACTATATTTCAATCCAGCGCTGGGATTGAGTCTGCCGCCATAAAAATCAGAATGGTCATAGCGGAAACCCAAACGGGAACTCAGGCGGTTATTCACTTTCCAGTCACCTTGAGCATAGGCATACTCACTTTTTAAATCATTCCCATCCATCACTTCGAGATTACCTCCTATGCCCCCGGCAAATGATAACTGATTCGACACAACATATTGCACCTGCTCCTCAAAGCGATGATAGTATTGGGTAAAATCATTTGAGCTCAGCTGTGCAGACTTACCTGTACTTACATCCTGAGTAGTGCTATATCTTGTCAGGTAGTACTGTGTTTTTAGTTGCCAGGTATTAGTAAGGTTAGCGTTCCAGCCATTATTAAGGTTAGTTTTCCTGTCTTTATTAAGGTTAGCCTGCCAGTCTTTATCAGGAGTAGCGTTCCTGTCTTTATTAAGGTTAGCCTGCCAGCCTTTATCAGGATTAGCGTTCCTGCCTTTATTAAGGTTAACCTGCCAGACAATCGCTCCATTCACATCACTTTCATGCAGTACATCCCTGGTAGTATTCGTCACCTGACTACTGCTATAGACAGATTCATTGATAGAATTACGGAGTGCCCATCGACCGGCAATGTTTAGTGAATTGTTAACATTCAATTTATACCGAAGCCGGCCCTGCAGACTATAACTATCATAAGGTGGTGCGGTCGCACCTTTGCTCAGGAAGGAATTCACATTGTAGCCATCGGTATGATAAAAATTACCTGATAGATTGAGGGAGCCGTTACCACTCTTATCAGTACCTCCACCAAATGGTGTTTCCCCTTCCAAAGTAAAATCCTGCGTATGCTGCGAACCATATCTTACAATAGCCTGCCCCTGTGCCGCATCAATATGTTGGCGGGTAATAATATTCACTACCCCTCCCAATGCTTCACTCCCAAACAAACTCGAGCTGGCCCCCTTCACAATTTCGATTCTTTCAATATCAGAAACAGTAATTCTTGACAAGTCGAAATTTCCCGCATTTCTACCTATCATAGGTTGACCATCAATTAAAATCAAAATATAATCAGCGCTAAACCCTTGTAGTTGCATACCAATTGCCCTCGACCCTGCAGAGACATCATTGACAATCGCAATACCCGTCTGTTCCCGCATCACCTCATCCAGTCGGCGGCTGCCCATCATTTCCAGTGTCTTGCGACTAATCACAGTCACAGGCATGGCAGCCCTGCTGGTAAGTGTTTCCAGGTGCACGGCTTTGACTTCCACACTTTTCAAAGTACGGGAGGTATCGGATTGACTAAAGGCACATAAACTGCTACAACACAATATGAAGAGCGTGTATAAATCTTTGCTGGTACGCATGAAAATTGAAGGATACTGCTATCTACAGCATATCGGGTACAATAATATATTTGGTTCGGGGCGGAGTGGTGTAAAAGTAGGAAGGGAATGTGACAGGGAAGTGACGAAACGGGAAAACCATTTACGCAATCAGGAAAATAAGGAGTGCTTACTAAAAAGTGAGGGATTATGATTTCCGCTTTCGCGAAAAAAGGGAATTCTTCAACGTTTTGCGCATGCAAAACGTTGAAGAATTCCCCCCTCGAATTTTTTGAGGTTTGCGAAGCAAGCCTCAAAAAATTCGCCTATTCTTTAATTAATGCATACTCCACAACCGGATACCCTCTCTCACCACCATCATTAATCCCCATACTCACAAACTTCAGCTTATAATAGTTACCCGCCGGATCTCTCACGATATAATAATATTGCTTGTAAATACCACTGCTGGTAGATCTCCAGCTACTACCAATCGCATCTCTTTTAGAAGAGAAAGTCAGTGAAGCCGTATCCGCCTTCGTAAAACTTGAATACCCAACCACAGTAGAATCCACCTTGGCAGCAGACACACCAGCATACTGGTTGATCACCACAAAATCAGAGAAGAAATAAGGAATAGTAGCAGTATAATACGCTGCATAAGACCATGCAAAATCCCACTCAGCTTTCTTAGGCTCTACACTCACTGTAGCATTGGTAGCAAATGAGAAGAACACAAAGTTATAACTGGAATTCTTAGTAATAGTAACAGAGTTAATAGTCGTAGCACCCAGTAAAGCATATTGTAAAGTATAACCAGTCGTACCATTGCGGGTAATTTTCACTTTATACCAGGTAGCAGGATCGGTAGTACCATCTTCTGCTTTTACCAGGTATACATAGTTCGCATCAGCAGTAGCAGATACTTCAGCAATCACAGTAACACTCAGATCACCATATACATCATCGATCATGCTAAGCGTACCCTGACCCTGACCAATCGCCATACTTACACCGCTGGCATCATCAGTAGTCACCGCAGTAATATCAGTTTTAGTAGTCACTTTTGCACTCATAGCGCTAAAGCTATTCAGAATAACTCTATAATCACTACCGCTATAAAAACCCAGTGACCAGCTAAGACGTTTTACAGCAGTTGCTGAATCAGTACTCATATCAACATATACAGTGTTTGGTGCGCCAGTACCGCCGCCGCCATCTAAAGTTAATTCGGATCCATCAGAAGGAGCAATCACCACAGTGGCATCATCATCTTTACTACATGCACTAAATAAACCAGTAGTAGCAACCGCCAGCACGAGTAAAAGTCTGCTTAATTTCATAGAGTTTTTAATTTTTGAATTGTATTTTATGAGCAATTGAATTATTTCCTGTTCTATTGAGATATCGAATCGGATCATATTGTTTTATTTTATGGATAACAACCCGTCTGGAATTGGTTTATATCAACCATACTTGAGATTAGTTTATAGCAACCCATTCGGAATTAGTTTATATCAGCCCTGCTTGAGATTAGTTTATAGCAACCCATTTGGAATTAGTTTATAACAATGCTGCTTGTTCTTTAAAGCAATGCCATTGGGATTATTTCCTATCCCACGTAAAACTCACCCCCAAAAAGTAACTCCTCCCATACCACATCGGCAATTGCGTCCCCGCACTATGCGCCACTCCACTATTCGCCGTACTATTATTAATATTCGTCACATTGAATATATTCCTCACCCCAGCATTAATATTGAACATCTTTGTCAACGACTTCATCACTGTAAAATCCGCCATATTATAAGCTGCCGACTTCACCTGATGCAAATAAGTCGTACCATCTGTAGCCGTCGCTGACTCATATGTAGGTCTCACACCATTATATTTATAAGACAGATTTAGCGTAGTCCCAATTTTCCTCATATTATAAGTAACATTCCCATTCACCTCTGGCGTCCACATAAAAGTAGGCGTAGGATCTGTCGCCTTATAAGTATCATCATCAGAGAATTCATTGTATCTACCAATGTAAGAAGCCCCTACACTCACATCCAGGTTCTTCCAATTGAGCTTACCCATCAGCGTCCCACCCGTAGTTTTGAATTTGGCAATATTCACATAAGTCATCGTATCACTATTCGCCACATACGCATAGTCAATCATATTATCAAAGTCATTATAGAACCCGGTCGCCGTTACATTCAATTTCACTTTCCCAGACTGAATCGCCTGCCAGCTCAATGATCCCGTAAAACTGTTAGAATATTCCGCCTTCAGGTTGGTATTCCCTTTAATAGCATGACTCGCATCATAGAAGTTAAAATACAACTCACGCAAAGCCGGCGCCCTGAAACCACGGGCATATGACAAACGCAAATCCAATGTCTTAGACAATGCAAATTTTACATTCAAAGAAGGTATCACCGGAGGCGCATCGTAAATAGAATTCTTACTAAATCGGACACCCGGGCGGATATTGATACCTGCAATTGGTTTTAATTCAGCAGAAGCAAAAAGAGAATAGTTAGAAATACTGGGCGTACCCTCTATACGCTGTCCGGACGAGGCATCACGACTATATTCAACACCCGGCTGAAAAGACAGATGAGAATTCAGGGCATACTGCGCTGTACTTCTAAAGAACACCGCATTGTATTTAGTCACATCCTGCGCACCTGAAGCGGTAGACAAAGTTTCCGACCCATCAGTAAAGTTTTTAATAGTAGTACGTGTATGTCTATTGTAATCCTGGTAAGACAAAGCACCATTAAGACTCAGGTCATCATTCACCTGCCACATCGCCTGTGCCTGATGTGTATATCTTTTAGTCAGATAATGTGCGTCTGTCGCTTTTCCATTATCATAATTAATATCTCCTTTAGCAGCCAGATCTTCATCCAGATAATCAAGACGATACCAGGCCTTCACATTTTTCCTGTCAATGCCCACTGTACCATAAGTCATCAACTGATCCTTCGGATGCCATGCCTTAGCTCTTCCAGTCAGCGTATCACTCCATCCACCAAAATTATTTCCCGTAATACCTGCTCCAGCAAAATAACCATGATCACTCCAGCGCAACCCCAACGATGCATTGTGTTGACCTTTACCATCCAGTGCTGCATATTCTTTGCCCACAGTTTCTTCCTGCACACTCGCATTTACAGACAATTGCTTATCGCCATTATACTTCTTCGTAATAATATTAATCACACCTGCGAGTGCATCTGTACCATAGACAACAGACATCGGTCCTTCTACAATCTCAATACGTTCAATACTATGTACATCAATCTGGGCAAGGCTCTGGCGGGTACTTCCACGATCTACCAACGGCACACCATCCAGTAAGATCTTCACTTCAGCACCAGACATTCCCATGAGTTCCACATCAGTTTCACCCAATGTGTTATCATTAGAAAAGCGAATACCCAACTGATTATCCAGCACACCTAAAATGTTGGTAGCACCCCGCATTTTAATATAATCAGCAGTAATGGTCCTCACCTGGTATACAGAATGCTTTAATGATTGTGGGGTGTATTGTCCTGTGACCACAACATCATTTAACTGTACCGAATCCATTCCTTTTTTAATCTGAGCCCAGCATTCGTAAGAACATGCGAATAGCAAGGCTAATAGAATTACCCTAAACTTCATAAGTATTTTTTGATTGCAGTCGAGATACCTTTCCCAGGCTGCATGCGGTGCGAACACAGGCAGTTAAGGGACATAGATGTTAGTCCATGATACCGGAAAAAATAAGATATTGTGTAAGCTGTCGCGGAGTAAACAGTCACACAATACAGAACACTGGCGGAGTAAAATTGTGAAGCAAAGATCATAAAGAATCTTTGCTTCAAATAATCTGATCAGGAAAATGATTTACGCAATAAGGAAACTTTAATGAATCGATTTTGAAATCTTAGTATGTCAATTTTGAAACTTAGCCATACTAATTCTGAAACTTTAGTATATCAATTTTAAAACCTGGCCATACCAATTCTGAAATCTTAGTATATCAATTTTAAAACTTAGCCATACCAATTCTGAAACCTTAGTATGTCAATTTTGAAACTTAGCCATACCAATTCTGAAACCAAGCACCCCGACCCCAAAAATTCAATCTACCAATTCAGCCACCTAGCGTATCAATTCATACACCTGCTGTAGCAGTAACGCCTCATCGATCGCATCTCTGAGGTCATTGAATTCATCCTGGGTAAAAGTAAAGCTGATATCCTTACAAGGGGCGTGAATGATGACTCTTTCTTCCCCATCAGGGAAGACCATACAACAATCTACAAAGTCTTGTCTATTCATCGTTTCACGAAAGAACTGAAAGTCTTGAGGGGAGAAATTGAGTAACAAATTATTATGCCAGATGAAAATCGTCTGACAGTGCATACAATGGCTAATTTGTGCCGTATTCTTTATACATAAAGTCCTGATGTCACACATATAATATCTTGTTTTAAAAATAGGGTTTCGTAGGATATTAATATGTGACAAAAGTAAGGGGGAATCAGAATGGTGATAGATCGATTCGGGAAAAGGATTTACCTAAACAGGAAAAACTGCATGCCACCTCAAAGTTTTCCTCCTATAAAATATACCGTATTTTTTTAGCCACCCGCAGGCCCTGCCCTCCAACATACAAAAGCTCCAGCCGAGGGCAGGAGCTTTTGTATGTTGCTTTTATAGTTTGCTCTTATAACTTCGCCACCAACTCTCTCCACTCTGCCAACTCCGGATTCCCCGGCTTCCTCTTCCCAAAGAACTGTGCAATCATCTCCCCCTCCGCATCAAACACTTCCACCGAAGTCACCACACCATCCACACTTGGCTTCTGCACGGCCCAGCTCTGCGCAATATCATCCGTCTTCAAATGCAAATTAAAATCAGCATCCATCACATTGATCCATCCTGGAATCTCCACAATCTTCTCCACCTTTCCTGTATGAATCTCAATATTCCCAGGATTACCCACAAACACCATGATCTCCAAACCACTCGCCGCCGCACTCTCCAATATCGTCTTCACACTTTCCTTACCTATCTTCCGCGTAAACTTCCCATCTCCAATTTCCAGCGCATACGTACGGGAAACTTTATGCTTCATCAACAAAGGGAAGAAATCATGCGTATCCTGCAAACCAGCCCATCCTTCCAGGAAAGCCGCTTTATCCGCCGTCTCATTCGCATGAACAGGCGGCGCCGGAGCAGGCAATACTGTAATTCCCAGTGGTTGTTCATCAGCGGTAAACTCAGTCACTAGTTTATCCCATGCTGTAATATTTGTCTGTTCTACTGCATAAATCTTCACAATCGCATTTCCCTGTGCATCAAAGATCTGGATAGAACGCTTGAACCCTGTTGCCGCATCATCATTCACTGCAAACCCAAACTTCCAGCGACCAAAGAACATACGCAGGTCAATATCTTTTCCCAACACAGTACCTACATGTCTGCCAGCAGCATCCACCTGCTCGAACAAACCTTTCCTTTCAATCACACAATGTTCATTGCGTGTCAGCACCATTACCTTACCCAGTTCAGGCATACGCTCCATCAAAGCAGGGAACGCTGCTTTCAGATGTTGTACAGCCGTACCAGTACAGGCTGCTACCACCTCGCCCTCACTTACCTGCAATTGTTTTGCCGCATCGCGAATCCTTACTTTAGGATTTTCTGCCCGAAATGCGATCCATTGGTCTTTCAGAGTTGGTGTTACAATTTCATTCATTTTTTAAAAAACATTTAATGCCTTCCTGGCAGGTGATTGAAATAAACCAGCGGTAGCGGCGGTAACCACCAGCGGATAATTACATTGGGGATGCGACAATATCGACACATCCACTCCAAAACTATTTTTAATATGCGCTGAAGTAAACACGTCATCCACAGTACCCTGTGTATACAATGCTCCTTCTTTTAATAATATTATACGATGTGCAAATGCAGCGGCCAACTGAAAATCATGCAATACAGCCACCACCAATACCCCGGCAGCAGTCAGCTTCGTCGCTAGTTGCAAAGCCAGCTGTTCATGCAGAATATCCATACCCGTAACTGGCTCATCCAATAATAACATCTTTTTACCAGTATAATCCAGCTCCTGCAAACCCGGTGCTTCCAGCAACTGCGCTAATACTCTCGCCATCTGCACACGTTGCTTTTGCCCACCGGACAAGGTTGGATAAGCCCTGTCTTTCAGGTCATAGACTTGCATGATCTGCAATGCACTCTTCACAATTTCCTTATCCAGTGATCCTAAATTCCTGCTATATACATACCTTCCCATTGCTGCTACATCCTGCACAGAAAACGCCTGGTTCAATGTTACGTGCTGTGATAGCACAGCCCTGGTGGTAGCTTGCTGTGCTACTGGTATATTACGCAGCTCCTTTCCGGTAATCATCACGTCTCCATTGTAAGTTGGGTACTCACCGGCAATCACTTTCAGCAACGTAGATTTTCCTGCACCATTGGCTCCCATGATTACACAAAGTTCTCCTGCCGATGCGTCAAAGCTGATACCCTTGAGTATTGGCATTTTCCCCAGTGTGAGCGATATATTTTTAATGTGCAACATTATTCCAGTATTGTCTTCTATTATTTTACTATAAGTGATAAAAGCGTAAGGAAAGTATTGTCTTCTTTTCCTTTATGATAAGCAATAACAAAATCGCGCAAGTATTATCCTCTTCTCCTTCACAATCACCAATAACAACATCACACCAGTACCATCTTCTCCTCCTTTACAATCACAAATAACAACATTACGTCAATATCATCTTCTCCTCCTTTACAATCAGCAACAATAACATCACGCCAGTATCATCTTCTCCTCCTTTACAATCAACAACAGCATCACGCCAATATCATCTTCTTCTCCTTCACAATCAGCAACCATAACATCACGCCAGTATCATCCTCTTCTCCTTTACAATCAATAACTACATCACGCCAATATCATCTTCTTCTCCTTCACAATCAGCCAAATAAAAAACGGTGCACCAATCACAGCCGTAATAATCCCCACCGGCAATTCTGCAGGTGCAATCATCGTCCTACACAACAAATCTGCAATCGTAAGCAACACGGCACCTGACAACGCAGCACCAGGTATCAAAATTCTATAATCCGGCCCTGTAAACTGCCTCACAATATGCGGTACTATCAACCCAATAAATCCAATAATCCCAGCCACTGCCACACCCGCCGCCACCGCCATGGTAGCCAATATCACCAACTGCACCTTTAGCCGCGCTACCTTCACACCACTATGCATCGCTTCTCTTTCACCCAAAGCCAGAAGATTGATGGCAGGTGCCAAACCCGGCAATAAGATAACGGGTATTAATATAAAAGGTGTCACCCCCATCACCGTCGTCCAACTCGCACCTCCCAAACTTCCCAATGACCAAAACGTAATACTTCTCAACTGTTCATTATTCGCCACATACGTCATCAACCCAGTCACTGATTCACACAAAGCCCTCACTGCAATACCTGCCAACAACATAGTAGATATCACTGCCTGTCCGCCACTACGCGCTACTTTAAAAATAAACAACGTCGTAAGAATCGCACCTGCAAAAGCAGCGAAGTTGAGCGAATAAAAATTCAGTAAGGGAACAGATTGAAATATAGGCAACGAACTTTGTACAATTATCATCACCACAGCAGCCATCGAAGCACCGGAACTAATCCCGATCAAACCCGGATCAGCCAATGGGTTACGAAATAGTCCCTGCAAAGAAGCCCCTGCCACACCTAATCCCGCACCAATCAACACACCTAATATCACACGCGGCAAGCGGATCATCCACAACACCCCTTCCATATTTTCTTCATAAACTATAGGGATATGGATACCTGCTTTGTGCAGAAGAATAGCCAGCACCTGCAGCGGTGACATATGCATGGCACCGGTACCTGTAGCAATGAGAATAACCAGTACCAATAGTATGCTAAGCCCACCAATGGCACTGATATTCTTAAATATCTTATTCATTAACTATTCTGTTTAACGGTACTGTTACTCCTGAAAATCTTAGTCACTAAACATTCATCTACCAACTCCGACATTTCTGAAAATTTTAGCCATTAACTTTCCAGCGTCACAAGCCGAGATCCATGAACGTCTTAGTCACTAAACATTCATCTACCAACTCCAACATTTCTGAAAATTTTAGCCATTAACTTTCCAGCGTCACAAGCCGAGATCCATGAACGTCTTAGTCACTAAATATTCAGCTACCAACGCCGACATTCCTGAAAATCTTAGTCATTAACTTTCCAGCGTCCAAAGCCGAAATCCCAAACACCTTAATCACTAATTTTCCGATTACCACCACAGATCCTCCTAACATCCTCCCCTTCCTAACTATTCAACTTCCCCGCCAATTCCTTCACTGCACTTATCACCCTGGGCCCAAAACCCGTCAACAAAGCCCCATCCATCACCACCACCTTCTTCTCCTTCCCGGCAGTCGTTTGCTGCACTCCCTGCACCTTCAACAACCCATCAACTCCACCCATACTCTTCAACCCATCATCAAACATCAAAATAATATCAGGATTAGCTGTCACCAACGCCTCTGGTGTCAGGGGTTTAAAATCATTAAAACTATTAGCAGCATTCTGTGCTCCTGCCAGTGTAATCATTTTTTCCGTAGGGGTTCCTGCACCCGCTACCAACATAGTACCCGCACCACGTGCATATATAAATAACACCTTCTTACCAGTCGGCTTTATTTTCAGTGCCGCCTGCTCTTTCTCTAATTGTTTAACAAGTGCAACACCTTTTGCCGGCACCAACAACGCAGCAGCCACTTCAGTAATCAACTTCTTAGTCCCTTCAATAGAAAATTCCTGTTTAAAAATCTGTGTCTTCACTCCCACAGTCTTAAACTGTTCAATCACAGCCGGCTGTAAAAAATTATCCGTCCCCAAAATCAGATCAGGATTAAGTGCCAACACCGGCTCTGCAGAGATATTTCTATTATGCCCTACTTTGGCAACCTGTTGCATGCTGGCAGGATAAGTACTGGTTACATCCACACCCACAATATTTTTCTCAAAACCCAATGCAACAACAATTTCAGTAACGGCGCCATTCAGGGAAACAATTCTCTTCTGGGCAAAAGTATTCATCGCCACAAGTAATGCAGCGGTCAGGACGATCAAGCGGTTCATAAAATCTTTAAAATAAGTTTGATAGAAAAAATAATGGTTGACCCTACCCGGGGTTGCGGGCCAACCATCGCTCACCGGAAGCACTTTACTCCGCCATGCTCCGGCAAGGTTTCTTTAATATGTTTATTACAGTCAGGACATAGAAATCCCATGAGGATATTAGCATCCCCTGACAGTAAGTCAAGTCAATAAATATTGATTATCAACCAGCCTGAATGGTATGCGGAGATATACCAGAAAGGTCGATGATGTGCGGCGGAGTAATTGAGTAATGCAAAGCTATGTCATAGAAATGTAAAGAACTAATCGAATCGGGAAAATTTTATGACAATCTTTACGCAAAAAGAAAAATAAGGATGAACGGTGATTTCGGTTTTCCTGAAATATTTTAAGCTGGCCGCAGGTTATTTCCACACAAATGAAATGCTTTTGCTTTCTGTATCCGTTAGCAAGCCGCTCACTCCCTAAAATAAAGCTATCTGCGTCCGTTAGCAAACCGCACCCCCTCTCCTAAAAACAAAACCTCGCGCTATTTGTATCAGTTAGCAAACCGCGCCCCCCTCCCTAAAAAAAGCTAAACACTCCACTAAAAGTGGATGCTTTTTTTCATGACAATACCTGAATCAAAAAAAAACAACTACTCAATTTGCATAATCGTTAAACCAAACCCTCCAATCCATTGTTTTAATATTTTTACCTGTAACCAGAAAATTTTAAGCCCATGGATTGGGAAGAATTGTTAAATCCATTATCGCCGTACTATCAAAATACTATGCGCGAACAAACACAAATCGTCAATCTCCAGGATGGATTGATCACTGCGGCAAAACGTCTCATGGCTTCACTCTATCCTCAATTGTACGAATTAGAATCAGCAGGGTACACCGAACTGGATAGTACTATTATTTCAGAATGTGTAAAGCTATCGTGTCGATTAAACGAAATCGTCTCGAAGTATCAGATCGAAAAGTAAGGGAGTTATTCTACAGTAAAGAGGAGCCTTGCCGCATTAATGCCAGCCATAATACCATATCCGTTTTCTACATTTGAATAAACGTTTTCCGGATCAAGGGAAATGTTTTGCGAATCGCTCAACCTTTGAGATGATGTAGACTGTAAGTACTGCCAGGCTGCAGGAGTGAGCGAACTTACTTCTATGATCATGTGCGTGCTACTGACTTCCTTCTGGGTCTGTAGTACAAACTGTATAGTTTTACCATTGAAATTTGCATCCGTTATGATGTACTCACTATTGTAATCATTGGTGATGATGTCAGGCAGATCATTATTTAATGCAGGGTCAAGTCTGAAGTGAATGGTATCACTCTTGTCAATTACCCATTTGCCATCGACAGAATCTGCGTTGAAGATGCGTACACGATAGTAGTCGGAGGTAGCGCCATTTTCCTTCAGGGTAAAGCGAACCCGGTTGAATGTGCGTTGTGCATACCCGTCGCTGATCAGCGGACGTATTGGTGTGCTGTCACCTGCACTTACAGAAGTTAATCCATCATTGTCCACATGAATGGAATAATGACTACCCGTCTTTGCAACAGCGTGCGATACGTAATATCCTAACCCATTTATCAATGTGTAAGTGGGGGTGGGCAGGGTAATGCCGTCTTCTGTCAATACAACGGTTGCGGAGTCTAATGGGTCAAATTGATATTCCGTCACTTGTTTACTGCGGGTGACACGGATATAGATCAGGCTGTCAGGTTGAATCAGACTGTTTACAACGATCTTGTCACCAGCATAAGGGATTTCAATTCTTGATTCCTTTACGCAGGAGATCAATGTTATGATGATAAGGGAAATTAAAAGTTTCCGCATGGTGTTAAAATTTGATTGAAAATGTCACACACTGAACAAAACTACTCCCACACTATACCCTCCAACCTTCTTCACGATATTAAAACTTGATTGAAAATGTCACACTTGGCAGTATTGGCAAAATACTAATCTCCTGCAGGTACCGCTTCTCATTCTTCTTATCCGTCACGATAGAATACATAAACGGATTTGCATGATTATATGCATTAAACAAACTAATCGTCCAACTCCTGCTCCCCCACGGCTTCTCCTTCGTATTCGTCGCACTCAGGTCCAATCTATGTATCACACTCGTCCTATACTGATTCCTATTACTCAACTGATCCAACACCGGCAAAGTACTTCCCCCATCATAAGGCGAAGAATCATTCACCCCTTCAAAACTCGCCACCGGCAATGTCAACGGCAACCCTGAATTAAAATGCCAGTTCGCCGCCAACTCCCATCGCTTCCCTATCTGCTGCATCAACATTACCTTAATATCATGCCTCCCATCATAATTATAAGGATACGACTCCCCATTATTCACATTCGGAAACCGCCTGTACGCCCACGAAAGCGTATACGCTATCCACCCTTTCAACTTCCCTTTCCGCTTCTCCAACATTACCTCCCCACCATAACTCGTTCCCGTACCCACCTCTACATAATCATCCCAATTCTTACTCGCCGAGTTGAAAATCTTACCATTATCCTTATACTCAATCACATTCTTCATACTCTTATAATAAGCTTCCAGTGAAAGCGCATACCGCTGATCTTTCAATAACTTATTCACCCCAAAACTAAACTGCCTTGAAAACATCGGCCTTACCTTCCTGGTAGAAGGCACCCACAAATCCATCGGCAAACTCGAATTCGATACACTCAATACATGCAGGTACTGGTTCATATGTGTATGCGCCAGCATCAGCGTCCAATGATGCGGTAACTGATACCTCGCCTGCAACCTCGGTTGCAAAGAAGAATAGAACTTTCCCGGCACCAGAAATTCTGAAGCATGTAAACCAATATTCACCCGCAATGCATCCGTAACCGTCCAGTCATCCTCCACATATAGCAACGCCTCTCCTCCCGTAGAAGTCGCCTGATTATAAGACGTATCCAACAAAGCTTTAGACTGAGAATAATCCTGAAATGCCGATACCCCGGGATTAAATTTGTGGATAATTCCACCCACGCCAAATTTGAATATATGATTCGGAGAAGGAATAAATTCTACATCCGTTCTCAGTATCAGATCCTGCACCATTGAATAGTATTTCCCATACAAATGAATAGAATCAGCACTCTTCGAAGGCTCGTAATAATAGTTGTAATCGATATTGAAATAATACTGTGAATAATTCAATGTCGTATTCATAAACAACTTCGGATTAAAAACATGGTTCCATCTCAATGCACTCGTTTGATTCCCCCAACTCAATTTTGTAACAGTATTCTCTTTAAAAGGATTCGAAGCAGTCGTACTATCCGCATTATTTTGCAAGGTCAATCCAAGGTTATCATTACCTATATAACTACTGAAGTAAAGCCGGTCCTTAGGAGAAAAAATATGATTTATTTTCAGATTCACATCATGAAAAACAAGGTTCACCTTTGTCCCTTTCTCCTTTTGAATTTCCTCATAAATATTATCCAGAAAAGGTTCTAAAATAGACCTGCGGGCAGAAACGACGAAGGAGGTCTTATCTTTTTTAATAGGTCCTTCCACCATTCCTCTTACAGCAATCACACCCACAGAAGCCTCCCCATGATACTCTTTCATATCCCCATCTTTTGTGGAAATATCAATTACAGAAGAAAGCCTGCCTGCATAGCGTGCAGGAAATCCACCTTTATAAAAGTCTGCACTTTTCACAATATCCGGGTTAAACACAGAGAACAATCCAAACAGATGCGAAGAATTAAACACAGGCGAACCATCCAGCAAAATGAGGTTCTGGTCAGAACCACCCCCTCTTACACTGGTCACCGTACCTCCATCTACCCCACCGGATACACCTGGCAAAGTCGCAATCGCACGCATCACATCAGACTCCCCCAATAACCTGGGCATCGCCTTTACATCTGCCGGTGAAACATGTAAGGCGCTCATCTGCCGGTTAGATTGCGCGGAGTCAGATACCGTGAACTCCTGCAGACTATTAGAAGGCTGCAATCCTATGATGACAAATGATTTTTTTGTAGAGGAAAGTCTTTCCGGGTTATAACCAATATAACTGACCCACAGATTACAGGAATCTTTTGGAATGGTCAGACTGAAAAACCCAAACTGGTTAGTAGTAGCTCCTGCCCGTTGACTGGGAGCATATACCGTAGCACCAATGAGTCTTTCACCATTGCGCACGTCCTGCACATAACCACAGATAGTGACGTTGGGAGATTTTTTTACGGTCAGCACAATTTGTTCACCAATGCGGGCGAAGCGAATATCAAAAGGAGAAAAGAGTTCGTCAAGGGCTCTTTTCAGGGGTTTATCTTGAAAATTGACTGTTACCCGGCGGGAAAGGTCTACTATCTCCCTGCTATAGGAGAAGTGGATGCCGTACTGGGATTCCAGTTGTCCGCAGATAACGGAAAGTGGCTGATTATTTACGGTGACAGTGATCCGGGTATGCCAGTCCCAGCCTAACACCTGCAGGGGAATGAGTAACGTTCCCAGCAGCATTCTTCCGAGCAATGACATAGTGTGATTTAAAAAAATGGGCTTTCCAGCCTTCTTGATTGAAATACTTTCTGGACTTCTTTAATGTGGTGCTGTTCAATTGAATTAATTAATCCTGCGGCCGCAACTCATAATCAGCACCCTTATTAATTACATTTGCATTCGTCGAATAAGCGATGGCATCCAATACATTCTTCACTGGTTCTCCTGTATAAGTGCCGGTAACCGGCAACTCCAGCAACGCAGCATCTGCAGTTACGTTTATATGATACAGCACATGAATGGTCTGCAACACCTCCCGCAAAGGAGTATCTTTAAAGACTACAGCACGGGTCTCAACATCACTAATATGTGCGCCAACCTGGAAATACTGCTTACTGGTATCTTCCTGCAACAACATACCAGCAGTTAAAATTACACTATCCTGCTGGTGGGTTACTTTAACTTTCCCTGAATGAATGAAGACACGCAGCTGACTGCTGTTATCCACACTAAAACGGGTACCCAAAACAGTTATTGCCTGATTGCCCAGGTCAATAATAAACGGATGAGAGGCATCAGTAGTTACATCAAAGGTGGCTTTTCCTTTCAGGATAACTTTACGATCTTTTTTACCAAACCCAGGGGCCACCTGTAATTGTGCGGCGGGGTCCAGCTGGATGCTGGTGCCATCATCCAGTTTCACCAGCTGGGCGCCGTTATAGTTGATTTGCCGTTCGTTTTGATGCATAATGTACCAAAGGCCTGCGCTGATCAGGAGGAAAACAGCAGCTGCAGCTGCCATCCACCTGGTAAGGGTTTTTGCGGGGGCTTTGGGTTGGGATGACTCATTATGGGTCATTCCATTATTTAACTCCAGCGAATCCGACCCATCTACCCGACTACTGACACTTTCCTTACCATTTACGCCTTCTCCACCACTGACACTTTCCTCTCCGGTTACACCATTTTCGCCAATCATTCCCCGGTGGTCCATTCCTCCTCCCTTCCTTTGCAGCTCCATCCGCTCACTCAGCATCCTCCAGGCCGTCTCCGTATCCATTCCTCCTGCTACCGCCTGCTCTGGAGCTGTACTTAACAACTTATCCAGAGAAGCCAGCAATACCGGATGCTCAGAATTCGCCTGCAACCAGGTATTCACCCATCGCTGCTCAATGCTATCCGCTTCCTTCAGCAGATACTTGCATAGAAGTGCATATAATGCCTCATCTGGTGTAAGCATAGTCATGTACAGTTAGTAGATTTACAGATTTGCCGGGCAAAAATAACATTTGCCGGTATGATAAATGACGCGTGCGGAAGGAGGACTCCCCTATTGTGGAAAATAAATTTTATCATAAAACCTGCCTATAAAAACAGGAACATCCCCAAATAATCCCTCAATTCTTTATGCATATGCTTCAGCGCCTTCCCCATTTGATTCTCGACAGTCTTCACCGAAATATTCATCAGGGTCGCAATCTCCGCATATTTCAACTGCTGCTGCCTGCTCAGTACAAACACTTCCCTACACCTCTCCGGTAACTTCTCCAACGCCTGCTGGTACAATTTTTCCAGCTCCCATGCCTGAGACGACGTCACTGTTGGGGATAACTCATACCCTGAAGCCAGCTCCTTTTCAGACCTGACGGTATCTTTCCGCCAGTTACTAATCGCTGTATTCCGGATAGCAGCAAAAAGATAAGACTTCACCATTCCCGTAATATCTACACTCTCCCGTTTCTCCCAAAGCTTGAGAAAAACCTGCTGTACTACCTCTTCACCATCATGTATATCTCCGGTATAATGCACGGCAAAAGCCACGCACTGTGCATGGTACTCCTTAAAAATGGCTTCTAATTTCTGGCGGTCTAGCATGATATCGGTTACAAAAATAGTATTCCCGAATGAAGATCAATGCAATTATAAATAATAAAAGTTTCATTGTGACAACAGTGAAATGACGAGGATCTCTCTTTTGCTTTTCTGGTTTAACATTATCTTTGTGCCGCATGTATAATTTAATCAAAAAGGTGTTTTTCCGTTTTCCGCCGGAAAAAATCCACTATCAGGTAATGAAAGGCCTGCAGATATTGCATGGCGTTCCAATGGGCAAGCAGATCCTCCATTCATTTTGTATGTCTAAAAAGACCGGGCTGGAACGGACTTTATGGGGACTGACCTTTAAAAATCCCGTTGGCTTGGCGGCAGGGTTTGACAAGGATGCGAAGTATACGGATGAATTGGCTAGTCTGGGCTTTGGATTTGTAGAGATTGGGACCGTAACCCCGGTGGCTCAGCCGGGTAATGACCAACCTCGTTTGTTCCGTTTGCCTACAGATAAGGCGCTGATCAACAGGATGGGATTTAATAATGGCGGCGCCGCTCCGGCAGCAAAACGACTGCTGAAGCGGAAGTCAGATATTATTATTGGGGGGAATATTGGGAAGAACAAAATCACGCCAAATGAAGAAGCGATTAGTGATTATGAAAAGTGCTTTCATGCGCTTTTTGATGTGGTAGACTACTTTGTAGTCAACGTCAGCTCTCCCAATACGCCTAACTTAAGGGCTTTGCAGGAAAAAGAACCGCTGAAACAGTTATTGCATCATTTGCAGATGCTGAATGAGCAGAAGGCGAAGCCAAAGCCGATTTTATTAAAAATAGCACCGGATCTGACGGATAGTCAGCTGGATGATATTATAGAGATTGTTACTGAAACAAAACTGGCCGGGCTGGTAGCTACGAATACGACGATTTCAAGAGAAGGATTACAGACTCCTCAGCATGAGGTGGAGGCGATTGGTGCGGGTGGTTTGAGTGGTTTACCTGTGAAGGAAAAGGCAACGGAGGTGATCCGGTATATTTCTCAGAAGACGAAGGGGAGTATTCCGATTATTGCGGTTGGTGGGATCTTTACGGCGGCAGATGCGCAGGAGAAGTTGGATGCGGGGGCGAGTTTGGTGCAGGTGTATACAGGGTTTATTTATGAGGGACCGACGATAGCGAAGAAGATATGTGATGGGTTGAAGTAAAAAGATTGAAAAAGGCTGCTTTAGAGCGGCCTTTTTTATTGTCATAAATCTTCTTCATCCCAATTCTCTGGAAATCCCATACGTTCCAGATCAATTCCTCTATATTTTACTAACAACTCCATTAGTTTGTAACTAAAATTATTCCCGGGGCTGGCAGTGTGTAATAAATAGCGAACGATACATAATTGGTAGTATAACCTTTCACTCTCTACACTTCCAGTTGGAGGTATATTATTAATCCAGCGTAATTTAACATGTCGTATTTCTCTCGGGAGGAACGAAAATATTCTGTAGCAAATCAATGAGTGATGGGCACAATAATTTCTAAGCATTGATACGACCTGTATCCATGACTGGAACCATTTGTCTTTAGAAATCCCGTATACATTAACTATTATCTTCTTTTCTTTAACATCACTTCGGATATTTCTATAAATCTTGGATAATGTACCGAAAGAAAGTATGTGCAATGTTTTCCAGGCTGGTGGATGTTCATATTTGGTATTTCTTCTGTCATGCTGCTTTATGAAGTCTTCATCAGATCGTTCAAGCTCACGATTAATCGTTTCGATTACTTCATTCACTCTGTCTTCACTAAAAAATACAGACTTATCTGCAAACCAGTTTGAGCCATAAGAGGGGCACATCATATTGATCAGGATAGCACGAAAAGACACCTCTATACGCTCAATAGCGTCCATTATTAATAGTCTGAGTTCACGATCAAAATTATAGAGTTCAATAACATGATCGAATGTAGTACCAGTCATAAATGTATGACTGACTTGGTTTTTCTGTAAATATTTCCAGTAACCTGATAATCTGTAAAATCCTACATGGGTTAAATAATGAATTGACTCATCAGAACTACTAATTATTAAACCGCGTTGTTGAAGGATTTTTATTTGGTCTGGTAACGTGAATGGTCTTTCAATGGAATTCATATAAAAAAAATGCCCCGCCTCGGGTGCGCTGATCTGACGGGAAGCGTGGCGGGTTCTGTTAACACAAATATACTTTCATTTATTCAAAAAAAACAAATTTTTAGCTACCTAAAAAAGCATTTTCCATTAATTGATTCCTACATTATTTGATCGTTATTATTATTCTCATCTATCAAAAAACGAACCTTATTAACTCCTCAATTTTCCTCAATTACACCAAACTAAATAACGATTCGTTTCTTTCGAATCATTTATTATTTAACCGCGCTATCTAAGGATTCTAATTTGATGAAGTTATAAAGTGAATGGCCTTCCAGTGGAGTTCATATAAAAAAAATGCCCCGCCTCTGGTACGCTGATCTAACGGAAAGCGCGGCGGGGACTGTTAGTACAAATATACTTTCATTTATTCAAAAAAAAACAAATTTTCAGCTTTCTAAAAAAAGCATTTTCCATTAATTGATTGCTACATTATTTGATTGCTATTATTATCCTCATCTATACAAAAAACGAACCTTATTAACTCCTCAATTTTCTTCAATCACAATAAACTAAATAACGATTCGTTTCTTTCGAATCATTTATTATTTAACCAAGCTATCTAAGGATTCTAATTTGATGAAGTTATAACGGGAATGATCGTTCAATGGAATTCATATAAAAAAAATGCCCCGCCTGTGGTACGCTGATCTGACGGGAAGCGCGGCGGGTACTGTTATCACAAATATACTATAATCAATAAGACAAAAACAAATTTTCACCTATCTAAAAAAGCATTTTCCATTAATTGATTGCTACATTATTTGATTGCTATTATTATCCTCATCTATACAAAAAACGAACCTTATTAACTCCTCAATTTTCTTCAATCACAACAAACTAAATAACGATTCGTTTCTTACGAATCATTTATTAGTTAACCGCGCTATCTAAGGATTCTAATTTGCTGAAGTTATAACGTGAATGGTCGTTCAATGGAATTCATATAAAAAAAAATGTCCCGCCTCTGGTACGCTGATCTGACGGGAAGCGCGGCGGGTTCTGTTACCACAAATATACTTTTATTTATTCAAAAAAAACAAATTTTCACCTATCTAAAAAAGCATTTTTCATCAATTGATTCCTACATTATTTGATCGTTATTATTATTCTCATCTATCAAAAAACGAACCTTATTAACTCCTCAATTTTCCTCAATTACACCAAACTAAATAACGATTCGTTTCTTTCGAATCATTTATTAGTTAACCACGCTATCTAAGGATTCTAATTTGATGAAGTTATAACGGGAATGATCGTTCAATGGAATTCATATAAAAAAAATGCCCCGCCTCTGGTACGCTGATCTGACGAGAAGCGCGGCGGGTACTGTTATTACAAATATACTATAATCAATAAGACAAAAACAAATTTTTAGCTATCTAAAAAAGCATTTTCCATTAATTGATTCCTACATTATTTGATCGCTATTATTATACTCATCTATACAAAAAACCAACCTTATTAACTCCTCAATTTTCATCAATTACACAAATTTAAATAACGATTCGTTTCTTACGAATCATTTATTATTTAACCGCGCTATCTAAGGATTCTAATTTGCTGAAGTTATAACGTGAATGGTCGTTCAATGGAATTCATATAAAAAAAATGTCCCGCCTGTGGTACGCTGATCTGACGAGAAGCGCGGCGGGTTCTGTTATCACAAATATACTATAATCAATAAGACAAAAACAAATTTTTAGCTACCTAAAAAATCAATTTTTAATAATTGATTCCAGTATTATTCAATCGATATTTTCCTTCACATTTTACCAAAACGAGACTCTCATCAAACCATCTACAATCAACTATTATAAACTTCATCATTGCCACAAATCTTCCTCATCCCAGTTCTCCAAAAAACCCATCTTCTCTAAATCAATCCCTCTATACTTTACCAACAATTCCATCAACCTATAACTAAAATCATTCCCCGGACTCGCTGTTTGTAATAAATACCTTACAATGCATATCTGATAATATAATTGTTCACTCACTACACTACCTGCAGGAGGAATATTTTTAATCCAGGGTAATTTGACTTGTCTTATTTCTCTTGGAAGGAATGAAAAAGGTCTGTAACAAATCAATGAATGATGCGCACAATAATTCCTAAGGATAGATACCACCTGCATCCATGACTGTAACCATCTTTCCTGAGGAAGCCCATAAACCTTAGCAATTATCCTCTTCTCCTTAATATCATCCCTAATATTCCTATATATCTTGGACAATGTACCAAAGGAAAGGATAGGCAAAGTTTTCCAGGCTGGAGGATGCTCAAATCCAGTTTTCTTTTTATCATGCTGTTTTACAAATTCTTCATCTGATCGCTCAAGCTCCCTGTCAATTTTCTCAATTGCATCATTCAGCCTTGCTTCATTAAAAAAGATACGCTTATCTGTAAACCAGTTTGAGCCATACACAGGGCACATCATGTTAATCATTATAGCTCGAAACGAAACTTCTATCCGTTCCATAGCGTCCAGCAACAATAACCTAAGTTCACGATCAAAATTATATAGTTCAATAACATGATTGAAAGTGGCTCCAGAGATGAATGCATTACGAACACTATCCTTCTGGAGGAACTGCCAATAATCTGCCAATCTATAATATCCTACATGCGCTAAATAATGATTAGCTTCATCACTATCATCTATTTCTAAGCCACGTTGTTGAAGGATTTTGATCTGGTCAGGTAATAATGGGAATTGTTTTTCAATGGAATTCATATAAAAAAAATGCCCCGCCTGTGGTACGCTGATCTGACGAGAAGCGCGGCGGGTTCTGTTAACACAAATATACACCCATTCTTTAGACAAAAACAAATTTTCCCCCATAAAAAAAGATATTCTTCAATTTTTAATCAAAAAATTAAAAATTGAAGAATATCTCAATCATTTCAATCACCCAATTATCACTTCAAACTCACCTCCTTCACCCTCTCCAAAAACCATACACTCATCTCCCCCTCTCCCCTATTCGCCCAACTATAATAAGGTATCAACGTCACCCCCTCTTTTACCGTCTCCACCTCCTGCTCCTCCCGCTCTACATTCACCCTCTTCCCCTCTCCCTTCAACACCACTACCCCATTCAACAACCCCTTCTCCATCACCACATCCCACTTTCTCCCCAACTGAAACAAATTACTCACCTTCCCCCCATTGTCCTTCCACTCCGCACAATACACCAACGGCCCCCGCTGGATCGCCACCTTCCCCACATCATCCACCAACCTGCTATCCGCCAACACCTCCTTCACCTCCATCGGCAAATTCATCGTCACCACATCCCCCTTCTTCCACTGCCTGCTCACCACCGCATACCCCTTCTCCATCTTATATGATACCGGCTGCCCATTTACATTTATCACTACAGCAGCAAAAGCAGTATCCCTAAACCGATACAACCCATCCGGTATCGCCTCTCCCTTCGCCCATCCCGGTACCCGCACATACAAATCAAATGCACTCGCCTTTACCGGATCTATTTTTAATACAATATTCCCCTCCCACGGATAATTATGCTGCTGCGTAACCACCACATCCGCATTATTCACTTTCAATTTCGCTGTACTATTTATAAACAAATTCACATACACCCTCTTCCCCTCCTGCGCATACATATAACCCGGCACTGATGGCAAAAACCGCACTAAATTCGTCGGACAACATGAACACTCAAACCACCCTGAACGACCCGGCTCTAAACTACCATGCTTCACCCCATCCGTCACCTGCATCGCATTCGTATAAAAGAACGACTTCCCATCCAACCCCAATCCTGATATCAACCCATTATACATCACCTTCTCCAACAAATCTATATACTTCGCATCCCCATGCAATAAAAACATCCGCTCATTCCAAAATGCATTCCCTATCGCCGCACACGTCTCATTATAAGCCGTCGCATTCGGCAACTCATAATCCTCTCCAAACCGCTCCCCTTCCGGCACCGCACCTATCCCTCCCTGTACATATATCTTCTTCCCCGTCATATTATTCCATATCCTGTCTATCGCCGCCAAATAAGCCGTATCCCCATCTATCGCCGCTATATCTGCCATCGCTGCATACAAATACATCGCCCTTACCGCATGCCCTTCCGCCTCATCCTGCGCCGTCACCGGCTTATCATCCTGCCAATACTTCCCATTCTGCCACTCATTCTTACTCCTCTTATCATACGCCCGCTTCCCTCTCTCATCTATAAAAAACTTCGCCAGCGCCAGATAATCTTTCCGCCCCGTAATACGATATAATTTCACTAACCCCATCTCTACTACCTCATGCCCAGGCGCCACCCCTCTCTTCCCTGGCCCAAATGTTTGCACCAACAAATCCGCATTCTTCAACGCGATATCCAAAAAATTCTTCTTCCCCGTCGCCAGATAATGCGCACTCGCCGCCTCAAATAAATGCCCTGAATTATACAACTCATGACTCAACACATGCTCATTCACCCACCGCTCTGGCCCCGCCCACTCTGGTGGATGCAAAGGATCAATCGTCCTCGCCGTATACAAATACCCATCCGGCTCCTGCGCCTTCGCCACTATCGCTATCAATGAATCTACATACCGATCCATTTGCTTATCCGGCGTCACTGCCATCGAAAACGAAGCCCCTTCTATCGTCTTGTAAATATCCGTATCATCAAATGTAAACTTCGTACAAAACTTCCCCGAATGCGCTGCCGCCATCTCAAAATTCTTTACCCTGCCGGTATTCTCACACCGCGCAAACGACGCCGGTATCGTTACGGTATGATTCACCTGAATACGCGGCAACCAAAAGTTGTCCGTCAATTTTACCGCTGTAAAATTGACTGCACGGATCGGATAATCCGCTTGTTGGGCTGATAAGGTAACTGAATAGAACAGTGACAATGATAAAAATAATCGCTTCATAATCGTGCATGTTTATTATCAAAAAGTGGAAAAGGATATCGCCCTCTCCCCAAAGACCTATCTCAAAAAATAATTCTTCCAAAAAAATAAAAAAAACGCGCTGTAAGTCTACAAAAATCCATCAACACCCTGCAAAATCTTTCCAATACATCACTAAAAAGCATTCAGTAAACTCACAAAAAAGCATCCACTCAATCCTAGTAACCCGCATTCTGCTTCAAATTCGCATTCTTATTCAACTCCGTCCTCGGTATCGGATACAAACTCCTATAATCCCCATTCGGACTATGCGAAAACCAACTCTTCTTCGTAAACACCCCAAACCTGATCATATCCTGCCTCCTTCTCCCCTCCTGACTAAACTCCCATCCCAACTCATCCAAAAACCGCCCATACACCACATCACTCCCCCCCTGAAAACTTGAATCCAAATGATTCCTCAACCCATAATCATACTCACTCCCCTTCAACAAATCTGCCCCCGTCACCGTCGCCTTTGATGGATTCGTTGAAAATGACCGCTGCCTTACCGTCGTCACTAACGTCGCCGCATCTGCTGTATTTCCCGTCCGTAACAAACTCTCCGCCTTCATCATCAACACATCCGCATACCTGAACAACGGCCAGTCATTACTCAACTGCACCTGCGCCTTCTGCTTTATCTCAAACTTCCCCAATCTATACCCATGTATCTCCTCCGATGCATCTATCCCCGGTACCGCATTGATGTAATTCAATGGCTGCCCTGAATAAGCCCCCATTGTACAATTCAACACCTCCCCACCCGCACTGTACTGCTGCCCCTTTATCCAGTTATCCCTGAGCCGGTCATCATCCACATCATACGTCTTTATAAACTGTGGTATCGCACATATCCCTCCCCACGGCGTTGACTTCAAATTATACGTCGCCTGGTTCGCCGGCTGCAATGTCTCCATATGTATATCAAATGCATTCCAGTTCGTCACATACGTCTCATCGAAAGGTAATGCAAAAATGATCTCTGGTGAGTTCTCATTCTCTGTAATGAACACATTCTTCTGCGCTGCCTCCAATGCAAACCCTACATGAGAATCTATCAACGTATCACACTGCTTTATACACGCTGCCCACGCCGGCACACCCGTATACACCTCCGCATTCAGGTACATCTTTGCCAACAACGCATGCGCCGCCCACTGATTGAATTTCCCATACGTCGTTCCATCATTCTTCGCACTCAACAATGGCAGATAGGTATTGATCTCATTCACGATAAAATCATATACCTCTTTCCGTGTGTTCTGTGTAGGCAGATATCCTGACGGCACATTGAACTCCGTTACTAACGGTACATTCCCATAAAAATCACACAACACATAATAATATGATGCCCGCAATACATGCAACTCCGCCAGCGTGGCATGCTTGGCCGTTGAATCTGATATAGGTATGATCCCTGACTCTAACTGATAGATCACCCTGTTACAATTCGTAATCCCCGCATATGCACGCCCCCATGTCTGCACCACTATATCATCATCCGCTGTCCAGGTATGCTCATGTATACGCAGATAAACACCCCCATCTACCCAACCATTCGGCCTCGCCGGTATCACCACTTCATCTCCTGATACTTCCTGCGCACGGAACAATCCATTCCAATCATTCATCACATACCGCCAGTTTACATACGCTGCCCCCACCAGACTCGCCAAATCTTCTGTAGTCGGATCAAACTGACTATCAATGATCTTATTATAACTGGTATCTTTTAGTTTGGTACAGGCCATTGCAAACAGCACTGCTATCCATATGTATCTTTTCATTGCTTTGGTTTTAAAAATTCAGATTCACACCTACAGTAAATGTTCTTACAGAAGGATACTTATCCCTGTCATCCACGCCCGGCGCCAGTCCCAGCCTGTTCACTTCCGGATCTATCCCTTTGTAACCTGTGAGTGTCAGCGTGTTCAGCGTGGATACATATACCCTCGCCCCATGGATGTACTTACTCTGAATATGATTGAAATTATAGCCTAAAGTGATGTTATCTATCTTCCAGAAATCTCCGTTTTCCACATAGTTACTATTGAACTCCAATGGCATATCCGTACTCAATACTGCCTTGCCCATTACCTTGTCATACGCTGATTTCAGACGATTGTACTGCTGCAACCCCGTGTTCTCATAATACATGCGCTGAAAGTTCAGTATCTGGTACTTGAACGCCCCACGCATGGTCACACTCAGATCAAAACTCTTATAGCGGAATGTATTATTCCACCCTCCATAATACCTTGGCAAACCATTCCCCAATACCCGCTTATCTTCAAATGCATGTTGATATGAAGCATAATCTACCGGCTTCCCATCACGACCTTCATAGATCCACTTTCCATCATTTGATATGTCTACTACTTTAAAACCATAGAAGTCGCCGATATTACGACCCACTCTCACAATATTGGTAAATGTCTGAATCGGCTCTCCCGTACTACCCGTGGTGATGTAATCCACACTCGCCTGGTACAACTCATTGGAAAGTGTGATCAGTTTGTTCGTATTGGTGGAGAACATCAGACTCGTACTCCATTCAAAATCTTTCGTCTTTACCGGAATGATATTCACCATTACTTCCAGCCCTTTGTTTTCCATCTTACCCACATTCGCACGGGTGCTGCTATACAAGTTAGGAGGACTAGGCACCGCATAATCATACAGCAAACCATTGATCCTCCTGATATAATAATCCACATTCCCACTCACCCGGCCATTGAACAATGTATAGTCTACTCCAAAGTTGGATTCATGCTTCTCTTCCCAACGCAGTTTATCATTCGGATTCTGTGAAGGACCCAGTGTCTGTATCCATACCCCATTGTTATACACATAATCGCCATAACTCAGGATACCCACACCCAGAAACAGATCTGTAGGCTGTGTACCCGTCACTCCATAACCCGCACGAAGCTTCAGGTCTGTGAGCCAGCTGATGCCTTTCATAAATGGCTCATTGCTTACTCTCCAACCAAATGATACCGCCGGGAAATTACCCCATGGCTGCTTCGTTCCATACAACTGACTCGCCGCCTCATGTCTCAGTGAAGCCAGCAATAAATATTTATCATCATAACTATAAGTCGCACGACCAAAGAAACCTATCAGGTTGGTTTCTGACTTCTCACTAAATTGCACAGCCAGCCCTTGTTTCAGGGCATACCCTATACCAATGTCATTATATGAAAAACGATCTGTTGGAAAATCCCAGTTCTGCATATAAGAATTCCGGTAGTCAGTTTCCTGGTAACTATACCCACCCATCACACTGAATTTATGCTTGCCGATATTCTTATTATACTGCGCCGTTAGTTCCATCAATCGCTGCACATTCTGTAATGAACCTACTGAAGCATATCCATTCCTGCCATCACGCAAGGTTGATATGTGTTGCTTGGTCTCTGAATAACCACGCTCTTCATTGTAACGGGTATAAGAAAACAACGCTGACAGTTTCAATCCCTCTATTGGCAACAACGTGATGGTACTGTTCATACGCGTATTCTGTGAAGTGTTTTCTCCACTGCTCTCATACAATCTTGACAAAGGATTTTCATAGTTGAACAAACCTGTCTGTTCAAACCACTTACCTGTTGAGTCGTATATTGGAGATGTCGGATTCCTTATCAATGCCTGTCTGTAGGTATACCCGTTAAAACTAATGCCATCACCTGTAGTGGTGAACTTATTATTTGAATTCAATAAACCTACATTGATGCGCAGCTTATCGTCCAGCATGCTATGATTGATGTCCACTCTACCTGTAAAAGTATTGTTGTCAGACTTTTTCATAATCCCTTCCAATGAACGATAGTTCACATTCGCGAGGTAATTCGTCTTGCTGTTACCACCACGGAATGTCAGGTTATGCACATGCGTGATCGGGGTCTGCGTAATCGCTTTCTGCCAGTCCGTATTGGACCCCAGATCCCATGATTTATCACGCGTACCATCTGCTATTTGTTGACGGTAATCTGCAGCTGTCAACATATCCATTTTACGGGCCACCGTCTGTGTACCTACATAACCACTATAATCTACGGTGTTGGTATACGCACCACCTGGCCTTCTGGTGGTTACAATGATTACACCGTTCGTACCACGTGTACCATATATCGCCGCTGCTGAACCATCTTTCAGTACATCCATAGATTCTATATCTTCCGGCGCCACTGTTTTCAGATCACCAGGTATACCATCGATCAGTATAAGCGGACTACTATTCGCACCTAACAATGTGGTATTACCTCTTAATAAGATCTGCGTACCACTGGTAGGATCGCCACTTGGTGCAGATACAGAAAGACCGGCTACTTTACCTTGTAATAACTGTCCCGCATCGAGTACATTTCCCTTTACAAAACTTTCAGATTTCACAGTAGCAACGGAACTGGTCAGATCGCCTTTACGCTGACTACCATACCCAATTACCACTACATCCTGCAGGGAGTTTTCACTCAGTGCCAATCTGATCGTGAGCTGACTGGTACCTTTCACCGGAACTTCCTGTGTTTTATAACCTACATAACTGATGACCAGTGTATCATTGTCAGTAGAACTATTCAAAGAGAAAACACCTTTCTCATTAGAGATCGTACCCGCATGAGATCCTTTAACAGAGATACTCACACCTGGCAACGGCTCTCCCTTTTCATCTGTCACCACACCAGAAATAGGCTTTACAAAAACAGCAGGAATAGATTTTTTAATAATGATGTAATGTCCATCCTGTATATAAGCAAGATCGTTTGGCGCCAGTACTGCATCCAGGATCTCTTTGAGAGAGCGTTCTTTATCTTCCAGTGATGGAACCGACGCCTGCTGGGCTACAGTGCCGTCAATGATAAAAAGCAGTTCAGTGTTGCGTTCAATTTGTTTTAGTACTTTATTCAGTTTGGCGTCATGGATATCCAGATGGAGTCTGATGGCGCTCAGGTCCTGCCCGCGGCCATCGCGGGCTACCAACAGCAGCGTCGTTGTACATAAAACCAGTATGACCAGGAACAGGAAGCGCATGATCTTTAATAACGGTTGAAAACGTTCGTATAAGGGAATAGGAACCCCGCTTAAAATACCGCAGTATTTCATATCTTTAAATGCATTTTGTATGATGAAATAGAAGTACAATGCCGTAGCGCTGAGGCATCTGAAGTTTGCAGACCGTGGATGCTGAAAGCGCTATGTTCTTTCTATCATGAAGAATCACCGGCGGGCATGCTGATAAATTTCATAACGGGAATATTTAATCAATAAAAAAACTATCCTTAATTACTACAGCCACTACCTGAAATAGTTACCTCCCTCTTATCTTCACTGATGCTAAATGTGGAATTGTTAATCTTACACAACATGGATAAAATGAATGGCAGATTGGCTGCCTGGTCAAAACTGGCCAGGAAAGTACAGTGCGCAAGTGCCGGATTTTCAAAGTGAACATCGACATCATACTTCCGGCTTAAGCGATGGGCAACTTCTTCAAAAGTTTCATTGTTGACTTCAAAGCTGCCGTCTATCCAGGCTTTATATACGACTGCGTTTACCTGTTTTTCCCTGATCGCGCCTGTGATTGGTTCCAGCGCAATCTGTTTGTTGGCAGTGAGCACTTTCAATTGCTGATGTTGATCTTCTACCTGTACTTTGCCGGTGGCGACGGTAATGAGGACTTTAGGATCATTTTTGTAAGCTTTAACGTTGAAAGATGTCCCTAAAACTGTGGCGGTACAGGGGCCAGCTTTTACGACGAAAGGGCGGCCTGCAGCCTGTTTGATATTGAAGAAGGCCTCGCCTTCCAGTGTTACTTCTCTTTTATTGTCAGTTTCGTTATACGTAAGTTTACTATCTGCATTGAGCCATACTTCAGAGCTATCTGGCAACAATAATCGATTTTGGTGTTCGCGGGGAACATAAACAGCCATTTGCCTGGTAACTGGTTTTTTATAATAATGATAGCCAGCGGCAAACAATAGCAACACCGCAGCAGCGATGCTTACCCATTTAAAAGATTTTCTTCGGGAACCAATTTGAATCCCCTCCCTGATCCGTACCCCCATCTGTGCATCCGGTACTGGCGTGGGCATGGCTTCCCGGGCCTGGTACCACTCCTGCAAACGCTGTATTTCAGCAGGGGTAGCAGTGCCATTGAGCCATTTTTCAGCTAGTTCCTGAATGTTTTCTTTTGACATGGGAATTGCCCTTTTATAGGTAGAGTATATTTCAAAAGGTTTACCCTTGGTCCGCCGAAAAAAAATTTCACATAAATAAAGTAGTGTACAAAGTACCCAGTTTTAACCGCACTGTTTTCAGTGCACGGGTCAGATGCCCCTCAGCAGTTTTGACGGAGATATTAAAAGATTGGGCAGATTCAGAGAGCGCATGATCTTTCAGTTTATTATCCGAAAAGACCAGGCGGCTTTTTTCAGGCAGTTCTGCCGCAATGGTATCCACCAGTTGCAACAGTAAGCGGGCATTCACAATCGCTTCTATATCGGGTGCCGACTGCGTCATGGCAGCCATTTCCTGCATACGCGTGCGAATGGTTTCCTGACGGGCATGATAATGGAAAATAGCGTAACGGGTAATAGCGAAGAGATAACTTTTTAAAGTCGTAACTTCAATGGAATGCCGCTTCTCCCAGAGAATAATAAATGTATCCTGTACAATTTCTTCGGCGATTTCCTTCGAAGGAAGACGTTTGTAAGCCATACGGAACAGCACCTCCCAGTAGCGGGAGTATACTTCATTAAAAGCCGGAATAGAATCCGCTTTTATCAAATTCCATAAATCGGAATCCTGATGAAGATGCGCATTTTTCACGTGGTACTTATAAAGTATATATTATAAGTGTGTAATCTACAATTATTTTTTCTTTTATCCAACATTCACCGCATTCATCATGGTGCACCCCACCACACCCGCAGTCTCCGTACGCAATCTGGTTTCACCCAGTGACACAGGTTTAAAACCCTTACCCAGGGCCAGTGAAATTTCTTCAGGCGTAAAATCGCCTTCTGGCCCGATCAGCAACAGCGAATCTTTCCCTTTTTCCATAGCTTGCCAGAGATGTTGTTTTTGTTCAGGCAGACAATGCGCGATGAATAATTGCTCAGAAGGCGGCTCATTCACCAGTTTATCAAAATTGGCTGGCGTAGTCAGTTCCGGTAAATAATATTGCTGGGATTGCAGCATGGCAGAAACAAGGATGTTTTCCAGCCTGTCTGCCCGGAATTTCTCCTTTTCAGAACGATGACTGATCAGCGGGATAATAGATTGTATACCAATCTCTGTGGCCTTTTCCAGGAACCACTCGATACGGGAAGTATTCTTTGTAAACGCAATCGCTATTCTTACAGGCGCAGCCACCGCTGGCATCAGGGTGTATTGGGAGATGGTTATGACACATTTCTTGCGGTTATCGTCCGTAATCACCCCCTGGTACCGTCCCCCTTTTCCATCGGTCAAAATCACCTCATCCCCTGCTGTATGGCGCAATACCATGATGCAATACCTGGAACCAGGTTCATCCATTGTGTAAGTGGCTGCAGATGGCAGCAGTTCTTTTGCGTAAAACATGGGTGCAAAGCTATTTAATTGGTACGAGAAAATGATGCTGACTCTTCTGAATCGTATGACCGAACCAAATCAATCAAATTACTGTCTGATGTATCAAACATCATCTCTTATCCTCTTATCCTCTTTTCCCCTTCAGTCGCAATTTCCCCCTTTATTGACGTACTCCCCCCTCACAATTTTCTGTGAACAAATCTATATTTACAATTGTAAATTATACTATATGAAAACGACTAAGATCATTTACTGGGTTACCACCTCTATCTTCTTCCTCTTCGAAGGCGTGATGCCTGCCATCTATGGCAATTCTCAATTAGCCAAAGAAGGGTTTGTACATCTGGGTTATCCTGAATATTTCCGGGTACTCCTCACCATCTTCAAAGTAACGGGAGCGCTGGTATTAATTCTTCCCTTCTTCAAAGGCAGGATCAAAGAATGGGCATATGCCGGCTTTACTTTTAACCTGATCAGCGCAGCAGTTTCCCATGCCGCAGTAGACGGTCTTTCCAACGGCCAGACCTTCTTCCCTATATTTGTCATGCTGATTTTAGCGATCAGCTATTTCACCTATCATAAAATATTTGGTGTATCTTCAAGGTAATAAAAATTATATGCCACGAAAGACCGCCATTGTTATATTACTTGCATGCCTGTCTGCTACCGTTCACGCACAAACTACCGCTCTCCGGAAAACGATCGATTCTATCGCCACACATTCCAATGCACATATCGGCGTAGCTACCTTATTGCTGGAAACCGGTGATACTCTTACTTACAGAGGCAATGATCATTATCCTATGCAAAGCGTGTATAAGTTCCCCATCTCCCTGGCCATCCTGCATCAGGTAGATATCGGGAAATATAAACTGGATGAAAAGATCCTCATTACCAAAGACGACATTATGCCCATAGGACATAGCCCTATCCGTGATGCACATCCAAATGGCGGTGTGAGCATGACCCTCAGGGAAATATCCAGGTACAATATCATGGAGAGCGATGGCACAGCCTGCGATGTATTGCTGCGTTTATTAGGAGGAACTAAGAAAACAAACGCTTACATTAAAAGCCTCGGTGTAAAAGGTATCAACATCGCCACCACCGAAAAGGAACAACAAAGCAATGATACCACCCAATATCGTAACTGGGCAACGCCAATAGGTATCACCCAATTATATAAGATCTACCTCCAAAATAAAGTATTGTCCAGCGCATCATACAATACCCTCTGGAAAGACTTAGCCGGATCTTACCCGGGCGCAAACCGCATCAAAGGGCTATTGCCCAAAGGCACAATAGTAGCTCATAAAACCGGTACCTCCGGCACAAATAATGGATTCACTGCTGCCACAAATGATAGTGGTATCATTATCTTACCAAATGGAAAACACCTGATACTGACAGTATTCGTATCCGATTCAAAAGGAAGTGATGCTGAAAGAGAAGCCTGGATCGCCCAAATTTCCAAAGCCGTATATGATCATTTTAAATGAAGGTGAGTTTTTAGGGGTCAATGAACGAACAAGTATTCATCATGACCTGATCCTCAGCAAGACAGCACATCTGTATGGTGAGACGCAGCCCCATGCCCATAAAAACGACTATTTCAGCATCCTCTTAGCAGGAGAATATGTTGAAAACTTCAGGAATGAATCTATTCTCATCAAGCCAGGTGATATCGTGTATAGAAGCAGACACCATATCCATAAAAATGAATTCGTAACGGATACGGTGTCGTGTATAAATATCGAAATCTCCCACAGGGAAAAGGAAGATTTCTTTCTCTATACAAATGACAATAAAGCCTATTTCTACCAACTGATAGTAGACTTTTTACTAAATAAATCCTTTGCTGCAGATCCCGGTTTCTTTATTGATCAGCCATTGCCGGAACGCAATCAAAATCTGACATGGCTCATACAAGTGATCGGGATCCTGCATGCCGAGAAAGATTTTTTTCATACCCCACATTCACTGGCACAAAGGGTATATGTCCATCCTAATTACCTGGCCCGGGCATTCAAAGAAAAGACAGGAGAAACCATTGGCACCTACCAACTCAAAATAAAACTCAATCATGCGGTGCACCAACTATTAAATACCCCTAAGACTATCTCCGACATCAGCTTTGACAACGGCTTCTATGATGACGCCCATTTTATCAGGTCGTTTAAAAAAGCCTATCACATCTCGCCCCTTCAATTCCGCAAACTGCTGAAAAGTTAATTGCATCCGATGCTGAAAAGCTATTCCATAACCTGCCGAAAAGTTAATCCCATCCGATGCTGAAAAGCTAATCCCATAACCTGCCGAAAAGTTAATTCCATCCGATGCCGAAAAGCTAATCCCATAACCTGCCGAAAAGTTAATTCCATACAATTTTGAAAATCCCCCCTGCCCTTCCTTTGTAGAAAAAACATGCGGTTCTCCCTTCTTCTCTTCATTTTATTCCCCCTCTGCACCTTTGCCCAATCCGACTCTACCCGGTTTTACAGTTCCTGCTTAGATGCCAATGTAACCAGGGCGTTGCAATATGTACCCCAACACCTCGCACCTGAATTTGAAAAACGCTTCAAATACGAAAATGACCAGTCTGATTACCTGATAAAACACACTTCCGGCATAGATTCTCTCCTGATAATCTTCCACGACTACTGGCGAAAATCATTACTGGATACTGCTAACAATTATGATGGAGAATTAGCCACTAAATTGTGTCAGTTTTTCCATGTAGAAAACACAAAACCCATTGATTCGCTGAAAGAAACATTCAATGCATATATCAAATCAAAAAACTTATTTTCTACGGATGGTATCGGACAGGTAGGTAGACTCTACGATCTGCTGGTATGGCGTAAACAAACAGATACGACTTACTCTTTTCATATAAATATGGAACTACTAAATGTACGGGTAGTACTCATGCAGAACTTTGTAACCCTTGGCTGGGAAGATTACGCCTCTTTAGGTAAATTCTATCCCGGTGGATGGGCGGTGACTGATGCCTTATATTGCGTCTCCGACGCATATGACAAAAAGAGCGAAAAATTCCTCGTCAGTTATCTCGCCCACGAAGGCCGGCATTTAAAAGACTACCAGCTATTTCCCGGTATAGCAGGCAAAGACCTGGAATACAGGGCTAAACTCACTGAATTGAGTATGGCAAATACAATGCTGTATTCCCTGATAAAATTCTTTATCAGCAATGGGAATAAAAACAGTGTGAACGCCCACCCGCTGGCGGATTACAATGTAATGAGTGATTTATCGAAACGTCTTTTCCACAAGGAATTTGAAGATGATATCAACAAGTGGAAAGCATTATCCGTGAAAAAGATAAACAGCACCGCCTATCAGCTATTAAAGGAAAACACAAAAGCTATGCGGAGCTCTTATAAAAAGAAGAAAAATGATAAAGCCTGAAAATAGGGACATCCACCATTGGAATCATCTCCCTTATCGGAATAATTTTCCCGGAGATACCCTCATTTTTAGTACACCCTATCGAACTCATTATCCCATAAACACCCTCATTTCCAGCATTCCCGATCGGAATAATTTTCCCGGAGGTACCTTCATTTTCATCATAGCTTATCGGACTAATCATCCCAGAAACACCCTCATTTCCAGCACAGCTTACAGATATACTTCCCCCGGTGGAAACCTTTACAACTTCCACCGGGCCATTTTCTTTTCTTAAAATACCCTCAATCTCCACCTCACTCATCCTTTTCAACAACTCCTTCGCCCGCCCCACCATTTTCCGATATACCTGCACATCCCCAATCTCCAACTCCCTATACACCCTCGCCGCCAAAGGCGACGCCACCTTCATCCGCCCGGCATCCTCCATCAATGGCCTAAACACCGGATCCCGACGAACCCTCTTCCCCGTCAACGAACTTTTCATACGCAGCACGAACCGCCCACTCCTCATCGGAGCAAGTGTCATACCCTATTTGGTACGCTGCTTAAAAGGTCGTTTCCCATGTATAATCATACTATGAATATACCGCTAAAAGGTCACTAAACCGCTGTAAAAGCGTTCAATTGAGTAGTCTTATGCTGAAATCTCAGGAACAACAATACCGAAGCTGTGAGTAGTCCCAATAATAACCCCCACCAGATACCCTGGATGCCATAGCCCCAATATATCCCTAACAAATATGCAACCGGTAAACCCAATACCCAATACGCCAATAGGGTAATCACAGTCGGAATCTTCACATCTCCCAATCCCCTCAATATCCCCAATCCAACCACCTGCGTACCATCAAACAACTGAAAGAACGCCGCTATCAAAATCAAATGCGCCGCTATCTCCACCACCGCCGGATCATTGATGTACATCAGCGGCAATACCCTGCATCCCACTAAAAATATCAACGCCGTCGTACCCATCATGATCAACACCATATGATAACTCGCTATCGCGGATAACCGTAACTCCCTCAACTGCTTCGCCCCAAAATGATTCCCACTCTTAATCCCCGCAGCCGCCGAAATTCCACTCGCCATCATGTAAGTGATAGAAGCTAAATTGATCGCTATCTGATGCGCCGCCTGCTCCCTTGCGCCAATCCATCCCGCCATAATAATCGCACTGCTAAACGCACTGATTTCAAACACATACTGCAACGCTACCGGGGTACCAATCCCCAATATCTTTTTAATCGTCTGCCATGATAAATACTTTGCCGCAAACGCCTTCAGATAAGGCTTGAAACGATGGGCCGTCAACACATACCAACACATCGCCACCGCCATCAGTATACGATCTGTCAAGGTGCCAATCCCTACACCAATCACCCCCAACCGTGGCAATCCTCCAATGCCATACACCAATGCAATCCCCACCACAATGTTGACAATGTTCCCAATAATACTGATATGCATGGCCTGCTTCGTAAACCCAAGCCCCTCTGCAAATTGCTTAAATGACAAAAACACCATCAATGGGAAATAAGATACCCCCAATAATTTCAGAAAAGGCTTCGCCTGCACAGCCACCGCCGGTACCTGGTCCAGTTTATACAGGTAATTACTCCCCACATAGATCAATGTACTCATCACCACGCCCATCACTAAATTGATCACAAGACTATGTCGCAACAGATCTCCACAGGCATTCTTATTCTGCCTGCCATACTCCTGCGCGATCAATGGGGTCAATCCATACGACATCCCAATGCCGATCACCATGCAAATAGAAAAAATACTACTCCCCAGCGCCACTGCCGCCAGCGGTACATCGCCCGTATGCCCTATAATAATGGTATCAGAAAGGGCCACCATCGTATGCCCCAGCTGACTAATAACGACCGGATATGCCAGTTTAAAATTGTCTTTATAATAAGTTTGATACTTAGTCCACACGTTGTTAAAATTTGATAGAAATAAATGGGAATCCGCTAACGGAAATAAACCCCATTTCCAGTAATAAAAAAAGGCGCTTCGGTGAAGAAGCGCCTTATATCGTAAACCTTTTTATTGCTAAAAAGGCGCCTCTTCATCGAAGTCCATATCATTCATACGTGATCCTTTCTGGATGTACAGCTTTGCTTCGTCCGTAGCACCACCATATGAATCCTTACCTGAATTACCAACCGGCATAAAGTTGCCGCCGCCGCCACCAGGATTCTCCAGACTACCATCATCCTCAAAGCGCTGGAATTCCAGTATCGCTCTCAGCTTGATCGTATCCAGCTGACCATTACGGTGTTTCGCTATACGCACGTGGGTTTCACCTTTATTGGATTCACCCATCTCATTGGTATTGATTTCATAGTACTCAGGACGGTACAGGAACATTACCATGTCAGCATCCTGCTCGATCGCACCAGATTCACGCAAGTCAGACAGCTGTGGCATCTTGTTACCATCCTTTCTCTTTTCCACATCACGGCTCAGCTGTGACAATGCAATGATCGGTACGTGCAGTTCCTTCGCCAACCCTTTCAGATCACGGGATATCTTGGAGATCTCCTGCTCACGGTTACTACCCTTACCATCTGCATGACCACTCATCAGCTGCAGGTAGTCAATGATGATCACACCTACGCCATGGTTGTGTACCAGACGACGGGCTTTCGCTCGCAATTCAAAAATGTTCAGTGCCGGGGTATCATCAATAAAGATCGGCGCCTTCGCCAGTCTTTCGATACCATGCGTCATCAGCTTCTTCATCTCGTACTCTTCCAGCTTACCACGGGTGATCTTTTCCAGCTTAATCTCTGACTCGGCAGAGAGAATACGCTGTACGATCTGCCCGGAAGACATTTCAAGGCTGAACACGGCCGCACCTTTCGGAAAGCGGGGATGCAACGCAGCATTTCTGGCCAGGTTAAGTGCAAACGCAGTCTTACCCACCGCCGGACGTGCCGCGATGATGATCAGATCCGTTGACTGCCAGCCATAAGTTACCCTATCGAGAGAAGGGAACCCGGAAGGTACCCCTGTGATATCATCACCTTTGTTACGCAGATCTTCGATACGCTTCATGGTATTCACCAGTACGCGGTCGATACTGTCATAGTTCTTACGAAGGTGATTGTTCGTCACCTCAAAGAGTTTACTTTCGGCGGAGTCGAGCAGGTCGAATACGTCGGCAGTATCTTCGTATGATTCAGATAAGATCTCTCCTGAAATACGGATCAACTCTCTCTGAATGAACTTTTGCAGAATAATACGGGCATGCGCCTCAATATTGGCGGAAGATACCACCATATTTGTAAGACGGGTGATATAATAGGGTCCACCTACTATCTCCAGTTCGCCCATTGATCGTAACTCTTCTACCACTGTGAGGATGTCCACAGGCATGGACTTACCCGCCAGGCGGGTCATGGCAGTAAAGATTTTCTGATGTGCCTCTACATAAAAACATTCACCTTTCAAGATCTCTACCACGGTGTCAAACGCCCCTTTTTCCAGCATAATGGCTCCCAATACGGCCTCTTCCATGTCCTTTGCCTGAGGTGGAATTTTACCGTACATCATGGTAGATACATCAACGGACGGCTTGCGACGTACATTGCGGTCTTTCTTTAGATTGAGATCCATTTATTTTTTATCTGATTCTGTTAACCAAAAAAACTATATGTCGTGGCTATCCTTAGTTTCTTTTACAATTTTTTGTACCTGTTATGTCCTTCTCGATTTCGAAATTGTAAAGCTTTTTAGGGCCGTAAAAACTAAGGTAACCGCATTTATTCATTTAACAAGGATTGATTGCTGATATAGTTTATAAGACACAATTCACAGGATATACACCCGCAAAATGTCAGTTATCCACTGACTGCAAATCACTTATTCACATTATTAACGCACAATCCCCATACAAAGGTGCACATAATCACAAACATTGTTAAAAAAGTTTTTCCCCATTGGTTTGGAGATATGCCTGATGTGATTACCGGCGGACTTATCCACATCCTGCAAAGATCGCTCCTTTTTAGTTGAGATTGCTAACACTTCTTAGTCAGTTTTGTGCAATGCGACCAACATTGGCACATTCGTACATTAATTTTACCTTTACGGACTTATTAATTAATCAAATGACTATTTCATACAATTGGCTGTGTGACTATTTGCCGGTGAAACCAACACCGGAGGAACTATCTGTGATCCTGACACGCATAGGTCTGGAAGTTGAAAGCCTGGAAGAATTCGAATCTGTTAAAGGCAGTCTGGAAGGACTTGTCATCGGAGAAGTACTCACCGCAGTACCACATCCCAATGCTGACAAACTGAGACTGACTACTGTCAATATCGGTGCCGCTGAGCCCCTCAACATTGTTTGTGGTGCGCCGAACGTTGCTGTTGGACAAAAAGTAGTGGTGGCCCCCATCGGTGTGACCATCTACCCTGCCTCCGGCGAACCGCTGACCATGAAAAAAGCAAAGATCCGTGGCGAAGAAAGCCATGGTATGATCTGCGCTGAAGACGAAATCGGCCTCGGTAGCAGTCATGCAGGTATCCTTGTGCTGGATCCTTCCCTGACCCCAGGTACCCCTGCCCGTGAAATATTCAAACCTTTTGAGGACTGGGTGTATGAAATCGGCCTCACCCCTAATCGCATGGATGCTATGAGTCATCTGGGCGTGGCAAAGGATGTGTGTGCTTACCTGAACAATACCGGCAATACGCTCGATAACAAAGCGAAAATCCCTGCCCTGGCTCCATTGCCTGAAGCAAAAGACCGCTACGACATCGCCGTATCCATCGAAAATACTACCGCCTGCCCTCGTTATGCAGGTATCACCCTCACCGGTGTGAAAGTAGGTCCTTCTCCTGAATGGCTGGCACATCGCCTGCAGGCAATCGGCATCCGTTCTATTAGTAATGTAGTGGATATCACCAACTTCATCCTGCATGAAACAGGTCAGCCATTGCACGCTTTCGATGCTGATACTATCAAAGGCCGCCAGATCCGGGTAAAGAACCTGCCACAGAATACCCCCTTCGTCACCCTCGACGAAAAGGAACGTAAACTGGATGCCGCTGACCTCGTGATCTGCAATGCAGACAGCGAACCAATGGCCCTGGCCGGTGTATTCGGTGGCCTGCACACAGGTGTATCCGATACTACCACTAATATTTTCCTGGAAAGCGCCTGCTTCGCTGCTGCCAGCATCCGTCCTACCTCTTTCCGTCATGGATTGCGCACTGACGCTGCTGCCCGTTTTGAAAAAGGTGTGGATATCTCAGGTACCGTATACGTTTTACAACGTGCCGCTGCCCTGATCTGTGAACTGGCCGGTGGCCAGGCTGCCTCAGGCATCATAGATGTATATCCTGCACCTAAGCCTGCTGTGGAAGTGGAAACCTCCTGGAAATATATCCAGAAGTTAAGTGGTAAAGCATACCCTGCTGACAAAATTGAACGCATCCTGGTGAGCCTTGGATTCACATTCCTGTCTAAGACTGATGAGCACTTCCGCGTAGCAGTTCCTTACTCCAAACCAGATATCAGCATTCCTGCAGATATCGTGGAAGAAGTAATGCGTATAGATGGTCTGGATAATATTGACATTCCTACCCAGGTGCAGATTACCCCGTCTCCGGCTTCCCGTCCTGACAAGGAAAAGATCCGTGAAAAGGTGGCTAACTACCTGGCATCGAATGGTTTCAATGAAATCTTCACCAACTCCATCACGAACAGTAAGTACTACTCACCCGAGGTACTGGCTACGACCGTTCGTATGATCAACAGTCTGACCGAAGACCTGGACATCATGCGTCCTTCCATGCTGGAAACCGGTCTGGAAAGTGTATCGCACAACCTGAACCGCAGAAATGACAACCTGTTGTTCTTCGAATTCGGTAATACTTACGCCACCAGCGGCGAACATAAATATGAAGAAACAGCTCACCTGAGCCTGTACCTCACGGGTCAGAAGGTGGCAGAAAGCTGGTTGCACAAAGCAGCACCGGTTGACTTCTACTTCCTGAAAGGTTATGTGCAAAACGTATTGCAACTACTGGGTATCAAGGGATTGCAATGGAAAGAAGGAGAACAGCATACCTGGGAGATCGTAGTAAAAAACAAATCGGTAGTGACCCTCGGTGCTGTGGACAATGCAAAACTGAAACAGTTCGACATCAAACAACCAGTATGGTTTGCAGATTTCAACTGGCTGAATTTGTTAAGCCTGTTGCAAAAAACAGAAAGCTTCTATAAAGAGATTCCTAAGTTCCCATCCGTACGTCGTGACCTGGCACTCATCCTTGACAAACAGGTGAAATACGCTGCAGTAGAGGCCGCAGTAAAAACTGTGAAGTCTCCACTCCTGCAGAACGTAAACCTCTTCGACGTATTCGAAAGCGAAAAGCTGGGTAATAATAAGAAGTCTTACGCAGTAAGCTTCACCTTCCAGGATGCGCAAAAGACGTTGACTGACAAGGAGATCGATGCGGTAATGGAAAAGCTCATCAAAACCTTCCAGACACAACTCCAGGCTGAGATCAGAAAATAATTAAAATGCTCCACGCAGGTATCATAGCCCGGGTGGAGCATTTTTTGTTAAAATCTCTTGAATATTAATCTCCGGTAGTTTCTATTATCAATTCATAATCCGTAATTTGTACTCATAAGTACATTTGAACATTGGCTTTGGAGCAACACATACTACGAATTGAAGAAAAGCTGCAACAGTTGCTGAAAAAGCTGCAACAGGTGCAGTCGGAGAATGTATCGCTCAAAGAAACGTTGCAAATCAAGGACAACGAACTGATAATGAAGCAACAGCAGCTCGATGAGCTGGACAATAAGTTACACTTGGCCAGAATCGCGGGTGCTGCACAGGGTACTCCCGGAAACAAGGAAGATGACGAAGAGTTTAAGAAGGAAATGCGCAATAAGATCAATGAATATATCAGGGAGATTGACCGCTGTATCGCCTTATTAAACATATAAACGACACAACCATGGAACCGCTGATCCCCATTAATATTATCGTAGCAGACAGGTCCTACAGATTAAAAATCAAGCCGGAAGAAGAAGAGGAAGTACGCCGGACCATGAAGGAAGTGAACGAAAAGATCATAGAATTCAAAACTGCGTATGCGGGCAAAGACTTACAGGATTACATCGCGATGGCGCTGATCATGTACTCGACCCATCCTGTTACCCACGGTGGAAAAGTGCAGGCTGGTCTGCAACCATTTCTGGAGGAGAAGCTGCAACATCTGGAGACATTGATCGATGAGCACTTAAAATAAATTCAACCAACCTCGGTTCAGGAAATGCAAAAGAGTCCCTATTAATAATTTAAAAATGAAGGAAATATATTAATATGCACCCTGAAAAGAAGATGTTTTGTAATAAGAAATGTTGAGTCCGGTAAGTGATGGATGATAGGAAGGGGCTGAAATGTTTTGAAAAAGTGGATTTCTAGAAAGTAATATATTCTAATATATAAATACGATATAGCAATTTAACGTTCAGCAAATTACTGTCGCTTCCCCGTTCATGAAAGCTGCGCCTGATGGCCCATACGGGGGTCTGGCCGGCCAAAATACCTACAAATCCTCAACTGTACTGCATTGCAGCACATTCTTTTTTGTATTTTCGTGAATCAGTTCTCACCCTCTACCTTTTCCACGGAATAGGGATGTGGCCAGGAATGCAACATAAATCAAGTTAAAATTATTGAAATGGAATCTACTTTAATCGTAGCAATAACAGCAGTAGCTGCGTTGATCATAGGAATACTGCTAGGCAAGGTTATATTTGCTAAGAACACACAAATAAAAATACAGGAAGCTGAGGCTCAGGCACAAAAGATCGTAGAAGATGGGAAAGTAGTCGCTGAGAATGAGAAAAAGAACAGAATACTGGAAGCAAAGGAGAAATTCCTGCAGTTGAAAAGTGAGCATGAAAAAGAAACCCTGGCGCGCAACCAGAAAATGGCAGATGCAGAAAACCGCATCAAACAGAAAGAACTGAGTCTGACACAGAAGACAGACACCTTAACGAAACAGATGCAGGAGAATGAGGCGATCAAGGAAAACCTGACCCGCCAGATGGAGCTGGTAGCTGTAAAACGTACCGAACTCGAAAAACACCAGGAAGAACATATTCGCCGTCTTGAAAAAGTAGCGGCACTTACAGCAGAAGAAGCACGTCATCAGCTCATCGAAAGCCTGAAAGAAGAAGCCCGCTCACAGGCCCTCTCCCACATACAGGAGATCATCGAAGATGCTAAACTGAAAGCAAACAAGGAAGCTAAGAAAATCATTATACAATCCATCCAGCGTACAGCTGCAGAGCAGACCATCGAAAACGCAATCACTGTTTTCAACCTGGAAAGTGATGAAATCAAAGGCCAGATCATTGGTCGTGAAGGTCGTAACATCCGCGCTATCGAAGCGGCTACCGGAGTTGACCTGATCGTAGACGACACCCCTGAAGCTATTGTATTATCTTCTTTTGACCCACTGCGTCGTGAAATCGCTCGTCTGTCCCTGCAAAGACTGGTACAGGATGGTCGTATTCACCCTGCACGTATCGAAGAAGTAGTTGAAAAAACGAAGAAACAACTGGAAGAACAGGTAATGGATATCGGTGAAAGAACCGTGATCGAACTGGGCATCCATGGTCTGCACAAGGAGCTGATCAGACTTGTAGGTAAGATGCGTTTCCGCTCTTCTTATGGTCAGAACCTGCTCATGCACTCCAAGGAAACAGCTAACCTGTGTGCGGTAATGGCAGCAGAACTGGGTCTGAACCCTAAACTGGCAAAACGTGCTGGTCTGCTCCATGATATTGGTAAAGTACCTGATGAAGAAACTGAACTGAGCCACGCCCTGCTGGGTGCCAAGCTGGCTGAGAAATATGGTGAGCATGCAGCGGTAGTGAATGCGATCGGTGCACACCACGATGAAATGGAAATGCAATATGTGATCTCTCCGATTGTACAGGCTTGTGATGCCATCTCTGGTGCCCGTCCTGGTGCCCGTCGTGAAATCATGCAGAGCTACCTGCAGCGTATCAAAGATCTGGAAAACCTGGCGCTGGCACATGATGGTGTGGAAAAAGCGTATGCAATTCAGGCAGGTCGTGAACTGCGCGTGATCGTAGAGAGTGAGAAAGTGACAGACAACGATGCAGATCGTCTTTCATTTGAAATCGCGAACAAGATCCAGAATGATATGCAGTATCCTGGACAAATTAAGGTGACCGTGATCAGGGAGAAACGTGCTGTTAATGTAGCGCGCTAATTCAGTAGAATTAATATATTTAAAGCAGGCCTGGAAGTTAGATTCCAGCCTGCTTTTTTAATTCCACTAATTACTTAACTCAATGATTATGCATCCCTTAGAATCACAGATCGAAGCAGCTGTCAATTTTCTTTCTCCTTTTAATGTTGATAAAGCCCGCGTAGGGATCGTATTGGGCACAGGTCTGGGCCAGCTGGTACAACATATTGTTGTGAGCAAGACAATCTCATACTATGAGATACCCCATTTTTCCTTATCGACGGTAGAGTCGCATAAGGGTCAGCTGATCTTTGGTAAGATTGGTGAGACCCCTGTTATTGCGATGCAAGGGCGATTTCATTATTATGAAGGGTACTCCATGCAGCAGATTACATTTCCGATACGGGTAATGAAGGCATTGGGGGTGGAGAAACTATTATTGAGTAATGCCGCGGGTGGGATGCGACCGGCGTTTAAGAAGGGGGATATGGTGCTGTTGGATGATCATATTAATTTACAGCCGGAGAATCCGCTTCGGGGGTTGAATTCCCCGGTGTTTGGCGTGAGGTTTCCGGATATGAGTATGCCTTATGATGAAGAGTTGGGAAAGTTGCTGAAGGCGGCGGCGCATAAGGTGGGGTATTTTTTGAGGACGGGAGTGTATGTGGCGGTACCTGGGCCTAATTTGGAGACGAGGGCGGAGTATCGGTTTTTGAGGATGATAGGGGGTGATATGGTGGGGATGAGTACGGTGCCGGAGGTGATAGTGGCGAATCAGATTAAGTTACCGTGTGCAGCGGTGAGTGTGATTACGGATGAGTGTGATCCGGATAATTTGCATGCGGTGAGTATAGAGGAGATAATAGAAGTGGCAGGGAATACGGATAGGAAGTTGAGTGAGATATTTGTGGAGGTGGTGAAGCAGTTGTAGGGTGGCGTGGCGTAGCTGGCGCCAGGCTTTTTCTAGAGGTGGTTTTGGGGAGGAGGCTTTTGGGGAGGTGACCTTTTATCGAGGTAACTTTTTCTCGAGGTGGATTTGGGGAAGGTGGCTTTGGGGAAGCCAGCCGAAGGACTTTTTTGCTGGATTTTTTTACTGGCCGCAGGCTCCTTTACGGCCCCCAAACAAAAACGCTTTTGCCGGATGGCAAAAGCGTTTTTGTTGTTTATTTTGAATGAGATGGATGATCATCATCTTCTCCTTTTTCTTCGTCTTCGTCGTTATTTTCATCTTCGTCATCGTCTTCTTCATCCTCGTCATCGTCTTCATCGTCTTCATCCTCATCGTCTTCATCCTCATCGTCGTCGTCTTCTTCATCCTCATCGTCATCTTCCTCCTCGTCATCGTCTTCTTCATCATCCCCTTCCTCGCCATCTTCTTCTTCGTCCTCCTCATCTTCGTCCTCGTCATCTTCTTCTTCTTCATCCCCTTCCTCCTCATCTTCTTCCTCGTCATCCTCTTCCTCGCTATCCTCTTCTTCATCACCATCCACAACATCTTCATCCTCCTCCCCATCTTCACCATCCTCCTCTTCCATCTCTTCCTCCGTCGGATCCGGCACATACACCACATCCTCAATATGTATCGTCTCTATAATCACATTATCAGGATCCTCTTTTTTATCTTCTTCATCTGCTGCCGCAGGCTCTTCTTCACTCCCTTCTTCACTTTCAGCTGCAGGTTGTTCAACCTCTTCCTCCGCCACAGGCAGTTCTGTCACTTCGCCCTCTTTTGTTTGCTCTTCCACCTCTTCCTCTCCCAACGGCAGTTCCAACTGCCCACTCACCTCATCCTCAATCACCGGCAAAATATCACCCATCAACTCTCCATTCTCAGAAACTGACAGTATCAGATTATCATCCTCCTGTCCATTTCCTCCTACTCCCATCATAAACGTCGGCTGCACCCCCTCTTCCTCAAACACTTCCTTCAATTTCGGCAGATCCGAAGCTGAATTCAACCCGAAATAATCCATAAACGCCTTCGAAGTAGTATACAACAGCGGCTTCCCTGGCAAAGTCTCACTCCTCCCGGAAATCACAATCAACTCCTTCTCCAACAATTTAGTAATGGAATAATCCGTACTCACCCCACGAATATGCTCAATCTCCCCTTTTGAAATAGGCTGCTTATACGCCACAATCGCCAACGTCTCCAACGCCGCTGTAGACAGCCTTTTCAGGAACTTATCCCCATTCAGCTGCGCCACAGTCTGATAATATTCTTTCTTGGTCAGAAACTGAAACCCTCCCCCACTCTCTCTCACTTCAAACGCATAAAACTCCGAGCTATACTTTTCCCGTATAGCCTCAATAGCCGTCTCCACCTGGTCAACAGTAACCCTGTCTTCCAAAAAAGCCAGTGCATTATTCAACAAGTCGGTGATATCCAGCACAGGCAGGGGTCTGTCAGCAGCGAATATCAGTGATTCAACATGAGGTATGATCTGTGAGATTTCCATTATCCGGTTTTCAATTGCTGGCGTCAGCGCCTATAAGCTAAAAAGTCAAAGACCGAAAATACAGTCTTTGACCTTTATGAAGAAATCAAAAATTATCGTTGTTAATACGATGTGTATAAGTCAGGCTATTACCCTTCCAGAAAAACTACACCACTCACAATCTCAATGAATTCAGTTGTCACATGGGGTTGTAGCAGATCTTAAGTCAGAAGATTAGACTTCCAGCACCGCTGCACCACTCACAATCTAAATCAGTTCGCTTGTTATGCAGGGTTGTAACTGGCCCTCTTTCAGGCTATTAACCTTCCAGCGCCGCTGCACCACTCACGATCTCAGTCAGTTCGGTTGTAATCGCCGCCTGACGTGCACGGTTGTAGCTGATCTTATAGTTACGCAACAGTTCATTTGCATTCTCTGTCGCCTTATCCATCGCCGTCATACGGGCACCATGCTCAGAAGCATTCGCATCCAGCATCGCTTTGTACAACTGTGTATTCAGGATCTTCGGCATCAGTTCAGCAATCAAAGTTTGCTTTTCCGGTTCGAAGATAAAGTCAGCCTTCGCAGCTTTCTTGCCTTTAGCAGCCGGAACTTCTTCCTCCACCTTTGCGATTGGCAGGAATTGTTCAGCTTTATAAAACTGGGTAGCGGCATTTTTGAACTGGCTATAAATGATCTCAACGGCATCATATTGACCGCTGGTGAAACCATCCATTGCAGCTGCAGCCGCTTCCTTCACGTGATCGAAATCCAGGTGAGCGAACAGGTGCCAGTAAGTGTCGTTCATTTTGTAACCATTCTTACCAAAATGCTCCCAACCTTTCTTACCGATAGGCAGGATAGTTACATGACCTTTTTCAAACTGTTCCTGGTATTTTTCACGGATCACCTGCTTAGTCAGCTTGATCAGGTTTGAATTGTAAGCACCACATAAGCCTCTGTCCGAGGTTATTACAACTAGTAATACCTTTTCAACAGGACGCTCTGCTGCCAATGCCAGGTCAATGCTGCCTTCACTGTTGGAAACAATGTTTTGCAACATTTCCTGCAATTTAACGGCATAAGGACGCATCAGTAAAATTGCATCCTGCGCACGACGCAGTTTCGCAGCACTCACCATTTTCATAGCCTTAGTGATCTGCAGGTTGGACTGTGTGGACTTAATTCGGTTGCGAACTTCTTTAAGCTGACCGGACATAATGTTTTATGTATTACGTAAAGTTTATATGACTAAAAGCCCTTTAGGAGCTCCAGAATTTGGCTGCAAAGGTAATAAAAAGTAATTAAGATTGATAGGATTGTGGATAGTTTGGTGTGAAACCAATGTGATCTTCGTCATATATTAATAAAACTGTATGATTGGTTGCAACAAACAAAAATAATCATACAATAACTATCTCCGGGAGGTAAAGAATCCTCTTACAGGAACTGATTCTCTCCTGTATTCTGTAATTTTCAATTATTTATTTATCCGGCTATTTCCCTGCCGCCGGCACCGACTCCGTCCATGTCTCATTCCCCTCCTTATCCACATACCCCACCTTCCCATTCAACTTAATCAACCCTCTCCCATTCTGGAAAATAACCGCATTATCATACTTACGCGCAATCACCTCCCTATTTGCCATATCTATAAACCCAAACTTCCCACTCACCCCAACCGGCGCATACCCCTCATTAAAATTCCCTACCCTGTCATACATAACCGGAATCACCACCTCTCCTTTATCATTCACAAACCCAAACTTATTATCCTGCTTCACCCATGCCAGCCCATCCTTAAATGGCCCTACTTTATCATATTGAGTTCCAATAATCTGCCCCGTCTTCAAATTAGCACGCCCACATTTCTCGCCATTATAAATCAATACACTATGATGACTCACCCCACTTATCATATCATAAGCTGGTTTCAGGACTACCTTCCCCTTACTGTTCACCATCCCATAAAATTCCCCCACCTTAATCCTCGCATATCCATCCTTTTCTGGCTTTACCTCCTCATAAACCGGCGCCACCCATTCCTTTCCCGTACTATCCAGCAATCCCTGCTTCTGTTTCTTACTCACAAAAAAGAATTGCCCCTTCACCCATGCAGAATCATACTTATAAGCAGAATGCTTCCCATTAGCAAAGACAAATCCATACTTCCCTTTTGCCTTCACAGGTGCTGCTCCACCCACGAATTCACCCACTGCCTCATACTGAGCAGGGATCTTTTCATGACCCGCAGCATCATTGAAGCCATATTTTCCATCTTTCTGGAATTTCACCAGGGAATCAGCTTGCTGCGCATGAGCGAAAATTGCCGGACACAGGAGTAAAGAGAGGAGGAAATATCGTTTCATAGGAAAAGGATTGTATACCAAAAATAATAAATATCATTGAATTATGCGTAAAAAGGCCTTCGCATGTGCAAAGGCCTTTTCTTTAATGACTATTAAAGCTTTAAAAACATTAAAACTTCAAAAAGATGATAAACCACTAAAACTTTAAAACGTTATAACACCAAAGCTTTAAACCATTAAATCACTAAACCTTTAAACCACTAAACCTTTAAACCATTAAAGCTTTAAACCACTAAACCTTTAAAATCTTCAAAAAACGCTAAAAACCTAAAAGCATACCACCTCATAATTTAATCTCCGTTCCCAACACCTTCAAAAAAGCAGCTATCCATTGTGGATGCGCCGGCCATGCAGGTGCCGTCACTAAATTCCCATCCGTCACCGCCTCATCTACATTCACAGCAGCATAATGCCCACCGGCAATCGTCACTTCCGGCCCTACTGCCGGATAAGCTGTCAATGTCCTGCCTCTCACCACATCCGCCACTGTCAATATCTGTATACCATGACAAATCGCAGCAATCGGCTTATCTGCATGCGCAAAATGCTTTACCAGTTCTATTACACGTGCATCGAGTCTTAAATATTCTGGTGCTCTTCCACCTGCAATCACCAATGCATCGTATTTATCAGGTTTTACATCCGAAAAAGAAGCATTCAGGATAAAATTGTGACCACGTTTTTCACTATACGTCTGATCACCTTCAAAATCGTGGATGGCGGTGATGACTTTATCCCCTGCCGATTTATCAGGACATACTGCATGTACGTTATGACCAACCATCAGTAACATTTGAAATGGTACCATGGTTTCGTAATCTTCTGCATAGTCTCCGGTGAGGAAAAGGATGTTTTTTTGAGCCATGAGAGAAGGGGGTTTTTAAGGGTGAGATTAAAGATAGTGAATAAATCTTTCTATGCACAACTGCAACTTTTTCCCACCTAAAGCGACTAATAAACAACAAGTAAAATCATTTTTATGGAGACACGTTTTGATGAAGTCATCTTGCTTATAAAACAGGCAAGAAGCAACGCCATCAAGCAAGTTAATATTGAATTGATCAATATTTACTGGCAGGTAGGGGCATATATAAGTAATAAAGTTAAAAATGCTATTTGGGGTAACAAAACAGTAACTGAACTAGCAGATCATATTGAAAAACATCATCCGGATCTGAAAGGCTTCACTCGTAGAAATCTGTACAACATGAAGCTGTTTTACGAGGCCTATACACCGTCATTATCGAATGATAATCAATCTGATATAATTGTGCAGACAGTGTCTGCACAATTTAACCAAACAACTAATCTCACAACAAAATATAAATTGTGCGGTCAGTGACCGCACAATTTATACTCACAACTTTAATACCCCGCATTCTGCCCAAACTCATTACTACTCCTATCAATCTGATCCTGCGGTATCGGCCTTAACACATGCTTCTCCACTATATTCAACCCGCCCTGCGGATTATGCAACCTCACCCTCTCCAACAACTTCCCCGTCCTCACCAAATCAAACCATCCCATCTGCTCCCCTACCAACTCTCTCCCACGCTCATCCAATATAAAATCAATACTCAAATCCCCCTCTCCAATCTTCATCGCCTCCTTATGCACATCCGTCTCCGCATCACTCGCCCCCACCTTCGCAGCACGCACACGCAATGTATTGATATATTCCACCGCCGTCGCATTATCCCCCTTCTTCATATACGCCTCCGCCGCTATCAAATAATCCTCCGCCAACCGATAAGCTATAAATGGCCGCACACCACTCGCCTGATTATCCGGCCGCAACGCATCCGCAAACTTATTCAATGATGGATACAACTTCTCCGTATAATTACGAGGCGGCACATACAAATACTTCTTACCCGCTATCTCCCCATCCGTCACATCCACCCCCGGCATATACACCGAAGTATCCCCCACCTTCAACTTATCTGTAGCAACATTACAGTACCAAACCCTCGTAAAAAACTTCTCATACCGCCCATCATTCACCCGATCCCTATACAACGTATCCAACAAAAACTTCGTCGGTCTAAACCGCTTCCACGGCGTCCCATTCGCCAAATCCCGCTTCATTCCCGACAACACATCATACTGCATCAAAAAGAACCTGCACGCATTATTATCCGACGAATTATACAACGCATCATTCACATACTGCACCGCAAACACCGTCTCATTATTCTTCTCATTCCCCTGCGCCCATACCTGCCCCACATCCGGCAATAACTGAAATCCATACTGTGATATCACCCTTGTCGAATACACCGCCGCACTATCATAATCCGTACCCACCGCCGAAGCAGAAGACGCTCTCGTTAAATACACCCGCGCCAATAAATGCTCCGCCGCCGGCTTCGTTGCCCTCCCCCAATCTGTCTGCGACACCGGCAACACCGCCGCCGCATATTGCAAATCACTGATCACCGATGCATAAACAGCAGCCACCGGATCACGATGCGCCTCCGTCACGATCGAAGTATTCTCTTTCAAATTCAACGGCACATCACCAAACAACTGCAACAATATAAAATAATAATTCGCCCTGCAAAACCGCGCCTGCGCCACTCCCGATAGCTTAACTGCCGAATCAAGTCCCGGTATCGCATCCGCCCTCGTCGTCACCACATTACACACATTGATCGCCTGATAAAACCCATTCCAGATCTCCTTCAAATGCGCATAACTGGGATTCAACTGCGACGTATACTGATTCACAAACTTAAAATCCCCATCCGACCCATTCGTATACGTATCCGTTCCAAACACACTCACCGTCATCCCCCGCTCTGTACTATAAAAATTTCTCAAACCCGCATAACTACCACTCACCGCCGTCGAAAACCCTCCCGGCGTATTATAAAAATCATCCGTCACATTCGTCACCACATCCTCATCCAACATCTTATTACACGATACCACCACTATGAATATTAAGAATAAGTACTTTTTCATGATCAAAATAATTTAAGAATTTAAAACGTTGCGTTTACGCCAAATTGCAACATCCACGTTGCCGGCGCATCTATACCAATCAAATTCACATCCTCCGGATCTATCCCCTTCCACTTCTGCCTGTATGGCGCCAGTATCAACGGCTGCTTCACATCCAATGAAAATCTTAACGACTCCATCTGCCACCTATCCATCACCTTCTTTGGCAACGCATACCCCAATCCTATATTTCTAATCTTGAAATAAGATCCATCAAAATAACTCAACGTATTATAGTTATTAGGCCGCTCCTGGTTTGAATTCGGACGTGGAAATTCATTCGATGGATGTGCAGGCGTAAAGTAATTCACATCCAGGTTATTATACCTTCCAAACAATGTATTATAGGTCGCATAAAAATCACTCTTGATCATACTCCCCATTCTCGCAAACGCTACTATCGACAAATCAAATCCTTTATAACTAAACCGCTGCGTCATACCTCCAGACCACTTCGGCTGCGATGATCCTAAGATCACCCTATCCTTATCATTCAATACCTTGTCATTATTCACATCGGCCAACTGTATCTCTCCCTGATGCTGTGTATACACCTGTGCCGCAGCTTCCGTCTGCCAGATGCCCACCTTCTTATAATCGTAATATACATAGGTTGGCTGCCCCACAAACCATCCATTCCCTATATCCTGTGTCTTGCCCTCTCCCAATGCCAATATCTTTTCCCGGTTTATAAAAAAGTTCACATCCATCGTCCAGCTAAACCCACTCTTCGATTCTATATTCACGGTCGAAATTCCTACCTCTATCCCTTTATTCTGCGTCTCACCTGTATTCTCCAACACATAATCAAACCCATTACTATACGGCAGGAATCGCTGTAATAACAAATCTGTCGTCTTCTGTTGATACACTTCCACCGTACCACTTATCCTTCCCTTCAACACACTAAAATCCAACCCAATGTTCGAAGATGTTGTCGTCTCCCACGTCAGATTAGGATTGCGCAATAAGATGGGCGAATACCCCAACGTTCCCTTATTATTAAATGAATAAGTCGTTCTGCCTAACAAACCCTGCGTGGCATAAGGCGGTATCCCCGTATTCCCGATCTTACCATAACTCGCACGTAATTTCAAATTATCAAAGAATGTTGCACCCTGCATAAAATGCTCTTTCGTAATATTCCAACCCAATGCGACTGAAGGAAAATACCCCCACTTATGTCCCGGTGCAAAACGGCTGGAACCATCCGCACGCAAAGTGAGTGTTACCAGGTATCTATCATCATATCCATAATTCACACGACCCATATAAGAAAGGATCGTCCACGTACCCAAACTACTCCCTATCCCCGTCACATTCGCTGCCTGCCCCAATCCATAATACTGCTGCCACTCCACCGGAATACCTCTCACTGATGCTGAACTACTATCCTCCCGCTGTCTTTGCACACTATACAATGCCGTCACACCAAGATTATGTTTCTGCCGGAAAGTCTTGTTATAAGTCAACAGATTCTCTACTGTATACGCCCACACAAACTGGCTTTGTTTGGTAGCCGTCGCATCTCCTCCTCCTATGAGCAGGTCTGTACTATTCTTTCCTAAAAACAACCCATAATTATTCTGCTGTAAATCTGTCCCTACATTCAGGCGATATTTCAAACCATCGAGAATGGTCACTTCGCCATACAGACTATTGAAGAACCGAAGATGATACAAATTTTCTACCCTGTTGCCTGGTACATAATTCAACAATGCATTCGGCTGCTGGTTATCACCCGTCGGATATGTAATGAGATGTCCATTGGCATCATAAGGATCTGCTATCGGCAACATTTTCAATGCATCTCCCATACCATTATAACTACTGCCTTTACGCGTACTATAGGCAGCCAGCATCGAAGTTCCTACTGTAATACGTTTACTGATTTCCTGGTCCACTGCCACATGCAGGTTATAGCGCTCATAACTTTGTAATTTCAATACCCCCTGATCTTTGAAGTATCCACCCGTCACTGCATACTTTGTTTTATCTGATCCTCCACTCACACCCAGGGAATGCCTCGTTTGCCAACCCGGACTAATCAACAACTTCTGCCAATCTGTATTCACGCCTCTCTTGATATTCGCCAACTCTGTCGCATTAAATATCTTCGCATCCGAAGCATCCGGGTTACTATCATCATAAGCCCCTGTGGTACGATACGCCTCTCTTTTCATTTCGGTATACTGCTGGGCATCCATCATATCCGTACGCCCCAGTGCATGCACATACCCATACAACCCTCCATAACTCACTACTGGTTTATTCCCACTTTTCCCTTTTCGCGTAGTCACCAGCACCACTCCATTCGCACCTCGCGAACCATAAATAGCAGTCGCAGATGCATCTTTCAAAATATCCATCGACATGATATCCGCCGGATTGATATCATTCATCGCCCCTGCAAAAGGAATTCCATCTACTACATACAAAGGATCATTTCCGGCAGAAAGCGATCGCGTTCCCCGCACACGTACTCTCGGCTCATCACCCGGCTTCGCACTATTATTAATGACATCTATACCAGGGGTCCTTCCCTGCAGCGCCTGTTGCGCATTTGTAACCGGTACTTCCATGATCGCCTTGCTACTGATCGAAGCAATAGACCCGGTCACATCTTTCTTCTTTTGCTGTCCATAACCAACTACGACAACTTCTTCGAGTTTCTTGTTGTCTTCGGCCAACATCACATCAATAGACGATCGGTTGTTGAGGGGGATTTCCTGTGGCAAATAACCAATAAATGAGATGACGATTGTGGCGCCGGGCGAGACTTTCAGCTTATAAGCACCCATGTTGTCGGTGACCGTACCCGTCGACTTCCCTTTCACAGCTACAGTAGCACCTATCACGGGTGTTCCATCTGGTGCTGTCACCCTTCCCGAAAGGTTCACCAACTGTTGTGCGCGTACCAGGGTTCCCAACAATAGCAGATACAGGAGTATCACCCCCGTTTTCGATAACGTGTTTTTCATTACGTAGAATTTTAGAGTAACAGAATAAGTACTAGTTTATTTTGAGTATACAATGAGCCCTTCCTTTTCCCGGCGGGTAATAACTACAGCTTATTTATGTTCAATTTTAGTCCAGGTTTTTCTTACAATTCCGGGTCGGGGCAATACAAGTTAAGTAGATTCGTTATAAATTGCAAACGATTGCATAAATTTAGAGACAAGTTAGTACTCCTTGGATAAATTGAATTTCTACCGTTCATCACATAAATGGTGCAATCGGTTGAATAAATGAAGGTTAATATTTATTTTTAAAACTAGTTTTGGTTCAATGTTATGAAAAACACGTTACTGGTCTGTAGTGTCCTGTTCCTCAGTAGTTGGGCAACGGCACAAAAGAAAGCTCAATGGCATTCACTCTACAATGGTAAGGACCTCACGGGATGGAAAGAAGTAAATGGGACAGCTACCTATGAGGCCAAAAAAGATGAAATAGTAGGCACATCCGTCACGGGAAGCCCAAATTCTTTTCTTGCTACCACAAAAGACTACGGTGATTTTATTTTAGAGCTGGAACTCAAGCTCGATGCGGAAATGAACTATGGTATTCAATTCCGCTCGGAAAGCAAACCTGACTATAACAATGGTCGGGTACATGGTTACCAGATGGAAGTAGACCCCAGCGACAGAGCATGGAGTGGTGGTGTATATGATGAAGCACGTCGTGGTTGGCTCTATCCGCTGGACCTGAATCCAGGTGCGCAAAAGGCGTTCAAAAAGAGTGACTGGAATAAGTATAGAATAGAATGCCGTGGATCGGAGATCAGAACATGGATCAATGGCGTTGCCTGTGCACATGTGATCGACGATATGACACTAAAGGGTTTCATCGCCCTGCAGGTGCACCAGATCTACAAGCCCGAAGATAAAGGCAAACAGATCCACTGGCGCAATATCCGCATTTTAGAAAACCCGGATGCTTCACAATATTCTCCTTACGATAATATCTATGTGGTGAATAATGTACCGAACACGGTGTCTCCACAGGAGCAGAAGAATGGATATGCGTTATTATGGGATGGCAAAACATCGAAAGGATGGAGAAGAGTGAATAAACAAGACTTCCCCACCACCGGCTGGACAATGGAAGATGGTTTACTCACTATCCACCAGTCTACCGGCGATGAAGAAGGTTCCGGTGGCGACATCATCACCGACAAACAATACGGTGCGTTCGATCTCGAGTTCGATTTCAAACTCACAGAAGGCGCTAACAGCGGTGTCAAATACTTTGTAAAAGAAGATTACGATACCAAAGGGAAATCAGCCATAGGCCTGGAATTCCAGGTACTGGACGATGAGCGTCATCCGGATGCCAAACTGGGCCGCGATGGAGACAGAACCCTGTCTTCTCTGTACGACCTGATCCCCCGGAAAAAAGATGCTAACCAGAATGCATTTAGAAAAATCGGTGAATGGAACCATGGCCGTGTCATTGTTTATCCAAATAATCATGTGGAACATTGGCTGAATGGCATAAAGATGGTAACATATGAAAGAGGGTCTAAAGAATTTAAAGACCTCGTGGCGATTTCTAAATACAAAAATTGGAATAACTTTGGTCTTTGGCCAGAAGGACACATCTTACTCCAGGATCATGGTAATACTGTATCCTTTCGTAGCATAAAAATCAAAAATTTAAAATAGGTTAACAAGTTGCCTTTAATTATTAACCTAATTTTGCAGCAGGTATATAAGCCGGAGTCGACTGTAATGTGGAAATTTCGAATGAAACCGGGCTGGAGCTTAAACGATTGAGTAAACCAGCAAGCATTTGAAAATGAAGGGGGTTATGCTGATAAATACCTGGTATTATTAAGTTTTCATTGTTCACTGTTCTATATAAAACATTCCGATTCTTCGGAGTGTTTTTTTATTTTACGCCAGTTTCCATCAACAAAATCTAAGTTAACAATGCTGTTTAAAAAGCACTATCTCCTACTGCCATCAATTCTGCTGGCAATGGCTTGTGGTCAGCCTGGCAAGAAATCCGGCAATGACGCCGATTCGCTGCACCACCTCGTCCAGAAATATTATGATGACAGAATGGAACTGTTTCCACTGGAAGCAACCATGAATGGAGAACATCAGTATGATAGTCTCCTGCAAATTGACATCAGCGAGCAATTCCGTCATCGCACCGATAGCTTTTACACCAGCTACTTAACAGCACTCAACGGTGTAGATACTGCAGGCCTTACGCCCAATGACCTGATCAGTTATCTCATGTTGCAACGCGACCTCACCCTGAGCAAAGAGCGCCTGAAATTCCCTGATCATTACATGCCGTTTGATCAATTCAGTGGCCTTACTTTAATGCTCCCTTTACTAGGCTCCGGCGCCAGCGCACAACCATTCAAAACGAATGACGACTACCGCCACTTCATGTCACGCATGAAGTCATTCTCTGAATGGGCAGACATGGCTATTGCTAACATGCGCAAAGGCATGGAAACAGGTATCGTATTACCCAAAACACTGGTTGTAAAAATACTCCCGCAACTGGCTGAAATCGCTAAGAAAGATACCGGCAATGTTTTCTATGCACCACTCAGAACCCTGAAGGATACTGCACTCGCCACTGCTTACAAAGCAAGCATCGAACAGTATATTTTGCCTTCTTATGCACGGCTGCATGACTTTATCGAAAAAGAATACCTGCCCAAAGCACGCACTACCAGCGGTTATGGCGCACTACCTAACGGTAAAGACTGGTACGCGCTCTACAGCAAATACTGGACAACCACCAACTTCACACCTGATGAGATCTTTGCCATCGGTGAAAAAGAAGTAGCCCGCATCAAAGGTGAAATGGAAAAGGTAATGACGGAGACTGGCTGGAAAGGCGATCTGCCCTCCTTCTTTACTTACATCAGAACCGATAAAAAATTCAAGATCTTCTCTACCCCAAAACAAATCCTCGATAGCTTCGCAAGCATCAAAGACAGGATTATGCCAAAGGTAAAAGAACTATACGGTCACCTGCCAAAAACACCTTTCGAAATCAGGCAGACAGAAGCTTTCCGCGCCGCTTCTGCAAGTGCGGAATACATGCAGGGTGCTGCTGATGGTTCAAGACCAGGCGTATTCTACGTACCCATTTTGAATGCAAAAGAATTTGGTTACACTGGTATGCAATGCCTGTTTCTGCACGAAGCAATACCCGGTCACCACTTCCAGATCTCTATACAACAAGAGAACGATTCGTTGCCTAAATTCCGCAGATTTAACTGGATCGGCGCATATGGGGAAGGTTATGCACTATACTGCGAAAGCCTGGGAAAAGAGTTAGGAATATATACAGATCCATACATGTACTTCGGCAGATTAAGTGACGAAATTCATCGCGCTATCAGACTCGTTGTGGATGTAGGTTTGCACTATAAAGGATGGACCCGTGAGCAAGCCATCAAGTATATGCTTGATTATGAACCAACAAGCGAGCAGGAAGCGATTGCCGAAATTGAACGTTATATGGCGTTGCCGGCACAGGCTTTGTCTTATAAAATAGGCGAAATGAAAATCCGCGAATTGAGGAATAAGTATACTGCTGAGTTGGGAGATAAATTTAATATCAAAGATTTCCACGACGAATTGTTGAAAGATGGTTGTGTACCATTGGATGTGTTGGAAGAAAAGATGGCGAGGAAGTTCAAATAAAACCATTTTGCCCTTTGCAGGATGCATTCATCCTGCAAAGGGCAAACATTATGAAAAAATCTATATACCCACAATTACTGCACAGCTTTCTGATAATCCGGATTTAACAATAAAATATGTGTCTGCTTTGAGAAAAGATACTTAAATTTATAGAAGTAAATATAGAATTACAGGGAACTTCGGAACTACCAGGGTTTTAAGGAACGTTGCCATATCACTAAGAGACTCTATCTATATCGAAAGCTATCTGCTCAACGCGCCTTTTACCATTTCACGTTACAAAAGATATTGCACGCTTGTGCCTTATAATTATCACTGAGAGAAAAGGAATTTTTTAACTTTTAAGCTGCCAGTATTATGTTTGACATGACCCTTAATTACTGCCTTGCTTTCCCTGCCGTGGTGCGGGAAGATAAGTGGGATGATGATGTACGGTTTTCCGTAGGTGAAAAGCTTTTTTGCATGATCTCTAAGGCTTTTCCACATCAGGTATCTCTGAAATGCAGGCTGGAAGATTTCCACCGCCTCATTTCCCAACCAGGTATCGTACCGGCGCCATATTTGGCCCGTTATCACTGGGTACAGATCAAACAATTGGAAACTTTGCCAGTTCCCGAATTACAGTCTTTATTACAGAATGCCTACGATCTGGTCGTGAATTCATTACCTCCGGAAGAAAGGGCGCAGATTTTGCGTGAGCAAAGGGTATAGGACCCCTGGATTTTTTGTGGTAGGAAGGTTTGCGCCTGACGCTGGCAGCGTTCAGGACTTCTAATTACCCACCAAATAAAAAAGCTTTTACCCAATCAGGTAAAAGCTTTTTTATTTGGTGGGTGGCCAATGGCCGACATTTTATAAGAAGACGGTGTAGATGATATCATACACCCCAAACACGATCAGCGTACACGCAAATACTTTTTCAAGTAAGGGTGATTTCATTTTCACCGCTGTTTTCGCCCCTAAATAAGAAGATGGTATCGCTGTGAGCGCCAGCAAAAGCGCTATGTTCCAGTCGATATGACCCAGGTACCAGTGCGCGATTGCCCCGGGTATGGATAAGATGGCAGATAATACGATGGAACATGCCAGCGCCTGCTTGATAGGCATTTTTAACCGCTTAATAAAGAAACTACTAAACAATACCCCGCCCGCGTTCGCCAATAAACCAGATAATAAACCAATACCTATCGCCGCCACGATCATTAACCCGGTATGAAACGCCTCTTTTTCAGCAACTTCCTCAGACTTCTTTCTTAAGAATGAAATCAACAACGTCGTACCAATTCCCATGATGAATAACGCGGTACAGATCATCAATGTTTCACCCTTTAAGTAATGGCTAAAATAAGCCCCTAATACCGTAGCAGGCACGCCAAATATTGCCCCTAATCCAATCACTCTTTTATCGAAAAGCTTCTCCTTGCTGTAAACCGCCGTTGCTGATATCGTACTCGTAATGGCCGCAGGTAATGGAGAGGCCAGGGCATAAAAGGGGTTGATGCCGGCAAAGATCTGTAAAGCCGGCGTACTCACCGCACTCCCTCCTTTGCCCAGTAAACCGGAAAGATAGCCCACTACCAATCCTATGGATAATATTACCCAATAATCAGTCTGTTGAAATAACACAATCATATACAGGTTAGACACACACGTGCCGGTTGGCAGGTCGTCGGTTGGTTTTGATGAATTTCCTTTTTAGCAAAAATAAGTGTCGCGTACAAGCCAAAAGTACTGTGTTGACGGAGGTTCAACAAAATAATCAGGGGGATTAGGTCATTACTAAAAGTTATGGGATATAACTTTATGTTATGATTCTGACTGTCGTGAGTTTGAAGGGGAATAGCCTACCAAGTCTAGGAAATATAGGAAATCAGGGGATTAGCTAAAATAATCCCCTGACAGCCAGTTTTATTGAAAACAAGGTTCATTTTCGATGGTGAAACGATGGTGAAACCTGCTATTTTTCTAAAAACAGATTTCTCTTTTTTAGAACCAGACACCTTTTTTATCCAATGCTTACCTGGAACTCATTTCATAAATGGATATTTGTAATTGATAGTCAATGCTTGAAGGGTAATTATGAAATGAGTTCTAGTATTAAATGAATACGCTCTATTGCATCGTTTTCCAGATCACATCATATATATCAATCGCCTCTACCGCACTCGTCTCCTCCCCTTTCGCCGTTATCAACACCGGGTGATACTGGCCATCTTCCGAAATTCGCCCATGTGACCCCTTAATTAATGTCGCATCCAGCGGAATCACATTCATCAGGTACCGGAAACCCAATTTCTTCTTTAACAGCTTAAAACCTGCCTTTAATTTGATCAAGGGATCTGCAGGGTTCATAAACATCTCCACCGGGTCATACCCTGGCTTACGATGAATATCTACCAACCTGGCAAAATCCGGCGCCTTCGCATCGTCCTGCCAATAATAGTAAGTAAACCAGCTATTGGTATCTGCTACCAATACCAACTCCCCACTCCTTGCATGATGCATATTGTGTGCACGCTTGCCTTCGCGATCCAATACCAGTTGTACACCAGGTGTGTTTTCCACAATCGCCCTTACCTTCTTATACACCGAAGGATCATTTACATACACATGCGCAACCTGGTGATCCGCTACCACAAATGCTTTGGAAGCTCCTGCATCCAGCAGCTCCAACCCACGCTCTTCTCTTACCGCTATCAAACCTTCCTGCCGGAAAATGCGATTCAGATGAATAGGGTTATTCACATTCGTAATACCATATTCTGAAAGAATGATCACACGGGTATCCTTCTTTTCATAATGATTCACAAGCTGTTTCACCACCTCATCTACCTCACGCAATTCCTTGCTGATGCGGGTCAGATCCTGCCCGGATTTTTGTAAACAATAATCCAGGTGGGGTAGGTAGATCAATGTCAGGGTAGGATCATACATATCATCCGTCATTACAGATGCATCTGCAATCCACTGGGTAGATTTGATATTCGCACCCGGTCCCCAGAACTGAAACAGCGGAAATGTGCCTAACTCTTTTTGCAAATGATCGCGCAGTGATGATGGATGTGCATAACAATCCGGCGCCTTACGGCCATCTGCTAAATACTGCGGACGCGGCGTCACAGAATAATCTGCACTGGAATACATATTGTACCACCAGAACATTTTGGAAACAGTAAAGGAAGGATCTATCTTCCTCGCTCTTTCCCATATTTTCGGTGCATCTACCAGCTTATTTGATTGTTTCCAGAACTTGATTTCACAATCCTCACGGTCATACCAGCCATTACCGACTATGCCATGCTCCGCAGGCCATTGTCCGGTGACATAAGTACTCTGTACCGCTGTGGTGACTGCAGGCACCATAGGTTTAATTGTGCGTAACTGGTGCTGCTGTACATACCCCTTTAAAAAAGGTGTATGTTCTCCAATCAGGGAGGAGGAGAGACCTACGACGTCAATAACAACTGTCTTTTTCATGATCGTTGAGCCATTCTTAGGATATGATTCTTGTTCAAATCTAGCCTTCCATTTTCAGAATTCCAAGCTGTTGCATCACCCAGCTCACCTCGCGCGAAACTGATTGATCCATTGGCAGTTTCAATGCTGCTGGCAATACGCCCCATGTGTAGGTTTCTACCTCCATATGCTGCGTAAATAACTGTTCAATTTGCAACGCCAATACTTCACGAATATCAGACTGTGTTGAATATAGTAACTCGTAGTGTTCTAAAAATACCGGTACATGAAAGTGTGATCGCCACTCCACTACATCCTTATTGTCCGCATCTTCCAGTGCCTGCGGTAAGTCAGGATAATGCAGAAAATCACCGTTCGATTTTCGCGCAATGACCTGGTGTAAATAAGTCGGTTCGTTGAATGCACTGAATGCCTGCACCACCGCTTCTCTTTCTACAGGATCTGCTGGCATAGCAGCTTTCAGCGCTGCACTGATTTGTAATTTACCAACTTTCAACCCATACTCCTGCAACTTTCCTAATACAAATGCAGGCGACTCATATACCAATGCAAAGTGGCATACGTCATAGCATAATTGAATATGCCTTTTTATAGTAGCACCAGCTTCTTTTTCTGTCATATCAAACTGGTCCAGCAGATAGTTAATACCCAATGGCATCAGGTAAGCAAAGTACCAGTCTATATACTCCTGAATATTCTCCATCAATCCATCTGGCTCGGGTTCTATATCCAGGTGCATCACAGGACCCCCTGCGCGATGTATACGTACTAACTGACCCAGTACCTGCAACATATTGAACGTGGCAGTTTCCATCGCCGCTTCTGTATCATCATGCCATAGTTTGTACGACAAGGGCGCTGTAGAAATACCACCTTCCATATCTGCCGGCAACAAAGCAGCGAGAATACGGAACAAACGAATGGTATATTCCACTCTGTCCGAAGTGGTCCAGTCAGGTGTATGTACCTGATCTTTTACCACGGTATGATGAAAGCCTCCGTATGGAAAACCATTCATCGTAAATACATAGCAACCCTGTTCTTTCAGCCATTGCTTGAAAGCCAGCAGATTGGTTTCTTTAGAAAGCTCTAAACTCGCCGTGTTGGCAAGACGCAGACCAATACCAAAAGGTTTATCAGGTGAAATACCTGACTTAATAGCTGGAATATATTGTTGCAATTGCGCGAAATGATCCGGCCAGGTTTCACCCGGGTGAATATTCGTGCAATAGGAAAGATGACCTGTAACTGTTTGCATGAAAATAGGTTTTAAGAAAGCGATTTGACTGTCTCTACAGCTTTGTCTAAAAGTGTCAGATCCATCACATGCACTTCTGCTGCCACACCGATCCCCTTTAATAAACAAATGGTAAGTCTGCCGCCAAGGTGTTCCCTGAACTCTTCCAATCCCTTGATAACCGGCGAAGGAATACCTTCTTTATGCTCCATTAATGGATGGTACACCGGCAGTTGTAACTGCTGCAATAACTTTACTATCCGCAAAGCAGATGCCTGATCCAGCCACCCCAGCAATGAAGCATAGATACTGTCTACTGCCATACCAATAGACACAGCTTCTCCATGGCGCAATTCGAAATTGGATAACTGTTCCAGCTTGTGCGCACTCCAATGGCCAAAGTCCAATGGCCTGGAAGAACCACTTTCAAATGGATCGCCCGCACCACCAATGTGGGCCATGTGTAAGGCGGCACAACGATATACCAGTTCCTGCATGAGCGGAAGATCTCCGTTTGCCAGCGCTGTAGCATTCGCTTCCAGCCATTCAAAGAAAGGAGCATCTTTGATCAGTGCAACTTTTACAGCTTCAGCAATACCTGCCCGCCAGTCTTTCGGATCCAGCGTTGTAAGCAAATGTGCATCGTTGAATACGGCTGCAGGTGGTGCAAAGGTGCCCAGGAAGTTCTTCTTCCCTTTGTAGTTAATACCATTCTTGACACCTACACCAGAATCATTCTGTGATAATACGGTGCCTGGTATACGAATATGACGTACCCCACGATGAGATACGGCGGCGGCAAACCCTACCAGGTCCAGTACGGCGCCACCACCAATGCCGATTACAAATGAATGGCGGTCGATGGAATACTGATCAATCGCGTCAACAAGGCTGTAAAATAACGGCATGTCGTTCTTTACAGCTTCGCCACCCGGAATAACCAGTATGTCGCCAGCAAGTTCAAAACCCTTCACGGTTTCGCAATAATGTTTAATTTGTACAGGAAGGTTCGGATGATGTTTGATCAATCCTTCATCAGCAATAACCAGTAAGCGCTTGCTGAGATTGTTCGCGGCCTGGGATTCCAGGTAGTTCTTAAGCAGTGGGTTCCCTGAGTCAAAGAGATGGGTGGTAAAAAATACCTCGTAGGTATATGGTACACTGAATGTCTGTTGAATAACGTGCATAGCTATGATTGTGTGCTCATCAAATAATAAAAGCCGTTTTAAAAGTAGCATAAAAAAATCGCTTTTGCCAGTGACAAAAGCGATTTTCTTTGCGCTGGTCCTGCGGCCAACTATATAAATTCAAAATATCAGGTTACAGCAAAAGCTTTTGCGATCAGCATAGATATTGGTAACAATATCAACACCAACAATGCATGTTGCAGGGTGGAAAACGCCGCTACCCATGCTGCATTCATGGCTATCAACGCAATGATCCCTCCTTTCACCGCCTTACCAATATTAGGTCCTGTGGGATTTTTCATGGCAATCCACAATGGTCTGTTAATCATAATGATGAATAACAGGATGAACGGCGATGCAATGAGCAGGTGTTCATTGTAATACGCGAGTGCTACCATCGTACCATATACCAATGCATAAGCAACAGCTGCAATCCGTATAGTCATTGCATTGCCCCCATGTACTTCACCACGACTGATGTAGGTCACTGCCGCAATGTACACGACAGGAATAATCCCCATCCACCAATACGCCTGCAAAGCAGGCATCACAATACTAATTCCTAACAATAAATTCAATCCCCTGCAAAGGCCCATATTCACAGGGCCCCATGCCCGGTGTTTTCCCCATTTATCATATACCAGTGCACATACAGTAATACCCAGTGCTATAAAACCAGTCACACGCGCAACTGTAAATGCCGCCAGTATACCTACTAATAAAAGGTACGAACCCAGTACAATTGCCTGGTTCATAGAAATTATGCCACTTGGAATCGGGCGTTCAGGGCGTTCTACTGTGTCCAATTTTGCATCCATCACATCGTTGAATACCACACCTCCTCCATACAGACCTATAGTAGCCAGACAGAGACAAAGTACGGGCAACAGATGATCCAGGTAATTGACCATTTCTGACCCCAAAAAACCGGATATAGCTATCCCTGCCAAAACATCTGCTACAGCTGTCACGATATTGGCAGGACGCATTAAACGTAAATATCCTAGTAATTTGCTAATAATATAATTCACCGGGTACACGGGTTTTCTCAATGACGAATGACGAAATACGAATTGCAATTGATCCATATTCACATACATGTTTAAATTTGTTAGCGCAACGAACAATTCGTTGCCGGGTTAAAATAACCTGGCTATGGCGTACGATCTGTCTGGATTTTAATCAGGACATTCGTCAAATCTTAATACTGCTGTTTAACTGATAATAGTAGACTGAGCATTACGGAAAGGTTGTTGACCACCGCGTAATACGGTACTTCCGTTGAACTTCTGGCTCTGGTCTATATTCTTTACCATCTCAAAATCCGCTTCATTAATTTGCCCACTTTGGGCAAAGGCTGTTATAGCATTTCGGAAAGTTACCAAATGAATATCATTCGAGTCAATACCACTTTCGTGCATGAGGGCCGCTGTTTTAGGTACAGCCAATGGGTCACTGATACCCCAGTCCGCAGCAGAATTGATCATAATCCGCTCACTGCCATACTGTTTCACAACTTCCACCATGCGCTCATTCCCCATTTTAGTAAATGGATAAATGGTAAATGCAGCCCAGAAACCCCTGTCCAATACCTCTTTTACAGTCTCTTCATTATTGTGGTCTACAATCACCATTTTTGGATCAATGCCATGCTCGATGGCGATGTCCATACTACGTGTGGTACCTTTCTTTTTATCTCTGTGTGGTGTATGGATCTGCACTGGCAAACCCGCTTCCTTAGCGAGTTCCAGCTGTGCACGATAATATTTTTCTTCAGCGGGTGTCTGGTCGTCAAATCCTATTTCTCCTACACCTACTACTCCTTCTTTATAAAGAAAAAGAGGGAGTATTTCCATCACTGCTTCCGCCAGTTTTTCATTATTGGCCTCCTTGCTGTTCAATCCGATGGTGCAATAATGCTTAATACCAAATTGTGAGGAACGAAAGCGTTCCCAACCAATGAGGGAATTGAAATAATCCCTGAAGGTATCAATGCCGGTTCTGGGTTGTCCTAACCAGAAAGCAGGCTCTATTACAGCAGTAATACCAGCCGCTGCCATAGCCTGATAATCGTCTGTGGTGCGGCTTGTCATGTGGATATGCGGATCGAAGAACTGCATTCCTTTTATACGCTCCATATACGCGGGTACCATTGTTAATGGTTGGGTTGTTCCATTCAGTTCGTGACTACAACACATGTCAAAATAATTTCGTGAGACCTGATAATTTGTTTAAAATTCCTGGTTGAATGACTGCAAGTTTACAGCATATACATTGAAGGTGTGATACACGTTTATGCTATTCCATGTTAATTCCGGTTTTCCGCAGGTTCATATCATGAATTAAGGCAATACATTTGCCTATTGAAGCTGCCGAATGCCCGCCCATGTTATGCACTTACCTGTTGTCAACTATGCATTCGCCTTTTCTGCAACAATATTCCATGTCAACGATTGATCGGCGATGGCACCAGCCAACTCCGGCGATTGCTGCAGGAGTACTTTTGCCGGCGCAAACCCGGTATGCGCACAGGCCAATGCCGCAGCTTCTTTGTCTATGATCTGATCCGATGCCCAGATACGATTAATGTCAGGCATGATCTCATGATCAATGAAAGGAGCGATCAATCTCCACAACATAGGATTGATCTTTCTGCCAGCAGCCCAGCGTTCATGTGCATAATCAATCAGGATCTGCGCGAGTGCCGGGTTAGCACGTTCGTCAAGACCAGTGATCAAATGCACAGGTTTGTCTGTAAAAATCGCTTTCATCACCAGCTGATTCCAGGCTGGTTCATCCAGGTACTGAGCAGGATAACTATTGTGTACCATAATGGCTTCCAGCACCCCGCCTATGTTTGAGCGGATGCCTTCAGCAGTACGCAGTTTCCACTCTTCCCCATATGCCAGCAAAGGCAATGCACCATACAGCGTAATCTGCTCATTCATATCTGCTGCCGAAAAGAGGTCTTCAATAGCAGCGACATAACGGGACCGGTCCTCCGAAGGAAATTGGAGCAACCACCAGATACGTGCGAGGCGATCTAACGTATATCCATAAATGAAAAAGTTATCTGCCTCGGGAATGTGAGTGTCAGGTATGACTTGTTTGCCCGTAAAACGGGGCATGGCAGTGAAAGTGATGTTGAAGCGCTGAGTAGTCTTCGCTTCCTGTAGCAGCTGTAACTGTTGTTGAAGCCAGTTAAGCGCTTGTGGCGTGGAGTGCGTGGCGATTATTGCATGTATTCGGTTCTTTACCAACGCACAATCGTAATAATATGGTTCCATCTTTGAGACCCTGGTTGTCTGACTTTAAAGTTAGCAGAATATGATGAAAAATAATAAAAGAGTTACGAAAGGTAGCGTGGTAATTTAAATGGCTGTATCATAGGTTATTTATTATTGGTGGTAAATAAAAGAGAGGCACATTGTGCCTCTCCTTCCGCCATTCTAAAACCTGATCAGTTCAATCAGGAGTATCTTTATAGACAAAACAATACAAGCGTATTGTTTATATATTTAAATGTATGTATCCAGGGAAATAATCAAGGTGGGCTAATCTCTATGTTAGCATTCCACGATTTAGATTTCTTACCTGTTGTTGTGTATGCAATATAAGGATTTATTTGTTACAACTATAATCTACCATGTAAAAAAAATGTCAACTTGAGTTACTATTTAATTGATGAGTAAGGTCGGGGCCGGTTATTTTTTCTTATTTTCCAACAGTACCAGTGGCGTATGAATATTCCAGGCCGGTTCATACCCATCCTGGATGATAAATCCCCTCGAATAGCTACCCAATACCAGGTCAATATCCCCATCTTTGTCATAGTCACCTGCCGCCATACAGATCCATCTACCCTGGTCAACTAACCCCGTAACTACATGAGGTTCAAATACTAACGATTTTTTTTGTTCCAGATAGACAAATTTCTCCGAAGGGTTATTTTTCAGATCTGCAAAGAAAGCAATCGTAGCCAGGTCCATATCCCCATCCTGATCAAAATCAGCAGCTATCACCTTGGTACACCCATTAATGTGGTAGAAGAAATCTGGTTTATCCACATCAAATTTGAAATTTCCCTTATTCAAAAACACATACACCCCATGATAAGGCTTGAGGATCATAGAGTAATCACCATTGTCTCCAGCCGTGTATATAATGTCCGGCTTGCCGTCTTTATTTATATCTGCCAGCTGAAAACTGGTGGACCCATAAACCGGTGGAAAACGAAGGATGTTCTCACTGGTAAATCCCCCCTTTTTATCATTCAGGAATAGCCAGATACCTTCATCATCATAAGCATATAACACCATCAGGTCAGGGTAACCGTCATTGTTGAAATCACCGGTTTCAGCATGGATAGCACCCGGCACATCCCGTATAGTTTTCCTGTTCTCCTCATTTACCAGGTAAAGCCCCCCGAATTTGTGGCCAAAACCAAGGGTGACATAGTCCTTCCCGAATGGCAAAGTTTGAACAGGTCTGGGCAGACCCATGGCTATCGTATGCACTTCTTTCAATGATGGGGTTATTCTCCAGATCACACCCGCCAACTGATCTACCGCCCTCAAATTCCCAATACAAGTCAAAATACCCGTATCCGCCCGCACCCAGTTTATATCCACTCCTGTTGATTGCAGATCAATTATTTTTTCTGCCTTCAAACTATCCCATTTAAACAGCGATGCCGTCTTCCCATTCTCTGCACTCGAATACACCCCACCCGTAAATGGATCGATCGAAACTAAGGTCGTACTCGCCCTATAAATAGTATCGGTTATTACTGGCGTATGCACAGCAAAAATCGAAGCATCCTCTTTTAAGGACGCAGACCCTGCTTTCAATGAATCAGGCGCTAATTCTCTATAATAACTCACAATCTCATTCCATTCATGGATGGAGATCCCTCCTTTCTGAGCATAATACTTATCATCATCCCACACACCAATCCCCAGATTTGGCGCCATCGCCGGCAATACATGCTTTAACCAAGTCTCTTTATCTAACAAAGCTGGTGACACCGCCATATGACAGCTACTACAATATTTAGTCGCCAATGCCTCACCTTTCGGCCGGCTTTTACATGAGCAAATGATAACGAGGAAGACGAAAGGAATATATCTAACCATACTTTACAAGTTAAAAAAAATTACGAATGGCAGCACCCGGCCGCCATTCGTAATTCAACTGCCCCGGATTAAGAGGCTCCCGTACTGACGGGCTCATTCATCACTCAAATGAGAACTTTAATAATTATTAGTAACCTTGATTTTGCTCCAATGTTTTTGTACCACCTTTTACACTCAGGTCAATCTGACGCTGTGGTATCGGATAATGCTCATTTCTTCCAGCCACAAACTTACCACCTGTGATGTCAGTAGTAATCTTTGACTCATACGCAAAGAACTTGGTCAGCTCTGTAGACGCTATACCCCAACGAACTAAGTCGAAATACCGCTGTCCTTCCATGGCCAATTCCAGCTTACGCTCAAAGTAGATGGCCTTCAGGGAAAAATCCTTACCCCCTGCTGCAAAAGTGCCGGCTGTATAAGTCGATACTACATAATTAGCTGCAGGCGTAGTAGAGAACCCACCCATCGGTGCCGCATCATTTGTGTATTTATACACCGCTGTCGCCGGCTTACCTGCCCTGGTACGTACCTGGTTTACATAAGTCTCTGCAGCTGTGTAGTTACCTAACTGTGCTTCTGCCTCTGCTGCCTGCAACAATACATCTGCATAACGGATCAACACAACATTCAATGCAGATCCCGGCGCCCAGGAGTTTGCATCTTTGTACTTATCCTGGTCATACTGCCAGTACACATTTTTCTTTGGCGCATAAGGCCCTGCATAATCCTGGTCACGTACCCATGAACGACCCGGGTGATTACCCCAATCCAGGTAAGGAATACCACGACGACCTACCGTCCAGTCCAATCTTGGATCCAGGTTACCGGCATCAGGTGTGAATGGCTCGGTAGACAGGATCTTCATGTCATTCTTCACTGCATGATCATTTGCATCATCCAGGTAAGGTAATCCAGTGGCATCTGTACGATATGAATTTACCAGGTCCTGTGTAGGCTGGTAAAATCCACAACAACCAAACGGACTGTTATAAGGGAAGTTCAGCATCTCACCCTGATTCGCATTCGCAATAGAAAGGGTACCATCATTGGCTGTCATCTGGATCGCGAATACAGACTCCTTGTTATTTTTATTAGCCGGATCAAAGTTATCTTCAAACCGATCCACCAATCCGTAAGACAAACCATTTGTAGTCTGTCCTTTTACGGTGATGATATCAAAAAGTGCTTTCGCCTCCGACCACTTTGCCTGGTATACATATGTCTTTGCCAGGTAACAGGCAGCTGCCCATTTGTTAGCACGACCTACACTGGTTTGTGTCTCTGGCAGGTTATCGTAGGCATACTGAAAGTCTGCTTCGATTTTAGGCCAGATATCCACATTATTCGGCTGTTTGTAATCGTCCATGTTCGTTTCATCTACCCAGGGAACTTTGTCATACATCTTCTTCAGCTCAAAGTAATAATGACCACGCAGGAACAAAGTCTGTGCTTTCACACCCACCTTATCGGCATCCGTCATACCTGTAGCATCCGGCAATAATGATAACAATGTATTGGCCCTGGCTATACCTTCGAACAATACCTGCCATTTGGTATTAAAGAAACCATTACTTGGATCAAATACACCTGTGGCAATCTGGCTTACCGGCGGCTGGTCAGTGGCATCACTACCCTTGTGGGCATCGCCGGCAGCTACGCTACCATAAATCCAGTTACTCGGCGCTGCCTCCCATGGGTTACCGCCATTCAGCGCTGCTGTACCACTACTTTGCCCATCCAGTGCAGCATATACACCTACGAGCAAAGCCTGGATACCATCTTTATTCTGTACGTCACTACCCGTCAATGCTCCCTGAGGACTACGTTCCAGGAAACTCTTGCTGCACGCATCTACCAGTATGGCAGTAGACATCACTGCCGCTATGACTATATATTTTGACTTAATCATTGTTAGCGATTTTTAACATTTTCAGAATCCAACATTTACACCTATCAGGTACTGACGCTGGTTAGGATAAGCACCTTCATCCAAACCATAGTTGGTAGAACCACCAGAGATCTCAGGATCTATACCTTTATACTTCGTGATCGTGAACACGTTCGCTGCCTGTACATATACGCGGAAACGATCTATACCTACCCGCTTCAATGTTGACGCAGGGAAAGTATAACCCAGGCTCATATTCTTCGCTCTGAGGTAAGAACCGTTTTCTACCAGGTAAGAGTTAGGTACGTTGTTCGTACTGAAAGAGTTGTCATTTTCCTGAATAGGAGCAGTAGCATTGTGATGATCAGGTCTCCATGAATCATAGAGCGCTGTCTTACTCTTTGCACCTGCAAAGTTAGCATAGTAGTCAGTCCACCAGCGAACCTGGTTCCAGATCTGATTACCTTGTACACCATACAGGAAGATGCTGAAATCAAAGTTTTTATAATCAAGTTCCAGGTTCAGACCATAGCTGAAATCCGGATTAGGATTACCAAGGAATGTTCTGTCTGCTTCAGTGATCTGACCATCATGGTTGATATCCGCATAGCGGAAACGGCCCAGCGCCGCCTGTGATTGGTAGATAGCACTACTATTGCCGGTTGCTTTCTGTGCTTCCAGGTTAGCAGCTGTGATCTCATCCTGTTCATTCCAGAAACCGATTGTCTTATAACCAAAGAAACTGGATACCGGCTGTCCTACTGCATTACGAATGATGAAGCTACCATTGAAACGACGTGACTCCTGGTCAAAGTAAGGCGCATCATAAGAAATAGCTACGATCTTGTTCTTGAAAGTAGTGAACGTAGCATTTGCTTTGAACGTGAGTTCTTTTGTCAGGTGTATACCAGTAGCTGTGATGGACAGGTCTATACCATGGTTTTCCATCTGTGCAATATTCACAGTAGGAGGATCTGTACGACCAGCAGTAGCAGAAATTTCAGGTTTGTACAACAGATCTTTTACTTTCTTGTAGTAATAGTCTGCACTCACTTCCACTTTACCTTTGAGGAAACTCGCATCAATACCTATGTTGGAGTTGATGTTGCTTTCCCATTTCGCATCCGGGTTACCAATGTGTGTTTTGGTAAAACCAGATACCAGCGTGTTGGATGTACCATTCAGGTCATAGAAAGAAGATCCTTTGTTCAAACCATATTGTGTAAAGGCGTTTGAACTTTCCACATTCAGCTGGTTACCCATGATACCATAACCACCCCTGATCTTCAGGTCTGACAGCCAGGATACATCTTTCAGGAAAGCCTCCTGAGAAATGCGCCAACCAGCACTTACTGCCGGGAACCAACCATAGCGGTAGTTAGCACCGAACTTACTGGAACCATCACGACGAATAACCGCACCTAACAAATAACGATCATGGTAACTATAATCCAAACGACCGAACAGGGAGAACAACCCATCTGAATAGGTGCCACTGCCAGTTGTCTGCGTACCGGTACCGGTTGATAGATTGGTGAAGTTAGGATCGAAGATGAAGTAATTCTGTGTAGTACCGGTAAGCGTGCGACCATGGTTGTCGTAAGCTTCAGAACCAACTAAAGCAGTAATATTATGTCTGCCAAATTTCTGGCGGAAAGTCAGGGTATTGGTCCATGTCCAGTTGTAACCATTGCTGGAACCTTCGGTATATGAATTCGTTTTGGTATTTTCCGCATTTTCATATTCCGGATAGGTGAAGGTGTGTGTGCTGGATGAGAAGATTTCACCACCGAATGACGTACGGAGTGTAAATACTTTCAGCACATCTGCTTCCAGGAACATGTTGCCCAACAGGCGTGAGCCCAATCCTTTGTTATTACGGATACGATCCTGGATCGCAACAGGGTTACGCGCATTACCCAGCTGGGCACTGTTGGTACTGAAAGAACCACCATAGTTACCTTTGATATCGTATACCGGAATAATAGGCTGCTCGCGGAAAGCCATACCAATTCCACTACCTTCTGTGAGTGCATCGATCTGTGGATTGTCGATGAGAGAGTATTCAATATTCTCCCCTATCCTGATATGCTGACTCACATTGAAGCTACTATTTGAGCGGATCGCATAGCGTTTCAGGTAAGTATTTTTCAGCGTACCTTCCTGGTTAAAATAATAGAAAGAGAGGAAATAACTACCCTGATCGCTGGAGCCACTAACTGAAACGTTGTGACTGGTGATAGGTGCTGGTTTGAAGATCTCATGGAACCAATCAGTACCTTGCTTGTTAGCCTTGGTAATACGATAGAAATTATCCAGGTCTGAAGGGTTTTTATAATTCGGATCTACATTATACAAAGAAGGATTTACACCCGGATCACCTTCTTTCAAACCACCGGGAGCAATGTAATCAGGTAAAACAGGAGTAGCACCCGAGCCATACAGACCATCGTTGTACACAATATTCGGATCCGTATTTTTCAGCGCCATCCATTTCAGGTTAGCCTGCTCCTGTGAATTCAGCAGGTGCCACACATTACCACCTTTAGGTACCTGACGACCATAGTATGCATCGTAAGTCACTCTTACTTTGCCTGGCTTACCTTTTTTTGTGGTGATGATGATCACACCGTTTGCTGCTCTGGCACCATAGATGGAGGCAGAACCTGCATCTTTCAGTACCTGCATGGACTCCACATCATTTGGGTTGATGTCCACAATATTTTGTGTTGGCACACCATCAATTACATAGAGCGGGGTGTTGTTACCAAAAGTATTCACACCACGAATGCGTACCTGTGGCTCTTCACCGGGCTGACCGGAGCCGAGTACCATGATACCTGATACCTGCCCCTGCAACTGGTTGCTCACCTGTGCAGTAGGTTGGCGGGTGATCTGGTCTACATTCACAACAGATACAGCACCTGTCAGATCTTTTTTACGTTGAGTGGCATAACCGGTTACAACAACTTCATCGAGCGAACCGATTTTTTCGGAGAGAATAACGTCGAGTGAGGGGCCATCACCTACAGCTACTTCCTGCGAAGTATAGCCGACGAAAGAGAAAATAAGGACATCACCTTTTTTAGCTTGTAATGTGTAATGTCCACTTGGGTCAGTGGCACCACCTCTGTTTGAACCTTTTACTGCTACAGTAACACCGGGCAAGGGATTGCCGGAGGATTTGTCAGTAACTCTACCAGTTATACGGGTTTGGGCTAGTACGTTACCGGCAAGCAGCAACAAGGCCCAGCACCATATAATGGTGCGGCATACATGTTTCTTCATAACGTGAAACGTTGTTTTTTTAGGTGAATGAATGGCCTGATCCTGGTCCTTTTGTTGAGAAAAAGACACAGCGATAAGAGCCGGTTACAGCATAATCCGGGTAATTAAAGAGGGTTTTGCAATAATGCCAGTCGGAGATACTAATGCTCTTCACACTGCCCGCGAATGCAGTGGGAGGGTGTTACAATTCCGGTCAAGGTTTATTTTTATTGGGTATTTGCTACAGCACTATTTCAGGAGGGCACTTTTGCACAGGCGTACAAACTAGATACTACATACAGCTTGTTCTCATGTCATAACGTTGTTTAGAATAATAATCGTGGATATTAGACTTTGGTTACGCTTACCAAATTAACACATTCATTTGTTTTATGCAAAGATTTTTTTAAAACCAATAAAAAGAGGGTGTATCGCAAGACCGATACACCCTCTTTTTATATGACAGATTAATTCATTTACTCAGTGCGAAGACTCTTCACAGGATTTATATTCGCCGTCTTTATTGCCCGCCATCCTACCGTCACCACTGTGATCAGCATCGAAAACAAAATTGCCGCAACAAAAACAGTAATCCCCGGCTCCGTCCTGTACACAAAAGAATCCAGCCAGCGGTGCATCACCCACCAGCCTACCGGCGCAGCGACTACAAAACCAGCTATCAACAACAGGAAAAATTCTTTTCCAAACAACCACAATATATTTCCCAGCCCGGCACCCAATGTCTTCCGGATCCCCACTTCCTTCGTACGCTGTGCTGCCATAAAAGAAATCAACCCATACAAACCAATACAACCAATCACCACCGAGATCAATGTAAATATGCGAACCAGCTCATAAATAATCAGGTCCTTCTGGTACAATTTCGCCATGTCATCATCCAGGAAACCGGACTGAAAAATATAAGCAGGATATACCGCCTTCCAGGCATTTTCCACTGCTGCCATCATTTGCGGTGCCCTTGCCATATTAATACTCACTGCACAATTCTGATAGGTGTATATGAGGGTGGTGATCACTAAGGGCTCTATCGATTCGTGAAATGAGCGGTAATGAAAATCTTTCACTACACCTACTACTGTACCCTTTGCCCCATTCACAGTTGCTGGATACCCGATTATTTCACGGGGTGAGCTAAATCCCAGTTTCTTTACGGCCGTTTCATTCACCACAAACTCACTCATCGTATCTGAAGCCGTCACATTTCTTCCAGCGATCAACTGCAATCCGAAAAAAGGAATATAATTCGCATCCGCCGTCTTATAAGCGACAGAAACATTCCGGTTGTTACAAACAATTCCCGTAGAGGGAGAGTAATCTGCTGCCGGGGCTGACCGGCAAAATGTAAATCCACTAATATCACCCAGCTTACCTGACAATGCATGTACCTTTGCCGCATCATTGTCCGGTACCGGCAGCATCACGATGGCCGATCTGCGAAATCCCGGATCTGCTTCCTGTGTATACCTCATTTGATTGGCGATGATAATGGTACAAATGATCAGCAATTGTGAAATAGCAAATTGTACAATCACTAATCCCCTTCTGAAAGAAAATCCACTGGCCGCCTTTTTTTGCTGTAATGCCACTACCGGCCGCAACCCTGAAATAATCAGTCCCGGGTACATGCCGGATATTAATACGATGCTTATAAAAAGCACGATTAAAAAACTCCAGCCACGCACATTCCACCAGCTTATCGTCGTGTGCAACAGGTTGTTTAAAAAAGGTAATCCCAGCCATGCCAGCAACACACCCACTGCCATAGCTGCTATTGTCAATATCGCCGTTTCAGTAATGAACTGCATAAACAGCTGCCAACGGAAACTTCCCAATGCTTTTCTTACACCAATCTCTTTGGAACGGCTCCAGGCCTGCGCTACAGACAGATTTATAAAATTGATACAGGTAGTAATGATCAATAAAAGCCCTATACAGGATATCATCCATAAGGTACTTTCCCGAATCACCCCATCCAGTGCAGTATTAAAGTGAATGTCTCCCAAAGGTTGAGTGACAAAGGCAAATAAACTTTCTTCATTTCCATATGCTTTGTTAGCAAGATCTTTCAATGCCTGGTCTGCCACAGCTTGCGTAATACCGGGCTTCAGCCTGATAAAACATTGCACCGATTTATTTACACTCATCCACCAGTCTTCTACCATCCACTGTTGATAGCCTTTCAATTTATCAAAAGGGAAAAAGATCTCCTGCCGCAGGTCTGTATTTGCAGGCAGGTCTTTCAATACGCCACTGATCTGAAAACGCATGGTGTCATCCAGCAATAAACTTTGCCCTACCGGGTCCTGCTGACCAAAATATTTATGCGCGATCCTTTCGGTAATGACCACGCCATGGGTATTACCGCTTAATAACGGAAAGTTGAATATCTCGAAATAAGCAGGATCAGTGAAAGCAATGTCTTCCAGGAAATTCTGACCACGCGTCACTGCTATGCGTTTATTACTTAGCATGTCCAGGTGTGTCACCTGCTCTGCAATGCCATAATCATTTTTGAAACGATCAGGCAAAGGGCCAGGTACTCCTGTATTGACCGACGCCTGTTCATCCATATGGAATTTCGAAATGATCCGGTAGATCTGCTCTTTGTGCAAATGAAAATTGTCAGTACGCAGGTGATAAGCCACCGTGGCATAGATGAGAATAATACAGGCTATGCCAATAGCAAGGCCCGTAATATTAATGAACGCATACGCTTTGCGGTGTTGCAAACTGCGAATGGCTGTGTGCAGGTAGTTGCTCATGGTCATTGCAGGCCGGAAAAGTATGCCAACAATAAAACAATTGATTATCAATATGTTTACTGATGTAATAGTGTTCATTTCAGCACAGTGGCTGCCCGCAAATGAAACATCGCCCATTTGCAGGAATAGCTTTGTCCATTACTTATTCTTTATACATTCTTACTATGCGGGGAACGAATCTTCCCTCAATGTTTACTAACTCCCGCTGTGCATCTATCACACGTTCTATGTCTTTGTATGCCAGCGGATTTTCTTCTACGCTCCCACCGATGAGTGTAACATTGGCATCGGCCAACATTTTCTTCAGTGCAGACATAGTTACGTTTTCTTTTGCGCGGGTGCGACTCATGGCCCTGCCTGCACCATGTGAGGCAGAGTACAAAGAAGCCGGTACACCTTTGCCTGATACCAGGTAAGCTGCAGTCGTCATACTACCCGGAATAATACCTAACTCACCTGCATGCGCAGGCGTCGCACCTTTCCGGTGGATGATCGCCTTGCGGCCATCTGCCAACGTATCTTCCCATGCAAAGTTGTGATGGTTCTCAATCGTAGCCAGTGCCTGCAAACCCGTTTCTTTCAGCAGATTTGCATGAATCCTGTCATGACATGCTTTGGCATAATCACCTGCCAGCTGCATACTCATCCAGTACTCCTGTCCTGCCTGTGTGTCGAGATCTAACCACGCCAGTTGTTGTGCCTCCCTGGGCAACTTGCAGGTATCCATCGCGATCTTTGTATAATACTGCGCAATTGCAGCACCTAACCCCCTGCTACCTGAGTGTGATAAGAGTGCGAGATACTCACCTGCTGCAATGCCCAATGCATTGTCTTCATTCAAGGTGATCAGGCCAAATTCCACAAAGTGATTTCCGGTACCTGATGTACCTAACTGCCTGGCTGCTTTTGACTGCAACCTTCTTAACAAATCAGTTTCTTTGAATGTAGAATGATCCAGCACAGCATGTTCCTGCGCTATATCCAATCCACCTTCCAATCCAAAGTGCGTGAAATTTTTCAACGCAGTTTTTAACTGAAAAGAATATCGCTTCAGAAAACTCTCGCCTGTATCTAAGATAGAGAGTGCCATTCTGCACCCGATATCCACTCCTACTGCATAAGGGATCACCGCATTGTGCGTAGCGAGCACACCACCAATAGGCAGCCCATAGCCTGTATGTGCATCAGGCATTAAAGCGCCCTGCACAGCAACGGGCAGCGTCATCGCTATCTCCATTTGTCTTTTGGCACCGGCTTCTATTTCTTTGGCGCCATACACTTTTACATCACCTGTTGTTTCCAGGAGGGTATGTGCACGGAAAGGTTTTACTGCTACTTCATCAAGGAAGGTCGCAGCTATTTTTCCCAGTACTTCATCATTACGATAAGTAGTGGGATTGTCTTTAATATCATTCAATAAAGAGATCGCTTCTTCTTTTGTATGATGCTTAAAGTGTTTAGAAAATATATTAATCACAAGGCTCCGGGCACGATCGTCTGTATAGCCGATCCTGCTGAGCTCTTTTGCTTTTAAATTGCTCATAAGAATGCTTCGTGCGGGCATAGCAATGCCGCAACTAAATTTTTAATCAGGAAAAATTAATTGGAAACGGGGTGTCCTGCCGGACTATGCGGCAAGATCGATGGGTGATATGTGGGTACGGTTCAGCATGATTCCTTGTGTTTTAAAAAGTGATGAAATAAGGAATTCGGGGCAAAGGTATATTTTTTTTATATATTGGTGAAATATTCTACAACATCAGGTCTCTTTATGAAATTATTCAACATTATATGGTGCATCCTCTTCATCATTTTCGCAGGATTGCAATACAATGATCCGGATCCATATATCTGGATGCCTATCTATTTGTACGGAGCTGCATGCTGTGCACTGGCAGCCATGGGCAAATTTTATAAAAAAGCATATGTAGCAGGTAGTCTGGTATATCTGTGTTATGCAGTCTATAAATTCTTTGATCAGAATGGTGTATGGGATTGGGCGACCAAACATCATGGGGAGAACATTGCAGAGACCATGAAAGCCTCGCAGCCATGGATTGAAGAAACCAGGGAGTTCTTTGGCCTGTTCATCCTGATCGCTGTTTTGATGATCAATTATATTTATGCCGGACGTAAAAAAGCAGGGAAATAAGGGGAATAATCTTTACCTTCAGTAGGATTAAGTTTTGTTTTCCTGATAACCCACATCCTACTCATGAGAAGATTGATCCCAAAACACCTGCACTCCTCGTAATATATGTCCGGTTTTTCCATTTTGCCTGTTCGTTATTCTAAAATCGTGGCCGCTGCTGAGTCTATTACCTGGCCTGTTACAGGTCTTAGCGAGAGTTCCTTAGGTATGGTTGATTATTGTATCATCGCCCACGATCATATTCCTGTTTCAATTCAGTTTAATCTGGGTGCTGCTGTGTATGGGCCTTATTATTTCAGTGATGAAGGGGAGAGTGAATTTGTGGCTGTTGGAATGAAGGCGGAGCTTGATATATCAGGCGTGATCCTGAGAATCGGCGAGTGGTATACGATTGAGATTGTAAGTATTTATGCTTAAAATGCAACGGCCTGCGGTGATCACCGCAGGCCGTTGCATTTATTTCGATAATAATTGCAATTTATTTTGATAACAATTCAAATCTACTCATCCCCAACGATGTCTTCTCCCCTGCATCTGCTGCCGTAATCTTTATATACAGATTATGCGGCTTACCATCTGCCACCGGTGCAAAGTTGATCGTAGCTGTATTGGGTACTTTTACTTTAGCTCCCGGCCCTATTACCACCTCGCCTAACTTAGTACCACTCTCTTTATCCAGGAACAACTGCACATTATATCCATACTGCAAAGACTCCTGTGAATAATAGCTGATACCCACACCCGTCACGCCTGTCAGATCCAGGTTATTATAACTTACCCAGCTGTTCGCAGTAGGGATCAGGAACTTGATGTCATTTGCTTCAAACGTAGTTACACCAAAAGACTGATCATAATTAGCCGCTACCAGTTTAGGGCTCTTCAGCATTGCTGTAGCCGTTCCCGTTAGCGGACGAATATTCGGACCTCCCTGATCTGTATAACTGGCTATCAGGTACAACACACCATTATCTTTCTCCGGCTTACCTGCTGTTGGAGACACTGTTCCTTTCTGTGGCAACGAAGCAGGTGCTTTGTTATCTCCACTCTGCGACATCACATAATCTGCCAGTTGATGTGCTTCTCCTGATGTGAGGGTAGGATGCGCTGACATCGCTGTTTCGCCCCATACGCCACCACCACCCTGGATGATCTTATTCGCCAGATAATCTTTCGCATTCGGATCATCTTTATATTTCTCCGCTACCTGTTTAAAGGAAGGACCGATCGATTTTTCATCCAGCTTATGACAGGTCTTACAATCACCTGATTCAAACAGGTTCTTACCTGCTATCACCCCTGTGATGATCTGATGCCCCTGCTGGGGAATCGCCGCCTGATCGCTACCTTCCATGTATTCTGCACGGATGTACATGTTCTCAGGTTTTATATTGTTAGCATCTTCCTTGTCACTTACCTGTACATCATAAGCTACCTGTTTGCCTGGGAAGTAGAAAGTTTTATTACCCGTGATATTGATCTTTACTTCCGGTGTTTCATTACCTGCGTACAACGCAATGCCTTCACTACGGGTACTGGTGCCTTTATCATCCAGCACTTCTACTGATACTGCATATTCACCAGCTACTGCATACGTTACTTCTGTCTCCGGTTCTTTCGTTTCTTTCTTATTTCCATTACCCAGGTACCAGATGTAAGTAAGCGGATCATGGTCAGGATCTGATGATCCTTTTGCACTCAGTTTCACTTTGAATGGTAAACCACCAGATAGTTTGTCTGCCTGGATCTTCGCTATTGGCGCACGGTTGCCACCATTAAAGTCAATTCTTGACAACCCTGCATCTTTGTTCTTACTAAACCAGCCATTCCCATATTCCAGTACATACAGTCTGCCATCAGGTCCCATTTCCATATCAATGATCGCATTGAATTTGGTATGCGGCATGAATGGTTCTGTCTTGGAGAGGTTTCCATCTTTATCAAAAGTTACCGCTTTGATCCAGCCTCTCACCCAATCGTAAATAAAGAACTTACCACTGTAGTAATCAGGGAAACGTGTTTCCTGGGGGTAATACTCATTGTAAAACACAGGGCCTGCCATGGCATTACGACCACCACTACCCATTGATGGGAAGTCAGGCGATTTATCGTACGGATACCAGATCATCGCTGGTGTAGCAGGTGGTAGATCTCTGATACCGGTATTATTACGTGAATCATTCACAGGTTTTGCAGGATCAAATGCAGCACCGGCTTTTCCTGTTTCGTAATCGTAACGATGGTAAGCATAGTTGTTACCCACGAACATCGGATAACCATAGTTACCCGGCTTCTTCGCCTGGTTAATTTCATCATACCCTCTTGGACCACGCTCCGGATCATCATTGTTTGCATCAGGGCCTACTTCACCCCAATACACATACCCCGTTTTACGGTCCACAGAAATACGGTAAGGGTTACGGGTACCCATTGCATAAATTTCAGGACGGGTCTTTGGTGCTCCCTTCTTAAAGAGGTTCCCCTCAGGAATGGAATAAGTACCATCCGGATTGATCTTCAAACGAAGGATCTTTCCTCTCAGATCATTTGTATTGGCGGATGTACGACGACCATCATAATTCAGGTGACCCGGACGATCATCCAACGGCGCATATCCTTTTGATACATATTGCTGGCCTGGTTCATCGAACGGTGTGGAGTTATCACCTGTGGACAGGTACAATAAATGATCAGGGCCAAAGGCGATAGAACCACCTGTATGACAACAGATATTACGCTGTGAATATAGCTGCAACACTATCTTCTCCGAAGCCGAATCGATCTGGCCGTTTTCAAATGTAAAACGGCTCAACCTATTCACTGAGGTATCAACAGGAGAGTAATAAATATATACATAATGGTTAGTAGCAAAGTCAGGATCCGCACTGATACCCAGTACACCTTCTTCTGCGTTCACATTCGGTACTTCTGTTTTGTAGTACACCCTTAAATAACCAGCCTGCGTCAACTTATGCGCCTGCTGATCAAAGTACATGATCTCACCTCTGCGCTGTGCAATGAGTATATTGAGATCAGGCAGAATAGTCATCTCAGTAGGTTCGAAGAACTCACCGGATACAAGGGTATTCTTGGTAAAGCGATCTTCAGCCGGCACTCTCAGGGTAGTGGCCACATTATAATCCAGTACCTGGTTTTTACCGATGGCATATTTAATACCGCTCAGTAACAATTTCAGCACATTCTCTTCTTTATAAGCAGCGTCTGTATGACCGAGTTCTGTGTAGAACGCACGGCCACCATCATAATCGTGGAACCAGCTTATAGGATGATTGTCTCCATTCTTCCCGCCTTCATACGTCTTCTCATCCACCGTCATAATAACTTTGATATTGGGACTGATCTTTTTGAAGTTATACCATTCGTCTTCGTGTTCCCATTTATCGGGCAACTGACCAAAGGACTTATCTTTTACAATCAGTGTCGCTTTGTGTGTACCAGCAGGATGACTGTCAAAGTAAGCACCCGCCAGTCCTCCATACCAACCCCACTCATATTCAGTATCCGTAGCAGCATGTACACCTACATACCCCCCACCGGATTGAATATATCTTTCAAAATCTGCTTCCTGGTAATTGTTCAGTACATCGCCGGTAGTGTTCAGGAAGATGACAGCAGCATATTTCTGCAAAGTATCTTCTACGAACATTTCGGCATTAGTAGTAGTGTCTACATCGAATCCATTTTCTTTTCCCAGTTTTTCAATCGCCGCAATACCAGCAGGAATAGAGGCGTGGTGGAATCCGGCAGTTTTCGAGAATACCAGTACCCTGGGATTACCGGGTCTGATCTTTGACTGGCAACCGGAAAGGATAATTCCGCAAAGCGCAGCCAGGTAAATAGCATACCTCAATCGCATGATAGTTGTTTTCGTGAAAAAGCCCCCATTTCCAGGGGGCTTTCTATATGATTAGTAAAAGGTTCCTGCTGTGCTGGCGGTAGCTGCTTTCAAGCCCATCACATATCTGAGTCCACCCAGTACATGCCGCATGTACGTCTTATCGCTATACGAGTCTTTGGTATGCCCCAGCTCTGTATAAAAAGCTCTGCCTCCATCGAAGTCATGATACCATGCCATGGGGTGGTTATCGCCGTTCTTACCACCTTCATAACTGCTCTCATCTATTTTGATGAGCACATGTACATCGGGGTTCAGGTCTTTGAAATTGTACCACTCATCCCATCTGGACCATTTATCGCCCAGGTGACGGGTGGCATCGTTATTCTTGTCTACTACCTGCAGGGTAGCCTGCTGTTGTGCCGGATGGCTGGTGAACCAGGCCCCTACCAGCTTATTGTACCATGGCCAGTCATACTCCGTATCAGTTGCAGCATGAATACCCATGAAACCACCGCCTTTGTGAATATACTTTTCCATAGCAGCCTGTTGTTTGTCGTCCAGGACATTGCCTGTCGTATTTAAAAACAACACCGCCGCATACTTCTTTAGATTCTTGTATTCAAATGCACTGGCGTCTTCCGTGGTGTCCACATCAAATCCATTTTCCTGGCCCAGCTTGATGAAAGCTACTTTAGCAACAGGAATACAATCATGACGAAAGCCCATCGTTTTAGAAAAAACCAGCAGGCGTGGACGATCCGCGGCTATCAACCGGGTCATGGGATACAACATCAACAGTGCGGTGGCACATACAATGCCAACAAACAGTTTTTTCATATTCATTAGAGTGTTTTGATCTTGAGACTGCGGTAGCTCACTACATTGCCATGATCCTGCAGGGCGATGTGACCTTTCGCATATTTCATAAAACCATCCCAGGTTTTAAACTTACTATTCGCTAACAGCTCCTTCCATTCATCGCTGCCAATAGTGGTTTCAATGGTTTTAGTGCCATTGAGCCAGAAGGTGAGATGACCGTCCTTTTTCAGGATGCGTGCTTTATTCCACTCTCCTACTGGTTTTGCAGCGTCCTTTGTTGATTTTTTCAAATCATACAGATCGCCGGAATTATGTTTAGGATATTTACCATCCGGATGACGGGCATCGTCCAGCACCTGCATTTCAGCACCTGTCAGATAGGTAGCACCGTATTTTGGATCTTCATGAACGCTGAAGATCAGGCCACTGTTGCCACCTTCAGAGATCTTCCATTCGTAGGTAAAATCGTAGTTTTCATATTCATCGTTAGTAACGAGGTCGCCACCACCTTTCTTCACAGCAGTATCGAGTACAAATGCGCCATCAGTTACCTTCCACCTGTCAGTAGCAGTGGATTGCAGATAAGAGTGCCAGCCTGTAGTCGTTTTGCCATCAAATAATAATTTCCAGCCGTCCTTTTGTTCTTTTGCAGTTAAAGTGTTGGGTTGTTGCGCGAAAACAGCGGCCGACGAGAGACTGAGCGCCAAAACGGGAATGAGCAATTTCATATGATTAATGGATTTGTTTGGGTTTGGAATTTTAGCAAAGCGGATTACGAAAGAATCAATATACGTGCTATACAATGGTTCCGCAGTTCACCCACAGAATGACATAGTTGAGACCCGTAAATTATTGCATCCATAATCCGCTACGGATAATTATTTGACTACTTTAAAGCCAGAATGTATTTCACCATTTCTTTGGCGTCGTCTTTCGATACATTAGGGTGTGCCTGCATAGGAATTTCGCCCCAATGACCACTACCACCAGAGATGATTTTGTCAGCCAGCATTTCGATGTTTGCCTCAGAGGCTTCATATTTGGCAGCTACTTCTTTGTAAGCAGGGCCTACCACTTTCATATCTACTTTGTGGCATGTCAGACAGTCCGACTGTGCAATCAGACCCGCGCCTTTCGAAGCTGCTGCTTCCGCCGCACCTTGCTTTACCATTGAGTTATCAACAGGCGCTTCGCTGCTGCTTGTTGATGTGTCTTTCTTTTCGCTGCTGTTACCGCTGCCACCACATGAGGCTAAGAAAAATGCACTTAATACGAATGGTGCCAGATAACGCATTCTCATTTTAGATTCCATTTTATAAGTCCTATTTCAGATTATGACAAATACAGATTGTGTAATATAAGCAACCTTATAATTTAAATACGATAATTATGATGAAAAGCACCTTATTCCAGACCGAGTACCTTTCTGTTCAGACTTTCGTCCGCGCCTGCACTGGCAAAATCGTCGAACGCCTTTTCTGTCACACGAATAATATGATCTTTGATGAACGGTGCACCTTCTTTCGCACCTTCTTCCGGATGCTTCAGGCAGCACTCCCATTCCATCACCGCCCAACCTGAAAAATCATATTGCGTGAGCTTACTAAACACGGCTTTAAAATCAACCTGGCCATCACCCAGAGAACGGAATCTACCCGGACGATCTACCCAACCCTGGTAACCGCCATATACACCGGAACGGCCGGTAGGATTGAATTCTGCATCTTTTACATGGAACATTTTGATCTTCTCATGATAGATGTCGATATATTCCAGGTAGTCAAGACATTGTAATACAAAATGACTTGGATCGTACAGCAGGCAGGCACGTTTATGATTGCCAGTCGCTTCCAGGAAACGTTCGTAAGTAGCGCCATCATGCAGATCTTCACCCGGGTGAATTTCATAACAGAGGTCTACACCATTCTCTTCAAATTCATTGAGGATCGGCAACCAACGGTTCGCCAGTTCTTTAAACCCGGTTTCAACCAGGCCAGCAGGGCGCTGTGGCCATGGATACACTGTATGCCAGAGCAATGCACCACTGAAAGTAGCATGCGCATCGAGGCCCAGGTTACGACTTGCTTTTGCAGCATATTTCAGTTGCTGCACCGCCCATTCGGTACGTGCAGCAGGTTTACCTCTTTTATCAGCAGGCGCAAATGCATCGAACAGATCGCTGAATGCAGGATGCACAGCTACCAGTTGTCCCTGCAGGTGAGTGGAGAGTTCAGTGATTTCCAAACCGGTGGATTGCACTAATCCTTTGATATCATCAGCATAAGTTTTGCTTTCAGCAGCCTTTTGCAGATCGAAGATATTTGGATCGGAAGTAGGGATCTGCACGCCTTTAAAACCTAAGCCTGCCGCCCATTTACAGATGCTCTCCAATGAATTGAAAGGGGCAGTGTCACCCAGGAACTGCGCCAGAAATATACCGGGTCCTTTGATAGTTTTCATAATAGATCAGATTTCAAATTTTGTCCATTTTTCGTTGCTCTGTCCTGATTTCACGACGTTCTCAATGAAGGCCATGCCTCTTACACCATCATCCACACCCGGGAAATCGAGTGCTTCAGGGGCAGGTGTTTCACCATTTAATTTAGCCTGCAGCGTGAGTGCGAAGTTGCGATACAGGTTGCCAAAGGCTTCGAGGTAACCTTCCGGATGTCCGCCGGGAGTGCGGGTATTGTGGATGGCATAACTACTTTGCAGGGCACCATAGTTATTACCGGCGCGATAAATTTCAGTAGGTTTATCCAGCCATTTTACCAGCAGGGTATTGGGTTCCATCTGTGACCATTCGATGCCGCCTTTTTCACCATATACCCGGATGGTGAGATTGTTTTCTTCACCAGCCGCTACCTGAGAGGCAATGAGCACACCAGAAGCACCATTATCGAATTTCAGCAGCACACCACCGTCGTCATCCAGTGCACGACCGGGAACTACGATATTGAGATCTGCACACAGTTTGTCTATTTTCAACCCACTGATATACTCGGCCAGATTGGCAGCGTGGGTACCGATATCGCCCATACAACCTGCTTTACCAGAGCGGCTGGGGTCTGTACGCCAGGCAGCACCTTTACTATCTTTTTCAGAGAAAGTGCTGAGCCAACCCTGTGGATATTCAACATAGACCTTTCTGATCTTGCCAAATACACCGTTTTTCACCATTTGCTTCGCCTGCTTTACCATTGGGTAACCAGTGTAAGTGTGGGTGAGTAGTAGGGAGAGGCCGGTAGCTTCCACCTTTGCTTTCAGTTGTTTGGCTTCTTCGAGGGTAAATGTGATGGGTTTGTCGATGGCTACATGGAAACCTTTTTCCAGCGCGAGCATAGCTGGTTCAAAGTGCACGTGATTGGGCGTAACAATGGCAATAAAATCCAGTTTTTCATCAGCCGGTTTGTTCGCTTCTGCCTCCAGCATCGTCTTATAGTCAGGATAGGTCCTGTCAGGGTGGAGGAACAACATTTCGCCAGAGGCTTTAGAGAGCTCCGGGTCAGAGCTGAAAGCACCTGCTTTCAATTCAATCAGTCCATCCATGTTCGCTGCAATTCTATGAATAGCACCGATGAAGGCATTCTTACCGCCCCCAATCATTCCCATTCTTAACTTACGGTTCATTGGCAAATACTTTTTGTTCTTTATGATAGGTTTTGTTTTTCTCTTCCCGCAGCATGAAACGGGGGTTTTGTGCACGTGATATTATCTCATAACGTCGTTGCTTCACAGCTTTTAAATGTAGAAAACTCCGGGGAAATTTCTATATGAAATTTCTTAATCGCCTGAAATAGGAGAATTTTTATTGACTCAATAGTCTACTTGTATTATAAAAGTATTATAGTAAAAATGAAAGAAAAATATGAGTAAGAAGTGTAGAATTAATTAACAAACAAATGTTTATATAAAAATAAAGAGCCTGATAAGACTATCCGGCTCTTGTTTTACTATCCTATGAAAACCCTAATAATGTAAAGGTAGACTGTTGTAACAAATGAAGGTGTTAAACGGTCGTTAATAATATCTTTTTTTTAAAGTGTACTTTTTACGGCTTATCCTAATTGAAACCAGAACGATATAGATGAAGGAATTGATTATATGGTGGTATAAAATATGTTTTTGAGTACAGCAACCAGGTCAATTATTTGCTTAAAACATTGATTATCAATCATTTTAATAATGAAATTTCGATCCAGGGTTGTCTGGTTATACTCATTTTTGTACATTGAGAAATATATAATAATACCTATGAGCAAGGTTCTTTTATCCTTTGCGGCTGTCACCCTCCTTTTTTCCTGCACCAACTTTGGGAAAGAGGTACCTATCAGTGAACAGGATCGTGTTTTGGCGGATTCCCTGCATTTTGACCGGAGCGCTATTTCCGCCATCCGGACACTCACTACGGTACCTTTACATTCCCTTGGAGAAGATGCAGGGATAGAGTTTGAGTATAACCCAAAGCCAGAGAAATACGAGCGGATCCGCAAAAAACTACGGTCTGCCGGTTATCTTCTCTTTAAATCTGAAGAAAATTATGGGAACCTTCCTGATCAATATGCCGTGATCAAATCCAATGATCAGTTTGACATTATCCGGTTAAAATCCACGGCGGCTCCTAATTATGACATCTCCAATGACAGCTTATTGTTCAGACTGCACGACTGGCATAACCGATACTCCCTGGAGATTCTTGGCGCAGGCAACGACTGGTTTGAAGCCAGAATAGAGCATATTTCACCCGCAGACCTCGAAGCCTTTGCCAGGGAAATACATAATTTTTGTCCGGATATAGCAGAGGAAGGGATTGGAAACGTGGAAGATCTCGTCCAGGAGCTGAAAGACACAAAGACTTTGTACCTCTGGTGGGATTAAAATTTATTTTTTCTGGTTTAACTGTCATCCTACGGCATTACAGCTTCACTATGTGCAAATAATTCCTAATTTTACGGGCCTTGCGCGAAACCCGGATAGCTGACACCTTGTCACCGGTTGCTTTCCAAGCATAATATTTGGGTAAGGAAACAGAAATGGAACATAGGTATCCTATGGCCCTACAACTATTTTAACAATCATTCGTAATAAACTAGACATGTTAGGTTTTTTAACAAAACTTTTTGGCGGGCATAAATCGGAGAGAGACATCAACACGATCATGCCTTTAGTGAAAAGGATCAACGAGGAGTATGAAAAACTGCAATCCCTGCCTGTAGACCAGCTGCGTAACAAAACGCAGGATTTTCGCCAACGGATCAAAGCCCATTTGTCGAAGATTGACGGAGTAATTGCCGAGAAACAGACTGAGGCTGAACAGACTGAAGAAGTAACCGCTAAGGATACCATCTATCAGGAAGTGGATAAGCTGAAGAAAGACAGAGATAAACAAATCGAAGAAATACTGAAGGAAATTTTGCCTGAAGCATTTGCGGTGGTAAAAGCAACTGCATATCTCTTCACCAACAATCCTACTATTACTGCTACCGCCACTCCGCTGGACCGGGACCTGGCAGTAAGAAAGGATTACCTGACCATTGAAGGTGACAAAGTGACGTGGAAGAATACCTGGACTGCCGCTGGTAGTCAGGTAACCTGGAACATGGTTCATTATGACGTACAGCTCATAGGTGGTATCGTGCTCCATGAAGGTAAGATCTCCGAAATGGCTACGGGTGAAGGTAAAACCCTCGTATCTACCCTGCCTGCTTATCTGAATGCATTGGCTGGCGAAGGTGTTCACATCGTAACGGTGAACGACTACCTCGCTCGTCGTGACTCTGAGTGGAATGGTCCTATCTTCGAATTCCTGGATATCACCGTAGATTGTATCGACAAGCACCAGCCAAACACTGCTGATCGTCGTGCCGCCTACCTGGCTGACCTTACCTATGGTACTAACAACGAATTTGGTTTTGACTACCTGCGTGACAACATGGTGCATACACCAGACGAAATGGTGCAACGTAAGCACCACTTTGCCATGGTGGATGAGGTGGATAGCGTATTGGTGGATGACGCCCGTACCCCACTCATCATCTCTGGTCCGGTTCCCCGTGGTGACGACCAGGAGTTCCATGCACTGAGACCCCGCATCCAACGTCTGATCGATGCACAACGCGCAGCTACTTCCCAGTACCTGCTCGAAGCAAAGAAACTGATTGCTGAAGGTAAAGACGATCCTAAAACAGGTGGTCTGGCCCTGATGCGTGCATGGCGCGGTTTGCCTAAAAGCAGCTCACTGATCAAGTACCTGAGCGAACCAGGTATCAAAGTATTATTACAGAAAGCTGAAAACTACTACATCGCCGACCAACAGCGCGAAATGCCGAAGGTAGATGAAGAACTGTACTTCAGCATCGACGAAAAGAACAACACTGTAGACCTGACAGATAAAGGTATTCACCTGATCACTCAATCCGGTGAAGATCCAAACTTCTTCATCATGCCCGATGTCGGCTCTGAGATCGCTGATCTCGAAAAGCTGGAACTGACAGCTGATGAGAAATTACATCGTAAAGAAGCCCTGCTGCAGGACTTCGCACAGAAATCTGATCGTATCCACTCCGTACAGCAATTACTGAAAGCATACACCCTCTTCGATAAAGATGTGGAGTATGTAGTAATGGATGGAAAAGTGAAGATCGTAGATGAACAAACAGGTCGTATCCTGGATGGCCGCCGTTATTCTGACGGTCTGCACCAGGCAATCGAAGCGAAAGAAAACGTAAAAGTGGAAGCTGCTACGCAAACATTCGCTACCGTTACCCTGCAGAACTACTTCCGTATGTATCACAAACTGGCTGGTATGACCGGTACAGCGGTGACAGAAGCAGGTGAGTTCTGGGAAATCTACAAACTGGATGTTGTTACCATTCCAACTAACCTCCCTATTACCCGTAAGGATAATGAGGATCTGGTATACAAAACCAAACGCGATAAATACAGAGCAGTCATCGAAGAAGTAAAGAAACTGCAGAACGAAGGACGCCCTGTACTGGTAGGTACTACCTCCGTAGAAGTATCCGAGTTACTGAGTAAGATGCTCACCTTCGATAAAGTGCCACACAATGTATTGAACGCAAAACAACACGCCCGTGAAGCACAAATCGTAGCAGAAGCTGGTCTGAAAGGTGCTGTGACCATCGCTACCAACATGGCAGGTCGTGGTACGGATATCAAGCTCGGCCCCGGTGTGAAAGATGCAGGTGGTCTGGCTATCATCGGTACTGAACGCCACGAAAGCCGTCGTGTAGACCGTCAGTTACGTGGTCGTGCCGGTCGTCAGGGAGATCCGGGTACTTCACAGTTCTTTGTATCTCTGGAAGATGACCTGATGCGTATGTTCGGTTCTGACCGTATCGCTGGTCTGATGGACCGTATGGGTTATAAAGAAGGCGAAGTGATTCAGCATAGCATGATCACCCGTTCTATCGAAAGAGCACAGAAAAAAGTAGAAGAAAATAACTTCGGTATCCGTAAGCGTCTGTTGGAATATGATGACGTGATGAACAAACAACGTACTGTGATTTATGCGAAGCGTAATCACGCCTTGTTTGGTGAGCGTCTGGCTATCGATGTGGACAATGCATTCTATGATGTAGCTGAAAACCTTGCAACGACACATAAAGATACCGGCGACCTGGAAGCACTGAAACTGGATATCATCCTCAACTTCGCGATCGATATCGATGTAACGCAGGAAGAGCTGACGAAAGGTGATGTAAACCAACTGGCATCTAAACTGTACCACGCTGCGAAAGAAAACTACCAGCGCAAAGTACAGGAGATCGCACAGAATACACTGCCTGTGATCAAACAGATCCATGAAGAACAGGGCCACCATGTTGAGAATATCTCCATTCCATTTACTGATTTCGTGAAGAGAGGTGTGAATGTAATGGCGAACCTGCAGAAGGTAGTAGATACCAATGGGTATGAAACGATCAACTCACTGGAACGTAACATCACCCTGTCATTGATCGATGATGCGTGGAAAGAGCACCTGCGTGCGATGGATGACCTGAAACAATCCGTACAGAGTGCAGTGTGGGAACAGAAAGATCCACTGTTGATTTATAAGTTCGAAGCGTTTAACCTGTTTAAAGAGGTGACTGCTGAGACAAGTAAAGAGATTGTATCTTTCCTGTGTAAATGCGGTATTCCTGTGCAGGATGATGGTGGTCGTGCACAACAGCAACAGCGCCAGCAGGCACCTCCGCCAATCAGGGAGGCACGTGAGCAGAAGACTGATATGAGTAAGCTGAAGGCGACACATCAGGATTTTGAAACTACCAATGGTCATGAGGCGCAGGAGTATGCTACGAATGCAGAGCCGATGAAACAGGATCCTGTGAAGGTGGGACCTAAGGTGGGAAGGAATGATCCTTGTCCTTGTGGAAGTGGTAAGAAGTTTAAGCAATGTCATGGGAAGGATTTGTAGTCCTTGCCGGATGAAAATAGTAAAGGGTGTCTCAGCTGAGGCACCCTTTGTTTTTTATATACAAAGGATTACGCAGCTAGAATAGAGGAGGGTTTGAGGCGGGGACGGAAGAAGGCGAGGATACTATTTGGGTTACGAACGCAGATCTGGATATGGTTCTTGAGTTTTATAGCGGCACCGGGAAAAGCAGGAGCACCTTCAAGAAAAGCACAGCGAACGGTGTCGAAGCCTGGTGTAAGGATAAATCCCAATTTTCGATGTTCAATTTCCTGGATGATACTGATTTCTTTGTGCATTTGTTCAATTACGGCACAATCTAATTTTCGAAGCAATTTATCCTTATGTGGATCAGATTTAACATCTTCATTATGTGGCATATCATCTAATATTTTATTCAATTTCACATAATAATCTGCTAATTGCCCGGTATATTTTGAATTCATAAAATCACAACAATTACCTGGATCAATAAATGCTCCTAATACTGCCGCTTTCCTGATTTTCCCTTGTTTTTGTTTTTCAAGCGCCCACTGACGGGCTCTTTCCAAATCATTCTCCCAGAAATACATACCATTCCCCAACCAATCGTAGGAATTTTTATTAAAATGAAACTCCTTAGGATCATTTACTAATCGCTGGCAGGTTTCCTCATCACATCCATGGAAACCCAGGATTACATGGTGCCTGTTATCATACATAAAAACACTGATTTAATTTATCCCATTTTAAATATTGAAAATCTTCATATTCCGGGGTGTAATTCCCATTTTCATCACAAATACCCATTTCCATGAGTTCACGGATATTTTGTTCCCGGGTGTTATTTTTAACCCGCTCCAATGCGTTTTTCGCTATCTCATCATACTTTTTATCGAGATACTCTTGCGAAAAAATGTTAATCATACTTTCTGTTTTAATAATGAACAATAATTTACCCCTCAAATTTACCCCCTTCCCCTCTCCCAGCCTAGCTTTCCACGATCCATTTTTGTTCATTCTGCATAAACCTTTTCTCACCTTAACCATTCCCGTTCATTCCTGACAATCCTACAATTTTCCCTACCTTCGCACCCGAAAACCACTCGCTATGCAGCTGAACAAATACATCGACCACACGGTCCTTAAACCTACCACCACCCTCGAAGACATCAAAAACCTCTGCATGGAAGCCGTTGAATACGACTTCGCCGCAGTATGCGTCCCTCCCCCCTTCGTAAAACTTGCCAAAACCTTCACCAGCAGCACCACCACCAAAGTAGCCACCGTGATCGGCTTCCCCTTCGGCTACTCGGCCATCGAAGCCAAACTCGCCGAACTCGTCCTCGCCATCGTTGACGGCGCCGACGAAATCGACATGGTCGCCAACCTCCTCGCCATCCGTAACAAAGACTGGGACTATATCGAAAAAGAAATCAACAACATCATGGCAGTCATCCGCAGCCAACAACATAAAGTCATCCTGAAAGTCATCATAGAAAGTGGCATATTATTGGAAGAAGAGATCATAAAATGCTGTGAGATCTATGCGAAATACGGCGTTGACTATGTCAAAACATCCACCGGATACGCCGAAAAAGGCGCCTCCGTCGAAGCCGTACAACTCATGCGGGCACATCTGCCACAAAATATTCAGATAAAAGCTTCAGGTGGAGTTCGTACATTTGCCTTCGCCCAGGAGCTCATCGCTGCCGGCGCCACCAGATTGGGTACTTCCAGCGGCGTGGCTCTCATGAAAGAGGCTAAAGGGGAGGCGACTACCGGCACCACCGGTGCTTATTAACCATACCCCAATCCTCTAAACGACTGAACATGAAACACATAATCATATTATTATCCGGGTTACTGATCGGAACCCTCGCTTCCGCTCAGGACAATACCCTCACCGCTGCCAATACCGGCGGCGTGAAAGTGGTAAAAGACAGCCGGCTCGACCTGCTGATCAAAAAACAGATCTATATCAATACCCTCGCTATCCGTAACCAACCAGGTTTCAGGGTACAGGTCATCTCTACCAACAAGAGAAACGAAGCGACCGAGATAAAAGCGAAGGTGATGCAACTCTACCCTGATTACCGTACTTACCTGGACTACCAGGCACCTTACTTCAAAGTACGCATAGGTGATTTCAAAAACAGGGATGAAGCTGCGGACCTGAGAGATAAATTGTCATCCAGCTTCACAGGCGGTGTATTCGTAGTGCCCGCCACCATTAATCTACAACCAGAGAAAGAGGCAGGGAATGAAGAATCGTATTAAGGAACTCGCGCACCAATACGCGCCTGAGTTCATTGCTATCAGAAGACATATTCACGCTCATCCCGAACTGTCCTTCCAGGAATTTGAAACGTCAAAGTACATTCAGCAACAACTGGATGCATTCGGTGTGAAATATACTGCCGGCATAGCCGGTACCGGTATCGTGGCCATCATCGAAGGGAAAAACCCTTCCAAAAAGACCATCGCACTCCGTGCCGATATCGATGCCCTCCCCATCACAGAAGCGAACGATGTACCTTATAAGTCATTGAACTCCGGTATCATGCATGCCTGTGGTCATGATGTACATACTACCTGCGTGCTCGGTGCTACCCGCATCCTGCAGGAGCTGAAAGATGAGTTTGAAGGCACCATCAAAATACTGTTCCAGCCTGGTGAAGAAAAACACCCGGGGGGCGCAAGTCTCATGATCAAAGATGGCGCACTGGAAAACCCACGTCCCGATGCCATCATCGGTATGCACGTACAACCTTCTATGGAAGCTGGTTTACTGGGTTTCCGTGCAGGTCAGTATATGGCCAGTGCCGATGAGATCTATATCACGATCAAAGGCAAAGGCGGTCACGCGGCCCAACCTCACCTGACTACTGATACCATTCTCGTGGCATCACATCTCGTTGTAAGCTTACAACAGGTGATCAGCCGGAACAATAATCCTTTCTCTCCTTCCGTACTCAGTATCTGTGCATTCAATGGTGGATATACGACCAACGTGATCCCCAGCGAAGTAAAACTGATGGGTACATTCAGAGCGATGGACGAAACCTGGCGCTTTAAAGCCCATGAGATCATCAAAAAACAGGCGACTGAACTGGCCCATGCCATGGGTGCAGAGATTGAAATTGATATATTGGTAGGTTATCCCTGCCTGTATAACAATGAGGAAGTAACCAGCCGCGCCAGAACAAAGGCGGAAGAGTATCTCGGACAGGAAAATGTACAGGATACAGAAGTGAGAATGGGGGCTGAAGACTTCGCATTTTATAGCCAGATTATTCCCGCCTGCTTCTTTAGATTGGGTACAGGAAATGTGGCAAAAGGTATCACATCAGGTGTACATACACCTACATTTGATATCGATGAACGTGCGATTGAAACCGGCATCGGTGCTATGGCTTATCTTGCTACGCAGCTATAAAAGATGGTCTATCTCGCTACGCAAGTTTTAAAATGGCCACACAGATCTAAAAACATTAAGAGCCCGCTCAATAGCGGGCTCTGTTTACATAGTTTTGCTTATATCAATATCGTTATCAAATCTTGATTTCTTTCAAACTTCACTCACCTCTAATTCTTTTTAATCTTCACTAACGCGCTAATTGCTTTCAAACCTCATTTACCTCTAATTCCTTTAATCTTCACTAACGCGCTAATTGCTTTCAAACCTTACTCACCTCTAATTCCTCTTAATCTTCACTAACGCGCTAATTGCTTTCAAACCTCATTTACCTCTAATTCCTTTAATCTTCACTAACGCGCTAATTTCTATCAAACCTTACTCAACTCTAATTCCTCTTAATCTTCACTAACGCGCTAATTTCTTTCAAACCTCACTTACCTCTAATTCCTTTAATCTTCACTAACGCGCTAATTTCTATCAAACCTTACTCAACTCTAATTCCTCTTAATCTTCACTAACGCGCTAATTTCTATCAAACCTTACTCACCTCTAATTCTTTTTAATCTTCGCTAACACGCTAATTTCTTTTACACTTTAATTCCTCTTAAACTGCGTTAGCTGTGACAACCCAATCTCATCCAATCTCAATGCCCGCATACTATCCGCTTTAACACTGAAATTCTTCACAGTCACATCCTGCAGTTCAACACTCCCATACCAACCCAACTGCACATTCATCGTATCAAAATTGCCCAGTTCACGCGTCAATACTTTATTATTTTTTCCTCCTTTATAGGTGAAATTTTCAATTTCCAACCCCGACATTTCCACATAACAATCATCCAATCCCGTTACTTCCAGTAATGGCTGTTTTAAAGTGACAATTTCCACATGCAAACTGTCTTTTGCTAACCTGATATATGTAACAGCCTTACAATACACTGAGATCCCATTCCCCTCACCTGGCAGGATGTATAAAGTATCTCCTACCTGTTTATAATAGTTTGAAGGCACTTCACTCTCCCCTCCCAAATTCCCTATACGATTTTCTGTATCATACATGATCCGTACATTATCTTCATTGATCACAATCGCCTTGAACGGACGTAAAACAGTCATCTTTGCTACCTCGACATTATCTCCCTTTTTCGGGAATCTTAAAACCGTTCCATCCCCATTTATCCCCTTCTTAAAATATGCCCATAATACCACATCTGACGCCAGCACCAACAACAATACGATGCCAACAAAAAAGAGTAACAATTTTATATTGGTCTTCATTTTTGTAAAATTTAATTACCTGAAATGTGAACGCTTATACTTCTCATAATGCGTCTTCAGCTCATCCAGCTCTATATCCAGCAAGTAGATATTCCGAAAGAACTGCGGCAGCTCATTCTCCATGAACCGTTCCTTCTTCAGCTGTTTAATCCGCTTCATCGCATCCGACGCTACGAAATAGCCAATCCCTCTTTTATTATAGATGATCTCATATTGCTGCAAATATTCACAGGTCCGCATCACCGTATTTGGGTTGACTTCCGTTTGCACTGCAAGTTCCCTCACGGATGGCAGCCGGTCCTCTGCTTTCCACTTTTCCAACAAGATCTGTTCGCATATATGATCCGCAATCTGCAGATATATAGCCTGTGATTCTTTAAATTCCATGAGTTGAAATTTTAAATTTCCTTATCTTTTAACCTGAAATATGCCAATACCCACAAGACCGGAGGCAATATAAACCGCCACATAAAGTACAGCGTCTCCCGCATCCAATGTGGCGACTCCAAAAAGATGGATCGATATTCTTCCATATGCGGATGTTCCGTAATTCCAACCCCAAAGAATGGCGCTGAAGCTGCCCAATGCATTAAATGACCATAGAACAATATGTTCATAAATGCCGCATTTACCAATCCAATGACCAGGATAAAAATGAATACTGCAAATAGGGTTTTTATAATACTGTACTTAGGGAAGTAAACAGATCCCAACAAAATGATTGCCTGTCCCATAAACCACCAGTGGTAAAGTTGCGTCATGTCATTGCGGAAGTCATCAGGCATACTGGGATCCATGACGTGCGTATCTCTGCTTAAAGACACTAAACCTGCACCTATGAAAGTGGCTGTTCCAAATGCAATGTGATATACCAGTAAAAACCCTGCTGTCGTAATCAATAACGTAGTGAGGAATTTTTCAAAATGCGAAGCAGGCAACAACAGATAATCGATACCTTTTGGTTTGTCGCCTAACTGAATAAATGAAAACCCGGTAAAGATCAAACCTGCGCCAAACAACAGAATGGCATAAAAAGGATAAATAAAGGAAACCCTTACAGTCTCTCTGTTGTTGGTCAAAATACTGATTACACCTATCGCCACCAATACACCTACCAACACCACCAACGACATCAGGTACAACCGCAGATTATCAACAATATGCTTTTTAAAATATGCACCAAACCTCGGTGCATGAAATACATTGCTCGTTTGCATAAGGGAAATTAAAAGAGTTGGTTAATCCGTCCGGAGGGCTCCAGTACGGCATTAAAGAGCAGTTCCATATCCAGTCTACCTGGTACGCCACCTGCATTTTCAGTGATGATAGAATGACCTAATCCGGTACTTTCTGCGAACAATACAAGATCTGCTTCTTCGAGTCGCTTCACACTTCTGAAACTCAGTCGCTCCGCCACAGTTTCCACATCCTGTTTGAAAATGATCTTATGATTGTCGATCACCACAATACTATCAATCAGGTTATCCAGGTCCCTTACCTGATGTGTGGATATCACAATACACTTCTCTTCATTCACCGCAGCGGCAATCACTTTGCGGAACTGGCTCTTGGACGGGATATCCAGGCCATTCGTCGGTTCATCCATAATCAGGCATTTGGTATTGGCTGCCAGACCAAAACTGATGATAACCTTTTTCTTTTGTCCATAACTCATGTCAGTGAGTCGCTGGTCGCGGGGAATCTGGAATTCATCCAGGTACTGCTGAAAAGCTTTTGTGTCAAAGTTGGGATAAAAAGGTGCATAGGTGTTCACATAACGGTTGATGGTCACCTGTGGCAGGTAAAACTCTTCAGGCACCAAAAAAAGTTTGCTGAGGAATGCTGGCTGACGGAGGCGGGATTCATACCCCATTACCGTACATACCCCACTTTTTGGAAAGAGTAGCCCGGCTATCTGCTTCAGCAAACTGGATTTTCCTGCCCCGTTTTTGCCCATCAGACCGTAAACGTGACCAGCTTCCAGCTCCAGGTTCAACCCCTCAAACAATGGCCTACCCTTTTTGTAGTGGAAATGAAGATCTTGGATAGTTATCATAGCAAGTGATTTAGTGTACTACTTACCTAGTACACTACAAAGATAGAGAAGGAAATCATAATTCCAAATTCAATTAGCTTTTTTTTCATACAGCCGATTTTATACCATCAGGCATCGTGCTATACAGCAAAATCCCTTGCACCAGCCGGACAAAATCATCTTCCTTGCTGCCGCAGGCCTTCTTATAAAATGCAAAAACCGCTCTGAAACAGGAATTTCCCTCATCGCTGCCAGCCGGACAAAAGCGTCTTCCTTGCTGCCGCTGGCCATTCCTTAAAAATGTTAAAAAATTATTTGTAGCGACATTTCTACACATTAAGAATTTTTAATAAATTATATTTGTCACTGTGGTTTAAATTAAAACTAATCCCTATGAAAGGTACCATATCCGCCTTGCTTAGTTTAAGCCTCTTGTTAACTGCCTTTGTGGCCTCCGCACAGTTCGTAAAATCAAAAGATCTGGAGAAATTGAAAAAACGGACGAAAATTATCGTAGTAAAAGAAGTCCCTGATAAGAGTATTCTTAAACAACTACGTCGTCAAAGCCAAACAAAAGCAGAAGAGTATAGACAAGCAATTAAACAGTTAAACCTGGATTTCCCTGAAGTTGTCAGACAATTCTGGAACGTGGATGGAGTAACAGCTACAATCGAACAGAGAACAGAAAAAGAAGTTGAAAAGCTGCGGAAAAAGAATGATAGAAGCTATATCGTTATGGATTGTCAATCGCTGCATGTGAAACCCAGTAAAAGCCATTATGCCAAATCCGCACAAACATTTACATCTGACCTGGTGTGGAAGAGTGATTCAAAAGATCTCAGTGTTCCGGTGATCAACATGTACTTCATTGAGAATGATGTAACGCGACCATTCTATATTCAGAATATGTCGGAACGGTTTCCGGATTTCCTGGATCTGGCAGTGGGTATCCGGTTATCCACCTATGTATTCTCAGACCACGTAGATGATAAGGCGGCCAAAGCGATGATGCAGTCTACCAGCAAGCATAATGCGATCTTCCTGAAAGACAGGACCCTGATATTATGTAATAACTGGCTGGATGAGGATTTTGAAAAAGGGAAAGCTGGTACAGATTATCCTTATCCCATTAAATATGTGGATTACGAAGACCTGGAAAGCTTATTCAGAAAAGATGGTTTTGCCGGCACTGTCATGGCTTATGTACCAGCAGGTGTGTTCTCTACTTTTGATAAGAATACACCAAGTATGGAAGTGCATGTGCCAGTAGTGATCGATCCGATAAATGGAATGCCTTTGTGCCATACAGATATCAGTGATGAAATGTTTCAGGCATGGGGATATTCATTGATTCCTAAAATGGGGAAGTCGATAGTAGGGTTCAGGAAAATAAGAAACGAGGATATCCGGAATTTCGCAAAATCAATAAAAGAATAAAATGCGGCCTGGTCAACAAATCGACAAATCGAATGTACTTCCGCCGCCCCATCTCAAACTCATAGAGGAAGCCTCCCGAATGGGAGGCTTCCTCTTTTATAAACATTTTAATTCACCTCAAAACTACAACTCAGGATACAGCGGAAACTGCTTCATAAACTCATTCACCGCACCTCTCACTGACGCAATCTTCGCCTCATTATCCGCATCCATCAGCAACTCATCAATCCATGAAATCACCTGCCCCATATGCTCTTCTGTCAAACCTCTTGAAGTGATCGCCGGAACACCCACACGAATACCAGAAGTCACAAACGCTGACTTATCATCAAACGGCACCATATTCTTATTCACAGTGATATCAGCCTTCACCAACACCTGTTCCGCCTTCTTACCGGAAATATTCTTATTACGCAGGTCGATCAACATCAGGTGGTTATCTGTACCGCCAGATACAATCTGGTAACCTTTCTCCACCAATGCCTTAGACATCGCCTGTGCATTCTTGATAATCTGCTTTGCATATACAGTATAATCGTCAGACAGGATCTCAAAGAAAGAAACCGCTTTCGCAGCAATCACATGCTCCAACGGACCACCCTGAATACCAGGGAACACCGCTGTATCAATCAGACTGCTCATCATACGGGTTTCGCCCTTTGGCGTTTTCAGACCAAACGGATTTTCAAAATCCTTACCCAGCATGATCATACCACCACGAGGACCACGCAGTGTCTTGTGGGTAGTAGTTGTTACAAAATGACAATGTTCGAACGGAGAGTTCAACAGCCCTTTCGCAATCAAACCTGCAGGGTGAGCAATATCTGCCATTACAAAAGCACCTATCTGATCAGCGATCTCACGGATACGTTTGTAATCCCAATCACGGCTGTAAGCAGAAGCACCACAAATAATAACCTGTGGTTTCTCTTTCAGCGCAATCTCTTCCATTTTATCATACTCAACCAGACCAGTCTCCTTGTTCACACCATAAGAGAATGGCTGATACAACTTACCAGAAAAATTCACGGGAGAACCGTGTGTCAGGTGACCACCCATACTCAGATCCAGACCCAGGATCTTATCACCTGGTTTCAGGATAGCCAGCAATACGGCAGCATTTGCCTGCGCACCAGAGTGAGGCTGTACGTTTGCATACTCAACTCCAAAGATTTCTTTAGCCCTGTCAATAGCCAGCTGTTCGCTCAGGTCTACAATTTCACAGCCACCATAATATCTACGTCCTGGATAACCTTCCGCATATTTGTTAGTCAGTACAGTACCCATTGCCTGTATTACCTGTAAGCTGGTAAAGTTCTCCGATGCAATCAATTCTATACCATGACGCTGACGCTCCAGCTCCTGGTCGATGATATTAAATATTTGCTGATCTCTTTGCATTTACTTTGAAAATTTGCGACAAAGTTAATCGAATTTATGGATAGTCAATAGTTCAATTTTAACCAATACTAGATTTTTCTTCTACAAAACTATATAATGATAGTTAATTCCACTGCTAAGCTATTACATACTATGCATTCCTCCCTGTGTAGGGGCATTTCCACTATTCTATTTATAAATTTTGTTCTACCTTCACGCCCTCAGTAGACTAAAAACATCTAATCGCTGCGGTACATGAAGGCCATTATACCTGTAGCCGGTGCTGGCACCAAGCTACGTCCACATACATATACTCAGCCTAAGGCATTGATCCCGCTCGCGGGCAAAACAATTCTAAGTATTATTATTGATCAGCTGGAAGAAGCAGGCATTACCGAATTCGTCTTCGTCATCGGTTACCTGGGAGAAAAGATCCAGCATTATGTTCAAAAGAAATATCCTCACCTTACCTGCCATTTCGTACAGCAAAATGTACGCGAAGGTACCGGTCACGCCATCCTGCTCACCAAAAAGGTGGTAGGTGACGATGAAATACTCATCGTTCTCGGCGATACCATCTGCGAAGGTAATATCAAGGAACTCATCGCTTCCCCCGTCTCGCAACTGGGACTAAAGAAAGTGGATGATCCCCGCAGCTTTGGCGTAGCCGAACTCAATGATGCCGGCGACATCGTACGCGTGGTGGAAAAACCACAGATTCCGAAATCGAACCTGGCCCTGGTAGGTATCTATAAAATCAAGGAAACCGACCAGCTCTTCGACTGCCTGGAACGGAACATAACAGAACATAGAAGGTCACATGATGAGTTTCAGCTCACTGATGCCCTGCAATGCATGATCGAACATGGGGTGCAGTTTACCCCCTTCAAAGTGAGTAACTGGTTCGACTGCGGCCGCAAGGAGACCTTGTTGGAAACAAATGCTATCCTGCTCAGTAAATATAAAGCACCCGCCAACCCTATTCTTCCATATGAGAATGCGATTATCATTCCTCCTGTAAGTATTGGCGAAGGTTGTAATATTAAAAATTCTATCATCGGTCCCAATGTCGCTATCGGAGATAATACCGTGATCAATTACTCTATCGTCAAGGACTCTATCATCGGCTCTTACAGCAATCTGTATGAAGTGGTGCTCAAGTCTTCCCTGATCGGTAGTGACGCCAATATTCGTGGCCTTAGTCAAAGCCTGAACATCGGCGATAATACAGAAATCGATCTCGGCTGAAATCTTCACTAACAGATAGTGATGCCAACTTCCATGAAAGAACCTTAGCCAACTTCCTGAACATTGGTCATCATTCAGAAATTGATCTCGGCTGAAATCTTCACTAACAGATAGTGATGCCAACTTCCATGAAAGAACCTTAGCCAACTTCCTGAACATGGGCCATAACTCAGAAATTCTTCCCGGCTGATTGTCATCACTTTCAGTTTAACATAACCTCCTTACATTTACGGCCATGAACCGTATATCTCAACTATTCAATATAGATTACCCAATCATACAAGCTGGTATGATCTGGGCTAGTGGCTGGCGCCTGGCCAGTGCTGTGAGCAATGCCGGCGGCCTTGGCCTGCTCGGTGCAGGTAGTATGTACCCTGACGTTCTCAAAGAACATATCGACAAGTGCAAACAAGCCACCGACAAACCTTTCGGCGTAAATCTCCCCCTCCTATACCCGAATATTGAGGAACACGTAAAGATCATTATCGAAAACAAAGTACCCATCGTCTTCACCTCTGCAGGTAATCCAAAAACATGGACTTCCATCCTGAAAGCCGAAGGTATCAAAGTTGTCCACGTAGTCGCCAGCGCAGCCTTCGCACTCAAAAGCGAAGCAGCCGGCGTAGACGCCATCGTAGCAGAAGGCTTTGAAGCAGGTGGTCACAACGGTAGAGAAGAAACAACTACCCTGGTCCTCATCCCCAGCGTATGTCAGGCTGTAAAAATACCCGTCATCGCTGCCGGCGGCATTGCCACAGGCAGAGCCATGACAGCCGCTTTCGCCCTCGGTGCCAGTGGTGTTCAGGTAGGTAGCCGATTCATAGCCACACCTGAAGCTTCTTCACATGATCACTTCAAACAAGCTATACTCGATGCGAAAGAAGGGGATACCCTCCTTTCCATGAAGAAACTCACTCCCGTAAGATTACTGAAAAACGAATTTTTCAAAAACGTAAAAGCTGCCGAAGAAAGTGGTGCTGACAATGAATCACTAAAAAACCTCCTCGGCAGAGGCCGCGCGAAAAAAGGGATGTTCGAAGGTGATATGACGGAAGGTGAACTGGAAGTAGGACAGGTAAGTGCGATCATTGATAAGATCATGCCTGCAGCAGATGTAGTCGCTGAGATCTGGAATGAATTCCAGGCCACGAAAATAGAACTCTGTCTAAACTCTTAAAAAAGAACTTTGGCTAAACTCCTGAAACCACGCTTACCAGCCGGCCGCAGGCCATGCCACAAACACAGGCCATGCCACAAACAAAAGATCCTTTGCCGAAGGCAAAGGATCTTTTGTTTGTAATATTAAGGATCTTTTGTTTTCAATATTATTGCCTGATCCACTTAATCGCTTCTTTCCACGTAATCTTCTTCCCATACATCAATATCCCCGTTCTATATATCTTCCCTGCCATCCACGTCGTTCCCAAAAACCCAACTATCAACAACGCCATCGACAATCCCAATTGCCAATAGGGCACCGTCCCCGGCACACCATAAGGAATCCTCGCCATCATCACCATCGGCGACGTAAACGGAATGATACTCCCCCAAAACGCCAACGAACTATTCGGATGCTGCACCGCCGCAATCATCACCATTATACCAATAATAATCGGCAATGTTATCGGCAATGTCAACCCCTGCACATCCGTTGGATCTTCATTCACCAAACTACCCACCGCTGCAAACAACGCCGCATAAAACAAATACCCACCCAGAAAATAAAATATAAAACAGGGAATAATCAACACCCAATTAATACTATCCATCACATATCTCAACTGTGACGCCACCTCCATCACCGCTACATTATTATTCGCATTACTCTGCGCCGCACTATTCATAACTGCTGTAGGAATAAACAATTGCAACACACAGATGAGCACCACCCAAATAGAAAACTGTAACAGCCCAACACCCGCAATCCCCACAATCTTCCCCATCATCAGCTGAAATGGTTTCACACTAGACACCATCACCTCTGCAATACGATTCACCTTCTCTTCCATCACACCTCTCATCACTGCCATCCCAAAAAACATCAGGATAATATAAATGATAAACCCGCTGGAATACCCCACCGCATAAGCAATCACTGAACTCCCTTTCTTCTCCTCCTTCCCTGATCTGAATTCAATATTAATATTCGACTTAAATCCTTTTATCTGTGCAATGTCAATATTCGCCTTCTCCATCCGCACCTCTTCAATCCGGGTATTCAGATACCTGTTCAGGTGACTCTCTATTCCCAGCCCCGGCTGACCACTACTATAATACGTAATCCCCAATGGTCTTTCAATATCAATCGCAGGAATATACAACACACCAGAATAACCATACTCCTCGTAATGCTTACTGAAAGTATCAATAGCCGTCTCCGTCAGGAATTTAAAATAGATCCCCTTCTCATCCGGCAATTTATTCAGGAACAAATGACTATCATCTATCACCGCAACACGCTGATCTTCGTTAGCACTCGTAGCTATCAGCACCGGCACTACAATCATCGCCGCAAAGAATAGCGGTACTAACAGGGTGACGACGAGAAAGGACCGCTTGCGCACGCGGAAGGTGAACTCTCTTTTGATGATGAGCCAGATCTTATTCATAGGATTAATTAATTGGTTCTTCTACTTCTATTTGCTGTACCTGTTGTATAAACACCTCATTGATAGAAGGTAGTATTTCCTGGAAGGATGTTATAGGGATTTCCTGCCTGATAAAATGTGCGAGAATATCATTTGTCGTACTGCCATCAGTAAGTTTCACGATATAACCGCTCTCTTCCTGTGAGACAATGGTAAAATGATAAGTCATTACTTCGGCAAAGTTAGGTACTCTGCCCAATCCTATCCGGAACAGGTCTTGTTTGAAATCGTGCCTGATCTGTTTCACCTCTCCATCCAGAATTTTCTTTCCTTTATTCACAAGAATAATACGATCACAGATCTCTTCTACCTGTTCCATACGATGGGTGGAGAAGATGATCGTGGTACCATTCAAAGCAAGGTCAAAGATTTCCTGTTTGATCAGGTTGGAGTTGATCGGATCTAACCCTGAGAAGGGCTCATCCAGTATTAACAGTGATGGCTCATGGATAATGGTGGAAATAAACTGCACTTTTTGTTGCATGCCTTTACTCAACTCTTCCACTTTCTTATTATACCATGCGTTGATATCAAACTTATCGAACCAATATTTGATCTTTTCTTTGGCTTCTTTTTCCGTCATGCCTTTGAGCTGTGCCAGATAGAGCGCTTGTTCCCCTACCTTCATTTTTTTGTACAGCCCTCTTTCCTCCGGCATGTAGCCGATGGAATGAACGTCATTATCCGGATGAAAAGGTTTGCCTTTGAAAAGTATTTCTCCCTGATCGGGATAAAAGATGCCGGTGATCATACGGAGCAGGGTGGTTTTTCCTGCGCCATTGGGTCCAAGCAGCCCAAAGATGCTACCCTCGGGGATAACAAAACTAATATCATCTACAGCTTTATGCGAGGCATAATCTTTATGCAAGTTTCTAACTTCGAGCAAACCCATAATTCTATATTACGGACGGAAATTACAAAAAATCCCACTGGCTTGGATAGAGTAAATTGAAAAGATAATCAAAAGGTGTATGAAAAATGCAGAAAATGTACAGTATCTCAATGCCATAAAGGGATTTTCGGGTAACGTAAAGTTATAATTACAGGTTGTTCAGACCCACGGCAGCAAATTTTGTTTTCTATATATATAAAATAAATCATCTACTGATACTGCTGTAAAACCTTGCGCTTTAAGCTGGTTAATTTTACATTCGGTTAAAAATTCAAATTGATATATTTCCTGACTGGATAATCTTAATCCGTAGAACCCGATTCCCACAAAATAACCACAATACACCCTCTTTAATTGTCAATTAGACATTAAAATAAAAACACTGAAAGAACACGCTAAAGAAAGAGAATAAATAGCATAAATACAGGATGTCAAAAAAATAAACGATTTTACCCCCCATTTTATACGATTTACCCCTGTTCGTAACAATGAATTTAATACTTGCTTTGTAACCGTCTATATATAGATGGGCTCAATAATCCTGAGACTGAGCATTTCATTTTAACCTACTTAAACAGATTCTCGTTATGAAAAGATTTCTAAGCATCTTTCTTTTCCTATTTCCGTACATGACACTTTTTGCCCAGCAATCGAAGATCACGGGCAAGGTGGTTTCCGGTACGGACCCATTACCCGGGGTAACAGTAAGGATTAAACACTCCAGCCAGGGAACAGTAACAGATAGTAAGGGTCAGTTTACCCTTATGGCAGGTACTGGTGATACACTGGTATTCAATCATATCTCTTTTCTTACAAGGGAAATAGTGGCAAATGGCAACGGTATGATGAATGTATCGTTGTTGTCTGCCAGCCAGAATGTGAACGAAGTGGTGGTGGTAGGTTATGGTACACAGAAAAAAGCAAACCTGACAGGCGCCGTCGGCGTTGTTAAAATGGAAGACATGGAGAGCCGGCCATTAACCAATCCCGGTCAGGCATTGCAGGGTACTGTAGCAGGGGTATATGCTTTGCAAAGCTCCGGGAAGCCCGGCGATGATGGTGCCGTTCTGGATATTCGTGGGGTAGGTACATTTGGTGACAATACACCATTAGTATTAATTGATGGCTTTCCGGGTAATATAAATGATGTCAATGCCAATGACATACAATCCATATCTGTGTTAAAGGATGCCGCTTCCGCCGCTATCTATGGTAACAGGGCCGCCAACGGTGTCATCCTGATCACAACCAAAAAAGGCACCGCTGGTAAATTACGGGTAAATTATACCGCATATTATGGTTCTCAAAGCCCTACCAGACTGCCACATGTTTTGAACGCTGTAGATTATACCACTCTTTATAATGAAGCTTCTGTCAATTCCGGCGGAACGGTAATGTATGCTGACTCTATCATCGCAAAGTATGCAGCACACAATGATCTGATGTATCCGGATATCAATTATTTCAAAGTGTACTATGGCAACGCAAATATTCAAAATCACCGCTTGAGCATTTCCGGAGGAAACGATAATGTCAACTATGCATTTATGCTGGGTCGCCTGAATCAGGACGGGATCCTTGTAGGCACCAGCTACAAGAAAACAGACTTCAGATCAAATATTGATGCCTATTTCCTAAAGAATAAAAGACTCCGGTTTTCTGGAAAATTATCTGGAAACCTGGGCGTGAAAAATGAACCAACAGACCTGTGGAATGCAGAGTGGTATGCAACACTTGCGCCAATTCACCCTTTACGAAATGCCGCCGGGCAATGGGTATCTGTTAACGGAGAACGAAACTACTATGGGGAAATTAAAGAAGGTAGCACTTCACTGACCAAACGATACAATTTCAACGGCCAGGTTGAAGCTGAATATAAGATAATAAACGGCCTGAGTGCCCAAATCACTTATGGTTATAATGTAATGACTTCAAAAGCAAATGCGTTTCACGCAAATGTTACATTGTATAATGAAAGCGGCACCACTACCAACCTGGTCTCCAATCTAAATGTTACCGACGAAACTGATGTTCAAACCTTGCTGACCTCCTTGTTAAAATACAACAAAGTGCTCGGTAAACATGAGTTTAACTTATTGGGCGGTTATTCTGAAGAAGAATTCACCTACGATTGGGAAAGCGCTTACCGTTCAGGATTTGTTAATAATACACAACGTGTGCTCAATCTTGGAGACCCTTCTACCCAAACGAATAATGCGGGCAGTTACGACCTTGGCTTGCGCTCCTATTTTGGCCGCCTGAATTATGTCTTTGATGGGAAGTACCTGTTTGAGGCTAACATCAGAAGAGATGGCTCTTCCAGGTTTGCAAAGGAACACCGGTGGGGAACCTTCCCCTCTTTCTCCGCAGGCTGGGTAATCTCAAAAGAGAGTTTTATGGAAAACCTGACCTGGATCGACATGCTTAAACTCCGTGCTTCCTGGGGCAGACTGGGCAACCAGAACATCAGTAATTATTACAATGGAAGCGATATACTGACATCCGGGCAAAACTACTCCCTGGGCGGTTCATTGTATTCAGGTGTAGCTGTTACTGCTATGACCAATAAAGATCTTACCTGGGAAACAGCACAACAACTCGACTTTGGTATTGATTTGTACCTGAAGAAAAACTTTGAGATCACTGCCGATTATTTCGACAAGCGAACAAAGGACTTACTACTGACCCAGTCTATACCACTAACAATGGCTCAATCTGCACCATATGCAAATGCGGGCGAAGTGCAGAACAAGGGGATCGAAGCTGCCATCACCTATAGAACTACCTTTTCTAACGGATTCAAATTAAGAGCAACCATCAATGCCTCTCATATGGTAAATAAGATTGTAAGAATGGATGTTGCGGAACAGCTGACTTCACCCAAAGCCATTAAGACCGGCGCAGCCATCAATTCATTCTACGGTTACAAAATGGACGGCATATACCAGATATCAGACTTTACCTGGCAAAATAACAGCGATCAGTCAATCCCTTATGCTGAACGCAACTATACAATAAAACCGGGAGTAGTACAGGTTTCCAACTACACGGCGCAACCAGGCGACATCAAGTATAAGGACCTCAATGGCGATAAGGTAGTTGACATGAATAATGACCGCACCATCATAGGAAATCAATTTCCTAAGCTAACTTATGGATTCAATATTAATATGGAATATAAAGGATTTGACCTGAGTATGTTTTTACAGGGTGTTCAGGGCATACAGGGATATACCTATTATGAAATTGCTACTCCATTCAGCGGATTTGCAAATATGGGCGACTGGTGGCTGAAAAGATGGACACCTGATCATCCATCCAATACCTTGCCACGGCTAACCTTAGATGGTGCACGTAATAATATCCATTCTTCTTTTTACATGGAAAACGCTTCATACCTGCGCTTGAAGAATATTGAACTGGGCTACTCTATAAGCCCCAAAATCCTTTCCAGAGCAGGTATCAGTTCCCTCAGGATCTATGGAAATGTGCAAAACGCTTTTACAATTACAAAATTCAAAGGGTTTGATCCCGAGCAAACAGTTGGTCAAACCAGGGCACAGGCTTTCCCGCAGGTCCGTATTATGACGATGGGTGCAAGTGTTAACTTTTAAAAAGGGCAGTTCATGAAAAACATATATAAAATAACTCTTTTCTTCTTTGCTTTGTCTATATTGGGTTGTAAGAAAGATCTTCTTGATAAAACACCAAAGGACAGACTTTCTCCCGCTACGTTCTTTCAAAACGAATCGCAATGCAAACAGGCACTGATAGGTATCTATAATGCCATTCAGCCTAATGCAACACCTTCCCATTTTTACCAGTTCGATTATATGTCTGATAATGGTTACTGCCAGGACTCCTGGCAGGGATCCAGGGAAATCGGCGAATGGCTCACCAATACTTCCAGCTGGGCCCCCTATGCTAAATGGACGATGGACTTTACCATCATCTCCAGGGCAAACGAATTTCTCCAGGACATCAGCAATGCAACCGTAAGTGAAACAGTTAAAACACAAATGTCTGCCGAAGCTAAATTCCTTAGAGGATATGCTTATACCGACCTGATCACCTATTTCGGAGATGTGCCACTTATCACAAAAGTGCTGGCATTGTCAGAGGCTTACGTATCAAGAACTGCTAAAAGCGATGTACTTACACAGATCATTTCCGATCTTAATGATGCAGCCGCCGACCTTCCTGTTTCCTACTCCGGAACAGATGTAGGACGTGCCACAAAAGGGGCAGCGATTGCTTATAAGGCAAAAGTCCTGTTGTATAACCAAAAATGGACCGAAGCGGCACAAGCGGCACAGGATGTGATCGATCTGGGAGCATACAGCTTATTTTCAAACTATGAAACCTTGTTTGACGAGGCCCATGAAAATAATGTGGAAGTTATTTTTGATATTCAGTACATCTCTACTACACAGGCACAACCATGGCCCTCATCTGCTTTATCTCTCAGCAGCTGGCCTACTGCAAATGTTACAGCAGACCTGATCAACTCATATTACATGACAAACGGGTTGCCAATTACAAATGCAAATTCAGGCTATGATGAGCAGGATCCTTTTAAAAACCGTGATCCCCGGCTGGCGGCGTCAGTAGTCTTGCCAGGTTCATCATTCGGGTCATCTACATTCATACCATCTGTGGACCAGGTTCCCTGTGGCGCACGACCTCGCAAATACGCTGCGCTGGGCATTGCAGATGTCAACAACTGCTCTCTTAACACAATCCTGATGCGCTATGCAGATATCTACCTGATGCGGGCAGAAGCACTGATCGAATCCGGAAGCACCGAGCAGGAAATATATACGCTGATCGATAAAGTAAGAGCCAGGGTAAATATGCCTACAGTGGAGTCCGTTGAAGGTGTTGGATTGACACAGTCTCAGCTCAGGAATATTGTACGTCACGAAAGAAGAGTAGAGTTTTACAACGAAGGAACACGCTATGCGGATATGCTCAGATGGCAGGATGCGTCCCTTGTACACGATGTATATGGCTATGATAAAGCATTGTTGTCAAACCCTGCCAGCCCTGCTACATGGACCTTTAAACAAATAAAAGTGGAAACAAGAACTTTCGATGCGTCAAAAGGATGGTTGTGGCCCATTCCCCAGGCTGATATAGATATCAATAAGAATTTGCTTCCAAATAATCCAGGCTATTAACCGCCGTGATACTACATTAGTTTCCAAAGTGATCCGGAACATTCAGCGTCCGGATCACTTCTGAAATAGTTTGTTTTACATGAATTTTGTCACCAAACCCAAATATCTCCGTTATGAAAAGAAACCCAATTATTCTGTTCATTTGCTTACTAACTATCTTAACTTCCTGTTCAAAAAAGGAAACGGCCCTGGACAAGATCCCGGCTTCTTCTCTTACAGCGTTGGCTACCACCACTCCGACAAATACAAATAGTTTGCGGGGAATTAACTGGGCTGACCCTAATGGCAATGAAGCACCCTCAAGGGTTGTTACGCCAAGCGGACTATCCGCTACCATAACGGCAGCAAATGCTGCGGCCGTAGGAAAACGAATTGCCGATTCTTTAAAACAGGCCGGCGGTACAACCATACGAATGCCTATCACTCCGCTAACTGCCAGTAATGTATCTTATTGGCCTGTATACCAGGCGGCTATTAATGCGATCGTAACAGAAGGTTGTAATGTTATACTCTGCTATTGGCCTGATGGCGTACATCATGTTCCTGACACTACCCAATGGTATACAATGTGGAAACAAGTGGATACTGTTTATAAAAACAATGCTGCTGTACTTTATGAACCGATCAATGAACCTGTAGATTATTCCAGCACTAATCTTTGCAACCTTTATGCAAATTTCTTAAATCAGCTTAATCCTGCTTCCTGGAAATGTATCCTGGATGGAACAGGATATGCAGGAGAAGTGATCTCTGTAGGTAATGACAGCCGGCTAACCAGTCAATATCTTGGTCTCCATTGTTACTGGTGGTTCTATGGATCTTATAATGTATGGTCAAGTTACTATAATATCGTATCAGGTAAAGTGGGAACATACGCCTCCAGAACTGTAATTACGGAAGTAGGCGTTGAAACTTTTCGTAAAATCAGTTTCTGGTGGCAGTGGGATACAGGCGTATATGAAGACCAGGCATTCCTGACAGGATCCCTGGCCTATTCAAAAGATAACCTGATAGGCACTATTGCCTGGTCAGGCGTAAATGATATTGACACCTATCGCTGGTTTTCGGCCAACAATAATCTTGTGGAAGTGAATCCTGGTTGTGCCAATATGTTCAGATGGTCATGGGGCCTTACTGCAACACCAAAATGGCAGGGACCAATCGCCGACGGGAGATTTAAACTGCAGAACCGGGCAAGCAACCTGATGCTTGATAATCTTGGAAGTACAACAGATGGGGCCAGTGTAGCTCAATGGCAAGATGGAACAAGTGCCAATCAGCAATGGAATGTGAGTTATACTGATGGTTATTATACTTTGAGTTGCGCCACCGGGAAAAATTGTCTTGATGTAGGTAGCAATACCAGCGATGGCTCTGCCGTTCAACAAAAAGCGCTAAGCTTTTCTAACAACAGCCAGCGATGGACATTTGTTTCTACCGGCGATGGTTATTATAAAGTAGTTAACCTCACTACAGGTAAATGCCTTGATACCGGTGGTCAGACTACAAACGGATCATCCCTGCAACAATGGTCTGGTAGTTCAAGTTATAACCAGCAATGGAAATTTATCCAGTTATAACAAAACATCATTAGGACTGCACCCAAAGGGCCAATTCCCTAAAAAAAATAAGAATATATAGCTCTCCCGAAAGGGCTATATATTCTTATCAAAAACATCCCCTATATTACCGGCAATCCCAGGCCACTACTTCAACATCCTCCCCACCGCCTCCGCATACGCTGCCCCAATCGGCACTACCATCTCCCCCACATACAAACTACTCCTATCCGCCCTTGTCACTTTTTCATTCGCCACTATAAAACTCCTATGCACCCTCGTAAACAACGCCTGTGGCAACAACGCCAACGCCTCCTGCATCGACAACCTTGACAACACCTTCTTCTCCTTCGTCACAAACGAAATATAATTCCCCGCACTCTCCAAATACAATATATCCCTCAACAATATCTTATACTGCTCATACCCACTCTTCACCATCACATAATTCGGTGCATCTGCCCTCGCACTCTTCTCCATCATCTCCAACAACCCCTTCGCCTTATTACACGCCTTCAAAAACCTTTCTTCCGAAAATGGTTTCAACAAATAATCCACCGCATCCAACTCAAAACTCTGCACCGCATGTTCACTATAAGCCGTCGTAAATATCACCAACGGCCCTCCCGGCAGCGTAGTCATCAATTCCAGCCCCGATATATCCGGCATCTTTATATCCAAAAATATCAGATCCACCGGCTCCTTTTCAAGATACGCCAACGCTGCAAACGGATCTGTAAAATACCCCTTCATATCCAAAAACTCCACCTGCTGTGCATGCGTACGAATCACAGACAGCGCTACCTGTTCATCATCAATCGCGATCGCTGTCAGTCTCATATCACATCATTTTTAGCAGGATCCACCACCAATGTCAGGTGTACAAAAAACTCTGTCCCCGTCTCACGTATATTCAAATCATGCTTCCCCGGATACAGCAGGTTCAACCGCTGCCGCACATTGTTAATCCCTATGCCCATACTCTCATTCTCAATCTCCACACTTTTATTTACATGAATACTATTGTACACATCAAAATAGATCTTATCATTCGTACAAGACAAAGACAAATTGATCCTTGACTTATTCCGCTGACTAATCCCATACTTAAACGCATTCTCCACAAACGGGATCAGCAACATAGGTGCAATGTTATGCTCACATAACGCCTCATCTATATTCACATCAATAATAATATCTGGTGTACCCTGCGTACGTAACCGTTGCAAAGCAATATAGTTCTGTAAGTAAGCAATCTCTTTCTCCAATGGAATACTTTCCAGCGTATTATCATGCAACATAAACCGCATCATATCTCCTAATTGCTGAATACCCTGCCCAGTTGCCGTTGCCTGCTCCTGCAATGCTGTACCATATAAAGTATTGAGTGCATTAAATAGGAAATGCGGATTAATCTGCCAACGTAAAAAATCTAACCCCGCTTCTGTATGCGTCAATGCCTGTCGCAACCCCTGCAATGTCGAAGCTCTTGCATTCCTCGCCGTAAAGATCCACCACGCCACAGGCAAAATCGCAATCGCCGTCACAAGTGTTGTGATCACAAGACCCGCAGCATAATACGCCCCACTATTAAAACTCCCCTGCACCGCTGTCAACAACATCCATATGAATGACAGCGCCCAGAACCCGATCATTTCCTGTACTAACACCTTTTTATTCCGATGCACAAGATAACGGGGATACAACCTGTGCATCGCCACAAAGTACATGAACGCACAAAAAACACCCACGCTAAATATCATCAATACAAACCCACGATCATCATTCCTGGCCACCATCAACCAGAACATAATGATCCCTGCCATCACAGCCCCATCAACCAACGACTGACGAAACCAGGACTTATTCACCACACGTTCATAGGCATAAGTTAAAAACAAATACCTCCCCGCATAATAAATCAGGTATACTACAACATAAAAAAACGTCAGGAGAAAAGCGGCCTTTGCACAATGTGTATGTACACCGCGTACAGTTTTGTATACCCCAAACAAGTATCCATACAACCATGTATCAGACACCCAAATGATAAAAAACAACGACATCAACACCGGAAATGATAACAATGCCCCCAATGTATATCGCTGTTTCTCATAAAATCGCGGCACGAGTACACCATGCACAAACACAAAAGAAAAGTATACAATAGCAATATGTGCTAATAAAGGGAACAGGTAATGTTTATAGTAATCAAACACCTGGTGATAGCGCGCGAACTTCCAACCATAGTCACGCTGTAGGTCAAATACATTATATACTACACTCTTGTATAGCAGGGAAAATAGAATAAGCAGGAAAATGCCCGTAGCAATCCCGAATTCAGTTCTTCTGATTTTATTCATGGAAAAAACTTTCAGCAATGATAGTTATCCCCTCAGCACTAAATAAATATATGTGATCAAAATACCACTATCCGTGATAAAATCCAATAATGCGGGCTGCCACACGTTCTCCGTCCATCGCAGCAGAGACAATACCTCCCGCATAACCCGCACCTTCACCACATGGATACAATCCTTTGATTTGTGGGTGCATCAGATCTTCATCATTTCTGGGTATACGCACAGGCGAAGATGTACGTGATTCAGTCGCCACCAGTATCGCATCGTTGGTATAATATCCTTTCATCTTTTTGCCAAAGGCTGTGAAAGCCTGCGACAATCTTGTATGTACACTGGAGGGTAACACTTCCTTCAGGTTAGTACTTTTCACACCTGGTACATAAGAACAATCTGGTAAAGTTGTAGACACTTTATTGTAGATAAAATCCGTCATCCGTTGCGCCGGCGCCACAAACTGTCCACCGCCAGCCTGAAAAGCATGTTGTTCCACCATCTGCTGAAAATACATGGCTGCCAGCGGACCTTTGTCTGCAAAGATTTCGAAATCACTTTCATCTACTGTCACTACCATTCCTGAATTTGCAAACGGATTATCTCTCTTTGATGGAGACCAGCCATTCACCACCAGTTCTCCAGGATCTGTAGCAGCAGGTGCAATGATGCCACCGGGGCACATACAGAAGGAAAACACACCACGGCCATCTACCTGCTCTACCAGGCTATAACTGGCTGGTGGCAGATGCTCTCCTCTCACAGCACAATGATACTGTGCACTATCAATGAGTTCCTGCGGATGTTCTACACGCACACCGAGTGCAAATGGCTTGGCACTGATGAGAATTTTTTTATCATGTAATAAGCGGAAAATGTCGCGGGCAGAATGACCTGTGGCCAGTATCACCTGTGATGCATCGAAAGTAACACTGGCAGCGGTTTTCACGCCCCTGATATGATTATCTTTAATAATAAAATCAGTCACTTTCTGATCAAAGTGCACTTCCCCACCACTATTGATAATTTGCTCCCGCATGGCAACAATTATATGTGGTAATTTGTTAGTACCTATGTGTGGGTGTGCTTCGTATAATATTTTTTCTGTCGCACCGAAATAAACAAAGATGCTCAGTATACGATTGATATCACCTCTCTTATTGGAACGTGTATAGAGTTTACCGTCAGAGTAAGTACCAGCGCCACCTTCGCCAAAGCAGTAGTTGGAATCAGGGTTCACTACACCTGTCTTATTCAATGCTGCAAGGTCACGCCTTCTTGACCTGACATCTTTACCTCTTTCCAGTACAACGGGTTTAATACCTGCTTCAATCAGGTGTAGTGCGGCAAAGAGTCCGGCAGGCCCTGCACCGATCACGATAGCAACAGGCGCGTCTGGTGCTAATGTAGCATATATTGGTATAAATTTCTCACGTTCATGAAATGGTTCATTCACAAATACCTTGAGTGTAAGCATGAAGTACACCTGTTTAGAACGGGCGTCTATAGAGCGTTTCAGTACATGAAAACCTGTGATAGCTGTTGGGGAAACACTGAGTGCGGCAGCGGCTGCTTTGGTGATAGCAGTTTCGTTATCAGCCTGAGACGGCAATAACTTTAAAGATACTTGTTCAATCATGATCGTCAGGTTAGGTAATTATCCTAAAACTTTTTTATTACTCCCTGAAATCCGGGATATTTTTTCACTGAAAAGTAACGGGCACCTGCTCACACAGGTACCCGTTCCAGTATTTTTTGTTAATGAGTTGTTATTGTCAGATCAGAAAGGCAGGTCATCTGCTGCTGCTCCACCTGGAGAAGAGATCTCCTGGGAAGTGTTGTAGTTAGGCATAGCATCCTGACCTGGAGCGCCTGCTACTACTGATTCCATGCGCCATGCATCCAGATTGGTGATGTAATTGACACGACCATCTTTTTCCCAACGTGTACCTCTGATATTGAAGTAAACTTTTACGGTTTCTCCTTCATTGAAGCGGTCTACGATAGCTGTTCTGTCCTGTACCGCCTGGAACTTGATGTAGTTGTTTATAACGCGGCCGTTGATATCGTCGGACTTTTCAATAACGAACTCCCGTGTCTTAAAGGTTTCGCTACGTTGCATCGTATTATATTTAACGATCAGTTTTCCGGTTATTTCAAAACTCATATAATTAAATTTAACTTTTTTTCAAGAGGTCAAAGATAGGTTTTTTAGCTTCAATCACACGCAATAAAATTTAGTCCGGAACAGTTTACCTATATAGGCTGACTGCTAGCTATTTATAGGTAAGATTTCATTAGTCGGGAATATTTGCGCCCGCTTGCGTGGATAATAAGGAATTTGCATGGTATTTGATAAACTTAACCACATTTTTTTAATTACAATTACTAACATAGTTTTGCACGCCCGTACGGAATTATTAACATCGGGCTGGCCATAAAAGATGGCATCATACCCGACATTGATTCTCTGTACAATATTATTTTATCACTCGCTAACACATATCTATGACAAACATGTTAATGTCAACTGGAATATCCTGGATATCAAATAAGTGTGGTATTACATATAGGGGCGTTTTTTCGTCGGGAAACCGTGCGTGATAACAGAAAAAAACACAACAAAAACAAGGTAACGATACTGGTGTCGGGCGGTATAAAACAAGGGTAGAAAAATTTTTTTTTTCAACATTTTGTACAGATATTCGTTGCCCTGTCTGAAAATTTTTCAACTCCCCACGTTGGAAGATTTATAATTCGAGAAACAATCCTTAATTCAAACAACATTAATTTTCAATAGCTCAATGAATAAAACTTGCGAACAAGTTTGGGAAAGGTGTCTTAATATAATTAGGGATATTGTGGAATGGCAGCCATTTAAAACCTGGTTTGAACCTATTAAACCGATCCAGCTTGAAAACAATGTTTTAACGATTCAAGTACCTAGTCAGTTCTTCTATGAATATCTGGAAGAACATTACGTTGGATTATTAGGTAAGACAATCAAGCGTGAACTGGGAAAAGAAGCAAGGCTGGAATATCGCATAGTAGTTGAGAACGGAACACCCCATCAACATCCTAAAACTGTGAATATGCCAGGGCAATTCACTAAGACCAAGAAAGACAGCGAAGTTGATTTTCCGCTTACGATACAAAATCCGGTAAAGAACCCATTCGTTATACCGGGTATCAAACGCGTTCAAATAGACTCACAGCTGAATCCTCACTACACGTTCGATGCTTACATCGAAGGTGATTGTAATCGCGTGGCACGCAGAGCTGGTAAAACAGTATCTGAGAAACCAGGTGGCACCTCCTTCAATCCATTAGTAATATATGGTTCTGTTGGTTTAGGTAAAACGCATCTGGCGCAGGCGATCGGTAATGAAGTGAAACGTCTTCATCCCAACAAAGCAGTGCTGTACGTAAGCGCTGAGAAATTTATCAATCAGTTCATTGATCACTCTAAGAATAGTATCATCAATGACTTCATTCACTTCTATCAGCTCATCGATGTGCTGATCGTAGATGACATACAGTTCTTTGCCCGTGCAGAAAAAACACAGGATGCGTTCTTCGCTATCTTCAACCACCTGCATCAATCCGGTAAGCAACTCATATTAACATCCGATAAGTCGCCCAAAGATCTGGATGGCTTACAGGAAAGATTACTGAGCCGCTTCCGCTGGGGCCTGAGTGCCGACATGCAAATGCCGGACTTCGAGACTCGTATGGAGATCCTCGAAATGAAGATGAAGAATGATGGTCTTGAAATGCCAAAAGAAGTAGTGAAGTATGTTGCATATAATATTCAAAGCAACGTACGCGAACTGGAAGGTGCACTCATCTCCCTGCTCGCACAATCTTCGCTCAACAGAAAAGAGATCGATCTGGAACTCGCTAAGCGTGTACTGAAATCTTTCGTTAAAACTTCTTCTAAAGAAATTACGATCGAAAGCATCCAGAAAATGGTATGCGAATACTTTGATGTACCTTATGATAAGCTCCTGCAGAAAACACGTAAACGTGAAATCGTACAGGCCAGACAAATCACGATGTACCTTGCAAAGTCTTTTACAAAGAATTCACTAAAAACTATCGGAGAGCACTTTGGCGGACGCGACCACACTACCGTGATTCACTCCTGCCAGACAGTGAAGGATCTGATGGATACTGATAATACTTTCCGTGATAATGTAATTGAATTGCAACAGAAAGTACAGTTGGCAGCTATGTAAATGATGCCCCTATATAAACCTTTTTATTTCCCAGGCAATAAAAGCCTGGGATTTTTTTTTATAGAATTACCCATTTAGCTCTCGTAAAGTTAAAAATAAAGGAGCAGCAGCAACCATCCTGGATAAAAGTTTGTGCATTATACTGCCCAAATGATTTCTTCTGTTAAATCGGAAATGAAATTCATTTAAGTATGCCTGCATATGATTTTCAGAAACACGATGATGAATGCCTCTTAACCAACCTTTAAAATTCATGATATGAGTATGTAAATGAGGGAAATTTTTGCCATTACCAGATTCTACTTGCTCCAACCGTGGAAATATAGTCTTTAGTGGAGCATAAGCTGTCCAGCCATCTGTCACTACCCGTGATTTTTTATCGATGTGTTTTTCCATAAATGGCTGAAACGATGTAGAGCTGTAATTCTCTATGCATTGGGCATACGCTCTGCCAGTCTTTCTATTTCGGCATACTTTTTCAACTGCTATCAGGATAATTTTTCGATCTCCTTTAGCCCGACCTTGATTCCCTTCCTCCTTGCCACCAATCACAAATTCATCTACCTCTACACGACCTTGTAATGGAAACTGTTCACTACTTTGCATGCCCTCCTGCACTTTGCGCTTAAAATACCAGGCACTTGTTTGACGGATGCCATATTCCCTGCTTATTTCGCAACTTGACATCCCCTTTTTACTTACACTCAAACGGAAACAAATCTGAAAAGCTGTCAGCAAACTGAATTTTACTTTATGAAACAATGTCCCTGCTGTGGGGGACTCATTATAATTGCAAGCGTGACAACGTCTATCAAGCCACCTTTTACCTTTCCACCACATTTCTCCACCACACTTCTTACAACGAAACCCTTGCTGCCACTTCAACTCTGCAAGGTATTGTAAACACGATTCTGCATCTGGAAAATGTCTTTTAAAACTTTCAATTGTGACGCCCCTAAACATAGTTTTTTTTATAAAGCTATGATAGCACTACGCCGTATATTTGCGTAACGACCCGTAAATGGGTAATTCTATTTTTTTATATTCATAGTCATCAACCACCTCGTCGGTTAACAATTTGATAATTACACCTCATAAGGAACAACCAATACCTTTGCACCATTGATGCACCTTATGCCAAAAGATTGTCAACATACACACTGGGATGCTATCCGCACAGGTAATGAAGACGCTTTCCGTCAGCTCTTCGAGTTGCACTGGCAGGACCTCTTCACCTACGCGTCCCGTATCACCCGCGATCCCGCCACTGCGCAGGACGCGGTCCAAAGTGTATTCATCCATCTCTGGGAAAAACATACCTCCCTGCCCCCGGTCACCGCTGTACTCCCCTACCTCCGCACCGCCCTCAAACATCGCCTCCTCAACGCTATGCGCGATGAAAACCTCTATCAAAAACATGTCGATACCTTTCATCAGGTAGCCGATAACTATCACGCTACCCCCGCTCACGAACAACTCCACCTCAAAGAAACTGAACAACAATTATTACAATCCATCAATCGCCTGCCCGAACGCATGAAGGAAGTCTTTTACATGAATAGAGTGGAAGACCTTTCTGTCGCTGAAATCGCACTGCGCCTGGGTTCCAGCCCTCAAACTATCCGTAATCAGCTCAATACGGCGCTTCAGCGGATTAAACATATTTTTATTGTAGAATAAAGCACGGTCACTACAATGGTTGCATCTTATCTCCTACAGCATGTCAAACATATCTTATACGACTTTAACGACGACTCGTTTGATGGTCAGCCAATTGATAATTATAAAGTAGTCAGAAGTTATATTCAGGATCAGGTTATTGCAAAAGGTCTTTAAAACCGGCAAACTTTGCCAAAGTATTCAGTGTCGTTACCGCAGGTATATTCTCATATTTCAGCTTCCCCCACAACCGCTTCAAGGTGGTTACACTCAATGTAACACCCGTCTTATCCTGTATCGCTACACTCAACTTTTCGAAGTCATAATTCGTCCATTCACTACTCTTCCCCCAGTTCAAACGGGTTTCGATAAGTGACACGCAGCTATTTATATAATTTATGTCAATATTCTTAGTCATTGCATTTCAGACTATTACAAAATTGCACCGACTTGCACAAACTTGCTCAAGCCCTGCTTCAAAGGGAAATTACTGATTATTCACATTTGCAGTACTTATCCGCTCACAAATTTAAAAAGCAGAATATGACAAAAACAGTCACCGGTCTATTATTAGCATTATTATTAGCAACCCATGTGAACGCACAACACAACGCCGCTAAAAAGGAAGTGAGGGTAGCACTGCAGGCAGCTAACTGGGAATACCAGCCTGATGCAGTGGAATTCCTGACTTATAAATCTGTACCCACCCTGAAGATCACTGGCAAAGGCCTCGTCATCCTGAAAGACCTTGACTTTAAAGATGGCACCATCGAATTCGATATGGAACCCATTGACAAAAGCTTTACCTCTTTTTACTTCAGAAGGAGCAGCAACAACGAATCGGAATGTTTTTATTTCCGGCTATTCAAAGCCCCCAACATTGATGCAGAAGATGCTATTCAATATGCGCCCATCATTAAAGGGGTCAACCTCTGGGATATGTTATACCAATACCAGCGGAATGCAATGATTGATACAAGCGGATGGAACCACGTAAAACTGGTGATCTCCGGTAAACAAATGCGGGTATTCGTCAATGGAAGAATGGATATGCCCCTCGAAATCCCTTACCTGGAAGGTACGAATGATCACGGCGGACTTGCTTTTGAGGGTCACGCGATCTTCGCCAATCTTGTTCTAAAACCAGATCAGGTAGAAGGACTTTCTCCATGGCCCGGCACAGATATCACTGACAACGATGCCCGTTACCTGCGGAAATGGCAGATCAGTCAAGTGATAAATATGGCTGAAAAAATTGATTTCAACTATGCCCTGCTGCCGGATAAAACAACTGTCTGGGATACTATCCGGGCAGAAAGACGTGGGCTCATCAATCTCACCCGTAAATATGGAGGTGCTGCTATGGGCCCGCGCAGAGTCACCTTTTTAAAAACCACCATTTATGCCAATAGTCCGCAAAAAAAACAGCTACATCTGGGGTTTAGTGATGAAATATATGTATTCATCAACGGGCAACCTTTATACATGGACAAAAACCTCTATGGTACCCCTTTGATGAAAGGCCCTGATGGTCGTTGTACCATAGATAATACTTCATTCGGACTGCCGTTAGCCCAGGGTGCCAATGAATTGCTCATTGGGGTGGCTAATAATTTCTATGGCTGGGGGATAATTGCTCAATTGGATAACCTGAATGGCGTCTCGATTGAAAGATGAGCATACAGTCAGGGACTTTCTTCCAACCTTAGAGACAAATAGTATGTCCACTATTTGTCTACAATCACATGTATAATAGTTCGATACTTGTCGCCTTCCCAGTACAAGTGAAGCTGGCGCTTCGAAGCAATTAAAAAGGCACCGCGAGAGCGGTGTCTTTGGTTTTTAATCCTTCCCCTTCAACATAGTTACAAATTGGGATGCTATAATTTAGTTACCGCTGTCTCTAAAATAATATCTAACTGATCTTTAATGTAAGGTAATAAGACATTCCTTATTCCTTGTCAAATATTTCATCCTTATGCCAGTTGAGATCTTTTAAATTTGATAAAAAGGGAATACCACCATATCTACCATTTAAATAACCATTTTCTATGTTTATTGTATTATGTACTTTATAATCGCTAAGTGAATACATCTTTGATGATCCATCAACATCTTTTTGAGAAAACCATATTTCATCTGTTCGAAGAATATTCTGGTCTAATAAACATGATTCATGAGTTGTAAAAATTAACTGACCTTTAACCTGATCATCATGTGAAATTTTTTTGATAATCTCTTTAATCATCAATGGATGAATACTCCGTTCAATTTCATCAATTAAAAAGACCTTTTCCTTATAGATTATCTTTTGAAGTGCGGGAATGTACTCAATTAATCTTCTTGTTCCATCTGACTCAAGAGTAATATTGAATGGGACTAAACCACCTTCAATAGATTCATGAGAGGTAACCAATCTTTTTATTACCACATTACCATTTTCCTTAACAACCGCAATGCCGTCTCTAGTTGAAAAAATTGGTAAAACTCCATCTGGCAATTCACTAGTACGTGAAAGCAAAGCCTTCAGGATATCTTTATCAATTCCAGATATAGAATTTTCTTCGTTTTCAGAGAAACTTTCTTTTAGTACATCAATTGATGCTACACCTGTACTTAAACTAGGTAAAAGATCGTTAGCAAATTTCTTTACGCTCTCATCTTTATCCAAAATATCAGCAATTACGTCTGGCTTTGTATTAGGTTTAATAATTATTAAATTAGATCTAAACCACTCCATCACATTTTTAGTATCTGAAAATTCATTTTCATATTTGTTAGCCAGGAATGATAATAAGACGTCATCTTTATTAATAAGCTTTTCAGCTAATACTTCTGCAAAAAATGAATTTTTAGGATCCTTATAATATTCCTCAAAAAAACGAATCGTTTGCTTGCCATTTAATATTTCGCGTTCAAAAATTAAAATATCTTTTTCAATTTGACTTTCTGCGAAATATTCATAAAGTATTTGCCCCTTATCAAAAGTTATTGAATAAAAGTAAGTATGTAGTCCACAAAAAAACTCTAACGATAATGATGTGGGATCTTCCTGAGATTTATGAGATAATTTAAACTTAACCTCTTTGGGTACAACAGAAATCGTTCCTTTTATAATTATCCTTGACAATAACTCTATCCCTTTTACAAGATTTGACTTACCAGAACCATTAGCGCCATAGACAGCACTTAGCCTCAGAACCGAAATATTATTCTTAACGATTTTATGATGTGGGAGATTAGTACTTCTATTGGGCAATAAATTAAATTCAGTCTCTTCTTTAAAAGAAAAAAGATTTTTGGCTGTAAAGCGCAATAACATATCTGTGAGATTTTCACGGTAATTTATGAAAATAATGGGAATAGCCTATATTTTAATGCAAAAAAGCTATCAAATTGTGAGACCTTCACTTTTCTTACAAGTTCATCAATAAATAATGGAGAAGCTCTAAAAATGAATTTTAATTCTATAATTGTTTTAAATCCAGAATATTGTACAAATCCGGGTAATTATGGACGATGTGATTAGATAGTCATCCCTCATTATCATAAATTGCTGGGAATCAAATTACTTCTTGTCTAAATGGCACATTTTACGTTACAATGCCCGACGATAGAATGTTTCATCCGGGTAAACACAATCCCCAATTATAACTCCCACCCAAAAAAAACTTTCCCTCCCAATAGTTATTCCCCCCTTCCTCCGTGTCTTTATATCAAATGGACAAAAAGGACCTTTCATCACTCTTAAAAAAATACCAGCAAGGCGACTGCACCAAAGAAGAAGAACAACTCCTCTTTGACTGGCTCGACGCCCTGGAAGCCGACGCCTCCGACGTAGCACCCGCTACCGACATGGACGCCGTCAGGCTTGCTATGATGGAAGAAATCCCCCTCCTCTCCAACAAAAAGAAACGATACATCTGGCTCAAAGCCGCAGCAGCAGTACTCCCATTAATCATCGGTACGTACCTCCTCTGGCCCCGCCAACAAAAATCACAACTGGCTGCCAACTGGCAAACCATCACCAACACCAGCCATCGCATTCAAAAAGTCTATCTGCCAGATAGCTCTATCGTATATCTCGGTGCCTACAGCACCCTCCAATATAATCCCTCAAGAAAAGTAATATTAAAAGAAGGAAAAGCCTTCTTCGATGTCAGGACTAATCCGGCACAACCATTTATCGTATCAGATGCCAGCGGTGTACGCACCACCGTTCTCGGCACCTCATTTATAGCAGAATATAATAACAAGGTATCCAGTATCGCAGTCGCCACCGGCAAAGTAAGCGTGCAAAGCGGCGCCAGCAAAACCATCCTGGTACCCGATCAACGCCTCACCTGTGCCAAAGGAACCGTTTTACAGGATCAAATCTCCTCCGCCGATTTATTAGCATGGACAAGAGGAGAGATCATCCTGCGCAACGCCTCCTTACACGACCTGATACTCGCTATCAGGGAACACTACGGCATCACTGCCACTACAAAAATGGATACCAGGAAAGGAAGTTATAACCTCCGCATTACTGACAAAATGCCTTTACAGGCACTACTGGAAGTGGTGGAGAAAATATCGTATAAACCGAAAATTCATTTCAAACTGCAGCATGATCAACTGAGCATTGAGTAGCATGAAGCTGTAGAAAAAGCCATCATTATTTAAAATCTATCATCGGTGTTACACACCGGAAGGGAAAAGTATTGCCTGAAAAAAAATCAGCATCATAAAAACTATTGCCATAAAAAAGCAATCTGCATAGAAACAAAACAATCTTTTGCAAAAAACACTGATAGCAATCAATCAGCATAACAAACAAATACACATCAATCACACACAATCTTTTGCCTTAACAAACACTATATATGCACACAGACAACGCACTTTTCTCAACCCGCGTCAAACACGCATTCGCAGCCACTATGGCCCTGCTACTGCTGGTTACCTCCGCCATGGCCAGACCATCATCCGGCAGGCAGGAACTGCACAAAATGCTACAACGCTTCCAGGTTCAACAAGGCAGCCTCTCCTCTGCCCTCAAACAACTGGAATCTGCCGCCCAGATCAGTCTTGCCTACGATGAAGATGCCCTCAGGAAAGTCCAGGTGCACGCCAACACCTACCGCAAAACCGCGGTGATCGCGATCCTCCAGGACCTCCTCAACCAATCTTCTTTAAAATTCGAAGAACGCTACAACACCATCTTAATCTATGACAGCGCTGCCACCCTGGCTCACACCAGCCTCCAGCAAGCTGCCAACGACATCACCATCACCGGTTCTGTATCTGACAAAAACGGTCCCCTCATCGGCGCTACCGTTTTCGTAAAAGGAACTACCAAAGGCACACACACTGATGCCAGCGGTCAATTCAAACTCACCGTACCTGAAAATGCAACCATCTCTATCACAATGATTGGTTACAAATCAGCAGACATCACCATCGGTGCAGAACGTACCTTCAACATCGTTTTACAGGAAAATAGCCTGAACCTGAACCAACTCGTTGTAGTAGGTTACGGTACCCAGCGTAAAGCTACCGTATCCGGTGCGATTGCTGATGTTCAGATGGATAAACTCACCTCCCGCTCACTGAACGACGTCACCGAAGCTCTGCAAGGTAAAGCTGCCGGTGTGATCGTATCCAACAACGGGGGTGATCCAACCTCAAAGCCAACTGTATACGTGCGTGGCTTAGGTGGTATCAACGGTGAATCTGCACTCTATGTTGTTGATGGATCTATCTACACCGGTGGTCCTATCAACCCGAACGATATCGAATCTATCAACGTACTGAAAGACGCCTCTGCTGCCATCTATGGTGCACGCGCTTCCGGCGGTGTCATCCTCATCACGACCAAGAAAGGTAAATCAGGTACTGCGACCGTTTCTGTTGATGCTAAAACCGGCTGGCAATGGGCTGCTAAAAAACTCGACGTTCTCACTGCTAAAGAATTTGCAGACGTTGAAAACACCGCTTACGATGCTGCTGGTATCGCTCGTGCTGATGCCTTTAATGCTGCCATCTATCCTGACGGACAAATCACCCGTACCGACTGGCAGGACCAGATTTTCCGTACCGGTAAAATCCAGGATTACAACATAGGCGTAAACGGTGGTACTGACAAAAACCATTACTACATGGGCTTTGGCTACCGTAACAACGAAGGTATCCTTCTCAATACTAACAGTGAGCGCTATACTTTCCGCCTCAATTCCGATGCGCAGATCAAACCATGGTTGAAGATCGGCGAAAACATGAGTTATACTTATAACAACGGTAACGGTGCGAACACAACCAGCCCTTACACCGGTGTTATCTTCACTGCACTGGGTTACCCACGCAATGTGACACCTTATACTGCTACCGGTGCTTTCAGCGGGCTGCCAGCTGCTTATGCAGGTTCTTATGGTGACCTCGCCAACCCGGTTGCTACCCTGATGCGCCTTGATTCCAAAACGCCTGTCAATGCAATCAACCTCAACCCGTATGCTGAATTAACCCTGACCAAAGACCTGACCTTCCGCTCTAACTTCAGTGTGACCAAGTCTTTCAGCGATCAGAAAACATTCACTACCCGTGCGCTTGAAATCGGTAAGATCAACAGCAACAACTCACTGGTTGAAACAATTCAGGATTACTCAGATATCCTGTCTGAACAAACATTGAACTACGCTCACCGTTTCGGTCTGCACAACATCAATGCTTTAGCAGGTTACACCTATCAACATCATACTGAAAAATACCTCATCGCTACTGCCAACTCTTTCAGCGATGAGCGTGATGTATATCGTTATTTTGACAACGCTGCTGCATGGTCTAAACCAAGTAGCGGTATTGAACAGGACGCAGTGGAATCTTTCCTCGCCCGTGTGAACTACGACTACAACAGCAGATACCTCTTCACCATCCTGGGTCGTCGTGATGGTAGCTCCCGCGTAGCAGCACAGAACCGCTACCAGAACTACTACTCTGTATCCGGTGGTTGGGTATTGTCCGACGAAAATTTCATGAAAGACATCAAATGGCTGAGCATCGCGAAACTCCGCGCCAGCTATGGTGTACTGGGTAACCTGGGTAGCGTTCCTGCTAATGCACTCAACGTAAACCTGGCCTCTGTATCTGTATATACTGGTGCTGAAGGTACCCTGTCTACTGGTTTAGCTGAAAATGCACTCTCTAATCCAAACCTGAAATGGGCGGAATCAAAACAACTCAACTTTGGTACTGACCTCGCATTCTTCAAAAACCAACTGTCATTAACGGCTGATTACTTTATTAAGACCACCACTAACATGGTGATGCAGGTAAACCCACCAAGTACTGCAGGTGTGAGCGAAGGTATGTACAAGAACATGGGCGAGGCACGTGATAAGGGTATTGAACTGGGTCTGAACTACAATGGCAAAGTCGGTAAAGACTTCACTTACGGTGTAGGTGCTACTATGACTAAAGTAACCAACAAACTGCTGTCACTGCAGACAGGTCTGACTGAAGTGGTAAGCGTAGCTTCTACCAACATCCGTAGCTCCCTGACGCCGCTGGTAACACGTGTAGGTAATCCACAGTATTCTTTCAACGTGATCAAGACTGCCGGTATCTTCCAGTCACAGGCAGAAGTTGACAGCTATGTAGGTCCTGATGGCGTAACTAAGATCCAGCCTAATGCAAAAGCAGGCGACCGTAAGTTCGTAGATAAAAACAGTGATGGTAAGATTGATAACAATGACCGTCAGATCGTAGGTAGCTTCTATCCTGGCTTTACATATGGTTTCAGTCTGAACGCTGCTTACAAAGGTTTTGACCTGAACATCTTTGCACAGGGTGTACATGGTAACAAGATCTTCAATGCACTGAAGTATACGAACATGAACCCAAGCATTGGTACGAACTACAACATGCTGAAAGGTATTCTCGATGCATGGACACCAACACATACGAATACGGATGTAACACGTGTGATCTCTACCGACCTGAATGGTAACTATGGTAATACATCTGACTGGTATATCGAAGATGGTTCTTATCTGCGTATCAAGAACGTTACTCTTGGTTATACACTGCCAGTACACCTGACGAATGCAGCGAAGATCGGTGCTGTACGTATTTACGCTACTGCAAATAATTTGCTCACATTCACAAAATATAAAGGATACGATCCAGAAGTAGGTATGGATAATTACGGTATCGATGTAGCCCGTTATCCACAATCAAGAAGCTTCTTACTGGGCTTAAATGTAAACTTCTAATCAAGGTAATTAATACTACAATAATGAAACGTCTTATATCTTTATCATTATCCATCCTCCTCCTGGCTGCTTGTAACAAGAAGCTGGAGATCACGCCGGCAGGTACCCCTACCAGTGGTAACTTCTGGACAACATCAGACGATGCTGTCGCTGGTGCCAATGCCCTGTACTCCGAGTTTGACGATGAAAACTTTTATGGTCGTGGCTACTGGTGGTTTATCAACGCCAGTGACGACATGATAACCGGTCGTGTAAAAGCGGAAGGTGATAACATCAAGAACTTCAACAGCAGCTTTATCGGCGGTTCATACACCGAATCACAGTGGAAGATGCGTTATATCGTAATCAAACGTGCGAACGATATCATCAAGCACGTTCCTGCTATCGATATGGACGAAACCCTGAAAAACCGTATCCTCGGTGAAGCATATTTCTTCAGTGGTCTCATGTACTTTGAACTGGCTTACACATATGGTGATGCCCGCGCAGGTGTACCTATTATAAACCGTGACAGCACTGTAGGCGATGCGCCTATTCCACGTGCTGCAAATGTAGATGTAGTGTATGACTACGTAGCCAGCGAACTGCAAAAGGCGGCGAACCACCTCCCATACTTTGACACTTACACCACTGATCAATATGGCCGTCCTCACAAAACCGCAGCCTGGGCATTCATGAGCAAAATGTACCTATATAAAAAGGACTATGCAAATGCAGAAAAATATGCTGACTCTGTCATCAACAGTGGCAAGCATGCATTGCTGGCAAATTTCGCTGATGTATTTACTATTGCTAATAACTGGACCAGTGAATATATTTGGTCTGTATATTCTAACTCACAGTCACCAAGTGGCTGGGGTAGCATTCTGCCAGGTGTGATGCTGGAAAACAAAGGTTGGGGTGAATACAATGGCTGGGGCTATTATATGCCAACCAAAGAGTTGTATGACTCTTACGAAAGTGGTGACCTGCGCAGGGAAGCGACTATCCTGAAACCAGGAGATAACTTTACTTACTTTGGTACGGCTAAGACGTATGCTTCTACCAACAGTTTGTCTGGCTATCAGTTCCGCAAGTATATGGAGCCGTTCTCCTATGCCAATCAGGCACATGTGAGCCCGAATGGCGATCACCCGACGACTGACCTGAACCTGCCACTGATCCGTTATGCAGAAGTGTTGCTGATCAAGGCAGAAGCAGAACTGATGCAGGGTAAGAATGCAGATGTTGAAATCAATAAGATCCGTAACCGTGCTGGTCTGGCAAGTGTAACGAATGCGACAATGACTGAGTTGAAAAAACAACGTCGTTCAGAACTGGCTGGTGAATGGGCTAACCGTCACTTCGATCTGGTAAGATGGGGTGATGCACAAGCCACTTATGCACAGCCATTGCACGGGTATTCTGGTGCAATAGTATGGCCTGCACGTACCTTCAATCCAGCTGTACATAATGTATGGCCGGTGCCAAGAACAGAGGTAACGAGCAGTAATGGTGTTGTGACCCAGAATGCCGGATGGGAATAAATCATTTATATAATAATCCCGTCCTCCCTTTCCCTGGCCCTTTTGGGCCTACCAGGATTGGGAGGGCGGGAATTAATCAAACTTCAATAAACCATGAAAAAATTACTTTTATCCTCTCTATTATTCGCCACCTTCCAAGCCCAATCCCAGGCTCAAACACAAACTCAAGCCCAATCCCAGGTCCAGGCCCAGGCCCAAACCAAGGTCCAAACTCAGCCCCAATCTCTGGTTCAAACAAAAACCCAGACCCAATCACAAACACACCCCTACCCTCCAACCTACACCCCCATCAACGCCCACTCCCACAACGACTACGAACAACCCATCCCCTTCCTCTCCGCCTACACCCGCCACTTCGGTAGCATCGAAGCCGACGTCTACACCCAAAACAACTCTTTATGGGTCGCTCACGAAACCAAAGAACTCACCCCTGACCGTACCCTCGAATCCCTCTATCTCATTCCATTAAAAAACAACATCAAAAAAAACAACGGCACCGCCTACCCAAATTCCCCCGACACCCTCCAACTCCTGATCGACTTCAAAACCGACAGCATTGCCACCATGGCAGCTCTCATAAAGATCCTCTCTAAATACCCCACTATCACCAACAACCCCACCATCCAGATCGTGATCAGCGGGAACCAACCCGATCCCAAACTCTGGCACACCTACCCCTCCTATATCTTATTCGACGGCAAGCGTGAAGGCAGCTATCCCGCCGACGCTGCCAAACGCATTCCCATGTACAGCACTGATCTGAAAAACTTTACCCAATGGAATGGCAAAGGCATCATCATCAAACCTGAACATGACCGCATCCAACAATGGATAGACAGCATACACACCCTTGGTAAAAAAGTACGCTTCTGGGATACTCCTGACAATCCAAACACCTGGAAGACTTTCATGAACCTGGGTGTCAACTATATCAATACTGACAAAGTAGAAGCGATCGCCGACTTCCTCTCTAACCGTGCAAACATTGAATACAATGCGACCATGGCACCTCACGAAGTCTACAAAGCAAAATACATCAACAACGACAGTCTCATTACCATCAATAAAGTCATCCTTCTCATCGGCGATGGTATGGGTCTCACTCAGATATACTCCGGCTTCACTGGCAACCGTGGCCAACTGAACCTCCTTGAAATGCTGAACATCGGCTTTTCAAAAACCTACTCTTCCGACAGCTACATCACCGACTCTGCTGCCGGCGGCACCGCCATGGCATCAGGCAAAAAAACCAATAACCGCTACGTTGGTGTAGATGCCACCGGTGTTGCGATCCCTGCCATCCCTGACATCATTGCACCTAAAGGTTATGTATCAGGCATCATCAGCGCCGGTGACATCACCGATGCGACTCCTGCTGCCTTCTATGGCCATGCACAGGACAGAAGTTACGAAGACGCTATTGCTAAAGACTTCCTCAACAGTCCTGTCTCCGTCCTGATCGGTGGCGCTCCCCGTCACTTCAATGCACGTGGGGACAAATTGGATATGCCTGCATTATTAAAAGAGAAAGGCTACACCTTCACGACTAAATTAGAAGACCTCGACACTATACAATCTTCAAAATATATCAACCTGACTACCCAGGCAGAGCTCTCCATGCAGAATGGTCGTGGAGAATTTCTTTCTAAAGCACTCACCAAAACCATCCACACCTTAAACACCAATAAAAAAGGCTTCTTTATCATGGCCGAAGGAGCGCAGATAGATTATGGTGGTCATGCCAACAAACTCCCTTATGTCATCACAGAAATGATGGACTTTGACAAGGCCATTGGCGAAGCCATGAAATTCGCAGATGAAGATGGTCATACCTTAGTGATCGTTACTGCCGATCATGAAACCGGGGGGTTATCCCTGTTAGATGGCAACATCTCCAAAGGTCAGGCAGACGGTCATTTCAGTACCAATGACCATACTGCGGTGATGGTACCGGTATTTGCTTATGGCCCTAATTCATTGTTATTCAGAGGGGTGTATGAGAATACGGAAATCTTTAAAAAGATCATTGATCTGTTGAAATAAAAGGACCAGATCGTTTAATAATAAAATTGTAAATATAAACGGCGCTTAAAATAATAAGCGCCGTTTATATTTATATTAATTCGTAGGTTGGATAATCAACTTTTCGACTACTTTATAAACATGAGATCCTATACCACCAGGTATTTCTTCAAGTGCTGAATCAAGTACTTTACCCTGAAAAATTGCTTTATGTATATTGGGTAGCAACAAATCAGTTTCAAAGTTCGATTTATTAAATGATCCCAATGCTCCAACAAGCAATTTTTTCCAAATGTCGTCTGTTACCTTGTTTTTTATTCTTTAAGATCGCCAACTTTTCTTCTTCAGAAAAACGACTAAAATCTGATACATGCATCAGTAACCAGATTTCAAAACAAGGATTACTTATTGCCACATACATTCCACCCGCTGTCTTACATTGATTAACAATTTCCCGCAGATTCTTCCATCTGTCAGTATCAATAATCATCCACAGTTCATCCTGTACACCAAAATTATATTTATCTTTAGCCTCACTTTTAAGCTTTGCAAAAACATGTTTGGGAGCACTGTTAGTATCGGTCTTAGGCCGTTTTAAAATATGCAGATAAATTAATTCATCGTTGAAGTACATGCAATCTTTTAAGGCAGAAAAATAAATTTCTTCAGTATCGTTACCTTCAAATGCAAGTACAATTATTCTCTCTTTATCTTTTGTATTACTTTCCCGAAATAACTCCTGACGTTCTCTTCCCATAAAATATCAAGGTTGATTAGGCAATATAGTCAACTTCCGCCTATTCCCAATCCTTGGTACGCCTTTGTATCGGCCCAATAAATAATCTTTTCTAATCTCCTTATCAAAACGAATTGTATATTCTTCCAATGAATGAAGTCTGGTCGCTCCATCTTTGTCTTTTACCACAAACCATAATTCATCCTTACGTAATAATTTCTGTGTCAACAAGGATGATTCATGTGTTGCAATAATAAGTTGGCTATTCACTTCCCGGCCTTTGTCAATAAAAAGGTCTATAATATCGTACATCAAATTTGGATGTAAGCTCCTTTCCATTTCATCAACAACAAAAACGTTATCTCCTTTTAGCAAATCCATAATTAATGGAATAAAATCCATGATACGATTTGTGCCATCAGATTCATCACCAGGATCAAAGAATTCTTCATTGTCCTGATCTTTGATCTTATGTTTAGTCATGAATTTCTTAAAGGAAATTTCATTATTTTGTTTGCTAATAAAAAACGTATTTCTCGAATGAGAGATAACAGCTACTGCTGATTCTGATTCTTTACTATGGAGCTGATCAAGAATACTGCTTACAACTTTAGAAGGTAAATCCAAGCTTTCCATTTCAACGCGCTCTAAACATACACCACTGATCCCAGTATCAAAATAATTTAAAAACTCCTGAAAAATAGTCAACAACTTTTCATTGTCTTCCAGTTCAAATTTCAATCCTTCATTATACTTATCGTCAGGAAATATTACCTTCAAAGAATTAAGGAACCAATCATTTACGTTCAACAGATCCTCAATATCCTTTACATTCTCTTTGACTCTTCTTGTTCTGATTTCAGTAAGAAAAAGTTGATTTACAGGTGTAGCTCTGGCAGTAAAACGCAAAAACTGCTGATGATCTTCTTTAGGGTTTTTCTTCAGGAAATATTCTAAATCGAATTCATTGCAGTTTCTTTCAAAAAGCTTTATATCACCACTCTTTTTCACTTCATACAACCATTCCTCCACTATTTCAGTATTATTGAATACGAAACCATAAGCATAATTTTTCCCTTTATGCTGAATTTCATATTCAATACGGGAATTCCTATTAGTAGCACTGGCATCTAACCTGAATTTTTTATACCCAATCATTGCATCTGATCTTGTACCTGCCAGGACCAATCTACGGCCAAATTCTATTGCTCTAACGAGGTTTGATTTTCCAGATGCATTTGCACCAAAAACCAAGGCAGTTTTAAGTAACGATACTCCTTTTACAGGCTTTGTCTTATGTTCGGGTTTTAAGACTCCTTTTCCAGGAAGAAAGGAAATTACCTGCCGTTCATTAAATGACGAAAAATTCTCTACAGAAAACCTAATTAACATAGTAATCTGGATTTTAATATGCAATATGGTGATTTTTTCACAACAAGACTAATAAAAACTATAATTATTTATCACTGATCCGGGTATTCATTGTAATTTTCAACATGTACAGAATATACATTTTAATAATTAACAATACATTCATGTAAAATACTGATCTGTAATTGTCAATTATTTACATTTATACCATGAAACCAAAAAAAATCCTGTATCTTTTTATCCTGAATACATTGTTATTCATCCAGTTTGCAAATGCACAGACAGACAGTGCAAAAATCATGTTAACGAAGTTTTACAAGGCTTACATTCCGGCTGTTGAATCCAGCACCGGAGAACGCCAAATTGAAAAATTGCAGAAACAATACAGTACCGCCAAACTTATCTCCCGGGTAAAAAAACAAACTGAAACAATGGAGCTGGATTACGATCCATATCTGAATGCACAGGATGCTGACAAGGATTGGGTAAGAACATTGCAAATTGAAAAAGATCCAAAAACTCCTAACTTGTACAATGTTTCCTTTTTAGATAACTACGAAAAGAAAAGACACTATATAAAAGTCTTCGTTACAAAAGAAAGAAATCAATATAAAATCAGCGGATTTAAAAACTAATATTATGGGATGGAAAGCTGCGTCAATAATTATCAGCAATGTCACAACAGTAGATCCTGAAAAGCTCCTGCAGGAGCTGGGTATTGAACAATTCGAAACGATTGAGGATGAACCGTATGACGTAGCTGTCTATCCTGAAAAACATCAGATATTCATAGGTGTTTATAAAGAAAATCTGATCATATCTTCCTGGGAGATAACCGACCATTCTTTCGGAAAAGAGTTATCAACATTCGAACAAAAGTTGTCTATCCTATTTCCTGCTGCTGAAATCTGTACCATACAATTACATAGCGGAGTCAATCACTGGGGATATTCAATAGTAAAAAATGGGGAAAAGATTCGTGTAAGATGTGGTAATGCAGAACAGGGTACCATCATTGAGCTAGGCGAACCTTTGTTGGAAGAGCAGGAACTCCTCTCCAAATCTGAAATCAAAGATGGTAGAAGGATCTATCATTTAAGAGACGACGAACCTTATGAAGAGGACCAGGTAGGAGAAAATTTCGTATCCTCAATGTGGGCACGGTATACCGGTAAGGAATTTTTTGAAGATGAGGAGATGTTTGAGTTTAGGTTGTCAGGTTTTAAAACAACCAAAGCAGCATCTGTACAAGCCGGTCGTAAGCAAAAAACAAAACCTGTCGTGGTTATAAAGCCATGGTGGAAGTTTTGGTAGCATTCAGCAAAAAAAACCGGCCTTATTCAACTTTGCCACCTCATACAGAAAATCAATCCTCACTTTCTCCCGATAATTAATATCGTAATCCCTACTATACCAGCTATGTAGGCAGTAAGTGATATTTTCATCAATGGCACCCGTCACTTTAGTAGACACATTATCCCACAATATTGAAGCCTTCAAAAAATATGGCTTCCCATATTTTGCCAACCAGTAAAATAGCCCGGCAAATGGTTCTATTTGATCATGTGTATATTGACCGGTTATCCAGGAAGGCTCATCAGGTATTTTCTGAAAGATCTTTCTATAAAGCACCATCAGGTGTCAGATTTTGTATAATATGTTGAATGGTAAACCAAAGACTCACCGCCCCTATTTCATGTGGTATAGGTGCAACAATGCTGGTTTTAAAAATGTTCTTATCTGAAAATTCATGGATGATATTCAATCGCTTATCCTGTCTATGTGGTAAATTAATAACAAAGACAGGTATCATAACAACTTCTTATTTAATAATGCCCGAATATTTGAAGTATCAATTCCTTCTGATTTATAAATAATAATTCCCTTGTCAATAAGCACTGTAGTAGGCAGCGTGTTGATCCCATAGCTATCCCTGATTTTTCTGTCCTGATCAAATACCTGTATCCAGGTAATATTTTCTTCAGATATCGTTCTTGCACAGTCTGACATATTTCGATCCATATTGATGCCCACTATATCCAGCTTGTTTGCTGGATATTCTTTTTGTAATGATTGGTAAAATGGAATTTCTGCAATACAAGGTCCACACCAGGAGGCCCAAAAGTTCAGCAACAGATATTTATTTGTAGTGTTCAAACTGATATTATTCCCGTATATATCTTTTATAGCAAGTACAGGTGCGGCATGCATCACAGTTGCTGGGTGAAGAATACCTTGTAACTGACTGGCAATCATCTGTCCCTTTTCTGTCTTCAAAAATCGCTTGTCAAGGTCTTTTTGTAGAAAATTATACAACGTTCTAACATAATCAGTGTCATGAATAAGGATACTCAGGGAGGGTAATGTCACCTGATTATAGAAGAACCAGAATGAATAATATTTATCGGAATATTTTTTCAATATCGGCAATGCTTTCAAGCTGATATTTTTAACAAGGCGCTTATTAATATTGAATAAGGAATCATTCCTGAAGTCGTCATTATCTTTCCCTTTCCAGAAATTAAGATATGCTTGTAATTCCGGCAATCTATATCTATAAATATCCCTGTAATACTTATTATAAATTGTATCAAAAACAGCCAGTGTGTTTGAAGGTTTACCGTAATTCAGATCGTTATTTTTATAATAAAGAGATATCGAAGCCGGTTGTTCACCGATAAGAAATATAGTAGCTGCCTGTTTATATCTTATAGTCAATGTGGTTGCTTCGGCCGCTAATTCCCCGGTCAACTTAATTTCATTATTCTCTGAATCATGAATGGCCACCGGTCTTTGCCCATCGTTTACAAAAAATGACAAGCTGTTTTTATCAATAGTATTATTAACGCGAATTTTCACATAAAATTTATGCTGTGAAAACGTTTTAAATGATATTATCAAACCTATTGTCAGAAAAAAACACCTAACTGCCATAACAATTCTATTTTTAAAATCAATAGACGTCCTAAAACCATAAGCCTTCAGGACGTCCTTTTCAATTAGGATCTGGAAGATTGTCCTGTACCAGGACTGCTGCAATAGCCGGAAGAGCCACATTTACATTCCTCGTACAGTCGATCTTCTCCAGGGATGGTATTCCGGACTATAAAAGACTAAATCATACTCATTTATTTCTTTCACCACAGTAAACATCCTCAACATACCACGTTCATCCTTTAATGGCGCAATAAAAGGAACCAGTAATACTGAAAGCTTATCAGCAGTAATGTTTATAGCGATATTCTCCACACCATAACTCTTAGCACATCGCTGATACTAAGCATACCTGGATAATCCGGGTGTTCTTCAGTTCCCGTGTAAGGCTGGTTTCACTAATCATCAGCCCTAAAAGATCAACCAATACTTTAGTCATCTGAGGAGAATTGCTCTTTGGATTAAAAGCTTTTCTATGAAAGTAACCATGACAAACGTTATTTTTCAAAATAGGGATCCCTTCATTGATCACCACAGAGGCAATCAATGTTTACGGGTTTACACTATGAAAATTAAAAAATGCCGGACACACACATCATTTAGCAATGCGCAGACAGCTTTACAAACGACTACATGACAGTAATTGAAGGTTATCTGGTAAAATTTATCGCCGAAAGTGAATTGGCGAAGTTTATAGCGACGGCTTAAAAATGATTTTTCTACGTATGTAATTCATTGTTCACACCAAGGGTTACACTAATCACTAACAATGATTCAACAGGTATAAATGTAGAATAAAAAAAATTAAAAAATATCTCCTGATAATTTTTAATTTCTACTTTTAAAAAGCAAAACAAGTTGTATATCTTTTTTGCTAAATGATAAACAGTGAATATTAAGGTGTGTAAAACCTCAGTTTCTCTTTTTTGATGAATATACCACCTCTCAATTATTTCTGCGATCTCCTAACTACCCCTTCCCCTCAACCTTTATATTTACCTCCAATGAAATCCAGGATCCTCCAATTCATCATCCTCCTGCTTCTCTATAACTCACTCCTGCATGTCAAAGCCCGCCCCATCTCCGCCTGGCACATGCAGCCAATCACTATTCAATCTCCCTGGGCCTCACAGGTATCACCCTCTCATCCCCTCCCTGAATACCCCCGCCCTCAAATGGTCCGCACCCAATGGCAAAACCTCAACGGCCTCTGGGACTACGCCATCACCGCCTGGGATGCTGCCGCCCCTACCTATTACCAGGGAAAGATCCTCGTCCCTTTTCCAATAGAATCCGCGCTTTCCGGTGTAAAAAAAGCGCTTCTGCCTAAACAACGCCTCTGGTACCATACTACTTTCAAAGCCACTCCCAAACAAAGAACCCTCCTGCATTTCGGCGCCGTCGACTGGAAAGCCACCGTCTACCTCAATGGCCATAACCTCGGCGCACACCTCGGTGGCTATAATCATTTCTCTTACGATATCACTTCTTTCCTCAAACCAGATAACAACGAATTAATCGTCAGTGTCTACGACCCCACCTCTCAAGGCAATAACCCACATGGCAAACAAAGCCTCTACCCACGTAAAATATTATACACTGCCTGTAGCGGCATCTGGCAAACCGTCTGGTTAGAAACCTTACCTGACACCTATATCGCGGGGTTCACCCTCACACCAGATCTTGATAATAATGAGCTACAGATCAAAGTAGCCGTTTCATCTCCTGATGGACAAAATGCGATTTCCAGTTCTATACCTCATGATCAATCTACACCTCCTGATCAATCTGCATCTTATGATCAATCTACACCTCATGATCAAAATACCATTCCTGTTTCATCATTCGACACTCACAACTTCGACTCTCATAATACCATCCCTGTTTCATATCCCAGCACTCAAAACACATTTCCCATTTCATCCTCCAATCCTCAAAGCACCTCTCCCCCATCCTCCCATTATACCATTCAAGCTATTTCAAACAACATCAGCACCGCCCCCTCTGCTGGCGACAGCCTCACTCTACACATCCCATCTCCCCATACCTGGAGTCCACAAGATCCCTATCTCTACCCCCTCACCATCCGCCTCCTAAAAGACGGCATCATCACCGACTCCATCACCAGCTATTTCGCCATGCGTAAAATCACTTTAGAACCAGACGCCGCCGGCCGGCCCCGCATCTTCCTCAATCACAAATACCTATTCAACCTCGGCGTCCTCGACCAGGGCTACTGGCCTGACGGCATTTACACCGCCCCAACTGACAGCGCCTTAGCATACGATATCAACATCATCAAACAAATGGGTTTCAACACCATCCGCAAACACATCAAAATCGAACCTGACCGCTGGTATTACCACTGTGACAAACTAGGTATACTAGTGTGGCAAGACCTCATTCCCCCTGCCGGCTACACCCAGGCCGACGCCTCCGTATTCGAAGACGAAAGCCCAAAAATCATCCAACAACTCTACAACTTCCCCTCCATCATCGTCTGGACCTTATTCAACGAAGGCTGGGGTGCCTACGATCAATTACGCCTCGCCACCCAACTCAAACGTTACGATCCCAGCCGTCTCCTCAACGCTCACTCCGGCGCCAATATGGATGAATACAGCGAAGGCTACCCTTCTCAAATGTGGGCCGGCAGCGACTTCGTCGATGTACATAAATACCCTGGCCCTTCCATCGGTCCCTCTTTACCTCAAAAAGCCGCTGTACTTGGTGAATGGGGAGGCATCGGTGTAAGTATAGCAGGTCATCGCTGGGACCCAGATCAGTCTTATAGTTATCTCGATGTCACCCGCGCAGAATTTCCTGATTACTACCAGGCACTTATGCAATTATTGTATTTATATGAAAGAGCGGGTTTATCTGGGGCTATCTATACCCAACCATTTGATGTAGAAAGAGAAGAAAACGGGTTAATCACCTACGATAGAAAAGTTCCTAAAATGCCGGTTCCTGAGATCAGGGCCATCAACGATTCGTTATTGACTGCGATAGCTCATCATTAGCTACTGCTTTATGTTCCCATTTATACTGAATGTTGTACAACATGATCCAATCCCACCTGCCACTCCTACCCACAAATAGATCTTCATCATCAGCGGCATCAAACTTCTTCTTCGTACCTTCTTATTTTCTTCCACGAACAGCTTCATGTTCCCATTTATTTTGTATACGATATAACATCCACCAGTAAGGCGCACTCACTACCAACTGTATTAACAGATATTCCGGTTTATTCTGCACAATACCCACTACCAAAATAAAAATCCCCCAACACACTCCTATCCCCCAATTCCACCGAATCGCAGACTTCACCTCTAACCATAACAAAAAGTATTTTACGATATAAGCGATCGACAACAGGAAGTATCCTGCAATCGCTACATTTCCCATTATTTCATGTGCCAGACTATACGCCTCAGGCATAGCCGCATGCCCCACCATCGCTGCTCCTAAACAAAGGAAAAGCACGCCCAGCAGCACACCGGCTAACAAATAAATCTTTAACAACAATGGCAGCAGATTTCTTCTGCTTACGTTAATTTCCATAAATATTATTTTCTCATACACCAGGTACACCAACAACCCATTCACACCCCGCATATGCAAATGCCAGGTCATCCACGTAGGCACCTTCTTCAAAAACTACAAAAATCCCACTTGCCTCCCCGGTAATGGAATGGCTACATACTATTTATTTTCTGAAGACTTCAGGGCCACATAAGTACCCGCACTAATACCCAATAAGATAAGGTTATTCATGGGAATAACAGGCATAATCTTATCAATCATATCATCAGAAGAAGCAAACCCTGCCAACTGCAAATTGATCACCGTTCTCCATATAAACCAGATTCCAAAACACAAATTGAACACCACCGCCTGAAAACGTGGAATACTAATACCCGTTTTATCAGACAGAATATCCAGCCAGAAACCTTCGCTTTTCATGTCTTTTGAATTCTTCTGCGGCACAGCTGCTTCCTCTTCAGTCGCTTCTGTCACCGCTTCTTTGTATTTGTTATCATCTGCCACGTCTACAATGCGTGCAGAGGCCGTGGTCAGTGCGCCGATACCCAGGAGTAATAACGTAGAAGTATCAAAAGTCGGCATCTTGCCGGTAGCAGCCAGGATACTGATAAAGGAAACCAGTATGATAAAAGTCCACCAGAGTAACTGTAACCTGGAATAACTAAAGGGTTTAGGATCTATGTTACTGGCATCGCAGAGTATACAAAAACGTCTCTGCATCCAAATGGCCATCACGACCCCTAAGATAAAAACTAGCAGGTAAATAACTTGTGCATTCATGGTATAAGGAAAAAATAAGTCGCTTAGTATGTCTTCGTTTAGTTTGTCTTCATTTTGAGTTCCCGCTTAGATACAGCTTCCTGCTCCCACCGATATTGGATTTTGTAGATCATAATCCAGTAAGGAATGGTCAACACCAACCCATTGATCTGGCTATTTTTTGTATCACCAGTGAAAAAGCCGACTCCCAACATCACCAACCAAATCGCTCCCATGATCCAGTTATACCGGATGGCCCATTTCACTTCAAACCAAAGAGAAGCGGTCATCGAAAAAATAATTGCGGAAAAAAGCGCGGCCATACCCACCAAACCTACCATCGCCAAATAATTCTGACCGAACGCTCCAAGAATGAGTTGCGAAAACCCCAACGCAAATAAGATGGCGACAAAGGAGATCATAGCTACAACAAATCCTATCCAGATATAAACTTTTAGGAAAACGGGTAGCAAACTGCGACGGCGAATACGAAATTCCGTCCCAAAATTATCCTCGAAAATAGTTGGCTGCTCCATAGATATTATTATATAGCAAATATACGCAATACATTAGCTATTTCATAGGGGTAGCGGAAAGGGCTTCCCTTTTTGAAACTGCGACATGTTCCCAGCGATACTGGATCTTATTTAACATGACATAATAGGGAATAGCTACTGCCCACGGAAGGGAGAGTTCACTTAAATCGGTTCCGGTCCAATCATTGAACGAAATACCTATGACAAAAAGGAAACTAGCAAACAGGATTCCCCCCAACACCCAGTTATACCGGATCGCCCATTTGGCTTCAAACCAGAGACCGGCAACAGCCATAAAAAATATAGTGATCAATCCCAATCCTACGGAGAGTTCAACGACTTCCAACCATCCTGAGTCGCGCCTTTTATAATGATGATGTTTAAGAAGGCCGGCGCCAATAGTAAATAATAAAGCAATCAAACAGCCTAACAATATCAGGAACCCAATCCAGATGTAAACTTTAAGAAAAACGGGTAACAAGCGGCGGCGACGTACCTGGAATGCCGTGGCGAAATGTTCTTCGAAAATAGAGGGTTGTTCCATAGGTTATTAACTATTTTATAGGTCGAAGATACTCGGTTGTTCCATATCAACAGGGGGTTAGTATCTCTTTTTCAGGTCTGGTAGTTACTATCTCCTGTAGGATAGTGTCTATCTCCTGTCTGATTGTTGCGATCTCTTTGTCTTTAAAAGAGATACGCTGATTATTACCAATAGTCAGGGTCACATCTTTTCCTTTTCTACCTTCATAATATTCCAGTAGCACTTCTATCAGTGATTCTCTATCTCCACTTAATCTAATTCCCGCTATTTCAGCAGATAAGAACCAATGATTAAAGCGATACTTTATTTCTGGTTCTATTCCTTTGTTTTCCAGGAATTGGTATAATTCTTCAAGTCCTCTACCTTCTATTAAGATGTCTGTATTCATAACATGGGGGTTGTCATCCCATATTGCTATGAGGGGGGATAGGTAATATTCCCCCTGGTGGGTTTGTGGATAATAAATAAGTGCGCTTATTACCCCTGATGGGTCTCTAAATAATAATCATATTTATTTAAATCCAGCTTCTCGCCTAGCAATTGCTCCACTGCTGCCTTCTGCGCAGCTCCTACCTGGTAAATATTCAAATAATCTGCATCCCCATCTTCCGCTTCCCAAATCTTACTAATCTCCGCCACTTCCAATTCAACCAGGTACTCACTCACAAAATCCTCACTTCCTTTCAAATAATAAGCAATCGTTCTTTCCATAATTTATCATTTTAATTAAACAGCCGGCCTCCAGGAAGCCGGCTGCAAGTTATTATCTTTTACTCTTAAACGTTGAAGACGTCCACGAAAAAGCCGGTACACTTATACTACCTTTTACCCTTAAACTCTGAAGTCGGCCACGAAAAAGCCAATGAAATTATACCACCTCTTACCCTTAAACTCCGAAGCCGGCCACGAAAAAGCCGGTACACTTATACTACCTTTTACCCTTAAACTCTGAAGCCGTCCACGAAAAAGCCAATGACATTATACCACCTCTTACCCTTAAACTCCGAAGTCGTCCGTTTAAAACCCAGTGCCATTATACTACCTCTTACTCCTAAACTCCGAAGCCGGCCGCCATTCCGGAAACCTTTCCTCATTCGCCAACGTCTCCCCTACATCAAACAAAAACCGGATATCCTCCACCATCCCTGACAACTCCCACGTATCATCAAACTGATCAAACGGTGAATGATATCTATCCCTTCCATAAGAAGCCCTATGATTCGGCACCCACGCTGAATCATGCAGCAATGAATGTTCCCCCGCCCCAGGATACAAAGAAGGAATCCCCACCTTTGCAAAATTAAAATGATCTGAACGGAAAAACCATCCCCCGGAAGGATTCGCCTCCGGAATAATCGTCCTCCCCTGTTTCTTCGCCGCTCTCTCCGCATAATCATCCAGCTCAGACTGCCCCTTACCAATGATCGTAATATCCGTCGTACGACCAAAAGTATTCATCACATCCATATTTATATCTGCCACTGTAGACTTCACAGGAAACAAAGGATGTGTCGCATAATACTCAGATCCCAACAATCCCTGCTCTTCCCCTGTCAGCGCTATAAAAAGGATAGACCGCCTTGGTGCATTTGGCAGACTCTTGAAAGCCTTCGCCAGACTTAACAACGCCGCTGTACCGCTGGCATTATCCGCTGCACCATTATAGATAGAGTCACCTCTGATCACTTCACCTACACCCAGGTGATCCCAGTGTGCAGAGTAAATAATGTATTCATTCTTTCTGTCTGTACCTGGCAACTGTGCAATCACATTATGGGAGGTGGACTTCTTAATCTTATTCGTAATCTCCAGGCTGGTAGTCACCCCTAATGGCACTGCCTTAAACCCTGGATGCTTCGCTTTCTCAATTACATCAAACGGCACCCCTGCCAGCGCAAACACTTTCTTTGCTGACTCCAGGGTCATCCAACCTTCCATCGCCGTTCTTGACATATTATCATCCGCTGTCTGCAGGTCCAGTCTTGGTTTAGACCAACCGCTCCTCACCACATTCCAGCCATAGCTGGCAGGCAGGATGTCATGAATGATAATTACGCCAGTGGCTCCTTTACGGGCAGCCTCTTCGAATTTATACGTCCAACGACCATAATAGGTCATGGTCTTTCCTTTGAATAAGGTGCTGTCATAAAAACCCGGATCATTCACCATCACAACAACAGTCTTCCCCTTTACATCCAGCCCTTCATAGTCATTCCATTTATATTCCGGCGCATCAATCCCAAAACCGGCAAACACCAGTTCGGAGTTATCCACATTTACCTTCTCTTTTACACGACGGGTCGCAATCACATATTCATCCAGGTAAGGCAGGGTTACGCTCCCGCTCTTTCCTTTGAACACCAAAGGTCCGCTGGGCTTGGAAATAATTTCAACCATCGGTACTTCCTGAAAAAAACTATCCCCATTCCCTGGCTGCAGTCCGATCTCTCTGAAGCGGTCTTCCAGGTATTTGATGGTTTTATCTTCTCCAATGGTAAAGGGTTTACGTCCCTGAAATACATCAGAGGATAATACAGTGATGTCGCGGGCGATACTTGCCGAGTCTATGCTTTTAATGGCTACTGAATCCGCTGTAGCAGCCTGCTTCTGCTCAGGTCCATGACAGGCAAAAAGGCCGACCAGGGGGATTATACGATAGAAATATTTCATGCAGCGTACGTTTTGGGGCTAAGATAATGCACTTTTAATTGAAAAAGGGCCCTGTTGTGGCAGGACCCTTTATAATATCTTTATATGATAATCGCTTTTTAGAAAATTCTGTCTTGTAGCGATGAATAATGCATTTAAATTAAACGTTTTCATCTACTACTACCAATCATCTTTTTACCCGAAATCCAATAATATCGCTCTGGTCAATGCTTTCCCCCACATTCCTACACCCCTGCCGCCGATGCCACCTTTGAAACCGTTGCCTTCTTCTTATCCTTCTTCTTCCCTTTACCCCACATTCCTACACCGCTGCCGCCGGCACCACCTTTGAAACCGTCGCCCTCTTCTTATCCTTCTTCTTCCCTTTACCCCACATTCCTACACCGCTGCCGCCGGCACCACCTTTGAAACCGTCGCCCTCTTCTTATCCTTCTTCTTCCCTTTCCCCCACATTCCTACACCGCTGCCGCCGGCACCACCTTTGAAACCGTCACCTTCTTCTTATCCTTCTTCTTCCCTTTACCCCACCACACTATAAACCCAGTCACCGGCAAACTCGCACAAATCAAACTCACTATAAAAGCAATAATCTTCCCAATGATCCCACCTATCGCCCCCACATGTATATCATAATTCATCCCGATCAACTTCTCCCCGGCATTTCTATCTTTCCCTGTCACCTTCGCCAGCATCTTCCCTGTATACTTATCAAACTGAAAATCATCTCTATCATAATACACCTCATTCCCCCAATAAGCCGACATATACACCACCGCTGCCTTTCCGCTATCCGGAGTACTCAATCCAATCCTTTTCGCAGCAGGATTATCTTTCCTCACACTCTCAAATGCAATATCCAACCCTCTCTGTGGTGTATTCGCCAGCGTCGTATCCGACACCCCATTCTTATGCGCCGGCGGCGTTATACTCCTGGAAGCCACCACATACACCGTCGTCTGGAACCACTTAAACGACCACACCAACCCTGTCAATGCCAATACCAGCGCAATCGCCATGGCATAAAACCCCAATACATTGTGCAAATCATAGTTCACTCTCTTAAAACTCGCCTTCCATTTTATCTTAAAACTCTGATCTCTTGTAGCCTTCGTCCATTTCTTTGGCCACCAAAGGATCAACCCGGTTATTAACAGAATTACAAATATCAATACACTCCATCCTACAATCTGTTCGCCAACCTTCCCGCTCAACAACAAGCTCCAATGAATCATTTTCACAATCGCAAAAAAGTCATACTTGAAATCATGGTGTCCAATCACCTCACCAGTATAAGGATTCAGGAAAACCGCCTCATAATATTTCACACTTCCAAAATAGGTGATGGCTTTGGGATCTCCCGCTACATAAGTCATAAACTCCCATGCTCTATCCTTATCGGTATAAGTCGTTATGTAGTTTACTTTCTTATCCGGTCCCAGCGCTTTCCGGGCATTATTTATTAAAGTACTGATAGGGAGGGTAGCGGTCTGCTGAGGCTGTACGAACATGATATCATGATGCACCTTTTCAGAAATTTCCTTCTGAAAAGCGAACAAACATCCCGTAATGCTTACGATAAATACAACAATTCCTGAGGCTAATCCAAGCCATAAATGTAACCAGGCATTGAGTTTTGCCCGCCAGGATTTCCCCTTTTTCCCTGTTGGCTGAGTGTTTTTATTCATGTCGCTTCGCCCTTATCAGTTGATATAGAAATGGTTATAGTAAACCACGCTAGCAAATTTGGAGAATATAGTGGGGATGACCGAGACGGATCGGGAAATTTATTTGCGGAAAACGGAAAAAGGAGGGTTAATACCCTCCTCTTATCACATTCAGGAAATCGATAAAGGCCTCACTAAAATTCTCAGCAGCCTCATAATTACTAAACTCGTATTCCTCATGCACACCTGCTGCCGTTCGCAAGGTGATAGCACCATACCTGACAATCGGGATCTGGAAATTATCCCTGAACCGTTTGTCCGGAGCGCCATTCTTATTGACCTTGTCCCAGGTATGGTCTATGACCTTTGCATCAGGTGGCACGGACCCTCTTTCTATGAACCTCACAGGCAGGAACTTAAACTGTAATTCTTTCAGGTCGATAATACCAAACCTGTCTTTGGTATCGTACATGATGATAAACCCAGGATAGCAATACAAATCCGCACCATTGGCATTCTTGAACCACAACGGTTCAAAATTGGAATGGATATCTTCAATAGATTTGATCCCTATTTTCACTTCTTTCTTATCCACCAATGTAGAAGCTGCTGACCTTGTCACCCTCCTGTTTTCTGCCACAGCGCTGGTCACATCCCATATTTTATGAGATTGAGAGAGCCGTTTGAATGCTGTTGTGACAGCCTCATATTTCTGCAGGATGTCAGTATCAAAAGAAATATCCAGTTCCATCCGGCTCTTCACCAACTCCTGACTGATTTCGTCAATAGCTGTTTGTTGAGCAGCGATTCTTTCTTTAATACCTTGTGAAATAGATTTTACAAAAAGTCCATAGAGAAAAACATAACTCAACGTGAGCTTAGTTTTTGAACCCTTCAATGCCAGTCCTATTTGCTGCAAGTCATGTTGCAATTCTTTTCTTTGCTGATGTGCGGATAAGATAGTATCCTTCACACCCTGCATATCCTGGTTCGTAATTTCAGTAGGAGCGACGCTGAAGATGTTGCCTTGTGGTGTAGTTACAGGAACATGATGAGGTACGGGTGAAGACGGTTTTGCTCCAGGCAATGCTGGTTTATTCGCCCCTGCAGGCAACGCAGGCTTCGACGACATTTTATGTCTTCCCAATACAGAATTCACATAAGTACCATCATGCCCAAAAGTAACACTAGCGCCTTTTACACCTATATTAGTACTAATACCTTTTCTACTAATATTTAAATGAACACCGGGAATGATTTTGATTCGTTTTCGATAGGTCCAAGCCATAATTTCAAAAATTAATTACAATTACAATAAGATCTATCCACATACGTCTTATTACCATTCTTATTCAGATAATAACAACCTCCTCTCGGGCCAACATTCAACTTATGTCCATTATAAGTACAAACCATAGGATTGCATCCTAACATAGATACAAGTAATGCAGTACAGAACAATAATCGTTTCATTTGGGGTAAATAATTAAAAACAAAATGGGGATAAATAGGACAGGTCTAGTATTGAATCTTACGTCAAATCATTAATATCTGCTATAGGTCCACATCTTTTCACAGCAGCAATACCATTATCACGCCCGGCAGCTGTAGTATAGCTTTCACTTCTTCCTATTGTTATCCCATTAGCAGCTGTCAAAACAAACGTATAGGTAGGCGTATCCTTTTTCACATACCTCTTATCCAAAGGCGCATTTTCCTTCACTGACTTTATGCCATTTTCAGCGCCTTGTTTACTAATATATCCTTCGCTGGATAAAATAGTCTGGCTATTTTCTGCCTTTAAGTGGAAATAAAACTCACCACTTGATTTAAAAAGATCAAATTTGGGATTTGCCATATTATATTGTTTTTAGTTTAATTATCTTTTACAACTCTAAATCCAACATCACTCAATCGCTCATCCGGCCGCTCCGCACGCTTACTACTCACCGCCAACTCTCCCACCTCACTATCATACCCACCTCCCTTCACCACTTTCTTCGTCTGCGCCGAATCCGCCCAATCTTCACACCACTCTGCCACATTCCCACTCATATCATAAATCCCCCACGCATTCGCCTTCCTATGCCCCACAAACGCCGGCTTCACCCTATTATACACCGCCACCGTCCCTGCCGAAGTGCCACCACTATAAATCGTACTTCCCCCCGCCAGCGCCGCCGCCTGCCACTCCATCTCACGCGGCAATCTTCCCTTCACAAATGCACAATACGCCTTCGCTTCCTCCCACGTCACATTCCTCACCGGCATAGAATCAACAGAATGAATGGGCTGCTCAGGGAATATCTTACCCGTAAGCATGCAATACTCCCTGTATGCAGCCACTGTCACTTCTATATTACTGATACAAATAGGCAACCCTTGTACATGCACATACTCCTGCTTCAAAATCCACCGATGGCACCACCACGCATAAATCAAATACCACAAAAAAACTGTCCCCCCCATCACACACAAGAATGTACATATCCTTAACAACCGCCATATCACCTCCCACTTTCTTTTCTCAATCTTCTCTTTCAATAACCTCGCTATCTCTTCCGGATTCTTCTTCCAATCCTCACACACCTTATGCTTCGACAATCCCCCCACCTCCGTATCATCCAATCTCAACTGCAAAACATTCCCCTGTGGGAACTGCGCCAATGCCATCTGCTGCTCAATACCAGACCAATACTTATTCACACAATACCGACTCGTTATCAACAACACATACTTCGTCCGCTTCCCATATGCATCCATGGTCAGATTAATCAAATGCTTCCCCCAATTATCCTTCTCCTCTTTATAATAGTAATACCGAACATTCAATTGCTTCAACTCTGCCGCAATCATATCCGCCACATACGTATCCTCTTCCGCCACCGAAATGGCTACATCAATTGTCTTCATATCCTCCCCTCCTTCACCAATTGCCAATAATACATCCCCAATGGCGTCAACCTACACTTCCCACTATTCATTGCCGCCCAATACATATACTCCTCATCTACCGGCTCCACTAACCCCACTCCCTGCATCCTCCGCAACACCTTAAACACCCTGATATGCTCCGAATCCGCCCCCTCCACCGTATACTCATAACTAGGATCCAATGGCATCTCATAAGCTACCTCCGGAAAATAGCTCCTCAACAACCTCAAATCACCTAAATCCAACGGTGGCTTCACTTTACGCAAATTCAAAGACCGCGCAATATTCGCCTTAAACACCGGCCTTTGTTGCCACCCTCCCAATCCTCTATCTATATAACTATAAATATTCCCCGCCGTCACATCCCCCACTATATCCGCAGCTCCACCATGCAATGCCTTCAACAACAAACTCGTAAACACCCCCATCCCTCCTACCTCCTTCGATTTCTCCGAATCTCTGCTCGATGCCAATATCACCACACCCTTCCCCAGCACCGCCATCCCATTCCCCATCAAAACCGGCGTGCCCATCGCCCCTGCATGACAACAATCCAATACAATCACCTTTTGCATGGCCTTCGAAGTCGCCGCCATCATCAGGATGTCATCCATAGAAATCCCCTCATCATACCGCTGAAAATCCGGCGTCACGATGTACCCACCCATCTCATTCACCATCCCATGTCCTGAAAAATAAAATAAATGAATCTCATCATCCCCGCTGAATAGCTCCATCAACCGGGATTTAATAGCCGCTTTGCTATGATCTTTCGTCATCAACATGACATCAAAATTTGGGGCACCATCTTCATTGGAACTTAATACCTCTCCAATACTGGTCGCATCATTCACACAACCATATAACCTCGCACTGCCCGGATAATCATTAATACCGACAACCAATGCTCTTCTCATGTGTTAGGGGATTTAAAGGGATTCAACATTTCCCCCCAAAGGTTGTTGTTATATCCATAGGAAAAAACCTGTACCACAGGGGAAAAATCCCCTTTTTTAAAAAACCGGGTAGATTTTTTATCCCTAAGGCAGATTTTTAAACCTGGGTAGATTTTAAACCTGAGAAGAATTTTTGTACCAGGGTAGATTTTAAACCCAATAATGAATTTTTAACACCCAGGGGGAATTCCCTCCACCACCATAGGATTTTTCCCCTATTTGCTTTTCGTTGATTTTTGAAGGGTAAGGAAACAATAGCTTCGCAACCGTAAACGGTTTACAAAAGCATTTTTATTTCCTTAACACCAAAAAACTTTGTTCATTATGCAACAACACGTCACAGTAAAACCTCTACCTTTCTTCTATGTCGGACAAACCATCACCAACGACCGCATTAGCAGTTTCAAGACACAAAAACATCCGCTCCTCACACAGGCAATCGGTAAATCCGATACTTGTTCTGTATGGTATTCAAAAGAACATTTCGTAAAATTGCTGGAAGAAATCGAGTTTGCAGGTGGCGACGGCATCCGTATCAGCTTTGGTACGTATGAAGCAGGTCACCAATACGAGGGACAGACTTGTCTGTTATTCAATACGACGAGAGCAACTGAAGTTGGCGGCGCCATCACCCACACGAACGTAATTCTGGAAAACGAGCCAGACTTTGCAGAACGCTCTGCACAGGAAAGAGACATTATTCACTTCCCGGGAGAAGATCCTATCGTCAAAGACTTTAACCTGGGTTCACCCTGCCCTCCATTCTGCAATGATGGCGGACCAAAATAAGATACACTAAATGTACAGATTGTTGAATCATCGATTTTTATATCTTATTCCACTATTGCTTAGCGCCATTTTTAGTCTGAAGGCATTCAGACTAAAATGGCCTAAGCCTTATAGACTGTATGCATGCATGGTTATCCTGTCTCTGCTCACAGAGATCCTGGCCCTTGCCTGGAAATGGGAACTATACAAATGGGGATCCTACCATTTTTCCCAGAACAATTTCTGGATCTACAATTGTTTTCTCATCATCCGGTTTGGCCTGCTATCAGCTATTTTCAACATGACATTATACCGTAATAAACTATTACCCCTTATTACGGGCATCATCTTTTTGTTTGGAATACTGGACTACGCCTTCATCCATGGGCCGCTTCAGTTTAACACCTATAGTATGATTCTCACCCATGCTTGTATCATCACATTATGTCTATTGTATTTCCGGCAACTATTGCAGGAGCCTGGCGTTATCTCTATACAAAAAGAGCCGTTATTCTGGATGGCACTCAGCATCTTCTTTTATCATGCTGTGTCATTGCCATTCTTAATTATGTTGGGGTTCTTCAACATACAAGACTATCGGCTAACCGTTTTATTTTTTCCTATTAATGAAGCCCTTAACTTCTTATTGTGCTCCTGTTATCTAATAAGCTTTTTATGGAAACCTCAATATTCGCAACCTCTCTGACAATCATTATATCCACTTTACTTGTTCTGGGACTCTGTACTGCCGTCGTATATTTTCTATTTCTCTATCAGAAAAAGAAATTTCGACATCAACAGGAGCTCATTGAAATGCGCGAGCAATTTAATCATGTATTGCTGCAATCAAGACTCGCTATCCAGGAACAGACGTTGGATCATATCAGTAAGGAGTTGCACGCCAACTTCAGTCACCTCGTGTCGTTGATCAATATCAACCTCCAGGAAATTCTGCCACAAGCTCCCGCAAATCAACGGGAAAACATCCTCGAAACAAAATCGCTGGCGAAACAACTGATGAGTGAGCTAAAAGCCCTATCGGCCAATTTAAACACAGATCATATTATCCACATCGGCTTTGTCAAAGCACTGGAAAATGAACTGAACCGGCTGGCTAAAACCAAGAAATACGAAGTGGTCATCACCAAAGCGGGTGAGGAATATCGTATCTTACCTGAACACGAAATCATCCTCTTCCGCCTCTGCCAGGAAGTACTCAACAATACCGTGAAGTATGCAAAAGCAACTGAAATCACCGCTTCTATCAATTTTTCAAAAGAGCAGTTTGTACTCGTCATTACGGATAATGGCACTGGGTTCAATGTACAGGATGCCCTCGAAAACAGCGGAGAGAAACAGAGTACCGGTTTGTTGAATATGCACAAAAGAGCCTCGCTGATCAATGCTGAACTCCTCATCACCAGCCGCAATGGTGGCGGTACCGTCGTGTTCATTACTATTCCTCAACCCCAGATCCTTAAATCTATTCAAGAATGAGTAAAATCCAAATAGCCCTCGTAGACGACCATAACCTGTTTCGTAAAGGCCTGATCAAACTGATCAACATGGGAGATACACAACAACGGTATCATATCCTCTTTGAAGCAGACAACGGCAACCAACTCAAAGAGAAAATGAGAACACCCCCATTTCCTGATATCATTCTCATGGATATCGATATGCCGGAAGTGGATGGCTTTGAAGCGGTAGAATGGCTGCAACGTACACATAGTGATGTAAAGGTATTGGTCATGACCATGCTGGAATCAGAAACAGCGATCTTGCGGATGCTACGCATGGGGGTGAAAGGATATATTCATAAAGACATTGAAGTAGAAGAACTGACGGCTGCGCTCGAGTCTATTGCGGCTAATGGATTTTATTATTCTGATGCTGCGTCTGAGGTATTGCATCAAAACCTGAATGGATTAGATCGATCCAACAATACCGCTATACATTTATCTGAAAATGAAAGGGAGTTTATTAAATGGGTAGCCACGGATATGACTTATCAACAGATAGCGGATAAGATGAATCTGAGTGTGAAGACGATTGATGGGTATAGGGAGGCACTTTTTAGGAAATTAGGTGTAAGGACCAGGGTAACGCTGGCGCTGTATGCGGTGAAGCATGGGTTAGTAGAATTATAACCCACAATATTTGGCAAATTATTAGTAATGGGGTAAACGCCCCATTACTAATCTTTATCCACATCCTGATTATAAGAGAAAGTACTTATGCTTATTGACACCCCACTCACTTCACATCCCCTATTTTAGGAAAAATCTGTATCAAAAAACGCTGATTATCGGGCTCAAACGGCAACCGCCCAATCCCTCCCCATCCATTCCCCGCCACCTGCAAATCCACCAATTCCTCATACTCCTTCGCCTCAAAATCAATCCCCTTAGTCTTCCAATAATTCTTCAAAGCCAACGCCCGCTGATAACTCAACTCATAATTATGTGCCTCCTGCCCCGTCCTGGAAGCATACCCCGCTATCACCACCACATACGACACCCGCCTTAACCGCTCATCCGATGCCCGCTCCTGTTTTAAATGATCAATGATTGACTTCAACTTCAACCCCGCCTGATCTATATGATTGATCGTCTCCTGGTAATTCTCCAACTGATCAGGCGTTAACTGATACTGGTTATTCCCAAACTTCACATCAAACGCTAACTTAAATCGCTTATACTGCTCTTCATAAATAAATAATGAAGACTCCGCCTTCAAGGGTCGCAAATTCTCTTCTACTGTCTCTATGATCTTCAATTTATTTGCCTGCAACTGAATCGTAGAATTCAACCGTACATAAGTAAGAATATACAATACCAGCATAATAAAAAACAAACTGGTCATCAAATCCGTATAACTCGGCCAGAAAGCATCAGATTTTGCTGTATTCATCTTGACGCTGTTTTTTTACCTAACAATTTTGTAACTGTACGACTCAACCTCACCGACAATGAATCTTCTGATAACCGTTTGATCAGATTTAACTCTTCCAGCATCTTCGCAAATTGCTCATTAAACTCTTCAAACCGATCTATATGATCATTCCCCTGACTCTTGAGATCTACCAAATGACGATTCACTAACTCCAATTGCCCTAGCTTCTCCAGGTGCTTCCACTTCTCATAATAACTATCCTTCATCTGATCAATCTCTTTCAACGTGATCTGCTGAATTTCTATCATCCGCTCCTGGGTAAAGTCTTTTAGCAACTGTAAGCTATTATCCAGGGTGTTATTCACACCATTCACCGCCTTGGTGATCAACTGATGACTATCCTCCAACGAACTATAATGATGTTGCAAAAATTGCATCAACTCGCGGTTCTGGCTAAACACCGCCATAATATTATCTCCCACTACATGCAGCTCGTCCGTACGCATCATGACCTGGCTGATTTTTTCAGCGAACGTTCGCGTACTCCCTACCAATTCACTGATATCCGACACATACTTATTAAACGCTTTGAACTGTTTCATAGAGGTTTGCAATTCCTGCAGAATAACCACATTCGCATTCGCGAAATTGACCACATCCATATTATTCAGTGTATCTAATATCCGCTCCTGTGACTGAATGGTCGTCACATGTTTACCCATCGCTCCACTTAACTGATGAATACTTGTCTTGAACTCTTCATTAAATTTATGCAGGTTATTCTGTAGTGAATACAACGTAGAATTAATATTCTGGTTCAACAAAGGCATGAGATCCGTCTGGATAAAAGTGTAAAACTCATTCCTACTATCTTCTACCATTCGTTTAGCCCGTTTAAAGAAATAGCTATTCCCCGCCAGGGTACATAGCAATCCTGCAAAACTCGCTATCATCGCTATTTTCACACCTCCAAGCAATAATTGGATAGCTTGACCTGCCACACTGGGATCGGCAGCCAGGCTTTCCCCTGAGATCTGTATTAATCCCAGTACAATCCCCATAAAAGTACCCAACAACCCAAGATACAAAGGCAATGATACTGACTGCTGAATATCATTTTCTATTACAGCAACATTTCGCTCCACCATATCTTTAATCAGGTGAAAATCTGAAGCAACCCCCCTGTTCCTAACCAGGTAAGTATTGATATTCCGCACGATCTTGTCTGTCACCAGATTTCCCTGGCCTTTTTTAAATACCAGGTCAATATAGACGATCTCTTCACCCAACTCATCACTCTCCATGATATACTTATTAATATTGTCCAGCAACTCATTGGGATGTAATTGAAAAAGTGACTTAGCCAGTCCCACATTAATTACTTCAAACTCTTCACGGGATGGGAAGATCTGCTCAAATAACCGAACCTGGCTCAGCGTCCTGAAAAATACGATCGCCTGCAATCCTATAATAAAGATGACTCCCATAATTTCAAAAACCTGCACACTATTCATATCTTATAACAGCTTTAGCTTTAATGATCCATTTATCATTTTCCAGGAAAGCGACTCCCTGCTTGCGGGTAACAATATTCCGGGTACCGGGCATTGGAAGATTCTCCTCATCACAAGCTGGCTTAATATAGCTTTCAATGACCTTTATAATATCATTGATGCTGGCACCAGTCGTATGCAATTCAAACCTGGCCTCCGTCCCGCCAGGTTGCAGGTAAAACTTATATACCGTGTTTTCCCTGTGATTGGAACGTGCACTGGAAGGGAAGCTATTACCCGTAGGACCAGTCATATAAAATGTACCTCCAGCAGATTCTTCAGGAATAACAGGGGTGTTCATTGCAACCATACGAGGTGCAGGTTGCTGTAATTTTTCAACATGTTCTTTAAGGGTAGCGTATTCATCCTGAATACTTTTCAGAACAGGACTACAAGCTATCAATCGTTCTACTTCTGTTGGAGTAATGCCAGCAGGGCTTTTAGCTTTCTCCCAATCCAGCGGCATCCCCATTTTATTCAACTTTTTTTCAATGCCCCACAACCGACGGTGTATATTACTATTAGTGATAAAAACATAAATACCCATACCAATTATTAATAACATAGACAAGCATGATGCCCACGTCTGCCAGTCAGTACCTGCCTCAATGACTTCAGGAGGTGGAATCGTTATTGGCTGTGTAGAAGACGCTGTCTCAACCGCAGGCATGATCAGATTTGTATCTACCACCGCTTCCCTTGTTGGTGAACTATCTACGTCAACAGCTGTTGGTTCTTCCTTTTTCACTGGCACAGCTACAATCGTTTCTACCGGCGCAGGTACAATCTTCTTCTCTGCCGCAGGTACAACCTTCTTCTCTACCGGCGTGGGTACTATCTTTTTATCTACCGGGTGTACTACCTTCTTTTCCGGCGTGTGTACCACCTTTTTATTTACTGCATGTACCACCTTCTTCTCCGACGCAGGTACCGCCTTTTTATCTACTGCATGTACCACCTTCTTCTCCAACGCAGGTACCACCTTTCCCTTTTTCACCTCCTCCTGCTTTTTAGGCATCACTGCCTTCGGAGAATTTTGCTGCCCAATTCCATCCTGAAAAAAACATATAAATATCAATAACGTGATTATTCCTTTCATGAGTTTACAAGGTTATTTAGATGATAAATTTTATAGGCCAGCCTATTCATAGCTCCTATCAATGGATAAAAAAACAATGTCTCTTCAAGGTCAATATTGACATTCCCCGCCAGCTCCTTCAATTTCTCTGTGATCCCACTCTGTAAATCATTCCTTACCTTATCTTTCAATAACTTTTTATATTGCTCAAAACGGCTGGGATTCACTCCAAAATGCTGGTAGTAATTAAATTGTCTATCCCATTCAAAGAACTTATCCACAAACTGACTCACTGCACTACATACATCCTGAATCAACTGCTCATCATTCAACTGGCTATAACGAAGCGAAGTACCAGGAATCAATGACTGCTGTGCGCCACCGACTAACACAGTTCCGATCTGCTTTTCCAACTTATGAAAAAGAGTAAAGTCAGTACATTCCAATCCACCTTTACATGTGATTTCTTTAGACTTTTCATTAAACCTAAATTCAATCACAGGTGCATTTGTCTCAAATACATCTGAGAATATAATCCTTGTATACTCATTCAAGGTTTCCAGGTTACCACCATCAGTTAATTTTACCAACCTGGCCCCATTACCACTGAAGGTAATGTACTCCGGCACTTCCATCCCCTTCGCTTTCATCAGTTGAGCAATGTGGTAGATGATCGCACCATAAAAGAAAACCAATACCAGCTTCAATTCACTTTCCGCTGCCAGCATCTTCGAGAAGGAAAGCGTGATGCCCTTATCCTTCAATGTTTTATTATCTTCTAACGAAAAGAAAAACTCTATCAACTCAATTGAGTTAGAATTTTGATTCTTTAAAGTTTCCAGCACCGTACTTAGGTTATTCGCAGTAATATTCTTCAGTGAATCACTGATACTTGCTTCAAACCGTTGTACAAATCCATTCGAATTGGCATTGCTTCCATATCCATCCCCGAAAATGGCATTTGCTGCAAACTTAAATGAAGTCAACAGAATCGGATTTTCTCCTTTATAAGCTACAATATCCGTCGTACCGCCACCAATGTCGATATTGACAGCACTTCTGTCATGCGCTCTCACGTTCTCCTTATGGTAATAGTAATAGAATGGTGCAAAAGATTCAGACATGCTATGGAGCTTATTCGCCTCTCCGAAGTAACGTTTATAATAATCCTTCCAGGAAGTATCCAGCAGCATTCGCCTGTTCACCGTCATGCTAGTCGGGTAGAACCATACGATCTCTGTAGCGGCGAGATCCCCTCCATTTAGCAAAACTTTATTCCTGATCATCAACAACAGTTGCTTCATGAATGCCCTCGTTCTCCGCTCAAACCGTTTTTGGTTATTGAACACACCCCATTTCAAATTGGAAGTGATTTCTCCACCATATACAATACTCTCTTTTAAATACCCAAATGGAATATTCAGGTCTGCCAGTGCAAAATTGGCTTCATCCGGGTTAAAGGAGCCATTGTCGTAAATCACAGTACGTTGTGGAAAACGATACTGTTTCCCTGGCCCGATTGTAAATGGCAAAAACTCTTCTCTTACAATATCAGTCAGCGCAATAGCCCCCAGTCCTAATCTGGCCACTTTCAATGCAGCCAATGTTCTGTCATCTGGCGCATACAAGGTGCCAATCTGTATATCCTTTTCTGTTATATCAAAAGGTCTGGGCGATTCATTCCCTATTTTATATTCGATATGCGTATTCGTTGTTCCAAAATCAATCGCGAACTTAAATACCTTACCCGCAGCCTGCTGTGGTACAAATAATGGTATCAACAATGCCCTGGCGGTAGTATTCACGACCTCTATATAGTCAAAGTTCTGCTCCAGGATATTGTACAGCGTAGTGACACCCTCTTTCTTATGCTTATGACTACGCTGGCGGGGAGCGAGTTTGTTGATTGCCTCCGAAGGCTGATCTGCATTGTAAAAGTTGAGTGTATAATTATTATGCTTCGTCAGCACCTGCAGATCCCTGTCCACCAACATCACCCTGTAATGTGGATTCACCCTGGGATCAGATATCTTTAAAAATGGATAGACGGCTATTGTAAACTGATGTTCTACAATAATCCCCTGGTTATTGGCTTCATCCGGCTGTTGTATTTTATCGCTGAACTGGTTCACCACGTAAATCCGTGACATCTCTATATATCGGTTATTCCGGATAGGAATTCTCAATATCACCTTCACCCCACCAGGCATTTGCATCATCTCAAAGCGATTTTTCCCATCCGATACATTCCCCTTCAGGTCTTCCACTTTGAAATACCTGAAAAACTCCTTCTTAACAGGCAATGCATAACCATGATCACTTTCTCCCGAACGGATCGTATAATTACCCCCAAAGAATTTATCCGTATCCAATGGATATGGCAACCTGACCAGGTATGGCTCCAGAAAGTCACTCACCGTCAAATAAGGGTATTTCACATGCCCCTGGTTCGGCAACATCCTTTCTGATAGCGGGTTAGGATCGTATGCCGGCACCTTTCTATGATAATCTTTTTGCCATATCCCTCCTGCAAATCGCAATGGTTCATTAAACGACTCCATAGGAAACACACAAGGCATTGGCCCCTCTATTAACCTGGACGCATCCATCACAAAATCATTCTCATCAGAGGTATTCACCACGCCATATTTCTTTGCCCGCAGGTGATGTCCCAATATTTCAGCATTATTCCCAGCTGCCTTTACTGATATTTTTTGGTATTCCTTCTCATAAGACCCACCATCCAGATCGCGGATCATATCCCGCAAATCATCACTCAGTAAAGAGAAACAACTCGCCATATAAGCATCCACATCCTGAAAAAGCCTTGAAAACTGTGGAAAACCAGCCTTGAATGAATACAGGTACTTAATAAAATCCCTGTCCCGCCTATGAAGCGGGCAATATTGATTATCGAACACCCTATCATTGGCAAACATGATATCCACAAATGACAGATCATTCGCAGAAGAAAAGAACAGGGTTGAAGGAGAGGTTCCTCCAATGATGTTAATCATTTCAGGACCATTCTTATAATTAAGCAGGTAGAACTGCCTGACATGAGCGAAGTTAAAAGCGACCCTATCCTGTGAGATAAAGGTCTTTAACGTTTCTCCTAACAAACGGTGCCTGGGGTCTTTGGATTTTAGCAGTTTGCCGAGGTCGCTATCTTCATTTATATCAATGCCATTTCCGACAGCACTGATCCCCGCATTCCATTCAATGATTTCAATTTGGTCCGTGAATGCTTCAATATTGAAAAAGATATTGGCAATGTCCAGGCAATCAGATACAATCTTATGATAGATGGTATTACCATCCAGGTTACCACTCAGGTTTACATTTCGGAAGGCCGTCCTTACCAGGTCCATCCTGGCAAATGGAGTAGGAATGGATGTAATCTGGGTATCGGCATTTGCACCGGCAGGGTCGCTGATAGAATTGATAAATGTGTCATGCAAATGACCTCCTGTTTCCTGCCAGCCCTCAATATTTTCAGAAGCGCCTTTATGCAGGCGAAAGATTTTGCTCATTGCAGTTACAGATTTATTTCTTTATTGATGATGACAGCAGTGGCGTCAGAGAACAGTGCCAGTAGTTTTCGGGTACTATTCAAATGATCTAATGGAGGTTCTGACTTTGACAGTACTTTCAGGAAGTTGTCCACACCTGCAGCATTGAATAGATCTTTCAGGACACTTTTTTTATTCACTACACCATTTACCAGGTTGTAAAAATCCTTCCCGCTCTTTTCTGTATCGAGGGCAGTAAAACTTACATTGGAATGTGCCATTTCATTTAACCATTCTGCATAATGCCTGTTAAATAAGGTAATGGCTGAGCGATATCTACCATCCAATTCATCTATCGTCAGTTTATTATTGCCATGATTGGCCCATGCCTCTCCCTTCCTGCCCGCAAATTCTTCATAATGATGGTCCATAAAATTGCGAAAAAGACTTAACCTGGTCAGCGGTTTGGCAATCTGGTCATAAGTCTGCCTGGATAGATCAGGGAAAGTAATATTCATACTCTCCTTACCTAAACCAAACTCAAAATATTTGGGGCTGACAGCCTTCCTCTCATCGCTGACCTGTAGTTTATTGTCATCCATCGACATAAAGTCGATAATACTTAATGCTGCGGCTAACTCTACAAAGTGTGCTTTATTCTTCTGCTCATTGGCGCCATCAGCACCTTTCTGATCATTGGTTACTTTATCACCTATATAATAAAGGGCGTTTACTGCACGAATGCTCTCTCCTGTCAGGTTATGTGCATAGTAGGACAAAGCTGCCTTCGTTTTGGTGGTGAAAGAATTACTATCTATCGTTACACCATTGGCCTTATCCACACCGAAGTAAGGAAGTACGGTCACAGCACCCACCCTGGCGCGTTGTAAATAGTAATGCCTGGGAATAGGGGGCGCGGCATCGCGGATATTCTTTAACAATAAGGGAAAACCAGCTGCACCAGTACCGCCAAAAATGGAACTCACAATGAATACTCTATCCTGCTCTTCAAAGCTGGAAGCAAACTTTCTAAAAAAAGGCGCATCCTTAAATTTATTCAGCACCACACTTCCAATATTAGGGTTCCCCTTAAAGCCCACTTCCATGTCGGCGTCCAGGTTCGCCTTCGAAAACAATAACGAGGCAAAGGCCTTATTACTTTTATCCAGTTCACTATAGCCTATAAACTCCCTGAATCGTTGTTCCTTTACGCCATCTATGTCAAATTTAAAATTGTCAGAGAGATAACCGGCATCACCTAACTCATCCAGTGAGGAAATCATCGTTTTAAAAAAGTCACTACTATCAGAAGCTCCTTTTTCCCTGATTCCTTTATATGTTTTCAGTAGTTCAATAGTTCTGGTCAGGTCACCATTCGATGTATCAGGATCAATGATGATAGGAACGATGGCATCGGTATTTTTAATCTGTACACCTGCGGCCATGAGCATGGTCAATGCCTTTACAACACGAGAGCCGGTACCTCCTATTGCAAACAGGAATAGTTTAGCCATGGTTAGAAGGGGATTTTTTTGTTACAAATACTTTTCCATTTAATAAGGAGAGATAAAAGAACAGACCATACGACGGAGTAAATAGCGGCTGTAATACCAAATCCTATGCAGTCACCATCATGGAAACTGAGTTGTTCGCAGTACCGATGGTTGACCAGGTCTCTATGTGAACCTACATACGCAATCAGAAAAATGATAAATGCACCCACCAGGATATTACCCAACCACCATCCCACCTGGTTAAATGGAGAACGGTTGAGCAATCCATAATAATAGTTGAACAGGATCACTACATTTACGAAAATAAGTGCGAGAAATACAAAGTTATAAGCAGATTGCCGGGACATGGTTTGACAATCGATGTCCAGTCCGCGCAAATGTTCTCCCAGTCCACCAGAAGAAGAATATAATCCGACTGCTTCAAAGAGGGCAGGTAAAATGTTCATGATAATTGAATTTTATTTAGTTCCTGATAGAAATTGGAGGAATAGGTATTGTGAACTGATGAGTCGTGCTACTGGCTTTATAGGCCTGTGAAACACCACTCATCAGTTGTCTGAATCCGAATGTCTGGTGTTGTTGCAGGCTGTCTGACGGGTTGTTATCATCCTCATTTCCTGTTTGAATGATCCAGGTTGGGAGCTCATACCTGAGGCCGATTTTTAAAATATGATGGGATTGCAAATGATCCGTTTTAAGGGTGAGGGTATGGAGAATACCCGTATCTTTTTTAACACTCACCACAGAAAATTTATCATTGACAGTATAGTTATTCACATCCATCAAATAATCTTCCTGGTACCCTAGCCGGCTAAGATCTGCATTAAAGGAAAACTGGAATACGCCTTTATTAGCTTCGGCCCCTGTTAATGCCATCCGGCATGCTGGTTTTGCAAATTCAAAATTGCCTTTCTTATTATAGTAAGTCATCGTAGCATACGCCGAATCAGTGGGATCATTCGCAGACAAACAATAACTAGCTTCATAGCCTGGGTAACTTTTGAAATCTATTGTCTGGAGTAATGCAGCCAGGTTTTCTTTTTTCCCAAATAAGAGCAGGTAGTAGGGTCTGTTGATATTATTCACTTTCATGGGCTTGCCGCCATTGGATTCAGCATAATAGATTCCGGAAAAAGAGGAATTGTATTTAATAACAATGGTCGATATCTTCCCTTCAGCTTTAAACTTATTGGACATGAAAATTTTCATCTCTGCTTCAGCAAGCGAGCTATTACCTCCTTTATCAGAGAAGATACAATCTGATACCAGGATACTTACTTTTTTCCCCATTTGAATGGTGCAGGAATCTATCACCTGTGGCAATAGCGACGAGCCATTGGAGGAACATAATGATTTCAGGGTACCTGGGTTAAGACTCATTACTGACTTTACCAGGGGAATATTAGTTGGTGGCTGGAAAGGACAGATATGCCCACTAATAAAGAATAATTGAGGTTCCCTTTTTAGTTGAGCCGGGATATCGCTGATAAAGTTAATAAGGACTTTTTTGAAGTCGGCATTGTTTCCCAGGTAACCGGCCATGCTACCAGAGTTTTCGATATAGATGTTATAATCCACATTGGGGACAGCTTGCTTTTGAGGGCCGCATTTATAGTGGATAGCTTCATCCCCTCCACATCCCCATAAAAATATCAGTAAAAAAAACAGGAGTTTTCCATGGGGCAGGGTATACGCATTCTTCATGTTGGGAATTTTATCATACCAGCAGTTTATGTCTCTTGTCTGAACAAAGGTGACATTAACCGGGGTAGGAAAAAACCTGGGGAGGGAGGGGATTTTTCCGGTATTTGTATCCACCAATATGTAGCAATCCAGTAATAGTTTAGCTTTACTTCATTCACCAACAAAATCGCTATGCTATGAATTACGGACAACCAATGATAGTAATGGGCTGTATAATCCTCCTGATCGCACTATATGTTTTCATCGTTCGATGGGTGCTGCGTATTAACGACATCATTTTTTACCTTGACAAAATAAATGAGAAGCTGGCAAGAATGGAGCAATCCAAAGAACCTCCTCAAGAGTAATAAATCATGAGACTATTCACCTTTTTCACAGCAGCCTTACTTTTCATTGCTACAATTCAATTACCAATAGGCTTCTACACCGCTCTACGCATATTGGTTTTTATCTGTTCAATATTGTTAGTCAGGTCATCCTACCAGGATAGCCTGACTAACTGGGTGATCATTTTTTTGGTAATAGCGGTTTTATTTAATCCAATTATCCCTGTTTATCTATATAAAAAGAGTATCTGGATACCTATTGATATAATAGCAGGGATATTGTTCATGGCGAAAGGTCTATTTTGGAAAAGAACCACTCATTAAAAGAGTCAGGTAGGTCCTGACTCTTTTAATACACATTTCCATACACCTCCTGTAAGCACGTATCCCTTACAATCTTTATCTGCTGTGACTGTCCCACAAAAGAAATCTCCATTTTATTACTCCCATTCTCAAAAGTCCACCCTGGCGCATCCAGGTATAAATCCGCCGTCTGACTCCTATACACATAAGGAATCCCGAAAAACCGCGCATTCGCATGCTCAACCTTTACCGTCTTCAACTCTGCCCCTACCAATAATCTCAGAGAATAAAAATCTCCCTCCAACGGCTGGTCCTTCTTCCCCGTCACTAAAAGCAAATAATCAAACGACCGCATATTCTTCACTAAAAAGAACCCACCTAACACCGTCAACATAAATACCACCACCGGCCCACCCAACTGCAACGTTCCATTAAATTGCCTTCCGGAGAAATGAGCATTCGACCGCATTACCCCAAATAAAAACGAAGCAGTCGAGAACCCTAACGGAATCAAGGCGATATAAAATAAATTCTGGTCTATGCCCATCTTAATCAACTCTTCCGATCTATTAATGTACAACCAGACAATCCCCAAACTTATCCCCAAAAACAAAAGTGAATACACCACATACAGTGTTAGTTTCCGTTCCATAATAACTAGTCTATCTATTTATTGATATCAAAGGGTTAGATAATTTACTTTCTTCAATGCCAACGTATTTCTGTTGCTCATTTGCATTTTGATTATCCTGATGTTCACGAATAGCACCTTGAATAATAGCCGATATTTTCTCTTCTAATGGAGTTTGGGGTTTCTTGCTGATTTTCATCTTACGGTTTATCTTTCCCCTTTGAAATACCGGCTGCTCAATATTTGATTTATTCAATAAATTCCATCTCTTATTATTTACCATAAAATTAAAATATGCATCCATCACAGACATTCGCTGGAATGCTCTTTGCATGACCAGATCTAATTTTACAGTTAAATTATACCATTCTATACTGGAACTGTTTTCTCTATTTCCTGGAATACTACGTATATATTCAAACGGGGAGATATATTGCAGACAATCAGCAAACTCAAATTTTAAGAAATAATACTCCCTGAAATAAAATAAATAAACCTTCGCTGTATAAATAATTATAATCCGTTCAGTCCATTGCTCCAAACGAACAACTGCTTGTTTAATCAAATCAATCAATGAATGTTCCTCTTCGGCACAACGATCATTTACTCCCTGATAAAAATCAAGCAGAAATAAAATTTCTTTATTATTAGCAAAAGGATTGTCAATTGAATATAATCCTCCTCCTACATGAATGATCATCGTTTTTCTTGCAGGTGATTTTATCGGATCCTCTTCATCCAGTTTCTCCATCACATTTCCAATAAACACCTGGATATCTACTTCTTTCTTATTAAAATACTTCGCTAGCTCATCTGCATCTGTTATTTTATGATCAGCAATAATATCTTTCAGATATTCAATTGTATCACATACCATCTCATTATTCAAAACAATATCAATAGTGTGATCCTTAAACAAAAACTGATAGATGGATTGCAATTCTATCTCTGTAAGATCTACAGTATCGTGAAAAATGTTTAGTATGCTCTTTAATATATCGGAATGGTTACATTTAATCATTGTAAGTAATTTGGATGGGTACATTAATAATAACAATCACTTCTTGTTTTTATTTCTGTAAACTTTCATTTTCAAACTTCCTTCAGTAATATTCATCTTTTGAGATATCTCATCATAGTCATAACCATGCTCCCTCATCTCATACATGTCGTAGAGATTCCGATTTTTTTTCCATACTTTCTCCAGACCGTCTTTTACGGCAAGCCGTTCATACGGATCCAGCCCCTGGTCTCTAATTTCCATCACTTTTTCAGTGATCCCTTCTACCTTGCCGCTAAATTTTTCCAGGTATTCACTCAAAATATTTTTAGCTTTCAGGTACAGCAAGGTCTTAATTTCATACCTTTCTTTATAGTCTTCTTTCCGGCTATTTTTTAAGGTTTCCTCAATCGTTTTTTGCACCAGATCAATAGGGAGCAATGCATTATCCATACCTTTCAGGCACTTCATTCGATTATAAAACATCATTTCCAGATGATGGGACTCTTTTGATAGTATTTCTACTATTTCCCGATCATTATACATAGCGATGGTTTTAAAAGTTATTAATGCGATCAACAACAAAATGCAGCAAAAAAGAGGAACAATTATTTAGAAGATTTTACATCCCCGGGCTTACCTCATGTTGCTATTTTTACGCCTGCTACATATATATAAACATGCATTCCTCTCAAAAAGTAACATGTAACTATACAAGTCAATAGTTAATGTCTGGTTAACAAAATTCACATTAATAAAAATCATATTATTTACTATAATCCTTTTAAAAATGCCATTCCAATTATCAATGTGTAATTATACATCCAGTGAATTTTGAGCAGTAATTTTCTTATAAACTATCTGCCAGGAACCGAAAGATGAAACTCAAATACACAATTTGATTCTGAAAATATCAATCTGATAAATACATTGTCAATCAATCACTTATCGAAAATAATTTTATTTTATAAATATAAAATTCGCTAAACTTGTGTCCCAATAAACAAGTTCTATGAATGTTGTATCACTCATTAGTAAGACTGATCTTAATCGCATTCCGAAGATATATGCTGATATCGGGAGTAAAGTGAAGGGCCAGATTTACATAAGGAGAGCTTTAAAAGAAATAGGCTATTATCAGCCCTTCTTTCTATTTATATTGAATCGATATAAAATGGAATTAGATAAAGAATCGGCAAAACCATTATTAAAACTCTATTTTCTGATATGGTTCTTTTATAAAAGAAAAACACGCATCCGCGATATACCAGTTACCTCGGAGAGATACATGCAAGCCGAATTTGAAATAGCAGATATCGGGGAGGATGAACAATTATTTGACGCACTCGAAAGCCCAGGATCAAGAGCACTGATATCAATTATTTTATCAAAATTCAAGCAGGACCCTGAAATCGAACCAATACTTCAAAATTCTGACAGTACTGTTTTTATAAGTATCTGCAGCTTTATCAGATGCTTTGACGAGATCACTACCAAACGCTGGCCATAACGTAAAAAATGGGCGTGTGCTACACGCCCATTATCTCAATTACTTATTTTACCACACAACTACCGTTCTGTTTCCCGTTGCAGGATACCTCAGATCCTCACCGCCATCTATCTCTACCGTTATATAATATTCGAAATCTTCACTTTTTATTTTCTCATTTCCTACATGAACTTTATACACATTGGCGCCTTCATGTGTTCCATTTTCCTTCGCAAAATCTGTCCCTGCCAATTTACGCCAATGTAATTTCACGCCTTTCACCCCCTTACCGCTCAATACCCTCACCCGCATATCCAAACTTTCATTGGCGGATAGCATTGTTCGTTTGGTGGTAACGATCACCCTCGCCGGTCCTTTATATTCTTTCGATAACACCAACGGCGGCACATTCCCTCTCACGACTCCTATCACACTGTCATACCTTGTCAGATACTGCATCCTTTGCATATTATGCTGTTCAATATTCGCCAGGGTTCCCATCTCTCCTGTAGTACTTACGGTCTGCAACAGTTCCGTCACCATTTCCTCCCATACCTTTGCCGTACTATCTCTCAATACCAATAACCGGTCACCCAATTCCTTTTGTTTATTTACAATCGCCTGCTTAGCGATCGTATCCATCTCACCTAATAAACAACCCACTTTTGAAATAGCTCTTGCATAATAAAACGTATGTAACCAATACTGATAATTTGCCTGGTTAGTGGGTGTATGTACCAGGCGTCCACACTTTTCAAAAGCATTAATAAAATGATAGCCTTTCGCTACTGAATCCCATGGTAACTTATTCACAATAATCAAACCCGGTCCTTTAATACCCCAGATAGTCGCTCTTGGAAAATTAGCTGTATAATCCGTTACTTCCGGCGCCACGGGTGCAGCACCATCAAATGCCTGGAAGATAGGGGAGATCGCTTTGGCCGCATCTTTCCCAAATTGTAAGGTAGCCCACTCATCATATAGATCATTCACCGGGTAATCCCGTTTACCAGCAGGGATAATTTTGTTATAAGTATTTGCTTCCCATCCCGCCCTGGCCAGCGACATGAAATTTGGCGACAGGTTCTTCGTCCGCCAATGAATCCCCATCAATCCTGTACATCCATATTTATATGCATCCTGCGCATCCTTCCTGGTTCTACCCGCCCAGAACTGTGGACATATCAATGCAGGATCATCTTCCATCCAGGTGATCTCCCATTTGGGTCTTCCCTTTACCGTACCAAATGCAGGCTCCACAGGTGTATATCCCTGTTGTCTGTTGATCACGCCAAAAGGCATTTCTTTGGGTAATAACTGATCAAACTCCGCCCTGTTCCTGGCAGGCCCTAATACCCAACCACAGGTAGCCAGGGTAAAAGGAGCATTCACCGCTTTAGCTGCAGCCACCGCACTTTGCAGATCTTTCTTTACAAAATCCGTTTCTCCCGGACGCTCACCTTCCCATGTCCAGTCCTCTGGTGTCCAGAACCAATAATAATCTAAAGGATGCGTCGCTTTTATTCTTGAAAAGATCCCTTCATACAAAGCCTGCCTGGTAGAATCCTGTCTTCCAAAAGGTAAAGTCTTTTTCACTTCACGGGGAATTGTCAGCGCTGTCTCTGTACCAATACAGGTTTTTACCCCCAATTCTTTCGCATAACTAAAAGCACTATTCAACAGATCTCCCATCTTATTAAAGATGGTCATATTCTCTTCGGGTGTATGTGGCCAGTCGGACACATTCTTCATATAATCAGCACCATAATTATCCGTTTCAAACAATTGTGCCGCACCAAAATTAAAATCTGATGTTTTCTTAGGATAATAATCCCAGGTACTATCATTGGTATTTGCATGCAGAATAGGATAGGCATTATTCACATGTCCGTTGTTCTTATCAAATTGTTCTTTTGTTCCAATCCACACAATCGGCTCAGGCTTATACCATCCTCTGAAAATACCTACGCTGGGATAAGTATGAAAACCAATAAAGTTCATCCCCATCTTTGGTAATTGCGCCAGGATGGCTTTATAATCATCTTCATTCCACCAGTCTGGTCCTTCAGGAAAATCATGAAAAGGTTGTATACCTCTCAGGGCAAAAGCAGGTTGATACACCTTATTGAAACCGGCTAATTGTATCACCTTTATCTGCTCATCGGGAATTATATCATCATCAAGTGCAAAACCAATTCCAGTTGACTCGAGGAATTTATACGCTCCATACAAGGCCGCAATTTCAGTGGTACCTGCAATTAACAAACGTTGATCAGTAGTAGATAGCAATTGGTAAGCATCTCCTTTTAATCCGGTATTGATCCTTTTATCTTTTAGAGGCAGCGCGTCTATAGTACCTACCCAAATGGCATTTGCAGGAATAGTGCCGCTGATGGTCTTTATTTCAGGCAATTCACCTGTACGTACATATATATACCGCTGTAGCTCTTTTGTTGCCAGGTTGATCGTAGCTCCGGCACCGCTATTATGAACGATCACAGGTACCCTGGAAAACCCCGGAGTCAGCGTTAACAGTAAGAAAAACAGTACTAAATATCTCATTGAATGAATGGTTCTAAATAACGATGAAATAAATCCTCAATTTACCGGCCCTTCATTATATGGTCGTATCGTTTATTATTCAAAAAGTAAATTATATTAATCATTTCATTCCCCGAAATGCCTTAAATTGCATAAGATTATTCCACAATGAAACCGCTGATACAAAAGTTGCCTCTTAATGAGAACAATTCATTTGTTGCTCAATCTTTCCGCACTCCTGATTTTGAAGTAGGCTGGCATCAGCATATCGAGGTCGAACTCATCTTATTTACTGAAGGGGCCGGTTTGAGCTTCATCGGCAATTCCGTCGGTGAATTTGATACCAATGATATCTATTTATTAGGGTCCAACCTTCCGCATACTTTTCAGAAATTGGAGGAGCAAATGATAGCCAGTGCCATCGTGGTACAATTTAAAGAAGATTGCTGGGGGCGTAGCTTCCTTGAAATGCCGGAATGCCGTCATATCCGGAACCTGCTCAGCGTATCGTCGTATGGCTTAAAAATGCAGGGAGCTACAAAAGCTACGCTGGCTAACCTTATCAAAACTTTGGAAACAACCCAGGGCTTTCAGCGGGTTTTACTATTAGGCCAGTGTCTTGATCTGATCGCTACCTCGCAGGAATATGTTACAGTCTCGACACAGGAGATAAAATCTCCGCAAAAAGAACGTGAATGTATCGACAACATCTTCCAATATACGATCGATAATTTCAGAGATCCCATCACCCTCTCCCAGGTAGCAGATATCGCCTGCATGAGTATACCTGCTTTCTGCAACTATTTCAAGAAAAGTACGAAAAAAACTTATATCGATTTCCTAAATGAAATCCGTATTGGCTATGCCTGCACCTTGCTAATGGAAACCAGGAAAACCGTACTTGATATTTGCTTCGATAGTGGGTACAATACGATGGCAAATTTCCATAAGCAATTTCTGAAAATTAAACACATTACCCCACTTCAATATAGAAAATACTTTACTACTCAGATAGCAATGGCACAGAACAACATCCATATTATAGAGGAATAAATTCTTTTGCTCCTAACAATTTCGTTCGTTATGCATCTTATTTTCCCGCCATGAAAAAGGCCCACATTGTGTTAATCTTCCTCCTGACTTCCTGCATCACCGCCGGCCTATTTGCATTTAAGGTGCAACATCCTGCCAGTCCTCAATACCTGTATTGTACCACCCAGTATGGAGATCCTGGTATTATCCAGGTATATCCTACCATTGCACCTGCTACTACTGCATTTTGCACAACTGTATTCAACGATTCTTGTTTCAAGCTGACTACTGTCTATTTTAAATTCTGAGATTGTTAATGAAAAAAGGCAGACCTGAAAAAGTCCGCCCCGAGTTGCAAAATATTGTTCCAAGTATATAAAGGCTAAATCTACTCACACTTTTTCAAACACATTTGTTATCAACTAGTTAATAGGATCAAATCGATCCTGCCAGGATCATTAACACCCGAATTAACCACTCATTAACAAAACTTTCACCAATATTCATTATCTAGCAAACCGAACATTGAAATTTTAACTCCCTACCCATTATGCACCACATCTCCCTAAACAACGTTTTCAGACAACTGAAAGCGGATCTTATTGGCAAAGACTCCTATCGTGGCGTCACGCTCACCTATACATGGTTAGCTAACCAGTTCGGGCACTTTTCCCTAGGCTTCATACCTACATTATTAATTCCCCACCACGCTGCGCCCTGGATCGTCGCCATCGCCTGGACGCTCTTTGAAGCATACAACTTCCTCGGGCCCCTGTTATTAAATAAACACACCGAATCCAAAACATTATACGTGCCTTCTCATAAGCGATATACCTTCCCACCTACCTGGGGCAACATCGCCTTCGATACCTTCACGGACCTTTGCTTCTTCTGGCTCGGCGCCTTCGCCGCCAGCCTGCTCTTAGGTCACCACACGATATTGAATATCACCATCATCGCTATTATACTCATCTACCCCATCTGCTACTGGTACCCTACCAAAATGTACCTCCAGCAAGCCTGTCTACCTACTCAATTCCGCCTCAGTCAATGGAATCTTTCCATCAAAGACGCTGACAAGGAAAAGGTGTACGGATTCCTGAATGCCACCCTTCATCCCGACACCATCATCGGCAAGCACCTCTTCATCTTCGGTGGCAAAGGCAGTGGCAAAACCGCCCTTGGCATCGGCCTCGCTACCGAATCTGCTATTAAGCACAAAGCCTGTCTGTATACCACCGCTATGAAACTCTATAGCCTCTTCTCCCTTACCGATGAAGACATCCAGCAAGAAGATCCTAACCTCTGGACATGGCGCACGACCTCCCTCCTCGTCATTGACGATATCAATCCTGGTCAACCGATCCCCAAAGACATCGTGACCGCTTACCAATTCATGGAATTCATGGAAAACGACGGCAACCGCCACGCCTTAAAAAACAAAAATGTAATCTGGATTTTGGGAGATGATGCCACTTATAGTGAATGGCAACAGATGCTCCATACTATTGGGGTACCAAAAGAAAGTATTTCCGCTATTTATCTGCCGCAGGGTAAATTGTCATAACGGGTAACAAACACCTCAGCGTAAAATGTGATAATTCGAACCCTGACACTTCAGGCTAAAAGATAGCTCCTGTTCCGTCAATGCATGAGAATTGAGGGTTCTCCACCATGATGGGGTTTCACTCCCCTCACGGTAAAATATGATTCTCCATAGCAAACGTCACCAAATGCGTTAAACTCTTCACCTCAAACCTTTTATACAATGGAATAATCCTTTTCTCTATCGCCGACTGCGTAACATTCAACTCATGCGCGATCTCCTTAAACGACTTCCCCTGCGCCAACATGGCCAGCGCCTCCTTCTCCTTTTGTGAGATCGCATAATAATGAAACAACTTCTTATTCAACTCCTCCTCAAACTCTGCCTTCTCCGGCCCATATGCCGCATACTGCATCACCTTCCCCAATTTCAACCGCTGGCTGACCTGGTTCCTCCCAATTATCTCCGTCACCCGTCCATTCTCAGACCTAAACACCCCCACCCGCACAATGAGCGGCACGGGCGTCCCATTCTTATGTAACTTCTTCAGTTCTATCGTAAAACTATACTTCTCCAACTCCTCCGACCGGCTCATAATAAACATCAACGCCTTGTCATTCAATTCGAATGAAAACGGTTTATACTCCGGCGTTGTGATATCCACAATACTCAGCATATTGATCTCACTATCCTCATACCCCAGCACTTCTTCCCACCCATCCGCATATACCATCCTATTCTCCTTAAAGGAATACACATATATTGCTTCCTCAGGAAACCGCTGTATTGTTCGTCTTAAACTAACTGCCTGTTCACTGTTCAAATCGGCAGGCAAGGCTGTGATCATAGATCTGGAAAACTCACCGGGATTGGACATGACAAATTTTTAATTCCTCTAATTTAAGAATTCCTGTCCAAACTGCGGATTTTCGCAGTTGACCTCCGATAAAAACCTGTTTATTTTTGCGAAACCTTTCAACCATTACTTTAGAACCCCAATTTTATTAACCCCATTAGTTACTACAACTTTTCTAGTGCCAGGGTACAGGGCAAGCACTAACCTTCGCTTGCCCTTACCGTTGGTTCCTCCTTACCCACAGGTCATTCCACATGCCTCATTCCTCTGAACTTACTCCCCATAACTTACTCCCCACAGAACTAACTTTCCACACCTCTCAACACACCTAACTCCCACAACGCTCTCCCCGTACCCCTCTTCCCACAACTCTCCTCAAAGCACTCATGCATATCTTTACCCCCTCCCCTGAATTACTCATAAAACAATAATTTTCTCCTACCTTTTTATTAGATTTTAAAAAATCATTATATTGTATAATAACCCTATATAGACAACCCATTCCCTCAACCTAAATGCACACCTATGACTCTCCATAATGAAAGTCACATTTCACTATCCATTATTTCCATCCTTGACGCCGACAACCAGGTTACAGGCTATGGTTTCTTTATCGACCCTCATGGACTGGCCATCACCTGTTATCATCTTATTTCAAACCTGCAAAATATCCGCATCCGGGATTACTATGGTCATGAATACGATGCAGTCATAAACAAGTACTATTCATCTCTTCGGAATGACATAGCCGTTATCCACATCCAAAAAGACACCACTTATTTTTTATACTTCTCACACAAGGCTGAAATTATCATAGAAGTCACCGAACCTGTGCGCTCGCCAGGCAAAACCACCTGGGAGTTCGAGGACCTTAGAATAGATAAATGTGATTATCTTTTACAAACAACAGGCATGCATGGCTTACCTGTTTTAGAAAAAGACAAATTAAACGTGTGGGGTATAAAAATATCAGATCGATATTCCAGAGTGCTCCCGCTAAAGAACCCAAATAAAACTGGACAATTTGGATTGCTCAGAGAATATCTTTCAAATACATATTCGCTGAGACAATACCTTCGAAGAAATGGCGAAGTCAGAACCATTTTCAATCTACAGGTGCTCACTGCTATCAATAACCTGATCGACAAAGGCATCTATTTGCCCGAGTATTATTGCTCGCGCGATGAAGAAACCAAAATACACACATACATTCATAGCGCAGGCCATCTTAAATTTATAATTGGCGATAATGGTGTAGGCAAAACTTCTTTATTAGCTCACGCAGCTACTCTATCCATCTCATCAGGATATGTTTTATTCTTTTCCGCCTGGCAATTCGAACTAAGACCGCATGGCCTGCGAGGAGAAATAAAAAGATTACTACAACAAACGCTCACAGACCATCCCCAGGAAACCATCACAATTGATGACTTAATGCACACCGCCTGCAATAGTATATACAATAATCAATGCATCATATTTATAGATGGATTAAATGAAATCAGCAATCAATTCGCCGGTAAGTTTAACTCGTGGATCAAACACTCCATTGGCTGGGCAAAGAACACGAACATAAAACTGATCATCACTTCCACTACTCCCTTCTATAAGCATCCGGGTATAAGAATGGGAAGTTTCAATGTTAAAGAAACCAAAGAGGCATTCCTATTATATAACCTACCTGAAAAGTTCAAGACGATCTCCAGGTTGAGTCATCCACTTGTAATCCGACTTTTACATGATATTTCTTCACAAGCTATATCGGCAGTTCCAGATGACTACCCATTAGTAGCTACCTATATTCAAAGAAAATGTGCCAGTATCGCCAGACTGACCAATATACCCTCTAACACTATCCAAGATCTTCTCATTCTCTTAGCCAGTCATTCTGAAAATCACTGGTTATCATACGATACATACCAGGATATTCTTAAAGACCATCCTGACCTTGTCCCCATACTTATCCAGGAAAATCTCTTTTTCCTGTCAAACAATGGCATCAGAATAATTTTCCCCTGGATTGGAGAATTCCTGACTGGCGAATCATTGGACCTACACCTACCATGGGATCAACTAACCCCTACACAAAGGAAAGGCCTCCCATGGCTGATCGCAAAACACTCCTTCCTAAAGCAGGACGTCTCGCCCGTCATGCAACAATTACTATCCTCCATCGTCAATAACCACCCCGAAAAAGAAAAAGCTGTCGATATATTAATCAACACTATACAACACCTATCCCATCCTGATAAACACTATACAACTATTGAAACGTTCACCCTCCATGAACAAAACGGGTTCTTCCTTCCCCAGGAAGTAGGTCCGTTAGTCTTCCATTCGCATCTATCCTACCCCAATCAACTCAAGCTCATCAAGATAGCCTTATCTACTGAAACCCTGAGTCCTCACTTCATCCATTTTTATTTTAGTTGCCATATATATCATCCTAAGAATTTATTTTTAGAACCTATTGCTCCATTCTCTACTAAACAAGCCTTACACAGATACCTGGAAATCCAACGTGACAAAACTATTGACACCATCATGCAATGGCTATATGATTACGATGGTGTGAGTGACTTACCTATGATTAACGTCATTGCATGTATCATTCTACATCAATTCCACTGCCACGGTAAGACACGCAAGACCTCCTTCAATGTCAGAGATAAACTATTTATAAACATTAACAAGCAAGACAATACCCACCTGTCTCCTATTATAAAAGAAATCTGCTCCCTTATCGTCGCATCAAACCCAGAGTTTGAATATGATTTCTATAAATATTGTGCAGAACTGGAATCGCATATTAATATTCTTCGAAGAAAAAGTAATTACCATTTTTATATTAAATGGCTTCCACCTGTTATGCTGGATATTATCAGGAATACTACGACTTTCGAAAAGCAACTATCTGGAATTACATGGTTGATCCGGGTACCTGAATACACGGAAGAAATGCTTCATCAAACCTTAATCTTATTAAAAGAAAACAAATTAAATTGGAGAAATTGCGAGACCTTACTCTCCTGCATCAACATGGAGGAATATTTTGATATCATCGTACCGGAACTGATCAGTTTTATTAAAAACGGTGAAGATCGTCATTCAAGGGAAATGTGTATCGGTATGCTTTTCACTTTAAAAAACAATGAGGAACATAATCTGGTACTTGTCCAACACCTTGCATCACTTATGGAGGAAGTCCCTGAGCTTGACAGAAAACTGACCCAACAGTTTGTCGCCGCGCTTGTCAAGGTACCGTATCATTCAAAAGCGTATCCAGTTCTAAATGCTCTCATCCCTAAGCTATTACTAAAGGATTTGCATATATGGTATCCAATAATGAAACATCTATGTAGGGAAGAAACATGCTCATACACACTATTTGATAAACTCAATTGGATCCGTTGGGCATTTAACAACCTAGAATTAAGACCATTGTGTACATTAACTATACTTCTCTTAAACACAAAGGTGATGAAAGATGAAGATCAGATTATTGCGTTGATAAAGCCGGTAATATTAAGGACGTTGGAGAAGTCGGACCAGTTTTATGATGCGGTGTTGAAGAAGAGTAAGAAGAAGAATTATGCAGTGTATTATGATATACTCAATGATGAAGACTTTAAAAGAGGAATTACATGACTAATTTGAACATTGTAGGTTCTATTTAATTCTTATTATGAGACAAGTATATTTAATTTGACATATAGGAACTACATTTCATTGAATCCAATTATACAATAACTATTATGCATCCAGAACAAATTATATATCAGGATATAAATCAGCTCTTCCCTGCTGAGGCAGGGAGTCCAAACATTCAACAAATAGAAAAAATTATTACAAAGAAGGTAGAAGAACTCACTATCGGGCAGGGACCATGGCAACTTTTTCACGATGCAATTAAAAATGAGCATGGAAATAATGCTTTTGATACCTCTGCCAGCCCATTCCCAGCATATAATTCTAGGATTCTGCTTGCTGATGAAAAGGAAGAACACTATGTAGTTAAAAGATATTTATGTATTGACGTATCTTTAATTACTCCTTTTTATACTATATATTTTGAAGATTTTTATTCATTTAATAGATATAGACACGAAGACGTACCTGGTGGAAAATTATTAGTACATCAACACGTACTTTTCTTTAAAAGTATGACTAATGAATCATTTAAGGAATCAGCAGAGAGAGCCAATAATTATGTAAGGCAATTTTTCCCTGAATATCAGTTCGTTTCTCACTATGCATTGTTCAACTACAAAGTAGACAATCTTTTGCCCTATACGATAAATGAAATGGATAGAGCAAAGGCGTATAGCTTACATGATTTTGTAATGAGCAGCTACTATTACTTTAAAAAAGTCAATGTGATTATTTAAATATCAGAGAAAAATTTAGATGCAGGAACTCAAGCTAGAAAAGGATCGGCGGGAAAAACGAGCTCAAAGCCTTGTCTGCGCCAGACAAAACAACTTGGCATCACTGCTATGAAAGATAAAAAAATCGAAATCCGATTTGGAAAGAAGTCCTTAAAGGTCCAAAATGCAGGTCCATTGGATACACTCAAACAATGGGGGTTATATAAATGTACATTACCAACTAGAAAATTAGTAGAAATATTGTCGGATCCGCTACAAATAACAATTATATGGGAATAGTCAAAAATATGAAAGGCTTGGAGGAAGCTGTCTAAAAGCAATAATGATAAAGATTTATAGTTTTATCAACTATTAATAATAAAGATATTAAGAGTATGGATTTGTCAATGAAATTCAAAAACTACTTCGATGAGGCGATTGTAATCGGCAATTACAACTACACAATTTTCGGCGAATAAGCCTGCAGAGTTTTCGGCAGCAATAATGCAGAGGTTTTCTCATCCTTCCCGGAGAAGAATGCCACATTAGCAGGGAACTTAAGTTTCCTGTCATGATGAATGCTTATTTAAAGAAAATTATGATGTATCAGAGTATTAAAGAACTACACGAACAAGGCTTTTCAATAGCCAAAATTAGCAGTACTATTGGTATTAACTGGCGGACGGTAAAGTCTTATCTGTCCATGACCCTGGAAGAATACAACCTGTTTATAGAGAAAAGAGCACAACGTCAAAGAGGATTGTCTGTTTACGAATCTTTTGTTAGGGAAAAGCTGGAGAAATACCAGGATACATCATCCGCTCAAATGCATGACTGGCTCAAAGAGAACTTCCCTGAGTTTCCTAAGACAGCCATTAGGACCATGTTTGATTTTGTAATGTGGGTACGTCGCAAATATAATCTGCCTTATATCAAACCGCTTAGAGAATATGAAATGTTGGAAGAGTCTCCTTATGGGAAGCAGGCCCAGGCTGACTTTGTAGAATATAATCTCCGCAATGGAACTGGTAAAAGGGTAAAGATATATTTTGTCGCCATTCAACTATCCCGATCCCGTTATAAATATATCTGGTTTATTGGTAGGCCTTTCACGACTGAATTGGCTATTATGGGCCATGAACAGGCATTTTCCTTCTTTAAGGGCATCCCGGAACAACTAGTCTACGATCAGGATAAGGTCTTCATAGCAGATGAAAACATAGGAGATATCCTTCTTACAGATGCATTCCGGGCATATACCAGAGAAAGACCTTTTGAGCTACATTTCTGTCGAAAATCCGACCCGGAAAGTAAGGGGAAAATTGAAAGCGTTGTCAAATACGTTAAAAGAAATTTTCTGTATAACAGATGCTTTATCGATATAGAAAATTTAAATGAAGAGGCTTTACAGTGGCTAAACCGCACAGGAAACAATATGCCTCATGGAACAACAAAGTTACTTCCTAATGAAGAATGGCTGAAAGAACAACCATACCTGAGCGCTTTACCAGAGTTTATACAAACTACCAGTCCTGAAATTTACATGGTCCGTAAGGATAACACCATCTCTTATAAAAGTAATTTTTATTCGTTACCACTGGGTACTTTTAAAGGAAAAGGAACTGCCGTAGTAGTGGGTGTTGATATGCATATTTACCTGATTATATCCAACTTACAGGGGGATATATTATGCAAACATATGATCGCTGTTGGCAAAGGACAGAAAGTACTAAATACTGACCACAGAAGAGATAAAACCGTTAAGATTGACAAGTTGATTAATGAAGTCTGCGGTTTTTTGGAAGACGATGCAAATCGGGGTAGACAATTTTTAGAGACCATACGAGAAGTGAAACCACGTTATATAAGAGACCAGGTGCTGTTGTTCAGGGACACTATTGATATTGCGGACAAAGTGAGTGTTGGCGAAGCATTGACATATTGTTTGAACAATAATATTCAAAGTGCCAACGACTTCAAATCTATCGTAGAACAGCAGTTGAAAGTAAGAAGAGCAACATCCATCCTTAATTATCAGTCTATCCAGATGAATCCATTAAATGGAGAATTACCCCCTGTAGCTTTAGCAGAACCTGCTAAAAGTTCAATCGAAGATTACATAGATCTTTTTAGCAAACAATCTTGAATCTCTGTCCGGACGACTTACGCAAGCATATTTTATGTATACACAAAATAAAAATCAATCATGGAAAAGAAACAAACAATTAAACAGTATTGCCACCAGTTTAGGTTGGGCGGGATTTATAACCAAATCGATCAACTGGTATCAGCTGCGGAAGCAGCTGGTATTGGTTATCTGGAATACACCGTTAACCTGTTAAAAACCGAAGCGGTACACCGCGATTATAATGATACTCAAAAACGTCTTAAAACAGCACAATTACCCCGATCCAGCGACTTAAACCTATTCCAGTGCAAGAATGATAGCGGATTGTCTAAGGCTCGCTTAAATCAGCTTAGAGAGCTTAACTGGCTTGATCAGGTTTATAATATTCTTCTTACGGGGCCCTCTGGAACGGGTAAATCCATGCTGGCCGCAGGTCTTTGTGCAGATGCGGTGCAAAAGGGATACAAAGCCTACTTCAGGGATATGGAGGGACTTATCAACATGTTCAAAATGAAAGATTTTTCTGCTTCCGCTAAGATTGAATATAAGAGATTATCCAAAGCCCATTTAATCGTTATAGATGACCTGATGTCGTTTCCTATTGAAAAAAATCATGCTGTCTCATTTTTTAATTTTTTCAACAGTACCTATGAAAAAACAGCCTTTATCATCACTACCAATAAGAACCCCGCAGAATGGGCTACTATGCTCAATGATGAGGTACTGGCAACCGCCTTACTGGACAGATTATTATTCCAGTGTGAAGTAATAAATCTAACAGGAAAAAGCTTCAGACTGGAAAATAGGAAAACAATTTTTGAGCTTACAAACAAATAAATAATACATTTACCTCACTCTGCAGTATTGCTGCCGTTTTTTAGGTATCATTGCTGCCGAAAATAATGTACCATTGTTGCCGAAAACTCTGTATTTATATCTGCCGAAAACTCTGCATTGTTATCTGCCGATTACAGCGATTGAATTAGAGAAGTTTAAATAGGCATATCAAGTATCGCATGCATTGATAAAGGGCTGTTTAAGAGTATAAGTGTTCACAAAAGAGATTATAGTTTTAATAAGCATCAGTAAATCTCCAGCCGCCGCCTTAAGCAATTTCTGTTAAATTTCAAAACCCATGATCTTATAAGTTTTCGTATTTTAATCTTGTAATTTATCTTTATTAATATAATCTTAATCTATTAGTATGACTGATGATAATGAAATTTGCATGATTAATCTTAGTAATGGTCTCTTAGATAATGACTATACTTTTTACGAAAGTGGCAAAATAAAGCACTTTTATGATAAGCATAGTTTTAGTCTCAATAATGAGGAATGGATGACTGGAAAGGATGTACGTGATTCAGATAAAGTGAAAATACTTGAAAAATGCCCAGAACAATATAAGAAAGTAATCAAAAAAATATTGGGGGAATAAAAGCTATCGTACCCTTCCTTTTGAAATTAACAATGTAAAGTTCGTAACTGGAAACTATTTAATCTTTATAAGTTATAGAGAATATGTTGGTTTTACTAGGGCGGTGGATACGATAACCTTTTTGTATACGAATACCGTGTCTCGTAATTTCCCAGTTATTAAAAATCGCTCATTATATGATGGCCATTTGAGATATACTGACTATTCCCGGGTTGCTTTACAAGATATTGAGAGTTATAATGGATTCGTCGACATTTTGCAAGAGGCAATCGACCATGAAATATACACAAGGCAAGAAGCTGTCAATGAGCTTATGAAATACAAAGACTTTATGCAGCAAGCCAGGAGTAGCTAGAAATGTCGGGGTATAAGGAACAAGAAATATCTAATTTCTTTTTAACTTGATTTGATCAGATTCGAATAAATAATAATTTCTTTAGTTTTCTATAATCTGGTGGCTGTTTAGCAAGAATATAATCGATGATATTTCGGATTGATCTCAATGTCAATTTGAGAACTGATCTTATCAACAAGATAATATCTTGTGTTGTTACCCACACCTTTTCGTGGTAACAAAGAAGCTTTTGAGTGTTCATAAACAGTTGTCCTAACATAATCATAGCCATGTGCTTATGCCAGCTTTGAGCGCTTCGGGTTTGATACTCATTTAGACCTAATTCCTTTTTACCTTCTCTAAATGATTTTTCTATAAAGAACCGCTTACACTGCATATAAGCTAACTCTTTCATTGATGCTCCAGGTTTGTAGCACAGACTATATTTAATGGTGCCGTCAATATCCTTTCTAATTAATAATTGCAGTAGTTGACGTTTCTCTGTTAACGGATTGAATATATAAATCTCTCTACAATGGAACCAGGCAAAAAGCTTCTTCCCTTTGCTTTGATGACGTACCTTCATCCAGGTCCAATCTTTCTTTTTCAGTCCGGACATGTATTTCCGGATTGATATAGATTCTCTGTTTGGTCGTGCATAAACACTTTTTCGTCCTCTCTTTCCGGGGACGCTGACAGGGACTCTCATTTGAAATGCTTCCAGCCAAACTTTATGACTGTCAGGAACATCGGCTACAAACGGCAAGCCTATCCTGATCAGATTGCATAGTAGATTAGCATCACGACCATAGAAGGCATCAAAGCAAACCCATTTTACCTTTATCTTTAAAAACAACACGACGTGATCTATGATTTCCTTTGCAAGATCAATCTTGGTCGACTCCGATCCCAAAGACAATCTGGCTTGTACAAGGTTAACCAAACTGCCTCCACATAGAGCGCCAAAGACACCGACCTGACGGTTCTCTGTTTTACCAATTTGCCCGCAGTATTGTCTTTTCACACCTGCAGAGAGCCTTCCTTTTTTAGGATTGCCACTTTCATCTATTATCAAACAGGTATCGTCTTCCAGTCCACTCTGTTGTAAAAGATGCCAGAAATCTAATGTTATCCTATCCATCAACTTTGAATAACACCACTTGCCAATGGTTATAAAGTGATGTAAGCATTGCTGACTGGTATTTTGAAGTTCCTCTGCCATCACCTGGCAATTACGTCGTCGACTAACCATTAACCCCTTCAAATAAGAAGCTGCATTTGATGTTCCGTCTTTTGTCTTGCTCTTAAAGTAAAATGTAAAGCTGAGAAGAAATTGTAACAACCGACTCTCTACGAGCCGGAAATTGTTTATTTTCGACTCATATTTTTGTTTATTAATAAAGCCCGTTCGGTTTCTACTGTTTGGGCTTTTCTTTTGGGATATTGCAAATGTATGCAAAACCCGCTTCCGTACAAAGTTTCGACTATAATATGTAAAGAACTATAATTTGACTAAACACAGTTAAATAATACATCTAATTCGAAAAAAGTAGATGTTCGTGTGTCCTGATTAAATCCTGACTATTAAATTTAGATCTTTTTATTTACAGGAACAAAAATGCTGTTTCCATTAATGCTAAATCTGTTTTTTTCCGGAGAGCCACCAATTCCTACGTTATAAAGTGTACGAGAAACGTTACAGCCAATGCTAATTAAATAATCACATATTTCTTGTCCGTATTCTTTTACTTCACTATCAGCCATAGAAGTCGTTAGAGTGACAGACTGGTTAGCAAACAGGACTAGCTCCTTTTTATCTTCACTACTTAGATGCCTTGCCGGTAGAGCAGGCTCACCGACATTTACCGTATGTGCAGTGATACCTCCGGTTTGCCCTTGTGATATAACTACATCCCCTGCAACATTATTTACAGATATATCACTATTTATCTTTTTTTCTTTCTCTTTATTCATTTTATTTGTTTGTTTTGGGTGATTTTTAATTTGGCTCAACGAAAATGAATCTAAAGGGCTGATAGCTTTTTGCTCTATATTTGTTTTTATGCTATCACTTTTGTTAATAACTTGGTCATGCTTATGGTTGAATGGAAATAATTCGAAGTAAGCAAGAATAGTCACAATAGATGAAAGCCCCCCAAGACAGCCAAATAGCCATCCGAGTCTGCTTTTGGGCTTCTTTTCCTTATTTGGGTATCCGCTACTTTGTGTGTTTACATTATGACCTGTTATACCTCCACTTTGATCCTTACTTACAATAACATTTCCATGAATATTCCCGAAATTAATATCGCCTTGTTTTTCAGAGTTGTTATCCATAATATATGTTTTGGTGTAAGCTGCAAAAATACATACATTTTAAATGTTTGCTTTTACTTTATTACATTTTGTTTACCAATTCATTTTTGTTGAAACTCACATTGAACTTTAGAAAACTAGTGATCACTCGCTCAAATAAAACAACCGATTGCAATTTGAATATTGCATCTCATTATTTTCCGTTCCTTCTAGCAATATTAACTCAATGGATGCAGTCTAGTAAAAGGAGGGATTATCCTGACTGCTTAAGTCAAATCATTTATAGCTATAGTTAAGTTATGTCAGAATGATACTAGTTTACCACAAGAGGTTATCAACTTGATCCGACATCAGCATTGATTTGAGATTAAATTTTCAATAAACAAAAACGCCGGAGGTAATACCTCCGGCATTTGCCATTTCCGAACGTGCCCAGTAGCGGAGCGTATTCGAACCAAATGCTCTTGATTATAAGAGGGTTATATTTTTGATAGTTTGATTAGACCTTATTTCATAAATGCTATTTAGATTTTTTTAAGATCTTTATAGCATGTTTAAAAGCGAAAACTTAACTGATTATCAATGGCCTTTAATAAGCCCTCATATTCCAGTGGCACCGATACCATGGGACGCTAAGGGGCCCCCACGTATACAAAGTGACAGGTTATCAATGGTATTCTATGGATACTTAGAACCGGCGCATCATGGATTGATCTACCAGTTGTAAGCAGTAAATAATAATACAACAAAAACGGTAAATATGAGTGCAGCAAAAACGGTAACAATGCTACAGCAAGAATGGCAACATTAGTGCAGCACTAAAAGTACAGTTGTTACATAGTTCGTCCCCCCAGGATTTCTCCCGGAGGGATTTTTTAACCTTTGTCAATCATCACAAAGACAGGGTTAAATGAACTATTTAAACAAACTTATGACTTACCAGCGTATTCATCAACTTTACCGGGATAAGCACTTCATTCGATCTATTTCCAGGATAACAGGGCTAAACTGGCGTACGATCAAGCTTCAACTTTCCATGAGTGAGGAAGACTTTTTAGTTATTTCTCAACAGAAAAAAGGTCGAAAGAAGATACTCCTGGAATTTGAAGATTTTATATTCAATCGCCTGAGAAGCCTTCCAGATACAACTTCTGCTCAAATCCATGATTTATTAAAAGAACATTTTCCTGATTTAGGGCCAATCAGCCCTAAAACAGTCTATAATTTTGTTATGGCCATCCGGGCTAAATACAGCCTTTCTGTAGAACAACCAACCCGGCAATATCAGATGGTAGCCGAATTACCTTATGGGCAGCAAGCTCAGGTTGATTTTGGCTTTTATAATATGCGGACTACTGAAGGCAAGACGCGTAAAGTACAATTTTTCTGTATGAGTTTGTCCCGCTCCCGCTATAAATACGTATTGTTCACAGACCGGCCATTTACTACCATCACTGTTATAGAAGCACATGAAAGAGCCTTCTGCCATTTTGGAGGTATGCCTCAGGAACTTGTCTATGACCAGGACCGATTGTTTATGGTTGATGAAAATTGGGGAGATCTAATACTTACGGAACATTTTCGACAATATATATATCATCGACCTTTGAAAACTTATTTCTGCCGTGCGGCAGACCCTGAGTCCAAAGGAAAAATAGAAAATGTCGTAAAATATGTAAAAAGAAATTTTCTATATGGCCGTTTTTTCAAAGATATTCAGTTGCTTAATGAAGAAGTACTCGCATGGCTGAAACGTACTGCTAATGCATCAATCCATGGCACTACAAAGCTAATACCAGCTGAAGAAATGGAAAATGAAGTTACCTTTCTTGGTTCTTCGTCAATTTTGGTGGTTATTGCCATTGCAGAACCAATCGCTTTCGCAATAGATTGAACCCTGCACGTCCGTACATCTGACGTTTAATTGTCTTCAATTTATTAATTTGGCCTTCTACCTGTCCATTGCTCCAAGGAAGTGAGACGGCGTTTGTTACGGCAGTGATGTCTGATAATAAGCCTTTTGCAAAGCTTTTAAGCATAGGTTATACTCAAGTGAAGTACATAAAAGATTACTAGAATTTCAAATATTAATATTTTAATTTAGTAATAATTTGAATCCAAGCGTTTTAGATGCTAATATGGATCTGAAACGGAATTTTTTTGATAAAGAATTACTTGCTATATGAGTTTTTTTTAAATAGTCAAGAGAATTTACAATGAGAAATGTAATCGCTAGTATTTATTTCGCGGGAATATCCTTTTCCTTAATGTAGTATTTGATTTTTTCAATCAGGGTATTGGTTTTACCACTGCCGGCACCTGCCAGCACTAAAATGCGCTTTTCATCACTATCTATAGCGAATTATTGCTCTGGGTTAGGGGTAGTAATCATTTACAATCATTTTGATTAAAATTACTAACCGGTGGAATCAGTAATAGAAGTACTCATATATAAGGCTAACGAGGTTCTTCTGGATAAATATAATAGAATTCAGGCAAAAGGTCAATGTAAAACGGATCAAATTTGAAAATGATTATTTTAAACATATAATTTTCGCACTACCTATTATCCTGGTTAAGTTGCAAAAAATAATAAATCTTTTATATTACATTATGGCAAGAAAAGCAATATAGTATCATTGAGTATTTATACACTATAATGGTCCGGTCTTTCAGCTATTGCTATGCATATCAGTTAAATCCCCCAAGCTCAACGGAATAAGGAGCAGTAACATTCCTACGTACAGGGTGTTACTGTTTCCTTACTTTTTCCAGGAAATCCAACTCACGATTTAAACCAACTTTGAACCCAGGCACCAACAAATCCGCCCACAATTACCCCAATGAACCAAAGTTTCCCCTCTGATGCAGCACCGAATACAATTAATCCCAAAAATGCAAATATTATTGGAACGATACACCCATTGTTATTGCTATTATTAGTCGAACTAGCACTGCTATAGGTAGTAGCTGGCGGTTTATAAGTTGTTGCCGGCTGTGTAGCTACCGGCTTTGGCGGTGGCGTTACGATCGGTTTAGGCGGCGTGTAAACAGTCTTATCTTTATAAAGCGAATTAAAAACATCCGCTTCCTTGTCAATAACCCTCCTAGGTTGTGGTGGGGTTGGAACAGCAGTACCTATAGGCTGCTGCCTCAGTCTTTGATTGACTTCACCTTCATTTGCCAATATTTGAATTTGTGTCGGCTGTTCAATAATCATTTGTGGGTTACCATTATAACTAGTAATTACCCCTGTCACACTTACATACTTCCCAACCAAAGATACCGGTGACATTCCCTTTGCTGTAAGGGTTGCAATTCCCTCCTGCCAGATGACAAGTGTAAATGTCTGATGTGGAAAAGGTCCAAAATTGAGAAACATATAAGGCGCCCCAAGGGAAGTTGAACCTAAATATTTCCCTGATATCTTTCCAACAACTTCAATCTTTTCGCCAAAATGTTCCAGCAGGCTACCTTTTTTAGCAGCATCAATAATTTCGTATTGGCTTCTTGTAATGTTAATTGTTCCAACCGAACTTTTATTATAGCTGAAATTACCGGAAAGAAAGTCCTGCAATGAAGGAACCTGACCAATATCTAAATAGCAACAACCGATCAGCCGTTCAACTAAGGTTTTAATTTCAGGGATGGATAATAAATCCTGAATAAGAGCAGACTGCTGAAGGTCGGCATAGTCCTGACTGCGGAATAAAATATTTTCTCCATTTTCGTATTTACTCCAGAGAGAGGGCTTTAAAGAAATTGCTTTCAACCCGATGTAAATAACAATCGCGGAAAACCTATCTATATATTGATTATAATGCAAGGCAGAACGACCTGGATGCTGATAATTTATATGCCCGATTTCGTTTGTCCTTAGCGACGCCAGTTCCGGAAAATACATGCCATCATAATCAATCAAATGGAGTTTATCATTCTTAACTAAAATGTTTCCATGTTGCAGGTCACCATGTGCAATGCCAAATCTTTCCAGTTCACTGATCAGTTGAACAAAATCGGAGAGAAGCCTTTCTACTTTAGCTCTTTGATTATATGCTTTATCCAGATATATGTTTAATGGCTCACCTTCCAGCCAACTCATTTTGATAATTGGATAACCCTTACCATTTATTTTTATTCCCTCAGACAAATATCTGGCATCCACAAAATAAGAAGACGGGCTTTTCGACAGGAAATTCCCAATAGATTGATAACGCCGCTGCAGGTCTTGCATATCTCTGTGGAAACACCTTACTGCCCACGCTCCCTGATGATTTGATAATTTGTAAGTGATCGTAGAACCACCTGAGTAGGGTTTAGGTAATCCCAGGGGTGTAGTTTCTACCGAACCATTTTTAAGGTCGGTATCAGTAAATGCAATTCGTGGGTTTTGAATTGCTACATTATATTCATCTCCTCTTGGAAGCATCACTCAAATTTTATCATTAAAAGTGTGACGTCATCATTTTTAATGCTCCTTGTCGCCCGTTGTTTGTTCAACCATTCTTCAAATGGCTTTTCATCCTGTTTTTCAAATTGGTCAATCAACCTTTTCTTCAATTTTTGATGACGATTTTTCTGTTTTAAAATCCACGCTGCCATAGCATCTGTTGCCAACAGCATAATATCACCTGGTAAGATATTGTCGTTATGGTAAATGACATTTTTCTCTAAATCAGTTTGATATTTATCATTGCTTGCAATCAAATTGGGTGTGTTATTAAAATCTTCAACAGATGAAACAGGAAACGAAAAATGCAATTCATCATTTCTTATTAGAAAAAGCGTACAATCACCAATGGCTATCACTTCAAAAGACATTTCCTCCCTATCTATAGTCAAGCCAAGAAAGGTTGCAAATGCTCCATTTTCAGCTTTTTGTTGCGCATACCATGGCAATTCAATGGCGTTAACCATCGATTGCCAGTTTTCAGCAATTGCTTTTATCGTATCAGGTAAACGAATTTTGTCAAAGGGCTTATCCTTATATGCACTTACCAGTAAGTCTGACCATTCTTTTGAGAAAGAAGATTCTGTGGCTCCGTCAGCAATAGCAAACCGGATAAGTGTGTCTGATCTAGTTTCTAATTTTCCCGGCTCCAGAATGTTGTCCTCGTTTTCATCTGGTGAATTTCCGAGCTTAGGTAAGGATATACTTTTGAAATGACATTGCAGCATTATCTTAATTGTAAGCTCGGTCTTGTCCCAATTTCTATGGCTGTAATGATTAAATCAATATCTCCATTCAGAACAAATGCTTTTGCTCCATCCGATAAATTCAGCCCAAACTCCTTTCCTGCAACATTTCGCATAAAATCGGGCAAAGCAGAAGCCCCATTAAAAAGCATCTCAGCATATTGGTCTGGCAATTGAGCTTCTGGCCCCGGAAATGAAATTGGGTTGGTGCTTCTTGCATGGGTGTGCAGATTGAACAAAATCACATTTCCATCATTTGATGTTTGAGCAGTCAATTTTTTCATTTCATCAGTTGGGTTACCGTCTGTGCTCTCTCCGTCTGTTATATGAATTACAACAGGTGGAAAGCAATGAGGATGTTCTCTTAACCAACCTGAAATAATGATGTTAGCTTGCCTAAATGCTTCAGTCATGGGTGTTCCACCATTTGCAGTTGGATCAAACCAAATTGGGAACTTAACCGTCGTGTCAATTAAGCCACCTGCACCATCTGAAACTTTTTTAGTTCGTTCTTCAATTCGTGCCGGGTTATTAGCGATGGCAGAAACAGGGACCAGTTTTTTTCCTGCCAGATTGCCACTGAAAGCTGCACCCACTCCATTTGCACCATAGCCAATTACGCCAACATGATAATAATCCCGAACGCCCTCTGACTTAGCACACTTTATTACAAGCTGTTGCAACATTCTGTTGATTACGTCTGAAAGTGCTTCTGATTTGGGTTTTCCGATACTAACGTATTTGTCGGACATAGAACCTGACTGGTCTATGATGAAAAGAAAGCAACTTGGGTTGTTTCTGCTGATTTCTGCTTTATATGCCATTTTGAGTTAATGTTTATGGTAATAGGCTGATAACATCAATATTCATATCGAGGAATTGTCAACAATGCCCTTAAATATAGTAAAATTATCATAAATAGAAAAACCTCTCCCAATTTCTACTCCAATAAAATTTAAAGATTGATTGAAGTAGAAATTGACCAATACCAACTAGTTGGTATTTTGAAAATACTACCATTCTTCAAATCTCTTATTCTCAAAAATATTTTTTAATAAAAGAAACAATCTTTCCCTAACCGGCATATTCAGATCATATCCCAGAGAGTTCAGTATCCTAACCACAGCAGATAACAACCTGATAATACTCTCAATGTAAAATACCATCTCTCTATCTTCATCTGTCTTTTCTGATTTATTGACAACACTCGTTACATAAGGAGATATCCATTCCCGTTCAAACAAAAACTGATGAATATGCTGATCCCTCAATAATTGCTGATTATCAAATGAAACCCACTTCCGTTTTATTGTAGAATCAATACTTCTACAATACACATCTACCACAGACGATGACATGTCATTCGGAATCTCATGCATCACATAGTAAGAAACAATTGGTTCCAGAGAGTCCATCCAGTTTTGAGCGAAATAAAAATAAGTATTATCCGGAAGCCGGCAGGAAGAATACAACTTTTTCAAATACCTGTCAGGAGGAAGGCCCAATACATAATAAGGGTTGAAAGGGTCCTTATCCTTAAACCTTAAAATCAGATATTCCTGTGCTGCGATCTGGGCTGGGGCATACATTTTTTGTAAGAGTGTTGCTCGTTCTGTATTAATAATATTTTCTAATGATTGTAATTCATTGCCTGAAAGATTTACAAGTTTTAATAAAAGCAACGTAGCCGGATCCCCTGATTCATCCTGTAAAGGAACACCATCCTTTCTTAACCTTTCATATAATCCCCCGCCGGAATAACTATAGGATAATAATGCCAGCATATCACGGGGTATTTCCCAATCTCTTACACTATATCCTCTTATGCTTCTATCATTACGGGCGTAATCCTGAGTTCTTTGAAATAGCACACTGGCCTCATTTCTCCACATCCTCCACATATCTTCCGCTTTTTTAACAGTCTTACTTTGCTCGATTTTTTTCAGGCTCAATATCTCCACAAAAGTATCCGAAAGTGTTTCATCGGTGGCATCAGGCAGTACCCTCCTCCAGTTATCAATATTTAACTTCACCGTTTCCCGAACATTGGTTGGCTCCATGGCAAGTTCCAGATCTCTTAAAACAAGGCTCGACACCTTATGTAACCGACCTATATAAAGCAATGCAGTCCAGTAGTACGTGACACATTTATGCACACGGTGATAAAGAAACTCATAAAATATATGCTGACGTCGATCATATTTTTCATTCTCCGCATGCTCCCTTTGAGTATACAGAAAAATCCACTTTGTTAGATAATCCTTTCTTATATGTTCAGGAAGAAGTCCCTGAAGGGATGCGGAAAATGAATTCTCGACAGTACTATTTAAATTTACTTTTTCCATAGTGCATGTTAGTAATGGGAATTCAATAATATTTATACTCTTCAGATCCAAAGAACTTCCTGAAATAAGTCCTCAATTGCGAAATATCTGTAAAATTAGCTAACGGGTGCTTCCATATTACTTTTTCGTCAAGGTCCTTAAAGAAAATAAGACAGGGTACCTCGCTATATTCCATATTGAAATAGCGAATTACATCATATGCATCAGACCTGTTATACAACATATTAAAGTCAGGATTTAATAAACGTCCCCCATTTACCCGGACATTGTCACCTATTACTATTATTGAATTGTCGACATTTTCTACCAGCTTTTGTATATCTCCTGGTTGGAGTGTCCTACCTGGTTGGGTAAAACAACCATCTGGCGGGGTCGTCGCATTACTACCGTCATTATAGAAGCAATCTCTCCAGGGGTGATTTATCTTCTGAGTATAATCCAGCCACCTTACTGTAGGTGGCTCGATCAGAAAAATTGCACAGTCATTTCCCGATATATTATCCAGGTCGTAAATTCCTTCTTCCATATATCGAACCAACACCTCATCACAACCAGTATATAACAGAAAGCCGTACAATTTAAATCTGTTCCTTTCAATACTCAGCCATTTAATCTTTACCTCCTCTATTCCTTTTACAGGCATCATAAATATTGAGTTAAATAGAAATTCCTAACAACTTAGTGATTGTTGTTATAAAAGGGTATACCCTGGTACCTACCTCTGTTACTTTGGAGGTAATGTCCAGAATATCTTTTAGCCTATCTGTGAATCTTTTTTTAGGTTGCGCGGGATTATCTGCTATTTCTTTTGCCATTTTCTTTGCCTGGCTCACTGCAGGGATAAGCGAGGTATCCCTCACCTCTTCATGCTCATCGGGAAGTTCTTTTATAATTGTCTGCAACTTATTCATCTCTTCAATCACCTGTTTCCACACCTGATCATTTGAATTTATTTCAGACTCGATTACATTCGACAATCGTACAGAGGCCTGTACATAATTATTATTTCCAAGAACGACGGTTGAATTATGAACACCTGAAATATTTATACTAGTACTACGATGCTGATTTTCCATTTTGATTAGTTTAATAATCAGAAAATATTACTGATCATAGTTGCCTAAAATATTTTTTTATAACATGGAATCTGTTGCCCCAAATGCTATTCTGATCGGCTTTACATTCAATAAGGAAATAATATAAACTAATCTGGTATGCATAGTTCGATAATGCTTCCTGACTTCTATAGCAACAATTAATCAACCGGTCTCAATGAAAATTCGTTATAAGATTATTCAGGTATTTTTTCGGACACTTGTATTTTTTATTACTTATTCTAATATGGGGGTTTCTCGAAATATTCTACTTAACAGGAGTTTGAATTTATTTCCTACACCGTATTCATACTTTCAAGAAATTTAAACATTCTGGTCACCCATTGCTTATATTCATTTGCCGAATCTATGTCTTTCATAACAAACTTGCTATTTTCAATTTGGTTATAAAACACATTTCAAAACTTCCCCCGAATAAATAACTATGCTAAGTGTAAGCGGAAATAAAACCAGATGTACACCTATTTATCATGGAAAAACGCTATCTCCAAAGTAATCTATCAATTTGATATTTAATTTCACCTAAATACTAGTAAAGATGGTAGTCCCTCATAATATTCCACCGCAGGCTATACGACAAAACAAAATTTATTTTATAGAATTACCCATTTACGGGTCGTTACGCAAATATACGGCGTAGTGCTATCATAGCTTTATAAAAAAAACTATGTTTAGGGGCGTCACAATTGAAAGTTTTAAAAGACATTTTCCAGATGCAGAATCGTGTTTACAATACCTTGCAGAGTTGAAGTGGCAGCAAGGGTTTCGTTGTAAGAAGTGTGGTGGAGAAATGTGGTGGAAAGGTAAAAGGTGGCTTGATAGACGTTGTCACGCTTGCAATTATAATGAGTCCCCCACAGCAGGGACATTGTTTCATAAAGTAAAATTCAGTTTGCTGACAGCTTTTCAGATTTGTTTCCGTTTGAGTGTAAGTAAAAAGGGGATGTCAAGTTGCGAAATAAGCAGGGAATATGGCATCCGTCAAACAAGTGCCTGGTATTTTAAGCGCAAAGTGCAGGAGGGCATGCAAAGTAGTGAACAGTTTCCATTACAAGGTCGTGTAGAGGTAGATGAATTTGTGATTGGTGGCAAGGAGGAAGGGAATCAAGGTCGGGCTAAAGGAGATCGAAAAATTATCCTGATAGCAGTTGAAAAAGTATGCCGAAATAGAAAGACTGGCAGAGCGTATGCCCAATGCATAGAGAATTACAGCTCTACATCGTTTCAGCCATTTATGGAAAAACACATCGATAAAAAATCACGGGTAGTGACAGATGGCTGGACAGCTTATGCTCCACTAAAGACTATATTTCCACGGTTGGAGCAAGTAGAATCTGGTAATGGCAAAAATTTCCCTCATTTACATACTCATATCATGAATTTTAAAGGTTGGTTAAGAGGCATTCATCATCGTGTTTCTGAAAATCATATGCAGGCATACTTAAATGAATTTCATTTCCGATTTAACAGAAGAAATCATTTGGGCAGTATAATGCACAAACTTTTATCCAGGATGGTTGCTGCTGCTCCTTTATTTTTAACTTTACGAGAGCTAAATGGGTAATTCTATTATTTTATAACTGCCATCATATCCTCTTTAATAATCTGGATCGTCTTTAAATCCTTTTATAAGTATCCATTTATTACCATGGACTCTTATATTTACATAGCAGCTGCATTCCAAAATGCAAATGCTGGGCTCTGGCCAATTGGATATTCCAAATTCATTCACCTGGCTGGTCAAATCTCCCACTCTCCTACTTTATTAGTTTCCTTACAATACCTAATTCTCCAAACTTCCTTACTTTATTTCTTTTTCACTATTCGAACTATTCTTAAATTGGGTAAATGGACTACCTTAATACTTTTTATCTTTTTGTTCTTTAATCCTTTATTTATTTTTAGTTGTAACCATATCATGTCCGACATACTTTTCTGTAGTCTGACAATTTGCTGGATCTGCCAATTATTGTATATTATAAAACGTCCTCAGATTTACCTCATTTTTACCCAGGCTTTACTTATAGTAACCATATTTACTATTCGATATGCAGCACTGTTATTTCCAATTATCGGTATCATAGTTTTACTGATTAGCAAGTACTGGAACTGCTACATTTGCCAGGACACAAGATTAAGCTCTTTTCATAACTTTGGATACAATGAGCAAACGAGTTTAGGGGGAAATGATATTGAACCTATCATATTTGTTCAATTTTAACAAAAATTGATAAGAAATAATTCTATTGAATACCAGTAACAGAAAAAGCGGGCATGCTTATCACACACCCGCTTAACAATTATTAAAAGACAGGACTAACAATACGCTCCGATTGGCTTCTCATTTATAAAAAATATTGTGTCCATAGAATTCTGATCACTGGGTTCAGGTATGGTAATCCTGGGCACATTTGGAGGCACTGCAGAACATCCTGCTATAAGGATCAACAAAATCAAGCATAGCAATTTCATAGCAAAATACAGTTCTGTAATGCCAAATTTACATACTGATATAGGTTTTCAATTAGGAGACAGCAACGCAAGCATACTATTTCCAAGAAAAGAATACTATATATTCAATTTTAACAATATCATGTTCTGATAAATAGGGAGTGTAAAATATTTTGTGTAAACTCCTTCCCCATTGTTTGAAACCCTGCCGGGATGGGGAAGGGGGAATGGCGCGGCAGCAGCGCCTTCCCCGGTTTTTAGGTCTATTGAGATAATTCACTACCATAGGCCATTAACACAGGAAATTTTACAGTCTCGATAAATAATTGATATATCACCTAATTACCACTCTTATGGACATATAGTCAACCTGGTGCCTGGATCTAAATGTACCAGCTTACTCCCATCTGAGTAATAAAAATTATTATTAAAAACAGTTGCACATCCTGATAGCCCAAATTGATAACAACATGGATATAAATGATAATTGCCATTCCAGGTATACACATAATATGGTGGTATCCGTTTCTTCTTCGCCCAAACAGATTTAGCACCTATTGCACTTCCTATTCCGACAACCACTGAAAGAATTAATAATACAATTCTATTTTTTTTCATAGTCGTAACATTTAAACTGGTAAAATAAATACACAATTCAACCAATAAATGAAAGCCATAAAATTGAGCGCCACTCTAAAAAATATTATGAAGGGAGAATAACAGAATTCCAAAAACGAAGCTGGAGATGTGATTATAAAAGAAAAACAATACAAGTTAACTCAATCCCCTGCAGCATCATTTCCAGTTCAAATTAATTATAAATTTTAACCTGTGGCATAGGTCTACTGTAACTAAGGATAAAATCGTTATAACCTGTAGGCATCTTATGTGCAAGGTCAAACCCATTACCGACGATAATCAATCGATTCATTCTATAATTAATTACTAATTTATCTATAAAACGACAACAGGCCCATTACAGGCCTGTTGTCTCTTTTTCCAATTCAACATATAATAGCTTCTTACTGCTTTGTCTTATTAATGGCATTTTGAAATGTCTCTTTTTCTTCCGCACGAATATGATCACCATACTTATTCATATAAGCGGTGGCCACTGGTACAAATTCCTCCCAATCTTGCTTGTTTAGATAATATATCGTTCTCGCTCTCAAATACATTTCCTCACCTGGGGCACCATATGGTTTAATGGCTGTTTCAATACCATCCCAATCTGGTTTAACTGCTTTCGTCATTGGTTCTATTGTGCCTTTGTAAATCATATTCATCATATTTACGGCATACTGACGCTCACCTAACATCTTCTTAAATACATCAGGATGGTTATTCATATACGCAAATCCTGCATCCCTGGAGGATTTGGCAAACTGACTGATAGCCATCAAATCTTCTTCACTTAATGGTTCATGTAAGGAAGCAATATATTCTGTACCAGCATTTTCTGCACCAGGCTTATCACCTACCTGGTTAGCAGCCATTGCTAACTTCTTTAAAAAAGCTGGCTCCCGCTTACCATTTATATATTCTTCCAACATCTGACTATACACCATAGCCGGGTCTGTTAAATCTGCATTTTTTGCTGTAACCATGGGTATAGTTCCTATTGCAGGATTTAAAGGCGCATGAATTTTTCTTAAATCCTCAAATGGAATTTTCACTACTTCTCTATCATAAGTAATCAGTCCATTTTGCTCACCCTCTACATCAAATGGTTGTGTATAAATTGATCCGCTCAATCCTTGCTCTTCTAATAATCGCAGGTGTTGCGCCATGATAGTATACTTAGCCTTCAGCGCTGCTGGTTTTTCCTGTATATATCCCCAGGCATTCATAGGGTTCCATTGATGATCAGGGATAAATACACCAATTCCTCCAAATTCTCCTACTATTCTCGCTTTCCCAGGTTGCGCAGGTGAATTCATTGGATTTGGATAGGAATGTACATCTGTCATATCACTAGCTACCCAATTGTCCTGTCCTGTTTTAGTCTCATTTTCATTTATAAAAATATATTCTCCTGTATGTCCATTCACTATGCGGCTCGGATCAGTTGATTTTACCCATTTAGTCAGTCTTTCCTGATCATAACTACCCCATTGTTCATTAAATAATACCCAGGTCACAATACCAGGATAATTATGCAATTGCTCTAAAATCTCCTTACTCTCCTTTTCAAATTCTGCTTTTGAACCTTCTGGTAATCCCTGGTTAGGATTTACAAAATCCTGCCAGACTAACATTCCAATCTTATCCGCATGATAGTACCACCTGGCAGGCTCAATTTTAATGTGTTTTCTGATTGTATTAAAGCCCATCGCTTTAATTGCTTCAATGTCAAATTTCAGGGCTTCATCCGTAGGAGCGGTATACAATCCATCAGGCCAGAAGCCCTGATCCAGGGTTCCTAAATTGAAATAAGGTTTGTTATTTAAGAAAATGCGATCGATCCCTTTATCATCCTTCGCAATTGAGATCTTCCGCATTCCAAAATAACTTTTTACTTCATCAGTAGTCTTTGTTCCTTTTAATAGTTTAACTGTGAGATTATATAAGTACGGAGATTCAGGTGACCATAATTTAGCATTCTTAACTGGCAGCTGCAAATTCACACCAGCCTTACCTTTTACTTTACTCACTATTGCATCTCCATCTTGTGCAGTCACCTCTACTGATGCACCTGCTGGAGCATTCACCTTAATATTTAAAACCCCTTTATCAATATCAGGCGTCATTACCAATCCCTCAATATAAGTCTTGGGAACAACTTCTAACCACACCGTCTGCCAGATACCGGATGTTGGTGTATAATATATGCCCTGTGGATTCAATACCTGTTTTCCATGTGGGCCTATCCCCCTTTCTGTAGGATCGTATACTTTCACGATTAGCTCATTCTCTCCAGCCTTTAAAGCATTCGTAATATCTATTGTAAAGGCTTCATATCCACCACTATGCCCCCCTACTTCCTTACCATTTACATAAACAGTTGCCTGAAAATCTACTGCACCAAAATGTAATAGTACCTTTTCTGCACTCGGTCTTTCAAATTTTCTCTTATACCATAACAATTGATCCGGTTGCAATATTTTCTTTACACCAGATAATGCGGATTCTAATGGATAAGGAACCAAAATCTTGCCGTCATACTTTTCTGGTACAATTACATCCTTTCCAGTAATTGTATAATCCCATAAGCCATTCAAATTATTCCATTGTCCTCTCTCCAGCTGAGGCCTTGGATATTCCTTCAGTGCATTTTCAGGAGAAACCTCTTTAGCCCATCTTGTTTGGATATTTACAGGTTGCATTTTCCAACTATCCTGTGCATGTACTTCAACAAATAAAACAGTAGCAAATAAAACTAATAATAAATTCTTCATAACTCGATTTAAACTAGAAATTAAATCTCTATTGTAAAATTATAGTTCCTTATAATCCTTTTTTGAGCGGTCTAAATTACTATTCTGTCGTGTCAATTCAGTTAATGGCAAGTTAATAATATCTATTAATTAGGACCTCCCATGTTGTATTGCAACAAGCATTACTCCCAGGTACTTTCTCCTTTTCTCATTTTATCCAAATTCGCCTGAAACGAAGGCTTATCTCCTTTCGCAGCCATATTCACCGCTTTCTCCTCAACTGAAATGGCTTCATCTTTCTTACCCAATTTATACAAGAGATTCGCATATGTATCCATAAAAGTAATTGCTTCTCCTTCCTGTAATGTCCGTTTACTCCAACTAAGCGCCGCCTTCAACGCATTAGTATCTTCCAAATGCTGAAATACTTCCCAGGCAAAATTATTTAATTCAAAAAACATGACATGATCTCCATATTTATCAATATATGGGATAGCACTATTAGCGAACTTTTCATAATCCTTTTTATCTAAATAATTAATTGTTCTTGCCTTCCATACTATCTCTTCACCAGTTGCTCCATATTTAGACACTATTGTCTTTTCTATTTTTTCCCAATCAGTATTTGCGTCCATTTGTGGCTTTATCTCATCTATATAAATGATGCCCTGTAACTTATCAAGTGCACTTTTCGCACCTAATACTGCGTCTATCTTTTCCGGATGCTTTTTAATAATTGCAAATCCAGGGTCAGTAATATGGGTTGTAAATGCATCTATAAATGCGATATCATCTTTTTGATAAGGCTCTTTTAATTGTCGGATATAATCATTGCCAATTTTCCCCGCATTCGTAAAATCCTTCATCTTGCTAGCTGTTTCTGCCAGATTACGGAGAAAATTAGCATCTCTATTCCCTTTGTTATATGCCTCCAGGTTGATAGCGTATTCTCTTTCGTGATCTATTGTATCTCCAATCTGGGCCTTAAACTGACCAGGGGCTGCCGCATATTGACTTGCATTGGGCACAAGCATAGTATGGATCTCCCTTAACTTTTCAGCTGGTATTTTGATGATTTCTCTATCATAAGTCATTAATCCATTCTCCTCTGTCTCTACATCAAACGGCTCTGTATAAATGGATCCGGAAAGTCCCTCCTCTTCAAATATCTTCAAATGCTTCATCATAAACTGATACTTCTTCATAAATTCAGCTCCCTGTACTTGTATATATCCCCATCCCTCAGCGCCATTCCACTGATGGTTAGGTGTAGGCACACGCACACCTCCCCACTCACCCAATACCCGGGCTTTTCCAATTAAATATGGAGCAATACCAGGCCCCGGATAATCATGAATATCTGTTAAATCACTACTAATCCATTTTTTTCCTGGATCATCCGGCGATTTTCTATCATAATTTTCTCCTGTATGCCCATCCACTACCCTACCAGGATCAGCCCTTTTTAACCACTCAGTCAAACGTTGTTGATCATACCTGGCCCAACCCTCATTAAAAAGCACCCAGATCACAATACTTGGATAATTATGTAACTGGGCTATATTCTCTTTATTTTCCTTTTCAAATTCCGCATGTGCATCCGCATTCCCATTAGCACATGTCACCATATCCTGCCATACTAATACTCCCATTCTATCAGCATGATAATACCACCTGGCTGGTTCAATCTTAATATGCTTACGGATAGTATTGAAACCCATATTCCGGATAGCCATAATATCAAACTGCAAAGCAGAATCAGTAGGCGCCGTATACAGACCTTCTGGCCAAAATCCCTGATCAAGCACTCCCAGATGGTAGGTATACTTATTATTCAGGAAAAGCCTTTCTACACCCTGTTCATCCTTTTTGACTTCAATTTTCCGCATGCCAAAATAACTGCCAACACTATCTACCATTTTCCCCTTATGTAGCAGGCGCACATTCAGATGATATAAATAGGGATCATCAGGACTCCATAGCCTAGCATTATTCACCGGCAATTTCAAATCTTGTCCAGGTTTACCTTTTATAATGCTCCCATTAGAAGCTACAGCTTCTACCTGATAATCCTTACTATTGCCATCGACATTAACTTTCAAACTCAGTTCCTGGTTATCTACATCAGGCGTCATATACAAATTATCAATGTAGGTAGCTGGTACCGTCTCCATCCACACTGTCTGCCATATTCCACTGCTTGCCGTATACAGTATATTTTTAGGTTGTAAAACTTGTTTCCCGTGAGGATTAGGTCCTTGATCTGTAGGATCCAATACTCCTACTACTAACTCATTATTACCTGCCTTTAATGCATCTGTTATATCAATAGCAAACTCCTGGTATCCTCCTGTATGGCCACCCACTTCTTTTCCATTTACATATACAGTTGCCTGCCAATCTACAGCGCCAAAGTGCAGTAAAACCCGTTCCCATTTCTTAAGGTTAGGCCTGGCTATATTTCTCTTATACCATAAGCGTTGAGTGGGTAATAAAGGCTTTTTTAGACCTGAAAGTGCAGATTCAATAGGAAAAGGAACCAATATTTGTCCCTGATACTGCGTAGGCCGTTCAGCAGCCTTATCAGTAATAGCATACTGCCAAAGGCCATTTAAATTCTCCCATTGATTGCGCACCATTTGAGGGCGGGGATAGGCTGGTAATACATTGGCAGGATTAACATCTTTTGCCCAACGGGTTTTGATGCTCACAGGCTGCATTTTCCATTCATTGCCTCCCTGGGCATAACCCGAGACTATTAAAACACATAAAATTGCTCCAATAGCAAACGCCTTGCACATTCTTTTCATATAAGCTGGATTATTGAATTTAGTATTCAAGAACCCATATAGTTGCAATAGCAAGTATTTTATAACACGCTGTTAAGGAATTTTTTAAGCAAGGATGAGGTTAACTGGATGTTACCTTTTAATAATAAACGCAATTTAAATCGCCAATAGCTAGTTACTACTCCTGGTATTAATCTAATAAAATCATGATAAAGAAAATCCTCCTCCTATTTTTCCTGATATTCCATCTTTTAAAAATAGAGGCACAAATAAATAATGGCTATAGCAAAAACTACCAACCAATAAAATCAGGGAATATACTTTGTGACAAGAATTTCTATCTACTTACTGCTCTTGCCAGGTATCCTAAAATCAACCAATTAATTGCCGAAAACAAAACGCTCAATAATATATTAAAATCCAAAATCGACTCTATTCATCTTTATGCCTATAAAAATGGTATGTTCCTGAATGCAGATTCAACTGTCGGAAATTTTATATGGAGCAAGGAAGACACTGCAACCATCTTGCAAGTACTAGGCAATCTTTACCAATCAAATACATCCTTATTTGACAAATTGATCAATAATGATTTAAGACCGAGCGGTAATTATCAAAAATTCATTAATCGAACTAACGCTGATTTATTCCAGCAAGCCTGGAGACAATATCTATACGGAACTAATTACATCATTTCTCAATATGGATTAGGCAAACACCTCCGTTATCCATCCATTGATTCTATCAGCTATGATGTTAATGGGGAATACTTTCGGTACATGCTAAAACCCCTATTCAATTTCCTTGATTCTCATCAACAGGAAATGACCTTATTTTACCAGCCTACGCTACAACTAGCTATCCGCCTGATGGAGGCAAATGACAGAGATGAGGCCGCACGTTTCGAACCAATGGGAAATGGAGAAAATAAAGAAGCTGTAAAAAGTGTGAAATCAGTTGATTGGAGTAAATATCAATATTCCGTCATCATGGTTCCTGGTGAAGGTCCTGAGTTATATTCCGTTCCCCTCTCTTTTGGTGGAAAATTGCGTTGCGAACTGGCAGCAGAACGCTATAATAAAGGATTAGCGCCATATATTATTGTCAGTGGTGGATACTGTCATCCTTTTCACACGCCATATTGTGAAGCGATTGAAATGAAAAAGTACCTGATAACAAAATTTAACATTCCGGAAAAGGCCATTATTATAGAACCTCATGCGAGACATACTACTACCAATTTCAGAAACGCGAACCGTTTGATCATCAGATATAACATTCCAATCAACAAACCAGCACTATGTGTATCGACCAGTGATCAATCCGGATATATCGCAGATGATAGGTTCGATACCAGAAACCTAAAGGAATTAGGTTACCTCCCCTACCAAAAGAAACAAAAAATATCATCACAAGAAACTGTCTTTTATCCAACAATGGAAAGTTTACAGATGGATCCATTAGATCCTTTAGACCCGTAGTAGCGGTTTTTCATTCAATATTTTAACCTCATTTACAAAGCCGCTATTATCAAATAGCGGCTTCCTATGTTTTAGCCCGATCTATGATGCTATCCAGGCAGCATTGTCATTTCTAATTTACTGCCATCACATTTCATTCGACCATTAGTAGTTTCATTCCGTTAATCTACCAATCAGCATGCATTGCATTACCTATGCGTTTACAGACTGGTTAGCCCTTTAGTTCAGAAATCACAGCATGTTCTTTAACCCTAAATTGTTAAACCATATATCATGAGAGAAAAAGCAATAGTTGATCCGCCTGCCAACGCACTCTCTCCTATAGATCATTATACAGGATTATTACCCAGACAGGAAATAACCCACAGAAAATTCCTACAATTCGTCATAGGAGAAAATAGGGTCTATCGGTGGATTATGATTTTGCTGATTTACGGACAGTTTATCATCTTTAAACTATGCTACCCATACCCTGATTTTTTTTCTGATAGTTACAGCTATATAGAGGCTGCCTACAGGCATTTAAATGCGAATATCTGGCCAATTGGATACAGCAAATTTTTATGGCTGTTTCATTATATTACTTACTCGGCTCTGGCCCTCAACTTTTTTCAATATACTATCATTATATTAGCGGGTCTATATTTCTATAAAACCATTGTATATTTCTACCCGACCAGCAAAAGAACAAGGGCTGTTCTTGCTATTTTTTTCTTTTTCAATCCACTTAATTTATACCTCGCAAATTACATCGCTAGCGATGGCCTATTTGTGGCACTCAGCCTTATCTGGCTGGCTGAATTATTATGGATATTAAACAGGCCAGCTCTCCATCATACTATAATTTTGTCTTTTGTATTTTTAATAGCATTTACCTTCAGATATAATGCGTTGTTCTACCCTATTATTACGGCATTGGTATTCCTGTTAAGCAAGCAAAATACCTGGAATAAAATTACAGGTATTATTCTAGGACCATTATTAATACTACCGGTTATAGTAATAGTTTCCACTGCTGTAAAGAATATGAGTGGCACTGCCCAATTCCCACCTATTCTTGGTGGCTGGCAATGGGGTAACAATGCTTTATATTTTCGGGAATATGTAGACGAGGATACTTTACATTTCCCTACCCCTCAAATGGCGGAACTGGATCAAATAGCACGTGTTTATTATAGAACTGTTCCACCACATAAAAGAGAACTTTCTTCTTATGTTGGGAATTTCTTTATTAAACAATGGGATGCTCCATTAAAGATTTATATGATGAAGCATTATCCTGATCCGGATGTAAGCTCCTGGGCAAAAGCAGCGCCGCTCTTTGGAGAATATGGGTTATATATTATAAAAAGGCATCCTGTAGAATTTGCCTTGCATTATATATCGATCAATACAAGAAACTACTTTTTCCCTCCAATGGAAAAACTGGAATTATATAATCTAGGTGGTGACGAAATGTGGCCGATTGCTGCCTGGTGGTTTCATTATCCATCCACAAGAATGACTGTAATTTCAAAAACATTACAAGGATACATTCTATTAATGCTACCATTCATTTTTTTACTGGTAAACATATATGGAATATGGGGACTTATATATTATATAAGGATCAAGGGATTTAAAAAGACCTCACGCGTTTTTAACCTGACCATTATGCTACTGGCAGCTGTGTTAATTCTAAACTTTTCATTTAGCGTATTTGCTAACATAATTGTGATGCGATATCAAATTTTCCCACTGATTACAGGGTTGATTTTTGTCTTACTATTATCTGACTACCTGGAATTGAGCTATAGATCCAAGGTGACCAATAAAAATCTGGAATTAGCAACTTTATAAAAAACTGTTGTTATGGAAAACATGACTATTGTTATACCCTGCTATAATGAAGAGAAAAGGCTTCCTATCAATGATTATAAATCCTTCTTATTAAACTATAAGGGGCAAATGGTCTTTGTAAATGATGGTAGTTCAGATAAAACCCTCAAAGTACTTGCATATATAAAAAGAGATTTTCCTGAAAAAGTGTCTATCCTTCATTTAAAGAAAAATGTAGGTAAAGCAGAAGCTATCAGGAGAGGAATTTTAGAAAAAACGACCAATAATACCAATAATATAATCGGCTTCATGGATGCAGACCTTTCCACGCCGTTTGATGAGGTAGATTATTTTATAGAAGCACTCCAAAAATCTAATTTCAAAATGATCTTTGGATCACGCATAGCAAGAATAGGCGCAAATATCCATAGATTTCACTCTCGTCACTATTTCGGTCGCATAGTAGCTACCGCCATAAGTATATATCTGGGAATCCCGATCTATGATAGTCAATGTGGCGCTAAATTCTTCCGGGCGGATTTTGCTCACCAGGTATTTTCAGAAGCATTTATATCAAGATGGTTATTTGATGTCGAAATTTTTAAAAGAATCCTTCAAAGTAAAACTAAGGTAGATGAAATATGCTATGAATTGCCATTGCATACATGGATAGAAAAAGGTGATTCAAAGTTGACGATTCATGACGTCATAAAATTGCCATTTGAATTTTATAGAATAGCCAATTACTATATGGATAAAGAAAATAAAACGGATGTCTATGGTCTCTACCAGGACTATAGAAAACCTGGCAATCTTATGCACAAAAATATTGCACAATAAATTTAATTATATTCAATCACCCCATAAGATCATTACCGATGCGTAACGCCATAATATTCCTGCTTACCATTTTATTAATTGGTTGCTATGCCAGGGTCCCTGATGTGATAGGAAAAGAAGGACAACCCATACCTGGTTTTAAATTTTTATTACGCGATGGCCAATCCCTGGTCTGGACTGATACAATAAAAGGCAACTCACCCACTGTTTTCTTATATTTTGGCACCCAATGTCCTTATTCAAGGGCAGAAATTCAGGATATTTTTGACAACATGGATGAAATGCAAGACATAAAATTCTATTTCGTCACGCCCGACAGCCTTAGTTACATGCAAAAAGTGGTTGATGCCTACCATCTATTCGGTTTTAGCAATCTCCAGGTTGGACAGGATTGCGAATATTTCATCAGCAATCACTTTGATGTACATTCAGTTCCAACCACGCTAATTTATGGAAAGGACCATCTTCTAAAAGCAGCATTTGTGGGTCAAATTAATTCAGGTGATATCACAAAATATGCCAGAGAATAAACCTGATTGAAACATTACAACAATTGAAAATAGCCATACAATGATCTTTGAAAAAAATATATTCCCAAAAACCTTTAAAGACTGGACCTGGAAGGATAATGAAAACAAGATTATCTTATTCTTCTCTACTGTTTCCGTGTTATGTCTTTTTTACATTTTCAAAAACTGTTATCCTTTCCCCAATTTTTTACCTGATTCATACTCATATCTTGAAGCTGCCAAAGAAAATTGGAACATCAATATGTGGCCGGTTGGGTATTCTAAATTCTTACGATTCATAAGTGTATTCAATCATACGGACAAAGGATTATTCTTCGTCCAATATATAATACTTGAATCGTCCATCTTATTTTTTATACTTACTATCAGATATTTGTTGAACCCTGACAAATGGACCATTAGGATCGTAGCGATCTTACTAGTCTTAAACCCATTATGGCTATATGTTAGTAATTTTGTATCCAGCGATGCACTATTTGCTTCGATGAGCCTCTTATGGCTAACTACATTAATCTGGATAATCTATCACCCGGGTAAAGACCTTTTATTGCTGCACGGGCTAATACTTTTCTTTGTATTTTCCATCAGGTATAATGCCTTATACTATCCAATAATTAGTGCCATTGTAGTGCTCTTCAACAAAGATTCTATAAAAAATAAATCTCTTCACCTTTCTTTAGTGTTGGTACCTGTCCTGGTTTTCTTAGGCTGCACCATAATGGAATATAGAGAAAAGACAAATACAACGCAGTATTCCCCGTTTGGTGGTTGGCAGATGGCGAGCAATGCACTTTACATGTATGCACATGTTTCTCCTAAAACAACAGAAACAGTTCCGCCAAAGCTCCAAACACTACATAACATAACCGTCAAACACCTGGATTCTTTGAACCATCTCAGGTATGATAAAAGGCCTGATAACGAATTAGGCATTTATTACCTCTGGGATGAGAAAGCGCCTCTTAAAAGCTACCTTATTACTAAATATAAAAATGATAGTATTACCCCTTATCTAAAACGGTGGGCAAAAGTAGCGACTTTATATAATCAATATGGTACATGGTTAATTAAGCAATTCCCGGTTGAATTCACTAAATACTATGTTTTACCAAATCTGATTAACTATTATGCACCTAATCCTGAGTTCCTGGGATTTTATAATATGGGAAGGGATTCTGTTGACGCAGGTGCGGTTCAATGGTTTGGTTATAAAACCAATAAAGTACATGGTTTTTCCAAAGATAACAAGATTACATTGACTCAAATTTTCCCTCCCTTACTAGCTATAATAAATATTTTTTTCTTTACCGGATTATGGGGATTTATATTTTTGAATGGTTTTAAAGAAATACCTTCCCTTTATAGGAAAACACTATATGTACTTATTTCAATCTGGATATTTAATTTATTATTCAGCGTCTTTGCATCACCCATCGTTTTGAGGTACCAGGTATTCCCTTTTATATTTACTTTATCTTTTGGAGGCATATTATTATCCTTCATGATCAGAAAAAGTTTTATAACACCTACCGAAAAATCACCTCTTGTTAATAAAGATATTGCAGCAGCACTTTAACATTATTTACTTTAAAAATTACCCTTTTTAATCAAAGGGTAATTTTTATTATCTGACAAAAACACGAACTCCACAAATATCAACATAAACGTAAACTCCACAACTGTAATAAAAAGCTGGTACCTCAACAAACTAGCGGATGCAATGACTATAAAGAAAAAATTAGTTACCCACAGCAAGCCGACTAACAACACACATCTTGCAAAGACATTTTCTATCTTTTGATATCCATTTAATACCACAAATCCAGCCAATCCAATTAAAAACAGAATATGTATAAAGGTATTTAATAATGGATATTGTGAAAATAAGGCTGCTCTAAATGATATTACTTCCCTGGAGGCGCTGACTGAGTAATTACCAAACCATTTGTTTGCTACTTTTCCTAGAGTATCCTGTTGTATACGAAAAGGATTGATGCTATCAAAGTACACTTCAGGATAGGGCATCATGTAAATACTGATATTAGGCAAAACAAAATAACGTGCATAAGTTAAAGGGTATTGCTTCAATATATATGAACCATAATCTTTGTATAAGGGTCCTAATAAAGATAACGTGCGCACATTAATTAAAAAATTCTTCTCTGGACCCATCTTCTTATCCCGGAAGGTAAGCAAGGGAGAAGGGTACATAAACATGTAGTAGCTGCCCCATGATGGATCTGGATTAAATATACTTACAGGCATATGTTTAGAATGATAATAACTTTGTACTGAACTATCTAATTCTTTAAATCTCGGAGGTACCGGTTTTACTTCATTCGAATCTACATGTTCATAAATATACAATGCATTACTAGCCACTTTCCATCCTTGAAAGGGTGAAAATTGGTTAATACCGAATAATTTGTTGTTCTCATGTATACTAAATAACATAAATCCACCTATTAATACACAAGGAAGAACTATTCCAACCATTTTATAGACGATTCGTTGTTTGCTTAATAACAATGCAAAACATCCAACAATTGGATAAAATAATGCACTATGCCTGATAGTAAAAGTGATGAACAACAATAAAGCCTGTATAATAATCATATAAGGCCGAGGCTTAAAAATAATCCATAACAAATTTATCAACCACATCAAGCTTAGCCCCAGGAATATTGCATCAGAAAGAACCAGATTGCATGTGTAGAGATATATAGGATTCAGAAACAAGAAAGCAAACAATATAGCCGATGTCCAACTTGAAATTTTAAATATGTAGCGAATAGAGAGGGAAAAAAATAAAAAAGAGCATTGAAGAAAAATATACTGCACAATGAGTACTGCATCAATCGAATGAGAAAACCAACCAATTAACCTCAATATTTTAGAATAACCAACCGGCCATGCGCTTACATCATCATTAAAATAAGCGGCATATATATAATAATAAGAATCGAAAATAATATTAGGATTAGGATAAAACACTTTAAACACAATCCAGGCGGCAAAGCTTAGACTTATACTAAAAGCAATATATAGCTGGTTGGCCGGTGTCCTTAAAGCATAATTAACAAAGTCCTTCTCAAGATTATTTGTTGGCATTTTAAGTGAGGTTTTGAGTTAACATAGGTAATATCCTTTTCGCAGTCCAACACACCTATCTAAGTTAGTCAAATTTAAAAAACAAAACTTTTCATTACTAAAAATAAAAGCAATTTCCACTCATGCAACCACATTTCAGTAAGAGTTCATTTATTTGTAATTCCTGAACCATTCTAAGATATAATAGATCCATTGGCTAATCCATACCCATCGGCATTGTAGAATTACCAGTATTTGCTTTGTTAAAACCCTGCATATGCAACACACTCCAAATAGTACAGAATTAATTACAAGTGATATTATGAATAATCGCAAATCCATTAAGCGATTATCTATTATTATTCCCGCTTATAACGAAGAGAAAACAATTACCCAAATACTGGACAAAATTCGGGATGTAAGACTCATTCATGAAATTGAGAAAGAAGTGATCATAGTAAATGATTGCTCCAAAGATAAAACTGAGGAAGTGGTCAAAGATTACATGTCAAATTGTAATGAAATGCTAATTAAATACTCTGTACAGCCAGTTAATAGTGGTAAGGGAGCAGCCATTCATGCAGGGATATTGCAGGCTACAGGTGAATATTTGTTGATCCAGGATGCTGACTTAGAATATGATCCATTCGAATATAATACACTATTGAAACCAATTGTACATGGATTTGCAGATGTCGTGTATGGTTCCCGCTTTATGGGCGGTAATCCGCATCGTATCCTCTTCTTCTGGCATACTATAGGAAATAGGGTGTTGACCTTTCTATCCAACATGTTCTCTAACTTAAACCTTACAGACATGGAAACAGGATACAAAGTATTTCGGACCGATTTCATTCAACAACTGCCCCTCAAGGAAAAAAGATTTGGGTTTGAGCCTGAGGTAACATTAAAAATTGCCCGTATTCCCTTGATAAGAATTTATGAAGTAGGCATTTCCTACTATGGACGTACGTATCAGGAAGGTAAAAAGATAAACTGGAAAGATGGCGTCCGTACTATTTACTGCATTGTTAAATATGGTTTCCAAACCAATAGTATTGTTAACAAAAAAGCAGCAGTACCCTTATCAAAAAATAACTAAATAGATTTATATACACAACAAGCAAACCATCAAATAATGGCAAGATCAACAATAGACGAGGTAGGTATATCTACTCTTGAGCATTTAAGTATAGCTAACCGTTTAAATGACTGGATGTTTGATTCAATACGACCTTTTACAAAGGGGAGAATTCTTGAAATCGGGAGTGGAATAGGCAATATATCTACCTGTTTTATCGACCATGGCATTCCCTTATGCGTAAGTGACTACAGCGATCACTATTGCAATCTCCTGGATCAGAAATTCGCTAATCAACCATTAGTTGGAGGCGTTTTCCAAATTGATTTAGCTGATAGCGATTTTGAATCTAGATATAGTCCCTTAATTGGCAGATTTGATACTGTTTTTGCATTAAACGTAGTAGAACATATCAAAGATGACCACTTGGCAATAGCTAACTGTAAAAAACTACTATCTCCTGGTGGACATTTGATTATTCTTGTTCCAGCCTGGCAACTTTTATATAATGGATTTGACAAGGAGTTGGAACACTTCAGGAGATATAATAAAACAACGGTTAGAAAATTGTTCCAATCACAAAATTTTGAGATAATAAAATCCTGGTATTTCAACCTGGCCGGAATATTGGGATGGTTTGTATCAGGTACAGTTTTACGTAAGAAAACGCTACCAGCAGGTCAATTGACCTTTTATAATAAACTCGTACCAATATTCCGGTTAGCTGACAAACTAGCCTTCAATAGTGTCGGGCTTTCGGTAATTATAGTGGGGAGAAAATCGGAGAAGGAATAAGTTGCTTCTTCAATAAACTCATCATATGTAGGTTAATATCCCATTGACTATAATCATGTACTAAATAAGGGAATGGTCCAAATTCAGTTGTAATAGTCAATATTTCATCATTATTAAATCTTTCCGCGATGCGCGTCCACCATCCCAAGTGTATCTTTACCGCTTCCTGCCATTCCGGTAATCTTGGATCAGGTATCTGAGGCCCTTCTGGGTATCCCACCCTGGCGTGAATATGCTGCGCTCGTTCAATTGCCAGTTGCACAGCCTCCTGCTGGTCGCCAAGAAATGATTCAGCCACTGCCACCCAATGCGAAATATCGAAAGTAAGCTTCAGCTCAGGATTAGCCTTTAAATATTCCTTAGTCACATGGGCAGCAAAACTAAACTTCCCCCGATGCAACTCATGTACTACCTTCGGGCCAGCCAAATCAATTAAAGCATTATTTTGCTCAAATGTAAAAATATCTCGTCCTGTCTGCGAATTGATTTTCACAAAAGGATAAGGATTTATCCATTCCAACCAAGCGGCATATAAGTCATAATGCTCATTGAAATCTGGACTACAGGTATCAAAATGTTGAGGAAGCATCAGTAATTTATGCTGTTCTGCCAGATTCCAAACTTCATCCAATGTTTGATCATCAGTGTCTGAAGTAATAGCATACTCAATCCCATCATACCCTGCAGCCTTTGCCTTTATCATGAAATCCTTCCAGGAGAGGTTTTCACTTCCCCAACGGGGGCAAAAAAATTGAATTTTCACTTTAAATGGTAGTTTTAATGATCAATTTTTCCGGACGGAGATATGGTTTATTTAAGTCTACCGTACCTTTCCAAACGTAAGGGTCTTTCCCAGACACTAATACGATATCTCTTAAATCCTCTGTAGCAGGTAAATGTCCATCCTGATCCCATGGCAACATAGAATCAGCACTCATATAGTGATTCACCAAAGCAGTTCGGAAACAATCGTCAGTTTTATTACGGAGCGAGCTATGCAATGTATAACCATGAAAAAATACCACAGATCCACTCTTTACTTCTACAGGTATACTATCCTTATCAAATCGGGTAACATCTACAGTATCCACATCGGCGTATTCCTTACTTGAATTTTCTACTCTTCGCATGATGTAACCAGGTTTACCCGGAATAATCCAAAGGCAACCGTTCTCTACATTAGCATCATCAATAGCAATCCATACACCAGTCAATGACCTGTCACGGGTTGGAATGTAAAATTCATCCTGGTGCCAGGATTGACCAGCTTTACCTGGTCCTTTCACAAATAGCATCGACTGCATGCATTTAACATCCGGACCAATGATGCCATTTAATACGTCAATTACACCTTTATGAAATAACGCTTTATAGATAACAGGAGAGATCTTATGCGGAAAATGTATAGCGACGTATTTTTTCAATACTTCTTCATCGCTAATATCATCATCTGTATCAATCATCCCTTCCACTACCCCTCTTTTACCTCTAAAGATATCCGCAGTTTCTTTTCTTAAAGCGGCTATTTCTTCTTTACTGAAGAGATCAGGGATAACCAGGTATCCTTTCTCTTTATATTGATTTACCTGTGTAGTTGTAATCATAAAAATAAAGTTTCAATTTCTTCCAACGATTTTCCTTTTGTCTCAGGAATATTAACTATCATATAAATAAATGCGATCAAACAAAATCCAGCATAAATCCCCAAGGTTATAGATGTGCTAAAGTGAGCCGTCATTACCGGAAAACTATAACTGATAGCGAAATCTGCCAACCATAATGCAAATGTGGAAAGTGATAAAGCAAGTGCTCGAATGCGATTGGGGAATATTTCAGAAAGGTACACCCAGGTAACAGCCCCCAGTGTACAACCGAAGCTAGCCACATATACCAGCACTGAAATAAGAATGAGGTAATATTTATAAAATTGAAAATAAAAACATATGGCCACAACAATCAAAGAAGCACCCATTAATACACTTCCCATTACCAAAAATCTTTTTCTCCCAACCTTATCAACAAATCCAATTGCGATAAAAGTAGATACAACGTTCACCAGTCCAATAATAATTGTGTATAATAATGAATCGTTATTACCCAATCCAGTTTGATTAAAAATTACAGGAGCATAATACAAAATAGCATTAATACCTGTCACCTGTTGAAAAATAGCTAACAGTACACCTGCTATTAATACTTTAGAATATTTTTTATCAAATAACCTGGAAATCGAACTTTTTTCACCCTCAGAATAGCTTAATTGAATCTGTGTAAGCTCATGCTGTACATCCAAACTATTCTTGATCTTCTGCAATACAATAACAGCCTGTTTAACCTGCTCATTATTCACTAACCAACGCGGTGTTTCCGGAACAGATAACAACATCAATAAAAAGAGAATAGAAGGAATCAGTTGTGTACCAAACATCCACCGCCAATTATATTCTCCTGTACCATTTAATGCATAATTAGTGAAATAGGCTAACAATATTCCCGTTACAATAGCCAGTTGATACAGGGCTACCAATTTTCCACGTTGCGACGCTGGAGCTATTTCCGCTATATACATGGGAGAAACCATTGCAGCTGCTCCAACGCCCAATCCTCCAATAATTCTAAATATGATAAACAAAAAGAACTGCTTACTGATCGCGGCTCCAATACCTGATATAGCAAATAGCAAAGCACAGATAATAAGGGAATTCCTTCTACCATACTTATCTGCTAAACCGCCAGCAGCTAAAGACCCCATAGCACAACCTATCAACCCTGAACTAACAGCCCAGCCAATCATGACAGCATCTAATTTAAAATAGGCCTGTATATAAGGTATCGTACCGGATATAATAGCAGTATCAAATCCAAATAATAATCCTCCAAGAGCGGCAGTAGCACTAATGAGTATTACAAAGCGATTATTCATGAGAATGAAGGTACCCGCTTCTAAAATCGCATTTAGCCACTTTATTATTGAAAAAATAAACAATTTTAATTGTAAATTAGCTATACAGATAATACCCCAATTATTGTTTTATTGATCGGCCATAGCATTCATTAAAGCTCAATTTCAGCAGGTACTTATTCAGTTTAATATGTTTTTTTTATTTAAAAGGAAATCTTATAGCAGTATCTCTCCTTAATTTGCCAATAATGACCCTACCATTGTCCATTACAACCCTCATAGGGCAGCCCATTTTGTTTTCCCCTGGCCTGCCTGACAGCTTTGCCAGCTACCGCTTACAAGGAGCAAAGCCATTTTATGCTCAAAGTGAAAGCTTTGGACATCTGATATGCCAACAGATTGCTAGTGCTGGTTATACTGCCTGGATTAGTCACTTTATTTTGTCTAAGCCTGCAGATTTCAAGATAACAGCTAACGTAGACGATCTGCTATTGCATTACACCATCAAAGGAAGCATGCATTATGTCTTTGACACCACTGAAAGTATTGCTAGTGAGCATCACTTAAATATAGTGGTGTCCCGCCGTTTGAAACATGTTATTAGATTCAAAAGTGCTGGTGTCTATGCTGCTATAAATGTGCATATTCCAATTGTGGCTTTGCAGGAATTAAAAGACAGTTTTCCCGTTATCAGCACATTCCTGGAAAAGACAAATAGTGGACATGCGGTTACGCTATTAGACCACAACATGGTAGCCCATGAAAGATTAAGAAACATCGTAAGAGATATTAACGAAAGAAATTTGCCCAGCACAGCTGGAGAAAAATACCGCGAACAAAAAACCACAGAACTTATTATTGAATCATTAGATATGCTATCACGTTATCTTACTGACAATAACGGGCTCAGTGCCGCAGACCATGAAAGAGGTGAAAGAACAGAAGTGCACCTATTAAAACATTTACATCAGCCCTCACCACCAACCTTACGACAATTATCTAAGTTCGCAGGAACAAATGAGAAAAAGCTGGAAGACATCTTTAAGTTACGACATGGTGTAACAGTATATGATTTTTTTCAAAATGCCAGGATGAGTATCATTTATCGAAAGTTGACCGAATCTGATATTCCTTTACAAGATCTGGCTGATGAATTTGGCTATACTGATTATTCAAGCTTCTCGTATGCCGTAAAGAAAAGATTTTCTTACAGTCCGCGAGAGTTACGTAGAAAAAATTTAGCATAGTAAGCTAATAAATATAATATTTCCTCTTATCCAAACTTAAAGCTATTTATCCAATTGCTTTAAGGATGAGAGCTAGTAACTTTATACAGAGATAATAGTGGATCTTATTATTATCTCTATTTAAAAGTATAAGAACATTTAATGGTATATTGAGGAATATTTAACGTCCCGATTTTCTAATCGGGACATTGTTATCTTAGCCAAGTCATATAGTTCATCGAACAAATTTAGCCTCGTATTATCTACCTCATAAATTCTTTCTTTATCTCCTATTTTTATTACAGGTACACTCCCTAAATTTGGAATTACCTTGTTAACTCATTATTATCACCCTCTTCAATAAACCTAATATCGTTAACCCCATGAGTACTCCATTTATCAATGATACTGATATGAATTCGAAAAAATATGCCATTATAATTGGAGCTGGACCAGCCGGTCTAACTGCTGCCTATGAATTGCTGAAACGCAGCGATATTATACCTATAATATTTGAAAAAAGTAATGACATCGGTGGCATTTCTAAAACCATCAATTATAAAGGCAATAGAATGGATATTGGTGGACATCGATTCTTTTCCAAATCGGATAGAGTCATGAATTGGTGGATGAATATCCTACCTATTGAACATGGAACCGAAAGTGAATTCACGATTAGCTATCAAAATAAATCACGACAAGTAAATAGTTCCTCTGAAAGGAATGGAAAAGCAAATGATGACAAAGTTATGCTTGTAAGAAAGCGGTTATCCAGAATCTATTTCTTGCGAAAATTCTTTACATATCCCATTACACTTTCTATTGAAACATTAAGAAAATTGGGAATTGGCAGAACCATTGCAATATTAATCTCTTACCTACAAGCACAAATATTTCCAATAACGCCTGAAAAAAGTCTTGAGGATTTCATGATCAATCGATTTGGGAAAACTCTATACAAATTATTCTTTAAAGACTATACTGAGAAAGTATGGGGGGTACCCTGCAATGAAATATCAGCTGAATGGGGTGCACAACGGATTAAAGGTGTAAGTATTCGAAAAGCTATACAGCACGCGGTACAAGAACTCAACAAAAAGAAAAATAAAAATGATATTGCTCAAAAAGATACAGAAACAAGTCTGATCGAACAATTCCTCTATCCTAAATATGGCCCTGGTCAACTATGGGAAGAAGTGGCTAGGCAGGTCGTTGACATGGGAGGCATCATTTATATGAATCATGATGTAAAAAAGATACATACGGAGGGCAATAAGATAGTCGGTATTTCTGTAACTGATAAAACCAACGGAGAAGAAAAGATCTATCCAGGAGATTATTTTTTTAGTACTATGCCTGTTAAAGAGTTAATTTCAGGTATTCAAGGAAACGTACCTCAAGAGGTTTCTACAACAGCGAATGGTCTTCAATATAGAGATTTCATAACAGTGGGAATATTGTTAAGGAGATTATCATACTTGGATAAAAAATCAGGAGAATGGAAGCCGTTAAAATTGGAAGATACATGGATTTATATTCAGGAAAAAGAAGTAACTGTTGGCAGGTTACAAATATTCAATAATTGGAGCCCATTTATGGTCAATGATCCAGACACTATTTGGGTTGGCATGGAATTCTTCTGCAATGAAACCGACACCTTTTGGAAATTACCTGATGAAGAAATTAAATCACTAGCTATCACAGAATTAGAAAAAATAGGCTTAGCTAACAGTTCAAATGTACTGGACAGCACAGTTCTGCGCGTAGAAAAGACCTATCCAGCCTATTTCGGAACTTACGAAAATTTCGATCAAATTAAACATTTTACAGATAATTTTGAAAACCTATTTCTTGTTGGAAGAAACGGAATGCATAAATATAACAATGCAGATCATTCAATGCTTACAGCAATGGTCGCTGTTGATAATATTATTGAGGAAATTACAACAAAGGAAAATATTTGGTCAATAAATACGGAACAGGAATACCATGAAGAAACAAAAGAACCTAATTCATTCTCGTCTACAATAGAAAAAAAAAAACTTTCAAAGAATTTCTCATAAATGATTCTGAAAATAGAAATTTAATACTAATTGCAATATTAGGAATTATAGTTCAGTTACTCTTTTTTAAATATTGGTATCCTTTTGCTAGTTATATCAATGGTGATTCTTATGCATACTTGCAATCAGCTTATTTAAATAAAGATATTGACATTTATCCAATTGGTTACCCGCGATTCTTAAGACTATTTAGTGTCTTTAGTCATTCAGATACAATTCTTGTCATATTTCAATACGTATTACTTCAAGCAAGTATATTGTTTATGTTATTTTCAATTTTTTACCTACATAATCCATTGAAAATAACTAAAATATTTTTATTCGTTTTCATGCTATTTAATCCAGTATTTTTATATTTAGCTAATTATATATCTAGCGATACTCTATTTCTTTCCTTAAGTATCATTTGGTTTACTATTTTACTATGGATAATTTATAGTCCAAATATAAAACTCATCATTTTTCATGCCTTAATATTATTTCTTGCATTTACAATAAGATATAATGCGCTATATTATCCGCTCATATCATTCGTAGCATTTCTCCTTTATAAAAAGAAAATCATTACTAAAATAATAGGCTTAATTTTTTCAATCTTAATTGTCTATTCTTTTATTCAATACAACAGAGAGAAATATTTTGAATTATCTGGATATAAACAATTCACTCCCTTTTCAGGATGGCAAATGGCGAACAACGCCATGTATGCATATAAATTTGTTCCTAATAAAGAAGTAAAAAAAGTCCCATTAAAGTTTAAAGAACTTGATAAAATGATACGGGACTATTTTGACTCTACTAGAAACAATCCCAATCATCCTGAAGAAAAATTAATAGCTAGTACAGTATATATGTGGACGCCTACAGCACCCTTGAACCTATACATGAACAAGAAGCTCAATATAGATAGCCTAGATAAATCTGAGCTAAAACATTGGTCAACAATAGCACCAATATATAAAGAATATGGAGTATTTATAATTAGAAACTATCCTTGGACGTTCACAAGATATTATTTGATTCCTAATGCTTTAAAATATTACGTCCCTCCCATAGAATTTCTAGGACAATATAGTACAGGAAAGGATGTTGTCCACCCAATTGCACAAAGATGGTTTCAATACAATAGTAATAAACTTACAACTATATTTAAAGACTTTAAAGTAAATGTTTTGAATTACTTTCCAATTTTAGTTGGAATAATGAACATTATATTTCTAATGGGCATTTTAAGCTTTCTACTTTTGAATGGATTAAGAAAATGTAACTTTCTTAAAAATTCAATTTTCCTTATAACCTTGTTGTGGATAGCAAATTTTATATTTAGTGTATTCGCATCTCCTATAGCATTAAGATTTCAGTTATTCCCGATATTAGTAATGATCACGTTTACATTTTTATTTATTGAATATCTTTTAAAAGAAGCGTTAATACCTAAAAATTAATAAGGAATTTTCACCATTAGTAATGAAATATTTCTTCTTTTTATTTATAATAGGATCATCCTATTTTTTTTTAAGAGCTGTAAAAAAAACATCATGAACTCATCCTCTTCCGATCGGACCATTAATATAGTCAATGATTATACCGAAATCTTAAATCGCTTTGGCATAGAAGAGAAGGAAGTTAATGGATATTATTACCAAATAGGTGAAAGCTACCAAAAACAAGGTTGGATAATCAATATTTCTATTTGGGATATTCATTTTCAATCCTTATCTGAGTATTTACTACCACGATTAAAATGCTACAATGTAGCATATCTAATCCCTATGAATAGTGGTATACATAGTATGTTACAAAATGGTCTATTTGGTTATAAGAATTTAGGGAAAATAATTACTATATATCTTCAAGAAGAAAATCAGTTGTTAGCACTTATAAAGGAACTGATAGAAATGACAAAATATTTTAATGGACCAGAAATTCCTACAGATTTTCATTTAGAAAGCCTTGTTTACACAAGATATGGTAGCTACACACAAGATGCCAGTGAAAAAAAATACATATTCGACAATAAAGGAAACAAGATTTTAGATGAAGAAAGTATTCCTCCTGTTCTTTATGACTGGGCACCATGGCCATTTAACGAGATCCGCCAACCTACTATAAATAGTAGAAGAAAAATCTTAAACGAAAAGTATTTAGTAACTAAATCAATTAAACCGGATGTAAAGGGTGAGGTAATGAAAGGTATTTACCAACATAGCTTCTTAAATTTCAAAAAATGTATAATAAAGGAAGGAAAAAAAGGAATGTCAGTTGACATACATGGTAGACAAATGAGCGATCGATTAAAATGGCAATATGAAACTCATAAAAAATTAAAAAAGAAAGTACCAATCCCCGATATTATTGAATTTTTTCAAGAATATGAAGAAACGTATTTAGTTTTTGAGTTTATAGATGGAAAGTCACTTAACAATCTATTAACTGATATATATGAGGGAAATACGTGGGAAGATTTATCTTTTTATAAAAAGAATCAAATAATTGATGTACTGATCAAATTTATAAAAGCAGTTGATCTTTTGCATGCAAATGATTATATACATAGAGATTTAAATATAGAAAATGTATTTATCGATAAGAATAATGAAGTTTGGCTAATTGATCTGGAATTATCATTCGACTTAAAAGAGTCAAATCCCTTTCCTCCTTACGAAAGAGGTACAGAGGGTTATATGTCCCCGGAGCAAAAAGATTTATTATATCCTACAATTCAACAAGATATTTTCAGTATTGGGGCAATATTGGTTATGTCATTTGTTCATATAACTCCATACAAGTTTAATTTTACAGACAAGAATGCTCTAAATAATATCTTAAGATTCTTTATTAGTGATGAAGAGATTAATAATCTCATTTCTTCCTGCTTAGATAATAATATGTCAAATAGGCCAAATCTTAATAAGATTATAGAGAATTTGAGTAGCTTTAAGAGAAGATTAAATGATATTATACCTAAGATTAATACAAAAAAACTTAACAAGAAAGCTTTAGAAATTATAATTAAGAATTCCTTATTGTCATTAAATTATTCGGGGATGCTAAGTTCACAAAATTATTGGTCGTCCCCAATATCAACAAAAGAAGCATTTATTGGTAATTTTAGAGCAGATCGTACTATATATACAGGATTCCGAAAAGGAGTAAGTGGTATTATATTTTTAATTGGTCAGGCAGCAAAAGTAGGATTAAATATAGAACCATTAAAGGAAAATTTGGAGGAAAATTTTCCTTTAGTTTCTGACACTATATTCAATAGTACTCAAATGGAACCAGGCCTCTTTGATGGCAGCTATAGCCTCGCATTAGCCATTCTTTCATTAATTCAAGGTCATCTCCTACCAAAAGATGATCACAATATCTCACTAGTACAAAAATGTCTGAATTTCATTCCTAGCGAACTAAATCTCTCATATGGCATCGCCGGGTATGGGATCACATTATTAAAATGCAAGGATATTGTAAAAGAAAAATTCACAAAAGAAAAATTAAATTATTGCATTGATTTAATCATAAATAAACAACTATCTAATGGAGCTTGGAGATTTGATAATAATGTTGGAAAATCAAAAATCGTTACCGGATTTTCATATGGTATTGCTGGTATAATTTGGTTTTTATTAAATTATGTTGAAATATATAATGATGAAACAGCTTTATCATCCGCATTAAAAGGTCTACAATATTTAAAAAAGATTAGCAAACGATCTAAACAAGAATTCCGTTGGCAAATAACATCCAGTTCAAAAGAAGTTCATGAATTTAAGTCAGGCGGGTATTTCTTATTACTCCCTTTCATTAAAGCTTACAAAATTACTAAGAACCCGTTATATAAAAAAATAGTTGAAGGAACTTTATATGCTTATCCTCAGCATGTAGTAGCTGATTTCTCATCGATAGAGAGAGGGGTTGCAGGTCTCGGAGAAGTTTATTTAGAAGCTTGGCAGACTTTTGGCAATAAAGAATGGCATGAAAGAGCTTCTTGGATAGTCCAATTATTAATACATACTTCATATAAACATGATAAATATGAATATTGGCTACAAACTGATCCATATAATCCGCATGCCGATCTCTTAACTGGACAAAGTGGAATTATTCATTTTTTATTAAAGTATAATTTTAATGATGGAGTTTCTAATTTATTTGACTAAAAGGATAACAATGATTTTACAATGGAAACTTCATAAGGAACACTATTTCAGAAAACTGTGCAAATAATTGAAATCGAGGTTTTATAAGTCTCGATTTCTTAATATTAAACATACACAGTGGATTTGCAACAAAAAACTGGACAAATTGTAAGATTCCTCGTCTCTAAGCCCATGATGAGTTAGAAAAAAACACTAACTTAATTGGGTTAAATATGAAAAAGACAAGATTCACAGAAACGCAGATCATTTCCATCTTAAAGCAACAGGAAGCGGGCATACCTATAAAGGATCTGAGTCGCGAGCATGGAGTAAGTGAGGCCACTATTTACAATTGGAAGGCCAAATACGGAGGAATGGGGTTCTTCGTCAATTTTGGTGAATGAAACCTCCTTATAATTTATTCGAAACTCATTATCAGCCTTCGTTTCAGAAGATTAAAACTACATCTTCCATACATCTAACGCTTAATAGTTTTTAGTTTATTAATTTGTCCTTCTACCTGCCCATTACTCCATTTTAATAAAATTGCATTACGCACTGCTGAAATGTCGGATAACAATCCCTTTGCAAAAGATCTTATTTCCGATGCTTTACATTTAAGAGCTTTGTCAATCCAAGTCTCAAATCTGTTAGTAAGTTTTCCTCTTTTTAAGATCAGTAAATTTCTGAATTGTCTGGATAGAATACAAGCTTGTTTTATATCCGGAGCTGCAGAACATATTTTTGTTACTATGTCATTCTGAATAGAACTTAATTTTGAAGGAGATTGAGATAATAATAATGCTGCCTTTGCTGGAAAATATAGATGCTTGGGGAGAGTTGGGCTAGATTTTCCTTTGTGCACTTTGAAATTTTCCCTAATGAATTTATATGCTGTTGTTAAACCTCCGCTATATCCTATCTTCTTCATCTCATTAATCAGTATTTTAATGGGCATGTCCTCCGATTTATTGATAAATTCCAGGATATAACTGGTAAATTCTGAAAAATTATATTTTGCAGGAGATGCCTTTATTGGCGGTTCTTCAAGTTGAAGGTAGCTAGCCACCGTTTTCCTATTAAGCCCCACCGAAGATGCTATCTTTCTAAGTGACTCACCTTTTTGGTATCGCATTTTCACTTCCTGCATTTGAACCAATCTTTTATTATAGCCTGAGGTTAAGCCGATTGACAATGAATCTGATGGTATATTAATATTTTCGCATTTCTTAATATGGCTGGTTGTTGCAAACATTTGCTTGTATGCCTTGTAATTTCGATTAAGTACCTTTTTCAATGCTTCGCTAAGATTTTGTAATAAATGAAACCTGTCAGCTATCTGTGTTGCTTCTGGACATCCTTCTGTTGCTCCTTTTGCATAATTTGAATACCTGTCTCTGGTGATAATTTCTACTCCAGGATTATCAATTAGGTATCCCAACGAGCAACAGCATATTTTTTATAGAAGTGAGTAGGGTTACTTTTGCTGCATTATCCAGTTATGTGGAAGAAGTTCTTTGATTTTGTTTACAGGATGTTCTGCGATGCGGGATAAGACATCATTTAACCATGCATAGGGATTAACGCCGTGCATTTTACAGGTTCCTAATAAGCTATATAGCATAGCTGATCTGCGTGCGGCTTCATGGGATCCGGCAAACAGATGATTTTTCCGCCCGACTTTATGTAAAGCTTTACAGTGCGACCTGCAAAGGTCACTTTTGGATTGTTTTTATGGGAAACCATAAGTTAAACCTACCCTTCCACGGGTAGTAACCTACCGGGGCCTGCGTCTTAGGTAACTGAGGGGTAGGAAGCCCCCGGGACAATGTACCGAGCAGTCTTGTGACTGGCTTTTGAAGTCCGTGAGGAACTTGAAAGAACCGATAAACTCAATCGGTGTAGGGCTAGGTTGGGTGGTATGCGTAAAGTAATTGAACGAACACTTGAATCATCGTAATTTACAAGAAGCTTAAGAGTTTGAAAAGCTTCAGCCAAAAGGCAACGACATGGGTTAAACTGCTTGTAAATCAGTTTACGTGGACAACCAACATGTTCGGTGAAAAGTTCGACGCTAACCCATCCGTGTCCAAAAGTGGCAACAGGGGAACCCCATGTACCGCCCTGTGAATAGGGCAGGTTTCCTGTAAAGGGAACTGTTGGGAAGTGGGAGTAAGAATGGGCAAAAAGCGAAGGGGTGGCTGTAATGGTTGCCATAAGGGTTGAAACATAATCCTACGGTGAAAACCGGCTAACGTGCCTAAGGTCTGTTTATCGTAATTAAAACAGAAGAACTTCAAATCAGGAAGGCAAGCAAATGATTGCAACCAATAAAAAGCCGGCAAAACTGGTAAATAAAAAGTCTGCGAATGCGGTCCTCAGGTCTGCGGAAAATTGGGATTCCATCAAATGGAGTTACCACCGCACAATCGTCAAGAAGCTTCAGTTGAGGATTGCGAAGGCTACACAGTTAAAGAAGTTCAGGAAGGTTAAAACCCTCCAATGGCTCCTTACACATTCCTTTTCTGCCAAATTGCTGGCAGTAAGGAATGTTATGCAAAACAAAGGGAGTAAAACACCAGGAGTGGATGGCATCATTATCAAAACACCAGAAGAAAAGCTAACATTAGCAAAGAACATGAAGCGTAGGGGATACCAACCTTCACCGCTCAGACGCATCTATATTCCAAAAGCCGGCAATATGAAAAAGCTCAGGCCGTTAGGAATTCCTACCATTACTGACAGGTGCCAGCAAGCACTATACACGTTGGCTCTGATACCAGTATCCGAAGTCACCGCAGATCTGAACAGTTATGGCTTTCGTCCCCAAAGAAGCTGCGCTGATGCTATAGCCCAATCTTTTATTACATTGGCAAGAAGGGGGTCTCCTACATGGATACTGGAGGGTGACATAAAGGGATGCTTCGACCATATCAGTCACGAATGGATGGACAACAATATTTGCCTAGACAAAGTGATTATGAACAAATGGTTAAAAGCTGGATTTATCGAAACCGGCAAGCTATTTCCTTCACTAGATGGTATTCCCCAGGGTGGGATGGTTTCGCCCGTCATGTGTAACATGACACTGGACGGGATCGCGCAAATGTTAGCAAACAACTTTAAGCAACACAAGGGCATCACCTTCATCAGATATGCAGACGACTTCATCGTAACAGGACATTCTAAAGAAACACTGGAAAAGGAGGTCAAACCGGCTATTACAGCCTTTTTGAAAGAAAGGGGACTGGAACTATCAGAAGAAAAGACCAAAGTCACCCATATAACAGAAGGCTTTGACTTCCTCGGACAAAACGTGCGCAAATACCCCTCTCGGGGAAAGCTCAAACTCCTGATTAAACCCTCGGAGAAGAATATTCATTCCTTTCTCGAAAATATCAGGGAATTATTCCATCTGGCGCGGAGCACCACACAAGCCCAACTCATCCAAAAACTAAATCCCAAAATCAGAGGATGGGCCAACTTCCATCGAGGTGTTGTATCAAAAAAGACCTTTTCCAGAATTGACAATGAAATTTGGCACTTGAGTCTTCGATGGGCCAAACGCCGTCATTCAAATAAGAGCGTAAAGTGGATACTATCGAAATACTATAAACGTATTAAAGGGGTAAACCACAGGTTCAGCGGCAATGATTTACAAAAGAATGGAATACTACAAGAAGTACCTCTCTTTTTGATGTCTTACACATCTATTCGTAGACATGTTAAGATCCTTAAATCAGCACACCCTTTTGACATAAAGTACGATGAATATTTTGAAATGCGAACATCTGAGAAATGGAAGTACAACAGCCAAAGATTAAACATCGAAAAGCACATTGGTAACTTTCAAAAAGGTAAATGCCCCTGCTGTTTGGAAGAATTAAAGGTTAATCAAAACTGGTGTATAAGTCTGAGAAGGAAAGCCTCTAAAGGTGGAGAATACAAATCAGAGAATATGAATGTCATTCACAAAAAGTGTTATGAAAAGTGGCAAACGAAAACATTGCATATGTGAAACCGGCCACCAACAAAAAAGATGGCTTAAAACAGGCTTGAGCCGGATGATGGGAAACTATCATATCCGGTTCTTAGGGGGCAAAAGAGCAGCAATGCTCTTAGCTACCCGATTAACTTAGGTCGCAAAAACTATCTCTTTTGTGGTTCCCATGATGCTGCGCAACGAGCAGGATTACTCTATTCTTTATTAGTCACCTGCAAACTAAACAACATCAATCCATATAACTGGCTGAAGGATGTTCTAAGCCGGGACATTAATGAAATGCCTATCAATCAGATCAAAAACTTGCTACCATATAACTGGAAAGAACAATAATGTTCAGCAAATAAAAGGCCTTAAGCAAAGCTAGTATGAAAAATTGTATTCAGTCTTAAACTTCCCGGAGGTTTTATGTATGTAATTGCGAAAAAAGAAACTGGTTCTTGAAAATAAGTGAAATTTGAAGTAGCAAATATTCTTAATCACATTAAAATCAAGAACCATGGGTAAAAATAATCAACTTCGGTTTGATAATGAAATTATCTATTGTGGGATAGATGTACATAAGACAAATTGGAAGATCAATGCCTGGATGAATAATATAGAAATTTCAAAATTTAGTCAAAATCCTGATGTATTCTTACTGAAGAAATATTTTGAGAAGAACTATCCAGGTGCTCATTTGAAAGTTGTTTATGAAGCTGGCTTTTGTGGATTTGGAATACAAAGGTCCTTTACAGATCTCGGGATAAATTGCCAGGTTGTTAATGCCTCTGATATTCCGGCTACTGATAAGGATAGAAAAAGAAAGAATGATAAACGGGATGCACGTAAACTGAGCATTGAATTAGCCAACAATAATCTGAAAGGCATATATGTACCAAATGAACTGATGGAGCATGCTCGTGCTTTAGTTAGAAAACGACATCATTTAGTTAGAGATCAAAGCAGGGCAATGAACCGAATTAAACATTTGTTGCTTTGCCATGGGCTTGCAGATAGCATTATAGGGGAAAGAATAACAGAAAAATACATCAAGCAGCTTCAAATGCTGGAATGTGGATCTATTGTGCTAAAACAAACATTACATTTTACAATTGAGCAATATAGGCAGTTAAGGATAATAGTCAAGGATATAACACTTTCTATTAGAAAACTCTCACAGCAGGAGCCATTTTTAAAACTACAACAACAACTCCAGACTATTGATGGGATTGGATTAATCAGTGGTATGGTTATACAAACGGAAATAATGGATATGTATCGCTTTAAAACTTTTGATAGCCTCTGTGATTATACAGGTCTTGTGCCAGATATATATAGCAGTAACGATAGAATGATAGTGCGAGGAATATCGAATCGCGGGAATAAATTTCTAAAGGATACTATTATCGAATGTAGTTGGGCTCTCCTAAGAAAGGATCCTGCAATGCTTATGAAATATAACGAATACAAAAAAAGAATGAATGGAAATAAAGCAATTATCCGAATAGCAAAGCATCTTTTGGCAAGAGTTAGACATATATGGAAAAATAACGAAGCATATTGTAATGGAATTATTGAACCAAGTAATAATGCGTTTTTAAGGCATTAACTCAGAAGATAGAACAAAAGCCAGAAATTTAGATCTCTGGCTTCTACTATCTCCTTCGATCTGGCTATCCCTTGTAAGGTTGCTCGCCAGCAGAGCCCTACTCCGTTTGGCCAAGACAATATAAAAATAACAGAACTATCCAAATAATTATAAGTTTTTATGAGTGTTCATCGTTACGTATGCCTGCAGCACTTTAATTAAAGATGTCTGTTCTTCCCGGAGGTTACAAACACTCATTTTATAGGCTTAAATGAACCTTGCAGCATGCAACGCTCAAAATGTTGCACAGACTGTTTATCGTAGGATGCTTATATATTGTTTTGATGGTACATGGAAATATTATGCCCAGTATTTACAAGAGCCAAATTTATTTTGGATCTCCGCGAACAATATTACATCATAGTAGGCATACGTTAATCCATATGAATGGCTGAAGGATGTGCTTAGCCAAGATATATATGAAATGCCTATCAACCAGATCAAAACTCTTCTTCCTCATAATTGGGCCAAAACAAAAAATCCTCTATAAACACAATGGCTTAATGCAAAGTTAGCATGGCGAGATTAAAATGTTTTTAAACTTCCCGGAGGAATACGATGAACCAACATAAAAAAATGAGGTGGGTCAACATGGTCCAGAATCTACAATTTGCTTAAAAACACGTCTGTGAGGCAAATTATGAGTCGGAAGGGCTATAATCTAGCAGCTTAATTATTTATCTATTTTTTTTATTGCAAATCTATTCTCATATTATTAGATTCAGACAACAATTAAGTCTACCCAGTATTCAAAAGAAAAAGTTCAAATCAGCTAATAGTATTAATATGATTAAACAACTTCAAAGGTCACAAGTATCTAATTTTTGAGAGGTAGTAGACTACTAGCTCCTGGAGTATTTACTTCTTTATCATATTCAAAACCTGAATCAATAATAGTTTTATTTCCTGGTATACCTTTCGTCATCCATAGCGGTGCTGGGGCGCCTTTTAAATAATGATCAAAAAACTGGGTCATTCTTGTGTATAAATCATAAATATTATTCAAATTTGATATACCATGCCCCTCTTGCTGATATCTCAACATCCACACAGGCTTCCCCTCTCTACGGAGAGAGATAAACCATTCTATCCCTTGCTGTACATTAACATTGTAATCCTTTAAAGTAGTTACTATTAAAATCGGCGTCGTTACATTTTTCGCATATGCTACAGGTGAATTATGTAAATATCTCTCCGGGTCTGTTGATAAGCTTACCCCCATCCTAAATTGCCGATTTTCAAATTCCTCATCTCGAAGACCTGGCACATTACCATATCCGCTTATCAGATCCGAAGGAGCTGAAATAGGTACTGCTGCAGCAAATTTATTACTGAAAGTTGCTAGGCAATTTGTAACATATCCACCAAAGCTGCCACCACATAATCCATAATGCGTACTATCAACATATGGAAGTTTTGCTAAGTAAGAACCAGCCCCTTCTACAGCATTGACTATGCTCCGAGATAACTCACCAGGTTTAAAATGGATATCAGTTCGGCAGATTAAATAACCGTGACTTAACATCATTGGGAAATTATAATAATAATAATCACTAACTGCGGGTAAGATAAAGGCATTAAGCTTAGCACTTTCTTGTTCGTAGTAACTAAATAATACAGGATATTTTTTGGTAGAATCAAAATTATCTGGTTTATATAAAATGGCTTGCGTTTTAATGCCATCTCTTGTTTCAAAATTAATTAGATCTGCAGTATGCCATTGGTAATTTTTTTCTGGATGGATATGACTAATTTGATGAAAATCTTTAAAATTTGATGTCCAAAAATAATTAGAAGATTCACGAGTACTCATTCTACTGACTACCCAAATTTCCTTATCCTTCGCCTTAATCGGCATACTATAGTAAACATTTTGGCTTGGTGCACAATACACATATTTCCCCATCGTTAATAATTGCGGATTCCGTTTACTACCAACTTTTATCCGAAAGAATCCATTATCCTTCGTTTCTTCATTAAACGCAGTTATAACAAGCGACTGACCATACTTTGGTTGTAATTTTTCATTCGAAGACTGTTGATAAAACCTAAAAACAATGTGATTTTTCCTACCATATCCATTTGTTAGATTAACAGCAGCAGTCTTACCGCTCAGATCAATTTGCCAAACGTCATAACGATCATAAACAATAATGTAATTATTACCACTACACCAATTATAAAATTCTAGTCCTCTGCTATTCTGATGTGAAGGCTGTTCCACCTTATCATCAACTAATGGAATTGATAAGTCCTTTGTGATATTAATACTGGATCGCGTAGTGGTATTAATACTATACAAATCTCCTCCCCAATCTTGTTGGTTTACTAAGTATTCACCAGTAGGTGACATCTCAATATTACCAATCCGAGAATCTACTGTAAACTTTTTGCGATCTGATATACATAATAAATGGCCTCTATCCCAGCTCTTATAGTTCCAGTAATACTCAGAAGGATGCCCCTCTATATTTGAAATAAAAATATTATTTTCATCAATTGATAACGAACGAACTCTTTCATAATGATTATCGGTTAAACGAATGAGTGTTCCCATTTTCAGATCATAAGCAAAAGAATAGACTGCTACGGTAGGAGTTGCTTCAAGATTGAAGGAAGCATCCTGATAACTAAATATCTGAACTGCATTAGCTCTTGATTCTTGTCCTTTAATTGAAGGCCCTTTTATATTAATAAATAAAAATTTACATTTTGGGCTGAAAGATTGTGGGCCATCTATTGTCAAATTCATTGTATCATACGATTTCGAAAGTTCAATCTTCTTAGCACTTTCTTTAGAATTATCATCCCATAACCAAATTGAAGAATTATTAAAGAAGCTCACATGTTTACCCTCCGAATCGATTATCAAATGAGAAGGCATATTTTTACCTCTCCATATTTCTAATTGCCGTTCTTCACCTAGTTGCAAAACTTTAATACAATAATTATTACCATTTTCCTCTATAAAGGAAATGACATTTCCCTGACTAGAAGAAATAAACTGTTTGACATACGCATAACTCTGTATTGATTTTTTTGATAGGTTAATAATAGAAAGAGTATTTAATGAGTCCTTTTTTCTTAGTAACAAATACTGTTGCTGTCCTTTTCCTTTAAGAGTAAATTCGGCTACATTTTGTATGATTTCACGTCTATTATTTCCTAATTCCTGAATAAACAACTGATCTCCTTGAACTAAACAAATACCATAGCGATTATCATCTGTAAACATTGGAAACCCAACAAGACTATCAATATGAAGTTCCCATTTATTGTCAATTCGTTTATAAATTAATCTAGACTTATTGCTCATGGCTAACATGGCATCGTTAATAATATATCCTACATATAATCCATCGTTACTTACAATACAAGAACCGTAAACGATTGTTGGCCAACCACGAACTGAACTAGTATCAATTAATGGAAGCAAATGCTGATTATAGGCCTTAGTGAAAACTAATAATGAAAAAAATATTAATAATATGTTTTTCTTCTTCATGATAAAATATTATAAAAACAGAATAACTCAATGTTAAAGTATCAGCCTGAAATAAAACATCAGTAGAGCAAATATCTCCGAAAGACCCTACCCAATAACTTCTTGAAAAAAGTATAAAACCTATTATTTATTAACTATAGTAGTATCTGATATAATTTTAGATCCCCCAGTAATAATTCCGAATCTAAAAAATAGTGATTAAAATTAAGTGGTAGAATCATAACCTAAATAATACACACTATTCTTGACCTAAAAAAATGAACACTCGGTTAAGCTAAATTTTTCAATATTCCATTTGGCCCATTTAACTCAAATTCATATGAAGAAACATAGCCAAGATATGAGTATTTGTGACTCCTGTTATAAAATCCTTCAATGTAACTTAAAATGGCACTTCGAGCATTGTTAATAAGGTAGATCTAATCTCGCTTTAAAGTAGAGAACAGACTTTCGGCAACAGAATTATCCTAGCAGTTACCTTTTCTACTAATACTATATATCATTTTGAAATGTACAAATTCATTTTGATACTTATGGTTAGCATACTGAACTCCCAGTCTAAATGCTGCATTAGTCCCGATTGGAATTTTCGTAAGTTGATTTACATCTTTAAGGGCACAAAAACGAAATTGATTTTCATTCTTGTTTCCTAGACCATCCAACTATATCCTATGAGAAAAGGTCTACCATTATCGCTAGAAAAAGCTACCCTCATTATTACGGATGTAGGTTATATCCGAGGCCAAATTCTGATTGGGTTTTCCGCTTAAAAATCTCGAATGAACACATTTCCAGCAACTGGCAGATCATGGCCACTTTCAATCGTCACACAATCTGTCCTTTCTGTACCCTACATAGTCCCTTCTGCTGAATGGATTCTTCCTTAAACTCTTTACTGTATTTTTTCACTTTGACATATACTAAATTAAGATAGAAAAATCTTAATTTAGTATATGTCAAATTAGGGCATATCAAGATATCTATTGCAATCCGGACACTCAATATCCCTCATTTTGGGTTAGGTTTGAGTTAGCATTCAGCTCCGTGTTTGCTATTGGGTACAATTGCCAATTAGTATTCCAGGTTCCCCCCTTCTCTACTGATATATCTTTCATCACATTATCTATTAACTTCGTACGCTTCAAATCAAGCCAACGATGTCCCCATTCCGAAAACAGCTCAACTCTTCGCTCTTGAAGCACCGCTATATTTAGAGAATCTTTTGTTGTTAAAGGGATATCTTCAAGCCCAGCCCTATGTCTAATTACATTTATATCAGCTACCCCTTCTTGTAATTTCCCCTGTTGAATTCTAGCTTCCGCTCTAATTAAATATTGCTCCGCCAACCTAAGTATCATAATATATTCTGTAGGATTATTATCAGAAGCCAATGCTCCAGATTTGTATTTATAAGGGAAAAAATACGTACCATTGTCAGTTACAACACTATCTATCCATTTTTTTCTACGCAAGTCTCCAATTTCAAAATTATCATATATATGACGACTTAAAACAACAGGATAATTATCTGTATTAGGTCCACTATCAGGTAAGACAAATACTTTTCCATCACCAGTGTTAGCACTTGTATTATCAACTACCTGCAACTGCCAAATTGACTCATTACTATTTTTAAGAAATGTAAAATCAAGTGAATCTAGTTTAAACAACGATTGATTCCCAATTACGATACTAGCTTGCTTTTCAGAATTCGTAAAATCAGAATTATATAGATAAACTCTCGCTAACAAGGCCGCAGCAGCCCATTTCGTGGGCCTTACACGTTCACTGGTACCTCCAATTAAGTTACCTGATAAAAAATTTTCACTTAAAAGGTTCTCTGCAGAGATAAGGTCATCTATTATTTGAGAGTAAATTAAATCAACACTAGATTTGCTTAAGGTTGAATTAATTATTGGATTAGTAGATAATACCAACGGAACCTCTCCGTAAAGATTAACTAAATAAAAATAACAAAAAGCTCGAATTAATTTAGCTTCACCTAACAATTGATTTTGAACCTCTGATGTCAAAGTATTTTTATTGGTTAAACCTTCAATCGCTGAGTTTGCATTAAAAATTATTCCATAATCATAATTCCATAAAAGAATATCATAGTCTGCTGTTAATGAATTTGCATAAAAATTATTTAAGAATACATTACTTGTATTAAAAAGTGTTAATTCGTCAGCTGATAAACCGGCGTAAAGAGATATACTAGTCAAACCTCCAGATCCACTAAAAGCATTATGATTATCTTTACTTATAGTTGAATAAATGTTCGTTACTGCAGCAATAGCAGTCTCATCAATACTATATACGTTTGTCCCATTAAGACTATTATTGGGAGGATCAATTGAGATTAGCCTACTACAACCAGTTTGTAGCATCGAGCAAAAGAATAAAAGAGCGAAAATGATATTTCTATCTTTATCCAATAATGGGAAATTATTCGAAGAGTTATGCGTTTTATTCATAAAATTAATCTTCAACTTATTATTCAATTAATTTTTTCAATTTAAAGAGTTACATTTATACCTCCCATTACAATACGAAGAGGTGGCAATATTGCGTTTCCACTTTCCGGGTCTAATCCTTTATAATTGGTGATAGTAGCAAGATTCGAACAATTTAATGTCAACCTACAACTTTCAATTTGCAATTTCCTAATCCACGACTCAGGCATTTTCCATGAAGCCGAAATGTTTTTAAACCTTAACACCCATGCGTCAGTGTAATTCATAGTACTTAGAGAAGTTGCAGCGAAAGAATTAGTACGAATAGAGGAAAATTTTTGAATTTGAGATACATCATTCGAAATACGCCATCTTCCCATCACATATTTAGGTTGATTTCCCGTATTAGTTGAAAAATAACCAGGGCCAGTATTAAATCCTGGATAGCCACTTGATACCACAACCTTTGTAAACTGGAGTAAAACATCTAACTCAAATCCTTTCCATGAGATTTGATTGGTAATACCACCATAAAACGTGGGAGTCAAATCTACCATTACAGTTCTATCTGTTGAATAAGAGGGAGAAGATGTTGCGCCTCCTTTTGAGTCTTCAAATTCATAATATCCAGTTTCAGTATTAACTCTTAAAAATTTATATAATCTAATTCCACTCATCGGTTTCCCAACTATATAACTTGATGCATAGGTTGAACTTGACAAACCAGGGAACGAAATAAGTTTATTCCTCGCAAATGTTATATTTAAATTAGTTGACCAACTAAATGCATGTTTTCTAATATTTATTGAGTTTAGACTAATTTCCAAACCACTATTTTGAATAGTAGCAGGTAAATTACGTGGATAAGAATTATTACCAGAAATCCAAGGTAATTTATAAGCCAAAAGTTGATTGGAGGAGCGATGGCGATAGTAATTAATACTTAAAAGAACATTATTATCTTTAATAAATCCTAGATCAACTCCAAATTGCATTTTCCGAGTTTCCTCCCATTGTAAGTATGGATTAGGTATCCCAGCAGGCATTAACCCAACAACCCCTTGATAAGCAATAGGTACATTATTAGGTATATAACTGTTAACATATTGATAGTCTCCTATTTGATCATTTCCGGTAGTTCCATAGCTTGCTTTTAGTTTACCAAAAGACAAGAATTGTAGATTTCGATGAATAAAAGGTTCTGATGAAAATATCCAAGCTCCTGCTACACTCCAAAAATTATGAAATAGATTTTCTGGTCCAAACCGTGATGAACCATCTCTTCTAGCTGCTAAATTAACTATATATTTATCCTTCAATCTGTAATTAATTATGCCAAATAAAGCATTATACTTATATCGAGAATCGACTGTTGAAGTTGCTGTTAAAGTTGCTGCAGACAAAGGATCTAACAAAAGCAAATCCGTCGAATAACCCGAACCATATAATTTAACTTGCCGATCAGCCTTTTGTTGCAAAGTTGAACCTACTAAAAATTCAAGATTTTCTTTGCCTACATTAAGTTTGTAATTTATTTGAGGTTCTATAATCCATGAAGATGTACTACCATAAGAATAATTAGCTGATCTAATAGAATACTTCCTCACCTCAGGGGCGTTGATAGTTAAAGGGTAAGTTTGATATTCATTTATTTGCATACTAGTATATCCTAAATTAGCTTTCACTATCAAACCGGAAAATATCTCATAATTCATCATAAAACTACTTATGAGGTTTTTTGTACTAACATCAGCTTGGGATTGAGTATAATTTAAAGGATTTCTCCAAGAAGAGGTACTATCAGACTTAAGAGCCCAATTCAATGTTCCATCTTTGTTATACAAGGGAGGTGCAACTGGCGACAGATAAAGAGCCGCTGTTGCTAAGTTGATTAGCGGCAAACGATTATCATCTACCATATAGGATCCAGACAATTGCATCTGAAATTTTCGATTTGCAGAAAGGTTATTTAAATTTAAATGAATTGCCCCCCTTTGATCTCCTAAGTTAGTAGGATACACTGTTGTTTCCTTATGATAACCAACGCCAACTAAATATTGAAATTTTTCTGAACCGCCAGATGCAGCTCCTTGAATATCATTAAATGTTGCAGTACCCCCAAGTAACTCTTTTTGCCAGTTAGTACTCCTTGTCGTATCCCATGTTCCATTTAAATCATAATCTGTTGGCAAAATTGGTCTTCCGTCATTTAACTTAGCCTCATGACGCATTTGCAGATATTCTTTTGCATTCAATAGGCTTAATTTTTCACCAACCCTACCTATCCCTGTTTGCAGGTTAAAATTTAACTTTAGAGGGCCTATCTTTCCTTTCTTCGTTGTTATCAAAATAGCACCTGCTGCAGCACGTGAGCCATAAATGGAAGTTGCATCAGCATCTCTCAAAATACTTATACTTTCAATATCATTAGGGTTAATAAAGCTTAAAGGACTACCTGATTGAGCATTAGGATTTATTATTAAATTACCAGAAGTTCCCATTGTAGTATTAGTAGAAGGTAATAGCTGAGACGCATATGGTACTCCATCAATCACATACAATGGATCCATACCTTTAGAGAAGCTATTTTGACCTCGTATTTGAACGGTTATCCCCGAATTGGCAACCCCACTATTTTGATTAATGACAAGACCTGGAACCTCTCCCTGTAAAGCCATTAGTAAGTTAGTAATTGGCTTTCTCGCGATCTTATCGGAACCTATTGTAGTAATAGTTCCAGGCAAAAAACGTTGATTAGTAGTAGTATAAGCTGAAATTACTGCCTCATCTAGTATATTTACATTTCCCTTCAAAACAAAGGACCTCTCTTGTAAAGCAACAGCTACATCTGATTCAAAAGTAACAAATCCCATGCTACTAATTACTACTTTAGTTCTTAGCGGTACCCCTTTCAATATAAATGTTCCATTATCTGCTGTAACAGTACCTATTGGCCTACCTCTTATTGAAATAGTTGCTCCTGGTATTGGATTCCCTTTTTCATCAATTACTTTTCCTGAAAGTATGATAGAAGAATCTACAGTATTAGTTAAGGAGATTTCATCCGTTGGTGTGTGTTTATTTTTTTTTATTACTATCGATCGTTCTCTTATTTCCCAACTATATTCCTTATTATCAAGCAAACCATTCATTAACATCTCTATTGTAAAACCTGAACCACTAATAGAAACCAATTTATTTTTATCTAGTTGATCATTACTATAAGTAACTATAAATCCAGTCAGCTTCTTTATTTCATAAAATACTTTATTAATTGGTACTTTATTAACTGAAATACTAATTAATTTTTGAGTTTGAACAATAGCTAAAGCATTAGAGGAAATGAATGATATTATTAAGACTATAATAATCTTTGAATAACGATTTGCAATAGTAATTACAGCTTTAATCATAAAGGTTAGTTTACTAGGTATAAAAGAGGAGTTAAATGTCAATATGATGCCTAAAAAGAAAATCTTATTTAAGTTGCATTTAAAAGATAAACATAACATTCCATAACATCTGTTAACCTTTCATTGATCCAAATGCATATCTATTTAACATTCCATTAACTTGAATCTGGTTGTGCTCTAGTTTTGAAATCTGTAAGCATCACTCTATGTAAAACGGTTTCGTAAGTTATTAGAAAATAAAAAGGGATAAGGATTGCAAGGTTGGATTATAATACTCCCCAAAAATCGGACAGTAAGTTTAAGTGGAAAAACATCTTAAATTTACGATATGAACAAGGGAAGAAGAAAGTTCAATGCAGCATTTAAAGCGAAGGTAGCAGTAGAAGCCTTAAAAGAACAACTCACACTTGCAGAGCTGGCTGAGAAGTATGATTTACATCCCACTCAGATAACGGAGTGGAAGAAACAGCTGTTATCAGGCTCTGAACAGGTATTTGATCAGGGTAAGAAAGCTGATTCTGAAGCAACAGATCACCAGGAAGAAAAGGATGAACTATATAAGCAAATCGGTCAACTCAAGGTAGAGAATGACTGGTTGAAAAAAAAATCTGAACAGGTCTATGGGAAGAACTGGAAGGATGGCTATAGTAAGCAAGGATGATACGGAGCTTAGCATTGTACGTCAATGTCAATTGCTTGAAGTATCCCGTAGCAGTCATTATCATGAGCCTAAAGGAGAGAGCAAACAAAATCTGGAGCTGATGGCTCAGATTGATCGTCTCCACCTTGAACATCCTTATTTCGGGGCTGTTCGGATGGCCAAACATTTGAGTACAGATGATCTGGTTGTCAATGTGAAGCGGATTAGGCGCCTGATGCGAAAAATGGATATTTCGGCCATATATCCGGTTCCCAATACGAGCGAGGCATATAAATACCACCAAAAGTATCCATACCTGCTAAAGGGGCTTAATATTGACAGGAACAACCAGGTTTGGAGCATGGATATCACTTACATTCCGATGGCGAAAGGTTTTATGTATCTGTGTGCGATTATAGACTGGCATAGCCGGTATTTGCTATCCTGGACGCTAAGTAATACCATGACTGTTGATTTCTGCCTGGAAGCCCTTCAAAAGGCCGTTTCCATCTATGGCACTCCTGAGATCCTAAACACAGATCAGGGAAGCCAGTTTACCAGTGAGGAATTCACCTCAGCGGTATTAAATGCTGAGATCAAATTCAGCATGGACGGTGTTGGAAGAGCTACAGATAATATTTGTATTGAAAGGTTTTGGCGTAGCATCAAATACGAGAACATCTATCTCAATGCTTACGACAGCACGCTGGAATTATACAAAGGAATTCACAGGTATGTGGAATTCTATAATTGGGAACGAAAACATCAAAGCCTTGGATATGTTACTCCTGCTGATGTTTATGGCGCTGCTGATAAGTTATCCACATATTCACAGCAATTCACAAAGAGAAAAAAAGTAACAAAAAAAGAGAAAGTTTATAATAGTAGTAATAGATTTGATTCTTTAATTAATAACCCACCTATTGCTGTCTAATAAATGGGGAGTATCTAAGATAGATGAAATATCTGGTAGCAATCTTAAAGAGCTAAAGCCTTCACAAAGGGTTTACTATCCGACATAACAGCGGTAAAAAATTCAGGCTCTCTTCCTTGAAACAACGGACAGATTGAGGGTTAAATTAATAAATGAAGATTATAAATCGGCAGATGTATGGTCTTGACCTAGAAATACAGACACCTAATTAAACTGCTTTTCTCAAAAATATATTTTTGCTATCTAATTCAAATTCATCCGGTGAGACTTACCCTAGGTAGGAGTGTTTTCTATTTCTGTTATAAAATCCTTCTATATTGCTAAAAATGATGCTACGAGCTTCTTTGATGCTAGTAAGTGTACCTGATGGATAGATCAATTCACGTTTTAAAGATGAAAAGAAAGACACTATTTCAAAAACTGTGTATAACTAAATTTAGATACTCCCCATTTATTAGACAGCAATAGGTGGGTTATTAATTAAAGAATCAAATCTATTACTACTATTATAAACTTTCTCTTTTTTTGTTACTTTTTTTCTCTTTGTGAATTGCTGTGAATATGTGGATAACTTATCAGCAGCGCCATAAACATCAGCAGGAGTAACATATCCAAGGCTTTGATGTTTTCGTTCCCAATTATAGAATTCCACATACCTGTGAATTCCTTTGTATAATTCCAGCGTGCTGTCGTAAGCATTGAGATAGATGTTCTCGTATTTGATGCTACGCCAAAACCTTTCAATACAAATATTATCTGTAGCTCTTCCAACACCGTCCATGCTGAATTTGATCTCAGCATTTAATACCGCTGAGGTGAATTCCTCACTGGTAAACTGGCTTCCCTGATCTGTGTTTAGGATCTCAGGAGTGCCATAGATGGAAACGGCCTTTTGAAGGGCTTCCAGGCAGAAATCAACAGTCATGGTATTACTTAGCGTCCAGGATAGCAAATACCGGCTATGCCAGTCTATAATCGCACACAGATACATAAAACCTTTCGCCATCGGAATGTAAGTGATATCCATGCTCCAAACCTGGTTGTTCCTGTCAATATTAAGCCCCTTTAGCAGGTATGGATACTTTTGGTGGTATTTATATGCCTCGCTCGTATTGGGAACCGGATATATGGCCGAAATATCCATTTTTCGCATCAGGCGCCTAATCCGCTTCACATTGACAACCAGATCATCTGTACTCAAATGTTTGGCCATCCGAACAGCCCCGAAATAAGGATGTTCAAGGTGGAGACGATCAATCTGAGCCATCAGCTCCAGATTTTGTTTGCTCTCTCCTTTAGGCTCATGATAATGACTGCTACGGGATACTTCAAGCAATTGACATTGACGTACAATGCTAAGCTCCGTATCATCCTTGCTTACTATAGCCATCCTTCCAGTTCTTCCCATAGACCTGTTCAGATTTTTTTTCAACCAGTCATTCTCTACCTTGAGTTGACCGATTTGCTTATATAGTTCATCCTTTTCTTCCTGGTGATCTGTTGCTTCAGAATCAGCTTTCTTACCCTGATCAAATACCTGTTCAGAGCCTGATAACAGCTGTTTCTTCCACTCCGTTATCTGAGTGGGATGTAAATCATACTTCTCAGCCAGCTCTGCAAGTGTGAGTTGTTCTTTTAAGGCTTCTACTGCTACCTTCGCTTTAAATGCTGCATTGAACTTTCTTCTTCCCTTGTTCATATCGTAAATTTAAGATGTTTTTCCACTTAAACTTACTGTCCGATTTTTGGGGAGTATTATAAATCGAGGTTTTATCGCCTCGATTTTTTAATTTTAAATATACACAGCAAACATGAAACCAGAAGACTTCATTACAGATGACTTTCTAAAGCAGTTCAAGACAGGTAAGGAATTGAATGATTTTCTTGCCCAGATTCAGAAGCGTGGGATAGAGAAGATGCTAGAAGGATAGTTAGATAGCCATTGGGGCAATGATAAGTATGAGCAGACTCAAAAAGACAACTCCCGTAACGGTTTTGGCAAAAAGAAGATCAAAACGAGTTATGGAGAATCAGAGATACGTGTTCCTCGCGACCGTGATGCCAGTTTTAACCCGATAATCGTTCCCAAACGCGAGAATATGGTTGAAGGCCAGGAAGAGGTAATTGTATCTCTTTATGCAAAAGGGATGAGTGTAAGTGATATTGAAGATCAGATAAAGGATGTGTACAATTTTGAAGTCTCCGGACCGACTATTAGCCGGATAACAGCTAAAGTAGCCGAGGATATCGTTGCCAGGCAAAACCGTCTATTAGAGGCTGTCTATCTAATCGTCTGGATGGATGGAATAGTTTTTAAGGTACGTGAAAACAGCAAAGTGATCAATAAAACGGTTCACATAGCTGTAGGACTTCGTCGTGATGGTCTGAAAGAAGTATTGGGAATGTGGTTAGGTAAAAATGAATCTGCAGCATACTGGATGACAGTACTGACGGATATGAGAGCCCGTGGCTTAGAAGACATACTGATCACCGCTACTGACAATCTGAATGGCTTTGCCCAAACCATTTGTTCTGTTTTCCCACAGTTCTCTACCCAGATCTGTGTGGTTCATCAAATCCGCAACAGCTGCCGCTATATGGTCTGGAAGGACAAAAAAGACTTCATAACAGATCTGAAAGATATCTATGGAGCTCCTACCAAACAAGCTGCATTGGCCGGTTTAGAAGCACTTGATGAAAAATGGACCGGCAAATATGCGTATGCAGTAAAGAGCTGGCGGGACAATTGGGACGAATTAACTGTATTCTTTGATTTTCCGATTGAGATCAGGCAATTCATTTACACTACTAATCTCATCGAAAATCTCAACGGCAAGATCAGAAAATACACCCAAAATAAGCTCTCGTTCCTAACAGATGATGCAGTATTGAAGTCTGTATACCTGGCGCTTAGAGAAGCATCAAAAAAATGGACCATGCCCATTAGAAACTGGGGCATGATCCTTAATTAGTTCTTGACTATCTTTGGTGATAGAGTAAGAATATAAATTATAATATAACCTCGAATTTAATATTTACACACTTATTGAAATAGTCCCAAAAGAAATTTTCAGCCACACTATTATCCCAGCAATTACCTTTTCTACTCATATCATATATCCATTTTGGCTTTGGTAATTTTAATCTGATATTTATAACTAGCATATTGAACTCCTCTATCAGAATGATGAATTAGTCCAGGAGCTGGTTTTCTTATTCGGATCGCCATACGTAATGTAGCCAGAACAAGATCTGTTTTCATTCTGGTATCCATAGACCAACCACTTTCCTTGAAAATAGATCTATTACAATTGCTAGATAAAGCCATCCCTCACTAGTTCGGATATAAGTGATTAATACTACAACCTAAAACCCGGCACAAAGTCCTTGTACTAAATTGCTCCGACATCTTTTTTATCACAAAGTATCTCTCCCGGAGCGGTATAGAAAGATACCGGCTGCTTTTTATAAGTACCTCGACCGCCTCTTTTAGCCTCGCATTTTCCTTTTGTAATCTGACCATTTCCTGATCAGTTGGGGTACCCTGACCCAGAAATGCTTTTTTTCGCCTGATGATCCTGCTGCCTTTTCCATACATAAAGCATGTAAGGGTGTACTCCAAAATCCTGAACAACTTAGGTTATACCATATTTGGCTGCTAAACGAAGAGCTTCTTCGTTGAACCCCTTACTGTAAGTCTTTCTCTTTGACATAATTACTAAATTAAAATTTTCATATCTTAATATAGTGTCCGTCAAACTAAGACAATAATTAGTAAGGGCATGTGGGATTTAATCTTTTGCGCATTCGATTAGTGTAGATTCTGGAACATGTTGACCCACCTCAATTTTTTTTCCCCCGAAATACACACTTATCGGTTTAACTGAATTTCTCTTTCAGTATGATAATGTAAATTACCATATATTAAAGGTTCTCATGAAGTTAAAAAGTATCCAATTTTTACGTGGAGTAGCTGTATCATTAGTTGTATACGCACATTCAATAGATCTACAGGAAGATCATTCAATTTCCTTTCAACAGAATTTTTATTATCTCGAAAATTTTGGTGCTATAGGTGCCGATTTATTCTTTGTTATCTCTGGTTTCATAATAAGTTATATAGCATCAGAATACAATGGGATTGAAAAAGGTTGTCTTTTTCTAAGAAAAAGATTCCTTAGAATAAATCCGCCTTATTATATTGCCTCTTTAATTCAAATAATTATCTTTCTTTCCTTTACAAGGATATCAAATGATGTTCTATTAAATGAAATTTTCGACACAATATTTTTATTTCCTATATGGGATGGAAAAGAAAGTTTAGAGCCTATTCTATCTGTTGGATGGACCTTGAGTTTTGAATGGTGGTTTTATTTAATTTTCTTCATTACAATATCATTTGGAATTAAAAAGAAATCTTTATGTCTGATTATTGTCTTTATAATAATAACCACATTAGGTATTTTTTTTGCAGGACATGATACTAGAATGATTTTTTTCCTAAATCCAATATTATTAGAATTCACAATAGGTATTTTGGTTTTTAACTTATATAATACTTTCAAGGTTAATGCCTCTTTAAGTTATTTTCTCCTTCTTATAGGATTGATTGGATATATGCTAAATATCCGCTTAGGTTATGGTGAAATTTCGGAATTGAATAGCATTATAATTGATAATAAAGGTTTAAAAAGAACATTATTATGGGGTATCCCAAGTGGTTTTATCGTAATGGGCAGTATTTACTTAGAAAGACATGATAAATTAACAAAACTATGGAATAATAATTTAGGTCTCCTACTTGGTAACGCTTCTTTTTCCATTTATTTAATTCATATCCCTGTATTTTACTTGATTGCTGTCTATTATAAAAGATATGGTTTTTATATTATTCCTGATTTATCGATACTCTTACATTTATGTCTATCATTAGTAATAGGAATTTTTTTTTATTTCTGGATTGAACGAAAGTTATTGATTACATTTAACTTGGCTTAGTAATTGTACAATCCAATTCTGTATTGGTAGTAGCCAATCATCTTGCTTCATTCTTAAAACAAAACCATGATCTCCTTTTGAATACAAATGAATTTCCGCAGATACCTTATTTTTAAGGAGCGCCTGATAAAAAACCAAACTATTATTAACTGTAACCAAACTATCATCTTCAGCATGTATAATATATGCTGGTGGTGTATTAATATCTACATAATTTTCGTTTGAAAAAGAATCTATAACAAGTTGTGATGGATTCCTTCCTAATAAATTATTCCTTGATCCAAAATGCGTTAAACTATCTTTCATACTTATCACTGGATAAACTAATATTTGAAAGTTGGGTTTTAAACTCACATTTTTAGGGTTTGTAATATAACTTATATTAAATTTTGTAGAAATTCCAGCGGCTAAATGTCCTCCTGCGGAAAATCCAATTACTCCAATTGCATTCGATTTTATCCCCCATCGTAAGCACTGACTCCTGATTACCTTAATAGCGGTCTGAGCATCCTGCAAAGATTCTATACTTATATTATTAGAGCTTGCATTACTAGGTAGACGATATTTTAAAACAAATGCAGTGATACCATGATTTGCAAACCAGGCTGCAATATTTGTCCCTTCCTCATTATAAGCGAGAAATTGATATGCTCCTCCTGGGATTACCAAAATACCAATTCCAAGATTATTATTCTTCGAAGGACTAAATATTTGCAAGGATGGATACGATGTGTTTAAATATGCATCCGAATAAAGAGAACTATCTAATATAATCTCACTCATTTTATCTCTGGGATTATTCGGAACCATATCATACAATAATGGAATAATTTGGGCATTTAGTGAATAAATTCCTATAAATATAAAAGAACAAATAAATCCTATTAATTTACTCATCGAATCTTTATTTGGAAATTGCAAACTGATTTAAAAAGTAACATCTTATATAAATAATCATGAATCTTAATTATTAACTCTACGAAAGTCATATAAAATATTAATCATTACATAACGCCCTCTATTTTTTACATTTGTAGAAGAAATTAAATTATTAGAAAGAATTTGAGAGGCATTAGCCTTATTATTTAGTAAATTATTTACATTTAAGGAAGTAATTAATTTACTATTTAGCCATCTAAAGCTTGCTCTTGATTCAACAATCAAAGAACTATATCTAAATGCACTTTCAAGACTATAATTTTTCTGTCCCGAATAGGTTATCTCCATTGAAATATTTTTAGTAATCTTAAAGTGGTTGTATCCATAATAATTTATTGAGTGAATATTTATAGCAACATTATTTACACCAAAATCATTCTTATTATAAGAATATGTAATATTAGAAGATGTACTCCAGAACCCCAATACAAATTCAAATCCCAATCTTATATTAGCCTTAAGTGAAGTAATCTTCCATTTAGTTAAATCATAATATTGATCATTCGTAGAATAAAAAATTCCTTCCTCTAAATTAATATTACTTCTCTCTCCAACCTGCCCACTCCATCCGCTTTTATTTCCCAATGAATATTTCTCATTTGTATTCAAAAAATGAGTCTCTTGTTTCACTGTTCCTAATTTATCTTCAACCAACAGAACATTGGTCGTAATATTATTCTTCGTAGCATCAAAAGAAAAATTTGAGAACAAACTGCATTTTCTTTTACTTCCCCTGTATTCAATTGTTAAGGAATGATTATTAGCCGGCTTAAGGTCAGGATTTCCTATAACAGGATTTTGTAAATCTAAATAATCTGGAACACTTGATAATTGATTATAAGTAGGGAAAGCATTTTCTCCTTTATATAACATCCTAACAAAGGAATTCTTCGAAAATTTATAATCAAATTGCAAAACTGGGAAAAATGAAAATCCTATTTTTTTAGAAGGACCCAATAACTTATATGAAGAAATATTTCCACCAATCCAATAATTTAGCCTATTACTTTTATATTCATAAGTAATCTCACTCTCCATTTGACGGACAATGTAATTAAAGTTATTGCTTAAAGAATCTATAGGTACTAACTTTCCACTTGTCTCTTCAATTTTAGTCTTATAATCGTTATAAAATAATGAGTTTAAATAACTATACCTTAACTCAAAATTCTTTTTGTCGCCTATAGGTTCAATGTATGAAACCTCCAATTTATTTTCTGAGATATCATTATTTCTGTTTATCAATTGATGTATACTTGAATCCTGAAATTGTGTAGTATCTGCATTATAGTAATAACGAAATCTATTCTTTGAATCGAGATCTATACCATTATCTTTAAAATTCCCACTATACGAAAAAGCTAAATTTCTACCATTCTTTTTAAAAAAATGAGTAAAAAACAGATTGCCTTTCAATAAATTGGATTTATTTTTAGTACTATTAATTGAAAATTGGTCTTTTCTTTGAAAACCTGACTGAATATTTGTTATTTCACTATAATTTTCCCCATTAGCAAGGTCCCCATCCAAATGAATTATGAGCTTATTATTCTTATCAGGATTAATTTTCCATTCCGAGTTAAAAGTTCCATTTTCAGATTGGCTATTTCCATTTGAATTTATATTATTATATAAAGTTCCGTCACTAGTAATTGTTTCTATTGAATTATTTGATATTATCTCTGTATTCTCACTTTTATAATATATCCCGGTGTTAAAAGAAACCTTATCACTAATTTTTTTCCTTAACCCAATATCAATATCAGAATTATTCGCTTTCCCGGTATATTGCCCCATATTACTATTTGCCAAGGCTATATGATACTCTTGCTGATCATTAAATCTAAAGGCACTTGCAGCTAGACGATATAGACCATATTCTCCATATTGTGACGACAGTCTTCCAGCTATTATATCTTTAATACTTTCACTAGTTGTCAAATTAATAATTTTTTGCGTCTCCCCTCTTGATGTTCCTCTCATCCGATTAATATCTCCGTGATCATCAATCAACTGTATTTTATTAATAAGATAAGCCGGGACCAAACTTGTCAATGTTTTGATATCATTTACCAAAAACTCCTGCCCATTAATCATAATTTTAGTCACCTTCTGCCCCATCATACTAATCGTCCCATCACTATTAACTTCCAATCCAGGTAGCCTTTTCATTAGGTCTTCTACCATATCATGCTCAGAAAATATAAATCCTTTAGTATCATACTCAACTGTATCCTTCTTATAAGTAACTGGCTGTACAATCCCTTTTACCACAAATTCTCTCAACATTTTCATACCTGTTTTCAAAACAATCTGAAAATCCAAACTACCCCCTGGTAAAGAAGTCTTTTCCCATACCTCATATCCCAAGGATGTAACCCGCAATTTAAAAGCCTGGCTCTTTATCCCTGTAATCCTAAAAGATCCATTCTTATTACTCATACCTCTAAGCGTATCATTTGCCGTCATTAACCATACATTAGCTCCAATCACTACCTGACCAGTAGAATCCCTAACCGTACCCGTAACTATATAATCAGATTGTCCGTATAAGCAGAAAGAAACAAACAATGAGGATAATAATAAGAAGATTTTCATAATTGGGTAAACAGACGTAGACAATGGATATACTTCGCTTCTGAAGGTAATTGATTAGAAGAAGGGAAGTCATAGGAGCAAACGAATATATTTACTATTTAAAAAAATAAAACATACAACAAAATTAAAATACCAAAGAAAATTGTTAAACGCTCGTTAATCAGCCACTTCTGTATGTTATAAAAACCCCATTATATCAATTTAACAATACACCTATCTTATTAATATTGGAATTTATTTTTTTACCTGGAAACAATTAAAATTTCACCATGCATCGATTCAACTCATTTTTTGATGAGCTTATTACCCATCCATTATTGAGAGCCTCCCTCAGACTACCTCTATTTCATACCATGGATGTTGCCACGTTATCTCATATTTTAACGAGCAAGCAACTTCGCCCGCAACCTTGTCCGGTATTTAAAGAGAATCTATTATATCTCAGTTATGGAAAACCGGGGTATAAAGTAGACCAACCATTTACAAGTAGACAAACAGCTTTAATGCCTGTGGTAATTATCTTAAAGCCCCAGGCCATCCATAGTATAATTAGGGCGTATCCATTTGACTCCGGCGGTTTTAAGCTATATAAAGAACAGATGCATCGAAAAATGCGATTAGAGGATTTTATGATTACTCCTCACCTACCAGCTATTGAGAAGGTGGTACAATTCTTCTTTGATAATAATATGGGGTATTACCAGGGATCGGCTATTCAACAGATCAAGTATGACCTCATTCAAACCCCAATCGAGGCTTATCATGCCTTAATTACCAATAAATGTTTAAGCCAGGCCGATGACCGTAAAATGAGTGTCGAAATCCAAGTTAACTACCCTCTTTTACTTACAAAAGAAACAGTAGAAGCAATTATTCTACCAGAAATGCTGGCCACTAACTCAATTATAAAAACCTTTGTTAGTGACACCGCTGCAGCTGTAATTAGCATCCCTAATTATGGCTTGCCTTTTAATATGTACTATGTTTTCTATTTAGAAGAAATCAAAAAATTCTTACAAAAAAAACAATATTTCAATGACAATTGATATCGAATATGAGTTATATGGGTTCATTGAATATTTACCCAATAGTATCGGATTTTTATCCCCTGTCTTTAAGTCAGGGGATAATTACTATATGCAAAACTCATATGATAACCACGTCATAACCTCCTTTCTGGCTTTGCCTCCCTCTCAGACACATCTTATTCAACAATGGCCGAAAGAAAAACTAACCAGAAGGAGTGGACAAAATTGTGTTTTTGGCTTCAAAAAGGAGAGTCAGATTTTTTTTGCCGAAGGGAAAGTACTCGCACGGCAACTAATTACTGAAGTTCATTTTAACGATGATTGTTATAACCAGGTACAAAGATTTATCGATGAATTTAAGGATGATAATGATAGTCGCAATCTGGCAGAATCCGTCTGGCGACAGTGTCTAAATATTATTGCTTCACAAAGTCGTGTTTTTAAAAACCTATTTGAAAAAAATTTCATGCCCTATTATTATGCTACCCCAAATTTATATTTATATTCTAAGAACCCTCAATTAAAAGACATTCTCCGTAATCAATTTTTCCCGGATATACACGCCTCAATGCTAAATAAATATGGAGATAAATTTAACATTATCATCCATAGTGAAAAAGATTCCGGTATCTCATTATATGATGTTAGACCAGTAAAGCTGAATGAGTCTCCTCACTTAAAACATTTCTTCAGTCAAAAAAGAGAAATGATTCCTGGCATGACATTCCAAAACTACTTCACTTGCAAATACAATTTGGAAATTTACAACCTATTGTCCCACTTTGTAAGCAGAACTGAAGTGAATGGAGAAAGAGTATTTGTGCTACTTGGTCCAAATGGTTCAGGGAAAACACATTTATTGCATGCATTAGCAAAGGAATACAGAAACCCTAATATCTACCCACAAACATTGCTTTACACCATCCCCTCTAATTTTTTCTATGTAGAAGAAATTCTTCAGGAACCGATTGATTTATTTCAAATGCATTGTCGTAACAATGACATAGTAATAATTGATGACGCACAATTTATCTTTCAGCAAAGAAGTAAGCTAGCTGAATCATTTATTGATATCATCTCTTCTTATATTAAACTGGGGAAAAAGTTCATTTTAGGGTATCAGATTAAGCAGGAAAATGACAACATTTCGCACCGCATATGTGTCGAGTTGAATACAAACGTCAAATCGGTAAGCATTTCATTGCCTGGCATTCAGGACAAAATTGATTTACTTTCGAATAAATTATCTAAGAACAATCTTACTTTTTCGGACGACTTTATTAAAAACTTATCATATCTTCTTCCCCCTAGTCTAGAATACATCGACAAATTAAATGTTTACATACACCTGCTAATAGAGAGGAATCGATGTGAAAATGATCTCTTAACCTTATGCTCGAATTATCTAAAACACAGAAATCAAAATAACCTAAGTCTGCTATATGACCTTATCCAATTATATTTTACCCAAAATAATGATATTAAAGGAATGGAAAATATTTCCCTTGAATATGCGAACGCCACTTTTATATGTATGTACCTTTCCGAATTATTAATACCTAATAGAGAAGTTTTATCCAGATCCTGGATCAAGGATTACTCTTACCATACACTCACACAGGTTTTCTTTCTAAATCCCAATTTTAAAAAACTAATTACCAATATCTTTAAATTCATGATTGACAATGGGTGGCAACTATCTCCCAACAAAACGAAACCATATAAAGATCCTATTACCTCCAACCACTTATAATAAAATCTTATATCATTAACTCCGCATTAACTACTCCCTATTTTTTTATCAATAGATTTGGAACGGTATCAACAATTGTCATGTAACCTATATCAGAGGGGTCTACTTATGTTACACAAATCAGACGAGGAACTGCTTAAAGAAATAAAAGCAGGTAACGAAGCTACATTTGCGGCTGTTTACAACCATTACCAACCATTACTGCTAATGGAGGCTTATTACAAAATCAGATCTACTGCCGAGGCAGAAGATATGGTACAGGAGATCTTTACTTCGTTTTGGAACCGAAGGAAGGAGATTCCGCTTACCATTCCGCTGAAACACTACCTTTATAAAGCAGTACATCTGCAGTACGCCTACAAATGCCGTAAAAGCGAGGTGGCGAAGAAATTCATCCAACACTCTCTTTACATCTCAAAGGAAGGGACAATCAACCACGCGTTAGAAAATAAAGAAATATACCACCAAATTAAAGAAGCGATCGCTACAGTAACAGCACCTGCCACCAGAAGGGCATTTGAGCTTTTATATATAGAAGATAAAAGCCATAAGGAAATAGCACTTGATATGAATATCCAACCCCAGGTGGTCAAAAACCAGGTAAGCCGGGCGCTTAAAATAATCCGTTCCCATCTTAAAAAAGTAATATGAATATGTTACTTTAGATTGTAATTCGCAATCTAAAAGCATCATGAATACAGATTATGAACTGATACACCGTTTAACTTTAGAAGAGTTAGCTGAGGTGATCAGTGATGAAGACCTCGTGTACCTCAAAACAACCATTCGGGAAGACCCGGAAGCCTTTAATGTTTGGTTCGAAACCAGGAATATTCTCAATGAACCAGATGTAAAGGAGTTCCTTGAGCGATCTCGCCCGGTGGAAATGATTTTTCAAGCGACATTAAAAGACAAAAAAAGGCCAGGGTCCTGGAAATTTTATTTATTAAGCATCGCCGCAATAATTATGGTTGGTCTTTGCTTCTTCCATTTTTATTATCCCCCAGCAACCAGGTTCCCGGTCCCTAACAATGCCCTTGCCAACAAAGATATTCGCCTGGAATTGCCTGGTTCAGGTAATATTAATTTATCTGACAATCATGATTCAGTAAAAGTAAATGATATTACCATTCATCACAATGGTGACTCTATGACCTATGTTTCCGCTACGGCTCCTGCAGGAATAGCAACACTGACCATACCTCAGGGGAAAGATTACAAAATCACACTAAGTGATGGATCTACGGTCTGGCTGAATTCTATAACCACACTTCAATTCCCTTTGTCTTTCACAGGAAATACAAGAGAAATATCCATCAATGGAGAAGCATACATTGAAGTTGCGAAAAGCACAAAACCATTTTTTGTCAAATTACCTGGCAAGATGCTCCAGGTATTAGGAACTTCATTTAATGTCAATACATATGATAGCAATAAAGTGCAGGTGGCATTGGTCAATGGTGCTGTCAAAGTACAGGATAGAATATTGCACCCAGGCCAACAGCTAACCTATACGTCTGATCAGATGGACATAACCACATTTGATGAATCAGCACTCCTTGGTTGGCGTCAGGGTTTATATATTTTTAACAATACTTCCCTTTCCGACATTATGAAAGTAATACCCCGTTGGTTTGACAAGCAGGTAATAATGGATAATCCAGCAAAAGGCAAATCCAGATTTACAGGAGTAATTTATAAAAATGAGCCAGTAGAGCATTCCCTGGATATACTAAAGGCTACCAACGACTTTGATTATTATATTCAAGGAGACATCATTCACATTAAATAAATAATTCCTTACAGTACCAAACTACTTTCCTATAGGGTTTACCCCAAAAAAGGCACTCCGCATATAGCGAAGCGCCTTTTCTAATTACAATACTACATCCATCATCGTCTCATTCGCCGGCAGATCTTTCGCCACCGCTCTCACCTTACTCCCCGCTACCACACCATTCGCCACAGTAGCCGTATACAACCAATCCAATCCATTCGCCTGCAGCACTGCATCTCCCTGCTCAACCACATCTCCATTCGCGGAATAGATCACCAACCTCACACTCGCCACCTTGAAATCATCCACTGCTCGCAAAGTAATCGTAGATCCAACCAGCCCATCATACAGCTCCGTATTGATCTTCGTAATCTCCGGCGCCTTAAACGCATCTCTCATCGCCAAATTATAAGCACTCTGATCGCCCTTTATCGCCGTTGCATACAGCGCCTTCAAATCAGGATCATCCATTACCGCCTTGGCATAGATGATACTCTGCTTGAACTTAGCCTGCACTTCGAGCTGTTTAGACGTAGCTAATACACGACTCGCACCTCGATGCTTACCTAGCCGGGTAGCCCCGGATTTTGACTTCGTAATAGTCAATATTCCTCCTATCGACCCTGAAGCTTCCTTCAGGATCAGGTTTTCTGATTTTGCCATAAAAATTAATTTTTGGGGTTACACAATTTTGAAAGGCCTTACTAGACATTTTGTCGTTGTGAGTTCGACTAAAACCATCCAGTGAAATGAAAGGTGCCTCTCCTTCATTCCGGGCACAGCCTGGATGATCGATGCCTTACGACAACAATATTAACACGACAATACACATCAAAATGAAGAATCTTTTGAGGAAGCTATAAGAAGGAGTTGGGAAGCGATAAAATGAGGTTAAATAAAACAAACAGTCACATGATGATACGAATCCGGCTGAATAACATGGGAGCATAAGCTCTTGACAGGGGAATATCCCTGTCAAGAACTTTAACACTAGAATCTGTCACACTGGTAATTTGCTCTAATGCAACAATGTAACTACGATGTACACGGCAAAAGAGTGCCACGGGTAGCTTTTTTTCCAGTTGGCTGAGCGTACTACTTACCAGGTAATTACCCTCTCTTGTGATGATCCTGGAACATCCGCCACTGGCTTCTACCAGTATGACGACTTGGCTATTCACCTTAGTGAAAAGCCCTTTACTTTGATGGACAAACAAATCTACAGACATAAATAAAGGTTGTTTTTAAATCTCCTTCTTCAGAATAAAAAGTCGTGCAGCCGTTTCTTCTGGGTCAAAATCTGGAAAGGCTCTACAGAACTCCCTTAAACAGAGAGGATAGTCTTCAGATTTACCCAATTTAGAACGGGCTTTACCCAACCTTCTATTTCCGGTTTTAGGAGATTTTCGGGTTAATAATGCGATATCCTCAGCGAATACCGTTGTTGCAAGGATGCGGACAATAATCTCACGCGGGACATTATGCCCATTTTTGCCACTTTCCAACATTGAATGTTTTTCATGTTTAATTTTATTTGGGTTTGATTTTACGTGGCATACCAAATATAAAAATTATTCTTTTTATCACAAACACTTTGAATCATTAAAATTCACAATTTCTCATGCCTGAAAAACATAAACAGCGTACCAGCAAATGGCCCTTACAAAAGAAAAAAGTATCTACTGAATTGATACACATAGCACGTGTAGCAAAGCTAATCCGCACCGTGTGTTGTTGTGGTCCTATCTACATGCAACCAGACCGCAGTAGATTTAATCAACTCTCAAAATTTATTGTTCGCAAGTGTATCATCACCGATACATTACAGCCACCTGGGAAGCGAAATATATTGAATGCAGATCTGGAAACGCTGAAAGGTTATGAATTGGATATAGAATGTCCACTCGCTGAACACCTGGATATTCAATATCAAATCAACATCGGAAAGAGGATTGATATTTATTTCCCTGCTTTTATCCCGGCAGTACAGATTAACAACCCATCCGATGCTACGCATTGCAGGTTAATAGCCGTGACCGCGTCCCTGGATTTCGGTTATTATTCTGCCGTCATAAAATCAGATCAAACATTGCTGATCCAACTTTCTCATGAACCGGTACATCCATTCACCCTGCAAATGGAACTACCACAGCCATCACATCTACCAATCTTCATTGTACTAGGCCTTTCTTATTGCAATGAAATAAATCTGTCAAAATACTGCCAGGCTGTGAGAATTTTACACATTGAAAATGCTAACCCTGTTTCAATTTCATCAACCCAAAATACAATCCCATGACCTTCCCATTTTTACCCCTTCATGATCTACGAAATTGTTTAGAAGAATATCTTTTTACTCCGGATGATGGTACCGGATTTCTCTATGAAAAAGCCCAGGCATGTATTGAGCATATGCACCATACGATCGCTGACTTCATGCTATCTCCAAAAGAAGATGCTGTACTCAAAAGATACATGCGCACCTGGCAGGAACAGATCAGGCAATTATTCGACCTGGTGCCATTGTCGTGGGTAGAAGATCTGGATCCGGATGATCCCCCTGCTTTTGACGATCCTGCCTCATGGCATAAAAACATATGCTATGAATGCTTTCGCCTATTAAAGGAGATGCAGACCCAATACCCTATCTATTTTGAAAAAAGCGGGGCACCGCCACTCATTTACATAGAAGTAGAAAAGTCAATGTTTCATCACAAAGTATTAATCATCGCACAATGGATGGAAAAAAAAGGGCCGCAACTGCAAAAACTATGGCAGATACTACACCTCTCCATCCAACGAATATGGAACCAGGAGTACATCCGGTTTAGCTACGGGGAACACGATTATACCTGGAATCTGATCACCCACTTAATGACCCAGATTGACACACATGGAGATAATATGGGACAACGTCATATGTACTCATTGCTGTTTTATCTCAACTTCAATGATACCAGCTTTTTGCAATACCTCATATCTGGTATCAAAGAAGAAATTAGTAGGACCATCATCCCGGATAAGAAAATTAAAATTCTAAAAAAGATGGATAGCACCATGGGAAAACTCCTGGTCAGAAATGACGTGGTACTGGATCCAGGTAACCCACCTATCAATATAATGCTCCAGCGCTGGCTAAAAGGACAGCTGGAAGAACTTCAGTCCTGATACTCAAAACCATATCAATATGAATTATATCATTCATCTCAACGCCTTTTTAGAAAAGGCAGCAAAGGAGGAATGGATGGTACCGCACCACTATTCCCTTTACATGGCGCTGTTCAACACATGGAATAAGTTAGGGTTCAGAAAAACCATTTACGTTCGCCGTGAAGAAATCATGCGGGCAGCTAAAATTAAGTCTAAATGTACCTATTACCGCAGTTTACGTGAGTTAGCGGCCCGGCAGTACCTGGTTTATCAGCCATCGGCCTCGAGGTTTACCCCTGCAACAGTTTCTATGGTCCCGATGGGGATACGTAATGAACCCCTACAGGTACCACCAAAAGGACCATTATTAGAAACTAAAATAAAATCTATATCAAATGATGTGTCAAACGGTCTGCCGACAATGGACGAAGTAATAGCTTTTTTTACCAGCTACCAGTATAGCCAGGAAGAAGCCCGGAAATTCTGGTATCACCACGAAGCTACCGGGTGGCTCTCAGGAAATACACCTGTTCAACACTGGCAACCACTTGCTCATAAATGGATGTTAAAATCCCCTCAATTTAAAAATGATGAAGATTATAACCAGTCTTTTTGATTATAAACAGATCCTTCATCTCCTGGCTGAAAAAGGCAGGGAACAGTTCGGAAAACACTTCCAGATTTATAATGAAGACCTTTCCGTACTGCTCCCTGTCATCGCCTGGATGCTGCGTGATGAAGAAGTCGCACAACAGCTCAATATCGACCTGCACAAGGGAATTTTCCTTGGAGGTCCTGTAGGAGCGGGGAAAACGCATATCATGCAACTCATGCGCCTGCTGGTGCCAGGACCTTTGGACTACGAAATGCATAATTGTGACCGGATCAGTACAGACTTCACGAGGAAAGGTCCAGGGATCCTCGATAAATACATAGGTAACCCCGAAAATAATGACAACAAAAATTACCGGGTCTGGTGCTTCGATGATATGGGAAGGGAAGATCAGGCGCATTACTATAAGATTACCTGCGAGGTGATGAAGAAAATTCTGATAAGGAGATATGAATTATTCACAAGCTACGGTACGGTCACCCACATTACATCATCTTTAACCACAGCTGCTATTGAAAAACGGTATGGCTCGGAAGTCAGGAGCCGGATGCGGGAGATGTTAAATAGAATAGTTTATGACAAGTACACAAAAGACAAAAGAAGAATCCTGTAAATCATACTTTTTACCCATCAGTATTGTCTTATAATTGATACCAACCACTTTAAGTCAGGTACTATGCCAGCTTTATTCACATTTCTCCTGTTAGCCTTCCTATTGGGTCCAATAGCTGCTATAGGTATGCGGCAGCTGAATGACAGCAAAACAGAGATCTGTTTTATAGGGAATCATTATGCATTATTACAAAACAAACTCAACTACCAGGAATACTACTGGAATAAAACAATCATTGCGACCCTCTACCTGGTAGACATTGCCACTGGCCTGAGATGGAAAATTGCAGAAAATCCAAAAGCCTTACTCATCAATGGCACATTATCACCAGCTGAAAAATATGCAACCTGGTATGATGTAGCGCTCAAATGCTACCGCATTTACGACATTTCAACCGGTACCACCCATTCTCTTCCTAAACAAATCACCGCTATTGTAAAATGGCAGGAAAACGACACCTCATTCATCGCCTATGACAATTACGACATCTGGGAAATGAACCTTACCCAATCCCGCTGCCTCACCAACCACTACGGCCGAAAACAAAAGATCATCTTTCGCCAACTGGATGATACGCTACTCATTGCCCTCAATACAAAAAACAAACAAAACGGGTTCTGGCGACTGACAAAGGCAGATCCCATGAAATATACCATGGATGATTGCCTGTACTATTTTCCCATCTATCCAATCGATCAATTCAAACCCATTTACGCCAATGGAACATACCTGGTCAATAAGCAAACAGCTCAATCGCCACCTAACCTTTACACCACCACAAATTTCAACATATTCATACCACAAACAGCCGTACCACCAGCCTACACCATTCAGGTCCAGATGATGCGCTTTAAAGGCATTACCGGCATCTTATATATGCCTCAAGAGATCAACCCAACCCAAAAGTATCCCATCATCTTCACCTACTATGGCAAATATAGCAACAACCTACACCGCCACCTTCCGCTGCAACTCAGCGAAGGCACACTCAATATTCCCACCTATATTAGCAAAGGCTATATTGTTTTCATTCCCGACATCCAAGTCAAACCTGGTGCACCTGGGGCGAGTACAGCGAAAACAATCATTAAATCTGCTAAACACCTGGGCAAATATCCCTTCATAGACAAAAAAAGAATGGGGTTGCAGGGCTTCAGCTTTGGCGGATACATCACCAATTACATCATCACACACTCAGACCTTTTCGCAGCAGCACAGGAAACCGCCGGCCCCACCGACTTCATCAGCGGGTACGGCAGTATCCGAAAACTAACTGGTAATAGTTACCAACCGCTATATGAAACAGGACAAAACGAAATGAAGGTGCCCCCCTGGGGAAACCTAAAAAGATATTTACGAAATTCGCCTATTCTAAAAGTGCATCATATCAATACACCGCTATTGATCATGCACAACGAAGATGATAACCAGGTTCCCTGGGCACAGGCAGCCGAACTCTTTACAGCGTTACGCCGATTACAAAAACCAGTCTGGTGGCTACAATACAAAAACGAAGGTCACCAATTAACCAACCTTGCCAATCAACAGGATTTTACTACCAAACAAATGGAATTCTTCGACCACTACCTAAAAGGCGGCCCAATGCCTGAATGGATGTCTGGTTCAGGGCAACCCTAATATATCTTTTAATGACTTCCTGGCCCTACAGATCTGGTTTCGTACTACCTCCACTTCAATATTTCTCTCAACCGCAATTTCTTTATAACTCTTTTGCTCTACCACATGTAACCATAAGATCTCTTTGCACGCAGGTGGGTACACCTGCAAAATCGCCTTGTGTATATTGGCCAGAAATTCCTTTCTGGCCAGCTCACTAAATCCATCTCCCTCATCTTCTACATTAGGCAATTCATTTGTCAGATTATTGCGTCGCAATTCATATGCAACACAGATCTCTAACACACGCTGATATAAATAATCCGTCAATGGCACATCCACATCAATCTGCTTTCTATTTTCCCACAACTGAGAAAACACCTCCTGCAAAACATCATCCGCTGCAGCAGCATCTTTTAAGATAAATAAAGCACGTAAATGTACAAATCCTCCATAAGTACAATAAATGTGTGTAAATGCAAGTTCATTACCTTTTTTTAATAGGGACAACATGGATCTTTCCTCTGCGTTTTTCATAACAGAAAGTTTTATTTATAGTAAAGTCGTTTCCGGACTATTTTAATTAAACTTATTCCGCGCTGGCATATAGTGGGAAACAATTAAAGTGTAATAGCATTCACACGATTATTGTAACATGACTAACATAATGATTAACAAATGCTCGCTTCGAAATTAACATTCTCACAACAATTCCATGCGATACCTCCAAAAGGAGGTGGTGGCTCCGGAAATCAATTCCCTTTTCCGGAGCGCTCCCCCCCAAAATAATCCCTCCCTACTGATCTTCATCCGCATAAATGGGTAAATTCCATGAAATCCCATTTGTTACCGTATAAGTAAATCCTCCCCCTCCAATGGTCGTAGTTGTCAGTGTAACATCCAGAAATAACGGAATAGTTGGATGTACGCTTAACTGCGTCGGATCTGTTTGGAAAGTTCTGTAAGGTGCTAAAGTTGCATACCTTAATTGCAACGTAGCACCATTTGAATAAAAAATCCCTGTCGTTGTCAAATACAGGTTATTGAGGTTGTAACTAGCCACCTTATAGGCCAGTAAAAAATTGACTACTAAAAAAAAAGCAGTCACACCGAGAAAGATTCTTGCTTTTTTCATATCCCAAAGTTTTATAAGTAAAGGTAGCATTACCCTTACGGATAAACTTAGGAATACTCCTTGCTAATTAGGATAAAGAACATTGATTAATAGCCTGCATTCTGCTTCAGATAAGGGTTTGCTCTCAACTCACTTTCCATCAACGGATACAATTGTTGATAAGCTTGCCAGTTACTGGTTTTCGTTTTCATCACCTCATCCATGTTTCCACTTCGTTTTAAATCAAACCATCTGTGTCCCCATTCACTGAATAATTCAACCCTACGTTCTTGTATAATGGCACTTAATATTTGCTCTTGCGTATTAGCCTTCAATCCCTTAATTCCAGCTCGCTTTCTAATTATATTTAGATCTGCCAGCGCACCATTCAGATCCTTCAAATGTGCTTTTGATTCTGCCCGGATCAGGTATAACTCACCAACTCTTATCATCATCAGATATTCTAACGGGTTATCCACAGGTAAGTCACTCTTATACTTAAAAGGATAACCATTTAATACCCAGTTCTGCTGCCGCTTATCTCCGACTTCAAATGCATGCAACAAAGATTTACTACAGGCTGCCAAGGTATCTACAAGAAATAAATATCCTTCGTCAGTATAATTATTCTTCACTGGTTGTAACTGCCAAATAGCTTCCCTGCTATTCTTCAGAAATACATTTACCAACGGTACAGTATCAAACAGATCCTTTTTTTTCAGTATGGTATCGGCTGCTTTTACGGCCTTTTCATATTCTCCCGTATATAAATAAACCCGCGCCAACAAAGCCTTCGCAGACCAAATACCAGGCCTCACCCGATCGGAAGAAACTGTTTCTACATCACCTGCCAGAAAATCTCCGCTCAATACCTCCACGGCATTATTCAGATCATTTACAATCTGTGCATAAACAGTCAACGCGGCAGTCCTCGGCTGTACCGCATTATACTTGTAATCCGTATTCAATAATAAGGGCACATCTCCATATAAATTAACCAGGTAGAAATAACTAAATGCCCGCACAAATAAAGCCTCTCCTTTTAATTGTTTTCGCACCGTCTCTTTCAAAGACTGACTTTTTTCTAGTCCTTCTAATGCCAGATTTGCCTGGTAGATATAATTATAGAAATCCGTCCAACAATCCACATCTCCTGCCACCAGTGCATTTTGATATACTGCTTGCAGGTTCATATCACTTGCCTGTAAGATGAATTCATCCGCCGAAAGTCCACACAGGAATGACAATCCTTTATTCCCTGTTACCGGACCACCACTACTCATTGTAGAATAAATACCATTTAAAGCGGCAATAGCGGTGGTATTGCTCTCATATACTGTTACTGAAGTAACTTTATCAGTAGGTTGTCCTGCATCTAAGATCTTATTACAGGCACTACCAATAATTACAATCATTACGATGAATAAATACCTCATGTGTGTGTGTCTTTTAAATTTGTATCTGGATACCCACACTAAATGATCTAAGTAGTGGCAACTTTGACCGGTTCTGTGTTTCAGGGTCCAATCCTTTATAGGGTGTAAGCGTAAATAGATTCTGGCTTTGCACATAAACGCTACCATCTTCAAGATGCAGCTTACGTAAGGGTAATCTCCGGGACAATGTCAATGATTGACACCGTAAATACGAGCAATCCACATACGCCATATCACTCTCCAACATTTTCAGATAGCTCGTTCTCAATGTTCCGCCAACAGTCAGGCGCTGATGCACTGCATTATCACCTGTGTTACGCCAATACCCTTCAATTGCATTTTTATCCTGGTTACGTTGCATACCGGGTACATATACACGATCATATAAATCACTCAATCCAACCTGCTTTACATACATAAACACCATATCCAATCTCCATCTCTTATACATAAAAGTATGCTGTATACTCCCGTAATAAGTCGGCGAAGTGTTCACCAAATAAGGCCTGGGCAAGTTTTCAGTTGCGGCCAACTTATTACCATTACCATCAGAAAAAAGATAAGCACCTGTTTGTTTATCCACACCTTCGGATTTGTATACGAAAATGGATCCCAGGGGCTTGCCTACCTGTAAATAGTTGCTATTAGCATCTGATCCAGGGTAGCATAAGAGCATATTTCGTGGGATAGTCATATTGACTACCGATGACCAACTAAAATTGGCCGTCGTAATATTCTGTGTACGCATTTCCAACTCCCATCCATAATTCCTGATAACTGCCGGTATGTTGCCAACAATCGTATTGATGCCCACCATCGTCGGCAGCGGATATGAAGCCAACTGATTCGTAGAGTGATAAAGGTAGTAACATGCGGACACCATCCACTTATCATTCCAGAAGCCGAGGTCTAATGCCAACTCCAGTTTCCTGGTTTTCTCCCTGGCCAGATCTGGATTAGCCAGACTGGAAGGAGACAACGCATACCCATTCTGGTAGTTGTTCACAGGCGTATATTCATCCATGTATTGATAGTCGCCCACCTGGTCATTTCCTGTTGAACCATAGCTCACCCTTGCTTTACCAAAACTCAGCACTTTCAAATTGGAATCAATTAAATGTTCTTTCGAAAAGATCCAGCCCGCACCTATGCCTCCAAAAGTTGCGTATCGGCTTCTGCTACCAAACCGGCTACTCCCATCTCTTCTTACACTTAGATTCACTAAGTACCTTCCTTTATAATTAAACCCGATCCTACCATAAGCAGCCAGGTACCTATACACGCTTTTATAATTAGTCCCGGAAATAGAATCTGCATAAGCCAGGTTATCATAATGCCCATCATCCATAAATCCACTGGCGACCATTGTTACCCTGCTTTCCGTAGCACCCTGGTAAGTACCTCCTGCTAACATATCCACTTTTAAATCACTGATTGAATCAGCGTAAGCGATTTGCGGTTCCATAATCGTAGATCCAGCCTGATAATAATACATAGTCATACTTCCGGTTGTACCATTCCTCACCGCAGGTGCTACCATAGTGATAGGCATGATCGTCTTACTATTTCCCTTCAACAACTGATCACCCAACAATAATTTCAGTTCCAATCCTTTGCTGATCAGATATTGCGCTGCAAAGTTCCCAAACCGGTTATGCACATTCGCTGTGAACTCAGGTCCTACTAGCCCGATGTAAGGATTCACCCAGGAGTAATTCAGCTCTCCGTTAATATATGCTGGTGGCGTATTGGGTGGCAAATAAATATTATTGGTAAAGTCGGATGATGGCAGATAATAATGGATATTAAAATAGCTCCAACTTCCATTTAGATGCAAACGTTGCGTAGGTGCTCCTCTTGAGGCACTCAAGTGCAAACCCCATCCCTCCTGGTAAAAATTGCCAGGATACACAGTACCATTTTTCTGATAATTCGTACCCACATAATACTGAGTGGTATCATTCCCACCCGTAAAGGCGGACTGCATATTGTAAAATTTGGCCGTTCCACCAATTAAGTCCTTTTGCCAATCAGTGTACCGGGTGGTATCCCATTTTAACAGGTCAGGCGCATTTTGCACCGTAGGCAAAATTTTATCATTAACAAAAGCTTGCCTACGCACATCCAGGTACTCTTTTGTATTCAACAGATCCAGGTGCCTGGGCACATTCGCCGTCCCTGCTTTAACATTTAATGATAATCTCCCTGGTCCTTTCTGTGCTCTTTTTGTGGTAATAACAATTACACCATTTGCACCTCTTGATCCATAAATGGCAGTAGCGTCAGCATCTTTTAGTACATCAATACTCTCTATGTCAGCAGGATTGATATAAGCCAATGCAGAGGATACGGCACCCCAAATAGATGACCCAAGGCCATCCGTAATCTGGGATTTCACAGGTACCCCATCCACAATGATCAATGGCATAGTACCATTGGTCAAACTTAACTGTCCACGAATTTTAATATCTATGGCAGTAGCAAACATGCCTCCACTCATACTGATCTGCAATCCAGGCACCTGGCCTTGTAGTTGGTTCAATATATTACCTGTGTACTGAAATTGCGGTTTTATTCCCGGCGCTCTGATCGCAGGCACGGTGTTCCCTGTATTCAACAGGATAGTTGTCATTTTGTACCCGGATACCACTACTTCATCCAGGTTCCTATTAAACATAATTTCCTTGATCCCTTTGTCCAGGTTCTTCCGGTATTGTAAGAGCTGCTCATCAGGTTTCCCCTCTCTGATGGCAATTCCATTGTCGACAATTTTCCAGACAAATCCCCTCTTTATTAGTAGATCAGCTAATACCTCTTCCAGTGGCACCCTCCAATAACTAATATTTACTTTCTCATTTTGGTTCAGTTTATCATTACTATAACCAAATACTAACCCTGTTTGCTTTTGAATTTCGCTAAATACATATTCCAATGTTACATTTTGTGCTTTTAAGGTTACTTTATACCCGGAATACTGGCCATACACCTGCAGCGGGACACAAGTAAAGATGAAAGCACAAAAAGTATAAATAACAACAAGACAATTTACAGGTGTAGGAAGCCGCATAACCTGATTTTACATATTTTCAAAAAACTCCAAAGTGTCTTTCAATAGATCCTCTCATGTTCACAATAATCACCGGGTGATCTAATTGCATATATAAGTAGCTTTTGAAAGCGAAAAGTACCCATACACGTAGAAGAATAAATTTCCACAACCATTAACAATGAGTTAACGAACAACGAAATTCCTATTCGTAGCTTAGATACTCAAAAAGAAACAATAGTGTTATATGAGCAATTGCCATAATCACATTGGGGATGACTTACTTAAACTCATTAAAAAAGGAGATGAGTTAGCGTTCGCAGCATTCTGCGATCTGTATCGCACATTCCTTTTTGTAAATGCCAACAAACGTTTGCAGAATGAAGATGAATCGAAAGATGTAGTACAGGATATTTGCATCTGGATTTGGGAGCACCGTGCATCCATCGATGTTTCAAAAGGAGTACAGGCCTGGCTGAGGGGAGCTGTACGTAATAAGACGTCGGAATTGATCCGACAGAAAATAGCACGCCGCAATAGAGAACAGCACTTTGCCGACCAACAGACACAGATCGTTCAGATGTCTCGCCACATAGAGATGAAAGAGCTGGGAGCGCAAATTAACTCCGCCATCAGTGCCATCTCACCAGCCACACGCCAGGCATTTATTTTATCTTATCTCGAAGATAAAAGTCTGAAAGAAATTGCAGAAGAAATGGGTATTAATGTTCAGTCTGTTAAGAACCATATTCATCGTGCCCTGAAACAGCTCAGGAAAAAATTACCCAAAAAATAGTCGAAAGGATAAGTACCTTTTCATTTTTGATCCTACATAGTAAAGTATAAAAGCTTTACTCAAAATTCCAGATCATGCCGGTAGACTCCGACTATATAGAACAGCTTGTGCTGGAAGAAATTACCGGGGTTATTTCTCCGGAAGATCATGTGAAGCTTTTAGAGCTGATAGCGCAAGAACCAAAGGCAAAAGCGATATGGGATGAGCTGCATGCTCAGTTACCAGAGAACTATATGGCGGAACTCCGTCAGAAACTAGCCGTGGAACTTCCTGCAGATGGCATCCTGGACAAGATCCGGGAAAAGCGAAAGGTGAAACGGTTCACCATAGTTCGCCAGGCTGCGGCTTACCTGGCGGCCGCAGGGGTAATATTATTATTGGTCAAACTATTATGGTGGCCAGCGCCTAAAGTGTCCCAACCTATTGTAGAAAATACCATCTCTACCAGGGGAGCCACCCTGGAGGTCCCGGGCAAGGGGAACTTTACATTGAATAAGCGATTTGACACCCTGTCTTTAGGAGTTGTCACAGTATATAAAAATGACGATACGATCTGGTGGACAAATGGGGGGAAAGTAACAGATGCACATGCTACAATTCCGGATGGAATAAGTTTATATATGCGGTTTCCGGATGGAAGTAAGATCTGGATGAATGCGAGGTCTACGATCAACTTCCCCATGGCATTCAATGGTGATAACAGGGAACTCTCCATAAAGGGAGAAGCCTACCTGGATGTAGCGCCTGATCCATTGCGGCCATTTGTAGTAAATGTACCAAATGCAAAAGTAGCTGTATTAGGCACGGCATTCGGAATTAATACCCTGGATGGGAAAAAGGTGTCTGTTGCGCTGACAAGGGGAAAAGTCCAGATGAGGACCTTTAAGGATTCTCTGCTACTCACTCCGGGTCTGGCAGTCTGCTTCAAACAGGGGCAAAAATTAAAGGCAGTACCATTTGATACAGCGGCGTTGCTCAAAAGACAGAAGGGGATATATACGTTTAATAATGCGACAATTGGGGAAATCGTGAATGTCCTCAACCGGGTAAGGCCAGTTCCACTGATAATACAAGATAATGTAGATACGATGAGATTTTCAGGAGCGATAAATATGAAAGCCCCCTTAGCAAGAATATTTGAAGATGTCAGGTGGGAAAATCAGGAATTAGACTTCGACGTTTCATTGAATCAGGAGGATTCGGTCATACATCTGCTTAGAAGAAGAGGCAGGTAGGTTATTCATCTCATTAAACCATTAGCATGCACTCAACACTTAATAAAGCCAATAAACTATTACTCATAGAGAAAAAGAATAAAGCGATGCTGCCCGATGGGAATCTACCTGAGGAATACCGTAAGCTACGGATCCCATCAACAGGTTATTATTTCCGTCAGGATCAGGATTGTGATATCCTTTCTCAACATATAGATGTCGGACCTTTCAGCCTTTGGATGCACGATATCTTCGCTAAGGAAGATATCGTGCTGTTACCCTATTCACCTTATCATATCTGGGCATTGCACTTTATGTATGAAGACAGCCTGGCAGCTGAAAAAGAGAATGGAAGTGAGTTTAACCTGGAAGAAAAGGAGTGTAATTTATTCAATCTTCAGCCTGGGCTACATAAGGTACCTATGGAGGCAGATAAGAAGGTATTATCTTTTCATGTTAATATCAATCCTGATTCTATACAGGGGTTAGTTACGAAGTATCCTTCGTTAAAAAACCTGCTTAGTCAGCCTTCTCCAGATGTAAGTAGTCTGATCAACGAATCGTCACATCATATCAATCCGGTTGCCGATCTGCTTATCCAGCGAATTCTTAGCTGTCAACATACGGGTAGCCGGGCTTATTATTTCATCCGTCGTTGTTGTGCAGACCTTTTTTTGAATTTTGCCAAACAGGATGCAGATGCACAACAACCGTTCTTATTTTCGAGTGTACTACACATGGATACTTATATTCAGTTATTTGAATATTTGGTAGAACACCCTCATCGTATACATTCCATTCCCGAATTAGCGTATATGTATTTTCAAACACCAGAGCAGCTAAATCAGGGGTTTGAACAACATTTCTCGATCAGCATAGAGGGATTTATGCATATGATGAGAATGATGATAACATATACCTTGCTTCACAAACAACAGCTTTCATTGACAGATATTGCTGAAACAGGTAAGTTTAATAGTGTGAAAGAAATGGTGGATCAGCTGGAAGAATATTACGATTGTACCCTCAAACAAATGCAATAGTACATTAATTAATGTCGTTTTAACCCTATGGAAACCGCCGTGTCCTGGTGTCTCAGGACACGGTTTTTTATTTCCCATAAAACACCTGGATCTCCTAAGTATTTGCCAATAATCTCAACTTACCTTTAGACTAACGAAAGCTATATTTTTCTTTTTTCATTCTGACATCCATTATTTAGTGTCCCACCAAACGACCAAACCTGGTCAACATTTGCTTTTTTCATAATCAATATCCATGCGGCAGCAGAAGTAAATCCGGAGAGGAGAAAATAATAAACAGGTACCGGATACCTGGATTGTCATTTGAAGTGTAGCGATAATATGGCCCGGATTTACTTTCTGCTGTTTTTTTAAGCATTCCGTTGTCTCCTAAAAAATGATCGACCCTTAGTAAGTTTTAAAGCTTATCCATCCGTAACTTTATCATCGTAACCCAAATGAGGCCAACGTTATCATTTAAACCTTATTAGAAATAAGACATTCTATGCACACTATTATTATACATATCCACCGATGTTAAATTGATTCTGAAAATCTCACATGCTTACCTCACAGATTAGCTAATAGCAAAGCTATATTCAAAACATATTATTTACAGGAATAGCCTAATGTATGCGTTATCGTAGACAAGGATCCATCTATACGCGCATATTGGGCCGTTAAAGGGGAGTGCCGAAAACCCTTATAAGAGAGTAGGCAGAATTATTAAAAGACAAAGTTTAGCTTTTTGAATCAAAAAGCAAATTTTACTATGAAGAAAGCAAAATTAATCTTAGCAGCAGTTGCTGTTCTCGCTATCACAGGTGGTTCTTTCGCGTTCAAAGCGTCTGCTAGCCGCGGTTCTGTTGACTACTTTACAACTAGCGTTTTCAACGACCCTGCTCCTGCAGCTAATGTAATTCATAATGGATTACCGAATGCTAATCCTACAGGAAGAGTGTATTGGACAATTGTCGCAGGCGCTCAGGCAACTGCCTATAGCTCAATATCAGCTGGTGCTTGAGAAAACACACTCAAAAATATATTGTGAAATAAAATTCGTAATATAACAGAGCAAAACTATAGTATCTCATAAATAGTGAGATACTATAGTTTTTTTATCTTATGTTTTAATCCGCCGGTGCCATCCAGCTCGGCAAATCTTTCCCTTTCAGATAGTGATCAAAAAATTGAATTTGCCTCACTGTATAGTCATAAGCATTATGCTTATCTCTTAATACATGATCCTCTCCCTTATATATTAACATCCATACCTTTTTACGAAACTGCCGAAGTGCATTAAAAAGCTCCAATGCCTGCCCAAATGGCACTGCTGTATCATCTGTAGTATGCATCATCAATAAAGGTGTGGTAATTTTATCAAGATAAAACAAAGGCGAATTATTTATATATCGCTGGGGATCTTGCCAAAGTTTTACATTTAATCTAATTTGCCCTTTACTAGTCATCCAATGCACACTTTTCCCTTGAGATGTAAGTCCACCAGAAAAAGAAATTAAATCAGTTATTCCGGATGCTGAGCATGCTGCGGCAAATATATTAGTTTTGGTTAAAATAAAATTTGTCTCATATCCACCAAAACTATGCCCTTGAATTCCCATTTTTGTTGAGTCAACATAAGGTTTTGTAGCCATATACTCGGCAGCAGAGACTACTGAATTATAAGCGCTCATACCTGTCTCTCCGAACTTATAATGAATATCTGGCACAAATACAAGATATCCCTGACTAACTATGTATGGAATATTTATCGGACCGATAAAAGTACGCGGAATAAGATAAGAGTTTAAATTGTTTGCGTATTCTTCATAATAATAGTAGATAATAGGATATTTTATGTTAGGGTTGAAGTTTTCTGGTCTGTATAGCACTCCCTGGCAAGAATCCCCATTAAACGTTTTCCATATATGCAATTCGCTTGTAACCCAGTTATATTTTTTTTCTGGGTAAACATCACTAACAGGAGAAAATGATTTAAAATCTTTAGTAACGAAATAATTAGGCGATTCTTCCGCGTTCATTCTCCTTATTAGCCAAACATTAGAATTGGTTGCTTTTATTGGCTGATTATCATATCCATTATCTATCAAAACATGAGGATTATAGTATACATAATCACTCATCACTATTTTTTGAGGATCTTTCTGGATACCCCATTTTATCCTATAAAAACCATTCTGCTTGTTTGAGAAATTGAAGCCAACCAATATCAACTCTTCTCCTTTCCTAAACTTGAACGTCGAAAGGTCTGCAACTGGGTAGAATACAATATTATTTTTAGCTCCATAACCATTTGTAATATTGACTGGAATATGCTTACCAGAAGGATCTGCCTGCCATATATCTCTTTCGGCATATAGTATAACCGAACTATCATCATCAAGCCAATAACTTTGATAGTCCCATGCACTCGTAAATTCGATTTTATAATAAGGATTTTTAATTTTCCCCATTTCTGATGTAACTGCACGGGTAATATTAACTTTATTACCAGTTATTAAATTCCATGTAAAATAATCCTTATTAAGGGAATCTTGATAAAATATGAAATGACCTCCTCTTGAGAACATAGGATATTCAATAGGCAAATTTGATCTTGTTCCGTCTTGCAATGACACAAACAAATTTTTATACTGACTTTGGGGATTCCAATCCTCGTCTTCAATATCTCCATTCCCCGAAAATTGTCGAATTAACCCCAAATCATTACCAATATCAATAATCGTTTCATTTTTCTTATTAATTGAAATAATTGTCTTTCTAATTAAATCAATTGCATAAAAATATTGAGGGATTTCTTTTGCAGTTCTTTCATATTGAGATTTCAATTTTGCATCAGTATAACTCCAAATAGTTACATTAGCATCCTTTTTTATTTTTTTTATATCATCATGACCTTCTTTAGGTTGAGCGACTATAAATAATTTATTTCCGTTCTCTGAAAATCTGTGAATCCGAATAATTTCGTTAGATGAATCAATTTTAATTTCATTGGTATTGAAAATTAAAATAGCCTTCTCTTGGCCTGAATTATAGACCCATATCCCCTTTTCTCCCAAAGCTGATATACCAATAAATGCAATTTTCTCATTCGCATAATCGAACAACAAATTTTTCACTTCCTCTCCTTCCCAAATAACATTATTTAACCCCGTCTTTAAATGGTAATACGAAATAATACGCTTATTATTCTGTCCTATCTTAATCAAAATCAAGGCATCATTTTTTTTATTATATTCATATCTTATTATGCTGTCCAATACAGCTGTAATTCTATCGAAGGCACCAACCACCGATAGCTTTTTTGGATCAGTCTTGGAATTATACAATAAATAGTCTGATATTAGCCTAAAGGAAGACACCCCTTCTATATAAGATATATTATCGGTTCCAAGAGTTAATATAGCTAAACTATCATTTGATAAAATAAAATATCCCCTTTTACCATCAGGAGAAAATGAAATTGAAGTAGTAGCTGTATTGAAAGTTTTCTTCCATTTATTTGAAATTGACTGAACAATGACCTGACTCTTAATACCATTTACGTTACTGGAGTGAGCAATATTATAGGATACATACTTTCCATCACTATTTATATTACCACGTTCCACCTTTGGCCAAAACATTTTGTAACTGACATAAAAAAAAGAAAACAAAAAACTGAGCAACTCTTTAAAGCATTCATTTTAAACAAATAGCACACATACACTAAATGAATAATAATCCATGAAATATAACTTTTTAAAAAAAGGGTCAACTTTTCAATAGTTGAAAAAATGTGTCTCATTTGAATTGATTTTAATTATAGATTTGGGTATTACAAACATTTCATAACGTGCAGAATTTGGTCTGCACGTTATATTCATTAACATAGAAGTAAACAAAAATACTTGCCAGAAATTTTATTGAATTTGGAGATAAAGAATTTTTAGTACCCTTCATTTTGTACTAAATTGGGACCATACTGCAATTCGAGAGTAGATATTGGATAATATTGATCATTACTACTCCAAACCCCTCCTTTATTAACCGCGATGTCACTCATTACATTATTAACAGCACCAGTTCGCTTCAAATCCATCCAACGATGTCCCATCTCCGTAAACAACTCAACCTGTCTTTCGTGCATTATGCTATCCAGTAATATTTGTTGACTATTTGTACCTTCATAGTTTGGAAGGCCAGCTCTATTTCTGATGATATTTAAATCACTTATCGATGCAGAAAAATTATTTAACTGCGCATTTGCTTCAGACCTAATCAAATACTGCTCAGCTAATCTAAGCATCATTTGATATTCTGTCACAGAATTATTCAATGTTGCATTCTTATACTTAAATGGATAGCGATAAAGTATACCCCCGACTGTAATAGTATCAATCCAATTCGTAAAACGTAAATCATTATTTTCAATACTATTCAATAATTGATAACTCAAATAAACCGGATTGTTATCACTCGGCCCGGTCCTTGGGATAACAAACAATTTGCCATCTTCAGTGTTCCATCCAAGGTTTACCGGTTGAATTTGCCAAATTGCCTCTTTGCTATTTTTCAAAAAAACATCCGTTAAATCTGTTAAACTAAATAGGGAAGTATTATTTATGACTTCAGTTGACAATACAACAGCATTACCATAATCCTTCCTATATAAGAAAACCCTCGCTAGTAATGCCTTTGCTGCCCATTTATTAGGAACAGTACGTTCTGTACTAACGCTAATAGCATCTTTACCAACGAAATTGGAATTAAGAAGACCAGATGCATCCTGTAAATCAGCCACTATTTGTTGATAAACTTTGCTAGTATCTGATCTAGACAGTAACATATTTATTTTATAATCACTTGTAATTGCAAGTGGCACTGGTCCATATAAGTTAACAAGATAGAAATAATTAAATGCTCGCAGAAATTTTGCTTCTCCCAATAATTCATCCTTAACAGCTTTACTTAGTCCCTTAGATGCAGATATGCCTTCTATAGCAGAATTTAATTGAAATATATAAGGATAGCAAGTAGTCCAGACATTAGGACCACTTGAATTTAATAATTCATTGTGATAAAAGGCAATGTAATTCTGATTAGTAACGCCACTATATAAGGTGAACTCATCAGCAGATAAACCTGGATAAAAGGACATAAAACTATTAATAGATCCCCCATTTGGAATCGTTTTAGAGCTCATACTAGCATATATACCATTTAAAACAGCAATAGCATTTGCATTGGTCTGATAAGCATCATCTCCTGACGTGTAGCTTACAGGAGTATCTACCTCAACAAATTTATTGCAATTTGTAAATGAGATCGTTAGGAGAAGGCCGATTATATTTAAGTAAATCGCCAAACGGTATATTGAGTTCATATATTTAAAATTACCTATTGTAATAGAAAAACTGTTTGAATCCATTTATATCAGAAAGAAGTTTCAAAGGCCCAATTGTACACCAAATACGAATGTCTTTAATGGCGGTAATGTTATACTACTTAATGATTCTGGATCCAGTCCTTTGTAATTAGTAAATGTTAAAAGATTCTGTCCTTGTGCATAGAGTCTTAAATTTGAAATTTTTGCACGCTTTAACCAATTCTCCGGCAAATCCCAACTCAGAGATAAATTCTTCAATCTGCAATAAGAGGCATCAGAATAAGAAGCATCACTCGCAACTGAGTATATATAATTTATAGCTAATAAATTATTAGAGTTAAATCTTTGATGAGCAGCATTATCATTCACTTTTTGCCAGCGATCTAACAAATATTTTGGTTGGTTTTGATTGAAAGAACCTGGGTATGGCGCGCCTGCAAAATAATTAGCACCATTTCTCGACATATACTGAAATAAAGCACTTAATGAAATTCCCATATAACTGAATGTAGTGTTTAAACCAGCATACAATTTTGGAGACAAATTAACGGCAGTTTGTTGGTCTGTTACAAACTTAGGCGTTGAAGTGATTGCTCCTTTCGCATCCGTGAACTGATATAATCCAGTTTCAGGATTAACACCTAGTGAATGGAATACTTTTGTAATAGTAAGTGGTTGACCAACTATCAGCGAATTTGCATATGAGGATGATGAGAGGTTTTTAAACGCAATTAGTTTATTACGAGGAATAGTTAGATTAAAATTAACGTTCCAATCAAACTTAGATCGCTTAATGACCGTACTTGTCACTGTGAACTCCCATCCACTATTTTGAACGGTAGCTGGATAATTGGTTGTAATATTTGAAACTCCCGCAATACTAGGAAGCTTATAAGGCAATAATTGATTAGAGGATCGATTTATATAATAATTGGCATTCAACAAGATTTTATCTTTTATAAATCCGAGATCTAGTCCAAAATTTACTTTTTTAGTTTCCTCCCATTGAAGGTATGGATTATTTATGCCATTTGACACCAACGATGAAATCCCCCTATATGGAACGCCAACAACCAAAGGACTATATAAATTTAAGGTCGCATAGTCTCCTATTTGGTCATTGCCAGTTGTCCCATAACTAAATCTCAATTTACCATAACTTAAAGCGGGCAAATTATTCTTCATAAAATCTTCACTGGAAAAGATCCACCCTAATCCTATTGCTCCAAAATTGTGAAACCTGTTCGCAGATCCAAATCTGCTGCTACCATCTCTTCTCGCTGATAAATTAACAATATACTTATTATTATATGCATAGGTTACTCTTCCAAAGAGACCGGCATACTTATAGACCGACATTATGGATCCTGTACTTATAAGTGTTGTAGCTGAATTTATATCGCCAATAGCCTGATCTGAATTGAATCCTGAGCCAAACACTTCGTTCCCCTTGGAATTATTCTGTTGAAGGGAACTACCTAATAAAAAATTAAACTTATTAAATCCAAATGAACGGTCATAAGTAAGCTGAGGTTCTATTATCCAAGTGTTTATAGCATAATTACCGTACACCCCAAATCTATCTAAATATTGTTGTATTTCTGGAATATAAGTAGATAAAGGTACTTGCATAATTTCGTTGGAGTGCATATTAGTATATCCCAAACTAGTCTTTAAATTTAACCCAGGCATAATAGTATAACCTAACAAAAGATTACTAACCAGGTTTTCAGTATTTATATTAATTTTTTGATTTAACTGAATTAAAGGATTGTTGAATGTTGAAGCGCCTGAAGCATTAGGCATAAAATTAATTGTTCCATCAGCATTATATAAGGGAGGAGCATCTGGTGCGAGAGTAACTGCATAATTAGTAAAATCTACATTAGGAAGCTTATTATTATCAACCAGATAGCTTCCTGAGAATTGCATCTGAAATTTATTATCATTAGAATTACTAGTAATATTAAAATGTACCGATCCTTTTTGATCATTAAAGTTTGTTGGCAACACGGTAGTCTCCCTATGAAAAGTCCCTCCAATAAGATATTGAATATTGTTATTACCACCTGATATAGATCCATTAACATTCATATATTTAGCAGTTTTACCGATCAGCTCCTTTTGCCAGTTTACATTCCTTGTTGAATCCCAAAAGCCATTAACATCATAATCAGTAGCCCCAACAGCAATTTTATCATTTAATTTCGCTTCATGTCTCATGGCCAGGTATTCAGTAGTGCTCATTAGATCCAAATGGCGGGCAACTTTACCTCCTCCCTGTTGATAATCAATTGTTACTTTAGTTTTCCCCTGTTTCCCCCTCTTAGTAGTAATCAAGATTGCTCCATTTGCAGCGCGAGAACCATAGATAGCTGTTGCATCAGCATCTTTTAAGACGGTAATACTTTCAATATCTGCGGGGTTAATAAAACTCAGAGTGCTTCCTTTTGATTGAGTATTATAACCCCCTACACCTAAAACTGTAGCAGTTATAGAGAGATTTTGCGAAGGGTAGGGTACACCATCGATTACATAGAATGGATCATTGCCCTTTAAAATACTATTCTGTCCTTGAACAAGTGTCGTCACTGCAGAGCCACTAAAGCCATTTTTTTGATCTATCATAATACCAGGAACTCTCCCTGAAATGGCCATCAGTGGGTTGGTAACAGGACTACGGGCGATTTCCTCACCTTTGATAGTCGAAACATTTCCAGTTAATGTTCGCCCAGTTGTAGAACCATATGCTATCACTACTGCCTCATCCAATGCACCGATTGCAATTCTCAACTTAACAATCAACTGTGCATCATCATTTACTACTAACTCTTTTGTCTCAAAGCCAATAGAAGTAACTAGGAGAACATCACCTGACTCTACATCTGACAAGCGAAAGTAGCCATCTGCGTCAGATTTAGTACCTTTTTTAGTGCCTTTTACAATTATAGTGGCACTAGGAATTGGACTTCCATTTGTATCTAAAATTCTTCCAGCTACCTCCATTTTGGAGTTCAAAAGCTTAGACTCCCCTAATACATTATCATCCGATTTGCCTTTAAATTGCTGCTTCAATAAGATCGTACCATCTCTATATTGCCATATAACTCCTTTTGAACCTAATATACTGGAAAGCACATCATCCAATTGCACCTGCTGAAATGCAGCTTTTATCTTTTCATTTAAATTTAAAGCGCCCGCCGCATACATAAATCGTAAGCCCGTTTGCTTCTCTATTTGCTTTAATACATTATCCATAGAAATATCATTACCAACAATAGTTACTTTTTGCTTGCCTTCTTGTTGGTGGGCCTGGGCACTTTGAAACATACAAGCATTAATAATAAATACGTACAGTAAGATTCTGGCCACTATTGTACCGCAAGGTGTAGGAATGCACATAATAGAAAATGGTTGGTTTTTGGTGATAAATACAGGCATAATACAGAATAGACGTAAGCTTCCCTTAGCCTTGGAATCATTCACAAGCATTTTTAAGCAATTCTCAGACAATCACTTCCCCTCTTTAGCAATAACGCTAATATTATATTATAGTTGAATTAAGTGATAACTTATATCGTGTAACATTTTAAAAGGTACTCAAAGGACTTAACGAAAATTTCATATAGTACTTTTTAACGCAGCATACGATATGATGGTATCATGTTACATTTAAACGATGCCGAACTGTTAGAGATGGTCCAGAAAGGTCAGGAAGGGGCCTTTACCATCCTATACAACCGCTACCAACCAACCATGCTGGCTATAGCCAGAAAAAAACTCGTAAGTCGTCAGGAAGCAGAGGATGCTGTCCAGGAAATCTTTACTTCTTTTTGGCAACGTCGGAATCAAATATCTGGTAAGATTCCTGTCAAGCATTATTTCCTTCGGGCTGTGCATTTTCAATATGCATATAGATGCAGGGCGAATGCAGTTGCCAGAAAATACGAAAAATTCCTGGAATCATCGTCTGTTTATGAAGGCTATTTGGAATTTCTCGAAAATAAAGAGCTTGGTCAACAAATCCGGATTGCCATTCAAAAAATATCGGCACCAGCCTGTAGAAAGATTTTTGAATTAGCATATATAGAGGATAGAAGTTGTAATGAAATTGCCAATTCTTTAAATATTCAGGCACAAGTCGTAAGAAACCAAACGAGCCGGGCTTTAAAAGTAATAAGAGATCAACTTAGGCAAGTAGTCTAAGCCCCCTACCAACCTTCACGTTTATAAATTTCACGTCTGTATTTTATTTAAATAACAATATGTGACAATCTATATTGTCACTCCAGATTTCTATTACGCCATCTCAAAGGTTTATTCCTTGATTAGTAAAGTAAATATTCCTTGCGCAACTAATTTTGTAAAACCATCAAAAAATAAAGCTCATACTCAATTGAAACTTAATACCACCACCCAAAAATTTCCATTCTAACATCTAAAAAAAACTCCATGAGAAAAGTCAGATTCATCTTGATTGCAATTGCTGCAAGTGGCATATTAGGAGGCACCTTAGCATTTAAAGCATCCAAACGCGGTGCAATTGACTATTTTACAACCGATCAATTTAATGCAGTAGCTCCTGCATCCAATGTCGTATTTGCAGCAGGGGTTCGCAGCGGTACTGGTACTCGGGTATATTGGACAATCGTAGCAGGAGCCCAAGCTCCCAACTTCAACATAGTTGTCGCAAACAATTAAGTATACCTCAATTTTTATAAATCAAAACAGAGGCAAAGATGCTTCTGTTTTGATTTTATTAACAACTCCCTGCAACCATTTCACAGTAGAATTTTTTCTTCCTAAATTTCTATAAATATCTTATTTTCACTCGGTCAAAATATTAATTACCATAGGATACTTATGCCATTGTTATAACAGCCCAGGACACAATATTATGACACCCTAACAGCCAGCGAAAATAGTATCCATTGTAAACTGATACTCCTTCTCATGATAAGGATTAAATTATTTGTTGCCCTCTTTTTTCTTGTGGCTCTTGCTCAAGGACAAAATAAGTATTCCATTGACGCAATAGTAAAGGACTCAACCGGACAGGTACTAATTGGAGCAAATGTTTGGATAATAAAAGGTCCAGATTCTTTTCACACTATCACGGATCAAAATGGGCATTTTACATTTCCTCAAATATCAACCCCTATCTTTAATATTAGAATAACGCTCTTAGGGTATGAAACCTATAATAATAAATATAACTATCCACTTATTAATAATCATATACAGCTTCCTGACATCCTGCTCAATATTAAAACAAACATTCTTAAGGAGGTGACTGTAAGAAGTCAAATATCTCCCATTACATTAAAAGAAGATACAATAGAATATAATATAAGCAAATTTCATTTAAGGGATAATGCGCTGTTAGATGAATTACTTAGAAGATTACCAGGAATTGAAATAGATCAAAATGGGAGTTTAAAATTCATGGGACAACCTATAAGTAAGATTAAAATTAATGGGAAGGATTTTATGATAAATAATATTAAGGATTTAATAAGAGTTATCCCATTAGAAACCTTAGATAGAGTGCAAATATTAGATGATTATGGAAAGCTAGCTGAGATAACTGGTAGAACACAGGGTATAGCAGCTGGTAAAGTTATTAATTTAGAGACAAAAAACACGTTAAACACAACCCAAAACCTAAAGGCACAACTAGGTGTTGGAACAAGCAATAGAATTCAATCCAATTTTAACGCATCTTCTATAGGTAACAAAAAACAAATTATTCTATATGGTACAACGGACAACACAATTCCTGGACAGGGAGAGATCGTTAGTAGTAGAGGTGCATTTTTATTTAGAAATCAGATCAATGATCTATTTTATACAAATGGAGGAATATTTGCTGACCATGAAAGCAATAAATTACAATCATATAATACAACACAAAACCTAACATCGGAGGGAATATTATCCATAAATAGTAACAGTACAACAACTAGTACATATAATAACTACAGCCTGGCGGAAACAATAGAATACAAGGATAAGAAACGAAATAAGATTAGCCTGCAGCTATCAGGCGAAAGAAAAAAACAAACAGATCAAAATAATACTATTTCTTCCCAAACCGGCTTACAACACATTGAACAATCTTATTCTAATATCACACATGCCACTATTCCCAATTTAAGGACTAGCCTATATGGCATTCATCAATTTAATAACCCAGGAGAACTATTAGCATTCAGTGCTACTTACAATTACTCAGGAAACACTAGTTATCAGAATATCATTAACGCCTCTACTTATTATAATTCAGATGATACAGCCATTAAAGATTCACTACAATATCAATTATTAAATAAGCAGAATAATGCATACAACATTACCTTCCAATCTTCCTATATAAAACCACTCAGCACTACTGCGTCATTCGAAATTCTTTATAATTTAAAATCAAACAATAATTCTTTTGAACAGGAAACACAATGGGCCGATAAAGAAGGGAAAATGAAAATAATAGACTCACTTAGCAACCAGTTCGATTATAGGATCACAGAGCATAAATCAGGCATCAATTTCAATAATAAAAAGGGTAAAATAGAATACACAATTGGAGTATATTATCATTTTGCTAAGTACAACTCAAACCAAAGCCAATGGCTAGTCCCCAATTTAAATATCAAATACCAATTAAATAAAACTTCAAGGCTTTCCTTACATTATGAAGGCCATCCCAATTATCCCGACAACCAGCAACTAAGACCTATTACAGACAGAACTAATCCATTGTTTCCAATAATAGGTAACCCAGATCTCAAAGCAGGATTATATAATATCTTCTTGCTAGAGTATAGCTTAGTAAAGAAATCCATTTTATTCATTAATATTAGATACACTCCTATTACTAATCAAACTGTCACTAACTCCATCCTTATAAAGGATACCCTTAATACAGTTACTCAAGAAACACACTACCTTAATACAAATGGCCTCTACCTCTTATCTGGTAACTACTCATGGTCTCATCCTTTCGATGAAGGTAAATATCAACTATTCTTCGAAGGTAACGCCAACCTTAACAACAACATTTATTACTTACAAAATCTCCGGAATTCCTCTCAGAACCTCATGCTCACTCAATCCATACGCCTGGGTATATATCAAAAGTGGATAGAATTGAATACAAGTACAGGGTATACTCACAATCAAACAACTTATTCACTTTCCCAAACACCTACTAGCCAAATTGGCACCTGGAATCTTGCGTTTAATTCCAAATTTTTCGCCGGCCCATCCTGGTCATTCTGGCTCGACCTCAACAAACAATTCAACTCCGGCTACGCCAACGGCGTCTCCGCCAATCCCACCGACCTCGCCGCCACTATTGAAAAAACCTTCCTCAAAAAAGCCCTCTCCTGCCGCCTCCAGGGATTCAATTTGTTAAATCAAAACATAGGCATCGCACAAACCATCTCCGGCAACACCACCACCCAAACCCGCACCAACCAACTCGGCCGTTACATCCTCCTCTCCCTCATCCTCGACCTCAAAAAAACCAAAAAATAAAACTTTCATGCCATTAACAATAAGTTAACTTAACTCTAACCCCTATTTATTAGCTTAGTATGTGTAATTATGGGGGATACCACTACCAGGTAATCATTAAAAGACATATATTGTGTCACTCATTCGTTATCGTATATAGTGTCATGTGAGTACACAACAACCTGACAACATTACTAACCAAGGCTGAATTTAACTTTCGTTATGCAAAATCTAACTAGCTATAACGACGAGCAACTATTTCTGTTACTGCAGGGAGGGAACGAAGAAGCGTTTAACACACTTTTCGAACGCTACCGCAAACGTCTGTTTCTGGAAGCTTTCACTCGTTTACAAAACGAGGAAGAGGCCAACGACATCGTACAGGAAGTTTTCATGTGGCTCTGGAAAAAAAGATCGACACTCGACATCGGGAATTGTCTTAAACCTTACCTGGTAAGGGTAGTACGTAATAAAGTGGTAGATCATATCCGTAAAACTACCACCGCGAGAAACCACCAGCAGCAATACCACTGGATCGCAGATACGCACACGACTAAAATACCCATGGAAAATAAAGAGCTCGGTCAGCAGTTGTCTGATGCGATTAATAGCATCACACCTGCCAGCCGCCTGGCTTTCGAACAACTATACCTCCAGGACAAAAGCCTGCGGGAAATAGCTGTAGACATGGATATAAATGTACAGTCGGTAAAAAACCATATTCACCGCGCCTTAAAAATGCTTCGCAAGAATCTGAAGCACAGCTTATCTTAGGCAAAAATTTACTACCCAAATAAGTACTTTTTCAAAATTTATACGATCTAAGGGAAATATGTCTGTAAATCCGGAATATATTGAACAATTAGTGTTGGATGAGATAGCAGGGGTCATTACACCGGAAGACAGCGCTACCCTCAGTAATCTCCTCGCGCAGGAACCGGAAGCGCTTGTCATTCGTAATGATCTTTATGCTCAATACGGAGAACACCCCGTCCTCGAAAACCTTGCTGATACACTCCCCGTTGAAAAAGTTTGGGCGGGCATCAGGAAGCAAAAACGAGGAAAGACATTATTGCGTACCAGTATCGGAATCGCCGCTGCTCTACTAGTTATTGTCAGCGCCTATACTATATTATTACCGGGTATTCGTCAGCCCGCTATCGTCCATGTTACCTCCCCAAAGAATGTTGCGCTGCAGTTGCCAGGTGGGCAAGTGGTCAACCTAGGCAACGCGCAGCAACAGGTACAGCTCGGAAACCTTACACTGCATAACCAGGAAAAGACCTTGTCATACACAGGTAGCACAAATCAACAAGCTACCCTCATCGTACCGGCTGGCAAAGACTATTCGATTGTACTTGCCGATGGTACCCTCATACAGCTCAACGCGGCCTCCAAATTAGTATTCCCCTTTGCCTTTACGGGCAATACCCGGGAGGTGACCATTACCGGTGAAGCCTACGTGAAAGTAGCCAAAGATGCAACCCGTCCTTTCATTGTACACCTGCCCAATAGTACCGTACAAGTGCTAGGTACCGAATTTAACATCAACACCTACGATAGTGGCCAGGTAAAAATTTCCCTTGTCAATGGCGCTGTCCGGCTTAAAACACAGCAGGATTCCCTGCTCCTTCACCCCGGATATGCAGTCAATTATACCCAGGGCGATAAACTCCAGGAATCCCCTTTTGATGAAGAAGATGTGCTTTCCTGGCGCAATGGCCTCTTTATATTTAAAAACGCCTCCCTGGTTTCGCTGTCCAGAGTCATCACCCGCTGGTATGGCATTCCTGTTATAACCGATAACGCTGCTGTAACTACCCGCCACTTCAGTGGCGCCATGAATCGTAATAAGCCCATAGCTACTTTCCTGGAAGGCTTGAAGTTCACAGGCCAGTTTGATTATTATTTCGACAAAGACAGCGTATTGCATATGAAGTAGTAGATATAACCAGAGGCTGGTATAGAAAGAAACCCCTTTAAAGTTTATCATGCATTCCACATTGTATAACGTGAACAAAAGCTTACCGCTCGAAAGAACCACATATAGGTATACACCTGCTGATAAAATTCCTGCTGAATACCACCAGCTCATACTACCAGGAGCTGGTGCATTTTTCCGGCAGGACCAGGAATGTGATATTCTCTCCCAGCACCTTACACTCGGCCCATATTCTGTATGGCTCCATGATATCTTTTCGAAACAGCTTATTCAACTACGGTCATATACACCCACTCCTATCTTCAACATCCAGTTCATGTTCGAAGATAGTCTGCCCCTACCTAAAGCTGGCTATACCTTGGATGAACGGGAATGTAACGGCTTTTACCTCTTCCCTGGCCAACCACAAAGGGCGCCAATGATTGCAGATAAGAAGATATTTTCATTTCAGATTAATATCCAACCCATGCAAATGGCGGCGCTCATCAATAAATATCCCCAATTCCAGGAATTGATGCATGGTATTCATCCCAGAGTTTCCTCCCGGATCAATCCCCGCCCCTATCATATCAACGCAGTCTGCGATATGCTGATCCGCAAATTCATGACTTGCCGTTATCATGACAGTGTTGCTCAATACTATTTACAACGCTGTGTATCAGATATATTAATCAATTTTACGGCCCAACATACTGATTCTCAACAGCCCTTCCTTTTTGCCAGCATGTTGCACACAGATACCTGTCATAACATATTCAATTACCTGGCTGACCATCCCCACAAGACACACTCCCTCCCTTCACTGGCTTATATGTATAGTATAGATCAGGCGGAAATGGAACAAAGCTTCCGCCAACACTTTGCCATTTCCATTAATGAATACATGCACATGATAAAAATGATGATGATCTGGCACACATTACAAACGCCCACTTTTCCATTGACAGATATTTCGCGGGTAACGGGTTATAAATCCACAGATGAATTAATAAATGATGTTGTAACCTACTATGGGGTAAATCCAACCGATCTTAGCTAAAGGATGTTACATTCTTAGGGGAAGTGCAATGAAAAATAAGTAATGCACGGAGTTTAATAAATAGAATACCCAAAGATAATCATTGCCATTTTTACCCAAAACGCTACTGCTATGCTCTCACGTCCAGCAGGAACTGAAAAACTCTTCTATGTAGAAAGAGGAAAAGCTGCCTATGATGAGGTTACAGCTCTCCCGGAAGAATACCTTCAATTGATTTTACCTTTTGCAGGCGTATACTATGAAAGTGACGAATCCTGCGACATCCTTAGTCAACACAAACAATTAGGACCCTTTTCATTCTGGATCCAGGAGGTCTACGCTCACCAGGACATGATGCTTTGCCCTTATACACCTTACCCCATCTGGGCATTACACTTTATGTATGATACCAGTTTGAAGGTAGAACTGTACAAGGATTCATCATTTACTTTGCAAGAAAGAGAATGTAACCTTTTCAGCCTGGAATCTGACCTACACAAGGTACCACTGAAGGCGGGACAGAAATTGCTTTCCTGTCATATCAATATCCTACCTGAAGCTTTTAAGGAACTAGCCTGGTTTCATCCTAAATTGGCTCGCCTGGCAGCTTTACAATCCAAAGGTGTAAGTGGAGCCCTGAACCAGTACCCATATCACATCAATCCCGTTTGTCATCTAATCTTAGAAAATATGCTCTCATGCAGGCATATCAATATACCTGCTGATGTGTTCTTAACACGTTGTTGCCTGGATTTATTCTACAACTTTGCCCAGCAGGATCTGCAACTTCCACTAGAAGTAGCCGATGTATTGCACACTGATCAGCTCAATCAGCTTTTCAAATTCATGACCGAAAAGTCATACAAAGATTTTTCCATACCAGCACTGGCCAGGATGTTTGATCTATCGGTAAAAGATCTCAGGGAAAGCTTCCTGAAACAGTATTCTATACCAGTCAATCACTTCCTGAGAATGGTAAAAATGATGATGGTATTTGAATTGCTAACAGAAAAAGCTACATCCCTATCTGCTATTGCAGATGCGGTAGGTTATGTCTGCTGGCAAGACTTGGATCTGTCTTTTAGATACTATTATGGATGTGGGCTAGAGGAACTGAGACGCGCCATGTGATGGCTACGGCGATATATCCATATACCAGCAATAGCCAATAGAATATAAACGCAATTGAGTATAAGATGATCCCTCCATGATAATAATTCTATTACGCCACCGCAGCTACATGGTAAATGTGCGCTGAGTTTCATCAATAGAATGATATAAATAGTAAAGGACAACATCAATCCCAAAGCAATATAAAGACCTCTCAACCGTAATGCCGGTACCATCAGCATAACAGAATCAATGATCTCCGCCAGGGGTACAACCCATGCTATAATTTTAGCCACAGGAGCTAATACGGGAGACATCCCTATTTGGGCGCTGAATAACGAAAAGTCTAGGAACTTACTGATGGCTGTATATACAAAGAGGATAACAAACAACATGCAGATAACCTCCAAAAAGAAAGCGTTCTTTTTCATGATGAGCATACTTGCAATTTTAAAGATAGCGCCCACAAAGACAATGGTTTTTAGGATATGACAATAATACTTAGGAGGAAAAATACAAACTACTAGCGCTGATAGATAAGACTCCATCAAATATTCTACATACCCCAAATATTAAGTCTTTTATAAATGACTTATTAGGGAAAGCCAATTATTATATTTCCTTGGTAGTATGGGATACTGAATTTAAATCTATTCCATATATGTTATACTCACACGTTAAGTAAAATAAAAAAATCTAAAAAAAGTTTACACCTCAATCATACTTTTCGCTTTTTAGTATTGTCTTATCTATACCCTCTAAAATGAACCAGGTTGATATTCATGTCAGCCATGCTCTTTGCTTTCCCTTTTTAACCTCGAAGGCACCTGGCATTATATAAAAACCAGGAGTCGTGTATGCGGAAAAGCTGCATACAACTATATACCTCATTATTAACCAGTTGTCTTTCCATACGAAGACAACGAACCAGAAAGTTGTTTGAATTCATTACCCATGTCACCCATTCAGCCACCGCAAAGGAATTTCCTTTGGAACGGTGGCTGATCGGTGATTTTTCCTCCTTCTCCAAATCAAAAATCCAACAAAAGTAGATTAGGAATAAAACCGATCCACGCATTAATTCTTGTGCAAAAGCACATGGCGTTTTTTTATTGCAGCGACCGCTTTGAGGGTAAGAACCCACCATAGACAATCCAACACTACAAATCCAATATTGGATATCCAAAGGCTTATAGCTGTAACAGCCAGCACCCCCAACTAACAAATATTCAGATGTTTCAATTTGATTAAGATAGGCAGGATTAATTAATAGGCTCAAAAAATACAAACTAGTTGGTATGCTAAAAAAGCGCTCAAATACCTAATTTTACATATGAACACATGTGCTTCTTGTTAATTTTCACCCCCCCAGTATTATCAGTAAAACATAAGTTTCAATGACACCCCCAATCGAGAATGACCACACAAGTGAGCAGGCAAATAATGCACAACTTAATTCGTGGCAAACAAAATTACTCCCATGGGTATTATCGCTAGTGACGATTATGATCCTTGTCTTCTTTGCGCTAGCCACTATTCAATTTAATTACTTTCGAAACCAGATCTCATCTAATCGCACTTCGGAAATAGACAAGTTCCTGTTGAGTCCGAAGGAAGCGGCAGCAAATGGTCCTATTGACATTGAATACACCAAATTGTACTGCCTGGCGAAAATGGAAGAAACCGTACTGAATAAAAGATATAGTCAATTAGGTTTCCTTTTGTTATCCCGTACATATATTAAATACCTGGGCTTTTTCACAGGAATGATATTATCCATTACAGGCGCTGTATTTGTAATATCGAAATTCAAGGAAGAGAAAGTTGAAATCGGCTCGGATATCAGCGAGAAAATAAAGTTCACGTTAGCCACCTCCTCACCTGGTATCATCTTCGGCATTCTGGGCACCATTTTAATGTCAATTACAATCTTTTATAATTCCCCAATTGGCGCAGAAGAGCAGCCTTTTTATTTAAATCAGTTTACATTATCGGCACTGCAACAAAACACGGTAGATTCCACCGCACAACCAAATCAAACACCAGCATTTCAACCTTTAAATCAGTAACCATGCGATTCTATCTCCTTGTAGTATTGATGTGTATTTCCATATTCACATCCGGCCAGCAGCTGGTCCCCAAAAACAGTTATGACCAGGTATCTTCCTTAATCGCACAAAAACAATATGATAAAGCGGAAACACAAATTAACAACCTACTGAAAACGTATCCGGGAAATAAATCATTGTCATTATACCTGCTCTACATTTATTGCCACAAAGGCCAATATGATAAAGCTAAGATCCAGTATAATGCCCTGCAAAAAATACGGCTGGACAATGGAGAAACAAATTGGCTGAAAACGCAAATAACAGATCCATACGGTCCATACTTATTCCCCTCCTCAAGTCAACCTGCAAATCATACCAGGAACCTCGCTACAGCAGCATCTACACTACCAACCGCTTCCCACGTGGGCAAACTCGGTATCGTTTATAACTGCTTTGACACCTTGAGCTCCGTAGATCTCTCCCAAATGAAATCGATCCAGGAACTGGAGAAGAGAAGATATACGACCGACCAAATGGACAAAGCGATCGCTACAGTAAAAGCGATAGTTGGTCCCCAAAATAAGATTAGCAGCCAGGGACGATTTATACTTGTAAATACCCAAAACAAGCTCTCTGATTCTAATATTCGTTCAGTAGCAAATGAATTGGATAAAACATGGCAGTTCTACACCCGGTATTTTGACATCGCACCATCCAATGATATCATTACCGTCTATTTAGTCCCTAATGCGGCCGAACTTAAAAGAATGGCAGGGATCGTACATGGAATACGTGCCCCCAATGTAGACCTGGGGTATTCATGTATGTATGATAATAGTATACTTAGCATTTGCAATACTGGCACAGGCACCCTGCACCATGAACTATTTCACATAGTAGCCAGGAAGAGAATGACCGATATACCCACCTGGTTAGATGAAGGTATCGCCTGTTTATACGCTGTATATCAATGGAAAAATGACACCTTGTATGGAGCTTATAATAATTGGCGCACCCAGGTCATTCAGGATGCGACTTACAATAGTACGCTGGATATGCCCAATCGTGATAATACAATCGCGGTGCCCTCGTTAAAAACACTTCTTAACTATTCATGGGATCAATTCAACGGCATAATAGATGATAATTTATGCAAGGTGGCGATCAACTATTCTCTGGCTAATCATCTATTGCTGTACCTACAGCAGAAAAATCTGCTCCAAAAAGTATTCAATGCATATAAAGACAGTACAAATATCCCTGACACAACCGCAATACTGATCGCTGACAAAGATAACATCACACCTTTTGAAAAAGCCACGGGCGAACCGATCACCATTACCACAGAGAAATTCAGAAACTGGCTCATAGAAAGATATCATCTGAATGAAGGTTTGTCATTTGATGAGAATGTCAATCCCGATTTTAATGACGCATTACAAACCTGTCAAGCAGTTATTGACATGATTATGTTAGAAAGACCGGGAGGTATAACAAGCAAGCAATTAAGATCATGGAGAGAACAAAAAGAGGCCCTATCTGATGAATATATTACTATATCAGATGCAGACCTCGAAAAAATCGTGCGTACAAAAGATAAAAATCCTGAATTATTTAATAGTGTTACAGCAAACCGCGAAAAGCTGGAAGCATTAGATGTGTTATATAGTAAAACACGTCAGTTAGAACGTACATTACGAAGCAGCTTCTTTTTAAAATAAATCCCTGATGCTATATGAGAGTTATACTCCTAATGGTAGTATTACTAATACCTTATGGTTTGAAAAGCCAGGAGCTAATTGTTCCTGGGACACTATCACTCAGCGGCTTTTTGTCTGACAGCAAAATATTATGCCTGAGGATAGCGGCCCACTTCAAAAAATCCAGTTCATCAGACCGTGTAAAGGGGATATATTGAAATATAATAGTGAGGCCTACCAGCCAGGCGGCATGTATGCTTACTATGCTTAATTTCTTTTGGGTGATCAATTTTGGGGGGGTATTGTAAATATCCTGATATTTTCCTTATACAACAACCCTCCTCACAAATTTATCCCATCGTTCATTCAGTGCCTCCCTATCGGGTCTTTGACCATCATTCCTGGTTCTTACTACAACTCCGTCTAATGCCTCATACTCACTACCTATTAAGTGGTCGCTAATATGTACTTCCAGTGTATCAGGGTCGATCGCGATCAACCCCGCATCAAACAAATCATGTACATCAGCACGCATTAATAGCCCATTGCTAGAATGATTATTTCCTCTCAAATAATGAGGTTCAATATGGCAGGCTTTTAATACTTGCATCACCCCACAACCGGTAATACAACATTGTCCATCGTAAACATCTAATTGCTTTTTCTTTAGCCTGTTCTGACCATTTCTGGACCGCTTATATATAATGGCTGCTTTTCGTTCCTTATCGTCTGGGGCTTCTGGGCCAGATAATACTGTATTAATGATGACGCTGACTTCTTCCTCCAGCATCTCCAACTCTATGTCCCACCAGACTTTCACGGGGCTTTCATCTGTATTATTATAAGCATATCCCGACCCTTCATACACAAAAGGGTCTCGATCTTTCGTCCTGGTAAAAATAAGCACAGGGAAATCTCCGCTTAACATTTCATCGATGATCGGTTGTCCTTTCCGAGAGTTAGTTTTCCCATACCAGACTAATCGATCTCCTTCCCAATGATTATCATAATCATGCCCAGTTCTACCGGCGTCGCCTATATTCGCAAAGACAAAAAAGCGGTCTTTGTACTCTATATAACCTGTTTGCCAATTGCCGATTTTTCTATCTTCTTCAGAAACACCTAGAATGTCAAATAATTCTTTCTTGTGGTAAGCTTTCTTGGGTATTAGCATAATTTCGCAGTATAAAATTGACTACCAAATATACAAATTCGAACACCCTATTCTCAAATCCGAACACCATCTAAATATTTATAATATCTAATACTTAATATTATAAATACTTAAAAAGTGGCCATCTTTTTGTGCCCTGCCTACTATCCAAAATCCAACCCATGTACAGAAACTATCTCAAAATCGCTTTTCGCAATATTATCCGGCATAAGTCCTATACCACTATCAATGTATTGGGCCTTGCAGTCGGTATGGCTTCCAGCATTTTGATATTGCTATGGGTACAGCATGAAAAGAGCTATGACCGGTTTCATAAAAACGCTGATCAGACCTATAGGGTCATCGTCAACGCCAGCGACTTTATAGCAGCGGTAAACCCTGCCGGGATGCCTGCAGGGTTAAAAGAGGCGATCCCCCAGATTAAGAATACAGTAAGGTTGAGCCATTTAGAACAACACCTCTTCCAGGTGAATGAATTGAAATTCGAAGAGAAGAGGGTATTCTATGCGGATCCGAGTTTTTTGGAGATATTCAACTTTGCCTTAGTAAAGGGAGATGCCAAAACGGCACTTGATAGAGTAGATGGGGTGCTCATCACCCAGAATATGGCTAAAAAGTACTTCGGTACGGAGAATGCGATTGGGAAAACGCTCAAAATAGATAATGGAAGCTCAATAACAGTAACTGGGGTATTGGCTAACATCCCTTCTAAATCCCACCTGCAATTTGATTTCATTTTGCCAATGTCTGCAATAGCGAATATCAGTTCAGACCTAATCAACAACACCTGGACCAGCTTTAATTTCTATACCTATATACAATTGGATAAAAGCTTTATCCCTACACCAGCAGCCTTATCCAAACTAAACGCAGACATTACCCGGGTATTTAAACAACATGTACCCACCATGAAAGCCGAATACATGGCACAACCCATAACCAGCATTCACCTATCACCCGCTGCGCAGATAGATTTACCTGGTCATGGGAATGTACAATATGTAAATATCTTCTTTATAGTAGCAATATTCATATTGATAGTCGCCTGTATTAACTTCATGAACCTCGCTACAGCCCGTTCTGCCAGAAGAGCAAAAGAAGTGGGATTACGCAAGGTAATAGGTGCGGTAAGAGGGCAACTGATCAGACAGTTTTTGGCTGAGTCATTATTAATATCCTTTTTCTCTTTGATACTGGCTTTAATAATTGTCTGCTTATTCCTCCCTGTATTCAATTTACTGGCGGATAAAGATCTAACCCTCCATTTAAAGGATGTAGGTATCCTATCAGGTATTGCACTCTTCACTGGCCTGCTGTCTGGCATATACCCCGCACTTATTCTTTCAGGATTCCAACCTATCAAAGTGTTGAAAGGGAATAACAACCTCCCAGGCGGAAATTTAATCTTCCGCAATGGGCTGGTGATCGTACAATTTGTGGTATCTATTGTACTTCTAATAGGAACAGTAGTCGTGTATAAACAACTCCAATACATCAGAAACAGTAACCTGGGGTTTGACAAATCTAACCTGGTCTATATACCCATCAATGGTGAATTGTCAGACAAAACAAAGGCATTACAAACTGCATTAGAACAAAATCCACATACAGCTAATTATACGATCATATCAGAATTGCCTATCAATATCATCAGTGGGAATATGAATGTAATGTGGGAAGGGAGAGATCCTAATTTGCAGGTAGTCATCCCCAGCATGGGCGTAAGTGAAAACTTTACAAAGGTCTTTCAAATAAACGTGTTGAGAGGGAGAAGCTTCTCTACCGCATTTAATGACTCAAGTAATTTTGTGATCAATGAAACGGCTGTGAAACTAATGGGAATGACAGTCGATAACGCCCTAGGCAAACCACTATCATTAAATGGTACCAGTGGCAAAATCATAGGAGTGATAAAAGATTTCAATTTCAAACCTATACAACAGGTCATTGAACCACTCATCTTAGGGCTTAATAAATATGGCGGGTATGCAGTAGTCAAAAGCCAGCCAGGTAGTACAGAAGCGACCATCAAAGCCTTAGAAAAAATAAACACAGACCTGAACCCTTCTTATCCTTTCACGTATAGCTTCCTGGACCAGGACCTGGCTAATCAATACAAAGGAGAGCAGCAGATGAGCAAGATCTTCAATCTATTCTCTATCCTGGCAATCTTCATTTCCAGTTTGGGATTATATGGTCTCTCTGCCTTCCTGGCACAACAAAAGACGAAAGAAATTGGTGTAAGAAAGGTATTAGGAGCTTCTATCCTAAACATCATTTACCTGCTGACTACGGGTTTCACCAGATTAGTACTAATAGCTGTCGTTATCGCTATACCTATTTCTATATTAGGAATCAATCGCTGGCTGGAGACGTTTGCCTACCATGTACATATTGGCTGGGGGGTATTTGTAATAGCGCCATTAACAGCGTTAGCCATCGCATGGATGACTGTGGGGTTTGAGATCTTAAAAGCAGCGATGGTGAATCCGGTGATAAGTTTGAAGAGGGATTGATGATGATCATTTGGCTGTTACAATAGCATGGATTAAATCGCTGAATGTCCTTGCTTTCAGGCGAAGTTGAGCCGGGCGTTGCGCACCTTTGGCGCTAATATTGGCGGAGTTACTGCGGTTGGCAAAGGTTGAATTGGGTTGTTGACGCTGTTTGGGCATGCTGGAGGTTTAACAATAAAAAGATACGAAATTTTATTGATCAGCCTTCATCATCACCCTGTTATATACTAACCATCGGATAAGGTCCATTCCTAATAATTGGATGCCTTCTTTAGCGGTTCGCCTGTCTAAGAGATGAACCATCTCTACTACCGGCTTTTCATTCACATATACAAAAGGTGCTTCATGACCGGGTATCCTGATGCCTTGTTCATACTGAATGAGCTCTTTTCCTAATACAGGGATTTGTTCTACTATAGCAGCAGGGTTTGTTATCAACAGATCATCTGCACTTAATTTCAATACCTGGTCCTGTTCAATAAAAAGCGCTTTGCTTCGTTTCTCCCAAAACGGACTGTCATAAATATTTTGTGACTGATAAAATTGCTGCGTCCATTTCACATGCTTACTCACCTCATCTGCCACCATGTTTTCATAAAACGCTATCCCCGCTGCTGCATCTCCTTTTAATAGTGTATTTACGACTACCGCTCCCTGCACGGCAGTTTTTAATGCTTTTTGCACCCCCTGTGCAGATAAAGGGTCCATGGTAAACACCGCATCTCCTATTTTAATAAAATTCTTCCCTACAGGCGATTCATCTACATAAGCAGTAGCGGTACACATCTTTACTTCACCAAAGTAGCCTGAATTTATCAATTGAGAATCCCTTATCAATTGAACATCACTCATCAATTTAGAATCCTTCATTAATTGGATATCCCTCGTCAATTGGATATCCCTCGTCAATTGAAAATCTCTCATTAATTGAACATCCTTCATCAATTGAGAATATCTAATCAATTGAACATCCTTCGTCAATTGAGACCTCCGCATCAATTGAGAATCCTTCAACAAAAACTTCCGCATCAATTGAGAACGTCCCATCTTATCCACAAAAAACGCTAGCACTGAATTATATCTCTGCACCTCACCCGGATCCGCAAATACAAACCCCATTCCCCCTCCACCCCAATACCAACAACTCTCCCCCGCTTCAATAAAAGTCTCAATAGATGAAGAACACCTCGCATACGCCGCCACCGTAACCGGCAATATAGCTCGACGGCGCCCCTTTAAGAGAGGTCGCCGTCCTGTAGCCACTGCCAGAAATCTTGCTGAAAATGATTGTTCCTGTTCTATAAAAACATCCCACCCGCCATGTATATTCTCTATCGGATACGCATTACCAAAAATCACACGCGCACCTGATGCATTCAATAATAACTGATCAAACCATCCTCTATCCACATGCCAACCACCTTCTTTTTCCACCACCTCATTACTCTCCCATAATAATAAAGAACGGGGAGACAAACGCTTTTCCACACCCATACCTGAACCCATACCCACACCCACACCTACACCTACACCAACATCCACTCCCAATACCTTCAACCAATGCTCCACACCTGGTGATAACGAAATCCCTACATGTGGCCTTGGAAACTGCATCTTCTCTATTATCACCACACTATACCCAAACTCAATCAGCCGCTTTGCCATCGCACTCCCAGCTGGTCCTCCACCGAAAATACAAATGTCATACTTTGTCATAACCAGGCATCAATCTGTTTATCCTTTCATAAGACTGCAATGTATAATGCAGCCATCCCCTGATATAATCACAAGCACCTCTGCCTCTTTCCAATACCTCATGATGACAACCACCTCCACATAAATACCTCGCCCAACAACCACTACATGGCTGTTGATGATGTACATGTCGCTCTGTCAACCATGCCTGTTGTAAAGCAGCATCCACACCTTTATCCACACTACCCATCTCCGCCCGGGAGTCATTCACGAACCTATGACAAGCCGCCAATTCCCCATTTGCAGATACTCCCAAATACCCCGCACCAGCTCCACATGGATAAGGTCGATGTGTAGACTTCGCAATTTCTTTATAAGCATTCACCATATTCAAAAACGGATATCGACGTCCATTCAACACCGCCTCTTCAAACTGTAACCCACAAGCTATCATCTCCGCTAATAAATGCTCGAGATCATAAGCACTCATTTCATTCGCCCCATTATCCGCCCGCAATAATGGCGAAAATCCTACACTATGAAATCCCATATTAATAAACGTGTCCAACGCCTTATGAATGTGAATATTCATCGGCGTAACAGTCACCCTTGCAGATACCTGCATTCGTTTTTGTAATGATAACAAAGGCGAGATATTCGCCATTACCTGGTCATAAGTACCCTTTCCATTTTTAAAAGTTCGTATCCGATCATGTTCCTCCTTCAACCCATCTAAACTAATCGTCACCGCAAAACCATACTCTTCAAAAAAAGAAGCATCTTCCTCCCTAATCAAAGTACCATTAGAAGTAATCGAGAATCCAATATCCACTCCGCGTGCCAAAGCCTGCTTCGCAGCATACGCAGTAGCCATTCGTATCCCAGCCCTATTCATCAGTGGCTCACCACCTAAAAAAGATAACTGCACCTTATCACCAGCAGTCTTATCCTTCAACAACAAATCGACCGCCTTAAAAGCCATCTCTGCATTCATACTACTCGCCGCGCCAGTTCCAAATTCACCCTGCCCCGCATAGCAATAACTACACCCCATATTACAACTCTGCGATATGGCCAATGACAATGCATGCAAAGGAGGATCGGGAATTGTATCATCTATCAAAACAGGTCCATCTATCTCCATACCTAAAAGCCCTAAAGCAATAGATGCATCATCTTTAGAAGATAATAATGAAGATATAAAAGCCGTCTGCTCAGGGTTGCCCCTGAACAAACGGCTGCCATTTGGTAAAAAGATTAAAGGCTCACCACTACCTGGTATCATATGGACATGCGCAGATCCAGGAGCTGCATCTTTTGCAATCTTGGCCGCCAGCTTAGTGGCGAGCTTATTATATGTACCCATTATGCCTGTTTTTGTAGGATCTGTGTTCTTTGTATTCTCTCCGCTAAAGCTTATTCCTAAGCTCACCAGATATAACCATTATGCCTGTTTTTGTAGAACCTGTTTTCTTGTATTCTCCGCTAATGCTTATTATCAAGCTCACCAGATATACCCATTATGCCTGTTTTAGTAGGATCAATTTCCTTTATACTCTCCACAATCTCCCCATCACGCCTGTTTTTTACCCCCATCAGAATCCAACGCATCATTCCCCTTCACCAAAAAATTCAACTCCCCTTCCCAATCCAAAAACAAATCATCATAAGTCAGCAAACGACTATCTGCCCGATTATCCGGAATATAATTCCCACTCCGCTTCTTCGCCATCCAGTTATCCCCCCGACTAATCCCATCCGGACCCGGCACCACATTCACATAATCAGGTCGTGACGCTGCCCAGTAATAACAAGCACACTCTCTATAATCATTCTGCCATGGCGCACATAACCCCTGTGTTAACTCACCAGCATTAATAATATCATTATTAATTGCCGTACTATTCTCCTCAAAGAAATTATTCACCGTCATCACCACGCGCACCAGATTAGCATTACCAGTATTCAGATCAGCCGCACTCACCACCACCTCTGTATTCGACTCATCTTTCGTAAAGTAGCACTCCACTTCCTTCCCCTGATGCTGTAATACATATGCCAACCCGTTAGACCACTCCATAAAAGACACTCCATTCGGATTAAAGGTATTGATCAAAGGCAAATTTCCGCTCCGTGGAAAAGTAGGTCCTTGTGTAGGCACCATAGTCGGTTTACCTGCCACGCCTACTAACCGATGATACAAGAGATGTGAAAATTCCTCCTCCGTTTCCACAATGAAGTTGTTATTCTCAATCAAAGTGATCCCTTTAAACGCACGTCTCCACAAGTTTCTAAAGTCCATCTCCAATCCAGGAAAACAATTTGAAATCGCACTCCTTGCCATCACAGAATAAGGATTCCCATTCCCTTTATAATGTAACTGACCATATACATCCGCCACAGGAATACTAGTCGTCGTACTGGTATTCAACTTCGTCGCACCTGCCTGAAACATAGCAGACGCCGCACTCTGAATAATCGTATGAATCTGTCTGTAAGTAAAACACAACGCCCTGCCATCCGCACCACGCATCATGGCTGGCATTTTACGTCTTTCCTCATTGGATAAGTTACCAATGGTATCCGGTCTGCGCAATGCACTGTCAAACCACGTACTCGTAGAAGGTGTACCAATACCATTAAATACCCGTTCATGAATCGCCCTCACCGCCAGGTTATCCACAATAGAAGGGGCCATGATCGGTTCATACATCCTGCCAAAGTCATTTGAATCCTGTGCAGGCATCATACTCGCAGGTCGTGGTCTGCCATAATAATTATTCCCATTCATGATAGCGGTATTCATGAGGCGTACCGTTTCCAACGCTCTTCTTACGATCTCCTGCGCTTCTTCTATAGGCACTTCTTTATCCACATCCGGACCTAATAAGATTTGCTCTATCTCATCTGTCACCACACGTACCGGCAATGTATCCGGTGCATACGCTGGTGGTCCTGCACATACATGCGCACTTGCTGTCAACAAAGTTCCATCTGATTTTTTCAACTCAATGGTGATTCTGCCATCACACTCATCATCCACATATCCCCAACTCACCCTGTTATTACCCTGATCATATCCCGCAAAAATACCCGCAGGATTAGTCAAAATCGGTCTTTCCTGATTACCTTCCACATAATTGAACCAGTCTCCATCCTTACTATACAATAAGAAGTCATCTCCATATTTTAAATACAATGGATCTGGCTCCGGCGCACTCCCGTCATCAGGAATCCTCGTGGTAGAACAACCATAGATCCTTCCAGGCCCAGGTGTGAACCTAAATCGAATTTGAGGAAAATCAGTCGTAGGCTGAATAAACTGCACATGGCCCAGTGGTAATTTTCTACCCGAAACAAAGTTGGCGCACTCTCCATCCACGGGTATCAATTGATGCGACTGTATATAAGTGATCTCCGCATTGATCTTATCCTTCTCACTCTGTGTACGACGATACAATTTTATATTCGCCAGATGTACATGCCATGAAATACTATCCAGATTATAACCCGCTTTTGTCAACAGGTCTATCGTCAGAGGAACCAACTGATCCGGATTGTCCGTCGTAATCGCAAACACTTCCAGGAAAGGTGCTACAGGCCGCACTGTACCATTTTTCACATCTATGTTAGTCGCATCTTTGAAGATGACTTTCTCAGGTGTGAATTTTGTCATGATCCCTGTGGCAGGATCTACTTTATAAGATTCCTCTACTGTAATTTTTCTAAAATCAAGTGGATTTGTCGGGTCTACATCCAGCCTAAAAGCATCCATAGGCAATGAAGAGGAACCCAATCGCCCAATAGCGATAGGAGGCAAAATCCTTAAACCAGAAATTTGCATACAATATGTTTATGTGGGTGAATTAAATGGTTACAAGAATGATGACATTCGGAAATGCGATCAATCTTCCGGTAAAAAATAAACAGTTACGTTAGTGATGATATCGGTTACTTCTATCCATCTTCCAGTAAAAACTTAAACAGTTACGCTAGTGATGATATCAGCTACTTCTATCCATCCTATCATAAAAAATAAACAGTTACGCAGATCAATTCCTTCCTAAAAAAACTAAACAGCGCCACCATCCCTACTTCATACACACCTTATCCCCCGCCAATATCGCATCCGCCACTTCCATCAACTTCTTATCCGCCGCCTGCAATGAATACAAATAAGTACTATACTGCTGATTCCCAAACGCCAGCAACGCTGATATAATCCCCGAAGAAGCATCCAGCAAATCCTTATGCACCCGCCACTTATTCTTCTCCCCAAATGGCAGATCCAGCGTATAAGGCGACAAAAACGGTGGTCCCGCCTTCTTATCCGTTCCCCCACCTGCAGGCAAATTCATCAACACATTCGCCAACGTTCGCAAATTATACATCTCCCCAAACGTCGCATGTATAATCATCCCTCTCGGTGAATTGACCATATCATTATACCCATCTCCCAACAAAAAACTATGCGTTAAAAAATTCAACAACATCCGATAACGCACATCGAATAAATTCGCCCAGAACTTCGTCTGAAAATCCGTAATCATACTCACCCCATCACTCGGTATAGCACTCTGCTCAGGAGATACATAAGGGTTCGTGAGAATATTCTTAGAAGGATTAAACGTTTCAGGCAATTTCCGCCATGCCTTATAAATATTCAAAAACCGCTGGAAATGCGATTCATCTGCATCATCCGCATCCGGGTTCTCCCCCTGCTCTGCAATCGCTTTCACAGCAGCAACGGTATCTGTACGACAAGTTAATGGCACCACCAACACATTCGGTGTATTCGCCGGACTCGCATGCGTTGAATTCCCCCTCGCACCATGATCATACCCACGTTGCCATTCATCCGGCTTCGCCTGAAAAGGATAGGTCTCCACACCAAAGACATCATCAGGTATCATCTCTTCATTTTCCAACAATTCAATGATGCTTTCAAACAACACACTAATCGGATCACCTATATTCGCCGAAGGCAGCAACGCTTTAATCTCCTGCTTGATCGCCTTTGTCTCTGCATCATCGCTATCCTGTACATTCAGCCACCCTGCAGGTGACTCTGCATATACATACTTCGCCAGCGATGCTTTGGACAATGGCTCTAACGTAAAATCAAACGGATACAAAGATGAATCATAAGGAAAATCCTGCCTGGCAAAATTCAATGGCGCACCGATCACCCGCAATACATTTTGAATAGATACAAAATGCCCCATCTCTTCCTTCGCAATACCCATGATGACTTCCTGCCAACTCTTCACCAGGTCTTTCTGTGCATCAGGCACATGGTCGCCACCCAGGCTGTAGGCGGCATAAAGGTATTGCACCATAAGACTGTGCTCTAACTCCGCATCCACATGGAGCATATAAGTTAACCAGTCCTTAGGATTGAATTCCGGCGGAATCAGCGGGCCTGCGGTAATACCTTCCGCACTAAATGTAGAGGCATCTCCTGTAATAAATCCGGAGACAGCTTCTGCCGTACCTTCCGTACTAATAAACGCTGCTGCTCTCAGGGCGGTGACACCCCTTCTTTCAGGACGTGCCTGATCCAGCAGAAATGACAAATGTCGCTGCATGCTACTTCTCATAGAATGAAATAGTTAGGGTCGTGAAGGTGATTGAGTTGTGGTTATAAATATGTTATAAAATGCTGCCTTAATCGATCATAATTCACATGAGGGCTTCTATAATCAGCATATTTAACGTCTCGAAAAAGAATATGTTCACCGCACAGAAAAAATTATAATTTTCTAATTCATTTTGATAAATTTATCTCCACAGGTCTAAATTCATTCACACATTCCACATCATGCTCTTATGAATAAGCATATCAGTCTTATTTTCTTAGCCCAGGCGCTCTATCTTTCCCTTTCCGCGCAGGTACAGGTTAAACAACTGCTCACGGAGGGGTTAAAAGATCCGCAAACTATTGACAATGCACATCCCCGCTTCAGCTGGAAACTCAGCACAGAGCAAAAGAATACCCTTCAATCGGCCTATGAAATCACCGTAATGGATGGAAAGAAGACCACATGGACAAGTGGTAAGATCACCTCCGACGAGTCTTTGCATGCCCCCTATGAAGGTGACGCCCTCACTCCTGGCAAACTATATAGCTGGAAAGTAAAGGTGTGGGATAACCATGGTCATAACAGCGCTTCTACCGAACCCGCTTACTTCCGCATGGGAATTACGAATTGGAAAGCAAAATGGATAGAACCCGGTTATACCGAACAAGCTACTAACCGCCCATGTCCAATTTTCAAAACCAGTTATCGTACTGGCAAGAAAGTAGCTTCGGCCATCGCTTACATCACCAGTCATGGTTTGTACGAAGCCCGCATCAATGATAAAAAAGTAGGCGACGGCTTCCTCACCCCCGGTTTCACCAGCTATAACAAACGCCTGCAATACCAGGCATACGACGTTACCAACCTCCTGCAATCAGGCGATAACAATATTGAAATCACCGTAGGTTCCGGTTGGTACAGAGGCACCATCGGCTGGGGAGATAATAAATATGGTAAGACACTGGGTGTGTTATACCAAATGGAAGTCACCTATACCGACGGCACTAAAGAAACCATCATCTCTGACGAACACTGGAAATCAGGCACCGGCAAGATCACCTACTCCGAGATCTATAATGGCGAATGGCAGGACAACCGCAAAGAAACCACATGGACAGGTGTGAAAGTGATCGACGTTCCCCTGAACAACCTGGTAGCAAGCGTGGCGCCTCCTGTTACCAAACACCAGGTCTTCAGCAATATCAAGATGCTCAAAACACCTGCCGGTGAAAACGTGATCGACTTTGGCCAGAACCTCTCCGGCTTTGTTCACTTCAAAGCTAGCGGACAACCCGGCGACAGCATCATCCTCGAACATGGCGAGATCCTGGACAAGAAAGGCAACTTCTACAATGCCAACCTGCGCACTGCTGCTGCTAAAGACATCTTCGTACTCAGCGGCAAAGGGGAAGAATACTTCGAACCACATTTTACCTTCCATGGTTTCCGATACGTAAGAGTCAGGACCAAAGCTAAAATGACCGGCATAGAAGCAGTGGCCATTTATTCAAACACACCCGCTACCGGCGATTTCGAGTGCTCCAACGCTATGATCAACCAACTCCAGCATAATATTCAATGGAGCCAGGTGGACAACTTCGTAGACATCCCGACCGATTGCCCACAGCGTGATGAACGTCTTGGCTGGACAGGCGATGCACAGGCCTTTGTGCAAACTGCTACCTTCAATCACAACGTCAATACCTTCTTTACTAAATGGCTCCGTGACCTGGCAGCTGATCAGTTACAAAATGGTTCCGTGCCTTACGTAATTCCAAACGTACTAGGCAATGACGCCACGGGTTCTGCCGGCTGGGGAGATGCCGCCACCGTAGTGCCCTGGACGATGTACCAGGTATACAGCGACAAGCGCCTCTTAGAACAACAATATCCTTCTATGAAGGGATGGGTTGATTTCATCCAACTGCAATCTCCCAATAACATGTGGGCAAGTGGCTCGCACTTTGGCGACTGGTTATCTTATAAATCAGAGAACCGTTATGCCGATACCTATACTTATATCACCACCCAATGTTACTACGCGTTATCCACCCAACTTGTGATTAACGCTGCCAAAGTGCTCGGCAAACAGGATGATGTGGCAAAATATTCCGCCTTACTGAAAAAAATCAAAGACGCCTTTTGTGCGGAGTATGTGACCCCCAATGGTCGTATCATGTCTAATACCCAGACCTCTTATGTACTGGCGCTGGCATTTGACATGCTACCAGAAAACATCAGGGCGATGGCGGCCAAGAACCTTGTGGATGACATTGCCAGCTATAATAATCACCTGACCACCGGTTTCCTGGGTACCTATTTATTGTCAAATACGTTGACCAGGTTTGGCTATACCGATGTTGCCTATAAGCTCTTATTGCAAGAGACCTATCCGTCCTGGTTATACCCTGTAAAAATGGGGGCGACCACGATATGGGAGCGTTGGGATGGCATGAAGACAGACAGTACCTTCCAGACAACAGACATGAACTCCTTTAACCACTACGCCTATGGCGCCATCGGAGATTGGATGTATAAAAACATCACAGGGATCAATATGGACTCATCCACTACCGGCTTTAAAAAGATCAGAATTATGCCGAGACCGGGTGGCAACCTGACTTATGCAAAGGCCAGTTATGAGAGTGGATATGGCAAAATTGGCGTAGACTGGAAAATTCAGGACACAAAATTTATCATGGATGTAGAGATACCTGTTAACACCACTGCCGAAATCTATGTACCTGGAAAAGAAGGGAAAGAGGAAGTCGGAAGCGGTAAATATCACTATGAATCCACTATAAATACCACAAAAAAGTAGACATTATCTCCGGATAATCATCGATTAATATTGGCAAGACAACGGTCAAAATCCTATATTTAGGCCCCGATTGCTTTTTTTAAAGGATGATAATATGGAAAATTCAAGGAGTCTAGCAGAGTTTATCGCTGATTTTGAGCGGGCGCTTAGACGAATATTTTATGAACAAAACGATATTAATCAGTTAAGTCTTCAGCGTGGCTTACCCGATAATATATGGAAGGATATTATGGACATGGCGCCTCTTTCTGTAGCCATACCAACGGCATACGGAGGTAGAGGAGCGGTTGTAAAAGAATGTCTTTCATTATTGTCAGCCGCGGCTTATGAGTCTTTGCCACTATCGCTGACCTTTGGGATTAATATCGCTTTGTTCCTGGAGCCGCTGGCCAAATACGGCAATGACAAAATAAAAAAGGAAGTATTTGACAACTTCCTGCACCACCAGAGTATGGGGGGCCTCATGATCACGGAGCCCGATTTTGGGAGTGATGCCTTGAATATGATGACGGCTTACAAGGAGCTGAGTGACACTTTCGCCATCAAAGGTTCCAAGCACTGGCAAGGTCTGACCGGCCAGGCAAACTACTGGCTGATTGCTGCCAGAAAGGAACAGGAAGATGGCAGTTTGTCAAGAGACGTTGATTTCTTCATGGCAGACAACTGTAAGGAAGAGCAAAAAATCATTGTGGAGTCATATTACAATAATCTTGGTTTGTACATGATTCCCTATGGACTGAATAAAATCGACATACAGGTGCCCAAGGAACAGATATTGATTCCAGAAAGCACCGGTATTAAGATGATGCTGGACATCCTGCATAGAAGCAGGATGCAGTTCCCGGGTATGGGTATGGGCTTTATTAAACGAATGTTGGACGAAGCACTGGATCATACCAAGAACAGGATGGTAGGTGCGGGCAACCTCTACGCCATGGACTCCATTAAGTTCCAGTTGTCACGTATACAAACAGCCTTTACCATCTGCTCTGCGATGTGTTACAAGAGTAGCAAGATCAGCGGTATTGAAAATAACCTGGCTACCGAAGGACTGGAAGCGAACAGTATGAAGGCCCTCGTGACCGACCTGATGCACGAGTCCGCCCAGCTGTGTTTGCAGTTGTCCGGCGCCAACGGCTATAAGATCAGCCATATTGCGGGTAGAGGTATAGTAGACAGCCGGCCTTTCCAGATCTTTGAAGGCTCCAACGAGATGTTGTACACACAGATCGCGGATGTAGTGATGAAGAAGATGAAGCGCCATCATACCAGCAGTCTGTACGACTTCCTGTCTACCTTCCCGTTGACACAGCGATCATCAGAATACTTTAAAGAACAGCTTGCCTGCGATATATCCACGACTTTGACCCAACGTAAAATGGTGGATCTGGGTAAAATCATCAGCAGACTCATTTGTACAGATTATACACTGGAAATGGAAGATGCAGGGTTCAGAAAAGACCTGGTAGAGAACTGTATTGGCAACGTGCGGATAGAAATAGCGCACCTGGTATCCAATCTTGGCATTCCGAACCTGTCGGTTCCGGTAGACGACTATCGGGCAGACAGCGACTGGTTCTCCCTATAAGAACGATATTTAGTTAATATAAGCGCTGGCAACAGCGCTTATGTTTTTTATAGCCAAAAATAAAACGTACCTTTGCTATAATTTAGCATCTGTCTGGCACTATTATATAATACTAAATTATCCAACACTAACAGCGATCCAGACTAATACTACACCTTGCTATTACTTATCTATTGAGATGATAGTTAGCCTCGTATGGGGATGCCATTTTCTATTAAATTTATTACTAACATCGATCAATTCCTTTTGATCTATTCTATCACCAATTTTTTTTACTATGGCAATAAGCTGGAATAAAAAGACAAAAGAGAATAAAAAGAAGGTTGCAAAGCAGCAGAAAGAGGACAGGAAACAGGAGAGGAAAGCGAATTCTGCAAAAGGACAAGGCCTGGAAAGTATGATGGCTTACCTGGATGAGGATGGCAATCTGACAACGGTTCCGCCAGAGGAACGTGAGAAAGTTAAAAAAGAAGACAAAGAACAAGAATAATTAAAGGGGAGAGCCCCCCCTTTAATTAATGTTCTAGTGGAGTTATGTTTTTAGTGGTGGGTTCACGTGTATGTTTTTAGCATTGCTTTTACCGCACTCTTTCTATGCTTAGATACAGGAATCTCCTTCTCTGTATAGTTCAATCCCAGAATACTGCTTTACATGCAACTTATTTACTCAATGCAATCGGGTAAATCCATACCTGCTTAATAGCTTATCATTTAAATACAATGAGAAGTGCTATCCGATTTGTCAAATAACCGGCCATTTATGATCAAGTATCTATAGCAGGTTCTTTAATCCTTCATTTTCCATCTCACTTTAAATGATATTATGGAGTATCGATCTCCCTGATTAATAACAATGTTAGTTTCATCTTTTGCGGGGGAAAACTAACAGTGCATCACAAGAGGAATAATCAAGGAATGTGAAAATGGGGGCGATGGTTATGAATCTGGAAGCTAACAAAGCTATCATTTGTGCACTACTAAGGTCAGACTTCTCACTCTTACATCATTATTAATCATGCAATTCTTAATCATAATAAAAAAGTAAAAATTCCCTTTTTTATTGAATTTCCTGATGTAACTTAATATTGTAATGGCCCTGTAATAGGGTTCATTAGCCAATACACCACGATTTATGAGTGCAAATTATTCTCGACTCCTTCGGGATGACGACTTAGTACAACATTTTATTGAAAAAGTTCTTCAATTCAGAACTACTCCAAAAATCATCAGGAAAATTGTGACAAGTGAGAAAATGTTGATGGATTTTAAGGAGGAAGAAAACACGTTAATTAGTACAAAGCATAGAGACAGAGATTATGTAAGTGAACTAGATAGATGGAACTTAAGAGAACGTATCATTTCCGAATTGTATACACTACAAAGATTGGAGAATGAGGATGAAACAACACTGGGGGCAGGAGGTGCCTTACCTCGCATACCTGTAAGATCAGAAAGAAGAGCCTTCATACTAATAGGGCCTCCGGCATCAGGAAAATCTTCTATAGCAAATGCTATATCTGAAGATGAAGGTGCTATCATCTTAGATTCTGATTTCGCCAAAAGGAAATTGCCTGAATTTGAATATGACTGCGGGGCAACCCTTGTTCAGGAAGAATCCAATAAAATTGTTTTTGGCTTTGGAGAAAACAATCCACAAAAAATTCAATCATTATATAACCGGGCTATTGAAAATGGGAACAATTTGGTAATTCCTAAAGTTGGACCAGATCCAAAATCTATAATTAAACTCGCCGAAACGCTGACTAAAATTGACTATCAGGTCAACTTAACATTAGTTTCTCTAAAACGGAGAGAAGCCACCATCAGGGCATTACATCGTTTTAATACTACCAAAAGGTATGTTCCACTGGGGTATATATTTGATCAGGTTGGAAACGACCCGCTGCTGACATATTACTTAGTGAAAGAGAAAGGACAGGAATTTTTCAGCAGCTTTGGAGCTATTAGTACAGATGTTAATCTAAACGAAGCCCCTGAATGCATTGATCTAAAAGGAGATAATCCGGCTAAAAAATATAAACTTAATCAAGATCGATTTTTTTAACCAAACTGGCTTCATATGCAAAAGAAAATTATGACCGGGAAAATTTCTAAAAAGAAAAACAGAAGAGTTCCTAGAGGTTTTAAAAAAACAGACGCGCTGGTAAACAAAATGGACAGATACTACAGAGCTCTCTCTTACATTTATAAAGTGGAATCCGAAGCAATTGATATAATGATTGCATCTACAAATGCTTTTATTGCAAAGCAATAAATTTGAATAGCGATGTATCTATAATAAAATCCTGCATTGTTAAAATGCAGGATTTTATTATTAAAACGAACAAACATCTACATAAAAAAATCTGGTCATCAGGATATCGATCTCCTTAAAAAAATTCTTCAAAATTTAAATATTCAGTGCATAATGCGTACTCCTCCCACCACCTCCAATATAAATAACCGCCCCCATCACCAACAGATCCTGCAAATCTCTCGTAGCTGTAGCCTTTGATGTTTTCGTTATAGACATATACTTCTTCGCATTCATCCCTCCTTCAAAACCTTCAGGCCCCGCATCCAGCATTTTCAATATCGCCTTCGTCTGCCGCTCATTCATCTTATCTCTTAAAAGATCCACGAACTTTGTTTTCTTCAATGTAAACACAACCAGTTGCGTCGCTTCTATTTGCGCCTTCAAAATAGTAGTTACGAAGTAATGCACCCACTCCGTAATCTCATTACTTCTCTGGGCAGATTTGAGGTGTTGATAATAAGCTTTTCTATCCGCTTCGATAGTCTGGGATAGACTTAACAATACAGGCCTTCCTACAGTCTGTGACAAAGCCTTCTCAGCAATCGCTCTTCCTATTCTGCCATTACCATCCTCAAAAGGATGAATAGATTCAAAATACAGATGTGCAATTGCAGAACGAATCGCTGGGTTCCTAATGGCCTTATTACCCCCTGGAGCAGTATCATTGAACCACTGAATAAACTGACTCATTTCTACAGCCACACTAGCCGAAGGCGGTGCCTCATAATGAACGGTCTCTTTTCCAAATGAGCCGGATATCACCTGCATGGGAGACGTTCCTTTTCTCCATGCACCAATATTAATATGACTATTTCCCTGCATCAGCAGGTGATGCCATTCGAACAGCATTTTCTTTGTCAGCTTTTGATGATAGGTGTCGCGCACGGTCACCATCAATTCACCAGCGCCAGCAGCACTAAGGTCTTTAAAAGTATGATGTGGAGTAGGCAGGCCTAGCTTATTTCGAATAGAAGAAATCACATCCTGCCGGGTCAGAAATTCGCCCTCGATTGCAGAAGTTTTCATCGCTTCTACTACCATGATTTGAATAATGACTTCCTGCTGGAGATCCTGTGGAATAGCGTCCAACATGCCAGTTACATAACCAGTTTTCCCCGCAAATTCATACAGCACGGCTTCTATCTCCGGCGTACTACTATAGCGGAATTCACGCCAATCAGGTTGTTGCCAATTGTATTTCATGAGCCGAATAATTAACTTATTCGGCTCAAATATAGCCATTTTCTGAGCCGATTAACCCTTTTACCAAAAATCCCCCAAACCATTCAATCCACCCCCTCCATCCTCCCTACCACCGAAATCTTTTCCCCCTCCTTCCCCATTCTCCCACCTTTACATTCCTAACCTACAAAAACGACTATACCCGCTGGCTACCATCTGCCATGCTCAACTATGCCATCAACGACAACCACAACCTCTCCTTCGCACTGAAAAGCGATTTCAACAGACCCTCCTTTTGGCAAATGAATCCATTCATGACCTACTCCAGCAATAAATCAGGTGTAAATGGCAATCCATTTATCAAACCCACCCAAAGCATTCACGCAGAACTCACCTACGTCTACCACCAGAATTATATCTTCATGACTAGTTATGGCAAAGAGAAAAGCCTCTTCCAACAAGTCGTGACTTTAATACCACCTGACACATTCATCTATTACTGGAACAACTACGGTTTCTCCAAATCCCTTGCACTCACCTCCATGATCAAGATTAATGAATAGTGTTAAACATTTCGAAGAAATCGTCAAGTCTTAGAACGTCGGTGCCATGATCTTTGCAGCATGAAAAAAACAATCTTCATCACCGGTACCTCAACCGGCTTTGGCCGTGAGGTGACTAAATTATTTCAGCAACACGGCTGGAATGTAATCGCGACGATGCGCAATCCTGACAAAGAAGCGGAGTTGCAGCAGTTGGAAAATGTACTTGTTACCAGGTTGGATGTACAGGACCAGACTTCTATTACACAGGCGGTGAACGAAGGGTTGAACCGTTTTGGCAAAATAGATGTGCTCATCAATAATGCAGGATATAGTGTGATGGGCGCTTTCGAATCTTCTACCCACGAGCAGTTACTACAAATGTACAAGGTGAATGTATTCGGTCTCATGGACGTGACACGGGCTATCCTGCCTTATATGAGAGAGCAGGGACATGGTACGATCATTAACCTCTCCTCTATCGCAGGTGTATTGGGTTTCCCTTTTGGGAGTCCGTATGTGAGTAGTAAATTTGCAGTAGAAGGATTTTCAGAATCTTTACATCATGAGCTCAAGCCTTTAAATATTGGTGTGAAACTCATCGAACCGGGCTCTGTCGATACGAATTTCCGTAACAACGTACAGTTGATCAAAAATGAAATTGCGGCTTACAATGAACATTTTGCAACTTTCATGGGCAATTTATCAGCTTTGACAGCGCCTATGAAACCAACCACAGCAGCAGATGTAGCGCGATTGATCTACGAAGCGGCGACAGACAATACAGACCGGCTGAGATATATGATTGGAGAAGATGCTGAATTTTATATTAGGAAAAAAAATAACCAGGAAATACCATGGCAATAATAGATGGACTGGAGAAGATGCTGAATTTTATATCAGGGAAAAAAATAACCAGGAAATACCATGGCAATCATAGATGTATTGGAGATGATGCTGAATTTTATAGCAATATAAAAACAACAACCAGCAAATAACATGGCAATCACAGATGTATTGGAGATGATGCTGAATTTTATAGCAATATAAAAACAACAACCAGCAAATAACATGGCAATCACAGATGTATTGGAGATGATGCTGAATTTTATAGCAATATAAAAACAACAACCAGCAAATAACATGGCAATCACAGATGTATTGGAGATGATGCTGAATTTTATAGCAATATAAAAACAACAACCAGCAAATAACATGGCAATCACAGATGTATTGAAGAAGATGCTGAATTTTATAGCAATATAAAAACAACAACATGGCAATCATAGATATAAAATCTATTGCTGACCTGCACGAGATTGCAGGTCTTGGGAAGCCGACGCACCCGCTTGTGGCTGCCATTGAAATGACTGGTGTAAGACAACCTACCCCATCCAACTCCTCCTACAGGTTGGGTTGCTATAGTATTCTATGTAAACAATACATTGGCCAGTTAAAATATGGTCAGTCCTATTACGACTTCGGTGAAGGTTCATTGATGTTCACCGCTCCTGGCCAGGTAATGACCCCCAGCCCTGGCGATTATGTCGAGCAAGGCTGGGGATTATTTTTTCATCCTGACCTGATTAATAATAGTCCGTTGGGACGTAAGATCATTGATTGCTCCTTCTTTCATTATGCAACCAATGAGGCGCTGTTCGTGACAGAAGAGGAGAAACAGATTCTCACGACCTGTTTTGACAACATCCGGAAAGAATATTCACAACGTATCGATAAGCATACCAATAGTTTGATTCAGTCGAATATCGCCTTGCTGTTAGACTACTGCACCCGGTTTTATGACAGGCAGTTCTATACGCATGAAAAGGTCAATACCGATATGGTACAGCAATTTGAAAAACTGCTGAAAGATTATTTTGCACAGGAGCATACAGCGCTGCCAGGGGTTGCTTACTTTGCAAAGCAGCTAAACCTTTCGCCGAATTACTTATCTGATTTATTGCAACGGTTTACAGGTAAGACGACACAGGAGCATATTCATTTGCAGGTGGTAGATATGGCGAAATCGCTATTGTGGAGTACGGAGAAGAATATTAGTGAAATAGCGTATTCACTGGGTTTTGAACATGCTTCGCATTTTACGCGGTTGTTTAAGCAGAAAACGGGTTATGCGCCGAGTGAGTTTAGAAGATTGAATTAACCATTCAACGCTTTCATCAAAAACTCAGGATACCTCGTCCCCGCCGCAATTCCCGCCGGCATAATCGCTTCTATACTTTGCAAATCCTCCTGCGTAAGCTGCACTTGCTCTGCTGCAATATTTTCTTCCAGTTTATGTATCCGCTTCGTCCCCGGAATAGCAATAATATGCTCCCCCTGCGCCAACACCCATGCCAGTGCTAACTGTGTAGGTGTACACCCTTTCTGCGCAGCCAATATTTTGATTTGCTCCACCAGCTCAAGATTCTTATAGAAATTCTCCCCTTGAAAACGTGGCATATTTGGCCGGTTATCTTTCAGATCTTCAGGTGATTTTATATCACCAGTCAAAAATCCTCTGCTCAAAGGCGAATAAGCGACAATACCAATTCCCAATTCACGGGTAACAGGTAGCACTTCTGCTTCAATCTCTCTACTCCAAAGAGAATATTCAATTTGTAACGCTGTAATAGGCGCTACCGTCGCCGCTTTTCTGATGGTAGATGCAGATGCTTCAGAAAGACCAATGTACCGGATAACGCCTTTATCCACCATATCCGCCAGTGCACCCACCGTATCTTCAATAGGTACATTTGGATCTACACGCCCCGGTGTATATAGGTCGATGTAATCTGTTTTTAATCTTTGTAAACTGTAGAGAATAGCATTCTTTAAATAATCTGGATGCGCATTGACAGGGCCAAAACCAAATCCTTTATTCGCTGCAGGGGCGAACATTTGCCCTGTCTTTACTGAGAGAAACGCTTTGTCGCGCTTGCCTTTGATCGCTTTGCCGATCAATTCTTCATTGTGACCGGTGCGGTAATAATCAGCGGTGTCTAAAAAGTTATGTCCCAGCTCAAGTGCTCTTTCAATCACTTTAATTGATTCCTGGTCATCTGCTACGCCGTAGGCGCCTGATAAACTCATACATCCAAGACCGATGGATGATACGAGTGGTCCGTTTGTTCCAAATTTTCTATTCATGGTTCAAATTTCAGAAGAACCACTTAAGCGGGCCCGGACAAAACGTATTAGTTCCCTGACAAATCCTGAATAAAGAAGAAGGATAGGAACTACCGGAACAATCCCCTCAAAAATCCTGCATAAAAGTGATAACGGTCTTCACCCAGCAGCCCATCACAAATCCTGAATGAACATTGCGATCGTCTGACCAGTGACCTTCTTAAATAAGCGGGAGAAGTATTCGGGATCATTAAACCCCAGGTCATAAGCCAATTCCTTAATAGAACAGTTTCTTGCATAAAACAACCTACGCTTTGCTTCCAGTATGAGCCGGTTGGTAATGAACTCTTTCGGACTCAAACCTGAATATTGCTTAACAATGCTATACAAACTGTTTGTATTCAAAGCGAGTTCTTCTGCAATCTCAATAATACTGGGATGATCCGTGAGATTGTTCTCTATTAATAATTTAAAATTGATATACTTAGCAAGCTTGTCATCCGCAGGCTGTTTATCCACAGCGAAATAAGCGGAATTGATTTCTGTTAATAAACTATTGAGATGCGCCAGTATCAGGTCGGGATCGGTATCCATAGTACTGAGCAATCCGAGTAGCATTTCAAAGATGGATTTCAGTCTGGCAGCTGCGGGAGGGGTGAAGTGGATTTTCTGGTTGTTGAGAGGATTGATGAGGAAAGGGTATTGCCTTGGTAAGAGCGACAGACTACTTTCCTCAAAGCCCAGTTTGAAAAAGTTAATCCCTTTTTTTGAATCAGGTACATGGTGGATTTGGTGCGGCAACACAAAGAGGAGCTCGTTTGCCTGTATATCGAAATGCTGTAAGTCTACGCCATGGCGGGTAGTGCCTTCCAGCACAAAAAGGAACAGGTAATGTGTTTTGCGATGAGCAGGCGAGTGGGGCCCCAGGATTTCCGGAGGAAGGCTCCCGAAAGTAGGGGAGATGATACGGATAGGGAGTTTGTTGTTTTGTGTATGTTGATGAAGGATGGAATTCATTGTATAAAAGTAGGGAATAACTCAACCTCAAAAAATGTCTTGCCTTCCACATCCATCAAGACCAAAGCCGCCATCATATACGTCGCATCAGTCGTCACGATCAGGGCATCTTTGAATGCTTCATAACTATTCCACGAGCCTGGAATACAAAGGATCGTCTTTGCTAAACGGGGAGCCGGAGCTGATTCTTCTTTTTTATTAAAGAGCCACATGTAACTAAGATCGTAATTTTTCCCGAAATTATATGATGCCGCTTTACAAACAATACACACCCTACTTTTGCACATAATCCGTAAAGCCATTATCCGCTACCGGCCCAATAAAATCAATGTCTGCAAAAGATTGTAACAGATCACCTCAACGGATCATCGATTCGAAGATAGTATGTTGTGTACACATAAATTATCACCAACAATTAATATGCCCCGGAATAGTTCTATATTTATCTCAATAAAATTTTAACCCATGAAGATCCCTGAAGCATTCAACGACATCATCAAAGACCACCTCAATGTCAATGCCGCCTGGCTACCGATTACAAACACCTTTCAACTAGGTGACTACGGCATCTTCTCCAACGGTGTATTTATGCAACTAGGCAATATCAAAGAATTTGGTATTACGTATGAAACCGCCGAAGGCCCGGATAGCAGTATCAACTTCACCTCTTCCGAAACCAGTGTAATCAACTTTTCAGGAGACGCACAGGTAGATGTGATCCCGCCCACAGCCATCGATGCAAAAGTGACCATGAAATTCGGCCGGAAAGGGTCCTTCTTTGTAAAATCTCCTGTGATACAGGTAAAAGTAATGCAGAACATTCACCAGATAGGCACACGGCTCAAAGCCACTGAAGGCTGGAAGAGAAAATGGAAAGTCGTACACCAGCTATACAACGCACAAGATGCAGCCATCTTCTCTACCATTGCAGCAGATACCGACCTCACTTTTAGTGGCGATGTAAAAGCACTGAAAGCCTTGAATTTAGGCGCAGCAAATATCAATGTAAATACTTCAAAAGAAATGGGATTAGAAATGCATGGAAAGGCGGGGATCATTGCCCTTGGGTTATTTAAATTAAGATGGCTGGGTGATGGTGTTAAATCAATGGACTTTACCCAACAAGATATAGAATTACTACATGGCGAGATAGAAGATGATAGCCTGTGAGCATTGCTCACAGGCCTTGTATCATTATATCGTTCCTTTCTTCATTTCCTTCACCGCATAATCCACCGCTCTTGCCGTGAGCGCCATATAGGTCAAACTCGGATTCTGCGTACTGGTCGATGTCATACACGCTCCATCTGTTACAAACACATTCTTCACCAGGTGCATCTGGTTCCACTTATTCAGTAAAGACGTCTTTGGATCATGCCCCATTCTCACACCGCCCATTTCATGAATATCCAATCCCGGCGCCTGTTTGGAATCACGTGTTTTCAAATCAGTAAAACCTGCTTTTGTATACATATCCGTCATCTGCTCAAAGAAATCCTTCACCATTTTCTCATCATTATCATCATACCCGATATCAGTATGTAACAATGGAATACCCCATTCATCTTTTTGATCCTTATCCAGGTATAAACGGCTCTGCTCTTTCGGAATCGTCTCTCCCATCATATGAGAACCCACACTCCACGGACCTAATTCCTTTTTGAACAAATTATCTTTCAGCGCTGTACCAAATCCATCTGGTTTTGAAAACGAAGGACGCATGGCATGGAAGCCGGCAGCATAACCTCTCAGGAAGTCAGTCTCCTGTTTCACAAGATTCCTGAACCTCGGTATATATGCACTGGTAGGCCGTTTGCCATCAGTCGTATATTCCAGCAAGCCTTCATACTTACCAGTGATCACGGCGCGGTAATTGTGAAAAGCAAAATACTTTCCTAACAAACCACTGTCATTACCAATACCATTCGGAAAACGATCAGAAGTAGAATTGAGCAGGATAATATTTGTATTCACCGCAGCGGCATTTACAAATATCACCGGTGCAAAGTATTCAGTAGCAGCATGCGTCTTTGCATCAATCACACGTACACCAGTGGCCTTGCCTTTCTGTGCATCGTAGATGATAGAATGTACGACAGTATCAGGTTTCAAAGTAAGATTCCCGGTCTTCTCCGCCCATGGAATAGTAGAAGCATTGCTACTAAAATATCCACCAAACGGACAGCCTCGCTGACACAGGTCACGCTTCTGACACTGCATTCTACCTTGCTGTTTATGGATTTCCTGTGGCTCAGTCACGTGCGCACAACGTCCATAAATCACATGTCTGTCTGTATAGTTTTTACCTACAAAGTCCTTGAAGTACTGCTCTACTTTCGTCAAATCCATGGGAGGGAGGAACTCCCCATCCGGCAAACCGGGTAAGTTATCTTTGTTCCCGGAAATGCCGGCGAACTTTTCCACATAACTATACCAGGGTGCAATATCTTCATACCTGATAGGCCAGTCAACCGCAAAACCATCTCGTGCAGGACCTTCAAAATCGTAGTTACTCCATCGCTGTGTCTGCCTTGCCCACAGGAGTGATTTACCACCCACCTGGTAACCGCGGATCCAGTCAAATGGCTTATCCTGTACATATGGATGTTCCTTATCTTTTACAAAGAAGTGAAGGGCATCTTCCTTGAATGCATAACATTTGCTCACCACCGGATTATCTTCTTTTTGCTGTGCGGTGAGTTGCCCACGATGCGCAAATTCCCATGGCATCATGCTGGTGGTAGGGTAATCTTTCAGGTGTTTAACGTCTCTACCTCTTTCGAGTACTAAAGTCTTCAATCCTTTTTCCGTGAACTCTTTGGCTGCCCAGCCGCCGCTGATACCCGATCCGATCACAATCGCATCAAAGTTGTGGCTGGTATCGCCAGTATTTATATTTGGCATACAATTTATCCTTTATTGACCAATACACTTCCGTGGAATCGCCCTGGCACAAGCTCGTAGGGGAATACCTTTGTGAGATAATATTCAGAGCCGGTATAACCCTGGATTAATAAGCCTTTGTAAGTGTGATAGAAAGCGGAAGCCTCTCCTGACTCAGCAGTGGTCTCTTCCATCTTTTTCAGGTAAGCGACATCTCCCTTTTTCCAGTCTTTCTGGAAGGCTTTCATACCGGTAAGGAATTTTTCCCTGTCTGTTTTTGTGAAACAATCATCGACCAGCGTGAGCGCATACTGATCAGCCTTTACCTGGATAGCTCCGGGCTTATCTCCGCCAGGGATCAGGGTGTCAGCAAGTGCTGCAAGAGAACCTGTTTCCTCAGCGCTAAGTACAAAATTATTGAGTTTTTTTCCCGGTGGCTTTTTCTCATTGAAACATGAGGGTAAAACAGCAAGACCGGCAGATACGAACAGGACCTGTTTTAAAACGGTTCGTCTGGATACAAGCATTGGCGCGTTAGTTTTTCATTACGACAATAAGGTAGTGGGAATATCCTGTATTTCCAAACATTTGGGATGAGTGGGGTATATAATAATCACTTTCCATACACCTTCATATCCCACAGCATTCCACCGAACGTAGCCCCTACAATCAGGTTAAATAACTGGTACCGCAGCACCACCGGCGAAGCCAGCACACTAAATCCAACATTGACCAACCAGTAATAAGTAACAATTGTCAACGCATACCTGAAATGTTCATTCGCAATAGCACGGCCTTCCTGGTATAAATACCGGATCCAGCCGATGAGAAAAACAAGCATGGTGATCACCATCAGATAAGGATAAAAATTAAACAACCGTAGTTCTTCACCCGCACGCTTAAACACATGCGTATCCTTATATTGAAACCACTCCTTGGCCACCGGCAGAATAGTATCCACATCATCATTATACACACTCAGATTCTCTGCAGGTGGAAAAACATACTGCAATAAATTCGGGCAGATATAATACTGGATATAAGGCACAGGATACCGTGCAATCAGGTACTTACCATAATCATTCAGCAACGGTGCGATCTCCGCCATTTTGCGCAGATGTCCTGCATTGTCAGAGATGTGTAGTGCACCGGGTTCTGGCTGTAGTGGCGAACCCGGATCCCAGATAAAATAAGCCATAATAGGGCGATTGGGTCTATCAGCCATAGGCACAGAATCCAGCCATTGATCCACGCGTGCCTGAATGTTGGTGAACTGTTTAGGCACCGTATCTTTGGATCTTACCGGCATATGTACATATGCATACACCGCATTATTCGCCATTTGCCAACCACTAAAAACAGAGAATTGTCGCCTGCCCATATGAGTCTCCGTCTGTCTCGTGGTATACAAAATAAAGGCGCCTACAAGGAAAACCGCCATTCCGACCGCCCACACTTTGACCCACTTTGAATACTGACAAAACACAATCACCGTCATACTGATCACGGGATAAATCAACGCATGATAACGTACCGTAAATGCCAGTAACAGCACAACGAGATGCACGCACAATAAAAAGAAGGTAGGTTTATAAGTCAACCGGAATAACTGCGCCATCCACACCAGACTGATCCCAATAAAATACACATCGCTGGCCACATAATTACTTAAGTAAAGAATAGCGGGGTTTAAAAAGATAACGGCGAACATGGTCCATTGCAGCCATTTGCTACAGGGTCGCAGTTCCAGTAAGGTATAAAAATAGTACAGACCACAGATGTGATAGATGAAGAACTGAATAAAAACCAGCAAAGTATCACTATGGGAAAAGAACCCGGCAAAACGGATCAGCTTAGCATACCCTACCGGCCATAAATTAGCATCAATATTGGTAACCGCACTCCGCAGGTAATTGTAGGAGTCCTGCATAAAGTTAGGATACGGATACAGGTATTTGATCAAAATAAATTGCAGGACCATTGTAACTCCTGCTAAGAAACAGTAATGGTATCGCATTCTCATCATACGGCAGGAATTTAATCATTTGATTCAATATAAAGTTAGGAGATCCCGCAAAAGCGCGTTGCACAATCATTAAAAAAATAAAACGCACCTTTAACCAATTCTTAACGAAACCCAAATTTTACTTTATTAGTTTAGTGTAGAAATCAAAATTAGTTTAGTGTAAGAAATTAAACTTGCCAGCATGCACAAAGACCTTATTCGGATATTTGAAGCCCAGGCCCCCAACGAATTATCTCATTTCTTTTACGACAATGCCATCGCCATAGACCAGCTGATTCAGCAGTACGATGCGTGGAACCTGGAAAACACCCGTCAACAGATACACCGTATTCGTGAAATCAAAAAAGGTATTCGCCAGCGCACAGCCGATCATGGCTGGACCGATATTGACGGATTGGATATTTGTTATCAGTTTACCAGGCCGGACGTACCTTCAATCAACATAGAAGCAGGGTTCATAGTTACGCGTACACAACCTGCGGGAGAGTTTGTCATCAATGTAACCACAACCGGTATAAAGGCGTGGAATCATTACGAAGACAAGCTGCTGCAGGAGTATACTACTTTTGAGCCTGTGATCGCCATGCAGAAGACGGTATTGCGGGTAGCGACTATTGGGGGAGATCAACACGATAAGATGGTGGATACACTTCAACAGGTATACGATTTTTTACATACATTGTGTGTTCAGGCACAGGTACACAAGGTGACAGTGCCCGGCTTATCTTAATCATAATCAACTAATTAACATCTCCTTTTACATCGGAACCCCTTACTCACCAAGCAGTCTTAAGTTATCATTTTTATCTTTTTTGTTTCATTAACAAGTCATTAACCACTTACCCCAATCATTTTGTTAGTTTAGCAAAATGCTGGTCAATGCATGTAAGAAAGGTAGTCATTAGAAGGCATAGATAACTAACTATTCCGGTATTGGAACATACTATTTGCTGTAATGGAGCGTCTTAAACCCCCAACAGTTTGAATACCTGGCATTGTTCAAACCCGGCTGACACACTACCTGGCAATTTGATCATCATATTCATGTTTCATATTTCATGTTTCATGTGAAAGTGTTAACTACCATTTAAGGTGTAAACAAAATCGCCGTTAAAAAAACACGATTATGTACCCAGTATTGCACGACGAAAATAAGCTGCTTTTAATTGACCGGTTCATCACAGAATATGTTCATGCTGGTCATGTGCCGACGGAGTATCTACAATTGGTAATTCCGAGCGGGGGGCTGTATTTTGAGTCGGATAATGACTTTGATATGTTGTCTCAGCATATGCAGCTGGGTTATTTTTCAGTGTGGTTACATGATATATTTGCGAAGAAAGATATTGTTCTTTGTCCATATTCTCCCTATCATTTGTGGGCGTTGCATTTTATGTATGAGGATACATTGCGGGCGGAAACGATCACTATTCCTGAGTTTATGTTGGAAGAGCGGCAGTGTAATTTATTCAATCTTTACTCAGAGATGCACCGGGTGCCCATGAAAGCGGGGCAGAAGGTATTATCGTTTCATATCAATATCATGCCGGCGAATATCCCGAAGCTGGTGCAGCAGTATCCGGGGTTGTATAATCTGGCGAATAAGCGGTTGGAGAAGATCAGTGGCGTGATTAATGACAGGCCTTACCGGATAAATGCCGTGTGTAACTATCTTGTTCAGCATATATTATCTTGTAAGTATGTAGAGGAGATGGCGCAATATTATATGCATAGGTGTTGTGTGGATTTGTTTTTAAACTTCGCCTTGCAGGATGCCACGCCACCGCCATCGTTACAGTTGTTTACGCCGATACAGACGGTGATGTTGCACCAGGTGTTTAATTATGTGACCACGAACCCGCATATGAGGCATAGTGTAGCGGAACTGGCGAATATGTTTAATATGCCGGGGGCGCAGTTGGCACAGGGGTTCAGACATAATTTTTGTATAGGGATCACGCCGTTTATTAATATGGTGAGGATGATGCATATATATGATAGTATCATGCAGAAGTCGCTTACCTTGGGGATGATAGCGGCGTCGACGGGGTATAGGAATGCGATAGATATGTTGAAAGAGGTGGATGCGTACTATGAGTGCAATGTGATGCTGATGCGAAGGGAGCAATAGGAGATGCTTGATGGTATTGGGTTTTATCAGATTGATCGTATGATGATTTTTTGGTTTGCTTATTAAATACAGGTAATTTTACAGCGTTAACAAGCCAACCAAAATTATGTTAGACCAACAAATTGCATTATATAATACTCCAGACGGAAAAACTGTCATTGATGTTAAATTAGAGAATGATACAATCTGGCTCACACAAGCACAAATTGTTGAATTATTTGATTCAAGTAAAGCCAACATCAGCGAACACATTAAATATATTTACCAATCTGGTGAATTAGACACAGATTCAACTGTTCGGAAATTCCGAACAGTTCGAAAAGAGGGTAAAAGAGACGTTGCCCGTGACCTTGAACATTATAACCTGGACGTAATTATTTCAATTGGCTACAGGGTCAATTCTAAAATAGGTACACAATTCCGGATCTGGGCAAATAAAATTCTGAAGGAATATCTGATCAAGGGGTATTCTATCAATGAAAAACGCCTTCGGGAACAAGCAGAACAATATTCTGCTCTGAAACAAACTGTTCATCTGCTGGGCAATGTAATTAATGCTTCCCAGCTCTCAGGAGATGAAGCCAATGGCTTACTTAGAGTGATCACCGACTACACTTACGCACTCGATATTCTTGATCAATACGATCACCGTACCCTTGCAATAGAGGGTGTTCATAAAGCCTCATCTTTCATCGCCACCTACGACTCTGCCATGAACGCCATCAAAGGCCTGCGTGACAAATTCGGCGGCAGCTGCCTCTTTGGCAATGAAAAAGACGACTCCTTTAAAGGCTCCATCGCCAATATTTACCAATCTTTCGGAGGAAACGACCTCTACCCCAGTATAGAAGAAAAAGCCGCGCATTTGCTTTATTTCGTCGTAAAAAACCATTCATTTTCCGATGGAAATAAACGCATTGCAGCCTTTCTCTTTGTATGGTTCTTAGAAAAAAACGGCATCCTTTACCGGACTGACGGTTCTAAAAGAATTGCAGACAATGCCCTGGTTGCACTCACACTAATGATAGCAGAAAGCAAACCGGATGAAAAAGATATCATGGCCCAGGTCGTCGTAAATCTGATCAATGATTATAATTAAATTAGCCGGGCAAGAATGCCCGGCCATATGGATATAGACTAAAAAATTCAATCAATGTGCAATGCTAGACTTTTGTTCTCAGAATTCGGTTAATGCGGAGTTAATGATCTCATATTTTTTCCCTTTTACTCATATTATTTATTATTCGTAAATAATTGTTGTTCATACGAATCCTTACCAGCACGCCATCTCCCTACTGCTACTTAGGAAAAAATGAACGAAATGAACAGGCCGTATGATCGATATTTTCATATATTGCATTTACTATCAGGATCACCTATACCTGATACCCTCCAAATAACTATGAATAAAATTTACTATTGTTAACCATTAGCGCTAGCACATTATGAAAACTCCCTTGAACCCGCTGAATCAGCTGGTAGAAAGCCTGCAATTCCTTAAACAGCCCGAGGACAATATTACACCGTATGAACTGATCGCTACCATACACCAGGGTACCATCAATGCCATCAGTCATCTGAAAGCAGCACTCGAAACATGCCGGTTAAACGGGCTGCATGAACAGGCCATGCAACGTTACATCCTCATTTGTCAGCAAAGGCTGTGTACCGTGATTGCTGAATTGCCGACATCCTGGTTGAATACAGAACTATCATCATCACATACCATACAGGAAAACACGGCCCTGTTACGTGCGGATATTTGTTTTCAGCTGGATGAATTCCTGGTTTACCTGAGGGATACGTTTCCTCAATATTTCAACCGGTTGCTACCCTTACCGAATATTCACAGGGAAATCATCAGACAACAATTGCTACCCGGGATACCGCTGATTAAAAGGTGGTTTGAGATAACGGATGATAGCTGCCATGACCTGCAGAATTTGATTATGCAGTTGTTTGATCAATTGGATCCGGCATTGCCTTATCAATTGAATGATGCGAAACTGCATTTTTTAGTACAGCTACACCAGCATTTACTACGACTACTGGAACAGGAGAATTATAATTTACAGCATCACCAGTTGCAGTATGTGTTATTTTGCCTGAACTGTAACACCACTGATTTTTATCACTATTGTACGACCTGGTTGACCAGGCAAATGCATCTGGCGAATTCATTCGAAGAGCAGATGAAGCTGTTGAAAGAGACGTATAGTGATATGCAGCAGTTGCAGCTACGCTCAGGGCAGGCTTATTGTCCGGATGCGCCGGCTATCAGGGATCTATTGCAGGAATGGCTGTTTGTAGAGATCAATTTTCTGGAACGGAAAATGCAGGAGGAGCCGGGGGGATTGATAATACCAGAGAAGATCCGGACGAATATGTCCGTGTCGATGATGGCGCTGATAGTAAGGTTGCTAAGAGCGATGGGGCAGCTGTCGCATAAGCATGCAGAGGAAGTGTTTCGGTTATTGCCGAAGTACTTTTCAGCGAGGAGGAATGAGCCGTTTACGGAGAGTATTTTTAGGGCGAAGTATAAGGAGGTGACGAATAGTACATTGAATAGGATAGCAGGGATAGGGCAGGAGTTGTTGAAGATGATAAAACCGGAAGAACGGCCAAGGAGAACGAGACGATCGTCTTTATAATATAAAAAAGCCCCCTCTGTTCGAGGGGGCCGAAATATTATTTTTCATTAATGCTGAATCTGATTTTGGATCTCTGGTTCCTGATCTTCTGACCCCTGATTCCTGAATTTTAATTCCAGTTTAGATTCCTGATTCCAAATTCCTGGTCTTCTGAATACTGATTCTGATTTCCGATTCCTGAATCTTTTTCCAGTTTAGATTCCTGATTCCAAATTCCTGATCTTCTGAATACTGATTCTGATTTCCGATTCCTGAATCTTATTCCAGTTTAGATTCCTGATTCCAAATTCCTGATCTTCTGAATCCTGATTCTGATTTCCAATTTCTGAATCTTATTCCAGTTTAGATTCCTGATTCCTGATTTCTGATTCCAAATTCCAGTTTAGATTCCTGAATCTTAATGTGAATTCCAATTTCTCACTTCTTCTTCTTTTTCTTCTTCACCTTCTCCATCTCCGCATGATGCTGGTCAATCAACAACTGCCAGTTATCATTCGGTATATCCTCAGAAAACTTAATCGTCTCCCTATAATCATTCTTATCAATCTTCATCACCGTAATTTCCTTCCCTAAATACTTTTGAATCTCCTCCAGCACTGGCTTCTCCTCATCACTACAAAAAGACACTGCCTGTCCTTTCTGCACCCCACGACCCGTACGCCCAACTCTATGCACGTAATTCTCCGGCACATCCGGCAAGTCATAATTCACCACATAATCCACATTCGGAATATCAATCCCCCGCGCATTCACATCAGTAGTAATCAACAACTTCACCTTCCCCGTCTTAAAATCCTCCATCGCCTCTAACCTGTTCTCCTGCTCCTTACCACCATGCATCACCAACGCCGGCACCTCTACCCTTGCCATCGCCGCCTGCACACGTTCTGCACGCACCTTTGTTCTCACAAACACCAGGATCTTCCCTTCCGGAAACTCCTTCACCAACCGCTCCAGGAAGAACCGCTTATCATCCATCCCCACAAACGCGACCGCATGCTGTACATTCTTTGACACCGGATCTTCAGGGGAAATCTGGATCCTGATCGGATTCGTCACCACAGAATAAGCCAGGTCCTTGATATCCTTATCAATAGTCGCAGAGAAGAACAAAGTCTGGTGCCTGCGGGACATATGTTTCAATACATCTCTGATATCCCTGATAAAACCCATATCCAGCATATGATCCGCTTCATCCAGGATCAGGGTCTCGGTAAAATTCAGGTCAATAAATCCCCTGCTGATGAGGTCAAACATCCTACCAGGGGTGGCAATGAGTACATCTACCCCCTGGGCCAGCTTTTTCAGCTGAGGACCTTCGTCTACTCCACCGAAAAGGCCTAATATATTCAGTTTGGTATACTTTGCGATTACAGTAAATACCTCGGCGATCTGGATCGCCAGTTCACGGGTAGGCACCATCACGACACATCTTACCTCTCCTTTCGTCTTTCTGGGTAGCCTATCGAGCTTTTGTTGCAGCAGATGCAGCACCGGGATGGCAAAAGCCGCGGTTTTTCCGGTACCGGTCTGGGCTATCGCCATTACATCGTCCCCCTTCAATATAGATGGGATCGCCTTAAATTGGATATCAGTCGGGCGTTTAAATCCCAATTCCTCCAGGCTTCTTTTAATCTCCGGGGAAATACGATATTGTTCAAATTTCATAGTGCAAAGATATGGGTGTAGGGGGAATGTACCGAATGTGGGGGGTAAAAGTGGTTTTCGGGGGTTGGATCTGAGAAGATTTTTCATCAATTTGAATGCGAAAAAATCAGGTTGAGAAAGGGATAATTTTTGTTTTTTTATTTAGAACAATCGCAGTAAATTCAATACCAGTAAAGGTTTTAAAATAAAAACAAATTAAATTATGAATGTCAATTTGCAACAGGAAAAGCAGACAATTTTGGATGCTTTGGATCGCACCCGAAGTGGTGTGTGGGCTACGGCGCCAGAAATTGCCGGGTATTCAGGCGTCAATCTCGAAAATGTATTAAGGATTGTGTACAATTCCCGTGAATTTATGAAATGCACTGTTAGAAGTGATGATGGATTGCCCATGTTTACATCCCGGAAGGTGTATAAGGCAAGATCTCCATTCTGGCACAAATTTTATGACTTTTTAAAAGGAGAGTATGTTTAATATCTCTATTTCCGTGCTTTATTGCATGTTAGGCGCATTGGCAGTATTAATATTGCAGTTTATTGATGACTCTAAATTAAAACTGGAAGAAAGGCCTGATTACCTATCACCTCTGTATTACATCAGAGGTATATTAGGACTTATATTGGCTGGCATTCTTGGCTATGTATATTTTCAAAATGTACCGCTTATTAGCAATACGTCAATTTATTTCCATACGGGTGCATCCACGCCATTAATCATAAGGACATTGCAGAACACTTTGCCTCCGACTATGAAGGTAAAAACTAAAAAATAGTGAAAAATGTAGCATTTAACCCCTAATTTTTCTCCCTCATAATGCCTAACTTGCTCATTCACAAAACTCTTCCACATTGGCAAAGGCAAAAATAGACTCCGGCATACCATCACGCTCCCCCCTCTCCCGATTCTTCATCAACCTTCACCCAATCAAAAGAGTCCTCATCGCCCTGCTCTCCTGCACCATCGTCTGGCTCTTTATCAAAAACGGAGACATCACTACTCTTCTCAAAACCATGATCCTCTGGGACGTGTTCTCCTTCGTCTTCTGCATCGAATGCCTTTACATTTTCTTCAACCGCACCACCAAAGAAATTCGCGCATACGCCAGACAGGAAGATGGCAGCCGCCTTATGGTATTCATCTTAATCATCCTCGCCTGCTTCGCCAGCATGCTCATGGTATTACTACTCATGCTATCATCAGAATCCAGGGAAGCCGGACTCGCACTCTACCTACCTGTCGCTGTGGCCGGCATACTACTCTCCTGGGCCATGGTCCACTGTATGTTTGCCATTCACTACGCCCATATCTATTATGACGATGCTGAAGATGATGACACCCGCCATGTAGGGGGATTAGAATTCCCGGAAGAAAAGAACCCTGACTATCTTGACTTTGCTTATTTCTCTTTTGTAATCGGCATGACATTCCAGGTATCTGACGTAGAAATCAGCAATAAAAAATTAAGAAGAATTGCATTACTCCATGGGTTGCTGGCCTTCGGCCTGAATACATTTGTTGTAGCATTAACGATAAACCTGGTAGCTGGACTTAGGAATTAAGGGTAACAAGCCCAGGCTATTAACAGGCAACATGACTTCGGAATTAATAATAACAAGCAAAAAAAATTAACACTAGCAAGGCTAAGGAATTAACCGTAACAGGCCAAAGCAATTAACTCTAGCAGGGCTAATTTCTTAGCCCTCACTCCAAACTCCAAAACGCCTGTGTCGCCAGCAACTCTGCCCTCCTCAACATCCTCCTCTCCCTCAATGGCCTCACTATCCCCCAATACACCTGCGCGATATACTCCCATCCAAACGCCGCTGTACTAAACACAATCATAATCCCTGCAAATAACTGCAATCCCATCACCACAGATATCCCCACATGTAACAACACCACCGCCACATACGCATACACCCTCGTCTTCCTCCACCAGATAAATAAAGGATACCCCATCTCAATCAACAACGTACTCCAGCAAATCAACTTCGCCACCCACGGATACCCTGCCAGCCACTTCATATCAAACCTCGCAAACTGCCCCTGCATAAATGTCTGCCAGATCGCCTCTCCATTCCACCACTGTGCACCCATCGCCTTTTCCACACCAGAAGCCAGATACACTATACATAAATGTATCTGCAATACCCTTATCGACAACCTATTCCACTCACTCACACTACTCTCATTATTCTTCCACGTAAATGACTCACCCACCGGCATGAGAATACAATAAAACAATGCAATATGCAAAAACGTCTCTACCCCATACGCCGCCATAAATCCTGTATTAATAAACATCAGGTGCAAGCCCCATGCTACAATTGCCGCCACTCTTGTAAACATCCCCATCAACAAAAAGATCAGACATGCCAAATACGCCCCCATCAACAGATACACCATACTATCCCCAGGTATCCCCGTCGCTGCCACCAGTGGCTGTAACCAGGATAACTGTGGCATCAGGGGCGACACAATCCCCTTACTCAATGACCATGGAATCAAACCATCCACACCATACAACATCACCACATTTCCCAACAACCAACATCCCTGCACCAATCCAATAAAAGCAATCCCAATTCTAAAAAACGCCAATGGCTCGCCAGACGTAGGCGATAAAAAAAATCGCTGTAACACACCGGAATACCTGTTCATAAAATATATTTATAGATGAAGTAATCATCTCTGGCAGGGGGTATTAGAAAACCTTCAGGAAATTTTTAAAAAACCTTTAAGGAATCTTTAGAAAACCGTTATGGAAACCGTTAGAAATCCTTTATGGAATCTTTAGAAAACCTTAATGAACCTTAAGATAATTCCTAATCCTCCTACCGGACATGTTTAATTATTGACTGTTCTTCCTATAATCTTTCACCAAAAACGCCTCCCATTTTGGCTGTACGCCTTCTCTAAAATCCTTCATCTCCGGCACCAGTTTACTAATCACCGTCACTCTCACCATCGTACCATCCGCACACTTTTTTAACACATATGCCGCACAACTCCTCGCCAGCAAAGGCTGCGCTTCTTCAATACTGAAAAAATTATAGATCGTCTGTATCCGTCTGTTACACTCGGTATTCTGTCCTTCCAATCTCATCACATGCTGAGATTTACCATCCGCCACTGTATACAATACCGCAATTTCATTCCCGATATGCGGAGCGAAAAAACTAAAAATGTTCCCCGCACCTGTAAAGTCGCCATACCCGGATAACCAGGTAGCATGCTTTGTCCACTCCTTAAAATGAGCTGCATGCAAAGCAGCAACCGTCAAGTGGAACAGCGCGATGCTCATCCAACAAATATGCTTCCACGTTATCATAAAAAAGGTTAAAATGAAGCAGGAAAAAAGTTAAAAGAAGGAGCCAGCTGAAAACAGCGTGTAAGATTTCCGGCTGGCCCCGGGGTTAAGTAGTAATAAATGGATGAAGGGCCAAAAATGTAATAGGGGTTAATCAAAGTCCGACATCAAAAACAAACAGTTCAAAGGGGTTAATGAAAAAAAGCTGGTCCAAAATGTTTCAATACAACCAATCAACTCAATAAAATTAATCACCTCTATACTATCAATCATCTCTATACAACCAATCACTTCAATACACCAATCACCTCAATACAACCAATCACTTCAATACAATCAATCTCCTCAAAGCAACTAATCCACTCAAGCCAAATATGCATACATCTTCAGATACCCCATTCGCGCTCAACTTCGATCTATACCAATTTATTCCCGACCTTCCATCATTGATGAACTAATTAATCCCTAATATCGCTCCTCCGGCTACCTCCTCCACATTCAACTTCTCAAACCCTCTATCAAGCAAAACAAAATTCGCCCTGATATCTTTCAACACCTGCGGATCAAAACAGCCAATCATATTCGGGAACTTCCTCCTCAAAATATCCTCCCATCTCAAACTGGTATAAATCGTCAGCTTACTCCCTGCACCTGGCACCTGTGTAATATCTCCCAATCCATAAAATCCTCTCGTAAAATAAGGCAGCGCCGTACCCTGTGGCAGTGATAATCTAAATTGCTCCAACGGAGACTTCGCCAATACCTTCGTATCCACCACATCCGGTTGCAACCTGCTCGCCGCTGTCAAAAACGTCTTCGTCGCCAACACCTGCTGCTTAGTAGACAATTCCGTAATCGTCAGATCAGCAAAAGTCTTACTATCAACTTTTTGTATTAACGAAGCCGCTCTTTTAGCAATATCCAAATAGGGAATCATGGTAGGACACGTCTTTATCCAGATCTTCTTAAACGGTGCTTTGGTATACCCAATCTTCTCCAAATAAGGAAAAGGAATACCGCCATCGCCGAATTGGGTTTCATCGGATAGACTTCCATAACTTGCTTTGGTGATGTAATTATTTCCTGGTAATCCGTCAAAAGTAAGCAGATAGGTCTCCGGTGAAAGGTCTTTCAATATGGCATCCATCTCATCACTGCCTGTGGCAGCAGCCACAGCCACTTCCGAAGCAGGACGCAGTGAAGCTTTCTCTTTTGTGCAGGAAAACAAGGTCAGTGCAGCTAATCCAGCTACACCCGCTAATAGTTTGCGTTTCATCTTTTGGGGTTTGAGGTTTTTAAATAACAATTGTTTACGGCACAAAAGTCATGGAATTACCTCTTGCCCACAAGCAGAAAAACACCTGTTTTCACAACGTAGAAATACGCAAAATATGGGGTCAACAAATCAATAGAAGGTGAGCTACACCATAAGGCATAGCCCACCAGATATATAAGTCATCGGTAATGCGCTTACATATCAATTTCGCTAGCTGTCATATAGATTACAGTAATTAGATCATCTGATCCAAACGATCTTCCCAGCCTTGCTGGATTTGTAAGTACCGGTAGCAGCATCAAAATAGTACGTACAGGTACCAAAGTGATCGAATTGGCATTCGTAATCATAACCTTCTACACCTGCTTCATAATAATTGTTACCGTACTTATAATATTGAGTTTCCTCACGGTGATCTCTGGTGAAAGAGCTGGCAATAGCGGAACCGGCACCAATTACAACAGCCAGTGTCATTAACGATAATTTTAAATTTTGAGTCATGGGTTTTACATTTTGCGGGTGACAGGGTTAACAAAACTGGGTACGTACTTTAAAATATGGATGATCAAGGCCGAAAAACAATGTAACGAAGATATAAGAGTCTGCTGCAATGCTGCCGCAGTAACAGGTAATCATCATTTTTAACTTTTTATGTCGGGACTTCACTGCTAAAACGGAATAATATTGAGCTTTACGACAATTACACCGCATGCACCCAAACAGGAATTCCCCAGTTCAATAAGTGTATTTTATACCCTCGTTAAAAACACCCGTCTATAAAATAATTTCTCCATATCAAAATCCCACCTTACCTTTGCGTCAAAATAACACAAAGACCCATGCCATCATTTCATAGTTATAGAAACCCATCGCTGGCAGCGGATCTCGTTGTGTTTGGTTATCAACAGGGCACCCTTTCCATCCTGCTGCTAAACAGGAATACAGCGCCTTTCAAAGATCAATGGGTACTCCCCGGCGCCTTCCTCCTCATGGAAGAACGCCTCCGTGATACATGTGCCCGCATTCTGAAAACCAAACTAGGTATGGACGACCTCTATCTCGAGCAACTCTCTACCTACGACGAACCCGACCGTGACCCAAGAGGCCGCGCCATCGCCGTTGCCCACTATGCACTGGTCAACCCCGCGCGATTCGCTATCACCGCAGGCACAATGGCTAATGATGTGAAATGGTTCAATGTGAAAGAGTTACCACCCCTCGGCTTTGACCATGATATCATCGCCGCCGATGCATTGAAAAGACTACAGCACCAGATCCTCTATTACCCTGTAGGCTTCGAACTGCTCAACGACCTCTTTACCATGCCGGAACTGCACGAACTGTATGAATGCATTCTGGATATCAACATCGACAGAAGGAACTTTCGCCGCAAAATTCTCGATGCCGGATACATTATTAATACAGGCAATAAGAGGGAAGGATTGCACAACCGCCATCCCGACCTTTATCAATTTAACAAGGAATTAAAAAGTATTCACCTGAGTTTTGGTTAAGCCATGAAATTATTCAGACCCGTAGGCATCAAAGAGTTGCAACTCATCCTTGACAGTAACTGCACCCGCTTTCCACCCCGATTAAGCTGGCAGCCCATCTTTTACCCTGTTTTAAACCAGGCCTATGCTGAACAGATTGCCAGAGAATGGAATACACAGGATGAAAACTCAGACTATTGTGGTATCGTCACATCCTTCAACATCGATGACGCCTATTACCAACAATACGCTCCGCAAACTGTCGGTGATGACATTCACCAGGAGCTCTGGGTACCCGCCGAAGAATTAGCGAATTTCAACGATCATATCTTAAATGGTATTCACATCGTCAACGCCTTCTTCGGAGAAAATTTCATCCGGCCAACAACCCCCATTTTACACCACACCCTTTCAAAATTTTATTAAGATGACATACGACAACAATTGGCTCATCGCCCAAAAACCAACCCCAACCCTCTGCTTCTTCTGGGGCCACCAACCCTCCAAAGATGGCAGTATTACCAAATCCTGTTTCAGCCAATGGTGGTATGCCCCCTTTACCGTAAATGAAAAGACATACCCCACCGCCGAACACTGGATGATGGCTGGCAAAGCCACCCTGTTCGGAGATACTGAAATTGAAAAACAAATTCTCAATACTCCTTCCCCTGCTTCGGTAAAAGCACTCGGAAGAAAAGTAGCCAACTTCGACCCTGCTAAATGGGATGCTGCCAAAAGAGAGATCGTGACCCAGGGGAATTTTCACAAATTCTCCCAACACCCGGATCTCAAAGCATTCCTGCTCGACACAGGCAAAGAAGTGATCGTCGAAGCAAGTCCCATGGATAGAATCTGGGGCATCGGCATGGCCGCTACAAATGTAAACGCCCCATACCCTGAAAAATGGCGGGGACAGAATCTCCTCGGCTATGCACTCATGGCCGTGAGAGATCTACTTAAATAATAATCCCATGAATCAAAAAGAAACATCCAAATTTCTCAGTCTCATCCTCCGCCATCAACCGGAGCTCATCGGACTGCAACTCGACAACAACGGCTGGGCAGATGTAGATACCCTGCTTGCCCTTGCCGCACGCCGTAAACGCATTACCAGAGAAGAACTCGAAACCATCGTGGCTGAAAGCGATAAACAACGCTTTGCTTTTAATGAAGACCATTCTAAAATAAGAGCCAACCAGGGACATTCTGTTCAGGTAGACCTGGAACTCCCTGTCACCAAGCCACCGGAGTTCCTTTACCACGGTACCACCGGCGCATTCGTGGACGAAATTCTGAAAACCGGTATTAAAAAAATGAGCCGTCAACACGCACACCTCAGTATCGACAAAGCCACTGCCACCAAAGTAGGCAGCCGCAGAGGCATACCTGTTATTTTAACGATCCGGAGTGGTGACATGCACAGAGTTGGCATCCCATTTTTTGTATCTGCAAACGGTGTTTGGTTGACGGACCATGTACCGGCTAAATACATTTCACAATGAGTACTCCCATTAAAAACGCCCTTTTGGGCCTCGCTGTCGGCGATGCCCTGGGCGTACCCGTTGAATTTCAGTCACGCGACATACTTGAAAAATACCCTGTCACCAACATGCGGGAATTTGGTACACACGGACAACCCGCAGGTACATGGTCCGACGATAGTTCGTTAACTTTCTGTCTCGCAGAAACACTGGTGAAAGGATATGACCTCCAGGACCTGGCGAACCGCTTTGTCAACTGGCGCTACCATGCTTATTGGACGGCTCACGGTAAAGTGTTTGACGTAGGTAACGCCACAAATACCGCTATATATTATTTGTCACAGGGTGCTCCTCCCACCACTGCAGGAGGTAACGATGAAGATTGTAATGGCAATGGCTCCCTCATGCGTATTCTTCCCCTCTTATTTTATATAAAGGACCTGGATATACATGATCGCTATTGTCATGTACGGGATGTATCGAGTCTTACACACCGTCATATTCGTTCCATCGCCTGTTGTTTTATTTACCTTGAAGTAGCTCTCCATATACTGAAAGGCGAGCCACCTGTAGATGCCTATCTCAATGCCATCAATGAAGTAAACAAATACTTCAAAGAGAACAATTTACCCGACGAGAAAGAACAGGGCATATTGGCAACTACACTTTCCGGCTCACTGGTAGATAAACCAATCAGTGAGATTCACGGTACCGGCTATGTGGTACGCACACTTGAAGCAGCTATCTGGATACTCATCCATACAAATACATATGCAGAAGCAGTGCTCACCGCTGTCAATCTCGGCAATGACACCGATACTACCGCAGCAGTAGCGGGTGGACTCGCTGGCATGCACTACGGTTGGGAAGAAATTCCTGCCGAATGGTTAAACATTTTAGCTGGAAAGGATAGAATTGAAGAACTGATTGCTAACTTGCAGGTCAAATTCAATATCTAATGGCCCGGACGTTTGTAATTGGAGATATTCATGGCGCATTAAAAGCATTGGAACAACTACTAGGTCAACTCCTGTTGCAACCAACGGACAGACTTATATTCCTGGGCGATTATGTAGATGGATGGTCGCAATCCGCACAGGTGGTTGAATACCTGATGGTGCTGCAGGAAAAATATGACTGCCTTCTCATCAAAGGGAATCACGATGCCTGGTGCGAACGCTGGCTGAATGGAGAAGATCCGGACCCGGTATGGTACAGGAACGGTGGTAAGCAAACCATAGCCAGTTATGAAAATATATCTTATGAACGCCGGTTAGTACACCTGGAATGGTTTAACAGGCTTACCTTGTATTATGTAGATGATCAGAACAGGTTATTCCTGCATGCAGGGTTTGCAAGTATGCATGGTCCGGAGAAAGAACATTACGATACAAACTTTTACTGGGACCGGTCGCTGTGGGAAATGGCGCTGTGTATGGATAAGCGGATCAAAAAAGATTCAATACTCTACCCGAAAAGATTATTACTATTTGAAGAGATTTTCATTGGCCATACGCCCACGGTGAATTATGATATCACCACACCAATGAATGCCTGCAATGTGTGGAATGTGGATACAGGCGCGGCATTTATGGGAAGGATCTCTGCCATGAATATCGATACAAAAGAGTATTGGCAGAGTGAACCCGCCTATGTTTTTTACCCGGGCGAAAAAGGTCGAAACAAATAAAAGACGGGTGTCCGTCTTTTATTTTACCCCCATTTCTTTCTTGACTAAAGTCATGTGCTCATCATTCGGATCTTCCTGATAATAATACACAATCCCATCTTCCACCACAATCCTGTTCTGCAAATCCTCATCACTTAAATAATTACACCCTTTATACACCAGCCATGGATCTGTTACCTGTTTCCATCCACTTTTCGTAAACGACCAACTACTCATCACATAGGTACATCCATGCAAAGGCGCCTGGTATACAGAAAGATCATCGCTGCCATCATTATTTAAATCCCCTTCATTAATCAACCTGATTTCCCCAAAACCTGTTACCAAAGGTTTGATATCCGGATTTGAAAACCGGATCACATACTCATCCTGACCTTCTTCTTCCATTGCTTTTCTGTACAATACGCCATATGCCAAATCCAAATTTCCATCTCCATTAAAATCCCCTTCGATCCTGACAGTATCAGGTACAGCTTCCGGATTTACAGGAGGCGCGCCTTCAGTCATAATGCCTGTATCAACGCTTGCTGAATGACTTAACAAGGAATCTGGGGTATTGACTGATTTTTTCCCAGAGGAGTTACATGCGACTACGCCTGCGAGAAGGATAAATAGAAGGCTTTTATACATGGATTTAGCTTATTCAGGCAAAAGTATTAATTTCATTTTGATAATACATAATACATAATACATAATACATATGCTCACTACTACTCTTAAAACACTCTTTCGCAGAGACCTTGAAAAATTGGTTCAGGAACTATCACAATATACTAATGAAAGTAAAATCTGGTATACAGAGAAAGGGATTAGTAACAGTGCGGGAAATCTCGCATTACATCTTGTTGGCAATCTGAATACATTTATAGGTTTACACCTGGGGAACACAGGATATGTCCGTCACCGTGAATTGGAATTTTCTCAGAAAGATGTAGCGAGAACTACATTGATTAAAATGATTGAGGATACGATTGTGGTGATTGATAAAGTAATGGATGAGCTGACACCTGAACAGGTAGAAGCATTATATCCGATAGAAGTATTTGGCGGACCGATATATACAGGACATTTTTTAGTACACTTAAGCGGACATTTAATGTATCATTTAGGCCAGGTAAATTATCACAGGAGGTTATTGGATATTTAACCCCGGTTATTTACTCATTTTTTTTCGGAAATCACATGTTGCTTATGCATGATTTTTCACTTCATACAGATGAATGCTTCCTTTTCATGCCCTTATCACTCAATGCAATAGCCGCATCTCACTGCGCCATGCTATCACCGAAAACCCTTGACCCGCAAACGTTTGCGTAAATATATCTACCCATACCTGATCACCTGCCAAACAAATCCATGTAAATTCAGGTAAAATAACTCTCCGTTATGAAAACACTTCTACTAGCGCTGCTATGTTTGGCAGGAGCTAACCTCTCCTATGCGCAAACCCTCTATGTTTCCCCCAGCGGATCAGCCTCGAACACCGGCACCAGCATCAGTGCCCCGACTACACTTGCCAACGCACTGGCAACGGTAACCGCTGGCAACACCATTTACTTAAGAGGAGGCACCTATAGCTTATCTGCTTCCGTGATTATCACTGCCAGTAACAATGGTACTTCTTCCGCGTACAAGAGTGTCGTTGCCTATACTGGCGAAACCCCTGTATTAGATTTTTCCAGCATGGCGATTGCCGATGCCAATCGTGGCGTCATCCTCGATGGCGACTATTGGCATTGGACAGGTATCACCATCCAGGGTGCTGGCGACAATGGCATGCTGTTGGCGGGCAACAGCAACATCATCGAAAAATGTATCTTTAAAGGCAACCACGATAGCGGTCTGCAATTGAGTCGCTACGTGACGTCAAACACCACCCTCGCTTCATGGCCTACGAACAACACCATCCTCAATTGCGAAGCGTACGACAACCAGGACCCAGACAATGAAGACGCCGATGGGTTTGCTGCTAAACTCACCTGTGGCACAGGCAATGTATTCAATGGTTGTATCTCTCACAACAACATCGATGATGGATACGATCTTTATGCAAAAGATGACACAGGCCCTATTGGTCCTGTCACCCTCATTAATTGCCTCGCATATGGCAATGGTACGCTGAGTAGCGGCGGTACCTCCGGCGATGGTGATAAGAATGGATTTAAATTAGGTGGTAGCGGTATTGCAGTAGCACATATCGTGCGTCGTTGTGTATCATTCAACAATGGCCACCATGGCTTTACGGACAACAACAACCCAGGTGCGATCGAAGTGACCAACAACACCAGTTACAACAATGCGGAATCTAATTTCAACTTCCGCACGGGTAGTACAGCTACTTTCAAAAACAACCTTTCTTACAATGCAGGTTCATCTGATGCCACCAATGGTACAGATGTAACGCCAACGAATGTATGGTGGAAGAGTGGCGCCAGCTCTAACACAGGAGGCCTGGTAGTAAGCAGTGCCGACTTCCAGAGTCTTTCTCCTTCTGTAACTAAAAACAGTGATGGCAGTCCAAACCTGGGCACCTTCCTCGCACTGGCAAGTGGTAGTGATATGATAGACAAAGGTGTAACTACTACAGGCATTACCTATTCCGGTTCTGCACCTGATATTGGTGCTCGTGAATCCGGTGGTAGTACGAATCCTTCTACTTATACCGTGAGCGTAACAGTATCTCCATCAGCAGGGGGAACAGTTACTTTGAGTCCAAGTGGCGGTTCATACACTTCAGGCACTGTAGTAACCTTAACAGCTACACCTGCCAGTGGATATACATTTAGCAGCTGGGGAGGTAGTGCGAGTGGTACTTCTACTACGACTACAGTAACAGTCACTTCAAACCTATCTGTAACCGCCAGTTTCACCAGTACCAGTACTGGTGGAGGTTCTACCCTGCATATAGACGATGCTGCAACAAGTACCGGTGGATATTGTAGTGCAGATGGCAGCAGACAAAATACCTATTCAGGTGCTGATGGCGGATATTATATCAACCTGAGTAACGCAAGTGGCAAAGGTGTGAATTACAGTGTGAGCGTGCCTGCCGCAGGAACTTATTCATTTGTATTCCGTTATTCAAATGGAGGTGCAACCGTATCGACCACTGCACGGTTATTAGTCAATGGCAGCACCGCAGTATCAAGTGTATCATTCCCCAAAACTACCAGCTGGACGGCATGGACCACGACAGCAGCAGTGACAGCTACATTGGCAGCAGGTGTGAATACGATTAGAATTGAAACACTCTCTTCTACAGAATTTGCATTGATAGACTGGTTGGAAGTAACAGGCACAACACCCACTGCAGGTGCTTGTAGTTCATCAGCAAGAGCAGTAGCAGCTGTAAAACCTGAATTGACAGATACAAAGGTGTACCCTAATCCAGCTAGCAATACCGCTGCTATTAGTTTTTATAATGAAAAGACAGATCGGGTACAGATTAGGATGTACAGTTCGAATGGGCAGTTGCTAAAGACAGTGGTGGATAAAGAGTTTCCGGCAGGTAATAATCAGTTGACGATGGATGTGAGTAGTTTGCCACAATCCCTGTATTTAATAAAAGTAGAAAATTCAGCAGGTAGTAATACCCTGAAACTGGTCAAACAATAATGGACAGACCTCGCCTTTTGTCTGTTGGCAGGGGCGAGGTTTTATTTTACGTGTTGAAAGGATTTCTCTTTTTGCCAGTAAGCCTTCGCAGGGGGAGGTCTTATTTTACATATTGAAAGGATTTCTTTTCCCGTCAGTAAGCCTTCGCAGGGGGAGGTTTTATTTTACATATTGAAAGGATTTCTTTTCCCGTCAGTAAACCTTCGCAGGGGGAGGTTTTATTTTACATATTGAAAGGATTTCTCTTTTTGCCAGTAAGCCTTCGCAGGGGGAGGTTTTATTTTACATATTGAAACAATTCCACTTCCCTATAAGTCAATTTTCGCAACCTGCCACTATAAGGCGCGGATACAATTGTAATAGCATATTCGATCGTTTCCCATTGATAATCATCGGCATCCTTTTTCCTAATAGCCTTATCACCGATCCGTTCCCAGGAAAATTTGTCCTGATGAGTCAGCGTTTGTTTTTCCCAGGAGTAATAAGTACCACTCCCATCAGCTTTAAATTCATAAGCCCATCCCCATATGCCATGTAAACCACTACCATCGTCCAGGTCATTTTCCCAGGTACCAAGAATCTCATCTACCATATATATAAATTTAAATCATACAATCAAGTTACTATAAATCCTCCTTAATTATTCTTATTTTAATAGCAGCAAGGAAGTATTACCAGAACAACCCATATATCAACCAAAATGTCAATTTCCAGAAGGGAGTTCCTCACCAGAACAGGAACAATGGCTGCCGCCTATCCGGCCATGCTGGCTTTAGGGATGTTACAGGAAGCGCCTGCGCATGCCTTTTCGCTCAATGGCAGTGGCAAGGGTAAACACATTATCATTCTAGGCGCCGGTCTTGCAGGAATGGCAGCGGCTTATGAACTATTAAAACTCGGCTACCAATGCACCATTCTTGAAGCCCGGCAGCGATCAGGAGGGCGTGTATGGAGTATCCGAAAGGGAGCGACGCATACTGAAACCGATCTTCCTGTACAAACGGCTACATTCGACGAAGGGCTTTATTTCAATGCGGGGCCATCGCGTATCCCGCATCACCATGCATTGACATTGCATTACTGTAGAGAGTTGCAGGTGCCGATCCAGGTGTATAACAACATCAACGAAGCGGCCTATTTCTTCGCCGAAGGCAAAGGATCGCTTTCCAACAGGAAGATCCGGGTCCGGGAAATTCACAACGATCTCCGGGGATATACAGCGGAACTACTTGCCAAAGCGATAGATCAGCACAAACTCGACACAGGTCTTACAACTGAAGATACCCAGAAAATACTGGAATACCTAAGGGCAGAAGGAGGGCTGGACATCGATAAATTGTACAAAGCCTCTGACAGAAGAGGGTACATCGAGGGTCCCGGCGCCGGCGAACTTCCCGGCAAAATCGCACCGGCGCATAGTCTGGCGGATATTATCAATTCCGGTCTTGCTGATCCTGACTTCTACAATGTATCTGAATATGTATATGAACTACAGATGACCATGTTCCAGGCGATTGGCGGCAATGACCAGATTCCAAAAGCTTTTGAGAAGAAGGTAGGGCAATGTATACATTTTGGCTGCGAGGTGACGGGCATTCACAACCAGGCAGAAAGTGTGAAGATTAGTTATAAAGACAGCAAAGGCGCCAAAGAAATCGTTGCCGACTATTGTATTTGCACGATTCCTACACCAGTGCTGAGTAATGTGGATAACAACTTCTCTTCAGATGTGAGTCGCGCGATTGACTACATTCCTTACATGATCACGGGCAAGATAGGCATGCAGTTCAAGAGAAGGTTCTGGGAAGAAGATGAACACATCTACGGAGGTATTACACATACGAACAATGAACTCACCCAGATCTTTTATCCGTCTTATGATTATCTATCTAAGAAAGGCATACTGCTAGGTTATTACAACTTTAATGAGAAAGCCCGACAAACAGGGAGTCTGTCGCACCAGCAAAGAGAAAAATTAGCGATGGATAAGGGGCGGTTGATACATCCGCAATATGATAAAGAATTTGAAAGTTCATTTTCAGTGAGCTGGCATAAGACACCTTATAGCATGGGTGGATGGGCCTTGTATAATAGTGCTACCAGACAAACACATTATAAAAGCCTGTTGAAGGCGGATAAGCGGGTATACTTTGCAGGGGAGCATACAACTTATCTGAATGCATGGATGGCAGGAGCGTTAGAATCTGCAAGAAGGACAGTGACGGATTTACATGCAAGGGTATCAGAACAACGGATCTCTTATCCAATTACAACCAACATCTAAAAACTTATGATGATGCGTACCACCAACAAATCAATTAACAGGCGGGATTGGTTAAAGGCCACCGCGCTATTTACGGGAGGGTTGACAATGTTGCCACCTATGTTGCAAGGGTTGCAGGCAGCGCCTGCTACGGAGGCTTCTGTTACAACGTTAGAACCTCCCATTTCAGCTTTAGGTCATTCCGGGTTAGCGGCCAACAACCTACAGACCTCATTGACCAGTTTATCTGCAGAAACATCTCCGCTCACGGGTTTACATGCCGATGCCGCTATTGAGCCCCGTATTCCCGGTATACTCAAAGCCCGCTTATTTGCCAATGAAAACCCATTCGGCCCTTCCACAATTGCTAAAAAAGCGATGATAGACAGTATGGACAATGGCTATCAATATCCATTCATGCTACTCAAAGACCTGGAAGCAAAAATTTGCGCCTATGAAGGTCTCGATGCAAAAATGCTCATGACAAGTGCGGGATCATCTCCTTTACTATTAGGAACTGCTATTACATTATTAAGTAATGGTGGAAATGTCGTCAGCGCAGACCCTACTTACGATGACTTACCCACCCGCTGTGAAAAAATAAAAGCCACCTGGATCAAAGTGCCGTTAAAAGCAGATTACACCCATGATCTGGATGCAATGGAAAAGGCGATTAATAAAGACACGAAACTCGTTTACATCTGCAATCCCAACAACCCTACGGGCACCATTGTAGACGTAGCGAAATTAAAAGACTTCTGCGAGCGGGTATCTAAAAAAGTCCCTGTCTTTGTAGATGAAGCCTACATTGATTACCTCCCTGATCCAGCGGCTACTACACTTATAGAAAGCGTAAAGAAAGGACAGAACCTCATCATCGCGCGCACCTTTTCAAAAGTATATGGGCTGGCCGGACTTCGTATTGGTTACGTCATCGCCCAACCAGCTATGATCGATCTATTAGGCCATTATTCCGCTGCCGGTGGATATGCATTGTCATTACCAGCTATAACTGCTGCATTGGCAAGTTATAATGACAAACCTTATATAGATGAAGTGAAAAAGAAGATGGAAGCCAGCAAGCGCTTCTTGTATGAAACACTGAAGAAAGAGGGGTATACGTATATTCCATCTCATACTAACTTCGTCATGTTCCCTTTAAAAATGGAAGGCCAGCGTTTTGTAGAAGAAATGGGTAAAAGGGGGGTAGGGCTGCGCAACTGGAAACTAAATAACGAGGATTGGTGCAGGATCAGCATTGGTCGTCTGGATGAAATGCAGGCATTTGCAGCTGCTTTTAAAGAATTATCTTAAATAGAATTATGCGCACACTACTATTATTATATTTTTGTTTTGGCTGGATATACACAGCATTCGCACAATCAAGACCCATTCGCACGGACGAATACGACAGAGCAAAGACATTTACAGTAAAAGACCTGGATAACGATACGTATGTAAAGTTCAACAACGCGTACGTACTGGATCGCTATGAAATGCGCAAACCGTATATCATCACGGGAGATGATGGATTGAAGAAACGTATCGACCTTTATCGCCTGGTGGCCAAAGACAGTATGATGGATATTGGTACTGTAATATTCTACACAAATGAGAAAGGTACTTTATACACAGCGGTATTGCCTTTGTTCAACAGTAATCCTGAAATCTGGAATAAGTATTTCGAAGATATTCATGCGATAGACAAAGTAGAGAAAAACTATGTATTGAAATTATCCTACGTGCTCTCGCGCGAGTTTAGTTTCCAATTATATAAATCCATGAATGCGGGGAAAGATGTAAAAGCAGAAGGCGCAACGTATGGTACCGACATTTGTTTTCCGGGAGATGAACAGGTGACACTTGCCGATGGTTCGCAGAAGACACTAAAGAACATTCTGCCCGGAGATAAAATCATTAGCCTCGATGCGGTGACACATACGACCAGTATTATGAAAGTAAAAGAACTGGTGGTACATCAACCGGCAAATTATGCAATTACGCAATTACTGGCGGTGCATGTAGTAGCGAATGATACACAGGATGCACATGTAGTAAGTATTTCTGGAAAGATACTACAGGCAACACCGAATCATCCCATACAAACATCAGCAGGGAAGAAGAAGATGGGAGAGGTGAGTGATGGAGAAGAGTTGTTGTGTATAGATGAGCAAAGCAAACAGGTACTCACTTATGTAGTGGTAAATAAAACAGAAAAAGCGAATGGTACGCAGCCTGTATATAATATTGTAGCAGAAGGAGAGGGGACGTTTATCATGAATAGCATGATGGTTTTGCAGAAATAATTTTCAGGTGATTTACCTTAAGAAAAAGCGTTACTTACTTGCAGTAAGTAACGCTTTTTCTTATAAATAACAATGGCATTATCATTTAAAAAACCACATTATAAACTGAAAAAAATATTGAATTAGTTGCGTGTTTTTTCAACCTATATTCGTTAGCTTTAGATAGACAATTCCATTGTAGAAAAACCAAAACTCGCAACATGTCAATCTCATTTTACAATTTTGATCATTACATAGAAGCAAATGAAAAACGGGATACAGCAATAAGAACCGAATATGATAAAACGATTAGTCGGGTATCAAACATTTTAATTATTTATTCAGGCATATCTGCATTTCTGGTTTCAATTTGTAAAGATTTTTATTCTTTTCCATTTAATATCTGGTATTTCACTGCATTGATGTTATTTGGAATTCTCTTCCTGATATCATTTGTGTATGCAATTCGATTCTTATTTCCAATCGTTATTCCGTTTCTTTTGAGACCCCAAAGGTACTTTGGAGAATTACGATCAGAGCTTGAAGCGACCTTCTCTTCTAATGAGTCTGAGATTACAGATGATATAAAAGAGCAGATAAATCAACAAATAAAAAGCTCATATTTAGAGGAATTAAAAGGCTCTATTGATTTTAATAGTAAGGTAGTTATACGCAAACAAGGATATTACAACAAAGCATTAAAACATGCAATATTTTGCATATTCCCATTCATCATATGCATCATATTTTATTTAAGTCATAAATAAAAACCAACAAAATGAATAAAAAAAGTGAAAGAAGGATTTCAGATTTTAAACTGCAACCTGAATCTAAACCTAATGAAGGAACCATGTTCTTTGGTATTCCTGAAGACCAGCAGATAAAAGTAGAACTTGGGTTTATTAATTTCTGGACTGGCAAAATCACTCCGGGTAAGTTCATATTACCAAATGGGAAAGTAATATTAAATTACCCATATTAAAAAGAGCGCATTTGCTTTCGTGCAAATGCGCTCTTCTATAAACTAAACTATTACTCCCCTATCTTATCAATCACCCCATCTATTGTTGCAACAGCGTATCCACCTCCGGTACCACCCCTTCACTATCCACCATCAAATCATTATACTCAATCCTACTCGTCTCCGACAAATCCCTCCTCACATCCCCCTCTTTCATCCCCTTCACAAATTCCCCTTTCTGTATAATACAAATCGCCCCATACACATTATTCATACTCAACTGTACCCACACCTCTGCACCTCTATTCCTCAACACATACGTATTCAACTCAATCCCCCCGAACCCCACAGTAAATCCTCTCTCCTTATCATAAATCTCATCATCGCCCACTCTCTCCATCTCCGCCTTTGTTGGTATATCGGTACTTACTTTCACACCTCCCACACTCGTTATCATCTTATCATAACTCTTCTCCACCTTCGAAATACTAAACATTGCCGGTTTACTTTCCTCCCTCACCAACTCCGCCTTAAACGTCTTCCCTTCCACCGGCATCAATTTCCCATCAGCGAGAAAATATTCCTCACCTCTATCTTTCAACTTCACATTCCTATACTGATACCCCTTCGGCGCAGGGAAAAAAGGGAAATCCCCCAAATCTAAATTCGTCTTTGGCACCTTGCTCATATTAAATGCAGCACGTGCAACAGCAGGATAAGTCTCTGCAGTATCTGCAGCTACCATAGTATCTGTAACAGTGCTATCATTATGAACAATAGGTTGTTTATGCGGTTGGCAGGCTGGAAGTATATACAATAGAGGTAATAGCGCATAGAGATACCGTTTCATAGAATGCATATATTTGGCTGACATTAAACAACAATCATGCTAATAAAAGTTGGATAGCTAGGAAGACAAATATAATACGCTCATATTCAATATACAAGAGGCCAGCCAAAAAGATTCGGCTGACCTCCTGATTTATCGGGATTTTACATAATCTGGAACGATATTCCATCACACCACCACACTAGCCGGCGCCAGCTCATACCCTTCAAACGTAATCGACACAGCAGCCCTTCCCGCACACAACGATCTCAACGTATCCACATACCCAAACAACTCTGCCAACGGCACATCTGCAGTAATCACCTGCGCATTCCCTCTCATTTCCATATTCCTTATCATACCACGTCTTCTATTCATATCCCCCGTCACCACACCTGTATATTCCTCAGGCGTAGTCACCTCCACACTCATCACTGGCTCCAACAATCTTGGCCTTGCCTGCGCCGCCACACTCTTAAAACCAATAATCGCAGCATGTTCAAAATCCAGCGCATGAGAATCATTATCATGTATCACACCATCCAACAACCGCACCTTCATAGACTGCATCGGATACCCAGCCAAAACACCCGTCTTCATCGCCTCTTCAAAACCTTTCTGCACAGCAGGAATATATTCTCTGGGAATCGCACCACCCTTAATCTCATTCACAAACTCCAAACCAGCTAACCCATCCGCACGAGGTCCCAGTTCAAACTGAATCACCGCAAAACTACCACTACCACCATTCTGTTTCTTATACACTTCTTTGTGGATAACAGAAGATGTAAACACCTCCTTATAAGCAATCTGCGGTTGACCCTTACTCACTTCCAACTGATAATTCGTCGCTATCTTTTCAAGTACAACTTCCAGGTGCAACTCACCCATACCTTTCAGGATCGTCTGTCCGGAAGCCGCATCCACACTCACCTGCAATGTAGGATCTTCATCCACCAATCTTGCCAGCACCTCACCCAACCTGTTCGCATCTTTCGCCAGTTTCGCTTCCACCGCATAACCAATCATTGGCTCAGGGAAATGAATGCTTTCCAAAGAAACAGGATGTGCAGGATCAGACAGCGTATCACCCGTACGCACTTCTTTCAAACCTACTACCGCACCAATATCACCAGCACCAATTTCTTCCACGGCTTCAAACTTGTCAGACATAATACGCAGCAATCTGCTGACACGTACTTTCTTATTCGTACGACTATTCCACACCATGTCACCAGTACGCAACGCACCAGTATACACTCTTACCAAAGTCAACTTGCCGGCATACTCATCTGCCATGATCTTGAATGCTAACGCTGCCAACGGGCTTTCGATTATAGTAGGAGAATGACGTTCACTTTTTGCTGCCAACGGACTTTCACTTCCCGCAAGAGATTGACCTTCGCGTTCTGCTGAAAACGAACTTTCACTTCCCACAGAAGATCGACCTTCACCTTCTTCAGCCAATGGGCTTTCGACGTCCACAGGAGAAGGCAAATAACGCACCACCGCATCCAGCAAAGGCTGTACACCTTTATTCCGATACGCCGCCGCTGCCAACACAGGTATCAACACACGACTCAGCGTGGCCTTTCTGACAGCAGTAACTAAATCCTCATCCGTTACACTAGCCGGATCATCTGTGTACTTTTCAAAGATATGCTCATCAACCAATGACAGCTCTTCCAGTAATGTTTGCCTTGCCTGCAAAGCAGCCTGTTGCAAAGTAGCAGGTATCTCAGTAACCACAAACTGTTTACCATCATCACTATTCCACACATATGCCTCCATAGTGATCAGATCAATCACACCAGAGAAATTATCCTCTGCCCCAATCGGTATCTGCACCGGCACCGCATTCGCCTGCAACATATTTCTAATCTCCCGGACTACATGCTGGAAGTCCGCACCCTGTCTATCCATCTTATTGATGAGCACAATTCTCGGCACTCCATACTTATCCGCTTGTCTCCACACCGTTTCAGATTGTGGTTGTACACCGGACTTCGCACAGAACACCACGACACCACCATCCAACACGCGCAGTGAACGTTCTACTTCCGCCGTAAAGTCAATGTGACCAGGGGTATCGATCAGATTAATCTGATGATCTTGCCAATAAGTAGTAATGGCAGCAGAAGATATCGTGATACCACGTTTTTCTTCCTGCGGATCACTATCCATGACAGTATTCCCTTCATCGACACTACCTAATTTATGCGTCAAACCCGTGTAGAACAACATACGTTCAGTGACGGTAGTTTTACCAGCATCGACATGGGCCATGATTCCTATATTCCTATATTGAGATAAACGTTTCATAAAATAAATGTTAAAAAAAAGCGCCTCCCGTTTGGTAACGAGAGGCGCTTGCTATGTGCAAATGCATTCCCTGTTACCGGACTAGTCTGGTAATTACGATAATCAATAATTTAATTGTCAGGAGCATCATGCTGTAAATAATATAATTGCTAAAAGATTAATTTGACTCACGGGGGAGACAAGGCTTACTTGAAAAACAATAAAAGCGATTGTGGGAGTGTGTAGTAGATGATACAACATATCCGGGTGCAAGGCTGCCTCCCCGTCTTAAATAAAGACGATACAAGTACTGGCAATTACTGCCCTTATTATTGTACGATATGAGTTGTGAGTAAACATGGTGCAAATATATAAAGAATATCTATGAAAACAAAATCCACATAGGGGGGCATTGATTATCAATACCCTTAATTTTGTCGTAATTTACTGTTATGACTAAGGATCGGAAATCACCACATATACTAAATACCTCTACGAATTTGTTAGGCTTTTGCCTGATCGTATTGACATCTATCAAGGTAGCGCGGTTCAATCACGTCACGGTGATTGATGATGTAACAGGTATAGCGGCTATATTGCTGATGGCCAGCTGTTTGTTTTCCTTCCTATCCCTGCGTTCTTCCAGGCCACAGTGGAGTGAAAAATTGGAGACGGCAGCTGATTATATCTTTCTTGCCGCACTGGTGTGTATCAGCATCACCATTATTTTTGTATCCTTTAATTTATTGACTTAAGCTTAGTCTGCTTTATTAGCATCCACTATCATAAAGGTTACATCCTTAATTTATTGAAGTAAACTTATTCTTCATTATTGGCATCCATGATTTCATCATTTTCCACTTTCAACATAAAATAAGGGAATGCGGATTTCTTCTTTTGCAACAACACAACAAATGGCTTATCAAAAATAAGATTGGGTGGACGCTTCACTTCTCCTGAATCCAATGTAGCCGCAGCTACTCCCAATTCTGCAGCATCCACTACTTTCGCGCCTTCCTGATCCAATGTAAATGAGGTCTTCTGACGGGCGGTTTTTATTTTATAGCTCTGTCCTTTTGCCTTAAAATCAATTCCTTCCAGTTCCTTAAAGTGCTCTTCCTCCATAAATTTCAGTACCGGTATCTGCAATGAAGCATACTCCGTAATCGTCGTTCCCTTTCTGATGGCTCCCTGGATTTGCTGCAGGATGACATGTAGGTTAGCGCCCTTATTAAATCCCTTTGCCAATATCATATCTGAAGACTTATCCTTTGAATCTAAGTTCATGACAAAATGATCTTCATCTCTATAATAAATAAGGTGCGCTTCTCCAATGATTTCCGGATCATAATCTATCATACCAAATGCTTTCACTGGCTTACCATTAAAAGTAAATGGCTGATGCAGTGGTTGCATCGGCACTTCAAACCCTAAATCCTTTTGAAAATTAACCAGTAAAGTAATTTGCTCCCCATCTATCCTCACATCCTTTTTATACTCCTTAGGACCTAACAGATCCTCTGATAACGGACTATCATTCATCCACTTCACCGCCTTCGCCTTATTATTAATTGGCGCACCTACCTGTTTCCTCATCTCATTCCATGCCAATGTAAAACTCGCCGAAAACGCGATATTCTTACTCACATCCACCGGCGTCAGCATATTGGGAACAATCTGTGATCTCGAATAATATCTTGTTTTTTTACAGGCGATCATCAGCACCATGGCCGCCAGCAAATAGGGATATAAAGTTTTCATAACTCTAAGTTATAACAAAAATCGGCTACCTTTACCCTGATGGTCAACAGGGTCATATTTTTCATAGCCAGTCAAACGCACATTCTCGATCTCGCCGGACCTGTACAGGTGTTCTACGAGGCAGCAGAATATGGGCATCCCTATGAAATTATTTATCTCTCCGATCAACCGGAAAAAGCCTGCTCTTCAGGTTTGATGATTGGCCAGCTCCAACACATTAATGATATTACGATCCGGCAGGATGACATCATTTTTATTCCCGGGTTTCAGTTGCAGGCGGACAATCATGCACTCAGGGATTGGTTGATCCACATCGCTCACGCTGGCGCCACCCTTTGCTCAGTATGTACAGGTTCCTTTGCCCTGGCTGCCGCCGGTATTCTGAATGGACATGGTTGTACGACCCACTGGAAATATACCCAACGCCTGCAGGAGGAATATCCGGATACAAAGGTTTTCACTAACCGCCTCTTTGTAAAAAGTGGTAATATCTACACCAGCGCCGGCATTACCACAGGTATAGACCTGGCGCTTTTTATTATTGAAGAACGCCATGGTCCTGCTTTTGCCTGGCAACTGGCTGCTGAACTGGTGGTGTATATTCGCCGTGATGGCGACGATTCCCAACAAAGCGTCTATCTGCAATATCGCCGGCATATTAATAATCATATTCATCAGGTACAGGATTTTATCATTCATCATCTTGACCAGAAGCTATCTCTTGATACTTTAGCGGCGCAGGTGCATACTGGTTCACGGAATCTGACCAGGATGTTTAAAGCTGCAACCGGGATTACTATTGGGCAGTATATTGATAAACTGAGGGTGGAGAAAGCGGTTAATTTGTTAAAGGAGAAAAACAAGGTTACGATTGTGGCGCAGCAATGTGGGTTTAAAAGTGTGGTGCAGTTGAGGACGATGGTAAAAAAACATACAGGGGCGTTGCCGTCCAAGGTGTAATGAGGTTGTTAAGGTGGTCGTTAAAGTGAGTTGTTAAAGTGGGTCGTTAAAGTGAGCTGTTAAGTTGAGTTGTTAAGGTGGGTTGTTAAGGTGAGTTGTTAAGGTGAGTTGTTAAGATGAGTTGTTAAAGTGAGCTGTTAAGTTGAGTTGTTAAGGTGGGTTGTTAGGTGAGCTGTTAAGATGAGTTGTTAGGTGGGTTGTTAAGGTGAGCTGTTAAGTTGGCTTGTTAAGATGAAACGTAAAGATGGCTTTTAAAGATGTCCCGATTCTTTCCTTCCTTGTCCTTCTTCCTCCTTTTTTCACCTCCTACCTTTGTCCCATAAACTTACCGCCATTATGAAACGGATCATTTCAATCGTGCTTTTTACCATGTTGACCGCCTTTGCCAGCGCACAAACCTATATTTGCCCACCCTGCAATGGCCCCAGCTGTGACACCCTCACCTTCACCCAACCCGGCAAATGCCCCCACTGTGGCATGAAGCTGATTAAAAAAGGAGATGAAATCAAGAAACTAAACGTCTGCTTCTACCTCTACGACGGCATTGAAGTCCTGGACTTTGCAGGCCCACTGGAAGTATTTTCCTATGCAGGCTGCAATATCTATATCGTATCCAAGACGACTGACCCGCTTCATGCCCAGGGTGTACTCAAGGTATTACCTACCTACAGTATCGAAAATGCCCCTCCTGCGGATATCTTTGTCACCTTTGGAGGCAATGATGATGTAGCAACCAATGACCCGGAAGTGATTAAATGGATTCAATCCCGGATTCCCAATACCAAATACTTTATGTCCGTATGTACCGGTGCCTTTATCCTTGGCAAAGCCGGTATCCTGGATCATAAAACAGTGACTACTTTCCACAACAGCATTGAAAACCTGCGAAAAGCATTGCCAAACAGCACAGTACTGGCTGATAAACGTTTTGTAGAGGATGGAAATGTATTAACAACCGCAGGAATTTCTGCTGGTATAGATGGGGCACTGCACCTGGTAGAGAAATTACGTGGACATGATGTGGCTATACAGATAGCGAAACAAATGGAATATGATAAATGGGTGCCAGGCGAAGGACTGGTTGTAAAACAATAACAATTAAAATCTGGCTGTAAAGCAATAAAATTAGAATCTGGTTTTCTAAAACAACAAAAACCAGCATTATATCAAGGTCTTCCTTGCGCCATCAAGAACCGAAAAAAACGAGGCTGTATCTTAAGTAAGATACGGCCTCGTTTTTTCGGATACCTAATGGAGATAGGTAGTACTTTAAGCACTTCTGAGGAGGTTTATTTATTTTTGATACACGCTCGTTTTTTCAGGTCTGATAGAAACATCATTCAGATACCTGATGGAATCAACTATTCGTTTAAGTGATACTCAGGAGGTTTATTTATTATTGATACAACCTCTTACTTTATACTACGACTGCATCCGCATATTTATATTACAATAGCCATTATCCTGCAACTGCCTGCTTTACATTACAATCGTTTCTTTATACAGCAATCGCCGCCATTATCCAACAACTGCATGCTTTATACTGTAATCGTTTCTTTATACAGCAATCGCCACCATTATCCAACAACTGCATGCTTTATACTGTAATCGTTGCTTTATCCTGCTACTGACGCTCTCACACCGCAATCGCCTCCTTATTATACTTATTCCGATACTCCACCGGCGATAACCCCGTCTTCCTCTTAAATACAGTTCTAAACGCCTTATTATCCGCATACCCCACCTCACACATCACCTCATTAATATTTTTACGGCTGGTTTCAAACCCTTTTTTGGCAGCTTCTATCTTCACCCGTTGAATATATTCAGAAACCGTATTGCTGGTTGCCTTCTTAAATCTCCTTTCAAAACTCCTTCTCCCCATCGTACAAAGCGATGCCAATTGATCAACCGTGATCCGCTCCTGAAAGTTTTGCTCAATAAAATCCTGTGCCCGCTTAATATCATCATCCAGATGATCCCGCTGTCCGCGGAACATGATAAACGGCGACTGACTAAACCTGTCAATTTCAATAGCAAAGAACTTCGCGCAGAAGATCGCCATTTCCCGGTCAGTATATTTTTCTACCAGGTACAGGAGTAAATTCCAGAAAGAATTTGCCCCTCCGCTGGAATAAATCCCGTTCTCATCGGTGATAATCCTGTCAGATACCATTTCCACATCAGGAAACATTTTTCTGAACAGGTGCTCAGACTGCCAGTGGGTACTGCACTTCTTACCATCCAGCAAACCAGTGGCTGCCAGCAGAAAAGCGCCTACACATAGACTGGCAACTTCCGCTCCGCCTGCATACTGTGCCCTGATCCAGGGGAAGAAATCGCTGTTGGCGGCAATGACTTTGTCCATTTCCCCGTTTACAGCAGGGATAATGATCAGGTCAGTAGTGAAGTTATCCTGTATACTCAGATCCGGGGTTACTTTACAAAATCCATCATATACCATAGCATCGTGGGTCAGGCCTACCAGTTGGATAGTAAATAAAGGATCTTCTCCCCGGTCGGTCAGGAAGCGATTCACGTTAAAGAACATTTTATGTGTGCCTTCAATACAGCCCAGGGACGCGGCACCTCTGGGAATTAATATAGATATGTGTTTCATGGTTGTAGGTCATATTGTGCGAACCCTAAGTTACTGAAAAATGTAACTTAATGACCGATGCCGATCAACCGGGTTGATGGCATGGGCAAAATGCCATTCTATGACCAATACGAATGCCATTCACCGGGGAAGGCGTAGCAGGGCCCGGTACGACTCACTATTGAAATGATGTGGGTTTTATGCAACAAGTTCTCTTTTTACACCTTCTATTTCCATAATCAACTCCGCCCCATAGGCAGTAGCGGGTGTTTGATATCCTGATTTAAAATCCTTTTTTAATACTTTCTTTGTAATCAACAGCGCAGCCAACGCAGTCAATGTATAAGCTTCAGGCACCACCATATTTGCAGTAAGCACATCTCCTTTCGCATTACTCACTTGTGCCCAGATAAGCGCATTCGTTTTATCCCTCATTACCTGATCCGGCCCCGGTGATTGTCTTTTAACAATCGCATTGGCAATGCCACGTACAAATTGCGTCTTCAGCAACCAATTATAAGCACCTTGTCCTTTCAGGAAAAACCAGGCCGCTTTGTTTATATTAATATACGTCTCAATATTCGGTATACCTGTGGAAACATAAGCCGTACTCAAATCGCCCCATGGCAAACTCATTGTGAACAACTTCTTTTTCACCCCGGGGAATTGCACATACATCCCTTTTTTCCCTACAGGTTCTTCCACCAATCTTCCATCTATTCTTGACAAACCGGGTAGTCCCAATTTAAGCACGGTATTAATAGCTGTTCCTCTTGATAAAGCACTATTCAATATAGCAAATGCAATCTTCAACGAACGTGCATCCGGCATTTGTTGTTTCAACCATAGCGCAAGACAGTCGGTCGGTACCACATCATAACCTGCACCCGGCAGCAGCATCACACCACTATCGCGTGCCGCCTTATCATAAGTACGGATCATGTCATAAATAATCGCATCACCATTCAAATCCAGGTAATGCCTACCTTCGGTAATACATGCTTCGACGAGTTGCTTCGCTGTAAAGTCGTACGGTCCGGCAGCATTTACAACTACAGCGACCTCTTGCAAAGCCTTTTGCATAGCAGGTTTATCCTCCAATGCAAATACCCTGACAGGCAAGTTCAACGCTGCCCCCAATTTCTCCAATGCCGGTTTATTTCTACCAGCCAATATAGGTTGCAAACCAAATGCTGTCGCGTAGCGTGCTATTAATTCTCCGGTATAGCCATTTGCTCCATAGAGCAGGAATGTTTGATCCAACATGGGAGAAATGTACAAATATTCTTTGTTATACTCTCATATAATCACCCTGCCAATCTACAACTGCACGCTTAATCTGATCAGGTGAGAGGTTTTCCGCAATGGCTCTTTTTACCAGGTCAGGCAATTCTCCATCAGATGCGAACCTTAGGGCTAAGATCTGACCAAGGGAAAGATTCTTTTCTAATAGCTCAAACCGCTGGCCGGTGATAGTGAAGTATCTGAACCTTACTTCTAATCTGACGATCCTATCCTGGGTAGTAAGGGCGTAATGCTGTCTGAGCATGAAGCCGAGCCAACCGATGATGAGCAATAGGAGGGTAATGAATATCCATTCCCATGATGCATCCGGATGTTTAATGGCGAAGGAGATACTGCATATTATACCCACTAAAAGGACAGGGTAGAATACGAAGTGATGAGGTGGGTAGTACCGGATGTGGTTTTGATAGTTTTGTTTTTCCATGTGGTAAAAATAGAAAAGTCCTCTATTGAAGAGGACAATCTTAATAAAATTATATTATAATTCTTACTGCTAAATAGCCATGAATCTCCTCAAAGCACCGTTATTGGACAGGATATCAATTGCTTTATTTACTTCCTGCATTTTTTAGGTACAGGTATTTTACCTTTCAGCTTATTCAGCCGTTCACTTACAACCATGGTTACCTCACGATTGAATAACTCACTGTGAAATTTTAATACTTTTTCCTCTATATCAAATTTAAGCTTTTTTAATAAATAATGCATTGGCCAGAACAGCCCCTTCAAAAGGAACGATATCATTTTGATAATCCATCAATACACGAAACTTACGCACTCACCCTCACTACCCGGCTCTTCGAAGACCTCATTCAACTTACGCACTCACTCTCACTACCCGCCTCTTCGAAGACCTCATCCAACTCACGCACTCACCCTCGACGGCGCCACCCCATACGCCTTCTTAAACACAAACGAAAAATGTGACAAATCCTTAAACCCAACTTCCAAATACACATCTGTAGACTTCCATCCCTTCTCCTTTATCAAATAATACGCATCCTCCAATCGCTTCTGCTGCAACCACTTCCCGGGTGTAGTATGAAACACCTTTTCAAAATCCCGCTTAAATGTCGCCAAACTCCGCCCTGCCAAATACGCAAACCTGCTAATATCCACATTAAATTTATAATGCTCATTCATATACGCCTCCAGGTCTATCTTCCCTGGCGCACTAAAATCAAACAACAAATTCTTCAACTCAGGCTTCAATTGCAATAACAACATTGCTGCCTCCTTCACCTTCATCATTGTCAACATGGGATTATGCACTCCCTCCCCATCTATATAAGGCTGCAATGAATCTCTATAATGTGTCAATAGCTGATGCTCTGGCAAATGGAAATTCTTCTCACCACGAAAAATGCCATCCGCTTTCAAGCCCATTTCCTGACTTAAACTATGTAATAACTCCTGATCCATCCTAATCCCCACTGTCTTAAAATCACCTCCTCCAACTGGTGGAATCTTTACAAACTTCGCCAGCTGATTTCTTGCAAAGAACCTGAAATCACCTTCTTTAAACACATAATGCACTCCATCTAAATACACCTCCTGCGTACCCGCGACTACATAACCCAACGAATGTTCTCCAATGAAATTCTCACCCTCTCTACTCACGTGATGGTAACAAGACACCAGTATTCTATCCTTTTCTAACATAAGTTACAATTAAATTTCGGCAGGAATTTCACTTCCTGCCGGTCATTCCTGTTCATTATTTCAAGCGTTATTCTGATCTGTTCATTCTCTGAACATAGCTATCAGCCTTACTTAATGCTTCTATCTATCTTACTCATTCATTCTCAAATTACAGCCAATAGCCTTACTCATTATTCCAACCCATTCAACCTCTCATTCTCTCAAAGCCACCAACCTTCCTCATTCCTCCAACCCACACTATCCAGCATTCCCTAATTACTGTTCTCCCCCTTTCTCTCCTCCAATCCACACAAACGCTCATTGCTGCTAACGTTGGCCCCATTCCACTTCATCTCTCAATCCCGAATAATCGTCTTCGGCTCCACATACTCCTCCAATCCAAAGGTACCATATTCTCTCCCTATCCCTGATTGTTTAAACCCACCAAACGGCGCCATCGGATCATGCTGCAAGCTATTCACCATCACTCTCCCTGCTACTATCTGCTCCGCCACCTTCCTCGCCCTCTCTTCATTCGTACTACTCACATACGCCGCCAATCCATATGTCGTATCATTCGCCATCGCTATTGCCTCTTCCTCTGTTTTATATGTCAATACTGAAATCACCGGTCCAAAGATTTCCTCCCTCGCTATCCGCATATCAGGCGTCACATTTGTAAACACTGTTGGTTTTACAAAGTTACCACCTTCCAATCCTTCCGGATGCCCTGTTCCACCAGCTAATACCTCAGCACCCTGCTCTATGCCTAATTGAATATAAGACTGTACCCGCTCATATTGCTTTACACTTACCATAGGCCCGATGGCAGTACCGGCATCTGCAGGATCACCCACCTTCACATTCGCCACCTCCTCTTTCAACAATGCCTTCACTTCATCCAAACGCGCCTCCGGCACCAACAATCTCGTACCCGCTATACATGCCTGTCCGCTATTCATAAAACCTGCGGCCACCGCCATCGGAATCGCCTTTGAAAAATCAGCATCATCAAGTATGATATTAGGAGATTTACCACCCAACTCCAACGTCACTCTCTTCATTGTATCCACTGCTCCTCTGGCGATCGTCTTTCCCACAGCTGTTGAACCGGTAAAAGAGATCTTCGCCACATCCGGATGACGTGTCAACTCAGCGCCTACTACATTGCCCAGTCCATTCACCACATTGTAAATCCCTGCGGGCAAACCCGCTTCATGAAATGCTTCCAGCACCACCTGTGTTTGCAATGCACTCATTTCACTTGGTTTAATCACCACTGTACAACCAGCAGATATTGCAGTCGCCAGCTTTCCACAAATGAAGTTCGCATTTGCATTCCATGGTGTAATGATCCCTACCACACCCAACGGCTCCATTCTCACTACTGACCGACCCACCTTTCTCTCAAATTCAAAATCAAATAATACCTCCTGTGCATGCAAAAAAGCGGCCAGCGCCATCTCTGTACTTGCCCTGGCACGGGATACCGGCGCACCGTATTCCTGGATAGTAGCTGCAGTCAGATCATCAATACGCAAAGCAAGCGCATCGTGTAATTTTTGCAGGTATTTAATACGAGTCTGCCTCGAAGAAATAGAAAACGTCTTAAATGCTTCCTTTGCACTTGCTATCGCCAGCTGTGTATCTGTTTCATCACCCAGTCTTACCTGACCAATGAACGCATTTGTAGCTGGATTAATCAGCTCAAACATTTCCTGTCCATGTGGAGTCACAAATGCCCCGTTGATATAAATTTTATCTATCGTTTTCATAATTGATATTTTGATAGATCAAAGGTAGGGAGAGAAGGGGTCACGCTGTTTTGTTCTAAAGCTCAAATTACTTTGTTATAAGGATCAGGTTACATAGTATAATCAATTAAAGTTGTGTTGCTACAAAGGAGGAGATTACCTTACTACAATGGATCAGCTTACCCTGCTATAAAGAATAAGGTTACCCCTTACTACAATGGATCAGGTTACCTTACTATAAAGAATAAGGTTACCTTACTACAATAGATCAGCTTACTTTGCTACAATAGATCAGCTAACATTATTACAATAGATCAAATTACCATACTACAAAGAATCTGCTTACCTTATCACAAAGGATCAACTAACCTCCCGTCAAATGCCCAGCTTACCCTGCATTCTCCTTCAATATCCGGTTCAAACTCCTTACACTAATCCCCATATACCCCGCCAGATCCTGTTTTGTAAAAGCAATCTGCTGCGCAGCCAGCATTTTCTGCAATTGGGGCAATAGCGCTGCCATCGTATATAGTTGTTGTCTCGCCATCTTCACAGAAGAATTCGCTACCCGCGTAGCCAGCAACCGCATCACCAGATTATTAAAAGCAGGAATGGTCTGTAAAAAATAATGGAACTGCCCGACTCCCATCGCATACAGACTCACAGGTGTTACGGCATCTACGCTACAAACGGTTTTTGTACCACGAATCGCCTCTACCTCACCCAGCATTTCACCTTCACCCAGGAATTCAAGTATGTACTCTTTGCCATTCTCTTCCGTAATCAGGGGCTTGACCACACCAGAGCGGATGATATATACCTGCAGTATCTCCTGCTCCTGGAATATAAACCGTTGTCCGGCATCAAATTGTCTCATGGTAATTGCACCACCCGCTGCAGGCAGAATGTCATTGAATAATTGTAATAATGCGTGGTTTGTTTGGATCATATTGTAAATTGGGACAAATGTCCCGCGATTAATGTTTACCCAAAGTAAATTTACATCCTCAATTGATTATATGAAAATACTCATTACTGGTAGTTCCGGACATCTAGGCGAAGCATTGGTCAGAACCCTCTCTCCGCAAGGACATGAGATCGTGGCCATCGATATACAACCTTCCTCTTTCACCACCCATGTTGGCAATATCGCCAATGCCACCTTTGTACAACGCTGTATGGAAGGCGTAGATATCGTACTCCATACTGCCACCCTGCATAAACCACATGTAGACACTCACTCCCGTCAGGAATTTATTGACACCAATATCACCGGCACCTTGCAACTGCTGGAAGCGGCGACTGCCAATAAGGTAAAGGCATTCATCTTCACGAGTACCACCAGCGTATTCGGTGATGCTCTGATTCCACCTCCTGGTCAGCCAGCGGCATGGATTACAGAAGATGTAACACCTCAACCCAAGAACATCTACGGCGTTACTAAAACTGCTGCCGAAGATCTTTGCCAGCTCTTTCACCGCAATCAAAAATTACCTGTTCTGATCCTGCGTACTTCCCGCTTCTTCCCGGAACAGGATGATAATAAAGGTATGCGCGATGCATTTGCAGATGATAATCTAAAAGCACTCGAATACCTGTACCGCCGTGTTGATGTGGAAGATGTAGTATCCGCACATATCGCTGCAATGCACAAAGCGCCAGAGATTGGTTTCGGGAAATACATTATCAGTGCAACGACGCCTTTTACGACAGCAGATCTTCCTGTATTAAGAGAGCATGCACCACAAATAATAAAACAAATTTATCCGGAAGCTGCAAACATTTTCGCTCAGCACAACTGGCAATTCCTCCCAAAAATAGATAGGGTATATGTCAATGAAAAAGCACGCAGAGAATTGCATTGGCAGCCACAACACGACTTTGGTGCTTTGTTACAAAAACTAAAACAAGGGCAATCTATAAAAAGTAAACTGGCAGATATGATTGGCGCAAAGGGCTATCACTCAGAATCCTTCTCAGAAGGCCCTTATCCGGTAAATCATTAAAGGCCAGGTAAATTTTAAAAGATTCCGTGGATCACTAAAGTCCTGTGAATAATCAAAGGCTCCATAAATTACTAAATGCTTTCGCATCATCAAGGTCTCCGTAAATCTTCAAACCCCTTTGAATCATCGAAGATGTTACAATTCACTAAACCCCACCAATCACAAACCTCATTAAATTCACCAACCTTATTAAAAAAGGCGGCCTTCACCAAGGCCGCCTTTCAATTATTATAACACATCTTTACTAATCACCGTCCAATCCTTATTCCCAAACCCTTTATCTATCCACTCATCCATCACCTTCGCCACCACCGGTATCACATTCAGATTCGTTCCCGCACTCGCTGTCGCATCCATAAACAACCCCGCATCTTTCCTCGCCATATTCAACTCCCATGATGGCTCATCATAAGGCGCTGACAACATCCGCTTCAACCTGGATGTAACAGACAAACCCGGATTCCAATCTCCCAACAACGTCAGAATATCATCCCCATTTACACCCAATGCCTTACCCACTGAAAGCATATCCGTCAAACCTGCTGTCAAACATATTAAAAATGAATTTCCCACCAGTTTCATAGCAGCAGCCTTCCCAACTTCATTTCCAAAATTCACCAGTTTACCCGTCATTGGTGCCAACACAAGCTCCAAATTACTCAACACAGCAACATCACCAGACACCAGCATATAACCCGTACTTTCCAATGCATTGCCCGGTCCCATAAACACAGGTGCATGTTGATAAGTAAACTCTTTCTCTTTCCATTCTTTTGTACGTGCCTTCGCACCCTCAACGGTAGTGGTAGTATGATCTATAATCACAGCACCCGGTTTTAATCCAGGTTGCGCTGCTGCCAACACTTCATTCACCGCAGCATCATCCTTCACGACTATATGCACATAATCTGCACCCTTCACAGCATCCGCCACATTCGCAAAAGCCTTCGCGCCAAAAGCCTCCATCGCTGTGGCTCTCGAAGTCGTTCTGTTCCATACCTGTACCTGCTCTCCCTTTTTAATTAAAGCCTTCGTGAAATTTGATCCTAAAAGGCCCATACCTAAGAATGCTCTCATAATTCCGTTATTTTTATTAAAGTTACGAAAATTCATCCTTTCGTTCCGGAACGACAACACCATTTGAAAGATACACCTTATCAAGAGATCCAGTTTCAGCTGATGCTGAAAACGGCAATTGAAGGATAGAGTCTATCAAGAAAATCACTTAATGCTGATGCTAAAACCACCAATTGAACCTTAAGCTGTAACCCGCAAATCAAAAAGTACCCCTTCCCGTTAATCCTGATACATCCGCTCAATTATATTCCTATCTTAGCACTCATGCTAAAGTTTAGTCTAAAGTATTTTTTGCTGGCCCTGGCCCTCTTTATTACCGAGGTATTAATAGCCCTATACGTACACGACTCCTTCATCCGCCCCTATGTAGGTGACTATCTCGTTGTTATCTTCATTTACTGCGTGGTAAGAAGCATCTACCAGGCGCCTGTAAAACGTGTTGCCCTGGGAGTATTACTCTTTTCTTACCTGATTGAGATCGGTCAATACTTCAATCTCGTCAGCATGCTGGGCCTACAACATAACAAAGCCGCCAGAATCATTATCGGCACCAGCTTTGCGTGGAGTGACCTGATTGCATATACTTTAGGCATTCTGACTGTGATACTAGTAGAGAAAAAACGATAGCATCCCCAATAAAACATTCATAAAAAAAGGCATTCACCAACAGGGAGTGAAAACCATTTTCAAAGAAAAAAGCGCTTTCACCATACGGCAAAAGCGCTCCCAGGTTTTATCAATCAAGATTACAATCGTATCAGTTTCACACTCTTCTTCCGCGTACCCACTGCGTTAGAAAGCTTCACTATCCATGTACCTACCGGTACCTTACTAATATCTACACTTATCATCTGTGCACCTTTCGCACCTGCTGTATAAACTTTCCTCACTACCGGGCCTGTACCATCCACACTCCACAATTCAAGTACCACCTGCTCACCAGCCACCGCACTTACTTTCACCTGCAGCGTACTACCTGTCACAGGATTAGGATATACTGTCACAGGAATAGAATCAGCTGTTTCATAAGTAGTATTCGCTACTCTTGCACTGCTGCTACAAGCACCCAGTGGCTGCCACCAGTAATCAGCAGTACCCGGTGTTACATTGTACAAACCATTTGCCAGTGACACATACAGATAGCCATTGTACACCACTTTATCACCCGCATTATACACAGAAGGATAAGGCTGGTAAGTTGCCACACCTGCACAATTACCCGTGCTGGTAGAACCAGAAACTGTAATACTCACCGCACTGCTGGTAGTAGAAGCACCACCGTTATCAGTTGCTTTTGCGGTCAGAGAATAAGTACCTGCTGCTACACTTGTCCAACTATAACTATAAGGAGAAGCTGTAGATGTACCTAATAAAGTAGCACCATTGTAAAACTCTACCTTCGCAATACTACCATCAGCATCAGCAGCACTTGCTGTAATGCTCACAGATGCCGGCGCTGTATAAGATGCCCCTGATGCAGGAGCCGTCAAACTCACAGTAGGCGCTTTGTTAGAACCTGAAGAAGAACCACAATCACTTACATAAGACCACACCTGACCATCACCCGTATGTGTATCAGGCTGTTCATTCTGTGTCCACCATTTAGCAGTATACAATTTACTATTGTACACGACCTGTGCACCACCCAGATAAATATCTGTCGCCGTCCAGGTAGCTACACCACTACAATTACCACCTGTACTACCACCACCCACGGTGATCGTTACTGTAGAACTGGTTGTAGCGGCACCACTGTTATCAGTCGCTTTTGCTGTCAGGGAATAAGTGCCTGCAGCTACACTTGCCCAGCTATAAGTATAAGGAGAAGCGGTAGACGTACCTAACAATGTAGATCCATTATAGAACTCCACTTTCGTCACACTACCATCTGCATCAGCAGCAGTGGCGGTAATGCTGACTGTAGCACCAGCTGTAAAAGTAGCGTTGTTAGCAGGAGAGGTAATGCTCACTGTTGGATACTTGTTTCCAGTATTGCCACCGCCTTTCACAACCACTTCATCGTGAATTGCAGACAACAATGAATAAGTACCCGTAGCATCCATAGATAATTCCCAAATCATGATTCCACCACCCTGATCATAAGCGAGGTCTGTTTTACTCTTGATGGTAGTAATACCATTATAACCTACACCATTATAAGTATCAGCATAAGGACTGGCACCTCTTGCGATCAGCGCAGCATAGCTTTCCCATGAAGGACGTCCGTAAAAAGGAACACCTAATACAGTCTTAGCTGCTGGCAAACCTTTGCCTTTCCAGTAAGAAATAGATTGAGAAGCATAGGTATAGGTAGAGTGATCATAATTATTATAATCATACGCCATCAGGTTCAGAAAATCTACCTGAGAAAATACGCTACTCAATACACCATCGCCGCCAGTACCTACTACGGCAGCGGTTAATAATTTACCCTGTGCATGCAGCGAAGTCGCCAACGCGGTCATGAGAGATACATAGTTGTTCGCAGAAGTACCCGCATCCGGATATTCCCAGTCAATGTCTGCGCCATCCAGGTTGTACTGGTTAACGAAGTTCATGATGTTCGTCACGAATGCAGAACGGTAAGTACTGTTGCCGGCCAGTGTCTCAAAACCACTGTCATCGCCATTGTTCCAGCCACCTACAGAGATCATCACCTTTACACCATTGGCATGTGCCAATGATACAAGGCTCTGTAATTTAGACGGATTATCAATGGATTGTAATCCACCTGTTGCTGTAGGTAATAAGAAGGCGTAATTAATGTGAGTGAGTTTGCTGTACTGTACAGTATTCACATCTCCCTGCCAGGAGGGCATGTAGCCGATTACTTTGAACTGTGCATGGGACAAAAAGGAGGTGATAAGCAACAAACAGGATAGTATTCCTGCTCTTATCATTTGTTTTGTTGTCATTTATTTGGTTTTTTAGGAATGGTTATTATGAGTATGCACAGTAGTCGTACGAGAGGGGCAACAGTACTATATTTGAGAAAAAAAAAGCTCCTGTCTTACGACAAGAGCTTTTTCAATATTTAGTTTGAATCTTAGTATAAATATCTAAACTTAATCGTTCCTTCTATCTCTTTCAATCCTTTCAGCACCTGCTTATCATACTCCGCCGTCACATCCGTAATCACATACCCGATCTTATCATTCGTCATCAGGAACTGGCTGATAATATTAATCCCTCTCTCGGCAAATACCTGATTCACCTTCGCAATCATACCCGGTACGTTCCGATGAATACCAATCAAACGATGTGCATTCTCCACCGCCGGTAATTGCAGATGAGGGAAGTTACTACTCTTGAAAGTATCGCCATTATTAATAAACCTTGCTACGCGTTTCGCAACGGACAATGGTTTCTTCAGGTTATCAAATACCACAATTCCACGGGTAGTACAAGCATCATAATCAATGTGTGCACTACCATTTCCCATATAACCTATTACTTTCAGCTTAGGTGCCTGGTCTAACAACGCCAGATCCACCTTTACACCTGCTGCCAGTAATAGTATCCCTGCATCGCCAATCGCTTCCTCAGAAGTTTCAATAGCAAACCCATCTTTTTTCAGAAAATCTACTGGTTCCTGCTCTACCTCCCCCACTACCACACAGGTAATCCTATTCTTTGGATAAGACAATGCACTTGGTAAGTTATTCACATACAGGAACTCATCAAAACTCGGTGTCACGTGATCTGCTTTCTCCGCCACCGCCTTACGCCTGATGTTCTCCGTAAAGGCAAAGAACTTCTTGATCATCCCAAACTCCTTCAGCTGGAAGTCTGAATGCCCATCCCCAATACCATAGATATCGCCGGATAATTGCATGTCTTTCAACAGCTTTACCTTACCACCTTCGTCAGAAAGCGGGTTGGCTTCATCAAAACCAATGATTTTACCATCAGCATCGAACACAAAAGTATTAGCGTATATATTCTCTTTTTTGATATGATAAGGCAGTACTACAGGGGTAATGAACTCCTTGAACCCACCCGAAACAATCAATACATCGTCCGCATGGTGCTTGAAAAACTTCTTATTCCTGGAAAAAGAGACGGACACCTGCTTTTTCAGGTGTTTGATCAGCAATCCCAGGTGCTCTTTGTTGGCTTCCAGGAGCTTCACCCTGCCGGAAAGACTCTCTCTGAAAGACAGTTTCCCTTCCATGGCCAGGTTGGTCAGATCTTCAATCTTCTTGTAGATGGCCTCCCGCTCCGGGTGGTCCTGTAATGAAATGCGCGCCAGCTCATCCAATGCTTCGACCTGCGTAAAAGTGCTGTCGAAATCGATAATGTAATAGTTTTTATTCACAGATCAATTGGTTTAAAGCTACGCTCAGTGGGGGTAGCTCCCCGAAACAGGCGCTAAAACTACAAACGAAATGGGAATTTTCTAAGGAAAAAATTAAAAGTTATTACTCCCATTCCCTTTTCCCCCACTCATGCAAATCCTGCACGATCTCCAGCAATGCCGCCCCCTTCTCCGTCACCTCATACTTCACCTGGCAAGGCATCGTATCCGGCACATTCAACTTTACAGCCAGCCCTTCCGTAACAATCTCTCCTAACCGCTTTGACAGTACCTGATCCGAAATAGTAGGAAACACCTTTTTCAGCTGACTAAACTGGTACACCTCCTGAGAAATACAAAATAGCACCTGCATTTTCCATCTTGGACTAATCAGCTCCAATACCTCCGACACCTGACAATGTTCTGCCAGTACCTGCAGGTTGTGTGCATTCATGGAGCTGGTCTTGACTTTTGTTGCCATAATTAAATCATTCATTATGCGACTCACTTTCGGGTGAGCTATTGAATACCCAAATGACTACGTCTACTTTTGAGGTACAAAAATATCACAAAAATGAAAAGGAAATTTTTCTATTGTCTGCTGCTATCTTTTGCAGTGGTTGGCTTAAGTCATGCCCAGACTTTCGTGCTGGTACATGGTGCATGGCATGGGGGTTGGTGCTGGAAAGAAGTAGCCAAAGAATTGCAGGCACAAGGGGCAGAAGTATACACACCCACTTTAAGCGGATTGGGAGAGCACCAAAATGTACTCGATACCAACATTAACCTGGAAACACATATCCAGGATATTGTCAATTTTATTAACATGCAGGATCTACATGATGTAATATTAGTAGGACATAGCTATGCAGGGGCCGTCATCGCAGGTGTGGCAGATCGTATACCGGCAAGATTGAAAAAACTAATATTCTTAGATGCGATGCTCATTGAAAACGGGAAGAGTGCACTCACATCACAACCAGCCAATCTATCTGACAATGTAAGAGCAGCCACCGCATCCAGCCAGGGATTATCAGTACCCGTATGGTCTCCTGAAGTTTTTGGGGTAACTGATCCTGCACAAATCAAATGGGTGAGCGATAGGCTGACACCACAACCATTCAGAAGCTTTGATCAAACATTATCTTTAAAGCATGTTTACGGCAATCATCTGCCACTTACTTACATTGCTTGTATAAAGCCACAAATGGCGCAGTTAAAGGTATTCGGAGATAAAACAAAAAGTAGCAAGGATTGGAGTTATTATGAATTGCCAACCGGGCACGATGCGATGATAACAATGCCAAAAGAACTAACTGCTTTATTATACAAAATATCGCAAGTACAATAACGCGAAATTGTAGCGCCGCAGGACCACACAAAAAAATGGCTTTCGCCGAAGGTGAAAGCCATTTTTAAAATATTTATCCTTCCGAAATACTCCCACCAATCTGCGTCACCGTACTACTAGTCGTAAACGTCGTTCCACTCGTTCCCCCAGAATAACTACCACTCAAATACAACCCATTAAAACTACTTCCATCCGTCACATTCCCACCTGTATACACTGTATAAGTAGTATTAGACTTCAACTTACTCCCTGCAAACAACAACGTACTAAACGCCTTTGGTGCCAAAAATGTCATCGCCTCTGTTCCATCCGCCGCTTCTATATGCACAATTTTATTCGCACTACCACTCCCCATCACCAATGAATTCACTGTAGACACACTCGCAGTCGGCTCACTCGTCGCACCACCAATACCTACTATCAAACCACCAGTTATCTTTAATGTACGTGCATCCACATCTATCCCCGCCTCCGGCGATCCACTACCTGCTGCCACTACAATACCACCCGTAATCGTAAACGTCCCATTAGAATCCATCGCATCATTACCAGAACTGATACTATAAATATGCCCACCATTTATATAAATAGCAGTACCTGCATTTATACCATCATCCACCGTATTCGTTGACACATACCCATCATTGATCGTCAACACACTCTTACTCTCAATACCCTCACCCTCTGTAGTCGTAATCGTAATATTCCCCCCATTGATCGTCACATACGGCGTAATCGTCTCATCCCCATCATCATAAGTAGCACCAATACCTTTCCCGGCAGTATTAATCACAAAAGTACCATCATTCACTACGATATACCCTTCCTCACACTGAATACCATCATCACTGGATGTTATCTTGACGGTACCTCCATCCGCAATGAATGCATCATTGGTATGAATACCATCATCCACTGCACTTGTCACCGTAATATTCCCTTCGCGAATACGTACATACTGATCAGAACAAATCGCATGTTTATATTTACCCGTCAGGTTCAATGTACCTGTACCACTAAATATAACCTGCCCTTCTGCAAACAATGTCCCTTTCTGATCTTCTGTAGATGTAGCATAAGTCGCACCATCTACCAATGTATTCGTCGTACCATCTGCCAATACGATAAACGCACGCTTCTTTGATTGCAAATTCAATGCAGGTCCGTCACTATTGGTAATAGTCGCACCATTCAATGTCACTTGATATTTATTGTCGCTATAGATCTTCACAGATCCATCAGTAGTAGTACCCGAAATAACAAACGCTACTTTCGATGTAGTGGCAGTAACGGTTACATCGTTACCACTGGTCGTGACTGTCACACCATTGCCATCTAACGGATTCGTAACAGTAACAGTCGTTCCAAAGTCAATAGTCACCGTACTGGAAAATGTAGAATTTTCCACCAGGTCATCTTCATCAGCAGCCGTCTCAGTCGAGCCTTCGGCCGTACCTGTCGTAAATGTACTGTCAATGCTGGAACCGGAGCCAGTTGTCGTCGTTGTGTCGTTCTTTGAGCAACCGGTAGTGAACACTAGGGCTGCTGCAAACAGCGCTACATAATAAGGTAATCGGTATAGTTGCATAACAAGTTGTTAAAGAATCTTTGATATGCAAAACACCTGAAAGTTTAATGATAATTTAACTTACCTTATTCAGATAGTCTTTCAAAGAGATGGTCATGAGATGGGTCCATCCGCCTCTGAAGCTGTCTACAGCGAAATCAGGATGCTGCGGGAAGCTATCCAATCCTTCGTGCGTCAATTTTAATCTTGTTTGATCTCCTTCATCAAATAGTTCAAACGTCACAGTAGAGTAACCTTCATAATCCTTGTATTGCCAACTATATTGTAATTTCTGAAGCGGCTCTGCAATCGTCACCTCGCAAAGATGAATGTATTGTTCGCCCTTATGCCCTTGTCCCGGAAAACTAAATTGAAAGCCTTTCTCTGCTTTAAAATCATCCAGGTTGAAATACCACTGTTTCATCTTATCCTTATCAGTAAGGGCCTCCCACACTTTTTCCACAGGCGCATTGAATGTTTCTTCAATTACAATAACATGGTTGCTCATTTCTTTTTGGATTTATGGGGTGATGAATTGTCTTCAAGAAAGTTTTTCAATGCCTGCATCTTGTGTTTCCAGAACGATTCATATTGACGGATCCATTCCTGTACTTCTTCTAATTTCTCCAACCGGGCCGCGCAATACCGCTCCCTGCCCTGTTGCCTGATCTCAACCAAACCACATTCTACTAAGATCTTTATATGCAGGGAAATAGCTTGTCTGCTCACATCAAAGTTCTCCGCAATCGCGTTGAGATGACGGGGCTCGCGGGATATCAGGTGAATGATTTCCCGTCTGGTAGGGTCTGCTATTGCCTGAAACACATCTCTTCTGGCTTCCATAAATACGCAAGCATTTGCTTGCACAAATAAACAAAAAAAAGGCACACGAGCGCCCTTTTTAAAATTATTTATTTTATAACTCCACCTATATGGGTAACCCTGCCTGTTATTTTAAAAGTAATGTCTGGTACATACGTTTCACCCACATAATATCAACTCTTAAATCTGTCAGTTTACCTCACCTGGTACCCCTCTGCTTTCAAGGCTTTCTGGATATCCATCGTACCGAATTGATTATCATGGATAAATAAATTATTCACCACCCGACCTACGCCGTAAACGGCCAGGCCATTCTTTGCTCCACTTACTTTATTTCGCTCTATAATCGCATCCTGTACATCATTCACTTCGCCCCCCGGAGATACCCGGATATAGCTTTTCCCACTTAAGACATTTCGCCTGACCAAAGATCCTATGTTTAATCCGGAATACCCTGAACCAATTATGTTAATCTGTTGATCCCCACGGAATCTATCTTTCTGATTTACCTGTGGAGTATAGGTGCCGTCACTTAATTCACAATCCACGATGTCAATGTACCAATTCGGCTGTCTGCCATAATTCACATAAGAGCCTTTGCCTATGATACCTGCGCTACGTTGCATTTTTAATCCTGCTATCACACAGTTTTGGGCTGAGCCATAGAATTGAAAAGCACCTGCATCTGTAGCGGTGTTATTCACAAAAAATAAATGATCGCGGATCGTTGTGATACTAATAACTGAACTGGTATCTGGTTGCACAAGAAATGGTTCATCCAGTTCGATCTGGTCCATGGTATGCTGTACGATTCTTCTGAATTGTCCCGACCCTTTGCCATCGATGATAAAAAGCCCACCACCAATCCATTTATTAGCAGCCCATTGAAAGGTACTGCCATCTTTTCTAAGAGAAATACGGTTGCCACTGGCACCGCCCACCTTTCCGAAATACCCGCCGCTGCCACCATCCAGCGTCATCACTTCCCGGTCATTGATATAATTGAAGGGGGTTACATTTCTGGCTTCGTACAGATCATAGCTTTCATTGATGGTAGCTCCATATCCATAGCCGTTAGTTTGTTTATAACAGTCTTCGAAGATCAACCCCTGCGGATGAATTTTCATATACGTCTTTACACTACCACCTGCTTTTTCAAATCTACAACGCTGAATAAATCCGCTCACACCTACAAATGAAAACATCCCCGCGGTTTTAAATACACAATCTCTTACCCTGATATCGTGTCCTTTTAACTGAATCCCTGTCTTATTCCATTTGCTATCCAGTTCAGCGAGGGCGTTGCCAATGTCTTGTTGTACGATGAGTCTTTCTAAAATCACATGACCATCGCCACTATTCATTATGATGCCCAGTGCCCGGGATGCCCGAATAGTAAGATCCGTGAGACCAAAGTGATCGGCTCCACTGATAAGGGTTGCAGCGGCAACAGGTCCAAAATTGATGACCGTTCCCTTTTGTCCTTTTACCATCACCCCATTGGGGATAACTAATCCCTCTGATAATATGTAGTTGCCAGCGGGAACATTTACAATGCCACCATCATGTGCAGCTGTCAATGCTTTTTTAAAAGCTTCGGTGTCATCCTGCGAGCCATTCCCTTTCGCACCATATGTTTTTACATTGAAGGCCTGCGTAGACCACATTGCTTTGTTCACGATATTGACAGTGAGCGGTGTGCTCCATGCTGTTTTGCCACCAAGGCCATTGTGACAAAATAACTGGTATTTACCTTGCTGGATAGTAGCGGGGAGAGTTACTTTCACAGAGTAATCATCATAGATGCTATCTACTTTTACTTTAAACATTTTCCCATTGCTAACCAATACCACTTGTCCGCTACCACCTTTGCGAAACAGGTTCTTCCCTTGTATCCTCAATATATCTCCTGCCGCAGCTGCATTATATCCATCCTCACTAATCACCCAGTTTACAACCGGCACATTTACATAAAAGCCACTGACAGCACCTTTATTGTCTGTCATACGCACACAATACACCCCTTGCTGCAAAGCATCGGGTATAATTACTTTAACAGACTTTTCATTTTGCTGTATCTTATCCACAGGCATCATTCTTTCGCCGGCGATCATCCTACTTCCTTTGGAATCGGGTAAATGATCTGGTTCCGGCAATGGCACGTATGCAGGAGGAGAGTTATCCACCCGGTCATCTGTGAGCCGGCCCACTTCAATTTTTGAAATCAGGTCAATACCTTCTCCTCTTATTAACACAGTTTCCCCGGGTGCGGTAGCAGCAGTGGTAACATGAAAGAGTTGTGGCGTATTCTGCGCAAATGCAGGTAAATAAAAGATAATGATGGCAAGAAAAAAGAGACGTTGCATAGTATTACTTGTTTCAGTAAACACTGGACTATACTATATAAGCGCAGAAACTATGCCATGGTTATTACTATTCAAAAGGAGTGAATGTTGAAAACAGGTTACCCATCTCTTCCAGTCCGCCTACGGGTACATATTCACATACAGCGGCATATTCTTCCCATAATTTTAATACGACCGGATGTGTATGTGCCTGTTCAATGGCAGCATCAGATTTCCATTCAAAAACTTCAACGACAGTGCCATTTTTTGCTTTCATGATAATGGGAGTTCTGTCAGAAACAAGATCTGCGCCTTTTAATAAACTGTAATGTTTACGGGTTAATGTATCCAACTCTTTTTCTTTTCCGGGTTTAGGGTGGTAGCCAACGATAACAATTCTTCCAGACATAAGTTATGATTTTTAATGGGATTAAAATACAACAAATCCCAGTACCTTTGCAACATCAAACCCATCAAAATAATGAAAAGTATAACTGTCTTTTGTGGATCCAGTGCTGGTTCAGATAGCATCTTTATGGAACAAGCATTTCAGCTGGGTAAAACACTTGGAGAAAATAATATCGGACTGGTATATGGAGGAGCAAAAGTAGGCCTTATGGGCGCAGTAGCAGATGGTGCACTGTCAGCCGGAGGTAGGGTGACGGGGGTGATTCCCGACTTTCTGAGAGCAAAAGAAATTGCGCATACAGGTTTGACAGAATTATTAATTGTGGATAGTATGCATACCCGTAAGACGAAGATGAATGAACTGTGCGAAGGGGTAATAACGCTGCCAGGTGGGTATGGTACCATGGAGGAGTTTTTTGAGATGCTCACCTGGGCGCAGTTAGGTCTGCATAGAAAACCTATTGGCATATTGAATACTAACGGGTATTATGATGCGATGATCACATTGGTGCAAACTATGGTGGATAAAGGGTTTTTGAAAGAGATCAATCAGGATATGATTTTGGTGAGTGATGATATTGATACCTTGTTGTATAAGATGAAGAATTATGTGGCACCTGCGGTGGGTAAGTGGATTAATAAAGATGAGGTGTAAATATTATAGCGCCGTCTGAATTTCAGTATTGATGAAGTATACCGCTTACAGCACTGTCTGAATTTCAGTATTGATGAAGTGTACCGCTTATAACGCCGTCTGAAAACGTTTCCTGTATTCGGACGGCGTCACATCAAATACCTTCAAAAACACCCTGCGCATATTTTCTGCATTCTTAAACCCGCAAGCAGCAGCAATCTCTTCCTGTGTCAGATGTTGCGCTGTCAAACTTCGACACGCTGCCTCCACACGCATCTTTTCCATAAACTTCACAGGGGTAATGTTCATTTCCTTCACAAACACCCTGGCAAAATTCCTTGGGCTCATCAACACTTTTTCCGCTAATTCTTCCACAGTTATTTCCACCTGCAAATTATCCATGATCCAATCTACCGCCTCCCGCACAGGGGCATGATCGATTGCCTGCGCAGCAAGTACCGTACTATATTGCGCCTGGTTACCGGGTCTTTTTAAAAACAACACCATTTGTCTGGCGATCTCCAAAGCAAACCGTTTCCCCATATCTTCTTCCAGCAATGCCAGTGCGAGGTCCATTCCAGTAGTAATCCCCGCTGAAGTATACACATTTCCATCTTTGACAAAAATCGGCGCAATATCCACGTTAACTGAAGGATAAGCTGCCACTAATCGCTCACACAAGCTCCAGTGGGTAGTAGCTTTTTTACCATTTAATAACCCAGCTTCCGCAAGGATAAAAGCTCCAGAGCAGACAGAACAAATTCTTCTGATCCGGGGGGCTTGCTGCTGAATCCATTCAATCGCTTTAGGATGGATATTTGCTGGCAGGTCTTTAGGCAAGCCTGCTATAATCAAAGTATCGATCGCTTGATGAAATGTAGCATAGTTATGCTCACAGGTAATATGCATACCCGATGAAGTCCGGATCTGATTCGTTGCTTCTAATGATACAATATGTGTCTGGTATATCGCCCCTGCCTTGTCGATGGCTTTGGTAAATACTTCCAGCGGCCCGGCAAAATCCAGCAGGGTGGAATTGTGCGTAATCAAAAAGACAATGTGCTTCACGAAAACAAAAGTAATTGGTTGGAAATATCCTTCACAAAAAACAAATGTAGCTGTTCGGAAATATGCCTTACGAACATAAAGTTACCGGCTTAGAGACATCCTTCACAGAAACAATGTTACCCACCCGGAAATACACCTCACGAACATAAAGTTACCTGCTTGAAACAATGTTACCCACCGGCTATACCCCTCACGAACACAAAGATACCTGCTTAGATACATCCTTCACAGAAACCATATTACCAACCGGCAATACTCTCACTAACACAAAGTTACCTGCTCTGATACATCCTTCACAGAAACAAAGATACCCACTGACAATACCCCTCACTAACATAAAGTTACCTGCTTAGATACATCCTTCACAGAAACAATGTTACCCACCGGCAATACTCTCACGAACACAAGGTTACCTGCTCTGATACATCCTTCACAGAAACAAAGATACCCACTGACAATACCCCTCACTAACATAAAGTTAACGGCTCAGATACATCCTTCACAGAAACAAAGTTACCCACCCGGAAATGCCCCTCACGAACACAAAATTACCTGCCCTGATGCATCCTTCACAAAAACAAAATTACCCACCCGGCAATCCCCCTTACGAACACAAAAATAACCATTTTGGCAGGAATTGCAGGTTCTTTGTCTTCCTGCCACCCAATCATTCCTTCTACTTTTGCTACATGGATACAATTCTTTTACTACATGGATGGCCGCAGACCTCGCATATCTGGCGGCATGTGATACCTGCCCTTTCTACACAATACCATCTACTGGCACCAGATCTGCCTGGTCTAGGCACTAGTCCTTTTGCGACACAGTATGATACCGGGCACATCGCTCAATTAATAAAAGATTACCTCGATGCCGAACAGGTACAACAGTGTCACATAGTAGGCCATGATATCGGTGGCTGGGTAGCCGTCGCCTTTGCCTTACAATTTGAATCAAGCTGTTTATCACTGACAGTGATGGATGCAGGGATTCCCGGATTGATGCCTTTGCAGATGTTCCAACCCGGCAATGCGGGAAAGGTATGGCAGTTCTATTTCCATGCGGTAGCTGATATTCCCGAAATATTGGTCCTCGGCAAGGAAGAGGAATATTTAAACTGGTATTTCAGTCACAAATCATATGTAAAAGGTACGATTGACAATGAAGTCTATTACAAAGCCTACAAAGGAAAGGAGCGCCTGGCAGCAGGTTTTAATTATTACAGGGCATTCAATACAAGTGCAGAACAAAACAAGGCGCAGCTAAGAAAATTGAAGATACCGGTAATGGCTGTAGGAGGGGAGTATGCAGTAGGAGAAAATATGCGGGCTGTAGCGGAGGTGTTGTCAGAAGCGGGAAGGACTGTGGTGATACCGGACTGTGGGCATTATATCCCGGAAGAACAGCCGGTAGCAGTGATGAGTTTGTTAAGAGAATTCCTGGAATAGTAGTGCTTTTTACTGAGAGAATTCCTGGAATAGCGGAATGGTGTTGGTTCCCTGTAAATTTCCAGAAACGCGCTGGTAGTTAATAGCTCTGTGTAAATAACTCAATAGCTATTTCGCCCCCGTCACTTCACTCCTGTAAATCACCTGGTGCTGATACTCCCCCAGCACCACCTTCCCATACACAATCCTCGTCCACCCATTCTCATACCCATGATTATTCGCAATCAAATACCCCTTATGGGCATCCATCTTAATCACCTTATGCGCATCAATATACCTCCCTTTCACCTTACAAAACACAATATCTCCAATCTGATATCCCTCCGCTCTCACAAACGTCAAGGTACTGCCACTCTTCAAAATCGGTAACATCGAACTCCCAAAGGCTTTCATCTTTCCCGTCCCATTTTGGGCCAATTCACTCTTTAATCTTTCAAATTTGTTCATCTTATTCAATTTTTAATACCCAAATATCCACCTCTCCTGCGCAGCTTTTTTGCGCAGTATTACATTTTTTTATATATTTATCCCTATAAAGACCTATTCCTATGAGCAACAATCTTGTCATCAATCAGGTGATCCCCCACCTGACCGGTTTGATGTTTACTGCCCCCGACAAATTTTTTGCCCAGACAAAAGCGGTCGCAGCAACAATGTCTCCTCAAACACTCCCTTTATTACGTAGTCACCTCCATTCGGACTTACCCGTTCCCGACGGTGTAGATCAGTCACAACTGGGCCTCACAGGATGGTTATCCGCCTGTCAGTACACCATTTTCGAAGTCATTTATCATATTGGCACCCCGGCAGTTCCTATGCTGAAAGAGATTGCCTTTGGCGAATACGGCTGGATCCAGGCAAATGCCCTCGACCTCCTGACCCGCTTCTATATGGATGGCAAATTAGGGGCAGAGATCATCGATGAAATTGATTCTAATCTGGGTGACATGCGATATGAATCACATTTATATTACGCACAACATTTGATAGCTTTGAGGCGCAAAGATCAACGATATGAAACGCAGGTGATTCAGCGGATAAAAAACCCACATCTGCATGACGCCATCAAAGAAATCATGAATGAAAGATGACTTATGAACGGCCACTAAACGAACAGGAAGAAGCCTACTTTAAAAGCAGACTAAGACACCGCAACTATTGCAGAATAGCCATCTGGCCATTACTAGGCATATTAATAGGTATATTGACACAAGCCTGGCAAGGGATTATTTTCTTTCTGGCAATGGGTACGTGGCTCACGTTTTTCATCAACTTTCACTACCGGGAAGTCAGGCGTTTCTTACAAAAAAATCGAATCACAGTACTCCCCATCCGTGCCACCCGATATCTAAAAGTGCGAGAACAGTTTGGTGATGGTGACTTATATTTTTTTCAATTAACAGATGATACGATCATTCTGGTGAATATGCAGACATCATTTGAACCAACAGATGATTTCGAAATTATCACGGGCTATGGTATGCATGACCAGATCATCTATCGATATTTTATGCATATTGGCGATCCTATACCACTTGTAGCTGAAATAAAAGATCCTTTAATCAATCCACCATTTGAGTTTACAGAATATCAAACTTATAGTGTGGCGCATGGCCAGATAGAAGATCTGTTAGTATAACCCTTTTTGTCATAAAACCCTTCAACTACTTAAACATTTTCCCCCTCCGCATTCCCGTCCTTTGCCCTAACAAAATCAACATCACATGATACCATCAGTTGAAACCATGATAGAGCAATACGTCAACACCTGGAATGCTACCCACCTCGACGCCTACAAAACAGGCTTCACCTCCTGCTGGGCGCCGGACGCCATTTACACCGACCCCAACCATGCCCACATCCAGGGTGTAGATGCCCTCGCCGAACTCGCCCAAACCTCCTGGAACAAAGTCCCCGGCAGAATATTCAACATCCTCAAACGGCCCGTTTTCCACCACAACAGTGGCCGATATTACTGGACCGTTGCCCTACCGGAAGGCCCCCGCCAAGGCCTCGACTATTTCGAATTCAATGACCAATTCCAGATCACCCGCCTTGTCAGCTTTTTTTAATATCTTTTGCATTAAAAGGCTACATGCACAACCGGTTCCTCACCAATTTAGCACTACACATATCCCTGGATCCATCTGAAACAGACCTCGTCCTGGCAAAACTCCATTCCCGGCAGGTAAAAAAGAATACCTACCTCCTGCGCGAAGGAGACATCTGCAGACAATTTTATTTTGTCAATGAAGGCTGTATCAGATTATTCCACACAGATAGTAAAGGTGAAGATCATAATATTTTATTCTGTCCCGAAAACTGGTGGATCACAGACATCACCAGTTTTTCGGGACAACTACCGGCATTCTATAGCATCAGTACAATGGAAGATTCAGAAATATTCTACTTCACTCATGATGAATTAGAACAACTCTATCTCACCGTTCCAAAGATCGAACGCTTTTTCCGTATATTAATTCAAAACGGCTTCAGCATGTATCAAAGGCGTATCACCTCCAATCTATCACTGGCGGCCGATGAAAGATATGCCCGTTTTAGTCAGCTATACCCCGGCCTCGAACAAAGAATTACCCAAAAACAAATCGCTTCGTATCTCGGCATTACACCTGCATTCCTCAGTATGATCCGGGGAAAGAAACTATGATTTCTTACACTTTATCAGGTAAAACGGATAGTTCTCCGTCACCTCATTGACTTCATACAATCCCGCATTCCCAAATTCCGCCTGAATAGACTCTCTATCATAAAAGTACATATTCACCCCACCAAACATTTCATATCGATCCTCACTCAACCAGGTACCCTGCCCATAAGTAGGCGCAGCTTTCGAAATCACCGTAAACACCATATACCCACCCGGTTCCAGCTGTTCATAACAATCCCGGATCAATTTCGCCCGCTCACTACCATCCAGTAAATGAATCAGTGCATAACAAAATACCCCGTCATATTTCTCTTTATCAAACGGCATCTCCGTAACAGAACCATGATAAATCGTCATGGCCGTTCCATAATGTTTGCGCGCCATATCAATGGCAGTCTGGGAGATCTCAATCCCCGTCACATCCATCCCATTCTCCCTGAAGATCTCCGCATTCCGGCCATAACCATACCCAGGTATCAACACTTTTTTCACCCCTTGCTGCAGGAAGAGTTCCTTTGTCAATATAGCCGATTGAGCAGGCTCAAAGCCCCACATCTCCTGCTTTTCATTAAAACTCTTTTCCCAGAATTCTGTCATAATTCTCTACCTTTATTAAAAATATTTTGAATGACGTCTTTTTCACATACTTCTAAAATATCCCCTGCAGCCTACATAAAATTCCTCTATGCCCAATTCTATAAAAAGCCAACGATCCTCGTTCTCTACCTCTTTGCTTTCTACTTTCTGACCCGTATCATAAATGATACCGCTGGTATCCCTTCATTTGAGTTTTATTTTATCATTTTCAGCGTTATTTTCCCTAGTTTGATGATATACATCACTTTGAAGAAACCAGGCGTAAAAAGGTACGTTTACGCCCCATTACAATATACCTTTACTGACGAAGCCATACTTATCCAGGGCGAAGACTTCAAAACCGAATTAAAATGGTCTGCCATCCGTAATGTGAAGGTAATGAAGCACCTTCTTTTCTTCAAAACAACAAGAACCAATGGTACCCTTTTCGATAAAGACCTGCTCACTCCCGAACAATTGGTATTTATCCAATCCAAAATAGCTGCTTAATTATACAGTTTCTTCGAATGTTGTTCGAATCCGCTTCGAGTGTTGTTCGAATGTTGTTCGAGTGTTCTTCGAATGCTGTTCGAGTGTTCTTCGAATCCGCTTCGAGTGTTCTTCGACGCTTGTTCGACGCTTGTTCGACGCTTGTTCGAATAAACCCCTACCAAAAACGCCCCGCCTAACAACCCCAAACTCACCCAAACCACCGCATGTACCCCTCCATGGACAATCACCATACCGCCTGCCGTCGTACCGATCGTGACTGCCAGATTGCCACAGGAAGTAAATACACTACTTATAAACTCCGGCGCCTCCGGTGCCGACGATATCACATTCATATTCGATATTAAAAATCCCCCCGTATGCACAAATCCCCATAACAACACCAACCCCACCATCGCATAAATACTCCCTCCGAAAAAATAAACCAACCCCAACACACCCCCTAACAAAAGAATAAACCCTAAGGTAGTCTTCTCCATACTCCTACTCAATAACCTTCCGGAAAGCCAGTTCCCCCCAATCCCCACCACACCAAATAACAACAACATCACACTTATCCACATTTCATTCATTCCCGTCACTTCCTTCAAATACACAGAAAAATACCCATAGGTCGCATACATCGCCGCTATCATCAAACAAGCCAATACAAACTGTCTCCACATCCTCACACTCTTTAACACGGCCAGTTGTGCGCCATACGATTGCCTGACACCCACCGGCATAGAAGGCATCAACACCCACAAACCCAACATCGACAACACATTCACACCTCCACACAACAAAAACGCTGCCTTCCAGCTAAACAAAGTAGCCATGTAAGCAGTCAGCGGTACGCCCAACACACTCGCTATCGTAAACCCACCAAACACAATCCCCGCCGCCCTCGGCGCTTCTTGCTCCGGCACACTTTTAATCGCGATCGTCAATGCAATCGACCAAAACACCGGATGCAAAAACGCCGGCAACATCCGCAAACACAACAAAACATAAAAGTTATGCGTACATGCCGACAAAAATGTGGATACTGCAAACACACCTAATACCATCACCATCGCATGCTTACGATTCAACCCCGAAAATAACAACACCATAAACGGCCCAAACAATGCAATCACCAATGCAAACGCACTCAATAACCACCCAGCCCTATCCGTTCCTATCCTGAATGCCGCTGCTAATTGCGGTAATATCCCGATCACACTAAACTCCGTAGTAGTGATCCCCAATACCCCCAATCCTAATAGATATAATTTCCCTTTCATGCGCTTACATATTTTTTGCGCAAATTTGCAGGAAACAATCACCCACCTGATTGTATATACTTTTTAGTATGCTACTTACTTTTAGGAAAGTAAACCAATAACAACATGCCTGAATTCTTTCACGACAGCAAACTATATTATACGCCTATTGAGTTTGCACTCAGACACATCGGCGGTACCTGGAAAATGCCGATACTATGGCGCTTACAAAACAAAACCCTACGCTATGGTGAATTAAAGAAAGATATTCCCCACATTACCGACAAAATGCTTACCACACAACTGAGAGAACTGGAAGAGCTAGCACTCGTAACCCGCACCCTGTATGCAGGTGTACCACCCAAAGTAGAATATACCCTCACAGAAAAAGGAATGAAAGCCATCCCCGTTATCGAAACAATTATGAAATATGGATTTGACCTGATCCAGGAAGCAGGCATCGAATACCCACCCAAATAAATAATCGATATCACCACCGACCTCATCACCCATTCAATAGGCGGAGTCAACATCTGACCCTACAAATTCCACCTTCATTTCCTTTACCACTGAACCAGGCCAAAAGTACATAAATACCTTGGCAGAAACCCCACCTGGAATAGCTGTCTGTAAGTCTTTAAAACGACGCTTCTCATGTTGTAAAAGCTGGAGAATCACTTCCATTTTCCACTTGCCATTCAGCACATCCAGGATGTCGTGTGCGACTCCCAGTTGCTGGTTGCAGTCCTTGTTCGAACTGAGCATTGTCTGTATTGGACATCCTTTCATACCATAAAAATAAATTTTTTTATGCCATCCGGATAATTGCTTTTAAAGTAGCCTGCTTACCAGCATACTACTGCGGATAAATATTACCTGAGATAGTTGCTTTCTTCAAAGGTTTGTCTACATAAAGATTTCCTTTCTACAAATCTACAAAGCCCCCTCTAAAAAGAGTTTTCAGCTACTTTTAAAAAGCAGCTGAAAACTCTTTCGCAAATTCTTCAATAGTTGTACGTCCCATTTCCTTTGGTGGATGCAGATCATAATCAGACCTCATGGCACCACTGTGAATCGCTGCGCCCAGTTCTACCAATGGTGTTACCTGAAAGGGTTGCATCCCTCGTTCTAACAGCGCCTTTGTTACCTGCTCATCTGATAAAGTGACCCATTGCAGATCAGGCTTCCCGATTGCTGCACCGATGGCCTTTGCAGCAGCACTGGCAGTGATATCTACACTGGCTACATAACGTACCAGATCGCTTTCTTTTTTCACTAACTCCTCTGCCGCAACAGTGGCAATATCTCTTGGATGTACCATCACTACCTTATCATCACCACCATAATTAGCACCAATAAATCCTGCATGTTTGATCATGCCCACAAAACTATACAAGTTGGTAAAAAATGAACCGGGACGTAAATGTGTGACAGCAACTTCATTGAGCGTATTAATAATCTGCTCTGCATGATAAGACCCCGTAATAAAACCAGTTCCATTTTCTAAATGCGCCCCCCAACTGCTGAGATGTACAATACGGTTTACACCAGCAGCGTTTACAGCCGCCACATAACTACGCGCAATGGTGGAATAATATTCAATATGATCAGGTGCACCGAAATTAGGTGGCTCCATCGCAAACAGTGCATCTGCTCTTTCCAAAGTCTTTGTAAGAAAATCAACATCTTCCAGTTTGCCGATAGCGGCCTTTGCACCCAACGCTGCTATATCCTGTTGCTTTTCGGGATTCGTGCTGATGACAGTAACCCGATGTCCCTGCTGTAATAAATCCTGCGTCAATGGCTTGCCTATGTTCCCAAGAGAACCAGTGATAACAATGTGCATGGTGAATTATTTTTTATAGGACAAAGATCTATCGATAAAGGGTTCCTGATAAGGGCTGAAAGATGGGAAGATTGGGTTAAAAGTCGGAACCTTGCTTGTAAGCAGCCGGTGACATACCGGTTTGGTTTTTGAAAAACTTACCAAAAGTAGATTGATCTGCAAAATGCAGCATGTCTGAAATCTGAGAAATATTCAGGGAAGGGCTCTGTAATAAAACCTTCGCTTCCAGGGTAACGGCTTCGGAGATCCAGTCACCCGCAGTTTTACCAGTGATCTCTCTCAGGGTTTCTGTGAGGTGTTTAGGGGTAATAAAGAGTTGCTCTGCATAAAACTTCAGACTCCGCTCTTTCATAGAATGTGTATTGACCAATCGCTTGAAATCCGCTACCAATAGTTGTCCTCTATTCAGGTTTGCGGTAGAAGCTGCTGTATAAATGGCGGCAATTTCATATAGCAAACTATTGATGAGGTTGCGGAGTACATCATCTTTATAAGTTTGCTCCTCAAGGCATTTCTGTTGCAAAAACCGGATAGAATTAATGATCGGCTGCGGTGAAAGTAAATCTATTACCCCCTTAGCGCCCGCCCAGAAGAAACTGAATTTATCAGGATTCACATGATTATTAGTGGTAATAAAATCTCTTGTAAAGAAGATATCTGCCAGCTCATATTCAGGCGACATGTATTTCCATTGTTTGATCACATGAGGAGCCAGAATAACCAGGTTTCCCGGCACCACCTGATAGGTATCGAGGTTGATGCTCACTTCCGCATGCCCATTTACACATACCCCCAGTTTGTAAAAGTTACTACGGTAGGGCTGGTCGATGGCGATCTTTGGAATCTCCGGCTTTTGTCCGAGGAAGAAGACACCCTGCGCATCGTTGGTAGTCAGCTGGCCGAGTTGATATGTAGGAATGTGGTTGCTCATTAATTGCAATGATAACGATTTTCTCAAACCAACAATTAACTACGCATTTTAAACATAAAATGTTCAAAATACGTAGTTAATTCAAATTTTCTATTCATTTTAAATATTATTTGTTAAATTTACATGGATGATAATTCGCAGATTAGAAGATAAAATAAAGCAAACGCTACAGCGTATTCCATCTGTTGCATTGATGGGGCCACGCCAGATTGGTAAAACGACCCTTGCGCTAAATATTTCTGAGGGAATACCATCAGTGTATCTAGATTTGGAGAACTCGCTTGATTTGGAAAGGGTTGCAGATATAAATACTTTCCATGAACAAAATAGCGATAAATTAATCATTCTTGACGAGGTGCAGCGTAAGCCTGAAATGTTTACCTCTTTAAGAGGTATTATTGATACTGAGCGCCGCAAGGGCAAAAAATCAGGACATTTTCTTTTCCTTGGTTCTGCTTCCATTGATCTTTTACAACAATCCAGCGAATCTCTGGCCGGTCGGATTGCTTATATTGAACTAAATGGAATTGATGCACTTGAATATTCTGGTGCATTAAATACACTTTGGTTAAGAGGTGGATTTCCAGAAAGTCTGCTTTCAAGTAATGATAAAAATAGTCTCGATTGGCGTCGCGATTTCATTCGTACCTATTTAGAGAGAGACATACCTCAATTGGGACCACGTATTCCGGCACACTCCCTGGAGCGTTTCTGGACAATGCTGGCACACAGCCAAGGTGGTGTGGTAAATTCCTCACAACTAGCCAGAAGTCTGGAAGTATCAGCTACTACGGTCAATCGTTATCTCGACCTCATGGTTGATTTACTACTTGTAAGGCGTCTGCAGCCATGGACTTTTAATATTGGAAAACGTCTTGTACGCTCTCCCAAAATTTACATCCGTGACAGCGGCATCACACATGCATTATTAAACATTGTTGCTTACAATGATTTGCTTAGCCATCCGGTCGTAGGTGGTAGCTGGGAAGGTTTTGTAATTGAGAATTTACTTTCGGTACTTCCAGCTAATGCTTTGCCTTACTATTATGGCACTCCGGGTGGTGCTGAAATAGATCTTGTACTGGAGTTCTCGGGCAATGAGAAATGGGCGATAGAAATTAAAAGAAGTTCATCGCCTGCATTATCAAAAGGATTTCATATTGCATGCGATGATATCAAAGCAGATCGTCGTTTCGTAGTGTATGCAGGTGATCACCGCTTTACAATGCGGGAAAATATAGTTGCTATTCCAATTCAGGAGTTAATGCAAGAGTTACTTAATCGTCATTAAAGCAAGACTGGGGAGGCGGCTACTTACAATTAATTTTTGTATACTTTTACGGACGGTTGCTTTCAGCAAAGACCTGGACGACGGCTCTTATGGTTATTACATAGGCTATAATGAAAAGGTTGAAATCTGTAGATTCCTCAACGATTTCAACCTTTTAGAATGGAATAAACAATAATATTATTGTCCCGTTCCATACACGAGCGTTTCCCGATACACCAATGGTGACACCTCTGCATTATTCTTAAAAAACCTGCTAAAATAAAACTCATCATTAAACCCCAACTCAAATGCAATCCGCTTCACCGGCTTCGCAGTCATATACAATTCCCGTTTCGCCTCCGTCATAATCCTCTCCGCAATCAGATGACCAAGGGTTCTGTTAAAATGCGTTTTGCTCAATTTATTCAACGCCTTCGGTGTAATATTTAATAACCCTGCATAATACCCCGGACTATGTTCCCTTCTATAATATTGCTCAATTGCATCCTTCAATGATTGCAAAATAAAAGGCTCATTACCTACAGGCACCACCACTTCCTGCCTTTCCAACTTCATCCTGGATGCATTGATCAGGAAGATCTTCAAAAACGCCATCACCACCTCATACTGTGCCAATGCCGGTCGCGACATCTCCTGTTCTATCTGTCTCACAATATTCATCAAAGACGCCATTTCATCCACCTGCAATTGCATCAACGGTGGCGCATAGATATTATTAAACAATACACCATTGCAAGCCACTTCCTCCTCATGTTGATAAATACAAAAAAAGTCAGGATGAAAATTGATCAACACACCTTCAATATCCCCTTTCACCTGAAAAGGCTGATACAACCCCAACGCCAACAACGTATTCTCCTGGAAAGTATATTCATACAGCTGTCCGCTTCCCTTTGTCACCAGCAGGATAGAATAATAATTATATCCTTTCTGTTCCTGCAATAACGCCCCTTCTTCAAGGCGAGACACCCTGAAAGCCATATTACCCGTCCGCGAACTGACCAATGTATACATACACTAAAGTTAGAAAAGTTTACGCTCCGATGCTGCAATCGCCAAATCATTTATACTGGCAAATCGTCTTTGCATCAACCCGTTCTCATCAAACTCCCAATTCTCATTACCATAACTCCGGAACCATTGTCCCTGTGCATCATGCCATTCATATTCAAATCGTACCGCTATGCGGTTATCCATAAACGCCCACAATTCTTTCTTTAATTTATAATCCAGTTCCCGTTCCCACTTGCGCTGCAAGAATGTTTTGACTGCTTCCCGGCCATTAATGAATTCATGCCGGTTACGCCATTCAGTATCCACGGTATAAGCTAAACTTATGCGTTCAGGATCTTTTGAATTCCAGGCGTCTTCTGCTTTCTGTACCTTTTGTAAGGCTGTTTCTAATGTAAATTTCATGATGCAAAGTTGCAACGATAACCATAACCAGTACATGGACAAATGGAATGAGTGCATGGACAATCCGGCCAGACCCGAAGCACTGGATGCAGAGAAAGAACTGGCGTTCTCTACGAATATTTAAGATAGAGGAAATTTCTCCTATCTTTATCTCATCATGCAACACATCCCCATCAGAACAAATACAAGTTTTAGCATCCGGGATATCAACGATTATATGTCCGGTCAGGATATGATTCAATCGCTCCACCGTCATGATTTCTACTATTTGTTAGTGCTGGAAAAAGGCGCAGGTACACATAGTATTGACTTCACAGATTATACGATTACCGACCATTCCATCTTCCTCCTTCGCCCCGGCCAGGTGCATGCCATCCACCTACATTCCAGCAGCACAGGGTATCTATTACAATTTAATCAAAGCTTCGATCCCAGTCCTTTATTGCACACTGCTGCACAGCAAAACTTTTATCAACTGGAAAACACACTTGCTATATGCACGCAAATCTTTGAAGAATTTACCCATTCCAAAGAAAAATACGAAGATGTCATAAAATCATTACTACACATATTTTTCATCCATCTGCTTCGCACACAAAAAACCCTCACTGCCAATGATGAGTTACATACCTTACAGACGCTCATTGCTACTCATATCACCACACATAAACAGGTAGCAGATTACGCCGCCATGCTACACTTATCCTCATATCAACTCAACGCCATTACCAAATCAGCCCTCGGCAAGACATGCTCTGCCCTGATCAATGACCACATCATCCTCGAAGCCAAACGCCAACTTCTGGCCACGAAGAACCTTGTCAATGAAATCTCCTGGGCACTAGGCTACGAAGACGTTTCCTACTTTATTCGTTTCTTCAAAAAACATACAGGTCATACCCCCGAATCCTTCCGTCAAAACTTTAAATAGATCCGATTCAATTTCATTTTTGTCCTATCAGCAAGCGATCATCTGTGATAAATTTGTGTCATGACAAACGAGCAATACAAAACAAGATGGGATAACCGCTATCGCGAAACTGATTTCGCCTATGGCAAAACACCGAATCTATTCTTCAAAGAATGGTTAGATCGGCTTGAAAAAGGCAGCCTCCTCATGCCCGCAGATGGCGAAGGCCGAAATGGTGTATACGCAGCGGCAAAAGGTTGGCAGGTAACCTCTACAGACCTGAGTCCGGAAGGGAAAATCAAAGCACTGCAACTAGCCGGTGAATTAAATACGAATCTTACTTACATCATAGGCGATCTCGAAACTATCAAATTTGAGCCTGCATCATTTGATGCCATCGGTTTGATTTATGCACATTTTCTTCCTGATAAGAAATCAATTTTACATCGTCAGTTAGATACCTATTTAAAACCCGGTGGCATTATCATCTTTGAAGCATTTAGTAAAAACCACAAAGCGAATGCACAGGTAGGAGGGCCTACAGAAATAGCATGGCTTTTCTCGGAAGAGGAGATAAAACAGGATTTTTCTGATTATGAAATATTACTATTGAAAGAAGAAGTGGTAGGGTTGGAAGAAGGGAAGTATCACAATGGAGAGGGAACAGTAATAAGATTTGTAGGAAGAAAAAAGGCCGTCTAGCGGTAGTATTTAATCCTTTGTGTAAATAGTATACAGTTGCCTATTATACTATTTACACAAAGGATTAAATACTACCCTTAATTTTCAACTTTGATTTTTCTCCTCTTTAGTTAGCGTCTAATTTTATACATAATATTTAAAACAGGAAAGGCAAACCTAAAAGATTTGCCTTTTTGTTATTACTTGATCAAACAAGGAGATATTTACCTTACTTAAAATAATTCTCCTCCATATCCTCAATCAATCCCACCTCCTTCGGCTGCCATCCCAATTTCTCCTGCGTCACCTTACCTGAACTTGGCTGATCCATAGACCACATCATCCCCAAAAGTCCCATGCCCGCACCTGCCTCTTCCGCTGGAATACTCTTCAAAGGAATATCCAGGTGCTTCGCCATCACACCCGCCAGTTCCTTCGTTGTAATACCTTCTTCCGCCACCGCATGATATATCGCCCCCGGGGTAGATTGCTCCATCGCCAGAACAAACAACCTGGCCGCATCATTCCGATGTACCGCTGGCCATCTATTCTGCCCTTCACCAATATAAAAAGCGGCACCACCTGTCTTTGCGGCATTGATAATAATCGGAATAAATCCCTGATCACCAGCAGCATGCACAGTAGGCGTCAATCTCACGAGAGAAGCATTTCCTCCACGCGCCACCACAGCAGCAACCGCCTCTTCTGTAGCAATTCGGGGAATTACATCTGTACTAACCAGTGGTTGATCTTGCTCCGTAGTTACAGTTCCCCTGGCAATCAACGCCGTTCCTGACGCCACAACTATAGGCCCTTTTACAACTTCGCCCATCGCCCCGATCACCTGCCGGTCCAGCTCACAATATTTCTTAAAATTAGCAAAGTCATGAATAAACCCGGTATGTATTATAGCATCTGCCTTTGCCGCCCCACTTTTAATACTTTCCAGATCTTCCAGGTGTCCTCTATGTACCTCCACACCTGCAGCTTCCAGTTTCTGCACAGCGGCATCGGTACGTGCCAATCCAATCGGATAATGCCCTGCCTTTAATAATTCCTTTACAATGGCTGAGCCAATAAAGCCCGTAGCGCCGGTCAAAAATACCCGCATAAAATTTTGATTTTATACTACAAATTTGACACAGAATAGGTGCTCAAAACAAGGTCATTTGACACAATTTTACTACTTTCAAGGTATGTTTGATCGTCTGGAAGCATTATTAACTGCGCAACATTCCTTTACACCTGAAGAGTTACAGGAAATCAATTCGCGTACATTAGTCAGAAAAGTACGCAGAAAACAACTCCTGCTCCAGGAAGGAGAGATATGTCAATATAAAATGTTTGTGGCCGAAGGCCTGCTCAAGACATATTATATAAAGGACGACGGTTCCGAGCATATCCTCGGATTCGCCACCGAAGGCAGCTGGACTACTGACGGCCAAAGCCTTAAGAACCAAACGGTGTCAAAGCTGAATATTGAAGCCATGGAAGATTCCGTTGTTTTATTATGGACACATGAGCACATCAGCCATTTGGTCAAAACCATTCCGGGTTTAAAAGCCTATACGCAAGATCTCATCAGCCGAAGCCTCTATTCCAGTTACGAAAGGATCCTGAGTAATATCAGTGCGACTTCCGAAGAGAAATACCAGGAGTTTGTGAATAAGTTTCCTGATTTACTTAATAGAGTACCGCTTCATCTGATCGCTTCTTTCCTTGGCGTATCGAGAGAAACCCTCAGCAGAATCCGCCATGCCCAAATGAAACAATCTCACTAATCCGGATTACTTAGATTGAAATCCTTATCCGCTATATAGAACTAATACATTCTCTAATCTGGACGACCTATCTGGAACCATTAGCCAAATATGTCATGCACAACTAATACAATCTCTAATCTGGATTACCTACTTAGAACCTTAGCCAAATCCACCATGCACAACTAATACAATCTCTAATCTGGATTACCTGCCTAGAACCTTTAGCCAAATCCACCATGTACAACTAATACAACCTCAAATCAGGACTACCCACATAGACAATTTAGCCATATCTGTCATGCACAACTAAAGCATTCTCTAATCTGGACTACCCCCATTATTACAAATGGACTACATGAATCATCCAGTCAAGTATTAAATTTGTCCTATGAGTTTCAATATCCAACCCACCTTAGAAAACGATCAAATTCTATTGGCACCATTGCAGCCAGCTGACTACAACGCCTTATACGCCGTAGCTGCCGACCCCGCAATCTGGGCCCAACACCCACAAAACGACCGTTGGAAAGAAGATGTCTTCCGCGACTTTTTTGATACAGCCATCAAAAGCCACGGCGCTTTCAAAATCATAGACAAAACCACTGGCGAAATCGCTGGCAGTACCCGTTACTATGAATTCGATCCTGCCCAAAGCACCATTCATATCGGCTACACTTTTTACGCCACCAAATACTGGGGCACCGGCTTCAATAAATCAGTAAAGAAACTCATGCTGGATTATGCCTTCCAATTTGTAAATAACGTAGGCTTCCATGTAGGTGCATATAATTTCCGTTCGCAGATAGCTGTAACCCGTCTTGGTGCACTCAAAGTAGCAGAAGTAGACATGGCTTACCCTGATCAACCAAACCGACATAATTTCGTATACAACTTACCTAAAAATGATTATCTGCTTTGAAGGTCCCAGTGCAATTGGCAAAACGACTTTATGCCAATCATTACAACAGGAATACAATATTATTCCTGAAGCAAATGTATTGTTCAAAAGATCCAGCAACGAAACTCCTTTTCAATATATTGACTACCAATGCAAGCGCTATCAATTAGCGAAACAACAAACGCCTTCCATATTAGATGGGGATATCTTCCAACCCTTATGGTATAACTGGACCTTTCAGGAGCCTATTAGCGCTGACTATTATATCAGGGCCATCGAAGAAAACCGTATTCAATTTCCCGATATATATTTTCTCTTTTATACAGACCTACAGGAATTAATCAAAAGAAAAGACAACGATGCTAACAGACAAAGAAGAAACTTTACCAAACATCTTGCACTCATTCATTCCCAACAACAATACTTTAATTTCCTAAAAGAACATACCAGTATCCCCGTAATATTCATTGAATATACCAGTGTAAAAGATACGAGAGATCACCTGCTACAACATTTATCCACATTTACGCCCTCCCCCAAAAATGACCTCGCTGATTTAAAAACAATTAGTCTTTGGCTACGGCCTTAACGGTCAGTTTCCAGTATTTCCCATTAAACAAAGTGAAGAATTACCTATTCTCATTGTATTTTTGAATCTTGAAAACCGGACCGTTATCATCACCAGAAATGTCGTATCCGGGATTGAAGGTGTCCCAGGCTTAACCAATGTGCCAGAGATGAAAAATTTCAAACACGGTGACTTAAAAGATTATTTCATGACGAACGAGATTCAAATAGCACTATACGATCATATCAGCGCTTATCTTCAAAAATTAAATGTAGATGAAAGCATCCTGAAAGACATTCGTCAGGATATCTTTCTCAAAGCCCATGATTCTATTGATACCCTCAAAGATCATAACAAAATCTTCTCCTGGCTGCAGGTGATCACCTACAATGCCGTGATCGATCATTATAGAAAAACGAATCGCGCTACGCCTGTTATCGATACAGAAAACAATCTGAATGAAGGAAATGAATCCCTTATCAAATGCATCTCCCTGCTCATTAAAAGCCTCCCTGACGAGCAAAAGCACGTTATGGAAGCAATAGAAGTCACAGGTATATCTCAGGTGCAATATGCTGAGCAATATAATCTTCCACTCAGTACGGTGAAATCGCGTGTACAAAGGGGCAGAAAAAAAATCAAAGAAACGGTGATGAGTAGCTGTTTTATAAGAACGGATAAATTCGGGAATGTGACTGATTATAATCTACCAAAAGGAATTTAAAGAATCCGCATTGATCAGCATTTTAACCCTCAGATACTTTCAGGGGATCCCACCCATTCCCCAACAAAATAAATTTACGCCCCCCTCCAAAAAATATTCCCAAAATCCTGCGTCTTTTATCCCCGCCCCCCCGTCTATCCCTATAAAATCATGAAAAAAATGATCTTAGGTGCTTTATTACTATTAATTACCGCGATCGCGGCCCTGTTTCTCTATTCATACAGATGGAACCTCTTACATCCCAACAAATCTCACACCCTGGGTGATCGTACATTCATCTACCATGTACCTAAACATCTAAAACCCAACCCCAAACTCATCATCATCTACCACGGCTCCCGCCTTAAATCCTTCATGATGCAAATCCTGACCGGCCATGAATTCGATCTCCTGTCAGATAAAACCCAGGATGCCATCATAGTTTACCCACAAGGCTATTTGAATAACTGGAATGATTGTAGGAAAATGGCCCCATTCCCCGCCAAACAACTTAACATAGATGACATCACTTTCACAAAACAAATCATTCACTACTTCAAAGAACAATACCACATCAACCAGGTTTACGCCATCGGCTTTTCCAACGGTGGCCAAATGGCCTTCAGACTCGCCGCTACTGTTCCGGATCTATTCACAGGCTTCGCCACAATAGGCGCCACCTTACCAGTACCAGCAAATAACCTTTGCGCAGACATCACACAACAACCCGTCTCCATCATCCTGATCAACGGCCAACAAGACAATATTGTCCCTTACGACGACGGCGAAGTCACCCTCGATGGCAAAAGCTTCGGCTACTCAGAAAGTGCACCATTCACCGCCGAACACTGGCGTGCTGCCAGCAATGCATCGCAGATATCAACAATACACTATGGAGACAATGCTGTTCAAACGAATTACTACAACAAGGCTAACAACAAAAAAGTAAGTTTCGTCACTATAAAAGACGGTGGTCACAATATCCCAAACAAGCATTTCCGCATTCCTATCAGTAAGTTAGGACACATCAATAAAGACATAGATGTCCCTGTCGTAATCTGGGATTTCTTCTTCAAAGATGCCCTATCTTTGTAACCATGGCACAAGAAATAGAAAGAAAATTCCTTCTCAATCTCTCCCAATGGCAACAAGTTGAAAAGCCAAAGGGAGAGCATTTCAGACAAGGCTACCTGGTCACCGACCCGCAAAAAACGATCCGGGTCAGACTGACAGATACCACCGGTTATCTCACTATCAAAGGGATTTCGGTTGGCGCCACCCGCCTGGAATATGATTACGAAATTCCACTCACCGAAGCCAAAGAGCTGCTGGATAATTTCGCTATTTCTGAACTCTCCAAGATCCGATATAAAATCACTTACCACAATAAAGTTTGGGAAGTAGATGAATTTCTTGGTGCCAACGAAGGACTACTGGTCGCAGAAATAGAACTGCAAAGTGAAGAGGAGGCATTCGATCTGCCAGCATGGGTAACGAAAGAAGTAACAGGAGAAGAGAAATACTACAACTCTAACCTGACCACACATCCCTATAAAAACTGGTGACCCAATATGATTATCTCATTTGACCTTGATGATACACTGATACCCGGTACTAAGAAATTCGATACATTGGAGCGTACATTTTTGCAGAAACTCTGGAAAGTAGAGAGGCTGCGTATTGGTACGATTGAGTTGATGAAAACCTGTAAGGCCAAAGGCCATAAGGTATATGTATACACAACATCTTACCGGCCACCACGCAAGATCTGGTGGATGTTTTACTTATATGGTATCAAACTGGACAAGGTGATTAATCAGCAGGTGCATAATAAATTTGTACGTATACCGGCGAAGCCATCAAAATATCCACCTGCGTTTAATATTGATTTGCATATAGACGATTCAAAAGGTGTGGAGATGGAGGGTAATCATTTTAATTTTCGGACTATAATAGTGAGTGAAGATAATTTGAATTGGGCGGAGGATATTTTGGCGGCAATTGGATAAGCCCGATTTTTGCTACACTTCATACTTAAATTCCATCAATATGATCAGACCTATTCAACTCTGTGCGACTGTACTGGCATTTACCCTTGTGTCGTGCTCCTCCTCAGGAGGCGAGCATGTCAATAACCCAACTGACAGTACGGGTACCGACAGTCTCCTCGCACCTGTGGAAACTAAAGCACCCAATTCCGATTACAAACCTGCCTTCAAAGGCCAAACCCGTATTGGTGGTGTAAAAACAAAAACTCCTTACGAATTCAAAGTCCTCACTACCGGACTCGAGAATCCATGGGGCATCACCCAACTACCAGACGGCCGTTTCCTCATCACAGAGAAAAAAGGCGATCTCCGCATAGCCACCTCTACCGGTGAACTCAGCGCTCCCATCACCGGTCTGCCAGCCGTAAATTCTGCCGGCCAGGGAGGTCTCTTAGGCATCCGGGTAGACCCTGATTTCAGCAAAAACAGAATGGTCTACTGGGTATTTTCTGACCCACTGCCAGAAGGTAACCTGACCGCCGTAGCCAAAGGCAAACTCTCCGCCGATGAAAAAACCATCGAAGGCGCCATCGTTATTTACAAAGCGACACCAGCCTACAATGGCATCCTCCACTATGGCGGTAGAATCGTTTTTGATAAAAACGGCAACCTCTTCATCAGCACGGGTGAGCGCTCTGACCTTCAGACCAGACCACAGGCTCAACAACTGAATTCCGCCCTTGGCAAAGTTTTACACATTACCAAAGATGGCCAACCTGTAGAAGGCAATCCATTTACCGGTCAGACTGATAAACGTGCAGAAATATGGAGTTATGGACATAGAAATGTGCAGGGATTGGCTTTCCATCCTGAAACCGGCGATCTGTGGGAAACTGAATTTGGTCCACGTGGCGGGGATGAAGTGAACCGCATCGAACCAGGTAAGAACTATGGTTGGGCTACGATTACTTACGGTATTGAATACTCTGGTGAAAAAGTCGGCGAAGGTATTCAACAAAAAGCTGGTCTGGAACAACCTGTTTATTACTACGATCCGGTGATCAGTCCAAGTGGTATTACTTTCTATTCCGGCAGCGCGATTCCTGAGTGGAAAAATAACCTCTTCATTGGCGCACTGAGTGGTATGCACATTGCCCGTTTGGTGATCAAGGATAATAAAGTAGTAGGAGAGGAAAGGTTGCTGGCTGATGAGCAACAGCGATTCCGGGATATTACTGAAGGGAAGGATGGGGCTTTGTATGCGATTACAGATGGTGGCAGGTTGTATACTATTCACAAGAAATAGTATTGACTGCTGCAGGATCGAAGCCATTCTCAGGAAATGAGTGAATGAATACCATGAACTGCTGCAGGATCGAAGCCATTCTCAGAAAAATGAGTGAATGAATACCATGAACTGCTACAGGATCGAAGCCATTCTCAGAAAAATGAGTGAATGAATACCATGAACTGCTACAGGATCGAAGCCATTCTCAGAAAAATGAGTGAATGAATACCATGAACTGCTGCAGGATCGAAGCCATTCTCAGGAAATGAGTGAATGATACCATGAACTGCTGCAGGATCGAAGCCATTCTCAGAAAAATGAGTGAATGAATACCATGAACTGCTACAGGATCCAGGCCATTCTCAAAAACTATTAAATTCTACCTCCAATAACTGAAGCAAAAATCAAATCATTTTCCAGAATGATTTGATTTTTGCAAAAAACAGATTGATTCCTTTAAACACCACCCGCCCATCCGCTGTTAACTTTGCTGTAAACATTACAAACAATGGCAAACAAAATAGCACTCATCACCGGCGGCAGCCGCGGCATAGGCCGCGACTCAGCTTTAAAACTGGCTGATAAAGGACTGGATATCATCATCACTTACAATACCCGCATCGAAGATGCACAATCAGTAGTCTCTGAAATCGAAGCAAAAGGTCAAAAAGCCGCTACTCTTCAACTGAACACCGGCGTGATCAGCACCTTCGAAGACTTCGCCACACAGGTAAAAAACACCTTAAGTACTCACTTCGATACAGACCACTTTGATTACCTGATCAACAATGCTGGACAGGGTGGATACGGCGCCATCACCGAAGTCACCGAAGCCTTCTTCGACGACCTACTCAATGTACATTTCAAAGGCGTATATTTCTTGACGCAAAAACTCCTCACTCTTCTGAATGACGGCGGTGGTATTGTAAATATCTCATCTGGTCTGACACGTGTATCATTCCCTGGATCTTCTGTTTATGCATCTTTTAAAAGTGCAGTCGAAACCTTCACCCGCTACCTCGCAAAAGAACTCGGCAGCAGAGGCATCAGGGCAAATGTAGTCGCACCAGGTGCTACTATGACCGACTTCGGCGGTGCACACCTCCGAAACAGTCCAGATACACAAAAAATAGTCGCTGGGGGTACTGCCTTAGGCAGAGTAGGAACAGCAGAAGATATTGGTGGTGCAATAGCTTTCCTGTGTACAGAGGATGCACGTTGGGTGAATGTACAAAGAATAGAGGCTTCCGGTGGGATGCTTGTATAATAAAAGGAAAGCTTCCATAACAACAGGATGCTTGCATAAGAACGGAATTCTCCTATAATTAAATGAAAGCTCCTATAACAACAGGAGACTAGACTTGTATAAAAAAGGAATTCTCTCAAATTTAAATGCCTGCCGTACTCACCACGGCAGGCATTTAACTAATTACTACCTTTATCATATGCTTACCACTACCTCTCTCGAAGAATTTTACAAACGTAACGCCGCCACCTTTCCTGCCGGCATTACAAAGGATACAGGACATTTCAATGTCTTCGACCCTCAAAAGCTCTTTGACAAAGCCACCGGTAACCGCATCATGCCCTACAGCCGCAGAGCTTACTATAAGATCAGCTGGCTCAATGGCAAAAGCCGCGCAGAATATGCTGACAAAGTGATCGAAGTTGAACAAAACGCCCTCCTCTTCGCCACCCCAAAAATCCCTTATCACTGGATCCCCGCTGATAGCAACCAGCATGGCCTCTTCTGCATCTTTACAGCTGATTTTCTCATGCCCCGCAAATCAGGTGTCGTATTGGAAGAATTACCACTATTCCAACCCGGTCATGTGCCACTATTTCATTTAAGTGAAGAAGAAGCACAGGAAGTAGCTTATATCTTCAGAAAAATGCAGAAAGAACTGGATGCTGATTACAAATTCAAATTCGACTTACTCCGTAATCTCGTCATGGAACTCATCCATTATGGTCAAAAGTTACAACCACTTACTGCACTCAATCCCGCACAAAACGCCTCTCAACGTATTTCCATGTTGTTCTTAGAACTACTGGAAAGACAGTTCCCACTGGAATCTCCTGAACAAAGACTAAGTCTGCGTACCCCAAAAGAATACGCAGACCGGTTAGCAGTACATGTAAACCACCTGAATAAAGTATTGAAAGAATCTACAGGTCGTACTACTTCAGAACTCATCAGCAAACGCCTGGTAGAAGAAGCTAAGGTCCTGCTCAAACAAACTAGCTGGAGTGTTGCTGATATTGCATATGTGTTAGGTTTTGATGAGGTATCACACTTCTCTAATTATTTCAAAAAACAAACAGCTGCCGCGCCGCTTACTTTCAGAACATAGTCTCCTCTCATGACCTCATTTGTGCGAATGCTCGTCCTTATAAATGAATTTCTTCTTCATGTAGTAATGGGGGCTAGGTTTTACGGCGCCAAATTATATAGATAATTTTAATAACCTATGCCCCCATTATTCAATCATTAAATTTTATATCTCAGTCCTCCGTAAAACATTCTTCCAATCACCGGTCCCCACACCATACTCGCATCAAAACCAGCACTAAACGGCTGTCCCGCATTGATCACCGGATCCTTCTGGTAAAAATTAGTCAGGTTCTCTGCCCCAACATAAATATCCAGTTTCTTCGCAAATGTCTTACTCGCCTGTGCATTCATCGTCACATAACGCTGTGAATACGCCTCCGGACTCACCGCCGTCATTGGTATACGCTTTGGTCCATTGTAATTCACCGTATAATCAAACTTCCAGGTCTTCACCCCATAGGCCAGATTTGCAAATACACGATGCTTAGCTGTCAGCGGCCGCTGTTTTAAGGTACCACTATAGGTCGTCTTTACATCAAAATAACGGTAAGCTACCCGCACATCCAGCTTTGGCAACGGCTCTGCTGTAATCTCCGCCTGCATACTATTGGAATAAGACTTCCCATCCAAATTATAAAACTTCACCGCTGTAGGGTTTTCTACATCTACTACCACCTGATTATTAAAATCATTCCTGAAATAATCCACACTCACCATCGCATCACGACCAAATAATGTCAGTTTCTGATCTATACTCATCCCTTTATTCCACGCTACTTCAGGATTCAATCCATACGCCTTCCCATCTGTCGCCCCTAAGATCTGTAACGTTCTCGCACTCGCCATCACACTCATATTCTCCGCCAGTATATTCGCTGTTCGCTGACCTCTACCCGCACTCACACGTACTGTTGTACCCGGAATAGGCTCATACCTCACATGGATGCGGGGTGTCAGAAAAAAACCAAACAGGCTGTTATTATCTCCACGCAAGCCAGCTACTACACTGAATTTCTCCACCGGTGCAAATGTGTATTCAAAAAATGCACCCGGTACCACCTCTGTTCTTTTATACTTCAGCGCATTGTATGACTCGTTATAATCATCATTCAAAAAGCTAAACCCTGTTCTGAATTTATGGGTCGTACTACCAATAATTGATTGATAGATCAGGTTCGCATACACACTCTTCTGGTCACCATCATACTTCGTCAATCCAAAGAAGGAATTCTGCGTATGACTAATTCCGGCTAACTGCAAACCAACGCTTTTGTAAGGCTTCGCCGGAAAGGTATACCCGATCTTTGCAAACGCTTCATATCTGTCAGTATTGATCCCCAATCCATACAAAGAAGAACCGGATTTATAATCGATCTGTCCTCCCTTTTTTTCATCCTTCAACACCTTCACACCAAAGATGGTCATGAACCCTTTGCCATTATCATACTTCCACCTGTTCACAGCACTGAACAGATTGCCCGTCGGCACATCTCTAAAACCATCCCTGGTGAAATCTACTTTCTTATTCACCAGAAAGTCGTCATGCAATAACAACCCTACCGACCATTTTGAATTGATCTTCTGCGCCAGATTCACATTCACATCCGTTTTGCCAAAATCATTCACATACACATTGGCATATAATTGTTCATTGCTCTCAGGTTTCTTTAATTCCACATTGATTTGTCCGGCTATGCTTTCATAACCATTGGCTACAGAACCAATCCCTTTGGTCAGCTGGATAGATTCTACCCAAGGCCCCGCAATTGAATTCAGGCCCAGGGGTGTAGCCAATCCTCTTGGACCAGGCAGGTTTTCCACTGTCAACTGTGTATAATTCCCACTCAGCCCCAATAACTGTATCTGCTTGGAACCCGTGATCGCATCATTATAAGATACATCTACTGATGGATTGGTTTCAAAACTCTCACTCAGATTACAACAAGCTGCTTTCAACAATTCTTTACTCGTTACTATTTCTGTTCTTGCAGTAGCCAGCGAAGATATTTGCGTCGTCTTCACCCTTGAATTCACCGTAAATTCTTTCAACTGCTGCTCATTCACCCTGTAATGACAACATTCTGGCAATGCATTGTAAGACTTTGCACTGGCCTTCCTGTTATCCACATCATGCCCTACTTTCAGTATACGCTCTTCAACGGCATTCAAATTAGTCTGTGAAGGATCATATTCCAGCTGCAGGGTTTTAGTGGCTACCTCCCAATGCACCATACTCACCCCATTGCCCTTTGCAGCAGTCTCAATTCTTTGCTGACATTGCTCACAAGCGCCGGATACTGGTATCTTAGCCTGATGCGCAGTGGATAACGGTGTCGTACTTTGCTGAGAGCCTGTTACAGGCGTCGTAACCTCATGTTCTGTTGTTGCCTTCCTATACTGACAACACCCTGGCAATGCATTGTAAGCCTTCGCACTGGCCTTCCTGCTATCCACATCATGCCCTACTTTCAGTATACGCTCTTCAATCGTATTCAAATTAGTTTGTGTGGTATCGTATTCCAGGTGCAGGGTTTTAGTCGCTACATCCCAATGCGCCATATTCACCCCATTGCCCTTTGCGGCAGTTTCAATTCTTTGCTGACATTGGTCACAAACGCCGGATACAGTTATGGATGTGTGTTTTTGTGCGGATAGGATATTGACATAGCATAATAGGAAACCTATTAGCATAATAAGCTTATACATAAAATTCTAAATTAAAAGGGGAAAAATTGCAGTTGGCTAATTAAACAAACACGGGGGGATCAAACTCTATAAATACAGTTCAGAATATACCTGGAGATAATATTATATAATGGTGGCCCATTACCATAATTAAACTGGTAAGGCAGATCTATAACAGGTGGAACACTCCATGAATTGAGCTGTACATTCAACAGCGTAAAGAAGAAAGTAGCAGGCACATTCACATGTGTAGCAGAGAAATGACTATCCTCTACCTTCAGGGTCTTAAATGTCGTTTCACAACAACCCTTGTGTTGTTGATCCATCTCACAATGATGCCCATCGGCGCTGGCCAGCCCAACAGACACTTCCGCCAGTTTACCACAACAATAAAACTGCTTTACACCCAGACCAACCAGTGTCAGGGAGTAAAGCAGTAATAAACATATTGCGGTTACCCTTTTCATGTACCAGCAAAGGTACAACTCAGGATGTATATAATTTCAGATAAGATGTATATTATTTCAGCAAGAGGTTGCGCCGGATCTTACCTGAATTCAGACAGCCCAGTTTCTGGCCGTCATATAACTCATATACATCGCAATGAAACTTGCGTCTCAATTGTCGAAGCACAGGTTTTAATTGCTTCCAGGTAGCATCATTCGCCTGTTTCAATGGCACACAGATACCCAATGCATCGCCCCCGTTTATACCCAGCCCAGGCATAGGAACTAATTCAAAAGGCAAACCCGGTGCATAAAATGCCTGCTGTATTTTCACGAAATCCAGCGGCCCTGCGCTTTCAGCCATGATATTAAAACTCATAATATGATATCTACACTTAGTAATTTAGGATGGTTGTACAGCTGAGAAATCCTGTCTTTCAACAAGTTAACTGTCGATGGAGGGATCTCCTGCCCCCTGGCGTCGATTTTTACCCTGTGCTTTGCCGATCGCGGCAATTGCACATCATAAAACCGTAATCTTCCCACTACAAACCGGATCGTCCTGTCTACATCCACCTCCGTTTTGAGAGTATGGTTGTAGATATACAGACATTCATTTGTGATGATGTTCGTGGCCTCGGGGGTGACCTCACCCCATTCTAAGTTATACATAATCAAAACGTTAACTGCTGAATAATGGTCGGATCCTGGATCTCTTTGTCCCTTGCGAGCAACAATACCTTGGACATCACTTCGGCCGACTTCGGATCGTCGTCGGCAAATGGCAGGAACAACCTCCCTCTTTGCTGAGAATGCACCGGCAGAATAGACAGGTACCTTCCCGGCATCATGTGCACAATGGCACTGCCCAGGTGTACGCTGTATTCGCCGTATTGCCCCTTAATTTTGGCGTGATTACCGATTACCTGCACATTGTCCAGTTTAAACAACCGTGCCGTTTCTGCCAGCAATACCGCCCTCATTTCGATAGTGGAGTGACTCGCCTCCGGATCTACACCACCTACATGTGCCACACTCACGACCAGGTCTATATCACGCATGACCTCACTGAAAATGCGGGGATCGATGTCTTTGAAAGCTACGTTCTTGTAAGTCTTCAGATCATGGAAGATCACCTGCTCCAACACCGGCGATTCTACTTCCGCAGGAGAGAACCAGTTCGCCTGTGCATACATCTTCACCACAAAGCCTTCTTTATGAAATGCCTTCTGCAAACCTTCTTCATGATCTACTTTCCAGCCTCTTGACTTCAGCAATGCCACCGTCTTCGCTGGCTGTACCTGGTGTCCGGCATAACGGCGGGAGATGGATTTCTCTTCCAGCTCTTCTGCCAATGGGGTATATAGCTCACGGAAGATCTGTTTGAAAGGTTGTTGTAAGCGCTGTTCAAAACAATAATGCTGGTAATCGCCCCAGCTACCACTGGCATAGAGATCTGTACAGTGCGCTATGCGAACCAATGCATCCGGCTTTATTGGAAACTGCTCGCCTTTTGCTGATACCAACCTATTATCTTTCCAGAAACCATGGCCTTTATCCGTCACAAATACCAGCTTTTCCAAATGCTTTGCTATTACTGGATGACTAAACAAATTAGCCAGCTCTGGCGCTTCAAAACCATCACCTCTTACCATAGCTTCTTCCAGTGATTTGCGGGAACGACGGAATTGCTCTTTCAGTGTTTTCTTAAACTCCTGTAGTTCCAGTACTTTCTTATCCTTCTTGTATTTCGCCGGTATAGCAGCCAGTTTTTTATCCCCCCTAAAAGCGACTACATCTGCTTCACCATCCTCTTCAATGATCAGTCCTATCAATACATCATCATACTGCACCTGTGTTTCTTTAGAAAGGATATTCTGCACCTGTTTGGTTTCCATGGCCCAGCTTAAGCGCATCGGATCAGCATATCCGGCATTCCTTGCCAGGTTCTCCATCGCAATACGGATCGCAATGCCTTCGCTGGTTTGCTTCTGCGCACCGAACTGTTTGCTTTCCTTTTTGAATTGCTGGATGTATTCATATCTGCCAAGTATATCCTTTTGTGCATTCGCCTTGCTCAACGGAATCAATCCATACATACGCAGGTAATCCTGGTCTCTTTTCTCTTTCACCTTTTGCGTCACCTCTTTGATCTTGAGATCACCGGTGATCACATCGGCGTACAAACGCGCCCGGCGATGACCATTCCCATCACTGATGTATTTTGCAGCATTATATACTTTTTGCCAACGGTCTTTACCTATTTCCTTGTACGCTTGCTGGAACCAATCTTTATCCACCGCACCATCTTTGAAGTCCTGCAATTCGATAGAGGTATACAATGCAACTGCACTTTCAAAATCCGCATTCTTCGCTGAATAGGCATCAGACTTAGTATGCACATGCAACCACCAGATAGCGGTATCCAATCCTTTCCAGTTCAGACAACCACTTACCAGCCGTTGCCATTGCGGCGCATACACCGCTGCTTCTATCAATCGTTCTTCTTTTGCACTGATAGCTTTCATAGCCTCATTAAATTTCTCCTGCGTATCAGTGGCAGATGGATAACATTTTTTAAGTAGCGAACTGAATAGCTGTTGTTTATTTTTATGATCAGCAGCATAAATGTATCCTTTATGCAGGGAGTCTTTGCCCAAGCCAGCCAGTATCTGAGCAAAACGATGTATACCTTCCAGTCTTTCTATTTCAGTAACAAAGGCAGATACAGGCGTAGCAGAGTCACCACGTTTCAATTCAATATCCAGCAGGTGTTCTCTCACACGGTTATACATAGGTTGCAGGAAAGGATAGTCAGCGAAATAATCACGCTGTCCCCTATACCTGCGCTTTGTGGATAACTCACGGATATGATTACGGGACAAGATTCCTCTGTACATTTCGCTTTCAGAAATTACACCTTTGCTAAATGCACTACAGAATAGATCCAATGGCGGCATAGCGACCATGATATTCTCCTTCAGTCCACTAAACTGCCGCCAGTGATAGAGTTGCCAGACAGCAGGCAGCAGGTGATCCGGGATCTCAGGCACATTGATCTTTAATAAGAACCAGTTCAGATTCTGATCTGCCTGCCAGCCATAATTATAATTTCCTGAAGTAAGTCGCTCATCAGGAATACCTGCAAACACTCGGGTAGTGGCCCCAATCAGGAATTCTGTTTTTTCCTTAAATGGAAAAATCAATCGCAGCGCACCGATGACACCTGTAATCAGGTGCAGCTTACCAGTGCGCACTTCCTTCGTAACATCATCCGGCAGGAAGAGATCCATTTTAGGAATAAATGAGGCTGCCAACGGATCTACATTCAGGTATGCATAATTGTATTGGTTAGCTGCAACACCATCCAGTATATACAGATCTCTTGGTTGTAACCCGGATTGTTCAAACCATTGTTTCCATATTTCAGGTAATGGATAGCTGGCGTATTGTTCTTCCGGTGTCTGTCCTTCAGGCGCTCTGTAATGCTTGCTACGAAAGGCATTCCCCAGCAGCAGTTTATAATTCGCTTCGTCATACGTCTCCACGTCGTACTCATGATCCTGATTCGCGAGGAACAGGTCAATTAGTTTTTTGATTTCACCCTGAATGTATGATGTAGGTTTAGATACGCCATATGGTCCTTCAGCAAGGCATTTGCCATAATAATCGTTCTCATCCACCACAGGTCTCACAACTGCCTGTATCAGTGCAGGATCATACAAACCATATCCATTCTCCTCATTATAAACGATGGTCGCAATTTCAGTGGTGAGCTGATTGAGTAAGATTTCCTCCTTCGGAGAAATATTCTTCCTTTCTTTAAATGCATCCAGCAAAGGTTTGATCTCAGCTGTCAAACGATCCTGCTGTTTACACTGACTGGCAATGTCCAGACCTGCAAGGCGCTGTTCAACATCACCTTGCAGCAAGGCAGTCACCCCATTCAGCAACAAAGCATCCGTTTGATTTAACAGGATCCCGATCGCCCTGCTTCTCATACCGCTGCTCTTGCGTTTCAGCATATCAATCAATACGGCATTCTCCTCTTCATCCAATTGTAATGTATCCAGTACATTGAAAGCTGTCTTTTGCAGGAAGTCGCCTTTCTCTTTAATGATGCGCATGGCAAAGTTGCGCTGAAACTGTGTAATAGCCTTTACTGGCTTAGTATTATCAAAATGGTACACGGCATATCCAGGCAGCATTACCCTGGCGAGTTTCTCTTTTACATCCAGGGCCATTTCATCAAAGTAGGAGAGTACAATATCCAGTCGCTCCTGGTATTCTAATACCAGTGTGAGCATAGCAGAGAGAACATTACTCCTGCTATAAGTGAGATTCAGCCAGGAAAATGCAATACCGTTGAAGTTCTTTTCCTTTACTTCAGAGCGTTGCAGGATCCGGTGCAGTTTATCAAACAATCCCGGGTAGTAGGTATCATAGTGGGGAGGATTGTAGTACAAACGTTTGTTCAACATATCCACAGCGATTGCATTGACTGCCAGACTTTCATCTTCAATGCCCGCCATGATCACGGGCAGATCCAGTTGAAAGTGACCTGCTTCGTGTGCAAACTTCACAGCTACCACCCGCTTCTCTTCCGACTTCGCCTGCATCAACTCCTGCAAATAAGGCAATGTCTGTTCTACATCATACACACCCTGTGCCCAGAGGGCCATATATACATCTGCATTATTCTTGCTTTTAACACCTTCCGGAATCTGGGAAGTTTCAAACATATAGGTACATGCTTTGCTGAGAAAAGCATTGATCGCCGATTCCTTTTCCGCTTCCCAGCTCACCCCTGCCCATACATCAATCGCCCTGATCACAGCAGCAAACCGGGTGAGCTTATTCTCAGCAATGACTTTGATCATATGTCTGAAAGCCCCGATTGTACTGGTATCAATCGATTCAACAATGCTTTGTCGCAGACCTTCCTGTCGCTGTGCAGCAATCAATAATTTCTCTACCAGCACCCAGCAATCTTCCCGTTCACTCATCAACAATGCTTTGATGATATTGTGGGAGACCTTTCCGGTTTCTTCTTTATTGAAAATAATATTTTCTAATAACTGGAAAATTTCTTCATTCCCATCATCCAGTGCTGCCGCCCATATATAATACAGGTATCCCATAGATCGCTGATGGTCCCAGATAATCTGTTCCTGTAAAGTCGTATCGTACACAATGAAGGAATAAGAATGGCCGTATTCCTTTTGATATACCTGGAAGATGGTATTCACCAGGAAATCCAGCTGATTGGGCAGGTACAATTCTCTTTTGCCCGGAGAGCGGAAAGAGCGGCGATAATAGCCTTTCTGATAGGTGAGTCGTGGGAATTTCTTCCATGCAATACGCACATACACCGCTTTCTCATCGCCAAAGATATAACGAAGCAGGTTATACATTTCAGGATCATCCCATTCATTATCAGGCAGCAATTTCACCATGCCCTCATAACGCGGGCTTCCGTATTGGATCTCAGTAGTAAAATCATTGTATCTAACAGTGTAGCCCTCTAATTGTCCCAATAGTAGCAGTGCTACTTCAGCATTACGTTTCGTAAGCAGTTCATGCGTGGCTTCGCCCTTGTATACAGACTGTAAAGTGGTAGTGAGGTTTTTCTCAAAGTCTGGAAGTATCCTCGTGTCGAGGAATTCTTTTGCATTCATTGTAAAATGATTTTTGGGTCCGGTTACCAAATACTACCGGAAAGAAATGTTAATCGAATAAAGGTGATAACTGTATCAGGGTTAAGGTCAAAATGATCACTTAATTGTTTCAGTTCTTCCTCGTTGGCAAATATGGCATACATACCATCTTCAAACGCCAGTAGTGCTGTTTCCTGCGCTTTGGTCAGATCTGCTTTTTCTTCATTGTAAATGCTTCCAAAACCGATCTTGCCATTGGCAGCTTGTCCCTCCATTTGTTCACTGGTCAGGTATGGCAATGCATTTGTTCCTGGTTTTTTAGTATTGTATGCATGTACCTGTTGTTTGACCACGGCAGTGATCAGCTCCTTCACAGTAGGTTTGGGTCCAATGTCATCCAGCTCTATTTTTTGTTTTTCAAGAATGGCATGTTTACGTCCCGCTTGTTTAATGTTGACAATTACGAACATCAGGGTTAAAAATTTAAACAATCCGGTGGCAATATATATAAATTATCTGACGAATGATCTCCATTTTTGACAGAGAGCGCCCATTAACTGCTAAAATGACTGTATATTCCCCTTTGGCATAAAAGATGATATTTATCAGTAATAAAAGTAGATAACATGGCTAATCAAACTGCAATACTTGCTGGTGGTTGTTTTTGGGGTGTAGAAGAGCTCATCCGTGAATTACCGGGTGTGATCAATACGCATGTGGGTTATACGGGTGGTGATGTGCCAAACGCGACATATCGGAATCATGGCTCCCATGCAGAGGGCATCAAAATAGAATTCAATCCTGAGGTGATTTCTTATCGCCAGTTGCTGGAATTCTTTTTCCAGATTCATAATCCGACTACCCGGAATCGTCAGGGGAATGATATCGGTATGTCTTACCGGTCTGCTATCTTTTACCTGGATGCAGCACAGCAGGAAACGGCTGAAGCGCTGATAAAAGAACTGGATGCGGCAAAGATCTATCCTAATCCGATCGTAACAGAGGTGGTACCTGCGGGAGATTTCTGGGATGCAGAAGAGGAGCACCAGGATTATTTACAGAAACATCCGAATGGATACACCTGTCATTATATCCGTCCCGAATGGGCATTGACGAAATAAGATTAAAGTTATACATACCAGGGCCTGCTGATGATTATCAGCAGGCTTTTTATTTTATATTACCTTTCCGCCCGAATAGTGAATAAACCAAAGGCGGCTCGGTGAGCGGCCTTTGGTTTGATGAGGAAGTTTTAACGGCACTTGATGGGAGGTGCCGGGGGGGGGCCTATCCTCACGCTGCTTGCAAAATATTTCAGACGGACAGCAAGTGCTTCTTCAAAGGTCAGGTCTACTTTACCTATATAACCTATCACGTGATGTTTACCTTCTCTTTTATCTTCTTCTATCATTTCTTCAAAACCTGAAATAAATTCAGCCATATTAAAAACCATTTAAATTGTTAGTGAATATATTGAATGTAGTAAACGACTTATCTGAATACTTTAATTGCCTGGTTGGATAATCCATATAAAGAAACCTATCCTGAAACAGACCGGCTATAAATGAATGTGTGTATGATAACGCATCCAAATCTGTCGTATCAAAAACAAACAGCCCCATTCCCTTTCTTTTTTTTATCAATTCTTTGGTCGATAATTCTCCAACCCAAATAAAGCCCGGCATAACCTTCTTTAACAAAGCATCCTTTGATGGTTTTGGAATAGAAGGATCTTTTGCCAGATGATCTCTAAATGAATCACTGGATGTTAAAAACATCCGGATAAATAATGATGAATGCAGTGCGATATTCAGCTCAGGCGTGCAAAGTATCGTCTCAGGATTGGAACAAATAACAATGGTATTGTCCATAAATCTGGGCACTAAAAAGTGAAACAATGGTTAATCTGGTTGCGTCTTTCTTATACGCAAGGTAAAGACATTACTAACGGATAAACAAATATTTTTTTCTTCTACTCAATCCTAAATAACTGCCCCCATCTTTTCAATTCTACTATTACCGGAATGATCTTCCTACCCACTTCCGTCAACCCATACTCCACCCTTGGCGGCACCTCCGGATACACCTTCCTTACTATCAACCCATCCTGCTCCAACTCCCTCAAATGCTGTATCAACATCTTCTCTGACACATCCAATATCCCCCTCTTCAAATCCCCATACCTCATACACTCCCCCTGAGAAAGCAAATTCAATATCTGCAACTTCCACTTCCCATTGATCGCATTCGACGCGAAACCCACCGGACACTCAAAAATCTTTTTACCTAATTTAAATTTCTCCATCTCAATCAATTAAATTTCAACAATTTTTACTTTAAAGTAAGTACCGAACTTTCCAGTAAGTACTTGACTAAAGATATATACTAAGATAGCTTTGCCCATAAATAATTAAAAATTTATGCGCAGCACAATCAATGTAGACGGCCTACAGATCAGCTACCTCAGCGGAGGAACAGAGAATAAAAAAGTCGTATTACTATTACACGGATGGCCACAAACAAGTTACTCCTGGAGATTTGTAATCCCCTCTCTCGTCAATGAAGGATATCATGTCATCGCCCCCGACCTCCCAGGAATCGGAGATTCTGATATACCCACATCATTTGATAAAAAACATATCGCAGGTATCATTCACAAAACTATACAACAACTTGGATTCAATGACATCTACCTCGTAGGCCACGACTGGGGCGCATCTGTAGCCTATAGCTACGCAGCACAATTTCCGCAGGAAACAAAATTACTCGCTCTGCTCGATGTACCACCCGTAGGTGAATACCTGGAAAAACTGCCGCTATTACCCAGAAATAACAAAGCCCTGTGGTGGTTCGCCTTCCATCAGGAACAATACCTCCCCGAATTACTCATCGCCGGAAAAGAAAAAGAATACCTCACCTATTTCTACCTCAATTCCTCTTTCAACAAAAGCGTCTTCGATGAATCTACCATCAATGAATATTGCCGCACCTATTCTCAAAAAGAAAAACTAAGCGCCAGTCTCAACTACTACCGTACAGTACTCCAGGATATTGATGATAATAAAACGATACTCCCCATGCCTGTACTGACAATAGGAGGTGAGCAGGGACTCGGCCACCTCGCCTATAATATTACAAAGACATTGGCTCCTGATATCACCAACGCTATCATCCCCAATTGCGGCCACTATATCCAGGAAGAACAACCAGCTGCCCTGGCCAATGAACTCTTACAGTTCTTTAAACAATCAACTTATACCCCGCCCCTCTAATACTCATCAACTGCACCCCCGGCTCCCCCTTCAGCATCTTCCTCAAATGACTCATAAACACATCCATACTCCTCGCATTATAATACGTATCATCCCCCCATATCTTCAACAAAGGCACCTGCCTTGGCACCAACGTATTCTTATGCTGCAACAACAACTCCAACAACGCCGCCTCCTTATAAGACAACGTATACCTCGACACAGATGTCTCCAACTCCTGCGTTACCGGATCCAACTTACAACTACCAAACACATACACAGACTCAACCTGCTGCCGCCCGCCGAATCTACTCAACAATGACTCCATCCGGATCAACAACTCCCCCATATTAAACGGCTTCCGCAAATAATCATTCCCCCCACTCTTAAACCCCTTAATCACATCCTCCGGCAATGACTTCGCACTCAAAAATATAATCGGCACTCCCGCATCCAACTTCCTGATATCCTCCGCCAATGTATACCCATCCTTCACCGGCATCATCACATCCAACACACATATATCCGGCGGCGCACTCCTGAATAATTCCAACGCCTGACTCCCATCCGTCGCCAACACCACCTCATACCCACTCTGCCCCAAACCATCACTAATGATTTGCGCCAACGTCAGCTCATCTTCTGCATACAATACTTTATACTTCATTATAAACAGGTAATTCTATGATAAATTCACTCCCCTTCCCCAACTCACTCACCACACGTATCTTCCCTCCATGCCTCTCTACTATCTGCTTTACATAATTCAAACCCAACCCGGATCCTTTCACATTATGCACATCCACATTATCCTGCACCCTAAAAAACCGCTCAAATATCCTCGCATGATAAATCTTAGATATCCCCGGCCCATTATCCTTCACACTGATTACAATGTGCTCCTCTGTACACGTACAACTCACATCCACCCGCACATCCTTTCCCCCATACTTCAGCGCATTATCTATCAGATTATAAAACACATTCGTCAAATGCACCGGATCCCCATCCAAAAAACAAGGCTCCTCAGAAGGATGATAATGTATACCTGCTAACTTATTCTGCAACTGCATCGATGTCACCACCTGCTCCAACCCCTGCTGCACATCATACAACTCCGACCGTAAACGCGTCTCCCCACTATCCACCTCATCTAAATTCAGCACCTTTTCTATCATCATATTGAGCCGGTGCAACTCCGTCTTACTAATATTGATATATTGCAACAACTTCTCCGGATCCGCCGTCAACTGATACCTCGTAATTGCATCCAACGCAGCCTCCATCACCGCCACCGGCGTTTTCAACTCATGCGTCATATTGCTCGTAAATGCAATCCTCGCCTGCGCATATATATGCTGATGCTTCAACAATCTAAACACAAAATAAAACGCAGCCCCCGTCAATAACAACATCAAAAACGAAGACAATAAATAATACCGCATCTGGTAAAACACAATCCCCCTCAATGAAGGCACCACCAACTGAAAGTTGTTATACAACCGGATATTATAACTACACGGCTCACTATGATAATCCGCCTTCCGAATCTCCGCAGCCGTATGATGATTTAAAATCGCCCCAGTCTCCCAATCATACTTTACCACAAAGTACTTCACCCTAAGATGATTCTTCAACAACTCCTGATCCACCAAACTATCCAACCGGTTATACTCTACCGAATCTAAAGCCAACTGCTCTTCCTCCGTTTCTCCATGTTCAAAAATGCGCTGTACCTTATGCTTCTTCCGCTCATAATTCTTATTCGGTATCCTGATACTGATATCTACTATTGAACTATCCCCCGTCAAATCCGAATCAAACCGGCTCATCACCTTATGCCCCCTCATCCTGCTATACGCCTCCTTAAACTGCAACCACTCCGGCGACTGAAAAAAGCTCAGAAAGTTGTCATTCCCCTCATTCCCCGGCAATAAGCTCAGGAAATTACTACTCCTCACCACATTATTCACCACCTGATCCAGCTCACGTTTCACCTGTACCTCCTGCGAACTGTATAACTGACTTAACCACGCCACCTGCAAAATGACACTGACGATCATCGCCACTATTACCAAAGGATATGCATATTTTTTAGAAAACCATTTCATGCTACAAAGATGGGGACTTTACCATCCCGAAAATACGATTTAACCTTATTTAACCTAGTTTAACCGGCCTTAATATCACATCGGAGTACGTTTGTTCCATGAAAACGATCTCCATACTCCTCCTGACCTTTATGCCGATTTTTGCAATCGCCCAGTCCAGTATCACTGGCACTGTCACCGATGCCGAAGGTCACCCACTCGATGGCGTTACCATTACCCTCAGCCAGCTAAACAAATACATCACCACCGCCATCACCGACCTGGGCCATTTCACACTCAAAGACATAAAAGGTATCAAAGGTCCTAATGGTATTTCCAATGCCCCATACACCCTTACCGCCACATCCATGGGTTATCAATCCTATACAAAAGAATGGCAACTCCCTGCCGATTCTATCCATATTATCCTACAGGCAGATCAAAAACAACTACAAGGCATCACCGTCTCCGCTGCCAAACCACTCATCGAGCGGCAGACAGATCGCGTGGTCTTCAATGTGGAAAACAGTATCATCGCCAGCGGTGGCACCTCCTGGGAAGCCCTGACTAAAGCCCCCGGCGTTACTGTCAACTCTGACAACTCCATCTCCGCTTACCGCAAAGATGTGCAGGTATACATGGATGGCAAACCGCTCCACCTCTCCGGCGATGACCTGGTGAATTACCTGCAGGGCCTCCCTTCTTCTACGATCACCAAAATCGAAGTCCTTACCAATCCCCCCGCCAGCTTCGAAGCGCAGGGTGGATCTATCATCAATATTGTCACTAAAAAAGTAAAAAAACAAGGCATCAACCTCGCCCTCAATGGCAACTACATACAGGGTATATACGGCTCCTACAATGGTAGCGCCACTTTCAACTACCGCCAGGATAAAGTGAATATCTATGGCAACTATGGTTACGGCCATAAACATACCTACATGGATAACAGAACCTATATCAATTTTGGCGATTCTTACTGGGCAACCAACGACCACACTATCCTGGCATCCAATAGTCACAACTACCGCCTCGGTGCAGATTACCAACTTACTGATAACCAGATACTGGGTGTGCTCGTCACCGGCAATAACCGCGCTGGACAAAACGAGGGGAATATCCCGACCAACATATACAGTGCTGACAAATCTACCCTTGACTCTACCCTGCAAACCAACTCTACCGATAAAAAATATGGCAGTGGCTATACCTACAATATCAACTACAGCCTGAAAATGGATAGTGGTAAACGCAGTTTTAATGTAGATCTGGATTACGCACCATACGCCACCAGCAGTTATGCACATGTAAACTCCGATAATGATTACCGCATTTATACACCGACTACACAACACATCAACATTCTCTCCGGCAAAGCAGATTACGTCTACACACTCAATAAATGGAACCTTACCTCCGGTTTCAAATATAGCAGCATCAAAAGCGACAACAAATTTTCCTTCATCGAAAGCGATGTACTCATGCCAGACAAAAGCAATCATTTCAGGTACACAGAAAATACTTCTGCACTATACACCAGTATCTCCGGCACTTTCAACAAACTAACTGTACAAGGTGGCTTAAGAGCTGAATACACCAACACCCGTGGCTACTCCATCTCACTGGATTCTTTAAACAAACGGAACTACTTCAAACTGTTCCCTACCCTTTACTTACAATACAACCAATTCCAGCTCACTTACAGCTACCGTATAGACAGACCTGAATACGCACGCATGAACCCAGCCAGACATTATTCATCTCCGTACAATTACTATGTAGGCAATCCTGCCCTGCAGCCTGCCTTTACGCACAATATTGAATTGGCCTACACCTACAAAGAAAACTACACCCTTACTGCGAACTATACTTCTACCAGCAATATATTCACCAACGTGACGGTACAGGACAACGCTACCAAGACCTACTACATCACCCACCAAAACCTGGGTGCAAGTATCAATAGCGGTCTGCGTATTTCAGCCGCCTTCCATCCGGCCAGCTGGTGGGATATAAATGCAGAAGCAGGTGGCTACTTCACACAGGAAAAATCTGCTTACCTGCAGGGGCACTACAACATCAAAATGTTCTCTTACGATGGCCGGTTGAATCAAACTTTCACCATCGATAAAAAGAATGGCATCGCTGCTGAAGTAACAGCTCAATACATTGGCCCCGGTATCCAGAATATCTATCGCAGTAAGGTGTTGAGCGAAGTAGACCTGGGTGTAAAAGCAAATGTGCTGAAAGGTAAAGGTACCCTCCGCCTCACCGCCAATGATATTTTCAATGCATTCACTTACCGGGTAAGCATCAATTATCTTGATCAGCAAAGTACCTTCTATCATAAGAATGAATCGAGACTGGCTACATTGAGTTTCTCCTTCCGCCTGGGCAAAGACATCAAAGCCGCCAGAAACAGAAACACCGCAAGTGAAGAAGAAAAAAGACGTGCGCAATAAGCACGTCTTTTTAAATCAAACTTTAATGCCTCGCCTGCTATTGCCCTCATAAATTGCAGGTATGAAATGGCTTTTCATTGTTTGCTTATTATTGCTGTAAAGCTGTGCTGCTACAAAAAATCTGAAAAATATTTTAACTTTCAGTATCAAAATTCACAACTACATACCGTCCCCTTCTCTACAACCCTACATCGATGGCTACCGCATCATCGATAGCGAGGTACTCATTGTCAATAGGGTATTACCGGGCATCGTACCTGTATTGGCACTGCGGTTAAAAGGCAATATCTCTTCCCAAAATGAATCACTGCCTACTTACTCGCTCTCAGGTCTGAGAAAAACACCCCGCCTCATTCAATATCATGCCGGCACTTCCAACCTGCTGATATTATTCAAAGAAGGAGGGCTCAATGCTTTCTTCGACATCCCTGCACATGAATTCTTCAATGAAAGTATCTCACTGGATAACCTGGTAGACATTTCCTTCTTAGAAGATCAACTGAGCGAAGGCACTGACTACATCGGCATCGTAGAAAATTTCCTACTACAACAACTCAAACACCGCACACCCGATCAGTTAATATTAGCAGCTACTAATGCAATCAAAGAACAACAGGGCAATTTAAATATCACTCAACTCGCCTCCTCCCTTTATATTAGTCAGGATGCATTTGAAAAACGTTTCAGAAAAGTGATCGGCACTACGCCAAAACAATTTGCAAGCCTCGTACGTATGCAATCCATCGTTAAAAACTATTCCACTAAAGACTTCACCCACCTTGCTCTCGAAGCCGGCTACTTTGACCAGGCACACTTCAACAAAGCCTTCAAACAATTCACCGGTCTCACGCCATCCAGCTTTTTCAATACACCTCCTCAATGGTAAATTTTACTATTTCCCAGAGATGGTAACAGCGAATGATTTACCTCAATGGTAAAATCAATGATTTTTACTATTCCCATATATGATAACAGCGAATCATTTACCTCAATGGTAAAATCAATGATTTTTTACTATTCCCAGATATGATAACAGCGAATGATTTACCTCAATGGTAAAATCAATGATTTTTTACTATTCCCAGAGATGGTAACAGCGAATGATTTACCTCAATGGTAAAATCAATGATTTTTACTATTTCCAGAGATGACAATAGCGAATCATTTACCTCAATGGTAAAATCAATGATTTTTTACTATTTCCAGAGATGATAATAGCGAATGATTTACCTCAATGGTAAAATCAATGATTTTTACTATTTCCAGAGATGACAATAGCGAATCATTTACCTCAATGGTAAAATCAATGATTTTTTACTATTCCCCGGCGTGATACCAGCGCATCTTTGCTACATGAAACATTTACTCATCGCATTGCTGCTCTTTGCTGGCACCGCAAAAAACACACAACACATGAAAGCTTTTGTCGTACTCGTTAAAGTACCACTTACTTACACTACAGAACAAGCCAAAGCTGTCAATCCCCAATGGGAAAAAGCCATTGCAGACTGGAAAGCATCCGGTCATTACATCACCAGCTTTGCCTATCCGGGAGAAAGTAAAGTGATTGCTCAACAGGCAGAGACGAAGAATCCCGCCCATCCTGAAGATAGTAACGTGACCACCCAACAAGCAACAATAGAAAACCTGAAACAGGTAAGTAGCATCCTGCTACGTGCAGAAAATATAGATGAGGCAACAATACTGGCCCAATCCTGTCCAATATTAAAATACGGAGGTAGCGTGGAAATCAGGGAAATCCCTAAGGGCGAACCGGCAATATTTCCTCCTTTACAATAGGCAAAATTTCTTGCTCTACAATAGGTAATATTTCCTCCTCTACGGCAGGAAATACCTCCTCCTTTACAATAAAAGAATTCCCCCACGCAGTCATTGCTTCCAATACAGGAATCAATGTCTCACCCAATTCAGTAAGAAAATATTCCACCTTTGGAGGCAACTGTGCATACACCACTTTCCGGATGATGCCATGTGCCTCCAATTCTTTCAATTGCTGATTCAACACCTGTCTGGATGCCTTTGGATTTTGCTGCTGCAATTGCCCGGGCCGGTTAATACCCTTGTAAATACTATATAGCAAACAAGGCTTCCACTTATTACCAATGATATCCATCGTCATGGCCATCCCGCAATCGAGGTCCTTCGGTATTTTACGCTCATACATATAACAAAGATACACCGCCTGTCAATAACCCGACATACGCATAATTTTATGCGTATGTCATAATCAACTGCGTACTTGACTCCAACGACATATACCGTGAATTTTGCCTTCAAAACAATCAAGATGAAACAACTTCTTTTTATTTTATTCCTGACAATTTCGCAACAAGCAAATTCGCAACAAGTCATTCCGCTACAACCCATTTCTCAACAAGTTATTCCGCAACACCCCACTTCGCAACACCCCATTCCGCTACAAGCCATTGCACAATTAAACCAACCTGGTTATTACCGCACTCAACTCGGCGACTACGAAGTGACTGCATTATCAGATGGCACGGTGCCTATTCACCTGCACGATATCCTCACCAATGTCTCGCACCGGGAAATCGATAGTTTGACGACACTCAGTTATCAAACACCCACCGAAGAAGCCTCTGTCAATGCCTACCTTTTAAAAATCAACGGCAAAAACATCCTCATCGATGCAGGCGCTGCTGAATTGTATGGCCCTACACTAGGCCACCTGCCAGAGAGCTTGCGCAAAATAGGCATAGCACCTGAACAAATCGATGCGATATTAGTCACACACATTCACACCGATCACACCGGCGGACTCATGCTCGATGGCAAAATGGTTTTCCCAAATGCCACCATTTACATCAGTAAACCAGAAGCAGATTTCTGGATGAATGAGAAAAACAAGACACCCCGCTTAGCCAAATGGTTCAAAGAAGCTGAAGACAAAGTAGGACCTTACATAAAAGCCGGCAAAGTAAAAACCTTTGAATATGGCACGCCACTTTTTCCCGGTATTACACCCATCGATGCTCACGGACATACACCCGGCCACACCTTCTATGCATTAGAGAGCAAAGGCGAAAAGATGCTATTCATCGGCGATATGATACATGCCGCCAGCATACAATTTCCAGACCCTGCCGTTACTATCAACTTTGATGTAGATGAAAAAAACGCCGCTATACAAAGGATCAAAACATTTAAAGATGCAGCTGCTAAGGGCTACTGGCTGGCCGCTGATCACATCTCCTTCCCGGGTATCGGTCATGTGAGACCACAAGCCAATGGCTATCTATGGATACCTATCAATTACAGCACATTAGGATCTGGCCAATAAAAGGTTTGATTTTCTTAACTTTGCCATATGGCAACAAGAATCAGTACCTGTATCGGCGCAGACTTAAAATCTAAAGGTTTTAAAGTACATGAGGTATCCGGCATCGTACCGGCCGCAGAAGTGCACGCCAGAAGGGATTATTATAAAATAGTGATGGTAACGGGGGATTTCATCCTGAAATTCGGAGATAAAACGATGGACATAGATGGTACCTACCTTTTCTTCGCCAATCCGAACGTCCATCATACGATTATCCCCCGTTCCCTTGAAAGATCAGGCTATGCCTGTGTCTTCACGGAAGATTTTATTGCTGGCAGGGAACTGACTGACCTGGTGCAGAATTCACCGCTATTCAGATCATCCGAATCACCGGTACTGCCATTAAACCCGGAACAAGTCGCATTTCTGACCAGCATTTACAGGAAAATGCTCACCGTATATAATAGTGATTATGAGCACAGAGATGAATTGTTCCGTAACTGTATTGAACTTATCATTCACGAAGCCCTACAGATTCAACCTGCCAACCAGGACCTGCGGGAACACAATGCCGCTGCCCGCGTCACCCGGTCTTTTTTAGAATTGCTGGAAAGGCAGTTCCCCATCGACAACCCTGCAGAACCACTCAAACTACGCACTGCACAGGATTTCGCCAACTCCCTCTCTGTACATACCAATTACCTGAACCGTACAGTAAAGGCCGTCACCGGCAAACCAACTTCCGTACTCATAGCCGAGAGAATTACCGCCGAAGCCAGGGCTTTGCTGCAACATACCAACTGGAGCGTAGCAGATATCGCCTATGGTCTGGGGTTTGAATATCCCACCTATTTTAATAACTATTTCAAAAGGATCACCGGCACCACCCCAAATGCCATCAGAACTACCAGGGTTTGAAAATCATACTTATTGATTTGATTCTCTTTAGTAAAAAATCGCCACATTCCTGACCTTTGTAGTATGAAACAATAAAACTACACTCCCCAAACAGGTTGCCAGCGGATTGAGCAAACAACCTATTGCCGTACTAAAGTCCAGTCAACTATTAAAGGGCTAATAGAGCGCAACTTTTCTAATATGCAGTGGCCCCGCATTCCCCGTAATCATCAATCGCCACTGCTCCGCATTCACCGGACTAAAAGTCTGTATCCGCTTATGCCCAACAGATTCTCCCGTCGCCACTTCTTTCCATTTATCCCCCATCATCGCCTGCAGACTATACGCTAAAATATTCTCCCCATATTCCAGATCTTCCATGATCATTATCTGACTGGCGGCTTTTCCAGTCTTATTTCCGAACTCAATAATGGATTGGGTTAAATTATTACGCACCGCCAAAGGTGCTGAAAAAACCTGTTTTAAACGATGCCCAAGACTATCAAAAACAAGCGAGTCTGCCTTTGGAATGAGTCCACTGGTATCCACCACCATACCTACAAGCATATTCGTATTCCTGCCTACACTCTTATAATACTTCTCCATCAGCTCCTTTACAGAAAACAGGTCCTTATCTTCACCAGCCTTCCACAACCATCCGCCATTCCATGCGTAATTTCTACGAATAGGAAAATCAGATTCCCCCGGGCACCAGTATTTCCCCTCCGGATCACCATGCAGACCATCTATTTTAACAGTGCCATCTGAAGCCGTCGTTTCATTTGCCCTGCTCCATTGTGGATAAGCTGCAAACCCATCTTCATTACCAATCCAGCGAATAGTATTGCCAGCTTTCAATGGCCCCTGAAATAAGATGGCTTGTGGTTGCTTGTCATGAATCATCTTCAGCACATCTGCCTCCAACCCATTTTGCAAACCTCCATCAAACCAGATTTCAAACATAGGACCATAGTTGCTCCAAAGCTCATTCAATTGGGCCAGCACAGCTTTGGTGTAAGCTTCGTCATGGGTGCCATAATAAGTGTTAGTATTTGTATTATAATAAAGCCCTGGGCGTAAGCCGTATTTTTTACAGGAGGCGATAAAATCCTGCAGGATATCTTTTTTATAAGGGGTATGTCCTACATTATAATCATTCACGGCAGAAGGCCAGAGGCAAAAACCGGTTCCATGCTTTACCGTGAGTACCGCATACTTTGCACCCGCTGCTTTTGCTGTCTTCACCCATTGATCTGTATTAAGTTTGGATGGATGGAAAATGGATAGATCAGGTAAGGTTTCTTTCTTTTTATAATCAAATGTTTCCGGTGCAAAGATGTTGATATCCAGGTGAATAATAACGCCCATCTCCGCATCCGCCCATGCAATCTGGTCTTTAGAAGGGAGCACCTGTTGAGAAAAAGATGGGATATACGCCAGCGTAATAAACAACGAAATTAAAGACAACCTGACCATAACGTTTCCATATTTGTATAAACTTACCCAATTTTGCATCTTTATCCTATACTTTATGCATGTTTATTACCCCAACGACATTATTTTGACCTTACTTGTTAAAGACGAGTCCCCGCGACTGTGGCAGAAGCATAAGGCTTAGTTTGAAATAGAGGAAAATTCCCCTGCCTACACCATGTTACATACCCCATATCTTTGCAATAAAGACAAAACACACCCAACATGAGGCACCTCAACAAACTGGTATTCTTATCTTTAGCATGCTATCTATCCTCACCATGACAGATATCTCACAAATCACCATCACAATCGCACCTTATGATGCAGCGCAATTTATCGACCATCACAAAATGGTCTTTCAAAATGCCGCGTCAACGACTATTACCATTTCAAAAGAAAAAGCAAGACGGGTCATGCAGGCACGCCTCGGCACAAGTAACTTCGATGATATGTTTGGTGTACAGGTCGGCCAGCAATATTTCGCTGAATCTCCCAGTCCATTACTGGAAAAATTAAGAGCCACAATCCCTATCGATAAAGTTATCGACGAACTAAAATCATAATTTCATTGCTGCGATAATTGGCGGAGATAATCAATATTCCGCCAATTGACTACATCCTTCCGCCTTTTGGCTACATTTCCACGCTGCAGGTACCTGACCTTTGTGACATGAAAGTAACACTCATCACTGGCGCCTCAGGTGGCATAGGCGAAGCATTCGCCAGACAACTGGCCAAAGAAGGCCATCATTTACTACTGGTAGCAAGATCTGCTGATAAGTTGAAAACACTCAGCGAACAATTAAGTCAGCAGTACAAAATCACAGCACATTACCTGGCCGTTGACCTTGCAAAGTCAGGCAGTGACCAAATCATAGCAGACGAAGTCGTTCATAGAAATCTACAGGTAGACTGGCTGATCAATAATGCAGGCATTGGTACCGGCGGAGATCTGATGATTCATCCCGATCTGCTGCAGGGTACGGAGTTGGCAAAGAAGATCCGGCAGTATGATTTCTTTCATTATGAGGTGAATGAAGCGCTAATTTTGTCGGCAGATGAAGAGCAGGATATAGAAGAACTGTTTAGGAAAATACAGCAGGAGATCAACAGGCCGATTGATAAATTCAGTCAGGATGTGTTGATTGCACAACTGGATTTATTATTCACTTATAGTAATCGTTTTTATGACAGACAGTTTATTACGCGGAGGCCATTAAACAATAACCTGTTGTCTTCATTTGAAATACTGTTAGATGAATTTTTTTCTCAAAAAAACATTAATACCGGCTTACCAACCATTGGGTATTTCGCAGATAAATTACACCTGTCTGCTAAGTACTTCAGTGATATGCTGAAACAGCTCACGGGTTTAACTGCACAGCAACATATTCATGAAAAACTGATTGAGAAGGCAAAAGAAAAGCTCTCTACATCTGAGTTATCTGTCAGTGAAATTGCTTATGAGCTGGGGTTTGAGCATTCACAGTCGTTCAGTAAGTTTTTTAAATCCAAGACGCAGCAAAGCCCTATGGAGTTCAGACAATCTATGATTTAATTTGTAGTTTTAATGCATGGACTTTTCATTCAGACAGCCCCTAAAACAAAAACAGCATCTTCGGTCAAAAGCCCGGTACAATAGGAGTAGTATATGCTAAAAAAATTCAAAAGGCAGGAACGACATCACTTGAATTTTTCCATTTTAAATTGTAGCTTAACCCTCCTCAGCCAAAAAGATTGTCATGCAAAAACTACCAGGAGCACTCCTGCTATGCCTCCTCACGTGTAAACTCTCTATCGCCCAAACGGGCAGTGCCAAAGAACCTGTAAGATACATAGGCGGTGTAACCGTAGATCCTTCTGTTCACGACGGCCGCCTCCGCTGGGCCATCGGCGTGGAAAACAGGCAGGTACTCAGGGCCAACCGCTCTCACCCTGAACTATCTGACAATTTCGGTTGGACCTACAACCACGCCCCCTTCATCGCCTACTGGAATCACCAATTTTACCTCCAATACCTCAGTAATCCAGTCAATGAACACGAAGCCCCCGGTCACACCCTTATTATGACCTCCAAAGACGGTCAGCACTGGACCCTGCCACAGGAAGTCTTTCCTCCTTACCAGGCACCTCCGGGTGTAAAAATTCCCGAAGGGTACAAGGGGTATATGATGCACCAACGCATGGGCTTCTATGTAGCACCCAACGGCCGCCTGCTCACAGTCGCCTTTTATGGTCATACAGAACACCCTTTCCGTGAAGGCGGCATCGGTCGCGTAGTCAGAGAAATTCACAAAGACGGCACTTTTGGACCTATCCATTTTATCCGCTACAGCAGTTATAATAAATGGAATGAAAGCAATACCAGCTTCCCATTCTACACGCACTCCACCGATACAGGTTTTGTAAATGCCTGTGCCGCCCTGCTCTCCGACAGGTTAATGAACTTCCAATGGCTAGATGAAGACAGCGGCAACGACGACTTCTATCCCAATTTCAAAACTTATAAAGACAGCGTGAACGCACTTTCCTACTTCCATCGCAAAGACGGCAAAGTAGTGGCCCTCTGGAAAAAATCCTGGACAGCCCTCTCTGACGATGAAGGCAAGACCTTTTCCAAACCAGTGAGAGTGCCTACTTTACTCATGGCTGGTGGTAAAAACTGGGGCCAGCGAACCAAAGACGGTCGGTATGCAATGGTCTACAATCCTATCGAAACACAGGAATACCGGTATCCACTGGCGTTAGTGACCAGTGATGACGGCATCATCTTCGATGATCTGCTGCTTGTACATGGCGAAGTTCCACCCCGCCGGTTTTATGGTAGATGGAAAGATTTTGGTCCTAATTATATAAGAGGTATTGAAGAAGGCAATGGTGTTCCACCGGGTAATGACATGTGGCTCGCTTACAGTGTGAATAAAGAAGATATATGGGTGGCACGTGTACCACTGCCGGTAAAGTATAAAGTCACGGGGCCGGTAAAAGATAATTTCAATGGTACAGGGAAAGATAATTTCACCGGCACTGTGAAAAACAATACCATCAACACAGGAAAAGACAATTCCATTAGTGATGGCAAAAGCAATTCAATCAGCGCGGGCAAAGATAATAGCATCAGTACTGTAAAAGACAATGCCATCAACCCGCTCAAAGACTGGAATATCTACGCCCCTCAATGGGCGACCGTTACCATCGCGAACAACGCCTTGCGACTTGCTGACAAAGATCCTTACGACTATGCCAGAGCTATTCGCGTATTCAAAGAAAGCAGGCAAACAAAATTACAATTGAAAGTCTCTCCTCAACAAAACGACCACGGCATGCTGGATATCGACATCACTGACCGATTTGGCAATAGACCTGTGCGCATCAGTTTCAGTGAACAAGGGTACATTACCGCACAGGATGGGGATTCCATCAAACAACTCCAACCCTACATACCCGGCACCTGGTACACCATCGACATTACGATTACCAATAAAAACTACGATATTACTATCAATAAAAAGCACTTCCTCCAACACGCACAACTAGCAGAAGCCGTAAAATCAGTAGAACGCCTTTCCTTACGCACGGGCCCTTACAGAAACTTACCCAATCGTAAAACACCTAATCAGGTAGAATCTGGTCCATTAGCAGGGGCAGACGATCCACTACCAGAAGCCGTGTTTTACATAGATGATGTACTAATTCAATAATAAATCACAATTCAATTCAACACCATCCACCGTCGCCCCCATCTTTTGATAAAACTCAATCGCATGGTGGTTCCAATTGGATACCTGCCACCTCACCTTTTTACAATTCCGGGAACGGGCCAGTTCAATCACCGATTGCAACAAGCCCTTCCCCATTCCCTGCCCTCTCACAGAAGGCTGTAGATAAAGGTCATCCAGGTACAGTGCCTTCCCACTCCAGGAATAATACGTCCAGAAGAAAGTAGCAAACCCTACAATGATACCATCAACCTCCACCACAAATGCCTGAAACAGCTCCTTATCAGCCAGCATCTGCTCAGGGGTAATACTGACCTTATCCTCTGATTTCTGGAAAACAGCAAACTCGCGAATTAGCAAAAAAATAGCTGGAAAATCTTTTTCTGTAGCAAGTCGGATAGAAAATGGTTGCATAACTTTGTCCGCTGAAATTTTGAAGGAATACCAATAAAAGGTAATCAGATTAATGGAATTTCGATAGTCCTTAGGCTGCTATATTTTACTATCCATATTCCACGCCGTTAAATAACTGGTTTATAGCCAATGATTGAATCGGCAGTTTGTGTATCTTGGCTACGGTATTCGTGCTCAGTTACCAAAAACGGATCGCCGCTCACCTTCAATGAGCTTCGCAAAACGGATTGCCACTCATGACCATTGAGCTACGCAAAAACGAATTACCGTCCTCGTTCAATGAGCTACCAAAAACGAATTACCACCCACGTCCAATGAAATTCAGATCACTGCTAACGATTTGTTGCCTGTATACCATTGCCACCTTTGGCCAGACCGCCATCCAGGTAGACCTCAAAAATGAAAAAGGCCCGCTCAAACCCATCTGGGCCTGGTTTGGCTATGATGAGCCAAATTATACCTATATGAAAGATGGGAAGAAACTGCTTTCTGAACTGGCAGCCCTCAGTCCCGTTCCCGTGTATGTACGTGCACATAACCTGATGAACACAGGCGATGGCGAAGCCGCCCTGAAATGGGGTTCTACAAATATGTATACGGAAGATGCAAATGGAAACCCTGTTTACAACTGGCGAATTGTTGACTCCATTTTCGACACCTATATCAACCGGAAAATGAAACCGCTGGCACAGATTGGTTTTATGCCGGAAGCATTATCCACACATCCCACTCCTTATAGACATTACTGGCAACCAGGACATGATTACAAAGAGATTTGTACCGGCTGGGCCTATCCTCCCAAAGACTATAACAAATGGGAAGAACTGATTTACCAATGGGTAAAACATTGCGTAGCCCGCTATGGAAAAGCAGAAGTAGAAAGCTGGTATTGGGAACTTTGGAATGAAGCAGATGGATACTATCTAATGGTGGATGACAAGATACCTACTTACTGCAAAATGTACGACTATGCATCTGCTGGTGTAAAACGCGCCTTGCCAACAGCCAGAGTGGGTGGTCCGCATGCTACAGGTGGAGCAGGAGAGTTCATGCGTCGGTTTATTACCCATTGTTTAAAAGAGAAAAACGAAGCCACCGGACAAATCGGTGCACCTATTGATTTCCTTGCCTTTCATGCGAAAGGGGCACCTGTGTTTACTAATAATCGGGTACGCATGGGCATGAATAATCAATTAAAAGATGTGAACCGGCATTTAAAGATCATTTCTTCTTTTCCGGAACTAAAGAATATCCCCATTATTATTGGTGAATCCGATCCTGAAGGTTGTGCTGCCTGTGGAATGAAAACAGATCCGCAGAATGCTTATAGAAATGGAACGATGTATTCAAGTTACACGGCGGCCTCTATTGCACGTATCATTGAGTTAAATGACAGTTATGGCACGAATATCATTGGTGCGGTAAATTGGTCTTTTGAATTTGAGAATCAACCCTGGTTTTATGGTTTTAGAGAATTGGCGACAAATGGTGTGGATAAACCTGTCTTAAATGTATTCCGGATGATGGGGATGATGTCAGGTACCAGGTTAGCCATTACTGGTGATGTAGCATATGATGCGCAATCTATTATGGCAAATGGAGTAAGAGGTGATAAAACCGATGTAAATGCGCTGGCAGCTGCCTCCAAAACAGCTACGACTATTTTATTATGGAATTATCATGATGATGATATTACCACGGGAGCATCAACAGTGGAATTAACTATTCAAAATATGCCCGGTAAAAAAGCGACACTTCATCATTATCGGATCGATCAGGAGTATAGTAATTCATATGAGGTGTGGAAGAAAATGGGATCACCTGCATCACCGACTCCGGCACAGTATACTACGCTGGAAAAGGCTGGGCAATTGGCTTTACTGAATGCACCTGAGAAAATCAAAATCACAAATGGTATTTACAAACTAAAAATAAATCTGCCAAGACAAGCGGTGTCACTGATTAAAATTACTTACGAGTAAAATTTCAGTATCATTCATCTGATTTGCCTGAAAGCAAATCAGATGAATGATACAATTCACTTTTCTTTCGACATCCTCACAAAATCAGCCGTAAATACCCCTTTCGGGATCATTACAGATCTCCTTTATTTTCAATCTTTCCTTGTGTTAATTCTCTTGCCGCCTCCTGCCACGCGCTATCCTGCGGATAAAACGCACTTCTCAGATACGCCCATGTCAATTGCTGTACTGCTGCTACTCTTGCAGGATTTTCATCTGAAGTCTCTGTTACAAGATAACCAGAAATACCACCCAGCAAATGTTCTCCACCATATAATACGGCCAATGATTTAGGGCCCGGACTCAATGTATATGGATCCGTAAACCAATCCCAGCCACGCACTGTCAAAGGTGAAATATCTTTATCACCTGCCACTACCAATGTCGGCTTTTTCATTCCACTAAAATCAGGATTCATAAACGAGTAATGCGTTGCTGCAAACTCGCTCAGATCTTTACCACCATTTCCACCGGCACATAACAATATCCCAACCTGAATACGCGCATCAGACATATCTATATCTTCTCCAATCACGCGCATGCCCAACAACATCCCTGTGGTCTGTGCACCAAATGAATGTCCAACAGCTGCAATACGAGTCGTATCCACGCGCTCACTCAAACCAGGCACCACACAAATAATATCATCTATATGATCCAGCACCTGTTTCATATCAGTTACCCGAATCTTCCAGATATCAGGCGTCCGCACATCATCCGGACTCAAACCTATTCTTTTCGAATCCAGAAAACTGGGCTGTATCACCACAAATCCCCTCGCCGCCCAATAATTGACAAGCGGTGCATATCCATCCAATGAATTACCATAACCATGTGCAAACAAAATAACGGGGAGCTGGTTACCTTTGATTGGAGCCGAAATCCGTACCTGTAAATCTAAACCACGTTCTGGTGCAGAAAGCACAACAGGACTAACTGAAATAACTTTTTCCATGAGCTTTTTTTACAAAGCTCCGCCGAAAATACCTGTGCCAATAATGACAATCAAACCAATCATTAAGATTTTCAAACCTCTTGCAAAATGTCTGCTGATCTGTATCAATATCTCACCCAAGCTTACCAAACAGGAACTACCCACTATTTACCATTTGCAAAATAACTACGGCCTGGAATCAATACCTCACCCTAGCTAACTAAACAAAAACTATCCACTACTTCCCCTTTACAAAAAGATTCCTGCTCCGCATCAATACCTCACCCAAGCTAACAAAAACCACCTACTACTTCCCCTTTGCAAAATGACTCCTCACCCTCGTCAACGTCTCTCTCGACATCCCTAAATACGAAGCCACCATATGCAATGGCACCCTATTAAAAATATCCGGATACTCCTCCACAAATGCCAGATACCGCTCTTCCGGCGTCGCACTGATCTGTTTATAAATCCTTTGCTGACTCGCATTATAACTATTCGACTGCAACCGATCCACCAAAGGTTTCAGTAAAGGAATCTGCTCCAACAAAAGCAAAAACGACTCCTTCGCCACAATCACCAACTCACTCTCCTCCAACGCCTGTATATTATACTGCGCCGGCGTACCATTACTATAACTCTCATTATCCGTAATCCACCAATCCTTAACCACAAACTTGAATGTATGCTCATTCCCTCCATCATCCAACCGATAAGATCGCAAACACCCACTCACCACAAACGCACTAAACCTACACACCTCTCCTTCCTGCAACAAAAACTCCTTCTTTTTTAAAACTTTAGAAACACAATGCGTCTCCATCAACTCCAACTCCTGCGGAGTCAAATTGATCTTATCACTAAAATATGCAGCCAGCGCACTAAACATCTTATCAATTAAATTTTGCGTCAAATGACTTTTTTTCCCCTACCCGGGACAATGACCTTTGCTTCATAAAATTAACAAATCATGGATAAATTGAATGTAGACATCCGGAATGGAGTAGCTTTCGCCTCGATCAATAACCCACCCATGAACGTGCTGGATGCCCCGCTCATGATCTCCCTGGCACAATTCGTTGCCGCTATGCAGGAGGACAAAACTGTACAGGTCATCGTCTTCCAAAGCGCAGATCCAGACTATTTCATCGCCCATGGCGATATGAATTACATCGTCAATCCCGCGTCCTTTGCCGACCTGGCCACCCCTGAAATGTTGCAGGCGCCGATCAATCCCATGCAACAACTACATGAACAGATCCGCCAGCTCCCACAGGTGACCATCGCTATCATTGACGGCTATGTACGTGGCGGAGGCAATGAACTGGCCCTTGCCTGCGACATGCGTTTTGCCTCCCTTGAAAAGGCACGTTTTGCCCAACCAGAAACCTTAATGGGCATCATCCCTGGTGGTGGCGGCACCCAATACCTAACCAGATTAATCGGCAGAGCACGTGCACTGGAGGTCATTCTCGGCGGAGAATTATTAGATGGTCTACAGGCAGAAAAATATGGCCTTGTCAACCGTGCATTGCCACAGGCAACACTATATAATTACGTCAATACCCTCGCCACCCGCATCGCCACTCTCCCCGAAGATGTCGCGGCATCAGCTGTAAAAGCAATCGATGCAAACGACCTGGCCACTGAAAACCAGCTATGTATGAGCCTCTTCACCAGACCTGTTACCTTAGCACGTACCAAAGCCGCCATGGAGGCCGGTGCACAGACACGCGAAGGCGAGAAAGACCTGGAAGGGATACTAAATAAACTGTGATTTATTATCTTTGCGAACAGGTACCGTGAAATCAGCACCGTATCTGTTCCTGACAAACCTTTGCAGGAATACCTGCAGGGATATATCAGCAAAAAATACGGAGAACAGTACCAGCAGAATAATGGTAAATACCTACTCTGCCTGGTACAGCTCTTCCGGATTAATGATCATCGTAATGCTCCTGAAAGATCATATGTACGTATCAAAGGAGCCACTTTTTTATCGCCGGATAACCAGCAATTCCAACTCCCCTGTCAGTTCGATACCTCACTGGTAGATGCTGACAAACATGCCAGCCGCGACCATAGCTGGAATATGGCCAGAGCCATTGATATGTTCATGACCGCTGCTGACAAACAAAATGTAACGGGTACACCTCATTCCAGCCAGGAAATCATAGCCTGGGAGCGATATCAACAACCCATCTACACAACCACCAACTATATAGATGGTGTGTATATGAGTTATAAGGAGTTTTTAAAAAATGCCCCTGCTGTGAATAACTTTACCATTAAGACGGAACCTGGCAAAGCCCATGTATATCATATCCATGATGATAGCAGTCGCAATGTGATTCCTGAACCATGGGGTATTTGTTACAAAGGACAATTATTCAGGTGTAAATGGAATAACTTTATCCCACTGAAACGAAGTGGACTGGCATTTAACATTATTGACAAGGATGCTGCGGATAGTGCCGTATTTGTGAAAGTATCAGGAGGACAGATAGTCGATGCAGTCGCAGCTTCAATATTTACAGGATATCTTGTTTTACCGTGGATGGGTCAGACGGATGGCCGCTCCAATTACTTTATCACCTATCAGTCCGATCTGGTAGATCGTCCATACGCTGGCATGATCGACCCGTTCACAGGAGAACTGATGTTCTGATAACAATGCAATTACTCAGAGACCATATTGAAAAAATACTACCGCTCACGGATGAAGAATTTTCATTTGTGCAGACACTCTTTACCACTAAAAAGTATAAGAAACATCAGTACCTTATACAGGAAGGGGAGGAGGTAAAGTATTGTTACCTGGTCATTTCCGGTTTGTTAAAACTGGTCTATAATGATGACAACGGGAAAGACCACATTGTCTCCTTCGCCATGGAAGACTGGTGGGAAAGTGACTACTCTGCATTTTATACCCAGTCAGTTGCCACCATGTCTTTAGAATGTATAGAAGACACAGAAGTCTACTGTTTCTCCTTCGAAAATTATAAAAAGCTTTGCGCGGAACTGCCTAAAATGGAACGTTTTTTCCTGCAGAAATCCACCTTTGGTTTCCTGGCGGCACAGCGCCGTATTCTCTCATTGCTTACTTCTAATGCCAAAGAGCGGTATGAACAGTTACTCAAACAACATCCGTCCCTGTTACAGCGGGTTCCCAAAAGTTTGCTGGCAGCCTACCTGGGGGTATCCAGGGAGACCCTGAGCCGGTTGGTGTGACATACCTCACAGCATAATAGTGAGGTAGATCAAGGGCTAAATTCCCTCCTTATCCTGAGCTTTGCCTCATGGAAACAAGAAGCATCAATCCCTGGACCTGGCAGGACGAACGTAGTTATTCCCAGGCAATAGAAGTAAAGAACGCCACCAGCACCCTGTACTGTGCAGGACAAGCAGCCGTATTCCCGGATGGCACCTCCAGCAATGAGGATATGAAAAGCCAGTTGCTCCTCGCCATCGCCAACCTGGAGCAGGTCATTTCAGCAGCCGGGTATACACCCAAAGGCATTGTCAGATTAAACATCTACACAACATCTTCAGCAGACCTCTGGCCACACTTTCCCTTACTACAGGAGTGGATTGCAAAACATGGCATCCGGCAGGCGACCACCCTCATGGAAGTAAAATCCCTTTTCGAAACATTGCAGGTAGAACTGGAAGCTACAGTAGTAAAATAATCCTAATTTTGTGCCCATGAGTTATTATATCCGTATACTGGGCACTCAAGACCCGGACATTCATCTCGACGATATTTCTGAAGAGCTGGACGCAGAAGCATTGTCAGCTCAATTTGGGGTGCTAAAAAATGAGAAACCTGAGAAATGGTCAGTGTTTGAATTGAAAAATGAAAAGGGGAAACTGCTGGCGACAGTAGAGCGAAACCCAGTGACAACCGAAGGCATTGGCCGGGAAGAACTGGATGAATTCAAACAGAGCATCCTCGAATTCCAACCGGCATCGGCAGCAAAGTGGCTGAATGAATTCTTTGATAGCGTGAAGGTGATATACGCGATTGAGTTACTACCAATCGGTATGGAGGCGGAGAACTATCATATCATTACCACTACACAGGGTATTATCTGGGAACAGGTAAATGGTATTCTGCAGGCGGATGAAGAAGGGTTTACAAATGAGGAAGGATATCATATACTCTGGCAGTTTCCGGATGATGCAGATGGCGAATGGAATTGCGCAGTGTTGAATGCTGAAGGGAAATGGGAGAATTTTAATATGGACCTGGCGGATGAGCAACAAAGGGAAGCATTTAAGGCAGGCAAGGTACCAGAAGGTGCAAAAAAGGTGAAATAACATTTGCCAGGGATCCCACATTTATTCCTGATTAGTCCGGATGGAAAGGTGGTATTACAGAAATTAGGAGACGGAACAGAGGCGAACTATGACGACATAGAAAAAGTGCTAAAAGAGGGGGCGGAGAATTGACACATGGCATACTTTTTCCGGTACTACTATTATGAAAAAGAAACGTGTGCTAAGAATCATTGGCCGGTATTACAAACGACTCGACAAAAAGAGCCGGCAAATGCCACCTGCATACGACCCGGAAGTGATTCACAAATTCAGGACAAACTATAAAAAACTAAAAGCTTTTCTACATATGATTCAGCTTCCGGGTATACCCGGTAAGCTGAAAGACTTTTATCACCAGCTCGGTACACTACGCGATCTGCAATTGCAGGAGCAGTATACAAAACACGATGCCCGACATTTACCCACTTATAGAAAGATTATACACAAGCAGACAGAACAATCTAAGGAACAATTGCATCAATCACTTGCCCAACAACCAGTGCGAAAAGCTAGTAAAAAAACATTGAAAGCGGTCAAAACCGGTTTCAGCCATAAAACTTATCAAAAGTATTTATCCGGAAAAACCATTGCTATGCAGCAAATGCTGCACCCCACCTCCTTTAGTGACAATGACCTGCATACCATCAGGAAAACCTTCAAAGAATTATCTAATAATAACCAGTTACACAGTTCTACATTACAGGATAGACTTGGCGACTACCAGGATAAATGCAATGCACTCCGGTTGCTCAGAAAATACCGTCCTGCTGAACTGAGTAACAAAGAAGCACAGTATCTTCAACACAAAGAGGAAATATTGGTGAAAGAGAAGAAAAGGATCAAAACCTGGTTAGCCCGGGCGTTAAAAACAATTTCCTAATGGCACCCCGTTTGATATAGCTAAATAACTAACAGTAAGATTAATTATGGGAAACGATAGTTTGTACCCTTACCAGGAACGGGACCTCAATATACTCTTTGATAAACTCACACATGCATCCAAAGGTTATAGGATCCTTTACCAACTACCAACAGGCGGAGGTAAAACGAGAATCTTTTCAGAGATAGCAAAGTGGTATGTCACGAACTTTAACAGACAGGTGATGGTATTAACGCACCGGACAGAACTCTGTAAACAGACCGCGACTACACTTACAAAAATTGGTATCAAAAATAAAGTGATCAATAGCACTGTCAAACAATTGCGTAAGCGGGAAGAACATACCTGTTATGTTGCGATGGTCGAGACATTGCGGAACCGACTGAAACAGGGTATTATCAATCCGGCGTCTGTTGGTCTTGTAATAATTGATGAAGCACATCACAATGCATTCCAAAAACTGTTGAATAAATTCCCACGTGCGATTGTAGTGGGGGTTACAGCCACACCGCTGAGTTCTAATGCAGACTTGCCAATGAACAAAACCTACCAGGAACTGATAGTAGGTGAAAGCATAACCGGTCTCATCAAACAGGGATATCTGGCCAAACCTGTCAACTGGAGATATGACGTGGAACTGAATTCACTTAAAACAGGGATATATGGGGATTTCACCATCAGCACTTCGGATGAATTATATTCATCCAATGCGATGTTGGAATTATTGCTGCATGCATATGAAACACATTCGAAGCATAAAAAGACACTGATCTTTAACAATGGTATCTTCACTTCGAGGAACGTGTGTAAATTATTTAAAGATGCAGGGTATCCTATCAAACACCTGGATAACCGTCATTCTCCTGCGGAGCGTGAAGAGATATTGAAATGGTTCAAAAAGACGAAAGGAGCCATCCTAACATCCGTCTCGATATTGACCACAGGGTTTGACGAACCTTCAATACAAACCGTTATCCTCAATCGCGCAACGACTTCACTGACACTCTATCACCAGATGATTGGACGTGGTTCAAGAAGATTACCCAAAAAGAAAAACTTCAACATCATTGATCTTGGTAATAACATCGATCGTTTTGGAGAATGGCAGGCGCCGATGGATTGGCAGCTGATATTTGAAAGACCGGAAGCGTATATGGAGAGTATGCATTACTTATCCACCAATGAGGCACGGGTGATTTCATCTGATCTGCGGGCTAAATTTCCCAATACATTACAGTTGTCTTTTGATATACAGGAGGCGCATCAGCGTGTAGTAGATGCAGGGCAAAAGCCATTGACAGTGATCAGGGATGCGATCAGGCAACATGCGATGATGTGTATTGAAAATAGTGATACGATACCACAGGCGCTAGAGCTGGCGGAGGTATTGGATCAGGAAATACAATGGAGGGTGAAGCAATATGGGAAATGCCTGGGAAGGGTGACGAAGAATTATACAGATTGGTTAGTGGCGGATTATAAAGAAAGGTTGAAGACATTGATACAGAAAGTGATGCAGAAAGGGAAGACAAAGGCGGCGTAATATCTCAGGGAGAGATTACTACGCCTTATACGAACACCACTAAAATCTCGTTATTTTTTTAACGCTGATTAAATCCCGTACTATGGTTAACGCTGATTAAATCTCGTACTATGGTTAACGCTGATCAAATTTCGTACTATGGTTAACGCTGATCAAATCAGCCACTGTGCCTAACGCTGATAAAGATGCTCCGGCACCTGCGCCAATGTAGATGCAAGTACCTTTACACCCAATCCATACAACTCCTGAAAACTCATGATCAACGGCCGCCATTTATCCGGATCCACCCGATCCGGCATATCTTCATACCTGATATCTTCCTGTAGATGCACCCGTTGAATCTCCAACTCCATCGTCAACACATTTATCTTCTCTCCCGTCAGCGGATGCACACTCACCAATGTCGCTTCCAGATGTACCGGACATTCTTCAATTCTCATGGCCTGCACACAATCAGCTGCTAACGGGGTAAACCCTGCTCTGCCAAATTTATCCGGTTCATACACATACCCTTTTATTAACTTCCCTTGCGGGACAGGATAAGTTCCCGTAGTTAATGCTAACCTATTCACCTGTGTAGCTTGCTCAACCGAAGGCAGGTTCAACACACACTCCTTTGTACGCAATAGATTTTCAGTCGTTTTAGAGCTGGCAGCAATGCCGATCATACAGCGATACCCTAACCAGAAGATAGACGAAATAGGAGCGAGATTATACGTTCCATCTTCATTTACAGTGCTGACTACCACCACTGGTGTACCGAAGTAAAGAATGGACGGATGACTTATGTAGTGCATAAATATTTGATTGTGATAGCAAAGCTGACACAATTTGAGTATAGCAAAAATCCGGTTCTTGCGAAATATGAAGTTTTTGTACCTTTCATATATGTCTATGAAAAATATAATCCTCCACCCATCCCAATACCAGGAGGAACGCACCAGCGATTGGATAAATAGATTCTTTGGGGTTCTATTTGGAATAACATTCCTCATCAGTATTCCCCTGATCTTCTGGACATTGAGTATATATTGGACTACGTTGATTGATGGATATTGCTTATTCCTGCTTGCATTGTTTATAGGTTTTTCAGTTACTATCCTGTTTAGGAAGCGGATAGATTTATCTTCCAGCAAACATGACTTACCACGTGGTGTGCAATTGATTTTGTTTTGTGTGTTTAATAGTTTTTCCTTTGGTACGATCATTATATTTTCCATACTGTGGGGGAATCAGGCATTTGGTGGTCGTTCCCATACAACCATGAAGATAGCAGTGACGTCCTTTGGGCATACACGGCCGACTAGGAATAATGATCCGGTACCGTTTGTGGAGGCGATTTATAAGAATAAAAAAGTAGGCAAGTATTATCCACGGTATGCTGATGTGGAGCATGTGGATAGTTTAAAGGTCAGCGTGATTAATGGGTGGTTAGGATTTGAGGTGGTGGTGGTGGAATAAATTTAATTATTCTCCAGTTGTAGATACTTGTTTAAACTCCAGGAGTAAAAATCCAAATTTTCTCTTGGAATAAAAAAGCCTTTGATGCTGTTGAGGTTGCGGATACAGATTTGGATATGATTTTTCTCACGTATACCAGCACCTTTAAAAGCAGGTCCGCCCTCAATGAATGCACAACGTACAGAGTCAAACATTTTGAGATCGCTCATACCATGTATTCCTATATCATTTTTGTAATTTTTAAAAATTACGGCATGCATATATTCAATAACTGCACAATCGAGCTCCCTTAATAACTTATCTTTATGTACATCACGGGCAATATTTCTATTAACTGGCAATGGCTTACCAATTTCGTTATATATCTTTTCCATCGCATAATAATAAGTCTTGAGCAATTCAATATGGCCGGAGTCTAAAAAATCACAACAGTGACCAAGATCAATTACTGCCCCAACGACAGCAGGCTCTTTGAACCTTCCTTGTTTTACCTTCTGCACGGCCCATTCACGGGCTCTGGCAAAATTATTCTCCCAGAAATAAAAACCATGACCAAGCCAGTCATGAGGTTCTTCACTGATCTTAATAATCTGTGGATGATGAACCAATGCATGGCATGTGGATTTATCACAACCGTGAAATCCAATTACTAAGTTGGACCTATTACTATACATAATAAAAAATGATTAAAATGTTTCGGAAGTATCAGTAGCAGTGGCTACAGTAGTGGAAGTAGCTGCGGAATTGGCTGTGTTTGCTGCTATCGCCCTCGCCAAATGTTGGTAGTGTTTCGTAAAGTTCCCATCCTTATCAAGATGGCCAGCACGCTGTAATGAAAGCAGTGCTTCTTCCCTGGTTATACCATTTTTCAGTATTCTTTCCGCCAAACTTTTCAAACGTTGGATATCTTGTGTGTTCATGATATAAAGTTAGGATTTTCGCTTAAAAAACCAAACAAAATAATTTCATAATAATCTGATTATCAATATAATAATAACAAGAAACCAATACAACAAAAAATCCCCATAGCATTACTGCTATGGGGATTTTCAAATGCATTTAATTACTCAACAACCACCGTCACTTCATTCACCTTCGTCAACCCACTCACACCCTCTCCCTGATACACTACCTTGTAAGTACCCGGATGAGTGATATTGTACCCTGTCAGCAAATCAATCTCAGCAGACACACTTCCTTTTGCAGCTACTTTAATATAAGCATCTGCCGGCGGTGGCGTCACTCTCTTCGCCATCACCCCTTTGTACTGTACTGCCTCGCCTTTGCTGTCAGTCACTTCAAAGAAAGAATTCATAAACCTTTGTTCAAACGGCGTATGCCATTTACAAAATTCCTGCTCCTTGTCAGAAGGATTGTTTACATTAAATTTCAGCAGAATAGGTTTGCCTGCCTTTACCTTCTCAGGTACAGACATTACAGTTTCGAGTACAGAAGCACTGCTCGTATCGGCAGCTACAGGTTCAGCTACGGCAGCAGTGGTATCCTGTGCCTGTTGGGTTGTGTCATTTTGTGCACTTTGTGCATTTTGGGACTGCTGGCATGCAGTGAAAGAAAAAATGGACAGACCAACTGCCATTGTAAAAAACTGGTTTTTCATTTAGATCAATTATGCCGGAAAATTAGTTCTTTTAAACACAAGAATATACTTCCTGAAGAAATACTTCCCAACGAGAATTTGACATGCTACAAGTATAGAGTTATGAAAATTAAGACTGCTGAAAAACAATACATACTGTGGTAGGATCCAACACGGCAAACTCTTTCAATCCCCAGGGTTGTTGTTTGATATAGTTCAGATTCGGATGTAAAATAGAAGGTCGTCTTGACTTAATATCAGCATAAATCGCCTCAATATCATCAGTAGCTATTCTGATTTCAGGTCTGCTATCTTTAGTAGCCAGCTCAGGTTCTACCATCAATTGAAAGGTCGCATTATCCCGACTCACGATATACAACACCTCATCATGGTAGCCTAATTTAAATCCAAGTCCATCAATAAAAAAATCCAGTGCCTGCTGGATATCTGCATAAAATACTTTGGGTAATACGGCGATGAGACTCATAATGCTAACATTTACATTTTTAGGAACTGGTCTACAATATAACCCATTATTTCTAATGAACGAGTTCCGCTACCAACAATCGCCACACAACTCACCACCGATGAATTCGACTACAATTTCGATAATATGGTCAACATTTAATTGTTATAATCCTTCATTCACAGGAACAGGTGCCTGGAAATAAGAAGACGTACCGAAAGCAGAAGTACCTGATATCATCTGGTAACACTCATCGGCTTTTCAAACTTCGCCGCATTAAAAATCCGCTCTCTATGCTGCAATCCCCAATCCGCCAATCCATCTGTCAACTCCTTCAAACTCTTTCCATATTGTGAGATCTTATAAGTCACCGTCAGCGGCTGACTCTCCGACACCTCTCTGATAATAAGTCCATTTATCTCCAGATCTTTCAACGCCCTGCTCAACACCTTCCCCGCTATCCCATTCAAATCCTTCAACAACTCTGAATACCGCATAGGTCTATAACAAAGATGTGAAATCAACACAAGCGTCCATTTACCACTCAGGATATGAAGGGTATCATCAATTGCCCGGACCTTTCTCATACATTCAGTGAATGTTGGATTATCTAAGTTTTCATTTTCCATATACAAGCTGGTTACTTTTTTGTCACTAAGGTTACCCGTATGTCACCACCATCGGGCCCCCTAAAGTTACTTATTTACGTCAAGTGAATTTACTTTTGTTAAAAATTGGAATCACATGAGTTTACTTGAAGATTTACAGTGGCGCTATGCCACTAAAAAGATGAATGGCACAAAGGTACCTCAGGAAAAATTAGATTATATCTTAGAAGCTGCCCGTTTGGCGCCTTCTTCTTCCGGTTTACAGCAGTATAAAATGATCGTCATTTCCGACAAGGCTTTGCTGAAAAAAATACAAGGTATCGCTTACAATCAAACCCAGATTATAGATTGTTCACATTTACTGATCTGGATCGCATGGGATGGGTATAGTGATGAACGGATCACCGGCGTATTCAACGTTATGATGGATGAGCGTGGTTTACCTCATGATACGATGGATGATTATAAGAGCGTGATTTTAAACCTATATGAGACGAAAGGACAGGAGTGGCAGGCTCATCATGCGGCAAAGCAAAGTTATATCTCCTTTGCAATGGCGATTGCTGCAGCTGCGGAGCAGAAGGTGGATGCTACGCCTATGGAAGGGTTCATTCCTGAGAAACTGGATGAATTGTTGAATTTAAAGGGAAGCGGGTATAAGAGTACGGTGATATTGCCGCTGGGATATAGGGAAACAGAGAATGACTGGTTGGTGAATATGAAAAAAGTGCGCACTCCTAAAGAAGCGTTTATTACTGAAATGACGATTGCAGATGTGGCAGAATTGGCAGAGACTGCGGCAGGATTGGATCTGAATACGATTATAAAGAAGTAATGAAAAGCGCGTGTATCAAAAGAAAGATACACGCGCTTTTTATTCAGATACCTGATGGAGCCAGGTTTCTATTTATTCGATTCTCAGAGGTTTTATTTTATTTATGATACAACTTCATTTTATTTAACCAATTTGTACACAACTCCAATTCAATTACCTCTCCAAACCGCCATTAAAAGATCCATTCATCACCTCCTTATTTAATCAACTCATACACCGGCAACCTATCCAACGCCACCACCTGCTCAATCGTCTTAGGCCCCTTAAACACCTCCCCTTTATCACTCCTCCATTTCCCCTTCGGCAACACAACAGACTGCTTTCCATCCTTCGCCATCACAGGCGCCACCAAATACTTATCTCCCAACATAAACTCACCCTTCACTTCCGCAAGCCCCTGCCCGGGAAACTCATACTCCATACACCTCACAATAGGCTCCCCATTGAATGCCGATGCCTTCGCCAATTGCATGATATAAGGCGTATATTTCTCCCTGATCTCCACCGTCTTCTTCACAATTGCTAAATGCTCCTGACTCAACACCCTCCATGGCGCCACCGAAAACTGCATCATCGGCATCAAAGCAGAACATTGCGCCGAACGCACTACCAACTCCTCATCCAATTTATCTCTTCCTATAAAAGATCCATATTCACCTCCGCCAATCATATCCGGACAAGTAAAATTATATCCCAACAACCCCGCAAGCGTAATATGCGGAATCAGTTTCTGCAGATCCACCCATGTGTGTTGCTTATCTCTTAATCGCTGCACCAATGGCTCTCCCGCCATCTTCCACATAGCACGGTATTCATTCAAAGCATATCCCAATCCAATCTCACCCCACAACTGACTATGATCATTAGGTATCGCTTTCTCATAAGAAACAGCATCAGCAGGATAAAAATCAGCATCACCTGCATCAAACTTAAATCCATCCAGGTGATAGGTATGCACCATATAATCCAGTCTTCCCTTAAACCATTCCTTCGCTGCCGGATTAGTAAAATCCAACACGGCACTATACCCATTCCACCATGTCAGGATAGCCGTGGTATCAGCCTTCTTATTCAGTAACAGCTTTTTACTTTGCAACTCTCTGAACACTTCTGTATCAGGAGAAATAAAAGGACTTATCCACAACATCACCTTAAAACCCATTTTGTGCAGGCTATCGATCATCGCAGTAGCATTTTCAAATCTATCTTTTCTGAAATCGAATCGACCATAATAGTCACCCCAGTTATCATCAATCATCAACACACCAGCTGGAAAACCATTCTCGATAATCGCCTTTGCATATGCAAGAATGTCAGCCTGGTTTTGATTGTACACCAGTTCAATCCATGTGTTATACTGAGGTCTGTACAATAACAGGGTGTCAGGCAATTTCCCTTTTGCAGGAAAATGTTTCTTAGCAGCATTCGCAAAAGCTTCTTTTAAATTATGCCCTATAGAGTCCAGCTCCACAGGTGCTGCAGCATTTGTGATTTCCAACACATCACCTTTCACAGTAAAGGTAAATGGGCCATCACTCCAAATGTATCTTCCACTGGTAGATAATAACAAAGGAGCTGCCTGGTTACCACCCGTATTAGCAAACAGGTTAAATGTATACCCGTCTTTAACCGGCATTTGCTGCCCTTCGGTCACAGCGCCACCATACCAGCGTTCGCCATTTTTTATTTGTATAGTCTTAGTTTGTGCATACGAGCACTTGCAGATAGCAACAATTAGAATAGTTGATAATACTTTTCCCCAGGGCATGATTTTGGTCGTTTTACTTTTCTAAAATAGGGTTATTTAAGGAGAGTGTGGTTACGCAACCGGTTGTGTGAATTTTAAAGTATATTTGGTAAATGCACAACCTATGCCAGACAAATCAGACAAGCTGCTAGTACTTGATCTTGACGAAACATTGATACATGCTACTTCTTCGCCATTGGCTGTACCCCCGGATTTCCAGTTTGATTTATATCATGTGTATAGACGTCCCGGGCTTGAGCAGTTTCTTTTAAATATATCCCAACATTTTACATTAGGCGTATGGAGTTCTGCATCTGATGAATATGTGGAAGAGATTGTGAAAACGATCACGCCTGATGCAATTGAATGGTTCATTGTATGGGGGAGAAGCAGGTGTACGATAAAACGGGATTTTACCTTGGATAATTATTACTTCGAAAAGAAGTTGGAGAAAGTGAAGAATAAGGGCTTTAAATTAGAACAGATAATTATTGTGGATGACTCGCCGGAGAAGGCAAGGAGTAATTATGGGAATGCGGTGTATATAGAACCATTTGAGGGGAATAGGGAGGATGATGAGTTGAGATATTTGCATGATTATCTTTTAACATTGAAGGAGGTGAGTAATATACGCGCTGTGGAAAAGAGAGGGTGGAGGAATAGAATGTTGAATTGTTGAATTCAAACATTCATCTTAACACATTCCCAATCATACGAACAACCATACAATCAACTAATTACCAACAACTTGTTACACTCAAAAACTCTTTGTATCTTCATATAATCCAACAAGGATGTGTAAAAAAACATGGTTTATAGCAATGAATTTCTAACACCACGTTTAACTGGTAAACGTTTTGACGACCATACAATTCCGTTAGACTTACTGGAAGACTTTGCGGCTCTGGAAGAATTGATTATTGAGGTCGCCAAATGGAAAAACCCGGGTTCTAATTTCAGGACTTGGCCATTTGATAAAAATGACAAACTGGTAAGCTTTGAATCCATTGATCATATATCTCTTCTTGATCCTTTAGATGTTCCTTCCAGGCTTGAAGAACTTGCTAATCTTGAAGCTGGCTGGTTAAATGGTGAAGGCGTAGCAATGAACAGGGAAGATTTAAACTGGTTCGCGGAATTGTTTGAGAATAATTACAACCCGGCATTACCCCTTCCTCATCTATATCCAACTCCATTAGGTGGGATTCAGTCAGAATGGTCTTCTGAAGCTTATGATATAAGTCTAAATATTGACCTAACTGAGAAAACCGGGTTTTATCAATCACTCCATCACAGCAGTGATGACGTTAATGAGGCTACATTAGATTTAACGAATGAGAGTGATTGGCAATTGCTTAACCAAAATCTTACAGGAATTTTTAACGCTTAGTACATGCAAAAGGATACATTGTTATTAAGACAGGTTCAACTTGCTTACAAGGTTGTAAGTACGGCGATCCATTGTTTCCTTCAGGGATTTGTGACATTTCATTTGTAAAGTTTTTGGCTTTACAAGGCGTCAAACTTCTTTTTCATCGGGTTGGGTTTATTATTTGTCAATCATATAAGCTATCGTACATATCATCCCATTCAGCATTTCTATCTTTTACCACACAATGCTTCAAATGTATTCGATAATATTTTTCTAATACTGCAAAAATTATATCTGAAATTAATTCCTGTGCTTCCTTCAATGGCATTGGATTTTCAATATCCTCCCGTCTGGCAGTTTTTAAAAAACGAACCAATGTTGCTAATGGGAAATCTAACCCATCTAATTTTGATTTGACAAGATCAAATGCCTGATGCATCCGATTAAAATCCATTCCATGACTAAGCACCAATAATAAATCTCTTATAAAAACCTCAGAAGGTACTAATTTAAGAAGATGCGCCATTGGGTTTTCTTCATCTTCTATCATTGGTTTATAAACAGAAAAATCAATACTAAGGGTTGTAGGAATATTATTAACCCGTTGAAGATTTACAGTGCCCAATGTATTCATATCAATCACCGTTGTCAGGGTGACCTTATCCACATTCTCCTTATTTTCAAAAACTAAATAGGACAATCCATCTATAAACCGCACTAACTGACGGGCTTGTACATTCACCTTTTCATCAGGCGTAGTCATTAAATATTCAGAACTAAATAGATACAGGGGTTGACCGTCATTGAAGAGACAGCATATCCTAAAGCCTTTATCTACAAGGACTTCTGTTAATCCAACTATGAAATTATTAGCATAATCTATTTCAAATGCCCAATTTGCCATTCAATTGAATTAATTATTATTATCTCAAATGTAACCTTATAAAAACAAAAATGCTATCACAAATTTATATTGATTCCATCACTATTTTGAACCAGGCAGAAGGTAGTGTTGTGCATGAGCCCACCCCTCCATCCATTCTCATTAAATTGAAGCAAGGTTTTACCAGTCAATCTGGCCAATAACTCTCTACCAATTTGACAATTTTTATAAGAAAATTGTATCTTCCCCCTATGCTAGCTGTACACTGGACACCCGTAAAAAACACAGGTAGAATTCTAAAAAATAGAATCACAAAATCTTCCAACGGGCTTTATTGTTTCTCACTTACCGGTCACAAATCCCCTGTCAGGTGGTGGATTCATTTCTTCAATCAATGCGATGTAAGACAAAGACAACAATACAATGGTATTGTCTTCCGGCTTCAACAGCAGGATATACCTGCCTACTTTTGGCAAGGTGATTCCATAAGGAAATGATTTTCAGCGGGTACTTAAACAAAAGTAATTGAATAGTGAGAAACGTGTACGTAGTGATAATTGGGACAATGCATTGTAGATGATATACCCAAAATAACATCCCTAATAACCGTAAAATGAAATATTGAATGAAGGATATCAGATCAGATGTTTTACAACTCATTGCCCTTTTAGAGAGCAGGCCATCCATGGTAATGGGCGTATCACCAAATTTTCAAACAATGGCAATGTATATTGAGGGGTATTTGTCGGGTATTAATCTGGCCTCTAATCCCAACATATTTCCAGGTATTGATCCATGGTTTCAGGAAAAGAATAATGTTAATAAAAGCCGTTCCTGGCTCTGGCATATCCAGAAGCAAAATAAAGGTAAGTCTGATGAGGAGCTGAGAAAAATCCTTCTTCAGACCTTTAGAGAATACGCTGAAGAAAAACTATAGATAGCCGTGCAAAAAAAATCATCCCTGCTGCCTCAGCAATAATACCAAAACAAAAAAAGCTCAATCAAGAATAATACTTATTCATTTAATGATCGCCATCAAAAACATCCTTTAAATACGGTTGTTGCTATTGTCTAAAGAGAAACAATGCCTCCGTTACCAGGTATTTTTACCTGTTTTTTAAATACAGTAAATCCTCTCATAACGCTACCACTTTTACTACATAATTTCATTAACCAGATTCTGCTGGTCCTGACATAAATTAACAGTAAGGAGAATAAACAACAACCCTTAACTATTACTGATATGAGTGGGAAGGTTGCATACAAAGAGCAATTTGGATTGGTAGCTGGAAAAAATAAGCTGGCTGAAAAACTTGTACTGAAACGCTGGCGTTTTTTATAGGATTTGTGAGGAAGCTGTCTCTAAATAAATGGAGGCGGCTTCTTTATTTATGCAATACCAGCTTCATCCAATCTCTCCGCAAAGGCCATTATACTACTCTTTGATACTACAATATACCCTTTATCACTTTTTATACTACCTTGCCTATACTTTTATTTTTTAATTATCTATGGCGCTCATTAATTTCAAACTCAGACATCCGGACAACATCTTTCCATGGGGCGATGCTCCAGATACAAGCATGCATTGGTTTGGACTCACGGATGGTGAATATTGGCTTGATTTAAATAAAGCCACTCTTTACGAATATACAAATGAAGTATTGGCAGGCGATGTGAATGCCTCTCACTATGTAGAGTACCAAATAGTTCGATTGATCGAAGATTGGACAAGCATATTTGAATCTATTGCTGAACCTATTCCTGATGCCTTTTATGCGATTGCCAGGAATAATAATCATTTATACAGGTTTTATGGCGCAGTCCAAAAATGGTTAGATAAATTGTCGGAAGACCCTTCAATTGATATAGATACCTATTACGATCGCTATGATAAGACGATCGAATGGATATACAGCAGAACACTTACCGCTATGCACTTAACAAGCGGACCGGGTATTAGTTTTTTCAGAAACAGGAATAATATTTCCATTGTCTGGAAAGCAGACCATCAAACAGAGAATAATATTCCTGTATGGACCGCTCAAAACGGAGAAGTTGAATTGGAATACGAAGTTTTCGTCAGTGAGATAGAAGATTTTGGCAATCGCTTCTTTCAGGCAATGGATACGCAGGTTCAGATAGCAGTAGAAAAAGATTGGGGCACTACACATATTAATAAAGAGCGGTTAATACAAGAACAGCAGGAAAGAAAGGATGAATTTCAAAAGAAGTTGGCTGTGTTAAAAAGCGAGCCTACTAAACACACAGATTGGGATTTAATAAATTCTCTGATAACGAAAATGTTTAGTTAAAGAAGCTATTTACGAGAATAGAATAACAAACAGTTATCAAATAATTGATTACATGTTGATCTTAATCCCCTGTAGGGATAAAAATGCAATCTAAAAACACGGTATCTGCAGCCATATCCGGGTTCTTATGTGCACGATCATGAACGGGCATGCACGTGCATAAAGCTTGTAGTCGGGATGGAGAGCGTATTATTCATCCAGGTAATTCGTGATAATTTTACTAATGGTATCTGCTTTATTAACAACCATGAGATGCCCTCCACCCTTAATGCGATAGTCAGGATGCACAAGCCTGCCGGTTATTACTCTATCGGCAGTACCGTGTATTTGAATAGTTCTCTCCGGGGGTACTTTATTATCCCAATAAGCAATGCTTTTCAGTGCCCAACGAAAAAAAGACACATCTGTTTGCGCCAATAAATTCGTTAATGTCTTTTTATCATTTGGGGACTGGGCACCAAAATACCGATAGGAGAGAAAATTAGCACGTTTTATTAATGGACCGGGAATGATTCGATATAATCCCAATTTCATGAAAAAGTACTGAAACCTGTTCAATTCATACTTTGTTTTGACTGAAGAGATCAACACCATTTTATCAATCTTTATCTGTTTTGAAACTTCCACAGCAACGATGCCTCCAAAAGAAAGTCCGATAAGATCCGGATTTTCAACGGTGATCTGGCTCTTTATCCTACCTGCATATTGCCTGATTGATTCAGTGGGCAACGCAGGAATCCAGTTTATGTAGACGATGTGATATCCTGGAAGTTTCAGGTTCATAAATATACTAGAGTCTGCTCCTATACCACTAAACAGGTAAACAGTTTTTTGTTCGCTTTTTGCTGTATCCTCCGGAGGTTGAGCCCCAGCCAGGAGGCTGCTGAACATACATAAAATCCAAAAAATCACTTTCACACTTTGCGTCATAGACTTCTTCACTTCTTGCTTAATAGCCATTTTTTAACATAATAGTTTGCGATAACAGGAGAACCCGCTGAAAAGTATTTCCTATGGCAAGTATAATACCATTTCTCAGATAGACCCCATTCCAGGAGCGATCAAACCAGTTAAAATTTATTTTATCGCAAACAGGCCCACTCTTAGACGCCCATATCAGGATTGGAACCTATACAACCATAGATCAACACTTAGCCGCCCCCGGTGATGAACATTCATCAATAGACTAACTTTTATGTTAGCAAGCCTTTCATCTACAACGCAATTTAGTAAACGTTTCAAAAGTCGAATAATGCAAACTATATTTTATTATCCCTGACGAAATACCCATATTTAAAAAGTTCGTCAAAAATTCCTTTAAAATAATATTTCAGCAGATCCTTCCTGTTGAGAGAAGTATTGGTAAAAAGAATCACCGCTACTTCCCGGGAAAGATCTGATAGCATTTCTGTCTTCACACCCGGATCTGTTCCACCATAACCTATCTTCGTGCCCCCATCTTTCGTAGTCCAGAATAGGCCCTCATTCTTGGTCAGTGGATTAATATTTTCAGGTTTATTGATGGCTGTAAACTGCAATTTTTGCATCCGCTCTATAGTTGACTGCTTAAGCATGTGATGACCGTTATATACGCCACCATTTAATAGTGCAATAAAATATTGTGACAATTCGGATACTGAGGTGCGCACCCCACCATCTGGATAAGTAGGAAGTCCGTAAAATGGAATCACTTTTAAAGAGTCGCCTTGTTTGTCATAATGCGTGGAATATTTTGACAGATCAATTTCTGTTTGAAACCACCCGGTATTCATCATCCCTAATGGTTTAAAAATATGATTCTTACTATATTCATTTAATGGTTCTCCCGTTACCTGTTCTACAATATACCCCGCCAATGCAGTAGCAATATTTGAATATTCCCAATAGGTGCCCGGTCTTTGGTTTAAAAAATTCCCGCTGGAATAATATTTACCTTTCGGATCAAAATAGTTTTTTAAGAAATCGCCCAGGGACTCAGGACTATCTCCTCCATAATGATAGGCATTGCTGTAGATGGGCTCCCTATCAGTAATGCCGGAGGTATGTGTTCCCAGGTGTCTCAGTGTGATCTTTTCATCAGGAAAATTGGGGTTGATGACCTTGAAAGGTAAATAGGTGTTGATATCCTCATCAAGGGATAATTTACCTTCTTCCTGCGCTTTCATTACACATACACCGGTAAACGTTTTCGAGATAGATGCGATGTTCATGATTGTATTTGGCGTAAAGGGGATTTTCTTCTCCTGGTCAGCATATCCGTAGCCTTTCATCCAAACCACTTGCTTATTCACGATTACAGCAGCACCAACGCCCACCATGCCAGACTGATCCATGTTGCTAATAATGATGCTATCCAGTTCTCTTGCTTTTACATTTTGCTGTCCTGCAGCCTGCTGCGTGAACAGCGCTGGAATATAAAAAAGAACTAATGCAATCAATGTTTTCCCTGTGTTCATTTTTTGTTTTTTTGTCTATTATATTTATCCCGCTCAAATGATACATTTCTCAATTGCAGTGGTATTGGTTATTTAAGATAAATATCTAACCAATACAGAAATGATAGCATAGATGTAGGAATGTTATGAGATGACAAACAGACATTTTCGGATGTTATTCAGTTTATATATGCATTTTTGAAGTGATTAACATCTAAAACATCCGTTTCATCGACAGGAGGGTATCAAACAGTCTAACAGTCGTATATTAACATTTGTTTGTCATGGCATTAATAGAAAGGATTGTAAAGTTTAATTCTGCACACCGCGTCCTCAGCCATTTGCTATTCTGGACGGCGGCCACCATCATATTTCTCAACAGGTATGATTTGGTTGAATATAAAGAGCCTGAGCATATCTTTTACAGGCATGTTTATTACATGTCTTTTATGATCCTGTCTTCCTATTTTGTAGCTTATCTGATTATACCTGCATTCATTGCTGGTAGGAGTTATTTATCGATATTGATTTTTTTTCTGGCGGGCAGTTATATTATATGTGTTGCTTCCAGGGCCACGGTGGTTTATTTGCTAGAGCCGCTAATCAGGGTACCGCCTTTTGGGCAGGAGTCACTTTGGGATATCATGACGGATTTTCCGAAGTTGTTTGTGCATTATTTTGCACAGACCTTTTCCGCAGCGTGGGTGTTTGCCCTGATGAAATTGATCAAAGATCAATACATTGTGCAGCAACGCAGCCTGGTTTTGGAAAAGGAAAAGGTACAGTCTGAATTAAATGTGTTAAAAGCTCAACTCAATCCGCATTTCCTATTCAATACATTGAATAATATTTACTCCCTGTCCCTGATAAATTCTCCCGTCACTTCGAAATCTATTGCCGGCCTTTCAGAAATACTTGACCACGTACTGTATAAATGTAATAAGAAGTATGTTCCCATAAGTGAAGAGATCAGGCTTATCAATAACTACATTGACCTTGAAAAATTAAGGTATAATGACCGTCTTCAGGTAAATTTTAAGTATTCAATAGATGAAGATGCAATGGTCGTACCCCTGGTGTTGTTATCACTTGTAGAAAACTCCTTTAAGCATGGAGCAGGAGAAAATATAGGGCACCCTGTTATTGATATAGATCTTAGTTTACAGGGAGGAAATTTTTATTTCAGGGTTTCCAATGGCTTTTTACCGGAGCCTGGCGAAAATAAAACAGATAGGATCGGGCTGATTAATATCCGGAAACAGCTTGATTTACTTTATGGAGACAGGTATCAACTACAGGTAAATACCGATGATAATATTTACGTAGTTTTATTGGGTATTCATCTCAATGGTAATGAAGTACAATAAAAATGACCGTATGAAAATAAAGTGCCTTGTAGTTGATGACGAGCCATTGGCCATACAATTAATCCAGAACCATATTTCGCAGCTGGATGGTTTTGAAGTAGTGGGCACCTGTTCTAATGCAGTGCAGGCTATGGAGGTATTAAGGTCGACCACTATCGACCTGCTTTTTCTCGATATAAAGATGCCAAAGATAACAGGACTTTCATTTCTCAGAGCTTTGCAGCATCCTCCTGCCGTAATAATTACGACTGCGTACCGTGAATATGCAGTTGAAGGGTATGAGCTGGATCTGGTAGATTATCTATTGAAGCCTATCACCTTCGAAAGGTTCATCAAGGCGATTGACCGCTTTTTAAGAATAAAATCCCCCGTGCAGCAACCAGCACCTGTAATTGGAGACAAGGAACTGGTTATGCATATCCGGTCTAAAGGTAAGATCCATAGAATCCAGATCGATGAGATTATTTATGTGGAAAGTATAAAGGATTATATAGTCATTCATTTTGCAGATAAAAAAATTACAGCCAAATATAAATTTGGGGATTTTGAAAAGGAATTGACAGGCAAACCCTTCCTTCGTATTCACCGTTCCTTCCTGGTGAACATAAATAAAATTACTGCTTTTACCGCGAACGATATCGAGGTTGGCGGAACTGAAATACCTATTGGGGCGAGCTATAAAGAATATGTATCAAAAATGTTGGCGTAATACATATCCTGTATGCAGGAAAACGGTACATCAATTTGAATGGCATTAAGATCTAGCCCACACCGTACATTGGTTTAAGCCTGGATCGACTTTTGATGCATTTTAATACTATTCTTATATTTGGTAATCGCATCATGCATTTGCCCACCTAATTCTGTCATAGCCATTAAAACTGGAATAACTGTTTTGCCGATCTCGCTTAGCTCATATTCGACACGCGGTGGTTTTTCGTTATAGCTATGCCTCAAAATTAATCCGTCATTCTCTAATTCCTTGAGTTGTTCAGTCAATATCTTGCGCGATATATCTGGTATTTGTACTGCCAGCTTTCCAAAACGAACAGCACCATTTACCAGCCGGCCCAGAATAATTGGCTTCCACTTTCCGCCAATATAGGTCATCGTGTGAACGATCGGGCAGGTTGATGTATGTTCTTTAAATTTCTTCATTGGTTACATGAATGTTACCACTTTTGGCCTTTTAGTTACATGAGCGTTACCACCTATTCACGTTGTGAGAATGAATAGAAGCAACCGTTTTAGTTACTTTATGGAACTAATTTAAATCAAAGCTAACGATAAGGGAATTAAAAAAAAATAGCATGAAAAGTAAACCAACAATAGATGCGGTATTAGCGGGTAAAATAGCACTGGTAACCGGCGGCACAAAAGGAATTGGAAAAGCGGTGGTTAAAAGACTAGAGCAGGCAGGTGCAACTGTTATCGTCACAGCCCGTAACCAACCGGAAGATCCCGATGTAACATATACATTTATAGCGGCAGACCTATCGCGGGCTGAAGAGGTCAGCAAAGTAGCAGATATTATTAATCAACAATTTGGGCGGATAGATATCATCATCAATAACATGGGGGCAAACGTGTATCCGGGTGGGGGCTTTAGTACCTTGACGGATGAACATTGGGACCAGGCCCTGCAGGTAAATTTGCTTGCTTCCGTTCGGCTGGACCGGGCTTTGTTACCTACAATGCTGGCGCAAAAGAGTGGTGTGATCATTCACATATCCTCTACCAGCAGCCAGTTTCCAATATGGGAGTCGACGATGGCTTATAGTGTTGCAAAGTCTGCATTGAATACTTATAGTAAAGCATTGGCAACAGAGGTAGCTGGTAAAGGGGTAAGGGTAGTAACTGTATCTCCCGGTTTAAATAAAACGGAGGCGATGACTTCCTTTTTGGAAGATTATGCAAAACAAAGCAACATCAGTGTGGAGGAAATGACGGGGAAACTTTTTGAAAGGTTAGGGGGTGTACCAATGGGAAGAATGGCAGCGCCAGAGGAAACGGCGGAGCTGATCTACTTCCTTGTTTCACCTGCGGCTTCTTATATCAGCGGAGCGAATTTAATTATTGATGGAGGGAATTTCCCGGTGGTGAAATGATGGTGTTGTTTTCGATTTGACCCAACGAGTTACTATTCGGTGTCATTGTAAACTGAGTTACACAGGGCGCATTAATTAATCAGGGAGAAGATAGTAAGGGAAGTTATTTGCAAATAAGACCGGTGGCTAAACTTAGCTACCAGTCTTATTTTACTATTATTAAACGCTACATCCTTCGGCATCTCCGACACTGATGATATTGGGGGTATAATTACCATCAGGTTTTTCCATTAGATACATATAAACGGGTAGTTGGTGTGCACATTCGTTTCCAATAAGTTTATTGCTTTATAAACCACTTCGCCGATATTCCTGATGAAGACCTTATCATCAGTAAATACATACCAGGCACCAATTTTTGTACATTTATCACCGTTTTCGAAACTGCCTTCTTATCCAAAATCTTCTTTCCCTGCGTGTCATAAACACTCAATAAAGCATTGTCGGCTATATTCACCGTTAGATAATCATGTGTGGGATTCGGATATATAACAACTGTTTCTTTACCTTCATCCTTCAGCAATGCCATCATCACCTCCAGTTCATCCGCGCCGATAGTAGGAATCGTATGTCTCTCATCACCATCATAATCATCTGTAACCGATGTGGAAGAAGTTCCCGCAACTAATGCACTGTCTCCTGTCAATAAATGCAGGTCGGCAGTTATCGTATCTACAAAAGATACAGGAACAGATATCGAATGTATATCCATATTACTGCTATCTTTAAATACAGCGAAACTGAGTGGTTTATTATACCATAATCCCACAGTTGCCGGATTTACACTATACAAATCATTATAGTCAGATAATATCCATTCCTGTGCAGGAACAGGCCGTTCATTCACCAAAGCATAATGTTTTCCGGTGCCGCCTGTCCTGGTATTGTAATAGATATTATTGACAGAAGTAACAATCGTACCCGTAAATCTTGATTTCCTGAACGCAGCAGAAATGTTACTACCGGCCGCAGTGCCCCCAATCGAAATGCTATTATAATAAGATGAAACAGCGGTAGAAATTTGCAACAGATTAATGCCATAGACCTCCGTCTTAGTCGGAGACAAACTAATCATATTATTCTGAACGGTAAAAGAACCTGCACCAGATGAGCCGTTTAACAACACCCCGCTAACTATTCCCGCTTTCTTTCGTCTGTCCGGAACCCTCAATATTACAATAGCGCACCGTATTCCTTTGGGCCCCATTTATAAAACGGATAGTAGAACTGCGTACTGTCAGGCTGCTATGTATATTGGTAATTGTCAGGCTTCTTACAGTGTCTGTGTCATGGATTCTTCCATCAATAATCACGCTATCGGCACCGTTTAGGTCAATCATGGCCGACGGCAGGTTACCACGAATAGAACAAACCGCAGAGGGCCGTATCTGTACGGTAATGTAATTGGAAGTGCCTTCACTTGCATTGAGCTTAGCGGTGGATGTTTCCGTCGTAGCACCTGTGATGGATATTTTTATTACCCCCTGGTGAATTCCTGCATTGATGCCATCAAATGCGCTTTTAAGCGTGGTATAAATGCTGTCGTGTAAACCGATGCTTGCATTTACTGATACCTGGGCATGTATAGAGTTAGTACTTATCAGTAACAATATAAGTGGTAAGTAGAATTTGTACATGGAATAAAGGTTTAATTATTGGGGATAACGGGTTACTTAAGTTAACGAATTAAGTTTATAATCAAATTCGTGTTAGAAAAACTACTTGTCATAGTAGGGGATGGGGAAGTATTTGTGATGGATAATATGGGATTTTAATCTTTTTATTACGATGAAGAATGATGTTAGAGCTGTAGCTTTTTATTGGTATTCGGGGAAATCATATTGAATTACTACGAATCGACTCTACTTAAAAAAATATGTTGGAAGCCTGAGGGTAAAATATATAGTTAATTTGAGAAAATATGGTACAGAAAATTCCAATTTAAGCATATTGAAAAAATGGTATAAAGAAGCATTATCTGACTTTTACCATTTTGTACATTGTCGGGGTGAACCGACACATTTCGAACACTTTCATTGAAGAATTAAACATGATACCTTTTGGTTGACCCCAAAAAGGGGGTCCGAGCTATTTTCAATTGAATTTCAAACAATTAACTATCATCTAAAAGAAATATTTAAAAGTAAAGAACTGGAAGAAGGGGCAACTATTCGAAAAATTCGGATAGTTCTAACAGAAGGGACAAGAGACGTTAATAGAGAATTGGATTTTTTTATAATCTTGCCATTGCTGTTGGTTACAGAGTTAATAGCTATGAGGCCACCCAATTTCGTATATGGGATTACAAACTTTCAAAAACTCTCCAACAAGTAAAAGTATTGAAAAGTTATATTGGCATCGCTAAAAACTATTTGATAGAGAAAGAAATCAAGGAACAGGAAAGAATTGTTTATATGTATCTGGATTATGCGGAAAATCAGGCAGCAAGGCAATTACCAATGAAAATGGCTGGTTGGAACCAAAAGCTGGATGCCTTTTTACAATTCGTCGGTGACCAGACACTTTTCAAACTTGTTTATAAAGGATTTGATTAAAATCGGACAATACTGCAAAAAAGACTAAAATGATCCTTTTTGCTTGAATAAAATTATTTCACCTATTGTTTGTCATGAGCCGGCTCCAGGAGTTATTCAGCCATATTTTTTCCGTAAATTGAGCCGAATAATTAAATTATTTTGCTCATGATATATAACGCATGAAACACATTTTCTATTTAATTTCCTTTACAGCCTGTTTATCTGTACAAGCCCAGAATCAATCCTCGAAAATAGCCGCTATCAGAGCTGCATATACTGCCATCAACACAGATATTGCCTATAAGGTAGTCAATCTTGATAATGAAATCCTGTTGGAAGATCACCCCGGCGAGGTTCCTGATGGAGGAGAAGAACTAACGGGCTATTTCAAAGGAAAAGAAGTAAAAAAAATAGTTTACTTTCTTGGTATATCCAGGGGGAATTATCAATATGAATATTACTTCGACAAAGGAAAATTGTGTTTTGTTTATGAAACATTTGATACTTTCTTGCAAATACCTACCGGACTAGATTTAAGCAAAACAAAAACGATATTTGAAGGTCGCTATTATTTCGATAATAATAAGCTCATCGCCTACAAAGTGAAAGGCACATCCCCTTACAGTCCCTATGCCGCAAGTGATCTCCCACAAATGGCAGCTGATCATCTGAATAGGTTGATAAAGAAACGCTGAAAAAATACAATTCCCGAAAAAGACGAACTGGGGAAATTCTAAAGTAAGAACAACAACCAAACACTCTTAATGAGGAATTTATGTTTTAGAGATAGATGCTGAAACTTTCCAGAAACTGAAGCAAAGTACATTCAGAAAAGAAAGCTGAGATTAAGATTGGATTGGACTATTCCCAGAAAGTCAGTTCGAATTTTCCTGAACAGATGGATTTAGCAATAGACTTATCGCTACATCTCTCTGCTGTATGGTGTGCCAGCAAAGACTAATGAACAGCTTCAAAATATCGTATTTCCGGAGGGAATTTTCTATAGTTTGTAAAATAGGGCATTTGAACTGAGAATGTTAACAGTCTCTTTACGCTCATCGCAAGCCTGAATGAGATTTCAGGGGATATAAAAAAAGACAGAGTAGTATTTCTACTACTCTGTTCAGCCAAGTCGGGGCGACCCGACACTGTTCGAACTTTTTTATCGAAGATTTGAGCAATACTATAAAGCACATGGAAAAGAGAGGCTGACTACAACTTATTATAATTTATAAATTGATTTTAAACACAATACAACTTATTGCTAATTAGCTTTTTAACTGTATCTTTCAACCCTCAATATTCCATCTATGAAATGTTTGTTTCTGATCCCTGTATTTTTGATTCTGGGCTTGGTTGCCTTTGGGCAAATAAAAGTTACCTCTCAGGGGCCAATATTTTCGAACGACGATAATCCTGGCATACAAAGAGTGTTACTTATGAAAAATGGCCAGACGTTTTATCTCTGTCTGAGTAAAGAATCATTGGTCGTTAGAATTTACTCTTCAAAGTTTACGGTAAAAGCTAACAAGAAATTATCTCCCCGTCTTGGCAAGGCATCCAGCTTTAAGATCAAAGGCCTATATGATATGAATGGAGATGTCATTCTATTGGTGAGTGCCGTGGTAGAGCACCAGTTAAAGTTGCAAAGAGTGATCATTGATGGTAATACAGGGGCTTTAAAGGACCAGCGTATTATTGGTGAGCTAGAGAAGGTCTCTTATTTCAAACTGGGTGGTGTGGCCTTTGGCGATGTGCCTGATCCAGATTTCTTTTCAGAAGAAATGCCGGAAGGGAATGGGTATGCGGTAGTGGCCATGAATAGTTTTCAGCCAGACAGAAGCAAGCGTATTGTTGTTTCTATATATGGTATAGATAACAAGGAGCTGAGCCATGCATTTTACAAATCTCCGGAGGAGAGGTATAAGTATATGCAATACTTAGGTATGGCCCCTATGGAGAAGAATAAGCTAGGGATACTGGCTTATGGTTATAATACATCATCCTCAGGTGGCAAAGAGTGTGAGTTGATATATGGTACACTTACTACAGGTGATACGACGCTGGAAATAGATAAACTGGGCACTTCCAAAAGAGCCTCTTCTTTTTCGATAGCGAGTTATAATGCATTGTCGAAAAAGATGTTGGTTGTAGAAAAGGTGGATAAGGAAGGATATACCTCAACGGTAGTAGATCCTTATAGTAAGACTGCTATTACAAAGATGAAGCTGAATAAGGAGCGGAACGATCTCCCAAGGAATATTTTTCCAAATGAAGATGGCTCCTTTACTATTCTGTATGAAGAATATGAGTTTTTTACAAATAATGGTCCTATCGTTAATTCCAGTCATTCACATTATGGAGACTTTTCCGTGAGTCTTATATCAAAAGATGGCACGCAGGAAATAGCAAATTATACTGTCCCCAGGAATTTCTGGCCCAAGCTGGGGAAAGATTTCCCATTGCCAGAACTAGCTGGTTATCTGAGTGCGGGCGGAAATAATTACCTGCTTTTAAATGATGATGCTGATAATGTAGAGCGTGTACAATCAGGGAAAAGAGTACATAGAGTAACCACGATGGATGATTGGAATGGATATTATTACACCCTGAGCGGGAAGGATGAAGTGCCGAAGGTGACTTCTCTTTTTGGAGAACCGGATGAAAAGCGGGTACATAATATGGGGGCTTATGCAGCTAGTGATTATAGAAAAGAAACAGGAATGTATGTAATAGTGAAACTAGAGCAGAGAGGGAAGGATACGAACTGGCGAATGGTATGGATGAAACCATAAATTGAAAAGGCGGTTTCATTCTTCAAAATGACATAACGCATTAATTTGATAATCATATATTTATGAGTTATTCCGCGAGTTAATTTAAGTATAAATTTTACTCAGGGAATAACTCACATAATAACTTGATATTCTTTGATAGAACAAAACCGGAAGAAAGGAGACCAATTGATCTCCTTTCTTCCGGTTTTATGTCGGGACGACTGGAAGAATTTCGAACGATTTTATTGAGGATTTACGTAGAGTTTTGCAATACTTCGAACAAAATGGCATAAGGTGACAAATAATTACATTAAAATTTGACGTTGATTGTTTGTTAACTGTTTTTATGGGTGCCGATATTGTTTACCTTATGGAAACGATTGATGCCGTTGGTGGTGACTTGAACACCAGTAATCATTCAGCAAAATAAGTGAATCGTCCAGGTAAAACCGTAATCTGTTAACCAATCACATATTCTGTTCAGCGACCTTTGTAGTAATTAAAACAGAAGCCACTAATGAAGTGGATTCTAAAAAATTCAAAGTGGAAATTATATGAAGGCTGAACAAAATAACAAGATTGAAGAAACCACAGTTGCCATCATCGGCGCCGGAGTATCCGGGCTAACGTTGGCAACTTTCTTACAAAAATCCGGTGTCCCCTGCATTATTTTGGAGCGGCGCGATCGCGCCTACATTGAAACAAGGCAGCGCGCAGGTGTTGTTGATGCGCGTGCGGTGCGCATGTTTGAACAATGGGGATTGGTAGACAAGTTGCTTAGCGGACCTGTGGCCCAGACTATTGATTATCGACTCAATGGCATCAGCCGTGTATTTGATGCCATAGCAGATGACGGCATTCAAAGCCGGTTCTGTACCCAACAGATGCTCGTGGGAAACCTGTTAAAGGAACTGATCGATGTGATGGAAGGCGACATCCGTTGGAACGTAAACGACATAACGATCCATAACGAAGAAAGCGAACGTCCGCAGATCACTTATTTCGATGCAGAAGGTCGGCATCAACTTGTCTGCACCTACATTGTGGGATGCGATGCTGACCGCGGTATGAGCCGACTATCAATTCCGGATGGTATATTGACCACATACAGTCATGAGTTCGGATATGCATGGCTGGCTGCGCTTGTTGAAGCGCCTGTTATAGGGCATCCGATCATGGGTGTCAGCGATCATGGCTTTGTAGCCCAGCTTCCAAGAGGCCCTCAAAGAAGCCGGTATTACCTGCAATGTGCGCTGAGTGACGGACCTGAGGACTGGTCGGATCAACGGATTTGGGATGAAATTCGTTTGCGACTGAATGATAGTACGATAGAGAATGCTGTAGTACACAATAAAGATTTCATTCCGCTACGGTCTGTGGTCCATTCACCAATGCAATACCGGAATTTATTTCTTGTAGGAGATGCTGCGCATCTTGTGCCTCCCGTAAGTGCTAAAGGAATGAATCTCGCTCTTTTCGACGTAGATATTCTGTCCAAAGCGCTACTGCAAGCTGTAAAAGACCATAACACATCGGCATTACAAAACTATTCCGAAACCTGCCTTCCTCATATCTGGAACTATCAGGATTTCGCTGTCTGGATGGCTGATACCATGCATGATGCCGGAGACCTTACGCTGAATGGTACCTTCCGCCAGATGACCGCCCGGGCACGCCTGGATAACTTGTTTAAATCTGATACGGCAGCTCGTATACACAGCGAATACCAGCGGGGAATGAACTGAGGCTGAAAAGCAAATATTGATATTTTGATAAAAACATTAAATGGTGAGACACAATTTGTCCACCTTTTAATGTTATTTGCAATATTATAGCTATGATTTTCTGGTGATCCTATTTTTTCCTAGTGCCTGCTAATGAATTAACAATAATTGATATGGGTAAAAAAGAAGGGATACCAGTTCACCGCATGGATGATTGGTTTTCCGGCGTTTATATAAAGCCGATGCATGTGAATAGGTTAGATCGTCCGGCATACGAAAAATCCGAACCTCACCGACATGATTTCTATTATTGTGTATTGTTGGAGAAAGGGAAAATAGAATTAGAGATTGACTTTGAAAAAATTCATTTAACCGACCATACCCTTTTTCTTTCCTATCCCGGACAGATCCATCGGATTGTTTATGCACAAATGGAGCATGGCTGGTTTTTGGCTTTTGATCCTTCCATACTGGATGAACAGCTAAAAAGCATATTAGATCAGTGCTTGTCAGAAGTTATGCATGTTCCGATATCTTCGGAACAATCGACCGGTTTATCCTCGTTCATTGAGCATTTATATTCAATTTATAATAACTCAGCTCAACTGTTTCGACAAACGATCACACAGTCTATGGTGACTGCGTTCGTTTATCAGGTCGCATCGGCTTACTTGTCTATGGAACGGTTCAACCTTATCAGGCATTCCGCACGCAGTATAGAGATTACAAAAACTTTCAGGCAAATACTACGTCATCATTTCAGATCAATGAAAAAGCCATCAGCCTATGCGGCCAAAATGAATATCACGGCAACATACCTGAATGATACTGTCAGATCTGTTACAGGGTTTTCGGTTACTTATTATATACACCATGAATTGATGCGTGAAGCCAGGCGGTTATTATACCATTCCGATCTTTCGATAAAGGAAATTGCAGGCACGCTGGGTTTTGAAGATGATAAATATTTCAACCGTTTATTCCGTAAGGTAGTCGGAGTTTCTCCGGGAGCATTCAGAAAAACAAGCGAAACATCTGTTCATTTATAATATTCGGTTTGGTATTGATTTTTGAGGGGGGGGGGTGGGGGATAGATTCTGTTTGGGGGAAAGGTAAAATTCGATTTCTACCTTATCACACGTTATGAAACGTCCGTATTCAGATTACATCTGGTTCCTCAATGGAAATCGCTTTTACTTTCAGGTATATTTTGTGCATGCAAGGTAATTCTGCCTTTTGAAACTAGAATTTTAAATGCGCAATAGTAATCTTCCAACTGATTTCAGAATAAATCAAACATAAAATGGGTAGAATCTGGTATAAACTTACCTAATTCTACCCATTTTTATCTAAGTCGGGGTGACCCGACACTTTTCGAACTTATTCGGAGCAGATTTGAGCATAATTGAACAATTTTGTTCAAGAATAGCATAATAGTTCGAAATAAATAATTGACTTTAATATCATAATTAACACGTTGGGGTTTCGCTATTAACGGTGCTATTGAAGATATGACTCTAGAAGAAGCCCGACAGCATTTTAGGTAAGGAGGCATTCTATTATTTTCTAACCAACGTATCTATCTTATATCCACTTCCATTACTAAGTGAATCTTTTGATATCGGTACCAACTTATTCGCTATTACAACAAAATTCAGAATAAAAGGATAATCAAATGATTTCAACGTCAATGTATCAGTACTTAAGGTCCAACTACCAAATATTGTATGGTTATAATTATTCATTCTATAAAACCCCTCAACCTTACATTCAAATTTACCATTATCATTTAAGGTTAATTTCCATTCCTTCCAATCTCCATCCATGCCTCTATTTCCTGCTTTCCCGACATAAGTTCCTAATATGCCAAACTGATAAAGTGGGAACAATGCTAAAAGGGTCAAATATTTCATCATATAATATCAATTAGAACTTTAAGTTATTAAAACCGTAGTTGATTTCTTCAAAAATTTCTTCCCATTAACGCACACCTCATCCCCTCTGTAATACACGCATCTCCAACAGTGATCACCATTGAAAACTCTCGAAAGAAGTGGCATGCTTTGAGCAGATCATTGCGGATTCACCTACGCCAGGCAAATCGTTTGATTATTAGTCTATAGCTATAAAACATAGCAGGATATTGAGTCTGAAGTATTCTATGGGGAATTCGGTAGAAAGTTTGTTAGCACCTTATCATCTGGCACTTGATTATTTTGTGAAGGTTGGGATAAGGATGATCCTGTGCGTAGGTTCCCATATTTGCCGCCAGTTTCCTTCAGATTCGCAGTCGCCCACGACAACCTTGCTCTTGGCTAACCCTTCCTACTGCAAAGTGGGTTCGGGACTTACGCTCTATAGCAGATCGCCATGCCTGGCGCACTAAAAAAGAGAACCCGCTCTGAGAGCGGGTTCTCTTTTTCCAGTCGGGGCGGCAAGATTCGAACTTGCGACCTCCTGCTCCCAAAGCAGGCGCGATAACCGGACTACGCTACGCCCCGTTTCCACTCACTATTTTTCGTAGTTGGGAGTGCAAAAATAATAACCTTTTTTCAAGTTGCTAAACTTTTTTTCAAAAAAATGTACCTGACCACCTAAAATGGTCATTTATGACAACACATATCCCGGAGTTTATCCCTTCAAATACTTGTTTAATTCTTCCACTAACAGGTAAACCGTGGTGCATGGGCATTGGTCTGAGTAATTCCGATCCCCCCGATAAGCTTCATGAAGACGTCTGGCACGACGAATAGCAAGATGCTGTGAAGCCCCATTTAATCCTTGATGTCGATCATAATGTCCTTTACAAAAAGCTATTGCCTTTGCCTCATTATGAAAGCTATCCAGTTCCCATCTATCTTTTAGAATTGTATATAAATCCCGTCGGTTTACATTCGCGTTAAGCTCAACATAATGAAGTGCAAACCAGAGTTCAAAAGCATCATTTGACCATGCCACTTTCTGACCATTATCCTGCGCTCTTTTAATCGAGCCATTGAAATCGTTAATCGTTCGGCTGAGTTGAAGCTTCGTCTGGTTTAACATCATAATCAAAAACTCACCAAATCTCGCGTCCTGCATGTTCTTCCTCTTGTTGCATTTTTAATGCATAATCTACAAGGGAATTTTTGGTATTCTTCCCTCCAATTATTAAAACAGTTTTAGAAGGAACAGGAAAGCTTTGAAAGTAAAATGGCTCAGTATTCTCCCCTTCACAAATGATCAGAAATGTTTTGTTTTTATCAATTTGCTCCTCTTTATAAGCATTGCCCCCGATAAAATTAATTGAACGAAGATATGCCTCATTAACCCGGGCCTTACTGGGTTTATTATATCCCATCCTGATCAGATTTATGCTTAACTACCCAATCAATTTTGTCCAGATAAGGTATAGCAGAATAAGAACCGTTCAAGTATTCTTTATCATAAGAGGCATCTTTTCTAACCCCTTTATATTCTATTAGATTAGTTAAAGTACTAATACCATACTTATCTTTATTTACAAAACAAATTTGATCCCTCCTCAGCTTTGCCCGTTTTAGCAGACTTGCATCATGAGTTACAAAAATTAATTGTGCATGCCTGGGATTAGTTTCAGAATTATTAAAAAGCTCAACAATCTTTAAAGTCAGATTAGGATGAAAGCGCGCGTCAAACTCGTCTATAATAATGATTCTTCCCTCCCATAGAGCTTCTAATATAAGTGCCCCAACACTAAATAGTTTCGCAGTTCCTTCAGATTCCCATTCCCCAAAAGGAACGATAATCTTATCAACAACCTCTCCTTCTTCGTTAAATTTGGAATGAACAGAAAAAAGACTGACCGGCTTTCTTTTATTGCCGTCCATGGAAGTGCTGATTTCCTTTTTCATTTCCAATTCAACTAAATGTTCTGGTAATTCAGCTATTTCCAAATCTTCAATCCCAGTATCTGCAGCCCTTAACAGACTTTTAATGGCTTCCTTCTGCTGCTCGTCACCTTCAACCATGGCAGTCATCGCATATTTTAATGCAGAGTCATCATAAACTCCATCAACTGCCATAATTCTACGTATATCATCCCGAATGCCACCTAAAAATTTATTTCCCGAAAGCGCAGCTGCGGTCAGAAAAAGAGAATCAGTTCGAAAAAGCTCACTATCTCCACTTTGGGCCTGCTTAATAAAATTATCCATGGCAGGCAATTCCTTTTCATTGATATTCATGCGTTCAGGAGTTCGCATAAATATTTCTGCCTGATGCTCGCCTGTTCCTGAATACAGCCACTCATAGGTTACCTTACCACTCAAAATTTGAAAACCGTAGCGGTAAACTATACTTTTGTGCAACATGATATATTGGAAAAATACAGGTTAGTCATCCCAGTTTGAAAGTAGCTGAAAACGATCATTCCATAAACCCTTTGGAATACCTTCTACAGCAACCGATCTGCTAACCATAAAACAAAAAGCAGCCATTGCTTTGGCAAGATTACTCTTTCCACTGGCATTACTCCCAAAAATCGCCTTCGATTTCAATAGTCGTAATGACTGCTCCTCAAAAACATGCCCTTCTTCTAATCCACTATCATTACTACGCAATGGGGTGGCTTCAAGGCTAAATTTTTGAAGATCTCTGAAAGACCGGAAATTCCCAAAGTGAAATTCTATAAACATAAAAAAATCTACCTTGTTTATTTGTGAAAAATCACAAATGATGGTTTTTAGGTCTTGGAAAGCTACTTTTTTAACCAACTACCTCTCACCCTTATTCTCAAGAGTCGAGAATAAATTGATTTAAATGAAACGTTCTTTCATTCTTAACAATACAGAATTTGAAATAGCAAATGAGGAAATGCTGGTTAACAGTTCAATCTTTAAAAATTATCAGATTATGCCGAAGTAATAACAAATAACCTAATGGCTTTGGCCCCTGTAATTGATAAATTATTATGTGCTGATTTTTTCGATGCCTGTAGATGGTAACAAACTATACCAAAAGACCGGAAAAAGGAGATCAGTTTCCCGATCTCCTTTTTCCGGTCTTTTGTCGGGGTGACCCGACACTTTTCAAACAATTTTATCAATGATTTACTTAACCTGATAACTTTATATAATAACGTATTATTTCAGAAAACTAATGCAAATCCTAAGGAACTATCTCCACATTTTTAGACAAACACCAAACATACCCTATTGATTCCTTTATCCTTACTACTGCAGCTTCTTTAATTGCTATTTCTATCCATGCGTCAACCTGTTTGGGGGTTAGGTGTAATGTATCTACAATTTCAGTTTTAGCAACTGGCTTATTTTTAAAATTATTAAACCAAAGAGCTATAAATAATTTAAAGAAATCTAAATCAGTTAATTTTATTTGCATAGTTTCTTTAGCTAATTCAGAATTAGCGCTCTCAACTGAAAATGTCTTTTTATCTGCCGAAATTCTACTTGTTTCATTTGCTTCTCCTGAAAATAAAGTAAGCTCATCTTTAGGCTGGCAGGTCTGAACCAAATCCGCAATTACAATACTATCGCCCTCAGGTATCCACCTACCTCCAAGTTTTACAATCTCCTGATTACCTTTTTCGGCAGAAGGATAAACCCAAACCGGAGCCCATTTATTCTTAAGATTTTCCTTTGCGCCTTCCCATGTACCTCCTTTTATATCAGATTTTATTACCACTGTAGCCTCTGACATCGCATAAATTAACTTGTTCCGCCCCATAGCATTTCCTGCATTGAAACTAGCTTCAGGATTATACGGAGATATCAGAACAAGTTTATTACTACTTATATAATTTCTATATTCAGAACTCGTAGACTTCTTTATTAAAGAATCAGCTAAAATACCTACGCAACTTCCTCCTCCAGAAAGTGAACCAATCATCGCAGCCTCATCAACACCTTTTGCACCACCAGATACAACACCAAATTTTTCCGAAGAAATATCCTGGCCAATTTTATGTGTTAAATTTATATCAGAATCACTTACATTACGGGATCCTACAACTCCAATATATTTTTCTTTTAACAACTGCGGATTTCCTACTCCAAAAAGAATATTTGGCGCTAAGTCCTTTAATTTTTTCCTGAATGACTCTGGATATAAAGCATCTCCTCTACTGATAATCCAAATTCCAGCCCTTTGCCATTTCTCTAAAGTTATAGCTAATGCAGCCTTTCTTTCCAATAATCCTATTAAACGGCTTTTGCTAATATTCTGGTCATTCCATTCTCCAAAAAGTGAAACAACATTTGTAGTTAAAAAATCTTCCGGATTCAAATTTTTTGTTTGCATCCATCTAACCAACCTATTCCATTCTGTGAGTGATAAAGGTTTATTCAGCTTATCAAGCTCTTTTGCGAAATAACATGTAAATAATAATATTGCTTTTGTTCTTTCACTCATTATATTATATTTTTAACTTACAGTAGTAGATGTAAGTGCCAAAGGATAGACGGGACCACTACCTGCATTGCGTAATAAAGCTGCTATAATTGTAAAAGTCCATCCTGAATCAATTGCATCATCTATCAAAAAAACCGGTCCGTCTAATATATTCTTATTAATCTGGAATGCTCCATCCAGATTATGGCATTGAAAGTAACTATTTTGTTGCTCTTTCTGAACACCAGTTTCTCTGATTTTCTCTACAACCGGGTAAAAAGGTAGTTTCAACTTCTCCGCTAAACGTTTTGCGAAATCGGGAATCAGCTCAGGGTGTTTGGTAGATGGTACACATGTAACCCAGGTAGGGTAAAATGTTAGCTCCCATCGTTGAGTGATCATCTCCACAATAGCGTCTACTAATTCTTCTCTAAAATGGCCATTGTGCTTATCGGCGGCTACAATTTTCCCCCAACCAGCATCCTCCCATCTCGACAACACTTTTCCGACCTCTGCTAATAAATGCGTTGGTAAGTTCCCTCTCCATCCATAAGTAGGTAAAGCGCCGACAGCAATTTGCTTACGAGGTTTAATATCAAATTCTGAATGTTTTAAAAATAACGAAGCTGTTATAATATTTTCATGGGATGCTGTTTCCGGGAAAATTGCCTTTCCCAGGCATCTGCTACATTTACCACAACGTTTGATAACAGTATCATCCAATGACGTTTGTAAATAATTCATTAAACAATCCCCATAATCTATATAGCGTTCTACCTCATTCCACTCTTTTCTTTTCTGTAAGGTAAGTCTGGCAATTTTTTCCTTATCCAATTTATATGGCGCAGGCGTTCTAAACCATTTCGTTCCGGTTTTAATAACAGGAGAAGGAACTTCAACATTAACATATTTCAATACCTGCTCTATTTGTCCTTTACTTAAGTTAATTCTACCAAATAAATCATTAACTGATAATCCATTATTTTTAGCAATCTCATCTAATATCAGATTTATCCGATCCTCAGCAGGAAAAGCTGAAGCCATAAAATGTTCATGAATTTCGTTATCCTCTTCTCCTGAAAGTAAAATACCATAGGCCTTCTTAATCGCCCTTCCTGCTCTACCAACCTGTTGATAATAAGAAATTATTGATCCCGGAGCCTGGTAATGAATAACAAATCCCAGATCTGGCTTATCATACCCCATTCCAAGTGCAGTGGTGGCAACTAAAACCTTAATTTCACTACTATACAACAAATCTTCAAGATGTTGCCTATATGCATCGGAATCCTCAAAACCATCATTTTCAACACCAGAAAAATATGCAGCAGTTTCAATACCAGCTTCATTTAGAAACTCTGATACCTGCATAGCATCTCGCTTAGTAAGCGTATATATTATCCCACTACCATCCAGAGTGGGAATATTTTCCTTCAACCAGGCAAGCCTTACGGCCTGGTCTTTCATTTTAATATTTTGAAGTACAAGGCTTTCTCTTACTAACGATCCTCTGATAATGTTAATACCTCCTAACTGAGAAACGATATCCTGAACAACCCTATTATTTGCAGTAGCAGTCGTTGCCAGGATGGGTAAGCCGACAGGCATTAATTGTAAAATACTGGTAATCCTCCTGTAATCAGTCCTAAAGTCATGCCCCCAGTCAGAGATACAATGGGCTTCATCTACTACGAACAAACCTACCCGGCTTGCAACCTCAGTCAGAAAATTCTCTACAAAGCCCTCATTAGCCAGCCTTTCAGGAGAGATCAACAATGCATCAACATCATCACTTAAAACCTGACGCTTAATATTATCCCAATCATTAGGATTAGTGGAATTTATCGTTACTGCTTTAATTCCTAATCTTGCTGCAGACTCGATTTGATTACGCATTAAAGCAAGTAATGGAGAAATAATTATTGTTGGCCCTTTACCCTGATCTCTGAGTATCCGGGTGCTTATAAAATAAACCGAACTTTTTCCCCACCCGGTTCTTTCTACTATAAGCAGTTTATTACCATGATTAACTAACAGGTCAATTGCCTCCCATTGGTTGTTTCTAAATTCCGCAGTAGGATCACCCAAAGAGGTTCTCAATAATTGTAGGGATGAAAGTTTATTCATATGTGGAGTATAAAACAATTACAATTCTAATTATCCAAATATACTTATTTAGATAACCAAACCCAACAAGACCAGATACATAGCTAAGAGCGTTAAAACAAACATTAAAACAAAAAGGAGATCAGTTTCCTGATCTCCTTTTTCCGGTATTTTGTCGGGGCGGCAAGATTCGAACTTGCGACCTCCTGCTCCCAAAGCAGGCGCGATAACCGGACTACGCTACGCCCCGTGATCCCTTTTTTCCCTTTCCTCACTACCATTCTTCGTCGTTGGGGATGCAAAGATAGGATTTGTTCAATTCATTCCAAATATTTTTTAAAAAATCTTGTGAAAAACTTTCCGCCACCTATTTTTCACCCCCATTTTTCCCGGGTTTTCTATACTGTTTGTTCGAATCTCCTATACTCATTCTATACTCTTTGTATACTCGTTCTATACTCTTTCTATACTCGTTCTTCGCTGCTAGTTCGCCGCTAGTTCGCTGCTTCTTCGATTAAAACCTTTCCCCAATTTTTTATATTTTTACCCCAATCCTGTGAAAAAATGAATGCCAAACTATTCCTCCGCCACCTATTCCTATTCACCTGTCTCCTGACAGCCACCTTCACCTTTGGTCAAAAACCGGAAGCCATCCGCCTTACCCAAAGAGAAATCCGCTTCGACAATAACTGGCTCTTCCAAAAGGACTCCCTAAAAAAGACCGTCCAGCTGCCTCACGACTGGAGCATCGAAGACCTCCCTAATCAAAACGACTCCACCATCATAGGGCCTTTCTACAAATACAGCCCCAATAAGGAACAAGGCGCCTACACCGTAGGCGGCACCGCCTGGTACAGGAAATCTTTTACCCTTCCAGAACTAAATGACCACCTGCTCCACATCCGCTTCGACGGCGTTTACATGAACAGCGACGTATGGATCAATGGCCACCTCCTCGGCAATCACCATTATGGCTATACTCCCTTTACCTACGACCTGACTCCCTACCTCTCCCCAGCAGGAAAAGTCAATACCATCGAGGTAAAAGTTAAAAACGAAGGACTCAACTCCCGCTGGTACACAGGCTCAGGCATCTACCGCCATGTATACCTGGTCAATTTGCCAGCGCAACACCTGGACGTGGAAAACATCGCTATCACCACAAAACAAGATGCGATCGAGGACATAAAAAACACAATTCAAGATTCCAATTCCTCTATCCAGACTGCAAAAACCACGGTTCAAAATACCACTACTTCTTCCTACTCCACAAAGACTACAGGTCAAGACGCCAACCTTATTTTCCCCACCACCGATCCTACCTTCCAAGCCAGCATCCACGTCAATACCACCCTCCCCGAAGGTACCCACCTTCACCTCCGCCTCCTCGACACCACCAACACCGTCGTAGCGGAGTCAAATACAAACACCATCACCATCAACAATCCACAACTTTGGTCACCAGACCGCCCTTATCGCTATAAAACCGAAATAACCCTCCAAAAAGACAATATTACCCTCGATAAAGTAATTATTCCAACCGGCATAAGAGAAGTCAAAATTGACCCTAAAATCGGCCTTTTAATCAATGGTACCCGCACCCTCCTCAGAGGTGCCAACATCCACCACGACAATGGCCTCCTCGGTGCCGCCGCCTTTGATCGTGCCGAAGAAAGGAAAATCGTGCTGTTGAAAGAAAATGGTTTCAACGCCATCCGTACCAGCCATAATCCGCCCTCTCCCAAATTCCTGGAAGTTTGTGACAGCCTCGGTATGCTCGTCATCGACGAAGCCTTCGATACCTGGGAAGATGAAAAAACACCTTCCGACTACTCCCGTTACTTCCGCGATTATCATACTAAAGACCTCGAATCCATGATTCGTCGCGACCGAAACCACCCCTCCATCATTATGTGGAGCATTGGTAATGAAATCTCTGAAAGAGCAGAGTTCAGAGGCATCCTTCTTACCAAAGAACTCAGCGCTACCATCAAATCACTCGATACTACCCGTCTCATTACCGCCGCTTTCAACAATTTTGGCCGTGGGTCCCTCAAATGGGAAGACGCAGATGCGCCCCTCGCTCTCCTGGATGTGGCTGGATACAACTACCTGTGGGGCAATTATTACCTCGATAAAAAGAGAGTACCCAACCGTATCATGGTGGGCACTGAAAGCACCGTTCAGGATTTACAAAATGCCTGGAATCATGTAGAAGGGCTAAACTGGATCATCGGTGACTTTGCCTGGGCTGGCATGGATTACCTTGGAGAAGCCGGTATCGGACACACCATTCACAGTGATAAGGACAGCGCACGCCTCACCTGGCCATGGTTCAATGCATGGTGCGGCGACCTCGATATTACAGGCGAGAAAAAACCACAATCTTATTATAGAGATGTAGTATGGAGAAGGAGCCCCATCGAAATACTTGTACACTCACCAGATACAACCAATGAAAAAACCAGTTTCTGGGGATGGCCGGATGAACTCCCTCGCTGGTCATATCCTAAACACCTGAGAAAACCTTTGAAGGTGAGAGTCTTTACCCGTGCCAAATATGTAAAATTTGAGCAAAACGGAGAGGTGCTGGCGACTAAAGAAACGGCTACTGACCTGACAGCTACTTTCGATGTACTGGTGAAACCAGGAACCATCGTAGCCAATGCACTGGATAGAAATAAAAAACCGATAGGAGTGAGATACCTCGTATCGACCTCCGAACCTGCGGCCATTGCTTTACATGCTGATACAACTACCATTCAGGCAGACGCTGAATCTCTTTCCTATGTCAATGTAGCAGTAATGGATGCTGAAGGGAATGTAGTGCCTTATGCCGACCTGAAATTAAATATCAGGATCTCAGGCCCGGCTGTGCTTGCAGGAGCGGGGAGTGGATGTCCAAATAGAATGGCCAGTTTCCAGCAGCCAACACTTACCACCTTTAGGGGGAAAGGATTGATTATCCTGCGGAATACCGGCCATGCTGGAAAGATTAAAGTAGAAGTAACCGGTGATAAGCTGAAAACAGGATATATCACCGTTAGAGTAAAATAAAATAAAGTAAAAATTGAAAACAATCGAGAATGCTAATTTATAGCTTACCAGATAGTCGATCCGGCAATTAGTAATTGATCCCATACCATAACCTAAATCTTATCAACTAAGCAATAAGCCAATTAGTAATTGATCCAATAACATAACCTAAATCTTATCAGCTTAGCAATAAGCCAATCAGTAATTGATCTATACTATAACCTAAATCTTATCAGCTAAGCAATAAGCCAATCAGTAATTGATCCCATACCATAACCTAAATCTTATCAACTAAGCAATAAGGCAATTAGTAATTGATCCTATACCATAACCTAAATCTTATCAACTAAGCAATAAGGCAATTAGTAATTGATCCCATACCATAACCTAAATCTTATCAGCTTAGCAATAAGGCAATTAGTAATTGATCTAATGCATAGCGCATAGAATTGAATGCCTACCCCCTAATGTATCACTATCGCATCATCCCCCTCATGCATCACAATCGGATGCTTAATCTGCCTGCGCCCTATCACCAACACCACCACAGACATCACCGCCGTACCTGCCATTATCATCACCATCGGCAACGCCGTATGACTATCAAACAAACTCACCCCCACTGATGCCAACGCACCTATTCCCATCTGCGTAGCCCCCATCAACGCCGCCGCACTACCCGCATGCTTCTTAAAAGGCGCTATAGACAATGCCGACGTATTAGGATTTGCAAAACCCACACAACTCAAAAATATAAATAACAACCCTATCACCTGCGGTAACTGATACCACCCCTGATATTCTCCCACCAAAAATAATATCCCCGTCAATGCCTGCGCAATCACCGCCACCTTTACCACCTGATCACTTCTATAACGACGCAACACCCAACTGTTCACCTGACTAGACCCAATCAATCCCACCGATAACCCCGCAAAGATCCAGCCATACACCGTCTTATCCAGATGAAAGATCTCCATGAACACCACCGGCGAACCCGATACATAGGCGAACAATCCCGCAAATGCAAATGAACCCGACAAGGTATAAGTATAAAACTGCGGCTCCTTTATCACCGCCAGGAAATTACTAATTATCGGCCCCGGCTTTAAAGACATATTCACATCCGGCTCATAACTCTCCGGCAATAAAAATATACTCGCCAGTAATATCAACAGCCCCAATCCACCTAATATTATAAACACCGCATGCCACCCCAAAGCCAACGTAACATAACCACCTACTGTAGGCGCAATCATAGGAGAAGCTCCTACCACTAACATCAACAATGCAAATACCCTCGCATTCTGCTCCACCGGAAACAAATCCCTCACCATCGTAATAGCAGCTACCGCCGCCGCACAACTACCAATAGCCTGGAAGAAACGTAATATCACCAACCCCTGCAAGCTATGCACCAATGTACAACCCGCAGATGCTAAGATGTAAAGACAAAGCCCAAAGTAAAGCGGTTTCTTCCGACCAAAACGGTCTAACAGTGGTCCGTATAATAACTGTCCGGCAGAGATACCGATAAAATAACTGGATAAGGAAAGGCCGACTTCGGCTGTAGTCACCCCCAGGTCTTTTGCAATGGAGTCAAAGCCTGGAAGATACATGTCAATAGAGAATGGTCCTAATGCTGTCAGTGATCCTAAAATAAAAATAAGAAGGGATTTCCCGCGCGACGAGGATTCCGATGTTTGCATAGCTCGTGATTAAATCACGAAATTAACCTGCTTTCAGCGAAAAAAAGCTTTTCCCATGATGGCAAAAGCTTTTTTCGGTAAAAAAAGGGAAATATCTATAGGGGATGAACTCTCTCTTACTTAAAAAACCCACCCGCCGTCGTCATCTTCTCCACCCATATCCCACACCCCTTCGGCAACACAAACTCACTCACCCCCACTCTATTCACTCTCGGATTCCAATCATACGTATATCCCATCCTCGTCCATGGATAATGCGCGCCACCTGGCGCCAGCGGCTGAAAATAAGATGAAATAATATACCCGTTAAACCACGCCTTATACTCCTCCGACACTCCCGCTGACAATACCGGACCCGCATGTGTCGTCGTCACATCCGGATTACCCGCAGGTCTATACAACTTACCCGCCGGTACCCATACCTGTGCGATATACCTATTGCCATTCACTGGCGGTAACCCCAGCATCTGGCTCAAACGCAACAATGTATCAGAAGTTGGTGAAAAAGTACTTCCCAACCTGTACTTCATCTGGTTGGGAATGAAAAGCCACATCTCTCCCCAACTATTATTGATCGAATCTCCGGGAGGAAAGCTATTAGGATACTTCATAAAAGTACCCATCAACACATACTGTTGTCCGTTAATCGTCTTCCATTGTAGTACAGGATTCCCTGCAGTGATCGTCTGCAGTGTGTCGATTGTTTTGGTAGTGTCTGCGATCATCGCCTGGTTAATGGACCTGTTATAAACTTTGTCCAACGGCTCGTTGCTACCATACCCATCCCGGGTGGTTTTACAGGCTACCGCCAATAGGGCGATCAGCATCAAATTGCGTAAGGTTTTCATGTCGGGGTGTAATTTAGTCAAAGTTAACATCCTCAAAAGGGATATTGTTCACCCCGCCACATGTATATGTAGGTTAATTAGTTACATAACCCCTCCACTTTAAAAAACCTTATATCATAGGAAAATTTGTTGTATCCAAAACATCAACAGGTGCATTCCGGTTTAGCCTCAAAGCCGGCAATGAGAGAGATCATCCTAAATACTTCAATATCGCAATCATATCCTCATCTCCCAATCCTTCCTTCACCGCACCCTCCAGCGCCTCATTCAATGTCACCCCTGCCGGCGTATCCATTCCCTGCTCTCTCGCCAACCTGATATCCTTTGCCAACAACTTCAATGCAAACGCTGGTGCAAAATTCCCATTAATAATCCCCGGTGTCTTTATCTTCGTAATCCCACTCCCTACACCACCTTCATTTATTAATGGTAACAACTTATCTGGTCCTATACCATGCTTTTGAGCAAATATCACCGCCTCTGCCAATCCCTGCACTGTAATACCCAGAAACGCATTGATAGCCAGTTTCGCATAGTTCCCCGCACCATTATCCCCCAACAACGTAGCCGACTTACCCAAACTATCAAACACCGGTTTCGCCCTTTCAAAATCCGCCTCATTCCCTCCTACCAATATTATCAACTGACGATCTTCCGCAGGTTTTACACTCCCCGATACAGGCGCATCCAGGTAAGCAATCCCCTTCTCTCTGACACGAGCCGCCATTGCCTTCGTCGTATCCGGAGATACTGTACTCATATCAATCGCCAGTAACCCATCAGGTAACGGTGCCGCCAGCAACTGATCCCAGATCTCCTTCAACGCTGCATCATCCGATACCATCGTAATAACACAATCGACATCCTTCACAAGTTCCGCCGGCGTAGCAGCCACCTTCACACCTGTTTCCTTTGCAAATTCATTTGCCTTAGCTACCGTGCGGTTATACACCGTCACATCAAATCCTGCTTTTACCAGGTTCTTCACCATAGGTTTACCCATGTTACCGAGTCCTGCCCATCCTATTTTCATAATTCCAGTTTAATAAAAATGCCGCAAAAATTTGCGACATTAAGTTACTGAGCAATTTTTAAAGCGGAGATATTTTCTTCAGGAAGTTGGAATACATTTCCTTTCAACTGTTGGCATAAACTATCTAATTCAGCTACTACTGCATCTTTTGTTTTGTTATAACACGCCAGATCCATGTCTATTGTTTTTTCCAGTAGAAAGTAATATTGTTTTATATTCCTGAATGCCTGTAATAAGATCATGGAAACGTGAGGGTCCCTGCCCTGTCGAAGATTAGAGATTTGCTTCGCGGTAAGTAATGATGCCGCATCCATCAACATCATACGCAGTTCGAAACAACTGTTCGCATCACTGTAATGTTCTGCCGCTATCCGTTCATTTATCTGCTGAATCTCTATCATAGTACATATGTATAAAAAATAGCATTAGTTCAATTTTCAAACCAAGCATAATTTAAATACAAAATTAACACCATATAAACACATGCAATAAAATAAAGATAATATTACACAACTCAGTGGAGGAGATTTTCCACAATTTGAGGGCATTAAAAAAACGCTTTTGCCCCTAAAAGACAAAAGCGTTTAACATAATTAATTTGACTTATTTCAAATAAGAACGCAGGAACCATGCCCACTCCTCATGCTCCTTCAACACACCTGTCAGGAAATCGGCAGTACCCGTATCCTTATACTCATCCTCCACCTTCTCTATATGCGCACGCACGCCACGAATAAGCGTCTCATGGTCATCCAGCAAATTCCTGATCTGGGTATTCTGATCATTCGTATAATCCCCTTCCTGCAGATTAGCCAGTTTCAGATAATCTGCCAGACGGCCTTCGGCATAATGTCCAATCTTACGTACACGCTCCGCTACCTCATCAATCGTTTCCGCCAGTTCAGTGTACAGTCTCTCATACAACTTATGTAACTCCATAAAACTAGGGCTCTCGATGTTCCAATGATAATTGCGGGTCTTCGCAAATAACACCTGTTCATCTGCCAGTAATTGATTTAAGATAAGGGCAACAGCTTGCGTGTTCTTTTCGCTGATTCCAATATTAGCTTTCATATCAAAATTGTTTATATTTTACTTAATCCTTAATTTCTGTAGCATTTCTGTTGTCAAAGTATCTGCCGATGGGCCATAACCCGATACAAGTATACCTTTCAGGCCATTTTTACACTCAATAGCATATACCGCTGCCTCGTCCGACGGATCCGAATTACCCTCATACCTGTACACATCCACGATACTGAAATCATCCACATGAATCTTATCCTCTGACGATACGATGTAATTGTCTTCCATGTTAAAATCAACAGTAAAGCCTTTTTTCTTCAAAGCGGCAATAGCATTGATAACAGTATCGTAGTGCAATTGGTGTTCCATAAATTAAATATTTAACAAAGTGAGCATATTCACATTCTTCCGCAGGAACAGGGGAAACTTCAAACAGTATGCTATATTAAGCATTTTTGTCCAAACACGGAAGGCCGCTCCTTGACAGAAACGGCCAATTGCAATCAAGCTCCACTGTATGAATAAAGGAAGGAATGAACATTTTTCCATTGAAACAAAGCTAACTCCCTAAACTGCTACTGTCAATTGACAAAACATATTATCTGTTGTACTTTTCGTGGGTACAACCTAAATTCTTTCCTTTAGTGACCACCCCGCCAATAAATCCTCCTTTATTTTTCACCTCTCATTACAAAACTTATAATCAGATTTCACCACATGAAATCATTACCCGCATTTTTTCAGACAATGCACTGCGATTTATAAAGACTTATTTTATATAAAATCGCCCTTAGACCAGTTAAGAATCCGAAAGTTTAATCTTAACCGGTTACTTTTTTTTAACGTAAAAAGCACCTTTTAATTTACCTCAACAATTCCACCCTTTACCGACAAAACTCGCTTCCAATCACGATTGTAGATACATTTACAAAAGCGACCAACACAAATATTTAATTAAACATCGTGCCATGGAAAGAAAAATCTTCTTGAAAAACACCCTCGCTGCTTTAGGTTTAGCAGCCGTTGCCCCACTGGCAGTATCGTCCTGCGGAAAAGACACAGATACGACTACCAGCACAGACGGTACTACCACTGACAGCACCACTACCAACACTGGAAGTACAACTACATCCTGCACTGTCACAGCTACTGAAACAGCAGGACCATATCCTACTAAAACCCCATCTTCCTATGTAAGAAGTAACATTGTCGATAGTCAAGCCGGTGTACCACTCACTGTAAAAATCACCATCGCCAATACAAAGAACAGTTGTGCTGCACTCTCCGGTGCACTGGTAGATATATGGCATTGCACCGCTGTGGGCTACTATTCTGAATATGTAGTAAACCCCGGTGGTGGATATTCCAGTGTTGACTATACCTCTTCTCACTTCCTGAGAGGACGTCAGACTACTGACTCCAGCGGATTAGTTACTTTCACCAGTATCTTCCCAGGCTGGTATTCAGGCAGAGCGCCACACATTCATGTGCATGTGTACAATAGCAGCGGTACTTCTCTGCTCATCACTCAGATCGCGTTCCCTGCTGATGTTTGTAACACGGTGTACACCACTGCTACTGACTACAAAGCACACGGTACGCAGGATACATCCAACACTGCCGACTCGATATTCAGTGACTCCCTTGCCAATGAACTCGCTACTGTAACTGGTAGTGTCTCGGCCGGCTATACACTGACACACACCATCTACGTCGCTGCATAAATTCATCGTATGAGCGTGTATCCAAAGATGCACGCTCTTTTTAATAAGGATACCTCCGCTTATAACTACAGTAACAATGAAGACCATCCGCCTCATATATCGCAAACTCATTGATGCATCGAATACCAAACCATGGGATCAAATGCTCTTCGAAGGCTCCTGGTATGAATACCTCCTGCAGGCACAAACATTCAATCCTGAAAAAAAGTACAACACCTTCGCTGAACTCATCGATAATGTTCCTAATGCAGACAGGATCCATTTTCTCGTTACACCTGCCATCATCGGCTACCTCAAACAACTGAATGGCAGAGTACCTGATATCACTAACAACATTGGTAAAACATTTTTACCATTCAAAATTTTCAAGTTCGAAATCGTCAACTCTGACATCACGGATAAAAAGAAACACCAGGTAGCAGTGAACTTTATTTCTGAACCGCTCACCTGGCATGACACCATCAGCAATCAGCTGCTGGTCACTATTAACAACGAACCGGATAATGGTGAAACACTCACAGAAATGTTCTCTATGCAACCATTCCTAAGTATTTATTCTATTCAATCATGATACCACAATCAAAAGGAAAAATGTACCTGTCCGATGAACGCGGCTACAACGAAATGCCTTGGTTCCGTACATACAATACATTCAACTTCGGCAGGTATTTCAATGAACACAAACAACCGTTTGGTGCACTCTATGTACTGAATGAAGATGTATTAGCTGGTGGCAATGGTTTTCGTATGGAAATCGAAACAGCTTCTGACATTATACTGCTACCTATTGTAGGCGCCATCACCGTCTCTACTGATGACGGACATAATGGTTTGCTGGAAGCGGGGCAAGTACAGGTGCTACACCTCATACGGGGTACTATATTCGAAGTACGTAATCCGTACGAAAATGACTTAGTGAAGTTCCTGCAATTATGGATCAAAGCCCCAAGAGCAACGTCAGCTACATTGACCACTTTTGACCTCAGCCATAAAGATCAGCTGCACACACTCATCAATAATGACACCTATTCCTTGTCTATCGGAAAATTCAATGGCAGGGCTGAAACCACCTACCCACTAAAAGATAAGGCCAAAGGGGTATTCGTATTTAATATAGAAGGGGCTTTTGAAGTGCAGTACAGACTGCTGCATAATGGCGATGGGCTTGCTTTGTGGGATGTAGATGCAATAGAAATGGAGGCGTTGTCGAGTGATGCCATCATCCTGCTACTGGAAGTGGCTATGTAAAAAAAAGCCCCGGGTAATCAGTCCGGGGCCGCATTTTCATCACTCTTCCAATTTACCGTCTTTATAAGGAGGTCTTGTTTACGCATACCTATTTCCTACCCTATAGTAGTAGAAGAATGTTCACTAAGATAAAATATTGTTTATCATTGACTGATGATGCGAATCAGCAAATGCTGTGATAGTAGTAAGGCGCTAAAAAAACTGCTACCGCATCTTCACGCTATTCGAATATACGGTAGGTTTGATACGCTGTCATAGTATGACAAAGCTACTAATTTATTCGTTCCTGCTCTTCCTTTGCCCCGCCCTCCTTATGGCTTTGTTTCGTCCCACCAAATGCCCTGAAATAGGTCAGTTTCATCACCGGAAAATAACTGGACTCCGCACTATACACCACTTTCGATTTTAAATCATGCGCCTCCTCTGTCAATTGACCAAAAGCAAATGGAATATGCATACTGGAAAATATATCCTCTACCGCAAACTGCAAAGTACCTTTGCCCATCTCTTTTTTCACACCTACGTTCACTTCTCCAAAACTACCTACCTTCTTAGACCCATCATAAGAAGGCCCCCAGTAAAAACCAGACAATTCACCAGACCACCCTTTTTGAAACTTAAATTGTTCACTGAAATTCACACTCCACGTAAAGTATCCTTTCTGCGCCGGCTTTCGCGTATAATCCAATTTAAATTGCCTGTAGGCCGCCAGCAGACTGTAATTCATACTCCACCAATCTGTCACCTTCACAGGTATACCTGCCTGAAACACCAGGTTATTCTGCCACAACATATTTTGTGAAGACACTATCAACACTGCACTATCCGGTGTTTCTGTCATCTGCCAGCGTACGATAGGATGATCATCTCTACTGGCTAAGATCGAAAATGAATAGCCTTTATAATTGTATCCTATTTTAAAAATATTCGTGATAGTAGGTATCAATGAAGGATTGCCTGATTCATAAGAATTAGGTCCTGTATAAGATTTATAAGAAGCCAGATCTGTATAAGCTGGCCGGGTGATTCGCTTATTGTAAGTGATAAACAATTCATGTCCGCCCGGGAATGTTTTATTAAAAGCAATGGAAGGAAACAGTTTTCCCATCTTACGAACAGTTGTCAACCGCGTATCGGCATATTCATACCTGCTACCCACTGTCAATGCAGTCGTAGAATCCAGCTGCCATTTTAGGGACGCATAGCCCGCCCCGATTATTTCTCTCATCACCCCATCATTCGTTGCATCCTTACCAGTTACATATTCACCATCTACCAGGCTTTTAATACCCGATGCACTTTCCGTACGGTTATAACTACCTTTTACACCTGCTTCCAGTTTCAATTTATCACTGAGCTGCGCTTTATAATCCAGTTTCACCACACCTACCTGTATCAATGTATGTGCATACCCTTCCTGTATGGGTGCAAACAAGGTATCGTTATTCCCAATCTCTTCTCCTTTCAGATTTACAAATGAATTCACCGCTTTGCTGGGGCGATCCATTGTATAGCGCAGGTAATCCAGGCTTACATTCAGGTGCTTTCCTTCCACATAGAAATCCGCAATCGTATTCTTCCATTTCATGTATTCATTGACATCTACATGATTGTATAAGATAGAATCAGGCAATACATTAAACATGCCGGTATTGATATTATGCAGATGCGTTTGACTATATCCAAACAGCAAACTACCGCCCATATGTTTGGAATCAAAACCTACTCTGGCGGTATGACTGTTCTCCACTGGCTGCATCACACCTGTTACATCAGAATAGGTCAACCCTCCATATAAAGGTTCTACAGCTGTACCGATCGCATGCCAATTCGCATTACTCCTGTTATGATTATAACTGTAGGAACCATACCACTTATTATATCCCAGTTGTACACTCGTACCTGCTTTCTCTCCCCAGCCATAGCCCGCAGTAGCGCTCACACTACCATTCAAACCGACATTGCTGTTCTTCTTTAAAACAATATTGATAATGCCGCCATCACCTTCTGCATCATAACCTGCACCCGGTGTAGTGAGCAGCTCGATCTTTTCCACATCGTCCGCCCGCATTCCTCTCAGCAAGGCTACTACCTGTGTAATGGGCATACGCAATAGCTTTCCATTCAGCATTACCATCACACTACTTTTTCCATTCATAGAAATACTATTGTTTCTATGATCGATGATAATACCCGGTGCACGTTCCAGCACCTCCAATGCCGCACTGCCTTTGGAGAGGATACTGCTTTCTACATTCACTACTATCCCCTGTTCCTGTTGCTGATAAAGTGGTTTCGTACCACGTATCACCACTTCCCCCAGTTGCCGGCGGTTAGTCTGCAATACCTGTACGCCTACATTTCGGGGTCCATCCAGGGGTAAATTTACACCCTCGTACCCAATCGCATTTATCCTGAGCACATATTGTCCCGCTGGCACTTGAGCGATCAGAAAACCTCCCTGTTCATCAGAGACGGCTCCTTTAAAAATACTGCTATCTGCAGCTTTCAGTATGATGACATTCGCAAAAGGAACCGGCGCCCCCTGCACATCCTGTAGTTTGCCACTGACCTGCGCCAGGGCAGGCGAGCAAATTGCGATGATATAGCAAATTAGAAAAAGGCGTTTCATAATGCTTGTTTTCAGCAAAAGAATCTAAATTCTTTTCCTCCGAAAAAAGCGTATGACCACCCGTTGTAAATAATTGATGAAATACCCCACACCCGTTCATGTACAACCAGGTGCATTTGATCATTTTCCCGTGTTATTTCATATAATTATACCCACTGCCACAGCATATTTTCGTAAATTAGGGATATGGAAAAGCATTGGTTATTTCGTTACAGGCTCTACCATCTGCCATTCTGGGTAATGTATCATTATGCATGGTGGGTAGTGTCTTATGGCGATCCGCTCAAAGCGGCCAATACCATCCTGTTCACCCCTCATGCCGTAGAGTTCGCATTTTACGTCGTTTTTCAGGCGGTGGCAGTATATTTCAATTTGTACTACCTCATTCCTCAATTTCTTCAGAAAGGGAAATACCAGGCTTACATGGGCTACCTGTTGCTCACACTGGCAACCGCCACCTTGTGTATAGTAGGAGGGTATTATCTCATTCCCACTCCCAGTGATCTTTGTTTCTTTGGATTTGTTGGCAAAGCCCTGCCCAGTACCATGGCAAGTATGACCCTGGCCATGAGTATCAAGCTGGCCAAACACTGGATGCAAACAAAAGAACGCCAGCAATTATTAGAAAAAGAAAAACTGGAAACAGAATTGCAGTTTCTGCGCAATCAGTTTAATCCACATTTTTTATTCAATAGTATTAACTCTATCTTCTTCCTGATCCATAAAAATCCTGATGTAGCAAGTGCTTCACTGGCCAAATTCTCTGAATTATTGCGGCACCAATTGTATGAATGTAATGATCCACACATTCCACTCGATAAGGAAATAACTTTCCTGGAAAACTTTATAGAACTGGAAAAATTAAGACAGAATAAAAGCACCCGCATACAAGTGCATTTTACTGACAAACCTGTTGCGCATATTTCAATTGCACCATTTATACTGATGACATTTATTGAAAATGCATTTAAACATGTATCAGGTCAGGATGCAAACTGGATCAATATTCACCTGGAAATAGAGGCAGATCAACTACTTTTCAGGGTCAGCAATAGCACGACAGACAAGGCATCCAGTCAATACAGCGGTATTGGATTACAGAATGTAAGAAGAAGACTGGACCTGATATACCCTGGTCAATACCAATTAGATATCCAGGAAAAACCGGACAATTTCACCATCCAGCTACAAATCAACGCCGACGCCGGTAATGCAATGGAGATACTCCCGCTTGCAATTTAAAATGCCGGTTAAAATAAGACACATTATTAAATCCACTCACGGCTACACATCGTACCCGGTGGAAATGCCTGCCGCAGGCACCCTCCCGAAAAAAATGGCTGCCGACATTAGTGGAAGCTGTTTTTTTCGCAATGAGATTATTATCTTGTTGCTCATATAAAACCAACACGATATGAGGGTATTGATTCTACTGTTATGTTTAAACTATTTTCAACTATCTGCGCAACAAAAAAACTTCCCCATCACCAGCTACGGCGCCAAAGGTGATGGCAAAACCAACAACACCACCGCCATCCAGGAAGCTATCGACAAAGCAGCTGCCGCTGGCGGCGGTACAGTAGTCGTACCAGCCGGTAAGTTCGTAACCGGTGTCATCGCCCTGAAATCTGGTGTCACCCTGCACCTGGCGCCCAACTCCTTCCTTCTCGCAACCACCAGCCGTAAGGATTATGGTCCAGCCAAAGCCTCTGCCCTGATCGTTGCCAACAACCAGCAAAATATCGGCATCACGGGGAAAGGGACCATCGATGGACAAGGAGAACTGCTCCTGAAAGATATTTTTGACATGCTAAAAAAAGGCACACTAAAAGATAAAGAATGGCAGCATTACAACGAATGGGGACAAATGCGACCTGAAGAAAACAACCGTCCAAAGCTGGTTGCATTCACAAATTGTCAGCACGTAACGGTGAAAAATGTCACCATCCTGAATGGTCTCTGCTGGATACAGGACTATGTAAGCTGTACGGACATGATCTTCGACAGCATCAAAGTGATCAGCAATACCTTCCTGAATAACGACGGCATTGACCTGGTAGACTGCAAAAATGTAAAGCTTACCAACAGCAGCTTTGACGTAGCCGATGATGGCATTTGCCTGAAATCGCACGATACCGCAGGACTTTGTGAGAACATCTACATCGCCAATTGTAAGGTACGTTCCAGCGCCAGTGGGTTCAAAATGGGCACCGCCTCCTGGGGAGGATTCAAAAATATCACTGTAAAAAACATCTATGTATACAATACCTTCCGCTCTGCTATCGCTATTGAAACGGTAGATGGCGGAATTGTGGAAAACATTGATATCAGCAATATCACAGCAAAGAATACCGGTAATGCCATCTTCCTTCGCCTGGGCAAGCGCCAGGCACGTCGTGAACCCGGTACCCTCAGCAAAGTGCGAATTTCTAATGTAAAAGCGGAGATCCCAGCTACCAAACCTGATGCAGGGTATAATATGGAAGGGCCAAGAGAGCTTTTTGAACATAACACTTTCCCTGCCGGCATCTATGGCATACCCGGTCATCACATACAGGATGTGACTTTGGAAAATATAGATATCACCTACACCGAGAAATCCAGCATGGCGGTAGCGAATATCAATGTAGATTCATTACATCGTATTCCAGAAGCGATCAGCGATTATCCTGAATTCTCCATGTTCAGAGAATTGCCAGCATGGGGTTTTTATGTGAGACATGCGGATGGTATTACTTTCAAAAATGTAAAACTGAGCTATACTGGAGAGGAGTTCCGTACAGCTTGTATTTTTGATGATGTAAATGGATTGAAACTGGAAAAGGTGAAGATAAACAAAGCAGCTTCCAGACCGCTGATCATATTAAATAATGTAAAGGGGCCGGTAGTAGACGATCCGAACCTGACTAAAGAATAATAAAAAGAACCAACATATTACCTGACGTCATCGGGTATCCGAATTTCCTGGGGCTGGCCAAAAAGCAAAATGAAGGTCGTGACAATTGCTTAAACGATGACAGGTCTCCATCAGGTACCCGAAATAAATAAGGGCTGACCATTACTTTTTGGTCAGCCCTTATAGAATAAATTCCTGTAATCGTTGTCTCGTCACCGTCTGGTTCCCCCAATAAAAAGCATCCGCCTCATTCAACCTGGCCATCCCCGCATCAGACTGCCCTGCCAACCAACTCACAAATTCGGCTTTAGCGGTAAATGACAGTACCTTATCATCCATGATCCCATCCCACAAACCACCATAATAATAAACCCCATTCCGGTATTCCAACCCCATTCCACAATAATCCCGGTGGCCAAATCCAAAATTAGCTGTCAGCAACCGTTCCGCCACCTTTTCCGCCAATTCCACCCCATAGCTTTCCGTCTTGCTTTCCAGCAGGCGGCGCCAGTTTTGCTGCTGTACCCTGGCCTCCTGATCTCTTTGTCTTTGCACCTGCAGTGCTTCCTGTTGGAGGCGGCCCTTGCTCACCTGCTTATACACAAATTGATCCATGAGCAGATCTGCCTGTACGATCAATCCGCCCAGTTCCGGCTCCTGGAATACGTATTTGGAAACCAGGGTATCCAATTTCTTATCTGTCGGCCATATCAATACCGGCTTTCCGTCATTTCTGATCCCATTCATGGATAATAATGCCGGCGTCTGAAATCTGATACTTCCGCGAACACAATGATATTTCTCCAGTATTACCCGGAGCTGATGGTCTATGGCTGATTGTAATTCTTCTCTGGACGTCATTAGGATAGCTTTACGAACCCGGCAACAATTTACACTATCTCAAATAAAAATGATTATCAACCAGTTTTTCTTTTTATTAAGAAAACAGGAGGGGTAATACCCTGTCATATTTTAAAAACAAACAATACCTTAGATAAGTATACTATAATAGTATCAACTCATTTTCCCCTCGTCACAAAGCAGACCCAGGTCACATGATTTATGATCCGGGCGCCCATGCCACTTTATAATATCAAATTGTAGGTCCGCTCATTGTTTCATTGACCACATACATGGTCTAACATTTCTATCGCCCTTTTGTTCAGGCAGCAAAAAAAAACAGGATATATCAAAAATAAATGAACCTCCTTAGACCAGCATTAATGGAAACCTGGCTCCATCAGGTATCCGAATGAAAAGAGCGTGTATCTTACTTTTGATACACGCTCTTACATTTATTTACTAATAATCTTAACAAAGACAGCAGCTTTCTATTTATTTACTGACAATTTCAACACTGCCTCGTAACCTTATATCCTTCGAAGAACTCCCGACCATAATCTCAAACTTCCCGGGCTCTACCGTAAAATGGTCATTGATATCCCACAACCCCAACTCATGCTTACCCAATTCAAAGCTCACTTCCTTTTCTTCCCCCGGGGCCAGCGTAATACGCTCAAACCCTCTCAACACCTGTGTATAAGTGATCACACTGCTAATAGCATCATGAATATATAATTGCACCACCTCATCACCTTTTACAGCGCCTGTATTTTTCACCTTACAACTCACTGTCACATTTCCCTCGGGTCCCTGTTGCGCAGGAGTAACTTTCAGATCACTATATCCAAATGTGGTATAACTCAACCCAAAACCAAAGGGATACAAAGCCCCCCATACCGATGTCTTAGAAGATGCCTCTGAACCCGGTTTAAAAGGAAAAGCATAAGGTATCTGCCCCACTGATTTTGGGAAAGTCACTGCCAGTTTTCCACCCGGATTATATTCTCCAAACAATACAGACGCAATCGCCTTACCACCAAACTCCCCCGGAAACCATCCATGAATAATAGCAGGAATATTCCGCTGTGCGAAATTGATCGTGGCCGCACGACCATCTAACAATACTAATACCACTGGCTTTCCGGTAGCATACACCGCTTCTAACAAACGTTCCTGTACCACCGGCAAGTCTAAACTTGTACGGGAACGATCTTCACGTACCGTTTTTTCAGAACCACCTAAAACCAGAATAGTTACCGCTGATTTTTTAGCCAGATCTACCGCCGCCTGTAGCATATTTTGCTCCGCACTATCAGCAGGAAAAGGTAAAATCTCATCTTCAGGAAAATGCGGCCCTATTATATTACATCCCTTCTCATATCCCACCATCGCACCTGGTAACATCGCTTTGATACCATCATACACCGTCATCAATGGTGCATTTGCAGGACCATACCTGGATAACAATCCTTCTACTTCTTTGGCATTGGGACCAATGACCGCCACTGATTTCAGCGACTTGCTCAATGGCAGCATCTGATTTTCATTCTTCAACAATACAATAGATTCCAGGGCGGCCTGCAGCGACAACGCCTGAGCGGCAGCCGTATGTACCTGACTGGCATCTCCTCTATATGGGTTGTCAAACAAGCCTAACCGAAACTTCACACGCAATACTTCTGCCACCCGCTGATCTAACATCTCCATAGATATTTTACCATCTTTGATTGCCTGTCGTAACGGATGCAGAAAATCCTCCGGTATAGAAAAATCAGTTCTGATATTCACACCTGCATTCACAGCCATCGCCACTGCATCTTCCATATCAGCAGCGACTTTATGCTTCTCATAAATGAACTCCAACGCCCTGCTATCAGTAGTCACATACCCATCAAACCCCCACTGGTGCCTTAATATATCCGTCAGAAAATAAGCACTCCCTGTTACAGGCACACCATCATAGTCATTGTAGGAACTCATTACACCCATAGGATGTGCTTCTGCTACCGCTACTCTGAAAGGCTCCAGGTACAAGGTTTTCATCTCTCTCGGCGCTACATGCGGATCCGTTCGGGTACCACCATCTCTACCACCCACCGGCACGGAATACACCGCAAAATGCTTGATTGTTGCCGCTACACCCTGCTTTTGTAAACCTAATATCATCTGCCTGCCTAACTGACCGACAAGGTAAGGATCCTCGCCATACACTTCTTCAGCACGGCCCCAGCGAGGATCCTGTACAATATCAAGTATAGGGGAATAAATATTAGTGTATCCTAATGCCATTGCCTCCTTTCCTTCAATAGCACCAATCTGACAGATCAGCTGCTTATCCCACGTAGCCCCCTGTCCACATTGTGCCGGGAAAGAAGTCGCCCTGTCATGACACAAACCTCTGATCCCTTCATTGGTAAAATCAACAGGAATACCCAACCTTGTATTTTCAATAAACCACTTTTGAATAGTATGGATTGTTTCAATATGCTTACTATAAGGGAAAGCAAATTCCGACTTGAATTTCCCAACACCATTATGTTCCTCATCAATATTACCAATCCCATCTTTCCAGATCTGATGCTGCCATTCGGGCGTAGGGAGGGCGTCTTTCAACACCCTTCCCGAACCATATAATGTGGCCAGCTGACAGGTTTTCTCTTCAACCGTCATCTGTGAAATTAAATCCCTGACCCGGTCTTCAATATTCGCCTTTGCATCTTCATACACATCTTTTTTTCCATTTTTGTTAAAATCAATCTGAGCATAAGAAATAGAGTGGAATAGTATAGCACAAAGTATTAGTAATATCTTCTTCATAATTTATAACTAAAATCATCATACAAAGGTTGCAAAGTTACTACATCCTTTGCTGTCTCTTTCACTACTGTGATCGCAAATATTTTAATGTTCTTATTCTCCGGCAGCTTGATCCGCTTTGCATGTGCAGGTATAGCTATCCGATATTTAAACATATAACTATAATTGTAGGCTTCATTCTTTGAGGGGTAAGCCAGATGCCTGTGCGATGCAAACCAAGCAATGTTGTCTTTTTTCACAAAAGGATCAGCGATACTTTTCACCGTGATCTCATCCTGCTCAAAACGCCTATTATAATACTGACCGATATATCCCGTCCATTCCTGAATACCTACAGGTACCACATGGTCATCAATCCGGAAATCACCCACCGTATCCTTATCAGCTACTGCTAAAAGATACACGGCATTATAGTCCCCATCCGGCAACACGATTTCCTGCCCTTTACAAATTACGGCATTGCTGTCTTCATCTGCACGACTCCCCATTTTAAAGGCCACATCTTCGCTCACAATCGTATCCGGCAACAGTTCTGCAGGTAAGCTATATCTGCCTTTCAGGTTACCATCGTCCCTGTTATTGTCATAGCTGAATGCATCTACATTAAAAGGTAGTGACACAGGCGCCTGTGCCACTACGCTCTTAACTGCTACAGTTGGAGCAAATTTTACAGCAAAGGATTTGATAGCATCATGTCCCATATCAAAAAATACATGCTGCCCATCAAACTTTGCTGGTCCAATCCGCTTTTCCTGGCCATTCACTTCGTAAGCATCTGCGATACCTGCAGAAAACTGTACAGTGACGCCATGTGTATCGATACCCAGCAGCTCGTTTAATCTCACGATATAATAATCATCAGAATGTTCCATTTTCTTGAACGCCATCAGGCCAATCTGTGGCGTACTAATTGTCAGCATAGCAACCTGTTTGCCATCTTTACCTGCATGCGCATCTGTTTCAAATGCCATTAAAGGTTGATTCAAAGCCTGTCCCTGCCAGGGAGTCAACCCTTTACGCCAATCGCCGGCATGTGCATAAATGCCATATTTAAATGCATGCCTGCCCCAATCCTGCGTACCCTGCACGACATAACGCTTATCAGGTTTAGGTGTGAACAACAGTGTCAAACGCAGGGTCGTATCATTCGGCTTATCTGATCCATACTTACAATCTTCCAGTATCGATACCCCGAATTGCCCACTCTTATCTGTCTGATCAAACCACTGATTGGAAGGCGCTTCGTAAGCCTTTTCATTGTTTCGGGGTCTTGCAATCGTGCCAACGCCCATGTTGTAGGTAGTGCTATCATTCACAGCTGTGAGTGGAAATGCCGCCTTCAGACTCACTCCTTTCGATTGCCAATCCAGCAGGTTATCAATCTCCAAACGTTTGCTTCCAGCGGCAAGACTCAAAATCTGGGTAATTTGTGAGCCCAATCCTTTACGGCTCACGGCTACCGCTATGCGCAATGGACCATTTTCCACCACGCGCAGTGTAGCTGATTTGTCCAGGTGATCAAATGGTGGTTTTTGACGCTCATCCCAGTCCATATTCCATGCGGGCCAGGTATAAGATTTTTCTGATTGAAAATCGAGTACAGCAGGGTTACTTAACAGCTCATGATTTGTAACCTTATCATAGATGCTGGCAATATTCCCATCTGCACTGATCTGAACCTTATAAAACTCATTTTCTAATGAATGATCGGTAACTTTCAAACCGGAGGTCACTTTTGTAACCTGGCTTCTTACATCATACACGGCCAATCCAACAGATGGCACCTTTGCCTGAAAGATGAATTTCAATGTGTGATCAGACACCTGCAATACCTGACTTTTAACAGGTACACCATCAGGACCATACACTGTAATCCCCTCCGGCACCTTATCAAATACTACACTAGCCGCCACTACATCCTCCCGTTCAATCGCCAATGGGTTATACACAACTACTGCCCGCCCTTTCACACGTGTATCCATCTCCTTCGCCAAAGCTTTCATTGAATTTTCCAACACAGCTGCAAACCCATTTGCCGCTACATACTCATCATTCCACGCATATTCATACGCTTTCGGAATAGACGTACCCGGCAATACATCATGCACCTGACTACCCAATACCAACTCCCACGCATTATTCAATTTATTGAAAGGATACACCGCCGCACCTTTATAATCTGCTACCACAGCCAGTTGTTCCGCTGCCTTCGCCAACAGTTCATTCTTCCTGTTCATCTTCTTCATGAACGCCTGTGAGGTAATAGAACCTGCACTATGCTCTGTGAGTAACAACTCTCCTTTATATGTTGGCAAATCACGCTGTATCTCCGGCGTAATGTCCTTAAAGATCTGATCAGAAGATGTCAACACTACCTTCAACTTGCTATCCGGATTATTCAAACTCCCTTCTGCATGTTTCACATCATTCTCCCTTGGTGCACCACCCTGATCACCTACACCATAATAATGAAAGTCAAATGCATATCCTGATTTCTTCCTGTTATTCTCCAATCGCTTACTCCACCCTTCATCCAGGTCCAACCTCACCGGTACATGACTCACATATGCCCCACCATTCAATGCAGACACCAGCCCACTGCCGTCAGGACCATACCAGGTTCCAATATTAAACGGAATACCCACTGCAGAGCCCCATGTTAACTTCTGTGTAGAAAACCCGATCAAACCAGCATGACGTAGCACCGTCGGCAAACTTGCAGGGAACCCAAAACAATCCGGCAACATATAATCCTGGCTCACGACACCAAACTCCTGCTGAAAGAAATTATTCCCATACAGCACCTGCCTCAATATTGACTCCGGTGTAGACATCACTGTCTCTGCCTCATCTACAGAAGATCCGGACACATGCCACCTGCCTTTCGCGATATAGTATTTCACCTGTTGATATAAATCAGGATAATACTCCTTCATCATATGATAGCGACGTGAGCCGGTAAAATTGTAAGCATAATCCGGATACTTCTCAAACAAAGGGAAGTTCTCCGTCATGATGCTCTTAATGTATTCATTGATCACCTGGGGATAATCCCAGTTCCATTCCGTATCCAGGTGTGAATATCCAATCGTATATAATACCTTATCTTTTGCAATGTTGTATTTAGTCTGTGCTTTTAAGCATGTAAAACACAGTACACCTGCAAAAATTAAAATCTGCTTTTTCATTTAATATCCGTCGTTTTGTGTTAACACCGCGCCTGTATTTAAATCAATATCAGACTGCGGTATAGGAAATAAATTCTGATGATCCAGTATCCCTACGCCAGGGTTCGAGGGATCATTATTATACTTCCTGACACGTTCTACCAGTTTTTTTAATCGCATCAATGTGAGCATCCGCCACTCCTCCGCATACAATTCTCTTGCTCTTTCATCCAGAATAAAATCGATAGTCACATCGCCTGCAGTAATGCTGGAAGCATGTGATCTGCTACGAACTATATTGATATCATCCGCGGCCTTGCCTGCATCCCCCAGTCCTAAATAAGCTTCCGCCCTTAACAGGTAGGTCTCTGCCAGACGCATAGCATACAGGTCTTTGTGATTGTACCCACCACCAGACCTCCCAAGGTCAGTATAGTGATCTAATGGCGCAGCCACTTTCATATAATAAGGGAAGAGGTATTGTGTCGAATCTTTCAGTGGACTTGATCGGCTGGTATACAGTTTCCAGTCGATCACTTTCCCATTATAAGAAGAAGCGGGGTTGTCAAAATAGAAATGTCTCTTAACATTGGCTTCTGTATTCCTGTCATCATTCCAGTCGCCATTCCAGATGTCGTAAGCAATGTAATTGGTAGGTCTGCACCAGGCGACTGGTCTGCCCAGCGTATCACTATAGCCGGTATAACTACCACTATACAATTCTCCCCGGATAGCTTTTACCCCATCAGGCGCATTACCTATTCTATAATAAGCAGGACCAAATGCACGTTCGCCAGAATACTGGCCACCACCGGTAGTATTAGGTTCATTCTGTATCACCCAGATGGCTTCTGTATTATTACTCAGGTTCTGGTTATCCATGGTAAACAGATCGAAGAATGCATTTTCGGTGGAAAAGATATTCAGCTGTGTACCGAACCGTGTTGTCATCAATGCATAGCCGTAATCGTTTATGACATGTGAAGCTGCATCTGCCGCTTCCTGGTATTTTTGTTGTGCCAGGTATACATCGCTTAACAAATGCCAGGCAGCACCCTGCGTCAATCTTCCGGAAGCCGCTTCGCTACCTCTCTTTGGCAGGTTGGCAGCAGCATACTCCAGATCGGATTCGATGAGGGCATAGACAGAATCCTTACCGGCTCTTACAAAATCAGTACGTGGCGTAGTAACAGGCTTTGTCAGCAAAGGCACATCACCATACATAGTTACTAAGATGCGATAACTGAATGCCCTGAAAAACCGTACTTCTGCTACATATCCTGCACGCTGCGTCTGATCCGTCCATTCAAAATTATCAATCCCTTCCAGCACCGTATTGGCCTGGTATACCAAATCAAAAGCCTTGGTCCAGTATTGCTGTGGCAGCGAACCAGTAGGTACAATCTCTGTATCCCAGTTACACAAAGTACCGCCAGCAGGGTCTTCACCATAATAGGCTTCGTCTGTACCCAACGCTACATAACAAAACATATACTTCTCGTCCACATTACTATACCAGTTACGCCCCAGGCTATACAAGCCCACTACCCCCATTTCTACATCACTGGGCGATTCAAAAGCATTGGCTGCCGATACAAAATCTATCGGTTTTTCATCCAGTACCTTATTACTACAGGAAGCCATCAAGAATAAACTAACCGCTCCCAGGAAAATATTTTTACAATTCATTGTCATCTTTTTTAGAAGGAAGTATTTACACCACCAATAAAGCTTCTGATCACCGGCGCCTGCACATCAGGATCCCAGCCGGACCATTTGGTCCAGGTATACAGGTTTCTGCCACTCAGATACACACGGAGGTTATTAAAACCCCACTTATTGATCAACTTGTTATTGAAATTGTAAGACAGGGTTACATCCTGCAGGCGTACAAAACTCTTATCCTGGTATACCGTAGGTGCAATCTTTGGATTGTAATACATACCTGGTGCATTATTCACAGGATTGTCCGGCCGCCAGTAGGCACGTACGTTAGGTCTGTTCAAACGATAGGCTTTGTCCGTACCGCCTGTCACCAATACGCTGGTATTGCCCGCCATATAGTAACCATTGCCACCCTGTATGGAGTTCAAAAAGATGCTCAATGAAAAACGTTTGTAGCTAAACATATTGTTGATACTAAAACGGTAATTAGCATCTGTAGAACCCAGAATTTTACGATCCCCATCTGCGGTGATCGTTGCATCTCCATTCTGGTCTTTGATTTTAAACTGACCAGGATAATAACCTGACATAATGGTTTTGTTAAACAAATCCTGCTCCTGCCAGATGCCCTGCGTTTCATAGCCGTACACGGCATTGATAGAATGCCCTACAAACCAGCCATTGCCGATATCCTTAGTCACATTATTATACAGTTTGGTAATCTTGTTTCTGTTGAGAGCGAACACAAACGCGGTAGTCCAGTTAAAGTCTTTTTGTTTGATGTTCTGTGTTTCCAGGCTTACTTCCACACCATGGTTTTTGATACCACCGATATTATCCCATACACTTGAGTTACCTGAAATAGTAGGAATCCCTCTTTGTACCAATACATCGGTAGTAGTCGCATGATATACATCAACACTACCACTGATACGGTTATTCAGAAAACGGAAGTCCACACCCACATTTACTGATTTTGTTTTTTCCCATCCCAGGTCATCATTACCCATAGAGGCGGCATAGATCCCGATAGCGGTGTTAGCGCCAAATACAGTATTGGTACTGCTCATTTCAGATTGGCTGTTGTAAGCGCCAATCCCCTGGTTACCGTTCGTACCGTATGACAATCTTAACTTCAGGAAGTCCAGCCATTCTGTTTTCTTCAAAAATGATTCTTCTGTCAGCACCCAACCGAGGGATACAGATGGGAAGTTGCCCCACTTCTTATTGCTACCAAAACCAGAGTAACCATCTCTTCTCACAGTCGCTGTCAGGAGGTAGCGGTCTTTAAATCCATAGTTCACTCTACCCAGAAAAGACCGGGTATACTCCCTGGAACCTGCGCTGGAACTGGTTTGTACTTCAGCCAGTTCAAGTGCGTTATAGCCCAGTTTTTCAGAGTTAAAACCCGTACCGGAGGCGGTTGTACTTTCGCTGGTCAGCTCCTCATCACTATGCAATAAAGTGACGTCGATATTATGTATCTTATTAAAAGTATGCTTGTAGGTAATGATATTATTGACCAGCCATTTGGTCTGGTTTGTAATCGACTTGCCGGCACTACCATTGACCTGAGCGCCCTCTGCTACTGACTTAGGGAAGTACTGAAAATGCCTGTTGAAGATATAGTTCTTGTTGTAGTTGAACTCATATTCCAACCCTTCGATAGCAGGTATTCTCAATCTGCCTTTCAGCACCAGGTTTAAATTATCCTTAGGTTCATTATCAGTAACATACAGATGTCCCAGTGGATGATAAGCATAGGATTCACTGGCAATATATACGGGAAACTGTCCTGCTTCATTGTATTTATTCCCCAGCGGACTGGCTATAAGTGCATCATTCAGCGATGTTTCCAATCCTGAATAATCACGGTGTGTATAAGTAGGATCGAATTCGATCTTCAACCAGTCAGTAATTTTATTTTCAAATTTGGCAAAGAAAGTGAGTCGTTTGAACTGGTCATTGACGACAATCCCCTGCTGATCGGCATAAGAAGTAGATAAATAGTAGTTGGTTCTTGGTGTTTTGCCAGATACACTCAGAGAATAGGATTGAATCGGCGCATCTCTCAACACCTCATTCAGCCAGTTGATATGATAACCTGCCAGGTAATTGTTTTTTTCTTCATCCGTTCGCTGGTAGGAAGCGACCACATCCTTGTCATTCACATCAGGTCTGACAGGTCGGTTATCTGCACTGCCAGGCCCTGTGGCATACCAGCTATACAGATCCTGCTGATAATAATAATCCACGAGTCTGCGGGCAAATGTTTCCGCATCCATAATCTTCGTCATCTGTGTATTAGCAAGATCCTGACTACCATAGTAAGCATTCAGACTAAAAGAAGGCTTATCAGAACTACCTGTTTTTGTGGTGATCACGAGTACGCCATTTGCAGAGCGGGAACCGTATACAGCCGCAGAACTCGCATCTTTCAGTACATCGACAGCAGCGATATCATTGATGTTCAGATCGGCAGTCGTCCCATTAAAGATCACGCCATCAACAATAATGAGCGGTACATCGCTCGCAGAAAGAGAGGTCTTACCACGAATAGAAAGGCCACCTGTTTCACCTGCCATACTACCACTCTTCGCATTCAATCCGGGTGTAATACCCTGCAATGCCTGTACAAGATCAGTAGTAGCGGAGTTTTCCTTTCCCTTCATATCAATATGAGAAATAGCGCCGGTAAGGTCTTTGGCTTTTTGCGTACCATAACCGACCACCACCAGTTCATTCAGTTTACCCATATCTTCCTGCATAGTGATAGACATATTTGTTGCCGCAACACGTTCTACAGTAACAAATCCGATATAACTAAATACCAGCATGGCATTGTTATAGACCTTGAGAGAGAAGTTGCCATTACCATCGGTAGTAATGCCATTATGTGTCCCTTTTTCAACAATGTTCACACCTACTAAAGGATGCCCTTTATTGTCAAGCACCTTCCCATTTGCGATTTGATCCTTTGCATGATAAATGACGATGGTGGTCTTGTAAGTTTTGAATTGGAGAGAAGTTTCTTTGAGAATGGACTGCAGAATGTCAGTAACACTTGTATTATTCGCCTGGTAAGAGATAGGACGTGTGTTGGATACATCTCTATCATCAAAAGTAATTCCCCAGTTACTTTTTTGTCCAATAATTTCTAAGGCCTGTGAAAGGCTGATCTTATTAAATGAGACCGATATCCGGACGTTGTCCAGTTCGTTGGCCTGGGCCTTGAGCACATGGGTAATGCTAAGGCAAAAAATACAGGCAAATAATAGTCCCTGCCTTAGCCCCCTAAGGTAATTTTCCATAAATTTGTGCGAATTTTCTAGTGTTATTTTTTCTGTGATTTTGAAAAAGTAATTCTCAGGAATGTTAGCGGAAGTGGTACCAGCACTTCCGTTTTTTTATGCCTGGAACGACGCGATGTGTGATGTTGCCATGTAGGTCATAGTTGTGTTAGTTTGCGGTGATTATAATTTTATTATCTGCTTGCCGGTAAGAGATCTTATTTGTCATGCTCAGAATTTGCAGCACTTCCTCCAGGGTGGTATTAGGCTTGATGACCGCTGTAAACGTCGGCATATTGGCATTGGGATTAGCGATCACCAGGTCGGCATGATACCATCTTTCCAATTCGGAAATTACGTCTGTTAACTTCGTCTGGTGAAACTGTATTTCTCCTTTTTGCCATGCTACAATCCGGGCAGTATTTGGGATAATTTCTTTTGTATTTGCAGTAGGGAATATAGTCAGTCGCTCATGGGCAGTGAGCACATCATAGTTGGATGCACCGGTTACCCCTACAGCCACCTTTCCTTCGGTGACGGTAACGATCGGTTGTTCTGCGCCATAGGCTTTGATATCAAACGAGGTACCGAGTACCTGTGTATAATAATGATCGAACGAAACGATAAATGGCTTAGCGTCATCCTTAGTGACCGTAAAAAATGCTTCCCCCTGAAGGGTAATTTTCCGCTCTTTGAACTTCTTATCAAATGTAATAGAGGAGGCACAGTTCAGCCATACATGCGAGCCATCGGCAAGTAATATGTCTTTATGCTCACCAGTACCGGTAGTAATGGTTTCCCATTGTGTACCTGTAAATAAAAACTTAACAGGTATGATGAATAATAATGCAATTGCAGCCGCCCAGTACCATATTCTTCTATCTGGCTTAGTGCGCATCTTTTTAGATAATCGCGCATATCTTTCAGCGGCAAGGGTCTGATCGGGGATGACATTGTTTGGCAAAGCTTCCCATTCCGCCTGTAAGTAAGCAGAAAAGGCGGCATTGTCTTCAGTTAACAACAACTGTTCAATCAGTTGTTGCTCTTCTCTGGAACATTCACCTGAGAAGTATTTTTTCAATTGCGTCGTTGGATCAGGTTGCACAAAATGTGTTTATACTATTAAATACAGTAAAAAATAAAAAGAGGTCTATGCGGAGGAAAAATATTTTTCTTAGCTGATAATCACGAGGTACATGACCATCAGAACTGCGTCAAAACCGGGGTGCATGAGCAGGTATTTCTTCAGCTGTTTGAGGGATTTAATGATCTGAAGGCGTACCGTGTCCTTAGAAATCCCCAATTCCTGGGCAATTTCTTCATAGGAGAGGCCTTCGAACCGGCTTTTCTGGAAGATCTCTCTACAGCGGTCAGGCAGGGTGGCAAGGGCGTCGTTCAGGATGGAAACGTATTGTTTCCAGACCATATCATTTTCAGGATTGATGTGGAAAGCGAGGTTGTCGATGGTGTCTGGGGTCAGCTGCTGGTGAGTCTTTTGCTGCTTTAAGGTGTTTAAAATGGTGTTTTTAGCGATTTTGAAGAGCAGGGCAGAGAAAGGCTTGTTTTCATCTATTTGTACCCTGTAATTCCAGACTTTTAAGAATACGTCCTGTAGGATTTCTTCGGCGATCTCCCTGGTAGGGACAATCTTAATGGCATAACGGAATACACGGTCCTGATAGCGGTAAAAGAGCTCCTGGAAAGCACTTTCCCTATCATAGTATTTAATCTCGCGTAATAATGACTCCTCATCAAGTTGTTGATAGTTCCTTCCCATATGACACTGCAAAATTATAGAATGCGGACAGTAAAGGGGATTAAGGTTAGGTTAATTGTATCTCGTAGCCAAAATAGTATAATCTTTCAGTTTTTTCATACAGGGGCAAAAAAAACGCCCCTGCTGTTGGCAGAGGCGTTAATTATTTATCTGACCATTTGTCAGTGACCATCCGGTTCAAAATCCAGGGAAACGGAGTTCATGCAGAAACGCTTTCCTGTAGGTGGAGGACCATCGTCAAAGATGTGACCTAAATGTGAATTACATCTTGCACATTCCACCTCAATACGTTGCATACCGTAGGAGTTATCTTCTTTATAGAGCACGCTATTAGGGCGGTCTGCTTCAAAGAAACTTGGCCAACCGCAGCTGCTGGCGAACTTAGCGTCGGAGCGGAAGAGTTTATTCCCGCAAACGGCGCAGTAGTAAGTACCTTTGGTATCTGCATCCCAGTATTTACCGGTGAAAGCCCTTTCTGTAGCTTGTTCTCTGGCTACAGCATATAAATCCGCAGGCAGGATCTTTTTCCATTCCGCATTGCTGACATTCAAATGGGAAGTGTCTGTGCGCGAGTAGTACGGGTTATGCATATCTGATTTATTTTTACTTTGCTGAGCGCTGCCGGTACAACTGAAAAGCGTACATAACAGCATACTCAGGTATAATGCGTTTCTCATTATTTATAGTATTATACTTATAATAACGAAATTCGGACCAATTAAGATTGCATGACATTTTAGCCCGGTCAGAACGCTTTCCTGTTAGTCGTGTTCCATATTTCCCCCCATCATTGGGTAAAATGATGCCATGAGGGAACAAATGGTTCCTGAATGGGAATATCGTTTACGCAACCGGGTAAATTAAGGTCTCATAGAGGAGTTTCCCTTCGTGATTGATCACCTTTACATTCAGTTTATCTTTTGCAACGGAGAAGTACATGAAGCCATAATCTGCCGCCTGAAAACGGCTGTAAGGCAATCCATCCTTAACTGGAGTGACTTCAGAACCGGCACCGGAAATGAAATAATGGGTGACACCGCTACTTTTCAGGTGTTGGAGAGAGTGGTCATGACCGGAGAGGTATACGTTCACTTTATGTTTTTCTAAAACCTCTTCCAACGTCTTACGAATTCCCAATGTATCATAATTTGTAGTCCGTGGTCCGGCAGTATACATGGGATGATGCCCTACCACGATCTTCCAGCGTACATCTTTGTCAGCAGCAGCCAGGGTCTGGTTGATCCATTCCAGTTGTATTTCGGGGTGTTGCCCTTTTACATGCGGGCCATATTCAGGGTTATCATAAAATTCAGGCAACATAGGGTTCGTATCAATAAAGAGCATCAACACCTTACCCTCCTTTCCTACAGAGAACTCTTTGGAATAATAACGTGCCGGCATCTTCCATCGACGGCTGATGTTGGTATATCGTACCTGGGCGTCAGGATCAGATTTATAATCATGATTGCCCAGGATCGGATACCAATCCCACTGAAGGGAGAAATCTGTATAGACGTTTTCAAAGGAATAGTGAAACAAGGGATCGTGCTCACTAATTACACCAGAGGGATAAAAGTTATCGCCGGTGGAGATAATAAATTGATTGGGGTGTTCGGTGGCCCACTTGCCCATCTGACGGGCTACGTGTAACTGATGATCGGCGCCATTGCGGCCCCAGTCGCCAATGGCGAGGAATTGTAAAGGGTAAGGTGCTGCTGGAACGTCTATGTTTGCGTAGGTACTTAAAGACGAAAGCACGGAAGTACTTAATACACTAAAAGCTGTCTGTTTAAAAAAGGTTCTTCTTTTCATTAATCACATTTGAAAAAATGCCGGCCATGTGATGGCCGGCATTCAAATATCAATACCCTGTGTTCTGCACTAAATTTGCATTCAACACGATCTCTGTAGCCGGGATAGGAAACAATCTTCTAAAAGTCCCCTCACCACCGGTCTTAAAGCCCCACGCATCTTCCCACTTACCAAAACGGATCAGGTCATTCCTTCTCCAACCTTCCCATGCCAGCTCACGACCTCTCTCATCCAAAATATCCTGCAGGGTGATTGTAGTCACCGTAGGTGCACTCACCCTTGCACGTACTTTATTAAACAACTCCACGGCTGTAGTGGTGCTACCCCCACTACGCAACAGTGCTTCCGCCTGCATCAGGTATACATCCGCCAGCCTCAGTACAGGAATATCATTGTTCTGATAACGGCTCACCGCATTCGGGTCAGGATAAAACTTGACAGACCTTGCACCACAGGAAACACCATTCACCTCCGCACCCACATTCATAGTCGCCGCATCTGTCAATGTAATCTCCCGGGTCAGGTTCAGCTGATAACTACCATTCTTCACCGCAGTGCCCGCAAAATCATATTGTAAACCCGATAACCAGGTCGTATCTCTTGCATCACCTGTTAAACTAAACAGATCAAAGAACTCAGGTGAAGTACACATGGCATTACTAGGACTGAAATTAAGCCCGTATTTCGCCTTCAATGTTCCATGCAGGGTGTAACGGGTAAAATAGTTTCCCTGTGCTTTATTGGCGTCAAATACTGCCACAAAGATGGTTTCATTGTTAGCTGTATTATCCGGACTAAACAGATCCATATAACTCTTTTCCAATGACAATCCTGATTCGCTCATGATCTTATTCCCATAAGTAACCGCGTCATCATACCTTGCCGTACCTGTATAATATTCTGCATTCAGGTACAGCTTCTGCAGCAATGCATACGCCATCCACAAAGTAGGACGTCCGTAATATTCCAGTGTTACAGTAGCAGGCGCACCTAATCCCGGTACTGCGGCCAGCAATTCACTTTCGATATAGTCAAATACTTCTGCACGGGTAGACTGGGTAGGGCTCTCTGTACTACCATAAGTGGTGATTGGTACATTGCCATACAAGTCCATCATATAGAAGTAAAACAACGCACGCATCGTACGGATCTCTGCCGTAAACTGTGTACGCAGTGCACTGGAATCAGCTTTTGACAACAGGTTCAATACCCGGTTACATTCCGAGATACCACTGTATCCCCAGTTCCATGGTGCATCCAGATCTGAGGTAGTCCAGCTATGTTTGTGCAACTTGATGTAACTGCCATTGTCATAATAGCTACCATTCCTGTTTGGAATCATTGCCTCATCGGTAGACAATTCTATGACTCTCCAGAAGTCAACCGCAAAGGACTGACTTGACATTTTTTGGTATACAGAACCAGTCGCCGCCACATAGCCTTGCTGTGTATTTGGAATAGTGGTCAGTTGTGATTCGACAGGCACATCCAGGTTGGTACATCCTGCTGCAGCCATCATCAGCGTAGCGGAAATAGCGATATATAATAATGCTTTCATTCTTCAGTGTAATTTTAAAATGTAACATTCAATCCCAGCAGGAACGTACGGGTTTTAGGATAGTAACTACGGTTGTCAATGCCTGGTGTCTGTCCAGACACGTTGATTTCAGGATCTATCCCTTTGTACTTTGTAATGATGAACAGGTTATTGCCCGAAGCATACACACGCAACTGATAGTTCTTCTTTGTAGCAAATGAATACCCCAGAGTAGCATTGTCCAGTCGCAGGTAAGAACCGCTCTCTACATAACGGCTGGAAATGAAATGATCCTTATCGTCATTGATAGATTCAGATAATGTACTTACGGGTACATTGGTGGTATTGGCATAAATAGGTGCATTCATATCAGCACGGGTGGCATTCAGGATCTGGTTGCCATACACCCCGCGTACAAAGATGTTGAGGTCGAACTGGCCATAACGGAAAGTATTGTTCCAGCCATAGATTAACTTAGGTTGTGCAGAACCGGTGACACGGAAATTCGTGAATGCAGTACTATCTGTAGACACCGTACCATCAGCGGCTACGAAAGTAGACCTGCCATCTGCATCTTTACCCGCATATTGCAGGGTATAGAAAGAACCCAACGGCTTTCCTTCTTTAATGATCTGGTAGCCACTGATACCAGATTGTCCGCGTGCACTGAATGCTGCCGTGTAAAACTGCGATGCACTAAACAGGTCGTTGGAGATAGAAGTGATCTTATTCACATTGTGCGCCAGGGTGACGGATGATGTCCAGGTAAACTTACCTGTCTTTACAGGTGTTGTGCTCAGTGCCAGTTCAATACCCTTATTGCTCATGGCACCCACATTCGCGGTCATTGTGCTATAAGGATATTGTGTAGTAGATACCGTGTAATCGCCAATCAGATCAGTCGTACGCTTGTCGTACACATCCACACTACCACTCAGTTTATTGCCGAACAATACGAAATCCACACCTACGTTCATCGTAGCGGTACGCTCCCATTTCAGATCAGGATTATCATTTTGTACAGGTGTCAGGGAATTGATCCATTCGCCATTATAATAGAAGTAAGAAGAACCGCTACCATAGATCAAACGGGAAGTGTAAGCATTGAAGCCGGTAGAATTACCCACCACACCATAACCAGCACGTACCTTCAGTACATTCACAAAATTCACATCTTTCATGAAACGTTCATTGTGGATATTCCAACCCACGGATGCAGAAGGGAAATAGCCCCAACGATTATTCTTACCAAATGCAGAAGAACCATCACGACGCAGAGATCCCTGAAACAGGAATCGACCATCATAATCATAAAAGGCCCTGCCATAAAAAGAGATCAGTCTCAGGGTAGACACATAGATATCACCATAGTTGACCGTCGTACCATTACCCTGACCCAGGTTATTCCACTTCAGATCGTCAGATACAAAGTTATAACCGCTCACCTGGTAACCATCGCCATTGCGATCTTCCTGCCAGCTATAACCACCCAGCAATTTAATGCCGTGCTTACCGAATCGTCTTTCATAGGTGGCGAATGATTCCAGTACTTTCTTGGTATTGGACACATTCGTACGTTGTGCATACCCTGTATAATCCTGTGCCAGCATAGAAGAACTGTTATAATACAGATCTGTATCATTGCGCTGTTTCTGATAAGAAACGGAGGTAGTAAAATCCAGTCCTTTCAGGATATTCACAGTTGCAATACCATTTATCAACAGGATGTTTGACTTGCTGTGAATGGTATTATCATTGATCAGCGCTACCGGGTTGTAATAACCACTGGTACCAGTAGTACGTGTTCTGTCTTCATAATAGCTACCATCTGCATTCTTCACAGGTACAGTAGGCATATAAGTAAGCATATTGCTCAGCACCTGAGAAGGGATCTGTTTACCATTGGTGATACTGTTGGTCACATTCATATCCAGCTTCAGCCGATCCTTAAAAGCACGATGTTGTATATTGGTGCGGATCACCAGTCGATCCATAGCAGATCCTTTGATGATACCTTCATTGTTCAGGTAGTTCACACTCACACCATAAGAAGATTGCTGGTTGCTACCACTGAAAGCCAGATTATGGTTGTGAGAAAAACCGGTACGGGTTACTTCTTTCTGCCAGTCAGTATTACTTACGCCATCATCATTGATCGCATCAATGGTCACATTATTCGCAGCCAGGTAAGAACGCAGCTGGGAAGCGGAGGCCATTTTAATGGTATTGGAAATTCTTTCTACCGCACCATACGTACTATAAGAGAGGTGTGATTGTCCGGAACGCACCTTGCGGGTAGTGATGATGATCACACCATTTGCCGCACGGGAACCGTAGATAGAAGTAGACACCGCGTCTTTCAGCACTTCCATACTTTCAATATCACCAGGTGCTACACTATAGATAGATGCACCTGGTACACCATCGATCACATAAAAAGGTTCGTAGGCATCCGTACCAGATCTGAAAGAAGAAGGACCACGGAGGATTACAGCCGCATTTTCATTGGGGTTACCACTTCTTGAAATATTCAGACCTGCTACTTTACCTTGCAGCATCTGCACCGGATCGCTATATACACCTATATTGAAATCTTCCTTCTTCACAGTGGTTACCGCCCCTACCATTTCACTACGGCTTCTGCTACCGTAGCCAATAACGACAACGTCGCTGAGCTGACCATTGTTTTCCTGCATTTTAAATGCGAGGGATAACTGATCATTGGCCTTTACGCTATAGCGCTCGCTTACGTGTGTGGTATAACCAATGTAACTTGCTTTGATCACATACCCGGTATCAGCAGGTACTTTTGAAAAGCGGAATAATCCGATAGAATCTGTGCGTGTTACCTTAGAAAAAGAAGAAGCATTACGGGTCAGGATGACAGTAGCACCGGGCAGGGGTTCTCCCTTTTCCGTTCTGATCAAACCTTTGATATCTCCCGTTTGGGCAAAAACTTTTAAATGCAGCAATACGGCAAATAAGAGCAGCACCGCGTGTCGCGGAAACGGTCTTTTTCCTCTAAATGTCATGTTATTCTGTATTTATGTATGATCCTGTTATCGGGTGATGTTGTACCCTGTAGCTGTTTTTTCGAGTTTTAATCCATTCACCAGTGTAATGACAGAGAGCAGATCTGCTACACTGTCAGTATCGGCATAAGTACCGGAGAACTTCATATTCTTCAACTGTTGTTCGTCGAAGGTGATACTGGTATGATAATAACTTTGTAAAGTAAGGAACACATTTTTCAGTGGTTCCTGGTGAAACACTTGTCCTTTAGTCTCATTAGCGGCAATCGTTGCAGGTGTGGTTTTCAGCGAAGGCAGCTTGTTATCAGATACGATAGCTTTCTCCTGCTGCGTGTTAAATACCAATTGTTGGCCGGGATTCAGGTATACTGGTTTAAAAGTGGTGCTGGCCTTTTTCACCACTACTTTACCAGAGATCAGTTGTACGTGTACTTCGCCTTTTAAAGCAGTGATACGGAAGGATGTACCCAATGCAGTCGTGGTCAATCCGCCCGCTTCTACAGTAAATGGCCTGTCTTTGTCTTTCGCTACATCAAAGAAGGCTTTACCTTCTAATTGAATATAACGTTGCTGACGCCCGAAGTGCAAAACATGTTTCAGTTTACTACCTGAAGAGAGTACGACTGTAGTACCATCTTCCAGCTGGTAAGTCTGGTCATGCTTTTTGTCGTTACTGATCAAGGTATACCTTACGGTGGTAGTGTCTACCAGCGTAGCCTGTAAGTACCGTTGTTGCTGTGGTTTCCACAGGAGCACACTTGCGCCTATTATTCCAATGACAGCAGCTGCAGCAGCTATTCTGCGGAAGTAATAAACCTTCGGTGTACGCTTAGTGTGTTGGGTAATGTATTGCCACATAGCCGCATCTGTTTCTTCAGGTATGCGTTGCTGTGTAACGAATTCCTCCCATTCAGGTGTACTGATCAGGTCATCTGGGTGTTCAGCAAACCACGCAGCGAGCATTTCCGCTTCTTCCGGACTACAATTGTTGGTAATAAAACGTGCAACCTGTTCGCTGGTGATCTTCATTTGAACTGTTTCTAACTACTATTCGTTTGTAAATTGGGAATACCCTGGCGCTTAATAATTTGTTAACATTAGGAGGACGAGGAGGAGGGCTTTGCGCAGCACACTTAGTATCCTGGAGATATGGTATTCAACCGTTTTGGGGGAAATAGACAGTTGTTGTGCTATTTCATTATAGGTCTTTCCTTCTTCTCTGCTAAGGCGGAACACCAGTTGGCCCTGTTCCGGCATGGCACTGAGAATTTTTTCAATGGCAATGCGGGTTTCGCGTGCCTGATACTGGTTATTGACGCTATCGTCTGATTCAGTAGTTGCTACTACGCCCATGCGTTTTTTCTCAACAGCTAGTTTACGCAACTCATCGATCATGAGAGAGCGGGCAATGCGGAAAATTTGTACATCTATATTAATATCAGGATTGAGTGTATCGCGGTGGGTCCAGACCTTTACAAAGGTTTTCTGTACGACTTCCTGTGCCAGGTACGCTGATTTTGTCCTGCCCAGCAGGAGGAAATACAGCTTATCCTTATACTCTTCATAAACAGACGAGAAGGCTTTTTGATTACCCTCCTTAATGTCTGCTACGGTATAACGTTGGCACATAGTTATGGAAAGGAGTTGTTGAAAAAGCAAAAATATAAAAAGAAGTAGCGCGGGTATATTAAGGTAATATTATCAAATTCCGGAAGTTAACCATCTCCATGTATGAAGAGTGCCCGCCAGTAAGCGGGCACTACCGGGTATTTATCTTGTCAGTTTTACAGTTCCCTGTTCTCTCACCACCTTTCCATAATAATCATTCCCCACTGCCATCCAGATATAAATTCCTTCCGGCACTTTCTTTCCTTTCATATTCGTACCATCCCAGGCAACTTCACCTTTCTTCGGTTTCTGATACACCTGGTTGCCCATGCTATCTAAGATATCAAAAGAAGTGATCGTCTTGATGGTCTTTGCATATACCTGCAACAGGTCATTCTGTTTATCTCCATTTGGTGAAAACTCTTCCTGCACCATAAATGCTTTTGGATTGGCCACACTGACTCTCAATGTATCGGTGGTCACACAGCCATTCTTCTGCATCATCTTAATAAGATAAGTTTCCGGTGCTTTCAAAGTTACTTTTGGATCACTCACCTTTGTATCAGTCAATCCATTATTAGGCGACCATTCATATGCCATACCTTCCATCTTTCTTGCATTCAGCTGCACGGGCTTACCCGGCTCCGCTTTCACAGTTGGCAATGCCTTCGCGGCCATTGGTTCAGTAATTTTCACATCATGAATACTTGTGCCACCCAAAGATGGACAGCTGAGTGGCGTAGCCGTCAATACAACGGTGTATGTACCGACCTTTGCATAAGTAAAGCTCGCACTGTTATTCTCACTACTCTGCCCATCGCCACTATGCCAACTATAATCTACCGCGCCTGTGGCCTTTGTTTTGTTAGTAAAATAAACAGAAGTACCCGTACAACCGCTGGCAAAAGTAAAATCAACAACAGGCGCCAATACCTGTGTCATAGCAATCACATTCGAAGTATTGGAACATCCATTTACATCCACGGCAATTGCCTTATAATCGCCGGGAGCCGACACCTCCAAAGAGTTGCCTTTACCCGCAATAGAATCATTCCTCATCCATGTATATGCATACTTGCCAGCTGCGCTTAACGGCAATGTCTTCAGGCCACAAATAACCGTTCCCTTATCAGCGGTAATTGACGCTACAGGCAATTTATTCACCGTCAGCATTCCATTCACGTAAGTAATATCATAGTTCTCAGCACTCGCTCCTGAGGGTATCAATACATTCGTAGCATCTGCCCTCACAGTAGGATGACTACTCAAAACGCTATCCGATTCATCATACACCCATCCTTTATAAGTTACAGTAAAGGTAGGATCTGGCATACCATAACATTTTGTAAAACTTTGTGCTGTAATGGTCAATGGTGCCTTGTCAATCGTGATTTTTTCAACCGTGCTGTCGGTAGTAATATCCACTACCCCCGCTTTCATAATCTGCACCATCCATTTGTGATCTTCCAGGAACACCCTTGCCACACTGGTATCCGAAGATGTGGCCTGTAGGGTATCGGGGATATTCAGCGCAAAATCCGGGTCCCCGTATTTTTTCTGTCCATATCCATTTAAACAAATGAAACACAATGCAATGAGTAATCGATTCATATTAGAGATTGCTATACTTTGAGACAAAGATAGCACTCCGACTCATTTATCAAAAATGTCCACCCACTTCATCAGCACTCAACAACCCCGACTTGATGGCGAACACGGCCAGGCTCACAGAGTTAAGAGGGCGATGAATCGGGAGTATTCACCGCCCTGTCTTCATGGTTTAGGGAGGGAAAAGGTGTCATTTTTGGTCTCAATGGACAAAAAGCCTGCGCTGATGATGTAAAAGTAGGGTATGTGAAAGGGGTAGGAAAGCGGGGGAAATGCAAATTCAATTTCTCACATAAAAATGGGGTCACATACCACATAAATATGTCTTTTCAAACAATCTGGTTTCACCCCTGTTCTTTTGTTGTATTCACATAAAAACAATCTCAACATGAGCACAGCAAACCTAAAAGCTAGCAAATGGAGCAAGACAGCTCCACTATCCGCCCTTGATACAATTCGCATCGAATGCGGCATCGATGAAGACTTCAGAAAAAAATTCATTGCAGATCCAGCTGGTGTATTAAAATCACATGGCATTGACGTACCATCTGATGTAAAGATCAATGTAGTACAGGATACTCCAAGCTCTTACAACATCAGCATTCCTCCTTTCCGGGGTAATGATCTGTCAGAAGCATCTCTGAAATCAGCAGCAGCAAGCAGTAGCGGCACTACCTGGTGTACGACCTGTACTGCTACTACCCCTATCTGTGCAGGCTCGCTGGCATCACTGACTTGTGCATAACACTATTACAAGAAGTTATCTTTAGGAGTAACCTGATGGATCTGAAATTTCTTCATTGAAATTTTTCTCCATCAGGTTCCCTATTCAAACCCGGTAAAGTTATTTTTAAGACAATATCTACTTTCCCACTTATCCGAAAACCACAACTATGAGTGCTGTTCTTGAACAAAAGGCGGTGTACGATATCAGCCTGGCATCCCGTATCAATAGTGAACCCGTTATACCTGAATTAACTGATCCCTTCTGCCAGCAGGCAGGTGCCTTATTACAAGTACGGCTACAGTCAAAAGGAATTAATATCCAGCCCCGTGTTTTGCAAGATCTGACAGATTGGTATGGTAAGATAATTGCCCGGTTGACAAACAACCTGCTTATTCAACGCTATTCCAGTTTCTTCCTGTCTGTATATCCGTTCTGGAGACCGAAAAACACAGCTCCTGGAGATTGTGAACCCGATGCATCCAGAGAAAAACTGGATGAATATATAATATGGGAAAGTGAACAAAACTTATTTTCCGGCAATGAAAACTATCCGGAGTTAACCCGCCTGCTTACACTCGCACAACAAAACTGGCTGACAGTTATCGAAGAACTCTTCGACAGGATACAGTTGCATGGTAAAGATGGCATCCCTGCTTTACATAAATTAACAGCCATCAGTTTCGGAATTTCTGATCCGCATGATCAGGGAAGAACGGCAGCGATACTGGAATTCGGAGAGGTAAAGATGGTGTATAAGCCTCGTTCACTGGATGGTGAATATGGATGGAATTACATATTGGATTACCTGATGGAGAAGGGGCTTCATTATGATTTCTTTTTACCCGGCGTATTAAATTTCGCGGGCTATGGGTTTATGGAATTTGTAGCACCTACGACCTGTCATGATCCGAAACAGGTAGCTGACTGTTATGAAAAATACGGCGCCATACTGGCGGTAGCACATGCTTTTGGTACATATGATCTGCACCACGAGAATATCATTGTACAAGGCGATAGTCCTGTCGTGATAGATGCAGAGCCATTATTCAGGTGCCTGTTAGCCAACTCTGAAACAGGAGAGAAACGATTACAACTGGATCGCAATATATCGCTGGAAAATATAGAATCGAGTGAATCGGTGATGGATATTGGGATGTTGCCACATACTATTTTGAGTCAGTTGGATAAAGATGGGAATAAGCATGTAGAGTTTATAGCAGGTGCCCTGCATGCCTTTGGCAGTGAGCCGATGAAGGAATTTGTATTTTGTGGAAGGGGATCGGACAATCTACAATTATTGGAGAAATGGTTTACGGCAGCGACCATTCCTAACCTGCCTTCATTGAATGGAGCACCACAATTACCCAAAGAATATTTACCCGAAATAGAAAAGGGGTTCCGTAACGCACATCAGTTTCTTTTAAAACACAGACAGGAGATCTTATATAAAGATAAGATGCTGGACCAGTTGCGTCACCTGAATTTACGGCTGTTATTGCGCCCCACAGTACAATATGGCGTAGTATTTATCCGCAGCATCAGTATACAATTATTGAGATCATACGAGCTGCGCAGACAAAAGATCATCGACGATTTAAGGATCCTGGGACAGTTGAGACTCGATGCGATTGATAACATTGAATTACATGAAACTGCAGGTATTTTAAATGGAGACATCCCCCGCTTTGATGTCCTTGCAGGTGGTACAAGTGCTTATGATACCAATTTGCTCTTTTCTCCCATAGAAATGGCAAAGCAGCGTTTTGAGCGCATCAACGAAAAAGAACTGGAACTACAGGTCGTTACTATCAAAGAAAAGATCTCAGAACAGTCACTAAAGGGACAACCCGCATTTGGCATTATTGAGTCGATCGTAAATGCGACGATCTGGAAAGATGGTATTCCATCCTGGGCATATACAGCTTATGCACCAGGTTATGGCTGTACCATGGTGCATTCTGACCCGGAAGCGCTGTATGATGGCGTACTAGGCACAGCAGTGGCTATCGCAGAAGCAGGTAAACTGGCTAACAATACATCCTGGATGGAGCTTGCGCTGCAAGCGATTCGTCCGCTTTCAAATCCAATCAGTGTAAACAGAGGAGGTGGCCTGGCAAGAGGTCTTGGCGGGGTTATCTATGGCATGATCAGGATTGCAGAAGCGACCAATACACCTGAAAATATACAACTGGCAAAATCAATTGCCATCAAACACTACAAAGAGATATTTGCAAAAGAAGAGCTGGATGAAATACTACACGGTCGTGCCGGATTTTTATTAGCTATGATCGCCTTGTACAAAAGACAGCCAGATTCTTTGCTGGAAACAATCATAGAAGAAACTGCGCAAACACTCATCACCCGATCTGTCTCTCATGAAAGAGGTACCTGTTGGAAAGTATTAGATGGACACTCTCTTCCCAACATCAGTCACGGCACCTCCGGAATGGCTATGGCACTGGCTCGCTGGTATGAATTATCTGGTGACGCAAAAGCAAAAAGTGTACTGCTGGGTGCTATGGAATACGATAATTCATTCTGGGATACGACAGAAAGTGGTTGGATAGATGCACGTGTAGCTTTCTTACAGGAAGAGCAGAAAACAACCTGGACATGGTGTAACGGCCGGAGTGGTGGGTTACTTTCCAGACTGGCGGTATCACAGGCAATAGGTACGCCATTTATCGATGACTATTCCCAACATGCATTGTGTGCCTCACATACCGACATCCTGCATGAATCGGCACCTGGCTTGTGTTGTGGTACAGCCGGGGCATTAGATACTTTATTGAAGATCAATGAATATTATCCTTCCGAAAAATTGCAATCGCATATATCGCAGGCGAATCGCCTGATCACTTCACATACACCTGATAGTCATTATTCCAATTTAATGCCTGCATTATTCACAGGTAGTGCAGGGTTGGCTTTTGCCATGATGCGGGCTGCGCATCCTGACAAGGTACAGTCAATGCTATGGTTTGGATAGGGGTGATCTGGTTTTGCCATAAATGATATTTGGCTGCGCATCCAGATATGATTTGATTTGAATCGCATAATCAGCTTTTTTTATAAGGGATCGAACGTATATGATGATCTTTATCATCCATACCTTCTACATGTCTTTTTTCATGATCGGGTATGCTTTCATACGCTACTTTTAGGCGTGCTATATCTTCTTCTGCCGAACTTACATAGAGGATGAACTCACCAAGTTTAAACACAATTGATTACTAATTGATTCATTTTTTGTTTCGATTCTTCTGCTGATTTCATTTCAAAAACATGATAATCAATATCTTTTTGAATTACAGTCTATCACAGTAATATCGCAGGTTTCAAGGCTAAATGTCATAAAAAAACAGTTGTTACTAAACTCCGATCTCTGCAATAAGTAAGTGATTAAAGACCAACTAAAATTGTTTGTTTTTTGAATGAATACGTTACTGTATTAAATGAGATCAAGAAAAAAGTCCAACAAGCCCAATTAAAGACAGTTATTGCAGCCAATAAACATATGCTGTTCCTTTATTGGGAAATGGGGAATTACATTCTTAAGCACCAACATGAACAAGGTTGGGGGGCTAAAATAATTTCTCTCCTTGCAGCTGATTTGAAAAAAGCGTTTCCATCGGTCAAAGGTTTTTCTTCCAGGCACCTGTTGTATATGAAGCAATTTGCTGAGGCATATCCAATAACAATGCTGCAAACATATAACCAATTGGAGGAAGATACTTTTGCTCCTCTGCAAAGGCAAAAACGAAGTCATGGCTGAATATGCCTTAAAAGGCATTGGCCACCCCATCGGCGTAGCCGAATACCAACTCGCCAAAGCCATCCCGGAAGAACTCAAATCTCAACTACCAGACATCTCAGACTTAGAAAACGAATTAAACTAACACACTCCAAAAATAGTGCAGCAGGTTGCTGCACTATTTGGAAAATTCTGAAGGCTTATCCACTTATTTTTCAAATGCTTTGTGGACCTTTTCTACTGTCAGCGCGTCATCCAGCGTGAAATCGGCTTGCTGGTGAATGTCCAGTGAAGAGCTACCCACCTTCACTGTATATTTTCCCGATTCCGCAACCCAGGCTTGCTGTGCTTCTATAAAGGAAGCCAGGTCTCTTGCCTGTAATTGTAATATCACGACTTCACTTTCACCGGGTTTCAGGACTTTCGTCTTGGCAAAAGCCTTCAGTTCTTCGTTCGGTTTGTCAATACTGTTATGAGGTGCGGACAGGTAGAGCTGCACGACTTCCTTGCCTGCTACCTTGCCAGTGTTCTTCACTGTCACGGTAACGGTCAGTTTATCTTTATCCACTTTCAGATCGCTATAAGCAAAAGTCGTATAAGAGCCTCCATAGCCAAATGGATAAGACACCTTGATATTCTTAGTATTAAAATAACGGTAACCCACATAGATACCTTCTTCGTAAGTTACGTCAGTAGGATTGTCAGCAGGAGTACCGAGCCAGTTCTTTGCAGAAGGCGTCTCATCATACTTCACAGGGAACGTCATGGTCAGTCGGCCACTTGGGTTTACCATTCCGCTGAAGATGTCTGCTACAGAGTTACCCCCTTCCTGACCTGGTTGCCAGCTCAGTAAAATAGCATCTGGTTTATCTTTCCAGCTCGCAGTTTCAATTACACCGCCGATGTTCAGGATCACTACTACTTTCTTTCCTTTTGCATGGAAGGCAGTGGTCACATTTTCGATCAGCGCTACTTCATCTGCAGCCAGGTTGAAGTCCTCATCTACTTTTCTGTCGCCACCTTCGCCGGAGTTACGGCCAATGGTGATGATAGCCAGAGCATCGGTAGTTGCTTTCTTATCAATGAGGGCTTTCTCCACATTCATCTCTTTCATACGTTGTGGCAGTGCCAGCAAACCATCTTTTACCTTGCGGAGAGAATCCTGGTAGTTCGCATTCTTTACAAAAGGAACATACAGTTGCTTCAGCTCCTGGTCCACTTTATAACCGGCATTGCTAAGTCCTTCTATCAGTGATACGGTGTACGCTTCATTCACATCACCACTACCGGTACCACCTGCTATGAAGTTGTAAGAAGTAACCCCAAATGCAGCAATCTCTTTTGTCTTATTGGTATAAGGTAGCAACTGCTTGTCATTCTTTAACAGGATCATACCTTCTGCTGCAGCCTGACGGGTGATGGCTGCGTGTGCTTTCAGAGCAGGTTTATTGCTGTAGGCATATTTCGCCATAGCCGGGGAGCGGAGTACAAAAGTGAGGATCCTTCTCAGGTCGGTATCTACTACTTGTTTCGTGAGACTACCACTCTTCATCGCATCGAGGATCGCTTGTTTTTGTGCTGGCAAACCCGGCATCAGCAGGTCATTGCCGGCAGAGAGCTGTTGTACTACATTGCTGGTGCCAGCTTTGAGTGCGCTAAAACCTGCATAACCACCAAACCAGTCAGTCATCACAAGCCCTTTAAAGCCCCATTCATCGCGTAGGATGTCGGTCAACAGATCTTTTCTTGCAGAGGTATAAGTACCATTGATCAGGTTGTAAGAAGACATCACTGTCCAGGGTTGAGATTCCTTCACAGCGATTTCAAAACCTCTCAGGTAGATTTCGCGCATGGTTCTTTCATCGATGTGTTCATTGATAGAAAGGCGATTCGTCTCCTGGTTGTTTGCCGCATAGTGTTTAATAGAAGTACCCACACCATTGGATTGCACCCCATTCACAATAGCAGCCGCCATCTTACCTGCAATCAAAGGATCTTCAGAATAATATTCGAAGTTGCGTCCACACAGCGGGTTACGCATAATGTTCAAAGCAGGTGCCAGTAATGCATCTACCCCATATTCCTTCACTTCCTGTCCCATTGCTCTGCCTACTTCCTCCAACAAAGGTGTGTTCCAGGTAGCAGCCAGTGCAGTACCTACCGGGAATGCAGTACAATAGAAAGTAGCTTTTGTATTCTCCCGGATAGGCTTGATACGCAGACCAGCAGGACCATCGGCTACAATCACCCCAGGAATACCCAGTCTTGGAATGGCGTAAGTACCACCAGCAGCACCAGGCACCTTTCCTTCAATCGCACCTGCTACAGGAGTGAGGCCATCGAATCCCGGCATACCCGTGCCTATTAACATACTTGCTTTTTCGTCATCCGTCATCTTGCTGATCAGATCATCTATCCTGTCATTGATCGACAACCGTTCATCTTCATACCTGTCCAGCTTTCCATTGCCATTTAAATCCCTGAAGGTATACCCGTCAATTGTAATGACTGGTGGGGCAGGTTTCCAGCTAATAGCCAGCAATGCCACGGCACCAGTCAGTAAGATTTTTTTCATATATCAATGATTTAATTGTTTTCAATAATTTTCACATCCCATGGCGCTAAGGTCAGGGTGCTTTTTTGATTCACTGCTTTTCCTGACAACAGTTCTTTGCCTGTTTCAAAAGGATAAGTCAATGTTTGTGGTGTGTCTGAATAATTAAACAAATAATGGATGATGCGGCCGGCTGGGTTCTTACCTGTTTTTGTAATGAGTGGGAAATGTAATTGATGTATGATTCCGGCATCCTGTGCACAATTCTCCATAATCTTTTCACAGAGTGCATTTCCTGGCATAAATGCGATATAAGTTGCCGTACCTTTACCATATTGGTTACGTGTCACAGCGGCATATTGCCCCCATTGTGCATGGTCGTAATACGCGAGTACTTTGGCAGTAGTAGGTGTCACTAACTCCATCCAGTATTTGATCTCATTGTCTTTTGCACCAAATGGGTCACCCTTCAAACCCACATGTTCAGGTACTACAAACTGGCTGTAGTAATTACCAGTTACCGCATTGATGCCACCCGGTTGTGGTGTATAACGCACCTGTACATTCTCATTGGAGAAACCGCTTTTGAAAGTATAGACGATGTGACCACCATTCCCAACATATTTATTGAGTCGCTGTAAAAGGCTATCAGAAGCTGCGTACAAAGCTGGCACCACAATCATTTTATACTGATCAAGGTTATTGCTGGAAGGGTCGATGAAATCAACACCAATATTCATACGATAGAGTGCATCATAAAATGGTCGCATGATATCATTGTATTTTTCGGGTGCCCCCCAACCAAAGCTGAAGGCATTAAAAGCGGTATTAGCTTCATTACTGAAAAATATGGCCACTTCATTCTTTTTGCTAAGATGCAGCAGGTCTTTACTCAGTCTATCAAAATCAGCCCCGATCGTGATGGCTTCATTATAAGTAGGATTAGGTGCAAAGTCGTGACTCAACAATCCTTTCCAGTAGGTCTCCGCACTATTATGAATAGAAGCCCAGTGCCAGTAACTCACCATATCCGCGCCACTGGCAAGATGACTAAAAGCCTGTAATCTTAACTGACCTGGATAAGGTGTCCAGTTGGCAAAACCCTGTGCTTCTGTTTCTATCACGAGATAATTCTGCCCACCTTTCATAGACCGGGCCAGATCACCGCCTAAAGAAATCTCTGCACCGGTCAACTGGTTCTGACTGGGATGATATATATCAATACCAGCAACGTCCAGTGCTTTGGCTGCGGCAAAGTGATCTACCTCGTCCTGAATACCATAAGAATAACCTTTCCAGCTCAGGTCAAAGTTCTGTGTGATAAACTGCTCCGGACGTTTGTATTCCCTCACGATCTTTGCCTGCCATGCCAGAAATTCCGTGACCAGTTGTCGCTGAAATTTCGCGAACTCTGCTTTCACACTGGCATTTACAGAACCGTTCACAGAAGGAAAATCATCCCATGTGCTGATACGGTTACTCCAATAGTTCAATCCAAATGCATTGTTCACACTATCCAAAGTGATGAACTTCTTTTGCAGATATTCCACAAAGGCCTTTTGCACATCAGGTCCTGCGGTATTGTAAGCTTTTGTTTCATTATCGACCTGGTAGCCAATGATGGCAGGATGATCTTTCACATGCTCCATGATCTTCCTGATAATGCGCTCAGCATAATACCGGTAATGTGGATTGGTAATATCCATATTCTGCCTTGGACCGAATTGATTCTGACCATAAGGAGTCGTGGCCAGTACATCGGGATACTTCTTTGCCAGCCATGCAGGTACGGCATAGGTAGGTGTGCCCACAATCACACTGATACCGGCTTTGTGCATAGCATTCAGTACCCTGTCGATATGTGTGAAGTTGTACACACTATCAGACGGTTCTTCAGTGGCCCAGGTCGATTCTGCTATACGCACCACGTTGATATGCGCGGCTTTCATCATAGCAATATCCTTATCCAGGCGGTCGTAAGGCATATATTCATCATAATACGCTACGCCGTAGAGCAAATGATCCTTCACCTGTGCAAAAGAAGTGAGGGCAGAAATGCAACAAGCAGTTAACAATAGTTTTTTCATAACATCAGAATTTAAAATTGAGTGACGCTTCCAGCGTGAATGGGCGGATATAAGAACCCGTCATCAATGAATTGTAGCACCGAGGCGCACACTTTGTCGCCAGGTGCGGTTAGGCAATTCTGACCAGTAAAAATAGACAACGGGCAGGTTATTTTCCTGGATGGTAATTCCAACTACGGTAGCTGGCAACCCGGTATTCACATCACGGGGACCAGTATTGTTGGCAGCGTTCAACATGACGTTCCTATCTCCTTCAGTTTTGTTCATTGCAGTTTTTGCGGCAGGTATGGAATCTTTCTTTTCATTGTCCTGGGCTTCTACCTGAGGGGTAAAAGTGGAAATCATCACTGAATTTGGATATTTCATAACGGAATAGATTGATTTTCAAATAAAGTGGGCATTGTTAACATATAGTGCAGCGTTACGCTTCACACAGAAGCAATAATAAGGCATTTTAGGAAAACCACAAATTCTTCTTAATATTTGAGACTGATCTTCGTCAGTGTGGTTGGTAGCAGGCGCTGATCTTCGTCAGGAACTGCGTTGATCGGAAAAAGTAACTTTGCAAGCCCGTCATGCCAACGGGATACACACATATGGACACAGAACTATTATCGCCTGCAGGCTCGTTCGAGGCTATGCAGGCTGCTATTAATGCCGGTGCAGACGCCATTTATTTTGGAGTAGAACAACTCAACATGCGCAGCCGTTCCTCCGGCGGATTTACCATCAGTGATATTGCAGAAGTAAGTGAACGTTGCCATGCAGCAGGGGTAAAATGTTATCTCACGCTGAACACGGTGATGTATGAATATGACATGCAATTGTTACAGGCGGTATTGAAAGCGGTGAAAGAAAACAATGTGGATGCGGTGATAGCGTCTGACTTTGCTGTGATACAGTCATGCGCCGTGATGGGTATTCCTTTACACATTTCCACACAGGCGAATGTGAGTAACCTGGAATCCGTGCAGTTCTTCGCACGCTTTGCGGATACGATTGTATTAGCGCGTGAATTAACGCTGAAGCAAATTGCTTTTATCTGCAACGAGATCAAACGCAAACAGATCAAGGGGCCTAACGGCGAACTGGTTAAGATTGAGATCTTTGTACATGGTGCGCTGTGTATGGCGGTTTCAGGGAAATGCTATCTGAGTTTGCACAGCAAAAATGCTTCTGCAAATCGTGGTGCCTGTTTACAAAACTGCCGCCGCAAGTATAAAGTGTCAGATGCAGAAACAGGAGAATCATTGGAGATAGATAATGAATACATCATGTCTCCACAGGATCTCTGTACCATCAATATCCTGGATGAAGTATTACAATCCGGCGTAACAGTACTAAAAATAGAAGGTCGTAGCAAAGGGGCGGATTATGTACATACCGTCACCACCTGTTATCGTGAAGCGATTACTGCTATACAACAAGGTACTTACAATGCAGCAAAGATCGAAGACTGGATGACACGCTTATCCACCGTCTATAACCGTGGGTTCTGGGAAGGATACTACCTGGGCAGAGAAATGGGGCAGTGGACAAACAAGCCGGATTCCATTGCAACAGAGAAAAAGATCTATGCAGGTAAAGGCGTACGTTTCTATCCGCAGATCAAAGTAGGGGAGTTCTTTATAGAGAAAGGCACCATACAGCAGGGCGATGAATTGTTATTAACAGGTAATGCCTTTGGGATGGAGAAGATCAGTTTTGATACAGTGCTGGTGAATGGAGAGAAAAAGGACAAGGCGGTAAAAGGTGATAGCATAACGTTTCCGTTTCCTCATAAGGTGACAGCAACAGATAAATTATATAAACTGATAAATGCCTAAGATTATACATTATAGAGATAAATGTATTGGTTGCGGTATTTGTTTTGAGATGCAACCGGAATTGTGGAGGATGAGCCGTAAAGATGGCAAGGCAGTGTTATTGGGAGCGGAGGAGAAGCGGGAGACGGATGTGTTGTTGGTAAATAATTTGCTATTGCAGGAGGCGAAGGGAGTGGCAGCAGCTTGTCCGGTGAAGATAATAAAGACAGTAAGTTAAAGAGAGTGCTAATGCACATTCTTTAACTTACTATAAAAATCGTTCATCATCAATCCTATATCCAGCGAAGTATACACCCTGATCTTCCTGCCAGCCGGATTATATTTATACCCCCCTTTATCATTGATAATGGGAGCATGTCTGATCGCATAATTGATGGAGGATGGATCTGGCTGAAAAGAAGGAAGGCAATATATTTCGGATTGTACAAGGTCATCTTAGTTTTGAATGCTTCAATAGCATTCTCAAATTCCTCTTTTTTCAACTCATCTGCACGGTTGGTGGCTCTTGCTACAGCAGTAGTAAGGCCATAACCAAAACTAACAATCGTTTTGTCGTTTATTGGTGCTATTTCATGTGGTGTAAAACCTGCCTGATGCAACACTTTCCAAAAACGATTACTTCGGCCGGAGAAGTGATTCCTTCCTCAGCAGATTTTAAACCTGGATTGATCCCGCAAAAAATCACAGTTAGTTTTTCGGCAATAAGATCAGGTAACATGAGTGGTGTTTAATTTGAGTAGTTTTCATTTGGATTCAGTCATTTGAACTTAGCCATCTGCAATCATGTGAATTCAAATGACAGAATTCAATCATGCGAAATTCAGAACAAAAGTAAATTTATTAAAAATGAGATCATTCATATTTTTTTTAGTATCCAGCCTTTACACCATGTCTCTTTTATCTTTAAAAAGTGGCCCTCTTTTGTCTTTAAAAATCAGCCTTCTTGTATCAGGGAATAATCCTGTCTTTTCTCAACTGATCAAACAATTCAAAGAATGAATCCCTCGTGCTCTTATATGCTGTAAATCCTAACTTTCTACTCTTAGACATATCTGTCATCACCTCAATCGGCCTTCCCAAATCCAGATCCGTATGCCATGCAGAAGCGACCTTCCCCATTTCAGTTTGCGTTAACCCATGCTCCTTAGCAATATTTTCCCATATGCCTTCATATGCTTTCAATCTTTCTTCCAGCGGATGAATTTCGCCATCAAATCCTACTGCCTCAACACCAAAATACTTTGCTATTTCACCCCACATCCAGCTCCATCTAAACACATCTCCATTCGTCACATTAAACGCCTCATTTTCTGCCTCCGGTGTCGTACCTGCCCAGAGAATCTGCTCTGCGAGAATACGGGCATCTGTCATATCAGAAATTCCATTCCATTGGGCAGCAGAACCTGGCCATATAAACGGTAATCCTTCCTGCTTACAGATACTGGCATACACAGCCAGCGTACTTCCCATATTCATGGCATTGCCCACAGCTTTACCAATAATCGTATGCGGGCGGTGAATGCTCCAATTAAATCCATCTCTTGCTGCGGCAGCATACACTTCATCTTCCTGGCTGTAATAAAAGTTGTCCAGCGGCAATCTTGGGTGTTCCTCATTGACCGGTGTCAATGGCAAAACGCCCGCTTTTACATAAGCATCAAAAGGCCCCAGATAATGTTTTAAACCAGTCACCAACCCTACATGACGCACAGATTTACGTGGCGATAACACCTGTAATAAGTTACGCACCAGTGCGCTATTCACCCGTATATTTTCAGCTTCTGTATCATTACGCATCCAGGTAGTGAAAAACACATGACTGGGGGTTACATCCTTCAGTGCGGCCTCCAATGAAGTTATATCCAGCAGATCCGCCGCAACAGGTATCAATCCTTTTACATCAGCTTTGGGTGATCTGGAAAGCCCATAAGTGGTCCATCCTTTTTCAATCAGCAATGCAGATAGATTCCCTCCTGCAATACCACTGGCGCCTACTACAAGTGCTATTTTATCCTGACTCATATCAATTGGTTTTATTGCAAAATTATCCTGTCCTGAGAAGACGAGGGTTGATCTGTGTCAAGAAAAATGTGGGTGCTCTGTGAAGGTGTTTTATGCAAAAATATCCAGCGATGAATAGATAGTATCAGGCAGTGCCATCGGCTTGCGTTATGGAGTCTTATTCCTTTTGATCCTGCTAATAGTTTCAGGCGCAAGCCCCAGATAGGAGGCAATCAATGTCTGAGGAATTCTTTTTATAATTTCAGGATGATGCTGTAAAAGATGTTGATATTTTTCCTCCGCAGTATGCGTAATTGAGCTCATAAGCCGGCGCTCTTTAGTAACAATACTATTCTGATATAAGATACGAAAATACCGTTCCATCACAGGTACCTTCACCAGCATAGCTTCATAATTTGGCAATGTAATTTGCAACACGTCTGTGTCTTCAATGGCTTCAATATTTAATTGTGCAGGCGTAGCAGACAGGAAACTATGGAAATCAGATACCCACCAACCTTCCCAGCCAACCAGGTTAATATGATCTTCTCCTTTATCATCCACATTATAAGACTTGATCAGCCCCTTGGCAATAAAACTCAATTGTTTGCAGGTTTCTCCTTCCTGCAACAAAAATTGCTTACGCTTGAATTTTCTGGCAGTAAAGAATGTTTTTATAATTTCTTTTTCCGGGTCGGAGAGGACGATCTTAGCCGCAATATGGAAAAATAGTGTGTTAAACATTCGCTGGTGTTTTATGGAGGTCTAATACAAACTTACGAAGCAGATTGCAAATCCTGAAGAATGATAAGGGTTAAGCAAAAGCTCCCGGAGTACAGGATAAATAGGGTATTGAGACAGCGGTTGTAAAGGTGATGGGGGTAAATGATAGCGGATTAAGGGTGCATCCTTATGGAGTAATGGGTTTGTTGAGCATTACATCCAATTGCATAAAAAAAGTCCCGGCATAGCCGGGACCGTTATTTGTAGCGAGGAGAGGATTCGAACCTCTGACCTTCGGGTTATGAGCCCGACGAGCTACCTCTGCTCTACCTCACAATGAGTTGCAAATGTATGTAAACAAATATCATCTACCTAATCTATTTTCAAAATTCAGGCGATAAGATCTTCGGATGCTTATAAAAAATGGGGTAAAAGTCACTTCTTCTATCACCGCGTCACCAAATCCGTATTAGATTTTCACTATTATTAATTAAATATCGAACTGCTATTCTAAACTCTCCTACCTAACAATAAATACGAATTCCGTCTTTCACTTTGATTAATACCCGCTGTTTGCCAGATCAAATACCATTTATTACTACAGGAAATGAATACCCGTTGCTTTTTCTGCGAAATTCCAAAGTTTTATAGCTGCAGGTTTATTCATTGCATTCTCTTGTATGGTGGCTTGAATTGGGTAGCCTCGTAATCCACCTTCTTCCGGCTCATACATATTTCCATTTACAACATCATTAGAAACTGCTGCATAAAGCAATGATAAAGCTCCTTGCCATGGTTCCATAAATGCGCCAAGTCGCTCTTTACCAATAGCAATTTCTTCTTCACTCAAATGCCTGGTCAATGCGGTATTATTTGCACCGGGTTGTGCAGCAATTGATAAAACCTTCTGGCCTTTTACTTTTATTCTGCGACTCAATTCAACTGAAAAAATCAAATTAGCCAATTTACTTTGTCGATATTCCCTTATTGCATTATACTCCTTTTCTAACCTTAAATTATCAAAATCAATTTCTGCACCTTGATAGCCGTTACTGCTGACTGTAACTATCCGGGAATCCGGTGTTGCTAAGAGCGATGCATATAAAAGTCCGGTAAGTGCAAAATGCCCCAGAAAGTTTACGCCAAATTGCAATTCGTATCCCTGCTCTGTTTTTGAGGCAGGAGGCATAGCAACCCCTGCATTATTGATTAGCAAGTGTAAATGCGGATGTTTCTGAATAAACCACTCAACGAATTCATTTATCTGCGTTAGGTTTTCCAAATTAAGTTGGGCAGCTTCTAATATTCCGTTCCCCCTATATTCCTTTATTTTTGCGATTGCCTGATGCGCCTTATTCAGATCTCTACAGGCCAGAATTACATGTGCCCCCTTTTCATATAAAGCAAGTGCTGTTTCAAAACCGATACCAGTATTAGCTCCTGTGACAATCGCTGTTTTACCGGTCAAATCAGGAATATTATTTTTCGTCCACATACATACATCATTTTACAAATTTATATGAATGCTTACGCCTTCAAAAGCAAGGATAAATTTATCCTCCTTTTACAATATAAGTAATGCTAATCATCTTTGACATTTAAAATCCTGGTAAACCCTTACCATATTAAGGTAATTGGTTAATTCCTCAATTGCCCACACAATCAATGTCAGGATGTTTTTCTATCCTTAAAATTCCCGGTTACCCGTTTCGCTAGTTGGTAGTTTCAGTTTGCTTGTAAAGCGGTTCAAATTAAAACTCAGATTGATCAGGAACACATCGGTTTCCGAAATATAATTTGTAGTGGTATAAAATGCAGGCCCCGAAGTAGTAATACGCTGTTTATTGGCACCCAGAAAGCCCATATTCATATTCTCCCATAACAGAGAAACTGTTAGACGACCTTTCATCAAACTCTTTTTAAACGAAGTATTGGGTACAAGGAACGCTCCGTCCTCTCCTTGAGCAGTGGGTCTTTTGGACAGGTAGTTGATATTAGCTTGAATACCCGAAGTCTTGCTAAGCTGGAAATTGGTGTTCACATTAAATGAGTAAGCCCATTTGTTATTAGAAATGGTAACTGGAACATTGAGGATTGAAGCAACTCCATGGATTTTATAATTGTACATATTGCCACCTATATACAGCGTCCACCATTTACAAAGGTTTAAATTCAATCCGGCCTCCACCCCCCAAAGGCGGGCAGCACCGGCATTAGTATAAACGCGGTTAAGGATAGTATCTGCATAAACACTGTTTAATCGCTGGATAGGGTTCTGAACATGCTGATAATAAATGGTACTGAAAAATAAGCCTTTATCAAATGTGTGGTTTACGCCTAGTTCAGCGAGGTCAACAAATTCTGGCAACAGGTCAGGATCGCCCGCCTCCAGTGTTTCGGAGTGCTCACGTTCCGGAATCGGATTGAGTTCCAGGTTGCTGGTGCGCTGTATCCGCTTACTATAGCCGGTCTTGAGTTCCCATGCTTTGTTGAAATGATACAAAAGGTTGGCAGCAGGAAACAAATTGGATAGGTTTAGGATGTGGGGATGAGCGTCATAGGATAAATGAACTGTCCTTGCCGCGTACTCATAACGCAGACCTCCATTATATTCCAGTTGACCTGCTTTGCCGGAGTACTGGCTATAAACCGAGTTGATCTCATTGATGGCGTCTGTGCTGCCTTTAAACTTAGCAATGTCAGGTTGCGAGGTTGCCGGAGTTACGAAGTAGTCGAAATCGCCGTGCTGGGTATCATGACGGAACTGGTAACCGCTTTCCAGTTTACCCTGGCCAATAGTAATTGTATAGTCCAGTTTAAACCGGTATGCACTGATCGGACGTTTATAGGGATTGTTTACATATTGGATGGTATCATTGGTATTGGGGTATTTCAGATTGCGGTTCAAAGTTCCGCCGTATAAGTTGTCATGTTCATATTGCAGCCCGGCCGTTAAGCTGGATTTATTGGCAAACATATGGGTATAGTCAAGGTTACCTAAATTAAAGGTGCCCTCTTTGGTTTGCAGATTGGAGTTAAAGTAGGTTGTGCTGTTGATAAGCGCACCGGTGCTAAGGTTGGAGGTACTATTATGATACAGCAGATCTGCTAAGCGTGCCTGGTATCTTTTTCCACTGTAAAAACCGGCCGAGATCACATTATTGGTATTAGCAGTATAAATTATGGAAGTACGCCCGGCATAGTTATAACGATCAAAGCTGCGCTCACCATTGGAGGGAAAGCGGGTGATTGTGTTACCAGTAATATTTTTGGTGTAAGCATTGCCTTCCCGGTATCCTTCATTGTCATTACGTGTATAATTTCCCCCGATCGAAACATCCCATTTTTTCTTTTTAAAATTGATCGTTATATCCCCATTAAAGCGTTGCGGTTTTTTCAGATTATTATAATCAGTGGTACTTGGCAGTCCACCCTGGGCATTGGCAATTAGTGTGAACCCGTCGTTAGCTCCCTTTTTAGTCATAATATTGATGATCCCACCGTGACCATCAGGATCATATTTCGATGAGGGCGCAGTGATTAGTTCAATATTGTCGATGGCGTTGGCAGGCAATTGTGTCAGCACAGTTTGTGCATCGGCCAGCACTGGTTTACCATTAATCAGTACCATAAAACCTGCAGAACCCCGCACACTGATGTCTCCCTGTGAATTGACTGTTACAGATGGCAGGTTTTTCAAGACATCGATAGCAGAGCCTCCTTTAGCAGATTCAAATTGCCCTGCATTATAACTTTGTTTATCGATCTTGTTCAATGCGGTTATTTTCTGTCCGGATATAGCGACTTCGTTGAGCATTTTAGATGAAGGTGTAAGCCGGATTATGCCCAGGTCAATATCCGAATTGCCAGCTACAATATTTTTTAGGTATTGGGGCTCGTAGCCAGGGAAGGTGATCTTTAGCATGTAGTTTCCCGGCGTAATCTTCCCGATCTTAAATATACCACTGGGGTTGCTGATACTGCCTGCTACCAGGCCAGAATCAATTGTGCTATACAATGCGGCACTTGCGTATTCCACGGGTGACTGACTTTGAGCATCGATGATCCTGCCTTTAATAATAGCATTTTGTGCCGAAGCAGTAAATATTCCAGATAATAAAATAAGGAGGCAGAGGAGTTTCATAATGGCAGATATTAAACCTCACAAAAATATTATCTGCCGCATCGTATTAATGGTAGCCTGCTATGCAATTATGGTATAATAAAATTAATGCCGCTTCGCAAAGGCCAGTTCCCGGTATATCCCCGGTGTAAGGTTGGTATACAGCTTAAAGAACTTTACAAAATGTGAGGGATCGGAAAATTACAGGCTGGCTGCAATTTCTTTGATGGATAATTCTGTATTGGATAACAGTATTTTGGCTTCCAGTACAATACGTTCATTCAATATCATAGAAGGTGTTTTGCCGGAGGCTGTCTTGCAAATAGTATTCAATTGTGCGCCCGGCAAATGCAGCATTTCGGCATATGCCTGTATTTTTTTGATCTGTTGAAAATGTACATTGACAAGGCTTTTGAATTGGTAATAGATCGGATTGAAGGGCTTGCCATCCTGTAATTGCGCATTCGATTCTTCGGCTGCCTTTAAAAGGATCAGTTGTAAATAGGCTTCTAAGATAGCAGGGGAAGCAGAAGATTGATAGTCCTGGCAAAAGCATCTGACCAGTTCTAACAACATTGCGTTCTCCTTTAGCTGCATAAGCACTGGTAAGTTATACACGATCTCCAGGCTTTTACGGTTCAGTAATTCTTCGCGAAACAGGATCACATAGCCTTTAGGTATCCGGGTAAAATCCCAGCAATGGACCTGGCCAGGCTTCAGAAAATAGATCGACGGTGGCAGTACGTCGTAGCTTTGGTCATCAATAGTATGGTAACCGGCACCATGTTCCAGCACGATCAATTCAAAATAATCGGCGTGCTTATGCGGCACTGTTGGCTTGATCACCTCTTTAAATGGACTGATCTTCAACAGCTGGTGACTATAGATCTTCGACTTAACAGGTATCGCTTTCATCAGTTACGAAGTTATCATAATCCTTTAAAAACAAAAAGGCAGAGTATCCGGAGTTGCTCTCAAACCTATAAACTTTTTAATTGGATTGATGGCGGGTGCATCAGAGGGATTCGCCTCCCGGACATGCTATATTCAAATATAACTTAGATTTTTTGATGGAGAAAGGAGGATTGGATGGTTTGGGAGGCATTTAGGCTAAAATAAGTTAATAAAATCCCGAAGTTGGTATTTTAGTTTGAATTAAATAAAATGGCCGGACCTGTACTTTTAATGGTCTGGACCTCTCACCAAACTAATCTGGACGTTTGAGAAAACCTTCGTGTAGAAGCTTCAACTAATTTTACACCATAAAAAACACTTATGGCAAAAACAGTTTTAGTTACAGGAGCTTCTGCAGGAATTGGAAAGGCAACCGCAATTTTATTAGCGCAAAATGGTTACAATGTTTATGGCGCGGCACGAAGGACAGAGAAAATGCGGGATCTAAAAGAATATGGTATTCAGCCGATTAAATTGGACATCACGAACGACGGAAGCATTTTGGCATGTGTTGACCAGATCTTTAGAGAAGCAGGAACCATTGATATATTGGTAAACAATGCGGGGTTTGGTACAGGTGGCGCAATCGAGGATGTATCAATAGAAGACGCCCGTTATCAACTGGAAGTAAACGTGTTTGGAGCAATGCGTTTAACCCAGTTAGTATTGCCCAAAATGAGAGAAAATAAATATGGTAAGATAGTAAACATCTCATCAATTGGTGGTAAAGTTGCATTTCCTTTGGCTGGGTGGTATCATGCCAGTAAATTTGCAATGGAAGCTTTGAGTGATGCTTTGCGAATGGAAGTAAAGGAATTTGGTATCGATGTGATCGTGATAGAACCGGGTGGTATTAAATCTGAATGGGCAGAAATTGCAAACGATCACCTGATACGTATTTCTGGCCATACAGCTTATAAAGAAATGGCTAAAAGTGCAGTAAAATCTACCCTTAATCTGAACCTGCCAGCACCTTCTGTCATTGCTAAATTGATTAAAAAAAGTATTGAAGCTACAAATCCGAAAACACGTTATGTTGGAGGTTTTGGTGCAAAACCAATTCTGGGTATAAGAAAAATTATTTCAGACAAATTGATGGACAAGATTATTCTTAGACAAATGAAGTAAATGTTATGGCAACAGTTTTTCAACATAATGTCGCACTTTCTTTCTTTAGCAAAGATGAGAAACAGGAACACGACCCATTTGTATACGAGCATGTGTTGGGATTAATCGTTTCGGGTGCAGTTGATTTCTACACAGATAATAAAGCCGTTTCACATTACACTGGAACATTGAGTTTAATACGGAAAAATCAGCTTGTAAAAGCAGTGAAGAAAATTGATTCCGTAAGTAATCAGTTTATTTCCATTAACATATTTCTGACACAGGATGCATTGAGAAAATACAGCCTTGAATATGGCATAAAATCAGAGAAAGTTTATAGCGGAGCCTCCAATGTGTTGTTAGAAAACGATGCGTTTATGAGAGGATATTTCGACTCATTACTACCGTATCTTGCGAAACCGGAGATCCTTACGTCCATTTTGGCGCAAGCTAAAACCACAGAAGCAATTGAATTATTGCTACGTAATCCTGTGTTAAAAGATTTCCTGTTCGATTTCAGCGAACCGTACAAAATAGATCTGGAAGCATATATGAACCGGTATTTCTCGTACAACGTTCCCCTCGTGCAATTCGCGAAATTAACAGGTAGAAGTCTTTCGACATTCAAGCGTGATTTTATGAAGATATTCAGCGTAACACCCGAAAAATGGCTACAAAAACGTAGGTTGGAAATGGCGCATTTTCTCATTTCCCAAAAGAACAGGAAACCGTCTGATGTTTATCTGGAAGTCGGATTTGAAAACTTATCACATTTCTCCACAGTATTCAAAAAAGAATTTGGAGTGAATGCCTCATCGTTGCAACAAAAGTATTGACCACTACCAGGGACACATTTCCCTGAATTGAGTTGCTCCATTACCACCTTATAAGCTGTGTTGAATCATCCAATTATGATTCAATTCACACATTCATGAGACCCTGCCCGGTTGCAGAGACTTCTAATCCGCTGATTCCTGATTTGCTTTTTTTCAACAGTAGGAGAACTAATGCCGGAGTTTTGCTTACACGTCCGGATTTGTTTTACTTTAAAGAATAGTTTTACAGAAATTGACCGAATGTGAATTCGGGAGTCATAAATAATCTTACAATTTTTGTGCGGTTCTGATGTATCACTAATAATTAATCAAACTGGGTTCAGCATGATACTGTCTGTTGCTTTTCGTGATTCCACTCCATAACGTAGTTGAGGCGCAATATAAAGCGAGTTCTATTGTATGTTTGTCAGATACCGTTTTATCGTTTGCTGGTTCCTGCGACTTATTGGTAATTTGTACCCTGCGATTAGAACCTGAGATTGCCCAAAGGTACTTATGTGATTTAAAGACACGATGTAGGACTTATGTATCTTTAAAAAAAGACCTTGTGGCAAACGCTCATTAATTGCTTTCAGGCTGGAGTATACTGTATATTTTCGTTCTGTAGTAACTATTTGTACATAGTTCAACATAGATTCAACAAATAATATATCTACATACGCTATTTTCTCTAAGCAATTCTCGCATTTGACATATAAATAGTCAGGATGTTCCAGGTTATTTTTTACAGTTAACGAACCACAAATTTTAACTTTTGCCTTTTCACAGGCTTTTGTAAAACGCTCAAACGTTACAGGTTTCATTAAGTAATCGGTGACGTTCAACTCAAATCCCTGCAAAGCATATTCAGGATAAGCGGTTATGAAAATAACCTGCTGGAACACATCATGCCGTTGTAAAAACTCAATACCACTCATCTGAGGCATTTTAATGTCCAGAAAAATCAGATCAACCACTTCGGTTTGTAAGATAGCTTTGGCTATAATTGGATTACGTGCTGTTCCAACCAGGTGTAAAAAAGGTATTCTCTCAATGTATCCTTCTATTTGTTTACGTACCAATGGTTCATCTTCTACAATTATACAGTTCATCATTGGTTTAAGATTAAATTTAGATAGATGTAATACTTATTATCAAGTTCTTTGGTAGTAAGTTCATATTTATTTGAATATAAGAGTTCCAGTCGCTGTCTTACATTCTGCAAACCAATTCCCGTGCTATTATATGTAGCAGATAAATGTTCCTTAACAGTGGCTGTATTCATACAATAAAAATGCAGTTTTCCATCTGTAAGCTGAATATCGATTTGTATGATATTCTCCCTGTCATCATCATCAGACACGTGCTTAAAAGCATTTTCAACGAATGGCATAAGCAGCAATGGAGAAATCGTCAAGTCGTTGCTATCTGCTTTTACATTTAAAATAGTAGTTGCTTCTGTACGTATTCGCTGAAGATTAAAATAATTTTCCAGATGCATTAATTCTTTGGACAAGGGAACAAAGTCAGCACTACATTCATATAATTGGTAGCGTAATAAATCCGCGATAGTCACTAATGTAACCTTTGCCTGTGGCAAATCAAAATCTAATTGTGTATAGAGACTATTAAGAGAATTAAATAAAAAATGAGGGTTAAGCTGTGCTTTGAGGTAGGTCAGTTCCGCCAGTGAGTTGGCTTTTTCCATCTCATTAAGCCTACGTTGGGTATTCACACGATCAAGTGCCAGCTTTAAAGCACCTCCTCCTAACAAACTCAACAATGCAATGAAGAAACGATTATACTGTAAATCAGTGTAGTTCCATGAAAAATTAAAGTGAATGGGAACCAGCATGTGGTTCAAAAATAGCTTCATAACAAAAGCATATCCGCCTGCCAGTAGTATAAGATATATTAACGATAGTACCAGCAGCTTTGTTACGTTCTTATGCTTAAAATAACGGGGCATCAGGTATGCATAAATGCCGTAAAAGGCACAAAGTATCAAACTTACATCGAGCGCTGAAAAGTAAAGACGGTTTCCCTTATCACTGATATAAAAATACGTGATCTGGTTCCATATAAAAAAGAACCCCAGCCAAAAGCTCACATGTAGTAGAAAACGTCGCATGAACCAAATTTATGAAAATGGCAAAAAAGTACATCCGTTTTATAGCAAATGTCTTATTTACAGGATTAACGGTAGTTATGCAAATGACATTACCTATTGTGAAAAGTATAAGGCCATTGGTATAATTTGAGATTACCATGTCAGACCAGTATTTAATTTTCACAAAAAAACATGAAAGCTATTATTGGATTGTTAATGCTAATCACCATAACTTTTCGTGGGATTGCCCAGGGAGTAGATACTGCCATGTTGCTTGCTGCCACTTATTTCAGGCAAGCGGACTCCGCAAGCAGCCGAAATTTTATGTGGAAACATCCCCTTTATGGCCCTATGTTACTAGTTGATCCCCATTCCAGAACCACTTATGCAAATATGCCGGATAGCGCAGGGGCCTTTACCTTCATAACAGAAGGCTTGTACAAAGGGACGTTACCTCAGGAAGTGATGGTTGCCAATACATCTATAAACTGGCAAGGACGGTTGTGGGCAATTATATTATGGCCATTACCAGTTGACATGGAGGAACGACTAAGCCTTATGTTACATGAATCCTTTCACCGCATTCAACATAAACTTGGGTTTCCTGCTCTTAGCCCGACAATAGACCATCTGGCAACTACTAATGGACGTATCTATTTTTTGTTAGAACTGCAGGCTTTAAAAGCAGCCTTAGCCAAGCCCCTCGATCAGCGTAAGAAGGATTTGGTGAATGCACTGCTTTTTCGCAAAAAAAGACAGGAATTATTTCCTTCAACGTTTGACAACGAACGCTTGCTGGAAATAAATGAGGGACTAGCTGAATATACAGGAATGCTACTGGGTAGACTACCTGGTAATATAAGACAACATTTGTATAATGAGATTGATAAGGCTGACACCAGGTTGTCATTGATTCGATCCATGGCTTATATAACCGGTCCTGTTTATGGGTATCTGCTTTATGAGAAATCGCCAGGCTGGACACAGTCAGTCGACTCAAATTCTTCATTTCCAGCTTTGATCAAAAAATATTACAAAGTGGCTGTGCCTGAACAAACGACTACTTCTGTATTGGCTAAACTGGAAAAGCAGTACAAGGGAGATAGTATCATACATGCTGAAAAAATGAAAGAGAAAAACAGACGACAGCAGGAAGATATTTATACCCGTCTTTTTACTCATCAACCGGTGTTGGTCATCAACCTGGTGAAAATGAACATCGTGTTTAATCCTAACAATTTATTTGACCTGGGGGAATTGGGTACTGTATATCCAACCGCAGAAATAAATGATGTTTGGGGAAAGTTGAAGTTAGTGGATGGTGGTATGCTCATGAAGGACTGGAAAGTGATCACATTACCGGCAATGGATAGTCTACATGCAAAAGATAGTATTGTACAAGGTAATGGATGGCAGCTGCAACTAAATAAGGGGTGGCGAATTGAAAAAATGGACAGCTTACAATCAGCGTTGATCAGGAAGGAATAATTCCCGGATTGCCCACCTGTCTGGCAAGGTACTGTTAACGAAAAAGGGACCGATCATCTTTTCGATAATCAGGCTCTTTTAGCGGGCTGGGAGGGAAAATTTCCGAACCAATTTATGGATGGTTTATCCGAAATTCATGATTTTATTAGTAGAATTCCTTATTAAAACAACTATAGGCAATTGCACTGTACTTATCTATCCTAATATATCCAAGCTCCAAAACGAGGGAAATAACAACGCCCTGGTTTGATTAACGAAGATTAAGCTGTCAATTTTAGCCCCATATATGCATTAGCAGCTCTGTTGAGGGTTTAATTTCATATTTCTGGATCATAGCATGCATCAGTTAGTGATCAAAACTATTTATTAAACTATTTTCATAAAAAAGACGTTAAAACTGATTTCTGAGATCCTGATCATCCCAAATTTCCGGTGCCATCATAATGAGTATTGAAATTTTGCTAATGAAGGGTATCAAGATGAGGACATGGAATACAGTTGCTCTGACCTGGAATCAATTTGTAAAACGACTACATTCTTCAGGAAAAATTGCAAAGTATATCTGCTTTTGTGGTATAATCTGAAATGTTAATTTAGTTATACATTGCAATCATATTTCAAAATCTGATTCGGCGAAAAGTGCTTTAACATCTCAATAGATGATAAAGTACTTTTCATTACTATTGCTAAGACTTCCAGGAATTCTCTAAACATGATCTGATAGATTTTGAATCCTTTTGCCATAAATTAATCTTTAAAGATAAATGAGTTGCTGGCAAAGGTAGGCATTTCACCTGTGGACTGGCGATTATAACAAACCAGGGACTGTATAAAATACAGCCCCTAGTTTCATTTATACTCCATAATTTTTTCAAACGACAATGTTGTCAGCCATGAATGCTGTTGAAAATGTTCAATACGAAACGCCCTATAATCTTTCTTGTGCAACTTTTGCATCAGCACATTATTATAGAAATTTCCAATTTTCAGCCTCAGATCTACTAATGGATAATTATATATGGCCTTGTTAAATATTACTTTTTCTATTTCTGCACACAGATAGCCTGCCGTCATCAATTCATGATTAATTAAAGAACGATGCCACCTGTTCCAAAAGTTAAAGATCACTTGCGAAAACAACTTTGGTTGACCGGCATAGTTATGCTCTTGGTAAACTAAAGGAAGTTTATGCTCCTTACATTTTGCAACAAAGTATTGTAAACAAGGACTGATATATTTCCTTTCGTCGAAATATGAAAGCAGTTCCTGATAATTTTCCGGACGGCCCACTACAATCGATAGGTCAACCTGACGAAGCGTAATGAATAATTCAAGGATTTTATCATATTCAATTACCGTTTTTTTCATAATGAATTTTATATAAGGTTTTATTCCATTATCCATTTAATATAATCCCAGATTCTAAATCTTGGATTTGCATTAGAAATATTTAATGGTTGCCCTCGGACAGTTTCATCTGTTACAATCCTTACTGCATTTCCTGTTCCCCCGGAACTCGGAGGTTCAGTGAGCAAGGTACCGGAAATTTCAAATTCCACATATGCTCCTTTATTTGCCTGTCCAAGATCAGCTTTATATGCAGGAACAAAAGGCTCCATTTCCACATCGACTCCAATGGGATTTTCCGCATAATCTTCAAAATTGAATTGATAAGGCATATGAGCAAAACCCTCTGTTAAGGAAGTATACACCCTGATCGTATCCTTTAAAACTTTGTATATAGCGAGATTTTTAAGTATCTGCGTGCTATCAACATGGCGATACCCGTTTAAATGATTAAAAGCCATCCAGTCAGTAGACAGGCTGGTTAAATCGTGTAGATAATCCTCAAACAACTGGATCATCTTGAGTAGCCCGTTGTGCATGTACTATTCCTGCTGATAAAACCACAATTAATAATATACAGATATTTTTCATATTTATTTATTATTGTACAGAAACGGGTACATAACCTCTTACGTCTTTACCTCCTCCAGACCAAAAGTAATTGAAGACTTCCTTAAAGAAGCACTTATAGCATTGTATTATGAAATGAACAAAGATAATTTTGAACAGCAGAAAATTTTAAAGGCCCGTCATAGAGAGGTAGATGAAAAGATCGATACTTTAGAGGAAAGCAAATTTACCACCGGTTTTGGTCAAAAAGTTTTATCTTCGATATAAGTCATGAAAAAGCTTACTCGCTATACAAACATTAGAGACCTAAAGGCAAGTAATAGCCAACAGCAGCCTCAACAGTCTGATTTAAAATATGAATCGGATTTAAGAGAATTTATTGCTATAATGAAACAACATTCTTCTTCTCCAAAGCAATCTAAGCGAAATAATTCCTCCAATAAGTCAAAGTAATGGAAAATAAGTTACTAGCAAGTGTTTTGAAAGTATGTAGCATACTTAATAAACATTCTGTTCAATATATAGTAGTTGGTGGAACCGCGGTTGCCTTGCATGGCTATTTTCGCTTGTCACATGACTCTTCCGGAGCTGTCATGGAAAAGCATGATCTTGATTTTTGGTATAATCCAACTTACGATAATTATTTTAAACTCCTTAATGCACTGGAAGAATTAGGGAGGGATGTAACTGAATTTAAAAACGAAATTGCCCCTAATCCGAAAAGATCATTTTTTAGATTTGAAGAGGAATATTTCAAAATGGACTTTTTGCCTGAACTGCTTGGCCTCTCTAGATTTCGTTTATCCTTTGAAAATAGAAGTGTTGCAGAGATTGATGACATTGAAGTGCCATACATAAGTTATGAAGATTTACTTAAAAGTAAATTAGCATTGGCACGAGAAAAAGATATAGATGATATTGAGCAGCTCAAAATCAGGAGAAGCCAGTCTGAAGAATAAATCAGCCCAATCGATATATTGAATTTCGAACTTCTCAAAACATTAAATAGTAAGGGTATAGCACTCATTAAACTCTAATCAAAAAACCGCCTTCAATCGAAAGACTTGAAGGCGGTTTTTTTTACGCAAAGGATATAAGTATCCGGAAAAGGTGCATAGTAGTTTTGTAGGGTCAATAAGACGACCACAATAAACTATAAACGGTGAAAAAGACAGTTTTAATTACTGGTGCCTTCTCCGGATTGAAATACTTCAGCAAAATGGATAGAATGTAATTGCATGTTCAGGACAGCGAATTAACAGCTTCTTCCGCATTCAGTAACTCCGTAACCGTCTGGTGCAACTGCGTTTTGGCAAATGGTTTTTTGAGAAAAGCATCAGCACCATTTTCCAGCGCTACATCCTGCGCGGCCGCATCAACACCAGAGATCATGATCACTTTTACAGTGGGATGTTCCTTTTTTACAACGCTAAGAAAGTCGATACCAAAACCGTCAGGCAGTCGATTGTCTAATAATATTAAAGAAGGCTTTTCCTGTAGAAGATATTCCTCAGCTTTAGCAATGCTTTGCACATGTTCTACTTTCGTTCCATTCCCTTCCAGTAGTATGTTTAGAAGCATGCACAGGTCACCTTCGTCATCAATGATCAATATTTTGTGGGGAGTAGTTTTAGTTTTCATACTTGCATTTTTAATTGTGGTTAGTGAATAAAAAAAGCATGCCAAATAGTAAGATTGTTAAAAATTAATATGTCCAGAGCGAAAACAATAATAAGCACTTCAGGACGGCATTACAGGCACTGGCTGGAAAATTTTACCCAGCGGTTATCGACGCAAACAACAGTTCGATTACTAGTTGAATCAATTTGATGCGGTTGAAATAAATAACTCGTTTTACAAGTTTTCACCCCGGCAATTTCACCCATGGACCTTTTACAGTCAAAATCATTTTTGATATGACTGGCAAAATCAGGTCTCTATTTTCTATATATAAAAAAGGCCTCCAGATTCACCATCTGAAGGCCTTTATATTTTGCTAAACATTAGCGTTTTTTAGCTTGGAGGAGAATTAAGTGATACTGATATTAAATATTATAGCTATTCCTTTGGAAAATCCGAATTGACAAATAGTGTCAGGCCTGGATATTTGTTTCCCGAATCGGAATTTACATACCAACTCCTGCTACTGCCGGCAGCACAAACCAGAATGCCGCGCCCTTGCCCGGGGCGCTATTTACCTGTATTGACGACTGGTGCAGCTCCAATATTTTTTTTGCGATAGCCAGACCGATGCCCATCCCTTTTTTGGGAAGCCCATCTTTATGTAAATACTTATACCGTTCAAAAATATAAGTTTGGTCTTCTGGTGCGATGCCGATACCAGTATCAGCAACTTCTACCTTTACACCGGCACTGGTTTGTTGTAATTGGATGGTGATACTGCCACCTTCAGAGGTAAACTTAAAGGAATTATCTATCAGGTTCTGCAATACCCTTTCAGTAAGCGCAATGTCTGCAAACACAAGTGGCAGGTTACCCTCAGTATTGAGGTTTAAGCTAATACCTTTTTCTTTTGCTTTGAGCTGGTAAGCCATCAGTATATCGGAGGCCAGTTCGCTAAGCAGGAACTGTTCTTTTTCCGGGTTTACCTGGTTGGCTTCCAGTTTGGCATATTGAAACAATTGCTCTACCAGCACTGATAATTTTTTGGAGCTGTCCAGCACTACCGAGAGGTATTTATTTTTTTCTGGTTCTGCCAGGCTATCTTTTTTGATCATCAGCGTCTCTACATATCCCTGCATAATGGATAAAGGTGTGCGCAGGTCATGGGATACATTGGCAATCAGCTCCTGCCGGAATTTATCTGTGGCACTTATCTTGTCGAAATTGTCCACGATAACGTCCGCCATTTCATTAAATGTAGAAGTGAGCATACCCAGGTTACCTTTGGCATGACCTTCTATGCGGGCAGAATAATCGCCTTCCTTAAACCTCCGGACAACCATTGCAATATCGCAGATACTGTTCGTAATCAGGAAAAAAGTAATGACGCCCACAATAAATGCGATTCCCAGGGCGCAGAAGAAAATATACATACCCAGGCGATAATACAAATGGCTATTAAGTGTAGTAAGTATTTCCCTTTGCTTTTCGCTGGCTAATACTGCATATACATAACCAGTCAGTTGCCCGTTCTCATATACCGGTGCTGCGGAAAATATACCTGGCTCGTCCGGCTGCTTGGGATTATCACCAAGGGGGCGTTCTCCATTTTTAACAGCCAGCCATTGTTTTACTTTGCTGATATCCACCTGATGGTTCTGGACCGATTTATCCGGAACAACATAGTCGGTGATCTTTCCTGTAGTATCCAGTAAATAGACTTCCACACTTGGATTGGCCACCATAATGGAATGAATAATATCGTGTGTTACGGTGGTGTCTGGTTGGCCATTTTTCAATGGATGTGTAAAGCTAGCCAGGTGTGATGCTACATTGCCATAGAGCTCCTGATGTGCCATCGTATAATAAGACCTGGATAACTTAGAAGCGATCAACACAAACACGATTCCCAATATGATAAGCAGGACAGAAAATACAGTGGCTATTTTCCAGAATAAAAGATTGCCCCGGATCGTTCTTACAGACATAATGTTGTTTTATAATTCTTCATTAAAACGGTACCCAACGCCCCAGGTAGTGAGGATGAATCTGGGGTTGGAAATATCCTCTTCAATCTTGCCCCTAAGCCGGTTGATATGGGAGTTGACGGTATGTTCATATCCTTCAAAATCATAACCCCATACGAGGTTTAACAAACGTTTCCTACTATAGCTTTTCCCGGGATTAGCTGCCAGCAGGGTAATCAGATCAAATTCTTTAGGAGAAAGATCTACGCGGGTATCATGTAGCATCACTTTTCTTTTATCCGTATCGATCTCCAGTCCTGAAAACCGTATGACAGCAGATTCAGGCAATTTTTCATGGACAGGCATAGCATCATCTTTCCTGCGGAAAATCACTTTTACCCTGGCAATAAACTCCCGTACACTAAAAGGTTTAGTCAGGTAATCGTCCGCGCCGGTTTCCAATCCTACTACTTTATCAATCTCTTCCGACTTGGCCGACAAGATTAGTATAGGTGTATGCCGGTCGGTTTGCCTGATCCTCCTGCATATCTCCATACCGTTAATTCCTGGCAACATAATATCCAGAATAATCAGGTCAAAGGATTGCTCTTTAGCCGTAGCCAATCCCCGCTGCCCATTACTTTCGGCGAATACATGGCAGTTAAGATCATTCAGGTGAATGCTGAGTAATTCTACAATATGGGTATCGTCTTCTATAATAAGCACCTTGTGCATAAATCTGAGGTATAAAATTTTATCAAAAATCAGTAAAAATACCGTGGAAATAGCGCTGTGATACTTTTGTTATACTTCTGCAATCGCTTTGGGATATCACATCTGTTCCTTTGTCTTATCAAAAATTAGACAAATGAAACAGAACATCCTAAAACCATTAACAGCATTATCTGTAATTGTATTTCTGGCAGCCTGCAGCAAAGACAAGAAAGCGGAGCAACAGTCCAACACCATTACAATAGAGAATGTACTGGATAGCAAACCATTAGTAGAATCAGGCACATTCAAAGGTACAGGAGCACCTCCGGTAATCCTTCCCGGGCAATCAGTATCTTTTACTTTCTCGGCAGCAAAGAACCAACGGCTCACTTTTTCGACTATGTATGGCTGGAGTAATGACCTCTTTTTTGCACCGGAGAACCCGGGTATTAAATTGTATAACGATGACGGTACACCAATCACCGGCGATGTATCGACCCAGATAAAGTTGTGGGATAACGGTACCCGCGTTAACCAGGCGCCGGGAATGAACGTTACACATCCCGGAACGGCGGTAACTACACCACAAAACATTAAAGAAGTAATGAGTACCGATGATTACGGTAATACATATCTACCGGCTTCCAGCCTGATCAAAGTATCACTGGCCTACAGCGGTAACTCTACGTTTACTGCTACGATTATGAACACCTCAGGCGGTACGTCCAACGAAACACCCTTCAGCCCGGGAGTTTGGGCTATATCTTATGTAGCTGGCGGCAACCTGTTACTTCCCGAGCCCATTTATTCAGCAAATAAACCAACAGCAAACGGCCTGACAGATATTGCAGAAATGGGAGACAATACAGCCTTAAGCACTTATCTTACTGGCATTACAGGGATCTTTACTCCTTTATCTCCGATATTGGTAGTCGTGTACGATGGCAGTGAAAATCCATTTTATAAAGTGGGTGAAAATGATCGCGCTGAAGGACTGAAAGACCTCGCGCAAAAAGGAAGTGCAGATGCATTGGCTGCAGTGCTGAAAACTAAGGCAGGGGTTAAGAATGTATATGTATTGCCTGCGCCAACCAGCACGGTATTACTACCCAAAATTAACGGCGCAGATGGCGGTAAAGTATCTCAGCTGCTTAATATAGTAGCAGGTGACAGGATTGCCATCGCAACCATGTACGGATTCTCCAATGATTGGTTTTTTGCCACCACTGGCAATGGTATAGACGCTACACAGAAAGGTGACGTATCAGGTTCTGTTGGTTTATTTGATGATGGAACGGCGATCAACCAGTTTCCAGGTGCAGGCATTACCCAGTTCAACCTAGCGGGTACGCCACTGCAGGAAAACATTCCTATACAGGCAGTACCGAATCCTAATAGTTTTACCACTTTACCCGATCTTACTAAAATCATCAAAGTAACCTTGCAATAAACATGATAATCATAAAGCAGCCGGCCAAAGTGAGGACCGGCTGCTTTTGTATATGACTCAATTATATTTGCGAAATGCCACCGGCAACGAATAAATGTTGAAAGACATTTGCCACTATATTACTAATCATCTGTATCTACTTCGCAATATTCACGCGCAGGTTGATCTCAAAACTATTTCCCATAATAGTACTATAGCCCGTCGTCTGGGTGATGTATATGACCTGCAGGGAAAAAAGTGATTGGTAATTTAATCCTGCTCCTGCGCTTACGCTTCCACTGCTATGATACATCCCTGATACATTGGCCCAGTCATCCAGCAAACCAATATTTACCCCTGCATCAATAATATTGTCAGCACCATTGATACCCCGATAGGCGATTTTAGGTTCCACTTTAGAAATCTCTGTACCCGTATAAAATTTGTAAGAGGCAGCAGTATAGTAAGTGGCAAGTCCGGAAACACCCCTGTTATCGTTTTTAAACGTCGATATCAGGTTCGGCAAGGCTGCCTGAACTGTTAGGTGCAGATCAGTATAAGCTACCCCAAAATCACTTTCAAAGTAATTATCCCGCCTGTTAAAACGCCCTATCGACGGGTCATTTGTCTCCCCATTTACACTTTTGGTATCAAGACGCTGAATGTCCAGCGCCAGTGATAATCCGAAATGTAACGCCTGTGCACGCATGCCCAATGGCAGGTGATATGCATAAGTAAGCCCTACCTTGGTACGCTGCAATAAGCCAGACTTATCGTTGAAAATATTCAATCCGGCACCTACCCTGTTCTTAAGGTTCGCATCGGCAGTAAAAGTTTGTGTAATGGGTGCGCCTGGGATAGCATCCCACGGACGTCTGTAGGAAGCATTGATATGAATACCTGAATCCAGTCCGGCCATTGCCGGATTAGCCAGGTATTGATTAAAAAAGTACTGTGATTCCGGTGGTTCAAAATTGGAAACCGCGTTACCAGCTGATTGCGCCTGTGATGCCTGTGCGCTACAAAATAAGAGTATGAGGGTATAGATTTTTTTCATGTTAATTATTTCTGATCGCGAACAATAGTGATGAATCCTTTAAATGTATGTTGTCCTGAAGGGAACGTTACAATGTAGTAGTAAGTGCCTTCGGCCAGCGGAGATCCATTAATTGTAGCGTCCCATTCATTCTGATATCCTTTTTTGTGATATATCAACCGGCCTGTGCGGTCATATATTTTCACCTCATTATCAGGATAACTGTCAATATTCCGGATCACCCATTTATCGTTAATACCGTCACCATTTGGTGTCAGCAGGTTTGTAGCATCCAGTTTATAATCATCTATTACGGTGATAACGATAGATCCCTGAGCGGTACAACCTCCAGCTGTAACTCCGTTTACAGTATAGGTGGCCGTTGCCTGTGGGCGAACATTTAAAGTAGCGGTGTTTTGTCCACCAAGAATGTTATCAGCATCCTCCCAGGTATAGGTTGCAGCACCTGTGGCTGTGAGATAGATGGTAGCACCCTTTGACACAGTGTTACCCTGATCACTGCTGATGCTGAGAACAGGAGGGAGTGATACGTTTACTGTAAATTGTGTACTGATTTCATCAACACCTCCATTGGCAGTACCCCCGTTATCTTTCACGGTTAATGTAACAATAGCGTTTCCTGTCACATCTGCTTTCAGCTCATAGCGCAATGTTGCAGTTCCATCACCATTGTCAGTGACTGTGAGTGTGGTGAATACATCATTGTCTGACGTGACTGTAAGTGTGTTGGTCTGAGTGCTCTCCGGTCCGGCAGAGATGCCGGTGACTGTAATAACCTGTTCACCACCTGCGCAGACTGTCTGATCTGCTACTACGCCTACTGTCGGTGTTTCGTTCACATCTTTCAGGAAGATGCTGACTACGCCTGCCGCACTTGTATTATATCCATCGCTGACAGTTACAGCGATATTGAACTGAGCAGTTTTTTCGAAATTGAATTCGTCAGCATCGTATACAGTTAATTGTCCGGTTGTGGCATCTATAGCAAATGCGGGCACGTTATCATTGTCTGTATCTTCATTTTGTGTGATCTGCCAGTTTTTCAATGTGCCGCTATTGTCTGTTGCTACTACCGTACCAATGATCGTATTACTGCTGATATTTTCAAACAGGCTGAAAGATTGACCGGCAGTCACAATAGGAGCAGAAGCATCTACCAGCACAGCATTCAATGAGGCAATGTTGTTGAGGGCCGGAAGTAATTCATTGCCTGCCAGGTCTGTGATCTTACCTGCAGGAATGCTTAGGGGGCCAGTTACAGCAATACCATCATTGTCTGTATCACCATTGACTACCGTGTAATTGAATACCAGCTGAGTAGCGCTAGTGCTTACGAGTGTAGCATCTACCTGCATGGTGCCGATCGTAACGGGCAGAGTTACGCCCGCGGGGTCTACTGTTATAGTCTCATCTACATTTACGTTGAAACTAAGTATTTGTCCGGCCTTATAAGTGCCATCAGCAGGACCCGTTACGTTTACTACGGCAGGTGCTTTTGTATCCACATACACAATTCCCGGCGTTGTCGTATAATTAATAGTAAGATCGGCAGCGTTACCAGCAGCATCTTCGATAGTGCCCATAGCAATCGCTGTTCCGATCCCGATTCCGTCAGTATCATTATCTCCTGCCTGAACGGTGTAACGGAATGTGAGCGTGTTAGTACCGGACCCGCTTATATAAGTAGCATACCCGGTTGTACTTCCTATCAGGAGGCTGATACGTGGTGTACCTGTTAAGAACACACTTTCAGGCCAGGTAACGGTAAGATCAATGTTTGTACCTTCTTTATAGTATCCTGGCGTAACGGTTAAGTTAGTCACTGAAGGAGCTATAGCATCTACAAGTATACCCGTGGTATTGCCAGGAGTAAATGTAAGTACGGCATTGTTACCAGCGATGTCTGTGATTGTAGTGGTACTCAATTGTAATTGTCCTATTCCTATTCCATCAGTATCCTGTTGTCCTGCCAGTATAGTATAGTGGTAAGTGGCACTAGTGGAAGTGGATGACAGGAAGGTAGCATTTACAGTATTTGTCCCAACCTGTATGGGCAAATATGAAGTGGCACCAGTGAGCGTTATAGCTTCACTGAAATTAACAACAAATTTCAGTTCATCTCCTGTTTTATAGGTGCTGTCTGCAGGTAAGGTAACCGTAGTGACTACGGGTGCTATACCATCTATCTGAAGATCGTTATTAGCAGATAATGATCCTGTGGCACCCGGTGCTGGCAGGTCTAATAACGCATCTTTACTGCCGGCATTATCTTTAATTGTACCACCGCTTAATGCATTCATTGAAGTATAATCCAGGTCGGCAGACAGGTCTCCGCTTTGTACAGTATAATTGAATTGCAGCGTATCTGTGCCTGTACCTGCAGCATAAACGGCATTTGGGTCGACAGTACCGGTTTCCATAATTAACACTGGCGTGCCGGTTACACTTACGACCTCGTTAAATACAACTTTCACGGTGATGAGATCCCCTGTTTTATAGACCTGATTCGGGTTAGTCGAAGTGACGTTGATGATGAACGGTTTTAACGGGCCTACTGCAATATCAATTGTTTTTGTATCCGTTTTTGCCCCACCGGCACCTGAACTACCCAGGTCACTAACTGTGATCTGTAAGATATCGGTACCTGTATAATTACCTGTTGGAGTGTATATAATTGTGCTTAAAGCGTTGTTGATATCTGTAAGCGTACCAGAGAAGGTGTTCGTAGCATCGGCGGTGCCTGAGCCAATCAAAAATACCAGTCCGGATGTAGACGGTAACGAGATAACACCGTGGTTGACAGTCATTGTTACCTGTACGGAATTTGATCCTGCATCCACGTCGGACACAGACACTTCATTGCTTATTACAAGATTAGTGTTCAGGGCTAATGTCTTGGCAGCAGGTACGGTAATTACGGGTGCATCATTGACCGATGTAATATTGAAAGAAATTGTTTTCGTACTTTCTTCACTGCCGGCATCTCCAGAAGTACCGGGATCTGCGCCGGTAAATCCACCATCGTTGATTGTAATAGTCAGTAATACGTTACCATACGTATTAAGTGCCCCTGTAAATCTTACGCTATCGCTTGAAATATAGGTATTAATATCAGCAATACTTCCTTTAATAATGACGGAATCGTTAGCTGATGGAACGATAGTAATTCCGGTAGCAGGGTTGGCAGACAATGTACCAACACCGGAATTAACTGATAATATTACTGTAACCGCATTGCTGCCGGCATCTGTATCTGAAAAATAGAAACTATTGATAGCAGCAGGAGTATCTTCCTGTGCAGCAGCCTGGGTCGTAGTAGTAATTACAGGCGTAGCATTCACGCTTGTAATTACAAATATCACTTCCGCTGTATCACAATTAGAAGGTATGCCATTATCACAAACCTGGTATTGAAATTTGTCTATACCGCCGAACTGACTATAGGGAGTATAGGTAAATGAACCGTCTGCATTAACAATAACAGTACCGCTTGCGGGTCCCCCCCCGGATATAAGAGAAGCAGTCAGTGCATTTCCCTCATAATCAGTATCATTGGATAAAACATTGCCAGTAACCGGGGTATTATCATCCCCCGTATAAACATCATCTACTGCATAAGGAGGTGTATTAACGCTGTTTATTGTGATGGTACAGGTAGCGTTTGCGCATGCACCCTGTGCATCGCAGTTACTATATACAAATTGATCTGTACCACTAAACCCTTTATTGGGGTAATAGTCAAAACTACCATCAACCGCCAGTCTGAGTATGCCGTGAACAGGCGCCGTAACCAGCGATGCCCGATTGAAAATACGGAGTGATCCGCTATTAGGATCATTGTCATTACTTAACACGCCAGTAGCTTTACTGACATATAGGGCAACATCCTGGTTGACTGTGTAATTATCATTGGCGGGGTTCGGAGTAACGTTAGTGCTTCCTATAAAGAAGAGTGTTTTCGCGTTACCGGAACAGGCTCCGTTAGGATCACACAACTTATATGTAAAACTGTCTAATCCTGCATAACCAGCATCGGGTGTATAAGAAAAACTACCTGAGTTGCTGAGAGATAAGCTGCCATGCAGCGGTAGAGAGACAGGACTAAATGTAGTGGCATCGCCATCCATATCGTAATCATTCGCTTTGAGGCCTGGGGCGGTTTGAGAAATGGCCTGATCTGTAGCGAGAACATAATATTCATCATTAGCCACCGGGGCGTGGTTAATATTGATAAACGATACCGTAATGTTGGCAGGAGAACTTATACCACCATTCCCATCACTTAATGTAAACTGAATGATACGTGGGTCCGTAGAGGGCCAGTAGCTGTAATTGTTATAGTAGGTAATACTCTGTAATAAAGCATCAATAGCCGTGGCTGTGGCATTACTGTTAAACCGGATTTTCAGGTTCCTGCCTGTTTTGCCACCCGAATATGCGGCGATTTGGGTGCCTGCATAATAGATCAGGTTTGCGTTGACAGTAATTTGTCCGGTAGTTTTGATACTGATTTCATCTTCACTGAATCTTGCACTGTTGGTAATAGAAACAGTTAATAGTCCATCGGTAAAGTTATTCGCGGTACCGGCTGTCACATTCGCATTGCTGCCTGCATCCAGCAGAACAGGGGCTCCTGCTACTGTAAAAGATACTGCGTCTCCATCCAGGTTGGCAATTGCCGGAGGGGTAATAGCATATCCTTTGGGAGTCAATATCCATAAAAATAAAATAAGGAATGTAAGGGTAGCTTTTTTATTCATAAATATCGGTATAATGAAAACTGATGGCAGGCAGCGTAGCTGGCATGCTTACTGAGGTAGTCAAATATTGTTGTGGTTAAAATATCTTAGAAGTTGTGTTGCATCTCTTGTTTATAGCAATTTTCAGTCGGATTTAGCGCTATAGGTGGAACAAATATACCATTTTCATACCCAGCGTCTCTAATAGCAGGCGTAAATTTAGAATAAAAAATGAGATAATTAAATTCTCAGATATGGGATAGAGGGTAAGGGTGCCAAGTAACAGGTGGATGGAAGTAGTGATCATTGTATAATATCCAAATGGGATAGGCAACAAAAGTATTGACAACTAGCGGGGCTAAATTCGATCCACTTCTTTTTAAAAAATGCCTGTAAAAGAGAATGGGAATAATCAAGTACAACCTACTTAATTATTCCCATTTTCAATGCGGGTAAAGAGGGATTCCCCCCGAATTCTTTTACAGTCAATGGTTTTCAAGATCGCCGCATTCGACCGCTCTGCCATTTCTCCACTGAAAATGTGAAAAACTGAATGAAATCAAAAGGCTTCTTATACGATCCTGCGTAGGCAGGAGGCAAATCTCCTCCAGCTATTTATCATTAACCGGTAAATATTTAGCAAGCAGGTCTAACAGTGCTGTTCCATGCACATTTTCTGCCAGCAACCTGCCGTCAGGTCCTACCAGGAAATTATGCGGAATGGATTGAACACCATATAAGGCAGGAACAGTTCCTTTCATCCCCTTCAGATCAGATATGTTGGTCCAACTGCTGATTTGTTCCTCACTGATGGCTTTCATCCAATCCTCCTTTTTGGTATCAACGGATACTGCTAATAACTGAAAGGAAGATCCTTTTATCATAGCATACAGCTTCTTCATAAAAGTCATCTCATTACGGCAGGGCCCACACCAACTGGCCCAGAAATCAATGAGCACGTATTTCCCGGCATAGCCAGACAGACTTACTTTCTTCCCGTCTGCACCTGTTAAAGTAAAATCAGGTGCTTTTTCTCCTGTTTTTATAATTGGGCGATGAGTTTCCTGGTTTTTGAAATAGGCCAGTCCATCAGGAGAGTTGGCAAGTGCGGGAGAGAACAGCGTATCAATATTGCCTGGTTCGGTCAACATCGATGCTGCAAGTATGGCGGCAGGAGAGTTGTTATGCGCACTTACAAACCCGGCAAATGCCTGCATCCGCTGAGGTTTTATTTTATTTAGCGAATCGTTGTAAAGCTTCATCACCGGTATATCTGCCTGATACAACGCTTTATAATAGTGCTCATGCAGCGGCCTCAAAATAGAATCATAATGCCCGGACATGGTGATCAACATCTTGTATTCCTCATTCAAAGCACTACCGGCCACCTGGGAACGGGAGAATATACTATCTCCCAAAATTTTGGTTTCACCAGGTGTGAGGAACATCCTAAGTATTTTCCTGCGGTCAGGAGCGCCGCTTTCAGCCGCAGCTCCTGCCGTCACCAATGTCAGCTGCACATATTTAGGGTAGTCTATGGTACCGGTAAGCTGGAAATGTCCATCCACTACGGCAGCACTATCAATGATCTCCTTATACACAAATCCTCTTCCAGTCATAGATAATGGAGTCACATATATTTTAGTCGCATTATCCATGCTGGTTAGTGTACCCTTAATCTCATAATGGCCCGCCTGTGCATTGGCTATGTGACCTGTCAGGCAGAGTATGGCCAGCCATTTATATTTTCTCATTAGTAGCCTGGATTTTGGGTAAGATGAATATCATTATACAATTCATTCAGAGGAATGGGATACAGGGCAGCATTGGAAGTCCAGTTACTTTTTTCTGCTCCCAGCACGGCATCTATTCTCCCGGTGCGTCTCAGATCGATCCACCGGTGACCATATTCTGTAAATAATTCGGTTTGTCTTTCCTTTTCAATCGCGAGCCTGACTTCTTCCTTTGAAGTAGCGGTGGTATTACCCAGCCCGGCCCTGTTACGGATGATATTGATGTCCGCAATGGCATCTGCGGTATTTCCTAATTCCATATTAGCCTCTGCCCGGATAAGGTATTGTTCTGACAGCCGGAGGTAAGTGACAGATTCTGCCAGGGAGGTAGTATTGGTTGCTTTCAATTTGTACTTATAAGGATAGTAATAGGTCACGTTATCAACCGTTACACTCCCTATCCAGTTGGATAACCGGAGGTCACCGGTTTCAAATGCAGCTAAAAGATGGTCAGAGATCAGGTAAGACGGAGTAGGACTGATAATGAGATAATATTGACCTTCAATTGTATACCCGGTAGTTCCGCTGGATGGTAGTTGCCAGATAGCTTCATTATTATTGGCTGTCATAACTTTGCCAATATTGGCAGAGGTAAGAAGGTTATAAAGTCCATTACTCTGAGCTATTACGGAATCAGCATAATTTGCAGCTTTTTGCCAGTTACCAAGATAGAGGTGTACCCTGGCCAGTAAGGCCATGGCCGCATATTTGTTAGGCATGATGCGTTTCCCACCGGAGAAGGTATAGTTCTTATTCAGGTTGGCAGCGGCACTCTCCAGGTCAGCAATGATTTGTTGATATACGGTATCAGTGCTGCTTCTGGCAATGTTCTTTGTCACTGTCACATTGGTAGTGGTCACCAATGGAACACTCCCCCATAAATTCACCAGGTAGAAATGACAAAAGGCTCTTACAAATTTACTTTCGGCCAGTGCATCCTGTTTGATTGAATCTGTGAGTGTAGCCGTGCTGTTGGTAATTCCTTCAATGATGCTATTGGCCTGGTAGTTGACTTCATAAAGGTCCGTCCACAGATCTTGGATACTGGTATTATCGGAGCCAATTGCGTTGTTGAGAAAGGGATCATACGTATCTGATGTACTATTGAAATCCAGTTCATCAGCTGACATACCTGTATACGAAGAGAGCCCCAGTTGTAGTTCATACGAATCAGAGGTAGAGAGTGTCACGAACATACCACTTATGGCAGCTTTCACAGTCGAATTCGTTGAAAATACATTTCCTGAACTTAGCTGATTGGACGGGACGTTTACATCAGCAAATTTTTTACAGCCTGCCACTAAAAGAAGGCAAAGATATATTGATATGATAGATTTTATATTGCGGATCATTTGCGTCATTTTTTAGAATGAAAGTTTTAAGCCAGCGGTAATGGTTCTTAATGGAGGAATACCTGCAGCCCCCGTTTCGGGATCATATCCGTCAAAGTTGGTAATGGTAAACAGATTTTGTGCTCTCACATAAATCTGTGCAGCTGTCATTTTTACACGGGATAGCCATTCGTTGTTAAAGTTGTAGACCAGGGATATATTTTTAAGACGCGCATAAGCTGCATTACTATACACTCCGTCTGATAGCTGGTATTTTACGCCGGATAAATAGGCAGACCCTTCGGTGTAAGAGAAAGTACGAGTGGCGATTTTCCCATTTGTTTCCTTGAACAGTGCATAAGACGATGCAGGCATATTAATAGGATTATAGCCTGTGGCAGCGATCAATGATTTTGCACCTTTCTTCATGTTTTTCCCGGTAAACTGGATGAAGATATCCAATTGAAACGCTTTATAACGGAATGAGTTATTCAATCCTCCATAGTAGTCAGGATTTGACTTACCTAAGTAAACATAATCACCCAGGCCATTTTTAGTAAGGCCTGTTTCGGAGCTATATGCGGTGGTCCCGTTGTTGTTAGCATCCAGGAAAGAGGGAAGACTGGTGGTAGCGTCAACGCCCTGGTATTTGTAGCCATGTACTGCACTCATCGATTCGCCTACTACATAGTTGTAAACATAGGAGGTACTGATGAGGGAAGGGAATGCGGTCAGTTTGGTATCGGCAAAAGTAATATTGAAAGCAGCTGACCAGGAGAAATTTTTGGTTTTCACTGGTTGAGCGGTCAGGCTATATTCCATACCTTCCTGTTTGATAGTAGCAGGAAGGTTCATATAAGAGGAAGAAAAGCCTGTCACAGTAGCAAGAGGGCCCTGTACCAGCGGATTATTGGTTTTGTTCAGGAACCATGCGCCGGTAACCAGGATCTTGTCATGGAGGAATCCAAGCTCTAGTCCAATCTCTCTTTTATGATTGACCTCCCATTTGAGATTAGGATTGGAGATCCTGCTGGGAATGATCCCCCCTACGCTATTATAGCTATAGTAGCTGGTAGAGTAGGTATCCAGGTATTGATAATTACTGATCTGGTCATTACCAGAGGTACCATAGCTGGCTCTCAGCTTCCCAAAGCTTAGCACCGGACTTAAAGGCTGCATGAACTTTTCCTGCGAAAAGAGCCATGCGGCGCCAATGGAAGCGAAACTACCATACCGGTTATTTTTGCCAAATTTGGAGCTGGCATCCCAACGGTAATTCGCATTCAGGATATATTTATTATCCCATTTGTAGTTGATACGTCCGAATACAGATTGATATTTGTATTCGGATGAGAATGTATAGACACTCAGTTTACCCGCAGCGCTGGGGCTGGTGAGCAATGCATCGGAGGTGTAGTTGGAGGCGACCAGGTAATATGGCTGGTCAAAAGAACTGGACTGAAATGTGGAGCCTGCAAGCACATTCAAAATTCCGTGGCTGATTTGACGGGAATACTCTGCCTGTGGTTCCACGTTCCAGGTGGTCAGCACATTCTCCATAAAGAGTGCACCGGGCAGCGTATTGTCGTATGGATTGATCGATTTGCTGTAGCTCAGGTTCTGTGAATTTGACAACAGCTTGTTATAGGAAGAGTTGAGTTTAAGATTTAATCCTTTTATTGGTGTATAGCCGAGAGAAATATTGCCGATGATATTGTTATTCTTCATACTATACTGCTTATACATATAAGCCAGTGGATTTTCATAATTAGTAGAAGAGCTGTTTATCCAATATAGATTGCCAGTACTATCATATAGCGGGAAGTTAGGTGCTTTTGTGAGTCCCACCATTGCCAGGTCGTAAGAATATCCTAACCGGACTACGTTATTATTCTTATCCCAGGACATGGTGGCTCCCATGGAGGCGGTGAACTTTCTATCGACGGAAGAATGTGCGGCTGTAAAATGTATTGCACCTCTCTGATAGTTGTAATCACCGGGAATAACTGCTGTTTCCTTGTGATAATTACCACTCAGCAGGAGGTTTGTTTGCTGACTGCCGCCAGTAAAGGAAACGGCTGCATCATTTGTAGTCGCTGCTTTCCCGATCATCAGCTGCTGGAAGTCTGTAGAGTGGGTGGTATCCCATACCATCAGATCCGGGGCAGTGCTGGCAGTAGGTGCGATATTTGAGTTGGCAAAAGCTGTTCTGCGAATTTCCAGGTATTTTTTCAGATCAAGTGCCTGTACGCTATGAACATCGCCTACACGGGTAGAACCGGTAGAAGCACTGACATCGAAACGCGTTTTGCCTGGTTTCCCTTTTTTGGTGGTGATCAGTATCACCCCGTTTGAACCACGGCTACCATAAATAGCGGTAGCATCAGCGTCTTTCAGCACATCAATACTTTCGATGTCTGCCGGATTAATATTGTTTAGCGGACTGCTGCCGAAAGAAGGTTTAAGATAGCCCACATTATTGCCGCCGGCAGTGTAAACAGCTTCCGATGTGAAGGGTACGCCATCAATGATATACAAGGGATTCGTACCGGAAAGGAGGGAGGCGATTCCCCTGATCTGAACAGAGATACCTGCACCTGGCGTACCGCTTTGCTCAGTGATCAGCAAACCGGGTAAGCGGCCTGAGAGTGCCTGCAAAGGGTTGGTAACCGGTTGTGACTCGATCTCTTTGGAACTGATAGTGGCAATATCGCCTGTGGAAAAGCGGCGGGTAGTAGTACCATATCCCATTACCTGTACCTCATCCAGCTTACTGCTGCCGGGTTTGAGGCGGACTGCAACAAAACTCCTGCCATTCAGTGGCTGTTCATAGTTATCATAACCTACATAGGATACCTGGATTACAGCGTTTCCCGGTACGGATTTCAATTCAAACCCACCTTGAATATCTGTACTGGTTCCTATTCTCGTATTTTTCACCTTGATAGTGGCACCCGGTAGTGGTGTGTTATCATTTCCTGTGACAATACCTTTAATGATGGTGTCCTGGGGGGCAGCAGGTGCATTCCCCCTGCTACGTTCAATAATGTAAATACTTTTGCCCCCGGAGATTTGAAAAGTAAGTGGTTGATCGCGTAGTACCTCTTCCAGTGCAGATTCCACAGATGCATTTACAAGGTGCACATTTACCGGGTGGCTCTGATCCTTTACCATGTTTACATCGTAGACCAGGTTATATCCGCTTTGTTTCCTGATTTGCTGTAGTGCATTTTCCAGCGGAACTTTTTGAGCAGTAAGGGTAATTTGTGCGATGCCTTTTGAATGAACCTGTAAGCAAGCGGCCAATAAAAGCCAGGCTGTAAGCTTCATAATTAAAAGCGATTTTGGTGACATAAATGGCAATATTTTGCCATTAGCAGTTATCTGCATAATTTTGGTTGTTTGGATATTAAATAATAATTAGTCCCCTAGACTATGTCTCATTTGATGTCCGGCTTTCACCGGTAGTGCTTGGACTCACTACCGGTTTTTTTACCGAAAAAAATAGTTGGCTGATTATGCTGGTTGAATAGTCAATGTTTTGTTCTCCCCATTAATTATATATTTTATATGATAAATCTCTAAAAAACGTAATGCATCTACCAGCGATGCGGACCTGGAAACGCTGAAATAATATTTTTTATCGGGCAAAGTCCCTTTTATTATTACCTGTACATCATACCATCTTTCTATTTCGTGCAGTATAGTAGCGATGTCAGCGTTATGAAAGGTGATGTTGCCGGTTACCCAGGCAATGGTTTCTTCTACATCTGCCTGATTGTTCACTTGTATTTGCTCAGTACCATTATGTATAACAGCTTCCTGTCCGGGTGTCAATAATTGTGATGCCTTACCAGTTTGTACTTTGATGCTACCTGTGACCAGCGTGATCCAAGTTGTATTTTCATTGTTGTAGGCGGTAACGTTGAATTTAGTACCCAGTACGACAATCTTTTTATCACCGTTTATGACATAAAAAGGTTTTCCTGCTACCGGTGCAATTTCAAACCAGGCCCTGCCTGTTATTTCTACACGACGTTCATGCGCATCAAAGGTAACGGGGAATCTCAGGGAAGAAGAGGCATCCAGTAAGATCCTGGTACCATCTTCCAATGTAACCGGGTATTGTTCACCTTTATAAGTAGTGAGAATATTATATCTTACTGCTCCACCTGGCTGCCCTTCATAAATTAATCCTTCCTGTTTATTTCTGACCAATGCATTCCCCTGTCTGGTGAGCAGCCCCTGGTGGGTACTGTCCAGCTTAATTTTGCTGCCGTCATCCAGAGTAAGGGTAGCAGCGGTACTGCCTGCCGGCAGATCGTGCGTAGTGGCAGCGAGTACGCCTTTGTGGGGAGCCGTTTGCCGTTGCCAGTTCAAATAGGCGCCTGCGGCTATGAACAGGAATATGACAGCTGCTGCGGCAGTCCAATATCTTAAACGTGGTCTTGTAACCCGGTTATTACCGGATGCAAATACACGTCTTAGCATTTTTTCACTGTCAATATTATTAATAGTATGGTCGTCGTCCATGTCCCTTTTATCCCACCATTGCTGCATCAGGGACTCTATTAGCACCTTATCTTCATCCCTGAAGGAAGCAATCGCTGCCCAGAATTCCGTTTGCTCTTCCGGCGTAGCTTTCCCTGTCGAATATTTTTCAAAGAGATATGAAAATCTTTCAGGAAATATTTCCATAATAGTTGCCCTTTATATAGTAAGACGTTTAAAAATGAGTGGAGTGGTATTGGAAAGAAAAATTTATTTCCAAAAGTTTATATAGTAAATTATTGCAATACTGTTCAGGCCATGTTGGGATAAAAACGCACGTAAGCTTTTGAGGGCCATTGACATGGTAGTTTTGACTGTTTCGGGAGATAACTGAAGAGCCTGTGCAATTTGTTCATGTGTCATGCCCTGTTCCCGGTGCATAATAAATATTCGTCTTCTTTGTGGGCTTAGATTGTTGATGGCCTCCTGTAATATGCGTTTGGTTTCTGATTCCAGCAGTTTGAAATCAGCATCTGCGACAGTACCTGCAGCCATTTGTGCCGCCACTACAGCCTGTAATTGCTGGCGGTGAGCCGTGAGGCGGAAAAAATCCATGGCTTTGTTATAAGCGACTTTTGAAAGGAATGCCTTTACATTCCTGACTTCAACCAGCAATTCCCGTCCTGTCCAAAGACCGGTGAAAATGTCAGAGGTTAATTCTTCTGCAATCTCAGGGATTTTTGTCATCCTGTGCAAAAAGGAATATATTTTCTCACAATACCTGTGATAAAGCACTGTAAAAGCGGATTCATCACCTTTTGCTATCAGTGGAAGCAACATTTCATCATTATAATAATCATAAGGCGACATATAGTTCCCTCCATTACATGGTCATAAATTTAAAAATATGCAATGGGATTACAAAGGGGAGAACTGGTATTTCTGAGTTTGGAGGGTTATTTATACACAGCTGGTCCAGTTGGGAACAGAGGACTGTTGTTCATGGAATGTTTTCTTCTTTACTTCCTGCTGCATAAAAAGAAAGGGAATAGCCCCTTTGCACTTCCTTTGAAAAAAGGACTAGTTATATAGCTATATCGATATTTAATTTGAATACCTCATAAAAAATAACAGATTTCTCATCGACGAGACTGTAAAATTTCCTGTGTTAATGGCCTATTATGGTTACTTATCATGGTAGGCACAAAAACCGGGGAAGGAGTTTACACAAAAAATTTACACTCCCTAGTGGCACCGTCTTTATTTACGAAAGATCAAAAGGATCCATCTAAAGAGAATCCGCCACAACCAATTTTGGTTGCTCCTGTGAATGCTGCTTTTTTAATAAAAGCAATAATTGTTATATTGGCTTTGTAAAAAAATATATATGCATTTTGTTCGATTTATTGCAGAGTTTATACGCCCTGCTATAACTGATTACCATCAATTGCTAATGGCGGATTTTGCAAATTCGCCACAATATGCAAGTGCGGTAAAGAACATTTTTTATTCCGATTTGACATTTCACCAATTTATTGAATGGCATAAGCATATTGATATTATTGATTTTGATCGTATTCAGCCGAAAACAATGGATGATATATTTGGAGAATATGGTAAACTGGAAGATTTAGAGCTTTTTGAATGTCAATTTAAATACGTAAATAACAACGAAGCTAAGCATTATCAATTTTTTCAGCAGGATACATATCCTTCTTTTGAATTAGCTGCTGCTTCTTTTCCTCGCCCTTATTTTTTAATTCGCGATGACTTCGTCGAATATTTGGATAACTTAATATTTTCTTCATTAACATCTTTTAGAAAGAATAGAAAGAAGTCACAGATTGAAAAAAGGATCCTGCTACAGATATAAAGCCTCCTGTTTTAGTACCTGTTGCAGGAGGAGCGTAGTTACTTCCATTATTATACCGACTTTTCCTATTTTACAGTATACTTGAATCATGAACTTTGTACGTTTTATTTCTGAGTTTATAAACCCTGCTATATTGGGTTATCATCAATTACTATTGGAAGATTTTGAAAAATCACCAGAGTATGCAAGAATAGTAAACAAACTTTTTTATTCTGATTTTTCATTTCGTAAATTCATTGAGTGGCATAGAGAAATCAGTATTATAGATTTTGATCAATTAGAATGGAGTGAGGTACTTGAGCCTTTACCTAAATTTTGCAGATTAGCAGACTTGGATCTGATCGAACATCAATTTGAATACATAAAGGATATTAAAACAAAAGGATATCAGTTTTTTCAGCGAGAAGTATATCCTTCTGCTGAATCAGCGGCTGCGTCTTATCCCCGTACCTATTTTTTAATTAGGGAGGATTTTTTGGAGTATTTTGATGAGTTAATATTCTCATCGCTACCATCTTTTAAAAAGAGCGTTTTACCTTCTCAGATTGAAAAGGAATTGTTTGAAGGGGTGTCAATTGTCTTTGATAAAAACAGGGAGGAGATGTACTTTGATAGTCTTGAAGGATATCTTTTCCCGGATTTATCATTTAAAATTAATGGGAAGACAATAAAATGTAATCTTCAAACTGATCTAAAGTCTTTAATATTCTGTAGGCAGTCATTTATGTTTTTTTATGATCAGTATGCAATAGACGAATATAATTCAGACTCTTCTACATATGGCAGGAAAGAACCAATTATAATGCAAGTATCCGGAAAGAATGAATATGTAGTTACAAACACACAGGAAGCGATAGATAGAAGTAGCAAATACATATTGTTGGTAGCAGATTTGTTTCTTCATTACTATACTGTTTTTGAGAAATGGGCTTCTGGATTTTTAAAGGAAAACTATACAAAAATCATTAGTCATCCAGAGTTTCAGGCTTAAGATGATAAATGCATTGTTTTTAAAAGTGCCTTCAGATTATACCTGAAGGCACTTTTTTCTTTATTAACAGCATGATAATTCTTCCTGACACCCTATAAGAGATACAGATATTGCTTTGCAAAACAAAAATGTGAGTCGAGCGACGGTATCATTATCTCAATTCGGCAACACAGTAGGTTACAGTTACAGATATGATCAGTTGAACCGCCTGAAGAGGATGCGCCAGCATCCATTGACAATTGGTGTTCCATCATGGGACGCATCTACAGCAGGTACAGCTTACCAGGAAGATGTAACCTATGATGCAGATGGTAACAGAGTGAGTAAGGTGTATACGCATGGTACACAGGTGGATAAGATGTGGTATGTGAGAGATGTATCAGGTAATGTGCTGGCGGTTTATGAGAATAAGGATGGAGATGGTAACGTTTATTGGAAGGAACAACAATTGTATGGGACGAGTCGTTTAGGTTCATGGTATCCTGATTTGAGTATAAATGCTGGTGCGAGTGGCACTGCTACATTATGGAGTGCTACTAATAAGAAGCAGTATGAGTTGTCAAATCATTTAGGTAATATTGTAGCTACGGTTAGTGATGAATTGAAATCAGATAATACAGCGTTGGTGTTGAGTGCGAATAATTATTATCCGTTTGGGATGATTCAGCCGGATATAGTCCCAAACCATTGACGGCTTACCCCAACGGAGTGTTCTCCTTTTTTTTACATGAACACTTTCATCCATAAGCCTAATTTTCAAAAATACATTATATCAAAAGGGGGCAGTAGATTATTTGAAAAAAGTGTATGGTAAATTGTTCCCAGAGCAAAAGCCCGATAGTGTGAATTGTCCAAGTTGCTCACAACTGCAAGATAGCGGGCATATTGAAAGTAATAATCCTGTGGGAACCTTTAATCGCATATTGAATGATCAAAAAAAGGGAATGAGAATAATAATTAAGAAGATATTAAACAAAATGGCAGCATTAGCAAGAATATGCAGTTTGGTGCCTTTGGTTTATGGATGTAATAATCAAGGGGCGGAAAATAGTTATAAGTCATTCCTTAATGATGGTAATGGAGGATTTATAGAAGTAGTGTTAAATGAAAATGGTAAAATTTCGGAATCATTTCAATTGAGAAGTGATTCCGTGAAAAATGGTAGCTATAAAAAATTCTTTTCAGACGGGACGTTAGAAAGTGTAGGCCAGTTTAAAAATGGAATGATGGATAGCTTTTGGACAAATTATTATCATGGAGGAAAAGTTAAAGAACAGCAATATTGGGTAAGTGGTAAACAATTTTGCGAGCAAAAAAGTTATAGACCTGATGGCAGATTAAAAGAGTTTGAATTTAAAGCACTTGATTTGGGAACAGTTTCATTAATACAATATGATGAGCAAAATCAAATTATAAATTGGGAAGGATTTCCTATTTATTGTGTATTCAATTCAAATAAAATTAAGCGAGGTGAGGAATATGTTTTAGGGGTTTTCTTTGGTGCACCACTTGCATTTGATATTGAAGTCAGAATTGAGGCGAAACGTATTAATGATAATAAAGTTATTTACTTAAAAAAATATGATGCGAATAGTGTTGAGATTTTAAACTTTGGAAGGAGAATTGTCATTAAGGAAACCATGCAAAAAAATGGTGACTATTTATGGGATATACACTTTCATTATAAAGGAGACAAAATAGGAAAAGATAAAACAGTGAATTTACGTGTTAAAGTCGAATGAGAAAATTATAAAAGATATTTTGTAACCACTTCGTCAACGGATCAAATACGTGATCTGTTTTACAAGAATATTTTAGATGTTGATGGATCTTCAATCGTTAGGTTTTAAGGCCAGTACGAATATATGGGAACCGGAGGTATTGGAAGACTTTAAGGAACGGGTGAGTATTATAGTGAGTAAGGTGTATACACATGCAGGGCAGGTAGATAAGACCTGGTATGTGAGAGATGCTACGGTTAATGTGTTGCCGATCTATGGAAATAAGGATGCCGATGGTAATGTGTATTGGAAGGAGCAACAATTGTATGGTACTGCTCGTTTAGGTTCATGGTATCCTGAATTGAATGTGTCTGCAGGGGCAATTGGTGCAGCCGAATTATGGAGTACTACGAATAAGAAGCAGTATGAGTTGTCCAATCATTTAGGTAATGTGCTGGCAACGGTAACTGATGAGTTGAAAGCTGATAATACAGCGTTGGTGATGAGTGCGAATGATTATTATCCGTTTGGAATGATTCAGCCGGATAGGAGTTATAGTAGTGGTGGATATAGGTATGGTTTTAATGGGAAGGAGAATGATGTGAAGGGAGATGGGAATCAGAAGGATTATGGGATGAGGATGTATGATCCAAGAGTAGGAAGGTTTTTGAGTGAGGATCCCTTGACTCCACAGTTTCCAGAATTAACACCATATCGGTTTGGTGGAAACAGTCCTATAGCATTTATTGATTTGGACGGACTGGAGCCTCCGTTCCCAATTTCTTTAGGTAGAGTTATTGAAGTAGTGAATTCTTTTGACGTAACCGCCCCTCCGCCTCCTGCCATTCCGATTCCGCCTGTCATAATTCTTAAGAATCCCGCGATCCCTGCACCTGTTTCAGGATTACGTGCGCTGGAAGGAGTACCTATAGATTTGTCGGAACCTGGTGTAATAAGGATACCTTCTACAGATTTGGAATATACTTTGCAGAGAGGACAATATAGATGGGCAAAATCGAACTATAGAAAGGGCGAGTTGGATGATCCGGACTATCAGGGGACTTATAAGGAAAAAAACAGGTTAAATCTGGTGAAAAACAGGGTTCAGATGTGCCTGGGTGGGCGGAGAATTACAGGCCACAATCAAATGAAGATCCTAAAGGTTTTGCCAGAAGGTTGCTGGATAAAAAGTATGGCAAGGGCAATTGGAAAGAAGGGCCAGGAACTGAGTATAACAGGATAAAGAAATTTGGAGAAAGACATTTTATTAATTCAATTGAGCTCATTCCCTATCCGTTTAGGAAACTATATGAAGATGCCACCAGGTATAATGAAGAACTGAAAGAGTGGGAAAAGCAGGCAGCTGAAATGATGGATAAGAGAGAAGAAAAAGGAATATACAAAAAGAAGGATGACTATGATAATTTATCAGCTCATATTTTCAGGTGATCCGATACCGGATGAGTTAAAGCCATTTTTTTTAATTGATGTACATGCTTTGCTGAATTCGTTAAATCGGAACAATCAAATTGTTTATAAGGATAACGTTGTGAGTTTTACGGCAGGTAAAGTTTACATTTTTATAAGTTGTCCGGGTGAAGAAGTAATATCAAACGGATTAAATATTTATGCAAAACAATGGATTAGCAATATTGAAGAAGATTACTCACTGAAATTATCAATTGAAAAAATAGGAGAACATCCGGAAGAACTAAATGGCAACTATTCAGAGGCGTCTGCGTATATTTTGTATGGGAACAGTTATTTGCCGTTGAGATCATTAGATAATTTTGATCCTATTCCGTTATATAAGTTTCCATATACCTATAGTGATAATGCATCTTATTATGATATAAATATGTGGCACTCTAATTATGATAATGTTTATGCAATATGGGATAGAGGGGATATTAATGAACCATATTTTAAGGAGCTACTTTCCTCAATCGAAAGTCAGTTGACAGTAGATGGAATAGAAATATGCAATCGAATCAAACAGCTTACAAATAAAGATTGTTATTTTTATTTGTTTAATTACGATAATGATGTTCCTGATGCGTGCCCTTCTTGTGGGGGTGCCTGGAAGTTAGAAAATCGAATACTGGATAAATTTGATTTTAAATGTGATAAGTGCAAAATCCTATCCAATTTGGGGGTTGACTGAGCTTATGATCTAATTTAAAAAGTTGTAAAGATAGCCTGGGACGGTTTAATAAAACCTGCATCAATTGTATCAGCAAATTTTAGAAGCAAACGACACATTGTTTTTATTAATATTGAATCTCTTTCGTACAGACTGATTATTCACTGCTTCATTGTTGACATAATGCAAACAGGTATGTTGATAACAAGCTCTAATCCTGTCTTCGTTGTTCATTTTTGTTAAAGGTAAGGGTGCGTATATAATGACCCGTGTATACTCATCTCCTCTGATAAATTTAGGCGCTGGAAGTTGAAACTCTTCAATTACCTCAATTGCTCTATCCACGCCACTACTTCGTTCTTCGCAGATATTAAGGCGACGCATAAGTGATGCAAGAGTCTCATTCCTTGACTTTGGAGCAGTATCAATAAACCGGTTGGTATCGACTAGTGGTGTACCTGGATTGGTTATTTCAATTCAGTCCTTAAATACTTCAACCATTACACCTGCACCGGTAATAGATAGATCCTGATGAATAATTGCATTTGCTACAAACTCACGAATAGCCTTGTCGGGATATATTTTCAATTGCTGCCGCAAAGCGGATTCTATTACTTCATTTGTAGGTAATTGATCCATAATATAATTAATCATACCTTCAAATCCAGTGGCATAGCCTTTAGGAATTCCCTCCTCCTCTATAAACGCCTTATCAGTTTGCTTCTAATACACCGATAAGGGCTGTTGATCTAGATGGTTTAGAATCTGCAATAATTAGTTATGGACTTCGAGCAACCGCAATTTTAGTTACTGGTAGCTATAATATTTTTGTAGGGATTGATTACAAAGGAAATGTAGGTTATGGTTATGCGTGGAGTCTGGGTTTTGGAACAGGGTTATACATTGGAGTAGGTCCTACTGTTACTATATTTCCACGGGCAACACTAGATCAAACTGGTGGATATGGTAGTAATATAGGGCCAATATAGGATTTGTAGAACTTTCAGGTGGATTAGATTTAAATTTATCTTATCAACAAGATGAAAAAACAGGACAATTGAATGATGTAAAACTTGGAGGAAGTTTGGCAATACCGCTTCCTGGAATCTCTCCTGGTGCCGGTATTAAGTTTCATGTAGATTCTGGCAATTCAACATTTAAATGGACAGGAGATCTTTCTGAGCTTGAAAATGTATTGAAGGATGCTGTACCAATTAGTCCAGATCAAATCCACGAACTTGTAAGACAGGCAACAACGTTACACGCAGGACTGATTGATATGAAAAAGACAATAGATGCGGTGGAAAAGAAGAAGGTGCAGCCAACTCCTGCGAATAATGCCTCTGCTCCATCTCGAGGAAGAAGCACTCGACCAGATACACCCGAGAAGGCTAATAATTCTTCTCGTCAAAATAATAATCAACATAAAAAAAAAGAAGTAATAATTCCAGAGGACAATCGAATGATTTTTTGTCTAATTTTTCAACTTAATAACCAAAAAAATGGATGTAAAATTTTTTCCAATTAAGACATGGCAAGTATCTACAAAGCTTAGCAAGGAGGATATTCTCAAAAAAGTATCTGATTCATCCGTTAGTAAATCCTGGAAGATATCTATGAAGGGTTTATTTAATAATGTAAATTTTACTAGTCAGCCAACAAATGATGGATTCATTTTAGTAATGGGTAACTATGGTTTAACTTATGCAAAGAATCCTCTCCGCCCTCCAGTTGACGTTCGTTTTGCTAATGTGAATAATTTAACATTATTGAATTGTACACATAAACTTAGCAACGGCACTTTCGCTAGACTAGTAATATTTTATTTTATTTTTATCATCATTTCATATTTTATGGGATTTAAAGATAATGATTGGGTAGGTATTGTTATGCCTTTAGGAATAATAGTAGTTCATTACTGCTTAGTATTATATAGTTTCAATAAGCAACTATTTAATTATGAAATTTTCATAGCTGAATTAATAAAGGAATGAGCTGTTGCTTTATTCTCTTCTCAAGATGCCTTCAGAAGAAAATCTGAAGGTATCTTCATATTACCTTAACAATAAATGAAATTTAAATCATTATTTATGAAATCCGGAAAATCTACCATTCAGTATGCAGGAATAGGTTGTAGTTATAGAATCGGCAATAGAAGCTTCAAAATTTTGATCAAAGAATAGGTACTCTGTTCTCGGTTTTCCGATACAATGTATCGAGCGTTTATCTTTTCCCAAGTATCCAACTGTGATATTTAGAAAAAAGTCCTGGAAAAAAAATAACTGCGCTGGCTTAGCAATAGAAGCGTTGGTTGAAGTTGCATACACTTTTAGATTACCTGTATATTTTGAGGATAATAATCCGGTTCATCTTTTATGGTTGTACTTACATACCTTGAAATATTGAGGTTGTACCCATTCTTTTCAATTTCATCGATAGAAACCCTGCGATCCTAATGGAGATGACGATTTCTTTAATGCAGTTCCAGGAGTTGACTGTAAGTGTTTATCTTCCTTTTAATAATGAAGGATATTACTTAAGAATGCTTCTTGGGGAATTAAGCAAGGGAATTTTCGAAAGGAATGGTGGATTAGATGAGGGCCTACTGGATCTGGTAATCCTTCATTATCTAATTATCTTGGGGTGAAGGTCCAGACAGAACGTTATTATTTATATTCAGATTTTTACCATAATCAAACTACGAATAGTAAAATATTTCATTTTTCACAAGACAAGGATGATAAGGTGAGTTATAAGATTTATGATTTCTCAAATTGGAATAAATAATATGATACGGAAAATATTTAATTTTATACCCTTGTTAATTGGGTTGTTTTTTCTGAGTAGTTTTTGTTACCACTATACTAAATACTCAAAGTTTTTTGATGGAGCCACCCCACATGAGGTGTATGATATGCTATCAGTTATTGAAGTTGTTTATACTTTTAATTTTCTACAAAAAAGGGTTATAAGAGCCAGCCATTGCAATGCCATCCATGTTTCAACAATTTTTTCATATCTGACAAGCAATGCTTTAAAAGCATCCATCCAGGCATTGGCATGTTCAATTTTTGTTCGTCTTTTGTAAAGTTGATCATCAAAATATCGGTATTCATCACTTTGCTTCTTTTGATTTCGCAAGTTGGGTTTTACATTTAATTCAATCTCGTAGTCAATGCATACTTGTTTTAAATCTTCGCTGTCAAATCCAGGATCGGCATTTACAAATATTCCATTGCAATTGATATCGGATTGTTCCAGAACCCCGATCATTTCTTTAAAGAGCTTCACTATATCGTATAAGTCATTATGCTCTCCACTTTGCGCTGTTGATACCGTCAGCATCTGACCTCTGTTGTCACATAAGAACAAACTATTACTGGTCTTTGAAGCTTTTCTGCCTTGATAACCTACCGCCTGGCCACCACGTTTGACTGGTGTATGGCTACCATCTAACTGGGCGCTTGACAGATCCAGCAGTTTCTTATTACAAGATAAAAGATTGATCCAAGCCCTCTTGAATGAACCGTCTTTACTCCATTTTAAAAAATACCTGTGAATATTTTGCCACGAGGTCGCCCCTTTATCAAAATATTCGCAAATACTCAACTCTCGCCACTGGCAGCCTGTTTTCATTCGCTTTAAAATCAACTGAACCACTTTTACTAAATCTATCCTGGCCTTAAAGCCTCTTTTGCCTTTGCTTAAATGTGGTAAAATCCAATCTCGTACCTTATCTTCGTCTATGAGTCCCAGAATTATTCGTTTTTATTTGCTAAAACAAAAATCCTTAATTCCTGGGACTTCCTTTTTTCCTTCAAAAAGTGTAAACAACTTCATTGACTATTATAGTTATTGGGGTTTTTTTTTGATTTTGCTTGGTATTATTCTGTCTTTTTTTATAAATAATAAAAAGTTGAAATGGTTTTCTATTTTAATATTGGTCATAACATACTTTATAATCTTTACGAATATGGGAAAGTTTAATCTGCTTTAGAGTATGTTTAAAATTTGAACAGTCCTATTTTAGAAGTATACTAATGAAGGCTACCTGGATGAAAGCAACAGCAGATTCTGGTAGCTTTTCATAGTCCTTCGATAACCTTCTAAAGTTATTGAGCCAGGCAAATGATCGTTCGACCTGCCACCTGCCTTTCTGTGGCACAAAACCTTTTTCTGACGGCGGTTTCTGCGTTATTTCCATTTTCCACTTATAATATTTTTCAACCATTTCGCTAAAATCTCCACAGTATGCTTTGTCTGTACGAATCAGTTTCATCCTATGACTAACTTTATCAATTCTCCACAGCAAATCAAAAGCGCCTATAGAATCATGAACATTTGCGCTACTGACACTAATCGCAATCGGTAATCCTAAACTATCAACTGCCAGGTGTCTCTTTCGCCCATTGATATGTTTGCCTCCATCAATACCGGTTTCTATACTTACAAATGCACTTTTCTTTACGCTTTGACTATCAATAGCACCTACTGATGGAGCGTAATTGTGTCCCTGATAAATTCTTTCCTTCCTTACCAATTTTAACATCACCTGTTCCAGCACTCCTGATTTCTTCCATTTGTCAAAATAGCAGTAAACTATCTGCCAGTATGGATATTCACTGCTTAGATTACGCCACTGACTGCCGGTTCTGCAAATCTATAATATAGCATTGAAGATAGTCCGAAGGCAATATTTACGCTTTCTTTTGTCCGTTAATATATTTTTAATACTTTCCCAGTGCGAATCGGTCAATAATGTGAACTTGCTTCTCATAGTTTGTTTTGTGGTAAATCCAAACTAATTGATCGATTCGTACTTTCCTAATTTTGGACCCACTGAAATTTAAACATACTCTAATATTTTCATCTTTGCCTGATTTTAAAAAAACAAGAAATCATCACAGCTCGAAAAGGAATTATTTGAAGGCGTATCTATCATTTTTGATAAAAAAAGAAATGATATGCAATTCTCTGATATTGTTAGCTATTTTTTCCCGGATTTATTATTCAAGATTAATGGGAATACTATTAAATGTAATCAGCAGACTGATTTAAGTTCCTTTACATTTTGTAGAAAAACATTTGCATTTTTTTATAGTCAAATTGTGCAGATAAAGGAAGATGAAAACCATCATGGTATTGTTGATTTTGATCGCAGTGAACCATTTGTAGTAAATGAACCGGGAAGTGGGTTGTTTTTAGTTACCAACTCACAGGAGGTGATTGATAGAAGTAATAAATTCATTTTATTGGTGGCAGAATTATTTCTTCATTACTATACTGTTTTTGAGAAATGGGCTTTTGGATTTTTAAAGGAGAACTATACAAAGATCATTATTCATCCTGAGTTTCAGGCTTAAGATGATAAATGCATTGTTTTTAAAAGTGCCTTCAGATTATACCTGAAGGCACTTTTTCTATATTTAATGCATTTGATGCTGCAGGATGTAAATCCGAATGGACAGTATGAATTATTTGATGAATCAGGTTCTCCACTTGAAGCGGGAATAAACGTATTGCATAATAACTGGCGTAATCCGATCTCTTATTTTATCTTCGTCTATGAGTCCCATATTTATTCGTTTTTTTCGCAAAACAAAAATCTATAATCTCTGGAACTCTTCCTTTTTTATATAAGTTTAAACAACTTCTTTGTAAAAATGTCTCTTATGAATTTTGTACAATTTATTGCTTGGTTCATTGAACCAGCTATCTCAGATTATCGTAAATTGTTAATGGAGGATTTTGAGAATTCGCCAAACTATGCCAGGATGGTAAACCAATTATTTTATTCTAATTTTTCATTTCAGGAATTCCTTGAATGGCATAAGCGTGTCGAAATTATAGATTTCGATTTAATAGATCCAATGGGAGTGGAAGAGAAAGATGGAGAATATTGCAGATTAGCAGACCTGGATCTGTTTGAATACCAATATAAATACATCAAAGATATTTCAACCAAAGATTATCAGTTTTTTCGGCAGGATTCATATGCTTCTGCTGATTTAGCAGCTGAATCTTACCCTCGTCCATATTTCTTAATCAGAGAGGATTTTGTAGAATATCTTGATGATTTAATTTTCTCATCGCTACCGTCTTTTAAAATAAACAATACACTGTCGCAGGTTGAGAAAGAACTGTTTGAAGGGGTGTCTATAATCTTTGATAAAAAGAGGAATGAGATGCATTTTAGTGGGATTTCAGGGTACGTTTTCCCGGATTTATTATTTAAAATAAATGGAAAGATTCTTAAATGTAATCTGCAGACCGATCTAAAATCTTTTACATTCAGCAGAGAAACATTTTTATTTTTTTATACCCAATATGTATCATTTACGATAGATGCACATCAACGGAGAATTCCCCATTTTAGTAAGGAAGAACCCTTCATAGTGGAGGCACCTGGAAAGAATATGTTTTTAGTTACAAATTCACAGGGGGTAATAGATAGAAGTAATAGGTTCATACTGTTAGTGGCAGAATTATTTCTTCATTACTATACTGTTTTTGAGAAATGGGCTTCCGGATTTTTAAAGGAGAACTATACAAAAATCATTAGTCATACTGAGTTTCAGGCTTAAGATGATAAATACATTTTTTTTAAAAGTGCCTTCAGATTATACCTGAAGGCACTTTTTCTATATTAATAGTCAGTATTGTCCGGGTAAAAAATAGGATTAAAACAAAAAAGGGGCAATTACGCCCCAATAGTTTATAATTTTGGGTTACCACACTCAAAACATAAACTTGGATAAAGATAGAAAATTTCCCGGACACCCGGTTTTATCACAAATATTAGATGTAATACCCAATTCACTAATACAATCAGCTAACCGGAAGCATAATTCAAACCGGTACTATAAGCGGCTGCCGCTGCGGGTTCATTTAGTAACGCTGCTGTATGGTGTATTCAGTTATTGCAATTGCCTTCGGGAGATTTGCGAAGGAATGCTCGGTTGTGAAGGGAAGTTATCTCATTTGGGTCTTGACAAAGCGCCTGCCCGAAGTACTATATCAGATGCTAATACGAACCGAAGCTACCAGGTCTTTGAAACAATCTATTACGGATTACTGAAGAAATATCATTCATTTATATCGGACAGCCGCCTGAAAGGCTTAAGTATCAGGAACCTGAAGATCATTGATAGTACAACGATTTCTTTGTTTAGTGAGATATTGCAAGGTGTAGGTCGAAACAGATTAGATGGTTCCAGGAAAAAGGGAGGTATCTAAAACAACCAGACCAACAACAATAACCAACCCTACCGTTCCATTAATATACCCATCATCTTTCAATACTTCCTTAAACGGACACCTGCAACTAAAAATAGTCCAACGTATGCCCCCGGTACCTGAAAATAATAAGTAATATAATTTCGGCTATTATTTCCAAAATAGTTTCCATCTTATTGATTTTTTTACGATAGCCCTTTATTGATTTCTTTTAAGACCATCCCCAATTTTAAAGACGAATTGCATCCCTAAATAACCGGCAAACGATTTAGCCTATATCAGTGAACAGAAAAGGGATAGAATGAAGGGGCAAGAGTCAATGATGCGAGCTAGGTAATGTACCCAAATTCCAATTTATTAATAATAAAAAACCGGAGCTATGCCCGGGTCTTTATTATAAGAATTCTATAAGAGTTCTTTTCTCAAGCTTCCTTTCGCACCGAATCCAAAGTCTCCTGCTAAATCCCCCTGCTTTGCGCAGATGTATAGGAATTAATATATACCTCCAGTATCAGTTTGAGCAACCAGCATTTGCAATTGCTTTCTTATTTCAGAAAACAACTTCCTATCGTTCTTACGCCAGGATATAAGCCTTGGTCTGCTTACTAATACCGCTGTGTTGTTATAATTGCAATTACAAGGGAAACGGCCCTCAGTTAAAAAAGAGCATATTTCATAATCTGCCTGAATAATAGAAATCTCAATGCTATGAAATTTGTTTTCAATAATCATTACTTTCTTTCTCTTACTTTTAAAGTACCTGAAAACATCTTTCAATTTCTCCTGCTTTCTCACACAATTACCCCCATAGTAATTTCTCTCATGCATAGGTAATAGGAACGCCTCTAAAAAGCTCTTTTCTGTCATTGTATCTACTTTAGTTATCCTCATATACAATTGCACCAAATCATCTTCACTATAATACATGTTAACACCATGTCCAGACCATAATTTATAATGATACTTTACTTGAATAAGATACTTTGCAAAACTTACTTCATAAAACGAGAGCATTAATATTAACACCAATAATTTTTTCATAAAGATTAATTTTCTTGTATTACATCAGGTACTCTGGGTACACCTTTAATTATTTTCTCTGCAGCTTCAGGGCTTAAGCTATTATCAACACCTTCAACTGTAGTAGTATTACCATCTGCATCTACATATCTTGTCCCGTAGTGCATCCATCCTCCCAAGCCATGATCATCAATATTGTTAGGAATTCTTTCAGAATACCCATAAAGGAATAACAAAAAATGGGTTAATTCATGACGTTCTGCTTGATACAAAGGATAAATGCCTCTTTGGGGATTAATACGAATTGATGAAAGCTGGGTTACACCCTTGTCATCAATCTTCTCTTTCTACATTGATACACCCTTTACTGTAGGTACAGGATAACAAAGGGGGCTTAATTCATCTGTTGCAATTTTTTGACTCCATAAATCATCTGCCAATTGGGTCTGCTTTGTAACTTTTGGATCAAAAGTTTTAAAATTGAACCTGAATTCCACTGGCAATCCATCTTCATCTAAAAAACCTTTCCCATTACCGTTATAACCTGTGTTAATCGCCCACCGTAAGCTACTCAGTTCTAAAAATTTATATGCACCATTTTTCCCTTTTTCATTAGCAGCAATATATACATCAACCTCTAAGACACGCTTGATTGGGGCAGCAATACCTGACTCTGCGTCAATTTTCATTATTCTGTAAGAAATCCGCTCCTGACCATCCAAATCCACCATACATACCGGACTGTTGCTACTAAATTGATAAGGGGGTAAGCATTGGATATTTATTGGACAGAGGATCCGTGCTTAAAAACTTACCTGGCCTCGGATCATATATCCTCATCCCATAATCCTGCTGATTCCCATTTCCCTTCACCTCATTATCATTCTCCTTACCATTGAACCCATACCTATATCCACCACTACTATAACTCCTATCCGGCTGAATCATACTTCTGTTTTTGCATAATTCCGGATGTTTTCAATACAATTAGGAATGGTGAGGACCGAGTTATTACCCTGCTCCGCATCATTAGGTGATTTATCAAAATCCTCCATTAATTGTTTTATGGTAACCAGAAATAGCAGGTTCAATGAAGTAAGCTATAAATTGTACAAAATTCATAAGAGATTTCTTCTCAAGCCGCTGTCTATAGAAGAAAAAGCGCCTTCACATTTGCAGATGTGAAGGCGCTCCATAAGATGATATTCTACTCTATCATTACTAAATAGCCTCATTTATATTAACCCTGATAGAATTTTTTATTTCGCTTTCTATTTTCCTCATATATTCAGAGGGGTCAATTGAATCAAAGATATTCTCTTCATTATCTTCATTAATTAAGTATCTAATCCGGTAAGATCGGTTACCAACTTTTAATCTGTAATATCTAAACCCTGATGAAATATTTAATCCAAGAGTTTCCAATCTAAAAGATAAAAATTCATTGACATCATATTTAACTGTTTTTTCTCTCTTTTTCATGATGATGCAATTTTCTATTTTGGAAAACCAGATCTCATAGTCATTGAAAGCTATTCTATAGGCAACTGAGATAGTCACACCAGTAATTAGGACATTAAATATGATATGCTCTATACCGAAATTTCTAAATAAAATATTGCCCAATACTAATAATAATGGAAAGCAACATAAAAGAAAAGTTATTATTCTAGCTGAGTTAGTACCCGTCGAAATTTTTATCATCTCTATTTTTTTAATCCTTAATGAATCTAACACCTACTTCAACATTATATTCTCCAACAATCATAAATCCTGCACCTGCACCATTTCCAACACTATTCTTGACGGTTGTTTTTTTTGAACCATCCTTTTCAACACTGGTCTCTTTGGATAGATTCACATTTATTGGACCATAAGAGGTACCTCCCTGGAATGCGGTTGTCTTATTGGTAACTTCTTTGGCTTTAGTATCATATGTGTATTCTATATTTCCACCTCCTCCTACGCCAACAGGTAACCCCAAAGCTGTTGCTGCATAAGACAGATTTAAACCCTGACTTGCAACAATAGTTCCCTCTTTTCCCAGGAAGTTAACATTATATTCAAATTTACCAGTATTAACATTTAAGTCTCCGCTAACTTTTAGCATTTGCATTGAGCCTAAATTGATATCAAATCCTATATTATTCTTTAACTCCAAAGCGGCTCTTGCCCCAAGTGAGAAAGCCCCTTCAACATGTCCGTAAACTTCAAGACTTGAATGTTTATAAACGTAATTTGCAAATTTACAACCGTTCGTACATTATTATAAATTGTACTAATTTTACTTATTGCCTCTTGGGCTTTGTATAAAATATCTGGCCAACCTTCCTCGTTACCATCAATATCAACAAACGTGACAGGCTTATTCCCTGCAAACTGATATGGAGTGTAAAATGGATAATCCTTCATCAACGGATCCCCGCTCAAAAATCTCCCCACCCTCGGATCATAAATCCTCATTCCATAATCCTGCTGATTCCCATCTCCCTTCACCTCATTATCATTTTCCTTACCATTAAATCCATACCTATACCCACCACTACTATAACTTCTATCCGGCTGAATCATACCAAACGGATAATAATCATTCGCACTCAATACCAACGCCGTATTATCTGATTTCAATTCATCACTTACCGTAGAAACAATATTACCTAAATGATTTGACAACTCATACTGCTTCTTATTAGTAGCACCCCATAAAGTAGCAGTGCCACTCACACCAGCAGTTATAATCAAATCAGGATACCATGAACCTAAACGACTAGTACCATATAATTGTTGTTCTTTCCAATAAACATTAGCATCACCATCCTTATTGCCATAAACCGCCAGTAAATCCCCAGTCGCATCCCTCACATACCAGGTTTTATCAACCTGTGTACCATGGGTATAAGCCTTATAAACACGATTCCCATCGGCATCATACTTATACTCAATTTCGCTGCCATCTGTCTTGGTGATCTTCTTGATTTTACCATACATCGTCCAAGTAACATTAGATATCCCTCCCTGCAAATCACTCACCATATTCCCAATCAAATCATATCAAATAATACGGGCCGGGTAGAGAATCAGCTGCCAATTCAAAAGAAGGATAAGCATATTGCCGAAAAAATTGGTAATGCTTTATATCACTATCTTTCAAGTATTTAAATTGATATTCAAACAGATCCAAATCTTCCAATCTTCAATATTCTCCCTGCTTTTCTTCTCTTTTTCTTGGTTTAATAATATCAAAATTTATTATCTGTACATTCTTATGCCATTCAATAAATTGTTGAAATGAAAAATCAGAATAAAAAAGTTTGTTTACTATTCTTGCATACTCTGGCGATTTTTCAAAATCTTCCAATAGTAATTGATGATAACCCAATATAGCAGGGTTTATAAACTCAGGAACAATTATCATTCTGTTCATATAACCAAAGCGTCTTCAGATTTTCATATGAAGACGCTTTGGGGAGAAAACGATTATTGCTTTTCATCTAAAGGCCGCTGTTGAATGTTCGCCCTATAAATATATCCTCTATCTATATCATAAGGAAATGAGGACGTATCGATTTTGATAAATTCAACCGCCTTTGAGAATTCATTCAGTGAGGCATTATTTACTAAAAACACTGGGTCATTAATTTGCAACACCCTGATTGGAAACGTAAATACCGGATAATTACGCGTTTTTTCAAGTTCTGAATAGAATGCAATCAATTTTTAATTAGCTTGCAAGTTCTGTTCAAAGTCCTATATGCTTTGCCAAAGGTGCCTGGATTTAGGGAATTTGGTCGCATAATTATTACCTAAGTATTGTAATCAAGGAATTATACTAAAATCCGGATGGCAAATGATCCTTGTATAATTTATTACCCGTGGTTTGTTCCCAATAATAGGAATGGGATTAGGTGAGTAACCCAATCCCATTGCATTAATTTGTATTAGTCTTTAAAGCAGATTAAACTTTCCCGTATTCGTAAAGATTATAAAGTATGTTATGACCAATATTAAAATAGAAAACCATTTCAACTTTTTATTATTTATAAAAAAAGATAAAATAATACCAAGCAAAATCAAAAAAAAACCCCAATACCTATAATAGTCAATAACTGATAGCATATCATACACCTCATGTGGGGTGGCTCCATCAAAAAACTTTGAGTATTTAGTATAGTGATAACAAAAACTACTCAAAAAAAACAGCCCAATTAACAAGGGTATAAAATTAAATATTTTTCGTATCATATTATTTATTCCAATTTGAGAAATCATAAATCTTATAACTCAACTTATCATTCTTGTCTTGTGAAAAATGAAATATTTTACTATTCGTAGTTTGATTATGGTAAAAATCTGAATATAAATAATAACGCCTACTTTAGTGCAAGGGAAAGTATGGGGTTAGTGGAAGCATTACGTTTTTGAGCCATATACCCCCTTATTTTATCTGAACGAAGGGAGTAAAATGAATACAAAAACTCAATCTTTTCTAGTCTTATTGGAGGGTAGCCAGAGGCAAAAAGGGGATGGTCAACATTTGCCGGAATGACAAAAGAATGAATTGAAAATTTCTGAGGAGAATAACTGGGAAATATTAAAACGAACCCATAATTATCATATTGAGAAATAAAATATCGGCAAATATTGCCTGGTCAACATGCTCCGGAATACCTGGTCAACATAAAACGGAATCTATACTAGAGAGTAAATAAGATCATTTAGTTATAAATAGAAAGCGCTTTCAGAATTCCATCCGAAAGCGCTTTCTAAAAAGCCAATAATAAGAAAATCAATATTAAAACTCTGGATGACTAATAATTTTAGTATAGTTTTGTCTTAAAAATTCTGTCGCCCATTTCTCAAAAACAGTATAGTAATGAAGAAATAATTCTGCCACTAATAAAATGAATTTATTACTTCTATCAATCACCTCCTGTGAGTTGGTGACTAAAAACAACCCACTTCCCGGTTCATTTACTACAAATGGTTCACTGCGATCAAAATCAACAAACCCATGATGGTTTTCATCTTCCTTTATTTGCACAATTTGACTATAAAAAAATGGAAATGTTTTTCTACCAAATGTAAAGGAACTTAAATCAGTATGCAAATTACATTTGATAGTCTTCCCATTAATCTTAAATAATAAATCCGGGAAAAAATAGCTAACAATATCAGAGAATTGCATGTCATTTCTTTTTTTATCAAAAATGATAGATACGCCTTCAAATAATTCCTTTTCAAACTGTGATGATTTCTTGTTTTTTTTAAAATCAGGCAAAGATGAAAATATTAACTCATCCAAATAATTAACAAAATCCTTTCTGATTAGAAAATATGGACAGGGCAAAGAATCGGCCGCTAATTGGAATGACGGATATTGATCCTGACGAAAAAATTGAAAATGAGTATTATTGACGTACTTTATGTATTTAAAGTCATACTCAAATAAATCTAAATCCTCCAATCTGCAGTAATTGCCGTGTTTTTCCTCCCTTGATCGAGGTCTAATAATATCAAAATTTATAATATTAGTTTTCTCATGCCATTCTATAAATTGTTGGAATGAAAAATTAGAATAAAAAAGCTTATTTAACATCCTTGCATACGCTGGTGAACATTGAAAATCTTTTATTAATAATTTTCGATAACCCAATATATTAGGATTAATAAACTCGGCTATAAAACGTACAAAATTCATAAATAAAAATAATGAAATTATAATTAAAGCGGTAATAAAAATTCTGGAAGCAATCCGGCTCCCCCTACTGGTACTATAATTGGTAGATCAATATCTTTTAGAGGGTTCTTTTTGTCCGCCGGTGAAGTTACAGGAGAAGGTTGTGGTTTCTGTTGTACCTTCCTTGCATTATAATATATTAACCCTGTTGTAGGATTATCAATATAATAAGTAAACACATAGCTACCGTCTCTTGACCAAAGCTGCCTTCCATTATTTATTGGTATTCCCCATGCTTTGTCCGTCCCCTTTCTAAAGGTTCCTCCTCCTAAGAAAGATGTACCGAGATTTAATTCTGCAACATAAGCTTCTATTTGAGATTTAGCTTTCAAATAATTAGGATATTTACCTTTCCAAGGATCATAGGATATTGGTTTCAATTCCCAAACCTGATTTAAAAGCCCGTTTACAACATCTGGCCTTTTACCACTTGGTAAAGTCAGGCTAGTATACCATTCGATGGGATTTTGCTGGTTGAGATAAGCAGACAAGGCTTCATGTGCTGCCGTACCTACTACTGTTGGATTATCTCGTGAACTTGTTCCAGACTGTAAAATACCAGTATCTCCCTCTGGATCATTATACCAAATAGGGTTATCCCGCATTACAGCATATGGACTCCAACTAACCTCCGGACGGGGATCCACATTCCACCTTCTACCTAACCCCGGATCATACTCCCAAAATTCCGCTGTATAACTATTCCCCTCTCCCTTTATTTCATTACTCTTCTCCTGCCCATTAAACCCATATCTATAAGATGACGTAGAATAATCCCTGTCAGGTTGCATCATACCAAACGGATAATAGTCATTGGAACTAACTACAAATGCCCCATTTTCAGCTGTTAATTCATCACTTACTGTTGCTACTACATTGCCTAAATTATTGGACAGTTCATATAACTTCTTACCGCTTGCACCCCAAACTGTACCACTACTGCCAGCGGATACATCCAAATCCGGATTCCAGGAACCTAATCGATTAAAACCAGTCAGTTGTTGCTCTTTCCAATATATTGTGGCATCCCCATCCTTATTGCCATAAATTGCCAGTACAACTCCTTTTGCATCCCTCACATACCAGGTTTTATCTACCTGCGTACCATGAGTATATACTTTATAAACACGGTTACCATCTGCATCATATTTGTATTCAATTGTGCTGCCATCTGATTTGATAATCTTTTTAATTTTACCGGTAACAGTCCAGGTAATATCGGAAATGCCAGCTTGTACATCCTTCACTAAATTCCCTATCTTATCATAACCATAATTATTATCAGACTGGGACTTCACATCGGTGGAATAATCTGTTGTCGAAATGTCATCTTTTACCTGTGCTAACTGATTATTCAACAGGTAACCGGATGCATCCCTATTATAACCATAGATCAATTTATCCATCGCTGCCTGCTTACCATTCGCCCCACTACCATTTCTGTTGTAAGTCATTATATTGCCATTTGCATCATAGGTTACATCTTCCTGGTAAGCTGTACCGGCTGTTGATGCGTCCCATGATGTAGCACCAATTGTCAATGGATGCTGGCGCATAGCCTTCAGGCGGTTCAACTGATCATATCTATAACTGTAACCTACTGTGTTGCCGAATTGAGATAATGATACCGTCGCTCGACTCACATTGCCGTTATACAGATTATGCCCTGCTGCGGAAGTACTGTTAGTCTGCCAAGTTAATGGGAAGATACCCACATTACCAATCGGTGTATAATCGCCTGTATAATAATCCAGTGTATAGCCAAATACATCAGGGCCTACTACACTATGAATATTATCAGCCAAACCATCCTTCCCCATATCGTTCTCCGCACCCAGGAATTGACCATTGACAACTTTTGGTTGCCCCTGCAAGGTATAAGCATAGTCAATACCCTGTACTAACAGCTTATTTCCTAACTCAGTACGAGATAAAGGACCATGCAAATAATAGGAATAATGTGCATCTGTATGTGGGTTTTCAATCTCCCAGCCATCTGTGCTGACTGAATTAATACCTGTCACAGCTTTCACCACCCTGTTATCTGCATCATATTCATAACCATAGTAGAACTGATCTGTTTTAGGAATAGAGCTGGTATTCAGATACTGATACCGCAGTTTATTTACTTTCCCTGATGCAAGATCATAGTTATATTCTATTTGCTTTGTTTCAAATCCTTCAATCTGTTGCCACATCGTTTTCACATTCCCTATCTGATCATAACTATAATAGGTAACCTGCTGTGGTGTAGTACCATCCTGATAAGACCTTGCAGCGATGCGCTTATGGAGGTTCTCCTGCGTATAACCAAATCCTTCATACTGTTTATCAAACAGGGTACGCGTAATCTGACCATTCGTACCAGAAGACGCAAATGCAGTCAGAATAGACTGTGGAATAAAAGCAAGACTATTATCCAATGTGCTACCATTACTCTTCTCACCCTCTTCAATAACACGATTCTGCTCGTCAAATGTAGAATAACCATGCTTGGCGCCTGACAATTGTTCTGCATTCTGAGAAGCGACATCCCGCCCCAGATAATCAAACCAGTGTTGCTCTTTACCTCCATCAGGCGAAGCCTGCAACGTAACCCCATTCAATGACTGGTATGCATAACTCGTCGCCAGGGTATGCGTCGGATAAATCGGCGTGACCGATGTCTCCGTTATATCTGAGCCTACACTACCCACACCACTCGTTGGCGTATTATACTTAAACCAATAAGTTGGTTTCAATGCAACATCACCAGCCGTGCTAATCCCCAGACAAGGATCCGCCGCATTCGCCGCAATCTCTGCCTCCGTCATCAGCCGGCTATACACACGCATATGTTTTACATAACCCAAATCCTGGGGGTACACCGGCGTACTGCTACCACTGCTTAATGCCCAACCACATTCTCCAGTCGTTGCATCAGACACCACCGGGCACTTTACTCCATTTATATAAACATCCCGATTATCATTATCCAAACCATTACCCTGCAACACAATATGCGTCCATTGCCCTAATGGCAGAATAGCCTGCATATCTGCATCTGTATGATGAGATGATGTCAGATCTACAGCACCACCACTCACTGTCATATCATATATATCCAGGTGTGCATAACGACCATCCAAACATACATTCACCAGGTATTTACTACTCCCTGTAGTGGTTACAAACTGCACCGATCCACCATTCGCCTTATACATCCAGAATTCCATCGCGCTATTGGTACCTAACGAAATCACGTTGGTTAAAGCCGTCATAGCTGAATCCACACTGGAATTAGTGATCGGACCAGTATAATTACATACCGGATCTACCAGTATTCTTGCCCGATCAATCTGGGCAAATAAAGATTCATCTACCAGGTGCACACCTTCTGGCGGCACCGTACGCACCAGATTACCCGCCTGATCATAGTAATACAATGTATGATGATAGATCTGCTGTTGACCCGTCAGCTTCACCGTCGGCTTTACACTACCGCAATAAGCAATGTACTCCTTACGGAAGATTCTCTTTACTTCATCTATATATTCATTATACAATACATAACCCGTAGCCGCCGCATCATTTACCTGCTGTACCATACATGCATAGGGATCTTCTGTTACCGTAGGATAAGCAACCTTATTCAGCAATATTGCACTGATGTCTACATCTATCTTTGCTTTATAATCTACATAATCATCATAAGTCAGCGTAAAGCCCCAACGCTGGTTCATATAGTTCGTAAATACCTCCCGATAGTTCGCATCACTTACATCAACACTACCACCCATATCCGTATTAAACGCACTGACTGCATCATTATAATCCCAGTAATTAGCTTCGCCTTTTGCATACCCATCAAAGAATACCGGCAACTTGATGCTGCTGGTTAGCAAGAACCGGCAGTTTCCACATCCATTCTGCAAAGTGAGCAACTCGTCTTTTGATAGCGTCATTCCATCACCAAATCGATTTTTCAACCAGGTATAGAATCCATCATTATCCCCAGTCGCAGTGCCGGATGCAATTTTTAAAGAAGATACTTTGTTACAGATCGCAAAATTCGTCTTACTGACTATTTTATCTGATGCCTGCATCTGTACATTATAAGGATAAGGTGCATCTATCAACCATGGGTTACAGATCATGCTGAAAGTGCTCAGTCCCAGGATACCTTTGATGGCATCTTTAAAGGAACTATAACCTCCTACCAGTGTGCCATTTGGAGTAGTGCTCGCTCCATATAGATGAGATGTATCACCTCCTGCCGCACAGATCTCGATAAGTGCTGCTTTTAAGGTTGCCTTTTTAGCAAGATAAGTGGAGTTGCTATTCAGACAGGCATCCAGCTTAGTCAGCCAATCGTCAGCCATGGTTTCACAATTTGAGTGCACCATCTGGGCTAACTGCAGGTTGAGACTATCTGTCAAAGCCGCTGCCGTAGAAGGAATATTCATATTACCACCAAAGGCAATATTTGTAACACGTGAGATCTTATATTTATAAGCTTCATCACAGGTACTGGTAGCTTCTATAGAGGCTGTTGCGGCTATAGTAGCTGTAGATTCTGTAGTGGTTGCTACTTCTGTAGTGGTAGCTGTTGATGCAGTCCTTGCTGCTGATGATGATTCAAACGCTATCACGGAAGAGGTACATTGAGTTTGTACCATTCCATAATCTAAAAGAGAATACTGGTTGTTAGGGTTTTCAGGTGACCACGTACCCGAAAGTGTAGTGGCATCAATCCTTATTGCCCCATATTTCACTACTCCATTGACAGTGGCCTTTACTACCACATAAGTATATTTTCCTGTCGGAATTGTTTCAGCACCAATATAGGAAACTCCAATACTCTTAGGATTATCCTGGCTGTTATAGATAGGTGAGAACCAACTCAGCTTCCAGTTAGCACAATCCCACTTCGTATCTTCATCGTCACCACCATCACCACTATTACTTCCACTGTTATTACAAATTACATTTGAAACACGGATTGTATTGACAGGCACATTATCAGGCACACAAAATACGCGTTCTGTTTGTCCAACTTCAAATGTGATGCCTGTTACATAAGTCACATTATCAACAACAGTTTCTGCAGGATAATAAAATTGTACGGTCGTAGCTGATGGCAAACCGATACCCGTATAAGTAATCTTAGCTACCTTTCCGGTACATCCAGACAAAGTAGCATCAGACTCGCTGATTACAAAGTCACTTACCTTCGCACAGGAGCTAAATACAAAACCGGAAGAATTACCTACCACACAGGCACTGCCACAGTAATTCGCACTCCTGATCTCCTGGTAATACCGTTGTTTCAATTCCAGGTAAAGTTCACGGTATGTACGGAATTCCACATCCGGAATACGACAGCTCTCTACCGGAGTACAATAGCTCCAGTTATCACTGGTCGTTCCTCCTCCCTGGTTCACACTATTGGTATTACCATCTCCATCCGCACAATACACGATGTAATCTACATATTGCTGTAGTGTTTTATTGGCCAGGGTATTTGTGCTAACACCTGTGATCCCCATCAACGTTGTATAATTGGAGAGGTCAGAGATCACCCTGGATTTGTAATCCGGCGCATAGGTGGTAAAGAATGGATCATTGTTTACCAGCCAAGAAGCATCTGTTCTGCTATACGTAACACCCGGCAGAATGGTGTTCAGGTTTGTGGTACTCTGCGCAACATTCTTCAAACGGTCATCCCAGCTTTCAGGTACACCATAAGCCTGGCAGAATTGCAAGGCACAATACTCCGGATGGTAAGGCAGGAACAAGGTAGCCCATTCAGACTTCCAGTATTCCACTAACATGGCCAGTGTAAAATCCGGGTCATTGGCAGACGAAGTCTGTCCATTACCCAGTTCCACCAGATTTTTCTGATAATTTACATTAGAAGGATTGTTAATGATCGGGAAAACAGTACGCCAGTTATTATACAATACGTTTATTCCCAATTCAAGGGGAGAACCCGATTCATCAAATAATGCATACTGTCCATTCGGACTTACATCCTGCAGCATCAAATGCATCATATCATCACATGGAGAAGTACCACAGGTACTCTGTAAAAGCTGACACTGGTTATACAATGCGTCATACTTTACACCTGCCCACTGCGTAATAGAGTCTGTCTTGGCCACCAGGTTTGCATCCTTTGTCAATTCGGTGACTATCCGGCTCACGAAGTCAACTTTAGTACCAAGAGAGGTCAGACAAGTTGCACAATCATTGAAACAGGCATCAAAATCCTTTTCATTTAATGTGGGATATACAAAACTCCACTGACTACGCAAATTGGTATTACTGCTTACAAAATCGCTGGTATAATTATCTATAGCGGTCTGTGACAAGCTCAGGGTAAAGGTGATGTAATAAGGTCCGGCCTTACCAAAGGTGGCAGGAATAGAACCTGTACTCACCGCTGTATTACTACAATTACTGGTCAGACTTCCAACAGGAATAGGACTTTCATTGTGATACACTACTTCATTACAATCATCAGTGACCTGTATATTCAGCTCATAGTAACAGTTGCTACAGATCTTCACACTATTTTCCTCATACGTCTTAATCAACTGTGCAATATTATATGTGATCGTCACAGGACCAGGCACCGCATTCAGATACGTTTTGACCGCTGACATGGATAACCTGGCAGCATCAAATTTGAACTGGCTTGTGTCTATAATAATAGCAGTGACCTCATGAGTTGCGGGTTTGCCGGGCAGCTCATCCAAACCTTCAGGTGCATCACCCGCCAATGCGCTGGCAATTACTTTACCTGATGCGTTGGCATATGATATTCCAATCTGTCCATTCCCATCTACAGTCATCGTTTTCAGGTAATGGCTGGCAAAACCGACATCATTACCAAATAACCTGTCCAGTTCCCACTGATCAGGTGTTCCGTAATAGATTCTTACAGCCTTGCTGGTTGCCTGATCAGGCCCCGGCTGAAATAATGCCCCTACGCCACCCTTTACCGTTACACGATTGGTGTTATCTGTAGTATACCTGGTTACAGAGAAAGGATATCCTCCCGCATCAGGTGTGTATTTATTAACAGAATTATTATCAAGATTATAAAATACGTTATCAGGAGAATAATACTGCCCCGCACCACCTACTGTTACACTTGTATTGGAGTTATCTACATCATCGTAACCAGTTGTACCCAAAGGTGCTGGTGTAGCTATACAATCTGTATTGTTGCCATATGCATAGCTATAATCATAAGTATTACCATCAGTAGCAGGATGCAATCCCTTATAATATTTAAGGGAATTATTATTCACCGGCGCCGGCATTATATTTACAACAGGACGCCCGACTTCATCATACAATATCTCCTGCACAACCGCTTTCTGCTCCGTGTTGCTGAGGGTCACCGCCTGACGCTCACGTAAAGAGCCATCCAGGAAATGGATCACTTCTTTTCGTTTACCGTCCTCTGCATAGGCCGCATCATAGGTCCAGTTAAAATTGGACTGCCTCCCGGCTGCAGGAACATCCATAGCCCCGATGAAGGTATTATCATCACGTTCCAGCTCGTAGTTCCAATCGCCCTCAATACGGTAGCCTTCATCATCATAATGAACAGGACGAATACGTATTAATATAAATGAATTATAACTTGTCTGGGTAATATCATAATATTCCTGTTGTACCGTTACGCGTGTAGCATTGTTTTTAAACATCTTCTGTACCATCGGCACAGTAAAATCAGGATAACTGGCATTGAGCTCCCTGCCAAAATCAGTACCCGAATATATAAACGTCCATTCAAGATCATATTCCTGTGCACCATCCAACTTATTCCAGGTCAATGATGCCTGGTAAGCAGTGGAATTGGAAGGCCCCATTGTAACATGCGTTATAATGGGCGTATTATTATCTATATCATATGTACGTTCTACAATCACCTGCCCCATCAGATGAAAAGCGGCCGGCAAATCGTCTCCCAACTCTGCACTGGTAAAATCCTCAATAGTTATCTGCACTTTGTACGAATTATCAAAGTGATAATCCGCGGAAGACTGGTAACTTGCCCCTGTAGTTGGATCATAGGTTACTTTCAGTTTAATATTGTCTAAAACACCCGGATCCGCCTGGTTAGGTTGTGACCAGTATTCAATCTTTATCTTCATTTCCGCTGAAAACGCCTGGGTGATCTTATTAACTTCATCTTTATCCAGGCTCAGGGTAATAATATTCGTCACCTTTCGGTTATTAATCTTACTCCAGTCAACGGCTGAGTTTTCAAACTTTTCATCCTTTACGATCAGGGTATCACCTTGCTTAAATTTTCCCTTCTTTTCGTGCTGGTAGGTTTCTATACCCGGACCAGTAGCGGCATGGCTCATGAGCCCTACAAGCAGGGAGATAAATAATAAGGTGATAAACCGGACAGGATAGCAAACAATCTTAGGCATAGGCCGATATAAATGGTAACTAAATAATGTTTTATTCTTTATTAAAGAATTTAGTCGCATAACATATATCCTTTAACTACTGATGTTAATACCTGACTAATTCATAGTCATTGATCGCAGATGTAATCACTCCGCTACGGACATGAACATATTTATCCATCCGCAACAACGGCGCTTTTGCAATCCCCATCTGCCAGTTGTTTATTTTCATCACAACCAGCTTATCCTTTGTATGGTCAGTGGCACGCAAAGGATCCGTCATCCGCATATCTGTCTGTCTGATCGTGCCAGTACTATCAAATAATAAATTGTATTCTCTGCAGCTCACATGGGTATCATTAAACAACGTGACCTTTGATAATCCACCTTTATCCGACCTTGATACATGATATGATTCCCTGGCGATGTATTTATTCTCCTCATCCAATGGTGAATTAAATGGAGAATTCACTGTTTTGTGTGGAGCCAGAAAGATCTTTCTTGTCGCGTGATCTACAGTAATAAAGCATTCTGAAAGAGCAATCATTTCCTGTTGACCAATTCGATAATAAGCCGTACTATCCTGCCTTGTATAGAAAAAGTCAGCCTGCATATTATTGCTTGAATCAGCCAGATCCTGCACAGCATAAGACCCGCTTAAGGTGTATACCTTCAATGTATCCAGCTGGTGCAATACTTTCGACATATCTGCCAGCGTGGCTATTTCTTCTTTACTGAGTTTGATGCCTTTGGGAGGAGCAAAAAGCTCCTCCATTGACATATCTTCTTCTTTAGCCGGTGTACTCACCCACTTTCTTACACCTGCAATAGCGCCAGCTGCTACTACCGTCACCAGGCCAACAATTACTATTTTCTTATGTATATTCTTCATGTTATTAGCAATTAAAATGGACTATACCTTATTTGAGAACGGTTTTCTTTAATAGTCATGATACCACGTTCTGTCTCCTTCTTAGTCCGTATCAGTGCACCTTCTTCATCATATTCATAGAATGTAGCATAGTTATTTTCATCCAGTTCTGCCATCAGCCACTGGGTTTTATCACTATACACATATGACTTCATCTGACCATCGAATGGGAAGATCCTGATATCATCAATTCTCAACCCTGCACCGGTGATACTGAGGCTGAAACTGCCCATTTCGGTAGTGCCTATCCAATCTTTGGAGATCGTACCTTCCATGAGTTTCCAGCCTTCTACAGCTGCTTTCTTCTTCAGTGTTACAGTATGTGCCCCATCATTCACTTTTACAGTGAGGCCTGGCGTGGAAGCCGGACCTGCATTATCATACACCCAAACAGAAAAAACATAATCCCTGCCCGGAAAAGGACAGAATCCTCTCAGTCCCAGCCAGGATGCCGGCTGACGGTAATATTCACCAAACTGGTTATTGGCCAGGTAAATACCAGGAGTATGTTCATAAGAGTATACATAACTGGACAGGTTAATACCAGCTGCAGGGAGCTTTAGGCTATAATTACCCGTATGCGCTATGGTTTCATCAAGGTTGCTGCTGCCATATACATTGTATATGTTGAAATTATCAGGTTTGCAGATGGCATTGGTAATATTTAGTGCATTGAACCCATAATCCTCAAATGCATCTGTGTACATTTCCCGCTGCTTCATATTACCTCCCACTGCCAGCGGTTTTGTTTCTTTAAAACCAAACCTGGCAGCACTATAGATATTCAGGGCATTTTTACTTTCTACTTCCTGTGATTGCCTGTCATACAAAGTGCTGGTAGTAGCTGTTACCCAGTTTGTACTGGTAGAGGTATTCCAGCTGGCATCATACCACCAGAATGGATAGAAGCCAGGCAGGTAGCCGTTATTACGGATTTCAGGGTTCACCGTATTATCAGTGACCAGGGTTTGTCCGGAGCGGTTGGCCATCCATACTTTTTGTTGAGATGGCAGCCAGTTACCAAGGTAACCATTTACATATGGGTTTAACACAACGCCATTCGGTATAGCAGGGCAGCCCAAAGGTTCAGCACAAACATCCACCTGACCTACTGTACAATTGAATTTACTTTCTACCACTTCATTGCCAACAACATCTTTTACATAAGTAAAATAAGTCTTGCCATCCTGGAAATCGGCCGTGGTGAAAATAGTCGTTGGCGTGATACTGGTATTCACAAGCTGCTCAATGGTGTTATTATAGACCTCTACACCGACAGCTCTTGCATCTAACTCATTTTGTGCTTCTATACGGATCACGTGTTGACCTGCTGCCAAATAGATGGGATATACCTTCCATTGATGGTATGCCTCCTCTACAGCTCCCATATCAGATATGTACAGCACGTCATCTATATAAATTTTAGCACTATTATCTACACCATATCCCAGGTAATAAGTCCTGGTCTCTGGTACTTTCAGACAAGCCTTTACTCCTATCCATTGATTACCATAATCACTATTTAACCAGAATCCTACTGTATTTAATCTGCCACAATAGCTTGCGGAACTTGAAACAGATACACGTGATTGAGAAGTCGCGCAGGTATCTGTACCCCAATAATTGCTCTTGATCGTAGTAACAGGTATCCCCAGTTCATCATAGATGATGGCTCCCTCTTGGCTGTATTCAGACCACTTGCTGCCATTTGCGATATTCAATCCCGCACTGGTATTAATAGTACTACTTGAAGGATTACATGCCTGCCCATCCGCACTTGGTGTAAATCCATCCGGACAACTACCTTTAGGCCTTGCCAAACCACAGGTCACCATACCATCGCATAAATTCAAAGCCTGTCCTGATGTACAGCCATAATTTTGCCCTAAATTATTGCCATAACCATCTGTATAGAAGATCAATACATCCGTTCTGTCAAGCAGGTCAGAAGAAGTAAACAAGGTGCTGATCTTACCAGGGTCACCTTCTTTCAATGTGGCCAGATCCATATTATTATATATATCAAGTGCCACTGATTGATCGCCCTTACTACTTGCCGCATCAAAGCGAATGGTATGCTTACCTGCTGTCAGGTGATAAGGATAGATCCTCCATGCCTCATGGAAGCTTTCGCTAGCCCCCCGGAAACTATCTACCTTGGCGCCATCTATATACAAACGCATCAGGTCATCAGATCCATACCCAAAAAAGTAGTCCCCTTCAGTAGGAACGGTGATACAAGTGGCTACCCCAAACCAGCGACCTATATCCAGTGTTTTTAACCAGATACCGGTTTTACTCAACCGGTCACATCCCACACAGTTATTGCCTCCCATCCAGTAAGCACCGGTACTGGTAGCAATTTGCTCCCTGGTGTCTTTGTCAAAAAAGAATGCTCCTCTTTTACCATATAACGATGACACATCGCCATGTACAAGTTGGAATAATTTGGGAGCAGTGGTGTAATTCGCTTTGATCACACAATCACCATTAGGTCCTTCATTATAACCAGTCGGACAACTTTTGATATTACAATCCGCTTCCTGTCCCCATGCCTCCTCATATAATACTGCAGAAGCATTGATCACCTTTAACCTTGTCAGGTCTTCATTATTAAGTGCTACCAGTTTTGTTCCTTCGACAGGATTTTTCAAACAGGTAATCACAGTGGCCTCGTTATTCAGTACGTTTCGATAACCAGACCTCACTACTTTTACATTTCCTGCATATCCTTTCACTACCCTTCCCACACCATCTATCACTCTCAATGCACTCGTACCACCAGTGGATGTGGGAGAATTCACTACCCATAACTGGTAGCCATTACCAACATCCACCAGTTCATCACCAGCTGTTAAGTAAGGAGAATAAGTACCGGAAACAACAGCATTCCCGTCTGTAGAGAAACCAGACAGCAGCATACCCATATTCTTATAAGCCATCCCCATACGACTATACATCCAGTAAGCAGGGATACTCAGGTTATAAACAGGATCATTGAATTCATTCTGTGTCTGGGTCAACACAGGTTCCCCTGTATATTTATCATACAACAATGTTTGTGTAGATATACTGGAGCCATTTATCCGCTTTTCTATTTTGGATACAGTCCCATAATATTGAATTGTCTTTACAACACTGGCAGAATTAAAGGACCTGTAATCCGTATTGCTATTCCATGGAAAATGCGGTACTGGTATAGGCCATGGGCCAATTGCCAAAACATCAAAACCAATATTGATGCTTCGACCAGTATTATACAGTTCACTGGACCGCATGTCTGCAAACACATCCACCTCTCTGCCAATCACCTGGTTTTTAGTGATCTGACCATTATTATCCACTACATCCACTGTATTACTGATACGATAAGTTCCACCCTCTTCCGTTGAATTATAAAAATATTCTACAGCAGATACCTCATCGCCCGATTGGTTAAATTCCTGATCCAGCTTAGGTTTTCCATGCATATCATTCAGGATCAAAGCATATCCCTGCGACATTGCCAGCTCATAAGTGGTACTGCCACCGAAGAAATTAGACCACCCGACAGGATTATGCAGGTAACTTTCCAAAGGTGTTTGTTTCACGACAACAGGATATTCTTTGGATGTATAGAATTCTTTGGATGTATAACCAGCCTTCAACGAAAGATTATAATCCTTGTCATAATTATATACCGTCACTTTTCGGTAGCCCACAGACGGCGCCGGGAATAAACTTTCTCCCATAGGTTGTTCCAGGTAGAAGTAATTGCTCAACCCCCACTTTACATCCTGTGTATAATTGACAGGCAGGTGCATGGCATTTTCATCACCACCTAATGAAGGTTCAAAAGTAGCTACGCCACTACTGATCGTTTCACCGTTTTCAGTAATTGTGTATTCATATCCCTGCTGATAATAGTAATCACTCTGCTCCCCATCCATACGGGACCAGCCATCACTCAGTGAAAGGTAAGATACCCTGATACCACCTCCCAGTTTATGTCCATCCCGTCTTACTAACCTCGCCATGCACTTATTGAGCTTGACGGTATTTGCAAAACCTTTCTTATAAGCACGTTTATTGAAATTGGTGGTCAGCTCCCCCATTGTTTTCAACGCATTCAGTAAAGCTGATATAACAGCTTTTACAGGCTTATCGTCGTTGATACGGTTATTATATCCCGGGTATGCATATCGCTGGTATTCCAGGCGCATCCGCTGCCAGGCTGCACTAATAAATGGATTCACACTGACACCTCCATCTTCGTCATCCTCAAAAACGACGCTTATCTTTCTTCCATCTTTGGTCGCCGTTTTTACTTTACCATACGCAGAAACAAAATCAAAATGATCATCCGTTGTAATCGTAGGATCATCCGTCATATTCACATAGAATTTTGCATACAGGTAATCAGATCCATTCAGGTATTTCTTTTTAAAATCGGCAGTGTTTTGTATCGTACTACCTTCATCACTTGCAGGCACCTCTATTTCTATTCCTTTAGCATCTTTAAAACTGTTCGTTTCTCCACCATTCGTTATCAATTTCGTGACTCGCGCCATTTGCATTGCCCGCTGGTCCTGTACATAGGCATAGTCATCCGATTCATAACCGACATTGATAGTTCCTCCCGATGGTAGCTCTATGGTTGTCAGCTGATAAGTATCCGCATTCTCCCACCTGGAGTCATAATCTGATTTGGTGTATGGAAACTCCATATTGTCCATCTCACCAAAACCAGAATTTTCATTATCTGAACTACCTTTATACATACCCCAACGGTCAGTACTCAGGAAAGCATAATCAGGGTTATTACCATAATTGAACCAATACGGATGATAGGTACCACCAGTAGATGACCTGTAATTAAAATGTACGGAGTACAGGGTGAGTTTACCATTAGCTCTTGAATCACTGTTAGGCGTGTTATGACAAAGAATAGTTGAATTATTATAATTGAATACAATCGTCTTCTTAGGTGTTTTTAAATCCCCCCTGGAAAATATCTTGATCGTATCCAGTCGTTTTTGCCCTGAAGCAGCAGACATTTTATTCCCGAGGGAATCTACTGCCTTCGCATCCTCCCTGTCACTGGTAATAAAATAAGCAACTTCATCTTTGGATTCAATAGATGTAATGTACCAGAGTTCCTTTTCACCATATACAAAAGATGCTTTATTATCGTCAGGATCAGCATTCAGACCACGGTGAAAATTCGCTTTATTGGGAGCTACCGGGGTTCTCCAGCTATAGTTAGTGGCTGTCCTGGTATAATTAAATTTAACGGCAGTACCTCTGTCATCTTCAGTAATACCATCCCCTGTCAGATCTACATAATCAGGTGACAGGATCTGTGTTAGCAGCCAGGATGTGGCATAAGCAGGTTGTTCTTCCCTATGATAATAATTATCAGTTTTCTTAGAATCTGCATGTCCAAATCCTGCTGTGCTGGGAATTGTAACGAGATTCGTAGTTGGATCAGGCGTATTCGTTGTTGCAAAAGTGTACTCTACCTGCTTTTTATTATAAACAGGAATACCATAGATCATCCTTTTACCATCGTCACCCATGACTGTGAACTCAGAAATGTGTTTCGCTTTTCTGAAATCACCTTGTCTGGCATCGGAGGTAGGGCTGAGTTTACTATAAGCATCAGGACTGAAAGCTGCTTGATCCGTGTTCACAGGAAGAGGAAAACTCAGGATCTCTTTGTCAAACCCCGCGGTTCTGGCTTCATCTGCTGTCAGCGCCATAATAGCTGTATGACGTACCTGGCGGCCGTCTTTCCTGAGTGGAGTACCGGATATTGATTTTGATTTATCAGCATTGCGTAATACACCAGTTGCTTTTTTGCCACTCAGCGGCACATTTACCGCATCATCACCCAGTACACGATTATAAAAAGTAGGATCAGCTGATTCTTTCTCACCTACCTGCTTGAAATAAGCAGATTCTTCGCTTTTACCATTGGTGGCAGCGAAGTCTCCATTGGCAAGGAAGTTGTTGCCATCCACCCATTTGCCATTAGAATTAGTTGCAGTCTGGTTGTATATAGAAGTACCGGCATGTCCATAGGCACCTACGCCCACTTCAGCGCTGGCAGAATTATTTTCCGTAACTTCTTCGGTAGCATTGTCAAAAAACACGCCGGTACTATTACGATATAGGCGAAACTCACCACTACCTGCCTGGTTGGTATAAGCAAATAGATCGGGGGTGGCAATAGGCAATGGCAGATTTTTCAGTTCAGGTATAACAGGGTTTTCTTTTTCACGCATGAAATCCATCAACGCATTCTTCACATCTTTTCCCTTATCAGCATACAGGAAACCATAAGCAGGCATACTACGCACTTTATTGGCGATCTTTCTAACGGTCTTATAACCAGATCCTCCAATACCACCAAATGCACCTTGTCCTGCAGGGCCTGCATCCAGGCTAAATGTAAAACCGCTGGAGGTAAAAGGAACATTCGTCTTTGGATAAAATGCAGGCGTATTAAAACTGATAGAAGAACCGATCCCGTTAATACTGCTACTACCACCATCCGACTTTTTAATGGACTTAATTGTACCATCCTCATTTTTAATTTCCTCTATTTTAGTACCCTTCACAGAAAAAGAAGTACCTAATGTCAGATCCTTCAATCCTTCGCGGGTATTGTAGCCGATACCTACAGATGCTTTAATGCTGGTAGAATTATAGTCATTAATTTGTTTTGTAAAAGACAAAGAGATACTAGGCGTTACCGTTACCCCACTCTGTGTACTGGATGTAATCCCCACATTTAAACCAGGTGTAATAGCCCCCCCCGTGAATTTAGATAATGACAAACCTGCATTGACACCCACTGATGCACCAACACCTGTATAGTTATCATTAAACACACCTACTGACAGGGAGCCACTCACCATACCACCAAACACTTCACCTCTTACACTGGCCATACCGCCATACACGATTTTCTCTTTCATATCATCATGTGTCACCACCTGGTCTCCATAGCTATCATCTGCCACACCTCTCAGCTGACGATTGATGGCACCTACATTCAAACTCCAGCCAAGCCCCACCCAGCTGGCTTCATCATCCATACCGGTACCTGATCTGTAACTCAGGTTGAGTGGGTAACCACCCACACTGCCCAGTGGAACATTGTATTTAAAATCCCCGGTAAACACGTCTACCAGGTCATTGGTATTTGCCGGCGTAAAGCCTCTTGCTTCTGGTTGTACAGGTCCGGAAGTAAGCGCATAAGTAGTTGCGGGTATTAATCCCTGCGTTGTTAGCAACGCAAGGAAAAAACAGGCAATCCGCTTACGGGCACGAATACTACTGATTATCATATCTTCAGTCTTAAAAGTCCTTGTTAGTAATTATTGCTGCTTAAATGGAAAGCTGATAATGTGACTGGTAAATAACCAATCCCTGAAAACGACACGTCTCAACGTATCAGCTGTCTCTGGCCGGTCAAAGACCAGCATATATTGTATACCATCCAGGTTACCATTCGCCATACGCACAGCATCCAGCGCAGGCAGGGTATCCTTTCCATTTACCATATAAAAAAGAGAATCGACACCGTAGTTAAAACGACTATCCGTTCCGGATGGCAACTTTTGCCCATTGATGGCTTTTACGACAAACATGAAGTACATTGTAGAGGCATCCTCTTTCTTTTCTTTCATGCTATGCAGGTACATCCGGTAATCACTCATTTCCCTTTCTGCTATTACAGTTGATGGCTCACGCTTTTTGCATGCAGCCAATAGTAACAGCAATGCCAGTATAGTTACTCCAGCTCTCATTCCGCTTGTTTATAAATGAATCTTAATTGTTTACGCGTACCGTCCGGCAATTTCACATCCATGATGTAGTAATACCCATCTTTGAAACTGGTATTGTCTGTCAGGTCAATGGTCACCTCGTTGTATCCTTTGTCAAGTGATACAGTAGGGAGTTTCTTCACAGTCTGATCAGGCTTTGTCAAACAGCGGATGCTGTAAGTCAGGTCAGCTTTCGCATAGTTATTTTGCAAGGCAAATAATAACTGTCCTCTTGCGATATAGAAGTTACCTCTGGTCAGGTCATCAATATTTCTGAAAGCCTCTACTGGCAAGGTGGTCGTATCTTTTTCACAATCCACGGTGAAAGACCAGATCTCTGACTGAGCCAGTATCAGCTCGTTCTGATAAGCAGTTACCTGCCATGCATATTGTTTACCTTCTACCAGCTCATTGGCAATAGAAGGATATAACAACATGGGCATAGGGATATCACGTTGATTGATAATAGCGAGATTCATACGCAATGCTTCAACCGGCTGTTGTCTATCCTTTACTTCTACCAGCAACAGGCGGTATTGGGCACCATTCACTGAAGGGATCAAAGGCTGCCAGTTGAACGAAGGGCGCTTATCACAGATCTTGTCTTCATCATATGGAGATATCAACTGCATATTGGTAAAGGGCTCCAGTTCATAATTGAAACATTGTTCGCCCAGCAATTCACTATTGTGGTTTCCCCCTTCATAGAGTTGAAAGCAGTATTCATAATCCCCTTCAGGGAAGTAACCACTCTGGCGGATGATTGTAGCGATCTTATTATTGCCAAAGCCTACAGCGGCATGATAAACGGCAGCTGGCGGTATAGTACCACTACCTGGCATGAGCTGAAACTGTGGTACATCAATGGTGACCACCGCACCAGCTTGTGCTTCTGTCACTACAATACGCAGGTTGGCAGTAGTCGTGCTACCCGTATTGCTGATACGTACTTTATAAATATTGTCGATTGATCGACCCTGTACCTCTGGAATAAATGTGAAAGTGTATTGGGCTTTGCCCTGCAGGCATAACATACCAAACAGCGCAGTCATTAAAAGTCTAAGTCCATTCTTCATATTGCTGTTATTTTATCAGGTATTGTACTGCCATAGCAGTATTGAATTTTCCGTAGTAATAGTTGGCGGAGGAGTTGAACAGGTTTTTTCTTACATCGGCAGATAGACTTACATTCCAGCGCTTATACAATTGAGTCGCCGCCTGCTGACGAACACCAATCTGTTCAACCACATCAACACTGTTCATATAGATCAGCGAGCTGCTGCAAGTTGTTTTTTTACCAAGGGTATATTGATAACCACCTTCTGTATTCAGGATATTATTGTACACAGCTGCGTTATTGACATCACGGCTATAGCTTAAGTTGACGATCACCATACCAGGACCGGCTACGACTGTCTGGGCAGAACCTATGTTCAGGAACAATGTTTTCACAGGCAGGTAATTCAACTGCTGAATACCCAGCGTGGAACTATTGCTGAATACATGACCATCGATCTTGCCATTTACCTGGGAAGTGAAGGTGATCTTGCGGTTCATATAAGCAGTGGTCTTATCTTCACGAAGAGAACTTTGTAAGAGATTCATCCCAACAGTTACTTTCTTTGTAAAGCGGTAGCGGCCGTCCACCGCATAGGTCATACTGGTTCGTTTCGTACTGGTGGTAGCAGAAGTCGCAAGGTCACGAATGTCAGTACGTACACTTACGGTCGCTTTATTTTTCTTCCAGGCTCGTTTTACATAAAAGCCATATTGCATGGTACCTCTGCTGGCGAAAGGAGCGCCGGGATTTACATATCCCAGACCGGAGTAGTTAACATATACCTTATGGGTCATGCCCCATTCCTTCACACTACCATTCAAAGTAAGACCTACAGATGCAGTTGCCCATAGATCGTCCAGCAGGGCACCGGCAGCAGATTTGGAAACACCTGCAGCATCAGAGGAATTACCATAGGTACTGCTGGATTTAGAGAGCGTCACATCAAGCGTCCCCAAAGAACCCAGGCTTACTTTCTCCCCGACAGATCCCACAAATACATTCCTGCTGATGGCGGAAGTATTGAAACCACTATTCGTTTGAGCTTTTGAGTTAGCATTCAAGGCAGAGAAAGAAGTACCACCTTTACTAAGTGATACACCTTGCATACTGTAAGAAGTCTTACCAGTAGCAGATTGCATCCCAACATCCTGTATACCCAGTTCGCTGCTGTTACCTGCGAGGAGACTGATGGCTTTATTATCTTTGAGGAAAGACCCTGCCACACCAGACATAAACAAGCTATTTGAATCACCCACACTACCCGCTTTCAGGGATTGCATGTTCGCCATCATCTTTTGCAAAAAGCTCATCTGCAAAAGTTTTCCGCCCATTTTAGCCGTGTTCTCATCTTGCTGCATCCAGTTTTCGATGTTCCCACTTACCTGCTTCTGGTTGCCCAGCAACTGGTTCATTTCTTTCACATCACCTATCTGGCTTTTCAATGCCAGCACTTTACGGTAATATTCAGACTGTTGATATCGTTTGTATAAAACCTGGTCATTACTATCTTTTGAAGCAGCTAATAGTTTGGCAGAATCGGCAGAAAAACTGATAGGCGAGGAGGAGCCCATGATAGACTGGCGTAGCTGTGCGGTATCATAATACATGAGCTGATCACCATTGATCTTATTTTTCATGCCTTCCTGTTCGAGCGCTTTTAGGGAGGAAGTTGCATAAGATTGCATGCTACTTTTGATATCCAGGTCTTCCAGGAAGTATTTCTTTAAATCATAGTTCTTCGTCAGCTGGCTGTTCACATCACTCAAATAAGCTTCCCTGTCAAAAGAGAACTGTACGAAATGAGCATCATTGAGTGAAGGGCCGGCATAATTATAACCGGATAAAGTGGAGTAATTAATTTGAATGGGGATACCACCTAGTTTTACAACATCCTGTACCACACCTTCATTCCACCAGCCGGACATCATAGCGGTAGTATCCATATAAGTAGTGGTCCAGGAGACACCTTTTAGTTGGTTCTGAGGTTTGCCTGGTAAGCTAAACTTACCACTGACGGGGTTGTTGTTCCTTAACGCATAAAAACCGCGCAACTTATTATCGATATAAGAAGCCGTTTTGGAGCTATCCTTCATATCATTGAACATGGTTTTCATACGTGCCATACCGATTGTACTCTTACCAGATTCAAGGTATTGGGTAAAAGCTCCTTTGGCAGAAGAGTTCATGCCACTTAAGCCTAATTTGCTGAAAGGAATACTATCAGGAGTAGGTGCACTTGCATGTATACTATCTGGTCCTGCCCGCTGATTTACAGCCGTAATAACGGCCTGTTTCAAAGCTGGCTGACTTAACAACGCACGATCTCCCAGGTCGGAAGGAATGGTGTCAGGGCTAACGGGTAAAAGGGATAGGTACGGCTCACCGGCAAATGCACGGTGCCCAAGCATTACCAATAGTAGGCAACAGACTACCGGTAATGCCTTTTTCAGCATTTTACACATGATTTAAAGGTTCAAACAGTAATGGAAATCATTCACGTCCCCCAAGGCATTTGAATAATAATTAAATACTGCAGTTAAATAATGGTACAAACAAAATAGCATACGTCATTACAGAATATCAAAAGATCAGGGATATCGTACAGAATCTTTGATATTTTAATCGGGCTATCTTTTCGTAGGTATTACTCTTAATAATTAATGCAAATAAAAAACAAATATCAATAGGATTATAATTTTATACTCAATTTTTATAATGACTAATATCACCTTTCATGGCCAATTTTGGCGGCTTATACTGCTAAAATGGTGAACACCATTAACTTTTATAGCCGAAACCCTTAAACACGCCTTTCACCGACCTGATTTTGTCTTTGATTTTTTATCAGAATTTTTAAATTTCCCGACTCTCATGTCTTTAATTGTTTACAAATATTTATGTAAGCATCACTATTAAGGATAAACATTAAGTAAAAGCCGAGAGTTTTTTTCATCGGTTAATGCACAATAATAGTTTTTGCGCGGTGAACTAGGATAGTTAGTAACGAACCTGGTTTCCCCTACAGGCATTCTGCGTAGCGGCATACCCATCCAATTTTATTTAAAAAAACGCCCGGAAAATCATTTTTCTTTACCGTTTATTGTCATATCATTGTCCCTATATTTTTAATTATCCCATACACATGAAATTTATTTATCTCTACTTGTTAACACTTTCGATCAGCATTCCCAGTTTAGCCCAGCAAAAATCTTCCGTAAATTGGGGGGAGGACATCAAACTTAAAAAAGGCTCAACAGACCTTAAAGTAGTTTGCACAGACAATACAGGCATCTACCTGGAAGAAGCCCACATAAAAATGAAATCTTATTTTGTGGTTGGCGCTACCTTCAGAGGATCGGGAACGCTTATAAAAATGAACGCCAACCTTTCAGAAATTTACCGTCGCAACTATAATAAAGATCTGCGTGGTAAAGAATTTGAACAATTTTTCCCCTTAGGCAATGACTTGTTCATTTTTGCATCCTCCTATAGCCGGGGAGACAGAATGCTTGAATTATTCGCAGCAAAAGTGAATAAAGCATCCGGCGATCTGACTGTAAGATGGCAACGGGTGGCATCCTTCCAGCAGGAATCAAAGAAGGATAAGATTGAGTTCAAACTGACCTACAATGCTGACAGCTCAAAGATGGTGCTGGTGAGCAGTATACAGGGAAAAGAAATGAACGAGTACAAGGTGCAGGAGTTTGACAGTAAACTGAAGGGTGCTAAACCTGTGGTGATCTCAAATGAATTTGAAGCAAAAAAATACCAGCTGGAAGATGTGATATATACTATCAACCGAAAGATAATCCTGGTCGGTCGTACTTATGAATATGAAGAAGGTAAAAAGAAAAAGGAAAAGTTCCTCGACTTTAACCATTACAATATTCGCGTGTATAATGAAGCCGGCAAACAGGAATCAGAAATTAATACAACCGTTAATGGTAAATGGCTGAGCAGTACCAAATTGCTGCAGGAAAAGAACCAGGACCTGATACTGGCTGCATTCTATAGCAATGAAAAGAAAAGCCGGAGAGTAAATGGGCTGCTGGTGCAAAGGATCGATGTCAATACAGGGAAAGTGATTTCCACAATCGATAAAGCCATTAATGATGCAATGCTGTCTAATGGTGATAATGTAGAAGATGATGATAAGGAAGATGGTAAGGAAACTAAAGACAATAAGAAAGACAAAGAACGCAAAGACGCCAAAGAAGATAAAGACGCTAAAAACAGTAAAGACAGTAAAACAGCTAAAGCAGGGAAAGAAAACACAAAAGATGGTAAGCAGGATACCAAGGAAGAAGGAGAAGGTTTCTCCCGGTACATGCAGTTCAGAAAGATCTTCTACTCCTCAGATGGTGGGTTGATGATACTGGCTGAATCTTTTGATACCTATACTTATACTACTTCAACTTACACACCAGGTACAAATGGTGCCCCCGGACACTGGTCATACACTACCTACAGGGTATATTCAAGCGGTGACTTGCTGATGTGTAAAGTGGCGCCCCAGGGTGAAATTGACTGGTTACAGGTATTACCTAAATCTCAGAGCGAAAGATATGCCGTTGGCACAACTTCAACCGGTGGTGGTGCAACAATTAGCGGTTTCAGTTTCTTTTCTTCTTTGAAAATGCCATTCTATTCAGGATTTGGTGTGGTCAGATCTGGTAATACCATTAACCTTGTGCTGAATGATAATCCTAAAAATGCCGGTGTAACTCAATCCGGACAGAAGGTAAAGTCTGTTACGCGGTTTGGTAAATCAGATTGTTTTATGATTTCCGTTGATGAGCTGACAGGTAAGATGAGCCGTAAGATGATTTTCAATAACAAGGAAATACCTACTGCTATGCCAAGGAAAGGCGTCGTATTAGGAAATAACCTGTATCTGGTAGGACGTAATGATAGGATGTTTGGCAAAACGAAGATCGCTGTCGGGAAAATATCAGTGAAGTAAATTTAAAGGCCTGGCTTTCTCATTCAGAAAGCCAGGCTTTTTATCATAATCTGAAGGCCTTCAGATCTTTCGACCTGAGGGCTTAAAGCTTGCGGGCAAATAGAGACGAAGTTCGAACCAGTTCGCAGATGATTTGTCTGAAATTCAGGCATTCATTAGGCAAAGTCATTCCCAAACAAAACTATTAGATGAATTGAAAAATCTCATTGGGATTGAGAACAATTAAGATTAACCCAGTGATGATTTTATAAAGCCTCATTTCCGATTATCAGCGGAAAATTCACGATTTGAAACCAAGGGCACACTTTCTCATTGACAATCAACTTATTAGATATCTTGTATCCATTTGGGGACTTAAAAAGTCCCCAAATGGATACAAGATATGTGTTTAGAGATATTTCATATCTTTGTGGGGACTTAAAAAGTCCCCAAATGGATACAAGATATAAGACTATATCAAATAAGCCGGCAGAGTTAATAAAACACTTTACTGATTTAAATCAGCCTGCTTTTACGTTTAGCGAAGCTAACGAGCTGCTAAATTCATCTTCTAAAGAAGCTGTTAAGAAACTAATGCGCGATATGGTAAAACGTGAGTTATTGTTACGTTTAAAAGATGGGGTTTATTGGATAATTCCGTATGAACAGGAAGCAAAAAACTATTTCCCCAATTGGCATATGGTCGCAAAATACTTGGTTGGTAATAATAAGTATTATATAGGGTATTACAGTGCGATGGAAATACATAGTCTGATCACACAGCCATCATTACTGGAAAGAATTGTAGTTAATCAACAAATCAAACCATCATTACTGAAAATTAAAGATGCAAAATTTCAATTCATCTATCACAATGCAAATCATTTCTTTGGTAATAAGCAAATATGGATAGATAGTTTTAATAAAGTTAGCTGTTCCGATCTGGAAAAAACTTTTGTCGATTGCCTCTATAAACCTGACTATGCGGGAGGTATCACCGAAATTGCAAAGGCACTATATAAATCCAGGGATAAGATAGATTACCAGAAACTTTATTTTTATTGCGAGCAGTTTAAAGCCCAGTCTGTAATTAAAAGATTAGGTTTTTTGCTGGAACTACTGGAAATTTATAATCCAATTATAGATCGCTTACAACAATTAACATCAAAATCTATTATCCTCCTGGAGCCTTCTTATGAAAAGAAGGGTAAGTTGGTCAGTAAATGGAGCATTCAACAGAATATAGAACCAAAAGACATTACTTCACCCATATTTACGTAATATGATTCATCCAAAAGAGATTAATGCAGTTGCGTCACAAAACAAATTAAAAGATACACAGATAGAAAAAGACTATGTACTTAGCTGGTTATTATTTGGGATTTCGGAAAATTCTTTCTTATCCGCTAACCTGGTATTCAAAGGAGGTACCGTTCTAAAAAAAGCGTATTTCCCAGACTATCGTTTTTCTGAAGATCTGGATTTTACTTTAATAGATAATAACATTACCAATCAACAATTATTAAATGAATTTGAGAAGGTATATGCGTTTGTTAAAGAAGAAGCCAATATTACTATGCGGTTTAAAGAAAGTAATGTACATGTAAATGGAAGTATAGGATTCTATATAAATTATATTGGCCCATTGCAGGCAAATTTGAATAGTAGAGATGTGAAGATTGATATTACAAGAGGTGAGATACTTGAGTTTCCTACCGAACAGAAAAGGATCTTTATCCTATACTCCGATCTTCCGGAAGAATCGTTCTCATTACAATGCTATTCATTGTCTGAGGTGTTAATTGAAAAGATGGCTGCTTTAATGGGGCGAACAGAGCCGCGAGATTTATATGATTTCTGGTATCTGAATGAATTAGAGCGGATAGATACTAAATATCATAAACCTGAATTTGAACGCAAAGCACGGAATAAAGGCCATAACCCAGCCGAATTTGAGAAAAGGGTTTTAGTAAAAGAAAAGAATCTGGAACAGGGCTGGCAAAGGAAACTAGAAGATCAGGTCTACGATCTGCCAAAGTTTGTTGATATTTTCCGTGAATCTAAAAGATATTTAAAATTATAAGTTTGCTCAGTAGACTATTTTAAGCCACTTCATTGAAATATTCTAACTTATAACACTCGAGTATGATGTCCTTAGAAATAACTGAAGAAAAATTAGACCTATTCCAATGTCTGTTTAAAGGAAGGGAGGATGCTTTTGCAGTTAGAAAGGAAAAAGATGGTAAGAGTGGCTATATAACTTGTTATCAGCTAGATTGGGAAGCCTATAAAACTCATAAACAGAAAGGTGGTACATTTCAGAATTTCAAAAACAAAACGTTAGTACCTCTTACCTCCAAAGAATTTGTTAACCATCTTACAGGCGTTCAGGTAATTGGTATATATCCGTTACTTGAGAATAATACTTCCTGGTTTGTAGCCGTTGATTTTGACGAACGTGGATGGGAAGATGAATGCCAGAAATTTTTAACAACCTGCGATCAATATAAAATACCTGCATCATTAGAACGATCAAGATCGGGAAACGGAGGACATGTCTGGATATTCTTTACGCAACCCTACTCTGCTTATAAAAGCAGGAGAATTGTAAAACACATGCTTCAATTGGCAGGTATAATTTCGGTATTTGACAAGAAATCCAGTTTTGATAGAATATTTCCAAGTCAGGATTCTCATAGTGGGGAAGGCTTAGGAAACTTAATTGCATTACCGCTTCAAGGTCAAGCTGTCGAAAAAGGCAATTCCTGTTTCATTGATCATGGGAATTTATTACCATTAGAAAATCAATGGGTATTTCTAAGTACCATTTCAAAAATAACTATTGAAAATATCGATGCTATTTATAACCAACTGTTTGATGCTACATTGCAACAACCAGATCCTTCTATAACTATCGTAGCAAAACAGGGCTGTCTTGAGATTAGCTTAAGTAATGTCATTACACTGAGCAGATCACAGCTTACACCGCAATTAGTAAGCTTCCTGAGAGACCATCTCAATTTCATTAATACTGATTATCTGATCAAAAAGAAAATGGGAAAATCCATTTACGGAATGGAAGCCTATTTCAAAATATTAGAGGAAAAAGGAGACAGTATTATTATTCCGCGAGGATTCATGCGTCAGTTAATAGACTATTGTAAAAAAGAAAATATACTCTATGAAATAAAAGATAAGAGAAAAAAGTATACTGAAATCAATATTCCCTCGAAAATACCACTACGCGATTATCAGAAAGCCGCAGTCGATATAACTGCGAAAAAAGAGTTTGGGATAATCGTGGCCCCTCCTGGAAATGGCAAAACGATAATTGCATTATCTATTATTGCAAACAAAAAACAACCCGCACTAATAATAGTCTACCGTAAGCAATTGTTTGATCAATGGATGGACCGGATACAAGATTTTATGGGGATTCCGAAACATTTGGTAGGGAAAATTGTAAGTGGGGAAAGGAAAGAGGGCTTACTAATAACTATTGCAATGTTTCAAAGCCTGGAAGTAATAAATGAAAATGATCCCATCTTTGAAGCTTTTGGAACGATCATTATCGATGAATGTCATCATATACCGGCTAAAACTTTTAGAGATACAATTAAAAGATTCAATTCATTCTACCAATATGGACTTACAGCAACTCCACTCAGAAAAAACAAAGACGAGCAATTAATGTTTTCCTTCATCGGCGAGGTTATATATGAAATGAAATCGAATAATGGAGGGGAAGTGGCGAATAATAGCCTCTCAATAATTGTCCGGGATACAGACTTGTTTGTTCCATTTGATTATAAAACAGATAAGTTTGAACCTCTAGCCCAGGTTCTCATTCATGATTCCACAAGGAATAATCTTATAATTAATGATATCAAAAAGGAAATCGGATCCGGAAGGAAAGGGTTAATCCTTACAGAAAGAAAAAGCCATATTGATACGCTTTGCCAATTTCTAAAACAACAATTTGAGATAATAACTTTATCTGGTGATGATAGTGAGCAATTGCGAAAATCAAAAATGAAGCAGATTGTTTCTGAAGAATTTCAAATACTAATAGCAACGGGACAGTTTATAGGAGAAGGAATAGACATAAACAATCTTGATTGTCTTTTTCTCGTATTCCCTTTTGCATTTGAGGGTAAACTAATTCAATACATAGGGCGAGTCCAACGCAGCAGCACTCCACCTATCATATATGACTACCGGGATATCAAAATTGGCTACCTGGAAAAGCTATTTAAACAAAGAAGCAAGCACTACCGCAAATTGCAAAAGTCTGGGCAATTGCAAAAACATGATGAGTTACTTCTTTTATTGGAAGGAGAAAAGGTTTATTTGAATTATAAAGAGAATGCCTTACCAATTTCTATTTTGGATCTTCCTTTTGAAATCGTAAAATTTAAAAGTGAGGTTGCCTGGAAGATAAGAATATTGAATTACAATGAGGCGGAGGAAGAAGTATTTGCTGAAATATTAGATTATCAGGCCGAACAAAACCCATCAATGGAAACTCAACTCAGCCTAAATCTATTAGGAATAGAAAAAATTAAATTCCGGTCAATTAATTCGGCTCATCTGCTAAGTGCAGTACAAATGAAACCTGTTAGACTCCAGGTGCCAGATATTAAAATACCATTACCTGATAACAATAATGAAATCGAGGTGGTCAAATCTATATCAAAATCTTTAAAACTTCCTTTGGATAGTCTAAAATTTGAATATGGTTCAGTATCTTTTTCCTCTTACTTAGAAGAAGTCAATAAATATGTAGATTTTAAGATTGAAAACGATGATATCAGGCCCGAATTTGAAGTATTGAAGGATTACTTTGCCAAAGTTCTTAAGAAGAAATTATTAACAGTAATGGTAAGGATCAAATTTGACAACTCCGACATTATATTTACGGAAGCAACTTCAGATGATATTGACAAGATAAACAGCAGTATAATTGAGAGTGTAAGATTTGAATTTGTTAAGAAAGATATTTTGGCAACCCGAAGTGCTACCAGCGATAATAGGTGTATGTCCACCATGGAGGATCTTGCATTGGCTACCAATAAACCAATTACAAATTTTTTCAAATCGGACAAGGATTTATTGGATGATATTCTAAATATCAAAAAGAGTAAGCACTATTTGCAGCTTAAATATCTTTCGAAGAAACATGAAGCATCAATCTTGAAAATTCGTTTTATCCTGCAACCGCTTTCATTTATTTTTTTAGTAATGGGAGACGGGAAATACCATCTCGTATGGGAAACATTAGATAGTAACGAGGCGACTTATATCTGGCATATTAATAAAACGAAAGAAGACCTTCGTCTGGCAATTGTAATGCTAGAGGATATCTTACAAGAAATCAGGAATACAGGCAAACAGGATTATTTAAAAAGGGAAAATCCAGATTTCAGTAGAATATTCCATGAGTATTCCGACCCTAAAAAAGGATTCGTCTTATGGAAGGGACAATTAGAGGAGAGACTTACCTGAATATTTAAAATTTATGGCTATGCTTTTTGAGTCCTCTAGCCTATCTATTCCAATGATGTTCATTAGCCTACCCCTAAGCCATTAAAATTACATAGTCATTAAATACTTATCCATCATTTAGAACCAACTTAATATCTGATATTAAATCAGTTGCGAAAATTCGGTCCTTTACTAAGAAATCCTTCGAACTAAAGAATCCTTCAAGTGCAATGACTTGAAGGATTCTTTAGTTCCTTGCGGCCCCAGGTATCGTAACCTCGAACCAATTATACAGGATTAGTCCGATTTAGGGTGTGTCCAGGTCAAAAGACTGAATATAGTATGATAGAAGTTCGGTTACCATTTAAAAAGGGGACCAGGTTTTCTATAGACAACCTGGTAATTCTATTGATTATCGTCTACAACTGCTCTCAACTTATCTGCCAAATTTTCTGGTTGCTCACGCATAGCGTAGTGGCCTCCCTCTAATGTATAAATTTTCCAATTTCTTTCTTTAGCACGGTCTGTTCCCATCTTGTCTATCATGCTACTGCTTACACCGTCTTTTGTCATCGCAATAAATACTGTTTTAATTTTCTTAACTAATGGATTGCTTATTTTTAGCGGTTCAGTGAAGGTTTTCAATGATTGGGGCACATCATATTGTGTCAAGTAAGCTGGTATCACAAAGTTGCCTTTTATGTTAGGTTTCATCATTATATCCCATAATCCTCCTACTGTAGCAATGGTCTGGGCACTTTCACCATCATTCGGAACCATTGCATCAAGATAAATAATTTCTCTGATGCGGTCTGGTAATTGCTCAGCAACACCAGCGATCACCATGCCGCCGTAACTATGACCCACTAAAATTATGTTCTGGAGATTTTCAAATTTAATAACGTTAACGATGTCGGCGATATAAGTACTAAGATTAATATTTTCGTTTGACAAGTGTGCACGTTCACCAAGTCCGGTTAGGGTTGGCCTATACACAATATCACCTTTTGCACTTAAAACCGAATCTACTTTAGCGTAGTCCCAGCCGCCATCGAAGGCACCGGGTACAAATAAGAAAATCCTGGGCTGATGCACCTGTCCAAAACAAATTGTGCTAATAGTGATGGCGAAAACCATAAGTGTTATTCTCATGTTGCTTTGATATTTTAAGATGTAAACCTATCTACATTTACTTAAGAAAAGATAGTTGTTACCTTTGGGTAAGTAGTTACCTTTGGGTGAATAGGTTTACAATATGGAAGCAAAAGAAGTTGAATGTCAATTTGAAATGATAGCAGCGAAGGATGCGCTGGAATTAATACAAGGTAAATGGCGGATACCTATAGTCCTTTCAATCGTTTATGGTAATAAGAGATTTGGCGAAATACAAAGGGCTATTTCAAACATATCCCCGAAGATGTTGTCACAGGAATTAAAAGTACTGGAGCAAAATAGAATTATTATACGCAAGCTTTACGACACTATGCCCATCACAGTTGAATATACCCTGACTCCTCTTGGTATATCAATGCAACCACTTTTGTTAGAATTATTAAAGTGGGGGAAAAATTTCAGGAAAGAGATAGTAGGTAAATAATTGATAGATAATTTGTTCTTCACATGGATCATTCCAATATATAAAAAGAAGCAAGTGCCAGTTCTGAAATTGAGAATGTGATTACAACTCAGGATAAACTTTATCAGGCATTATCAACTGATGCATCGATGATTGATCCTGCAACGAAGGAGGTGCTTCGCTATCGGGAAGCAGTTTTATATGGATTCAATTTTTATCAGGCAAAAAGGCTATTTAAATACCAGATTAGCACCGAATTACAAAGAACTTCATTTATATTCAATACCATGAATAGCATCAATGAGATGTTTTAAAGTTGGTTGTAATATTTACAATTAACTTTCTAAAAAGTAATGATCACAGAATCTCTTCTCCTCTCCTGTGGTTGTAGCAATTGTTGCTTCAAATATGCTGATAATCTGATAAAACTGCTATCCTTACATGCTCCTGCAACAGCATGCTGCTGATAACTTAAAAAGTAACGTGCATCATCATTACAGCCATTATCCGGCTTTAAAGTCGTATCATTGACTACTACCGCTACCTGCTGCGTCAACTCTTTCCATATTGCACTATCAAGGGCAAAACTATAACCATTTAAGAACGTCAGTTCATCCTTTTCTCCATGATATCCCTCTAATCCACGTTGATATCTGGAAGGTAAGGAATACACCAATACATTAACTTTTTTTCCTGCTTTACGCAATTGCACTATCAATGAAGTATCAAATGGAGAGGAACATGCATAATAGACGGTGTTAGTGTCTGAAAGCAGCTGTTTATAGGAGATTCCATATTTCTCAGGACTGCATGTCACATTAGAACTCGTTTACAGGAAAGTTCCTATTAGTAGAGATACTGCTTATTATATTTCGATGGCAACAGATACGACTGGAAGTCGGGTGATCTGGGCGAGCTTTTTAGGTTCTGCAATGATTTTTAAGAATGATTCAGTGTGGTTGGCTTCGCTTACCGAAAATCAAAATCCAACTGAGTTGACTCGGAAATCGCCTAAAAAACAAAACCTGCATAAGGAGCGAGGTTTCATGATGACTTGCGAAGAAAGAGGGATTTGCCCCCGAACCTGTTACCCTCAAATCATTCAGGCCATGACTGGCAAAATCCGATCTAAACGCAAAAAAAGCCTCCAGATTTCCCATCTGAAGGCTTTCAATTTTTTGCTAAACTATACAGTTTTTTTAGCGGGCTACAAGGGACAACTTTCGAACCTGTTTATAGAAGATTTATCTAAAATTCATGCATTTATCAGGAGAATTCAGTGATATAACTTCGATTGATAAAATATTATTTCGGAGTAGTTGTATTTTCTTTCAAATGATATGCAAGGTTGAAAGTTACTTCCGTTTATCTAATAAGTGCGAAAATCTGGCATTTGCGCCTTTGCTTTTTATGGGAATAATTTTGGTAAGCATAAATGGGGTTCCCTTATTATGCGGCGATTATTTAGATATTTCGCCGCAAGTATGCGGTAAATACTCCGTACATTCGCTGCAAAACCATAAATATTATTACGAATTTACCAATATTAAGTATATTCACCGCATAATTGCGGCGAATATGTATATACATGAATTGGACAGGTGGCCTTTCTTTACTTGGAATAAAGATAAGCTTGGCCCCAAATTAGGAGAAGTAAGATTTCGTCAGGGAAAAATCCTTGGCCAAATGAACGCTCTTGGATTTAAGCTGCAAGAAGAAACAATGTTACAAACATTAACATTGGATGTAATAAAATCAAGCGAGATTGAAGGTAAGTTGTTAAATCCAGAGCAAGTGCGCTCATCCATAGCCAGAAGGTTGGGAATTGATATTGCAGGAGCAATATATAGTGAACGTGATGTAGAAGGTGTTGTAGAGATGATGTTGGATGCAACTCAGAATTATAAGTCTTCTTTAACTGAAGAAAGACTGTTTGATTGGCATGCCGCACTGTTCCCAACAGGAAGGAGTGGGATGTATAAAATAACGGTTGCTGGTTGGCGTAATAATACTATGCAAGTTACATCCGGTCCAATGGGTAGAGAAAAAGTACACTTTGAAGCTCCTGCTGCAAATAAAGTGTCAAGCGAAATGTCCACTTTTTTACAATGGTTAAACAATGAACAGCAGGTTGACCCTGTAATAAAAGCTGCTATTGCACATCTATGGTTTGTTACTATTCACCCTTTTGATGATGGTAATGGTCGTATTGCCAGAGCTATTACTGATATGCAGTTAGCTCGTGCGGACCAGAATAAGCAACGTTTTTATTCGATGTCTGCCCAAATCCAAAAAGAGCGTAACGAATATTACGATGTACTTGAAAAAACGCAAAGAGGTGATTTAGATATCACTTTATGGCTGGAATGGTTTTTAAATTGTCTATATAGATCAATGGATCATACCGACCAAACTATAGGTAAAATTTTAGAACGCAGTTATTTCTGGGAAACTCATAATGATATAACATTCAATGTTCGCCAACAAAAAATGTTGCAAGTGATCTTAGATGATTTCTTCGGAAAACTAAATGTTTCAAAGTGGGCAAAAATGACTAAAATATCCACTGATACAGCATTGAGAGATATTCAGGATCTTGTTAAAAAGAATATCCTGGAACAGGAAGGTAGTGGAAAGAATACAAGCTACAGGCTTAAGAATTTTAATAAACAATAGCCTCTTTTGTTATTATCAAACCGCAGGTGGTGATCTGAAGAATATATAAGATAAGGAATTTCTAAAAAGCGAATAAATAGGAAAAGTTATACTTGAATTATCAACTATTAGAAACCGATATATGTAATAATGTATGATGAAAGTTCGGATAACCCAGATAGATTTTGCTAGGTTAACAATGGTTTATTTATAACCCGGAATGTTTGTATATACTAGTTTTAATATTTAGCCATCGCATTTATCATTAAACCAATAAATTTAATGGAGCAAATAATACTGGCAGCCTGGCAATCGGATTTTGTTAATCAATATTTATCTGACAGAAAATCAATATCCCTATTGGTTGCGCAACCAGGAACTACAAAAACAATAACTGTGTTGTATACTGCGTCCCAAATGATCAATAAAGGTTATTCGGATTCTGTTTTGGTGATTTATTGCTATAGGTAATATAGAGTGATAGCGAAGATTAAAGCAAGATTCTAAGGAGATGTACGTATGGTGGTGGTGCTGTCAACATATTTTAATTACATATAGACAGCTCGGTAGGGCGGCCGTATTGTTTTACATTCCGTTCAGAAATTGATGATTTGCTTCAGCATAGACATGTCTAAGAATTATGAAATTAATTCATAACACATAATTGGCACATTAGTAATGGTTGTGAAGGCTCTTATCTAAGGTATGCTTAAGTCCTTTATCATAGATTTTATTTTTAACTTTGTATGTATGAGGAAATATCCGATAGGTATACAAGATTTCAATGAAATACAAAATGGAGGTTATCTATACATTGATAAGACTCAAATAATCTACAATCTAATAGAATCAGGAAAGTATTATTTTCTTAGCCGTCCCAGACGATTTGGAAAATCCCTGTTGCTATCCACTATTAAAGAGATCTTTAGTGGAAACCGAGAATTATTTAAAGACCTTTGGATCTATGATAAATGGAATTGGGAACAAAAACATCCAGTAATACATTTAAGGCTAAGTAAACTTGACTATCAAAAATTAGGGCTATACGAAGCTCTTAGTATTGAGATAGGGGTTTTAGCAAAAGAGCAGGGTGTAGAACTGGAATCTAAACATTTAAAAGGAAGATTTGAAGAACTAATTCGGAAGGCTTCAGCTAATGGACAAGTTGTTATCCTGATTGACGAATATGATAAACCTATCACCGATTACCTGGAGGATCTGGAAAAAGTAGAGGAAAACCGGTCCATATTTAAGAGCTTTTATTCTGTATTAAAGGATTCAGACCCCTATATTCGTTTGTTGCTACTTACCGGAGTCAGCAGATTTCCTAAAGTGAGTATTTTTTCTGATTTAAATAACCTGAATGATATTACAATCCATCGAAAATATGCAACAATTGCAGGAATTACCCAACAGGAATTGGAGAGCGGTTTTGCGGATGAGATTGAAGAAATACAGCAACATCAACCTGATTTTTTAGGGAAGTTGAAGTCATGGTATAATGGTTATGCCTGGCATGAAGAAGCAGAACGTGTATACAATCCATTTTCTTTACTGAAATATATGGATGGTCGTGATTTCAGGAATTACTGGTTTCATACCGGTACGCCTACCTGGTTGGTGAACCTTATGAAACAAAATAGGGAATATGATCTGGAAACCGTACATATTGGCGAGAATGCATTAAGCAATTTTAATGTAGAACATATAGCTGTGATACCCGTACTATTTCAAACAGGATACCTGACCATTAAAGGATATAATTCCAATAATAGATTGTATGAGTTGGGATACCCAAATACAGAAGTAAAAGAAAGTCTGACGGACGCACTGTTGAGTGCTTATAGAAATGTATTTCCAGGCAATGACTCAATGTCTGTTACAGATGATTTGAGCGAGGTATTGAAAAAAAATGATATGTCTCAAATGATCAAAGCATTGGATGTACTGTTATCAACTATTCCTTATGATCATTGGAAAGCAGAGAGTGAATCGATTTTTCATATCATTGTGCATCTCTCCTTTAAACGCTTAGGTTTTGATGTACGCAGTGAAGTACATAGTGCTACCGGTAGGTGCGATGTGCTTGTATTCACTGATCAATATATTTTTGCGTTAGAATTAAAACTGAATAGCTCTGCGAATTTGGCCCTTGAGCAGATTTTTCAGAAAGGATATTTGCGTCCCTATCAAATGGATGCAAGAAGGAAAATCGCTATAGGCATCAATTTTTCCTCTGAGAAAAGAGCTGTTCAGGACTTTTTGGTTAAAGAAATAGAATAATAATTTATCTCCATAATGATATTTCCCACGGATAGAAATGAATATCTCTGCTAATAAAACCTCATCTTATCTTTGCTTAGTTACTAGCGTACAACAAATTTATTCCAACAAATCTTAATTTTATTTATGCTCACCCTGAAAAATTTTGAGCTACAGGTAAGTTCAACGATCATACAACGAGGGAGACAGTATTTCGAAGATGGTGCAGTAATCGATCTTGAAGAAACAGATAATAATTATTGGCAGGCTGAAGTAGCAGGTACTTCAACTTACTCTATTGAAATAAAACTGGGTAATAAAAACAAAATTGAAGATTATTCCTGCGACTGCCCGTATGATGGCGATACATGCAAACATGTTGTCGCTGTATTATTTCTACTAAAAGAAGAGTTGTCTGGTAAAATTGCTCGTGCAAAGAATGCCAACCAGCCGGATTTTAAAAAGTTATTGCAAAAGATAAATGTAGAAGAGTACCAGGAGTTTATTCTTGCACATGCAACAAAAGATAAGAATTTTAAATCTGTTTTTGAGCTATGGTTCGCGCACAAAGATGAACGTATTGATACTGCAAAAAAATATACAGATTTAATCAAAATTATTATCCGGAAGCATGCTTCAGAAGGTTTCATTGATTATCGGGCAACTTACAGTCTTACAAATGAAATCAAGAAATTGGTTGCAAAAGGAGATGCGCTACTGGCTAAAAAGAATTTTAGAGAAGCCTTTACCCTGACACGTGCCGTTTTAAAGCAAGTAACGGAACTTATTGAATATAGTGATGATTCGAATGGGAATATAGGGGATGCCATCTTCAGTATAATACAGCTGATTGAAAATATCTCGCTGGCTAAAGAACCAACAATTGAGCTAAAAGAACAAATATTTTCATTTTTACAAACGGAGTTAAGCAATCAGCTTTACTTTGATTACGGAGACTTTGGATATGAGATGATAACTGTTTATCAATCTCTGGCAGAGCTATTAAAAAAAGAAAAGGAATTCTTACAGTATGTTGATACGCAGATTGCAAAATACATAGCGGGAAAACGTGATTTTAGAAAGGATTATTTTCTTGTACGAAAAATTGAATTTTTAAAAGCAATAGGAAAGGAAGGTGAAATAAGGAAACTTATTCAACAGAATTTAGATGTAGTTGAAATCAGAAAGGGCGAAGTGGAAAGTGCTATCAATAAAAAAGATTTTCTGATGGCAAAAAAGTTAATAGCTGGAGGAATAAAAATAGCCGAAAAGGAAAAGCATCCAGGTATTGTTTCTGATTGGGAAGAAGAATTACTTCGTGTTGCAATTATAGAAAAAGATAAGGAGACAATCCGATTTTATACAAAGCGATTTGCTTTTGATCGCTGGTTCAACAGGGATTACTATATTCAATGGAAAAAAACCTTTACTAATACTGAATGGAGAACGGTAATTGAAAAATACATTGAAGATAAAATAACCGAAATAAACAAGCAGCATCAAAACAATAAAAGTAAACTATGGTATTCACCAGATGCACTTTCCCTTGATGCGCTCGCGCCTATTTATATTGAAGAGAAATATTGGGATAGACTCTTAATATTAGTGTGTAAGGAAACAGAATTGGATAGAATATTGCAATATCATGATCATTTATCCAAACATTATCCGACAGAATTAGTAGATCTATATATACCTGCATTTGAGCGTAAAGGAGATATTGCAGGTAATCGGGTTGAATACGCAAATCTGGCAGGTAAAATGAAAAGAGTCATTAAAAGCATTCCTGCCGGGAAAGAAAAAATTATTGGTGTGGCAAAGATGCTAAGCATGAAATATCCTCGTCGGCCGGCCATGATCCAGGAACTGAATAAAGTCATTATTTTAGAAAAAGGTAAATCCGAACAGTAATCAACTGGAAAGGTTAGGCCTGATTAAATAATCACATCCAATTTCGAATGCTTATAAAGGTGATAATAAGCATCTTAGAAATTCATCAAAATTTATTTAAAAAGCAAAACCCGCTCTATGAGCTACCGTCTGGACACATTTTATTTCTATTTTTGAAATAAAAAGTGCAAAGCAGGTATTTTTACGAGATTAAGGACAAGCGATTAATGAATAGGGGTAATTCTATTCTTAATCGCTTGTTTGCTAATAGTGTCCATTCGATTCGACGGTTAGCTAGTAATGATTCAGAGGCAAAAGCCATTTACCGTTTTCTACAGAATGACCATGTTAGTGAAGATGAGATCATCAGAAACATGTCTTCTAATTGTGTTAACTGCGTTGGAAGCAGGCCTGTCTTGTGCATACAAGATACCAGTGATGTTAATTTATACAATCACAAGAATAGGATAAAAAAGGACGATTATATTGGTACGACAAATGCGGCAACTAATGGTCTTGGGTTTCATATACATCCGGGACTTGTGATAGATGCAGAAAGTTTCATGCCTTATGGTTTTTCAACAATAAAGATTTGGAACAGATCCCATGAACAGGCGAAGAAAGATGTTAGCCATCAAAAAAAGATGCTTCCTATAGAGGGTAAGGAATCTTATAGATGGATAGAGACTTCACTAAAAAGTAAACAAGCTTTACAGTCAGCCAGTGAAATTATTATAATCCAGGACAGAGAAGGAGATATTTATGAACAATTTGCAATTGTTCCCGATTCTAAGACACACTTGCTTATCAGGGCCAAAACAAATCGGATACTACAAGGAAAACAAAAGCTCTTTGAATATCTTTCCAGCCAGCCTTTACAAGGCTCCTATGAGGTTAAAGTAGAAGGTGATAAAAGGAGAAGTACAACAAAAAGAACTGCAAAAATAGAGGTTCGTTTTTCGGCAGTGACGATCAGTGGAAATAATTATATTAATAAAAATCTTCCGAAAAATATAAGCCTATATGCAATAGAAGCTAAAGAGGTTGGTGATGATATAAAGACCCCCATTCATTGGAGATTATTAACTACAAAAAGGGTAGACGATTTGCAAACAGCATTGCTTTGTATAGAATGGTATACCTGCCGTTGGGTTATCGAAGAAGTGTTTCGAATTTTAAAGAAAGAAGGTTTTAATATTGAGGCGAGCGAATTATCGCAGGCCAAAGCTATACGAAAGCTATGCTTGATGATGCTTGAAACTATTATCAAACTCTTCATTATGCAAATCGCATATGCAATACCCGAAGAATCATGCCCTCATAGTTGTTTCTCCGCGGAAGAAGTGGAATGTTTAGAACATCAGATCGAACAGTTAGAAGGCAAAACGGATAAACTGAAAAACCCATATACATCTTCCGATTTGAAAAGATATATATGGGCTATAGCCAGATTAGGTGGCTGGAAAGGCTATCTATCCGAACGAAAACCCGGCATCACTACTTTTTGGATGGGGCTGCAGAAATTTACTGCAGTCATGCAAGGCTGGATTCTTTTTAGAGATCTGTCCAGACGGTAGCTCTATGAGCGGGTTTTGCTTTTTTGCGGGCCGGGGGGACAAGTTTCGAACCTGTTCGTGGATGATTTATCTAAAATATATGTTTTTATTAGCGAAATATGCTATTGAAATCAAATTATATAAAACTGTTGTGTACCCATCTATGTCTATTACGGTGATACTGGTCCGGCCCAAACGGAGGATATGCTCCGTTGGAGCTGGCCCAATGACCTCCGTATTAGACACCCATCTATTCTGAATTACTCAAACTCTAAAGCAAGATTGCATACTGTTTCGATTGACGGGAACTAAGCTATCATTTTCAGTATTATTTATTATTAAAGTGTATTCACGGTGAATATTTTCACCAAATGATGAATTCTTGCGGAAAACATTAGTCAGCGACATCTCAATTTTAATTTTATATCAAACTAAAATTGGGAATATTTTCTTCAATATTTGTATTTTTGATGAAAATATGCATCATAATGAAGTCAAAAAAGCATATTCTTTTTCCTAAGCAGCAGGTTCTACTGGAAGAGTTTGGTAACAGGATATCGCTTGCAAGGAAACGTCGTAGGTTAACTGCTACTCAAGTTGCAGAGCGTGCAGCTATTGATAGGGGGACACTAAGAGCGATAGAGCAAGGCAGCCCCTCCGTTTCCATTGGCGCGTTTATCAATGTATTAAGAGTGCTAGGTCTTCAGAATGAAATAACAAAATTGCTTGAAGAGGATCCTGTTGGAAGAAAATTACAGGATTTGAGATTAATGAATAAGAACTAATTGAAATGGCCAATACTGACATTTGGGTATATGCACATTGGAAAAGCATGGCTCAACATAAGTAAGCTCATTGGTTCGCTTTCCGCAGATTTAGGTAAAACGGGGCAACAATTCAGTTTTAAATACCATAGGGACTGGCTTGAGTCTGCAGAGCAGTTGTTGCTGGATCCGGAAATAGGATGGTATACAGGCACACAATATCCAATAGAAAAGGAGAATTTTGGTGTGTTTGTAGATTCCATGCCAGGCACCTGGGGTAGAAGATTAATGCAGAGAAAAGCCGCACAATCAGCAAGAGAAAAAAATGAGCACCGACCACGTTTAACCGATTTGGGCTATCTCCTCCAGGTTAGTGACTTTACAAGAATGGGAGCATTGCGCTTCAAACTTCATCCTGATGGTCCTTTTTTGAACAACGATAATGAAAAGCCCATTCCCCCATGGGCACATATTCGTGAGCTGCAGCAAAGTGCAGAAAAATTTGAGGCAAATCTGGTATTACTAACGTGGATTTTCAGGTAAAGCTGAAATTAAAGAACGATTCTGAAGTTTTTAAGGATTTAAAGGGATTGCAAAATGAATTAATCAAACAGTTTCCAGGTTTGTTCAAAGATGTGAGAGACGGTAATACTACCTATTCTGGTTCCATTAGCATTGAATTTGTAGATGAACTGAAGAAGGGTGTAGATTTTGGAACCGCTCTTGTTGACGATCCAGGTACGCCTGGAGGAGGATTGACAACTTTTGTAAATACAAAAGTTAATGGGAACACCGTTAATCCATATGATTCCAGAAGTGGCGTAGCTCTTAATACTCCTCGCGAAACAGCCACTGTGGCACGAGATATACTTCATGAATTAATTCATACTGCAGGACCAAATCACACAGATGACGCAAATCAGGCCACAGATATTCAAATAATCGCAACACCTATCATGGCTCCCGACGGATCCCTAATAAGAGTAAACAGAATCCTTGGTCCTGGAGCCCGTTTGGATTTGATAATACATAACATAATGAGCTATCCGGGTATTAAACTTAATGGGAAGCCAATAAACGAATATGTACCGAATAAATTTGATCGAAGTAAGGTAAGTCCAGGACAGATACTTCAAATCATTAAACAAATAGATACCGATGAGCAGAAAACGAAATAGGAGAGTCCTTTTAATCTTTGCATTACTATTTTATTTCTTTAAGTCAGTAGGGCAGCAATATAGTTGCTGCGATAGAGAAATCAAACCTTTTATTGAAGCCTTTAGGGAAGCAGAATCAGGGGAAATGGACTATACAGATACTTTTAAAAAAAGTATACGCCTGATTTTTGAAAAGGAATTTGATGATAGTATTATGGTGATGTTAGATGATAGTATTATTTACAATTCCATGATTATAACAAATAAACCTTATGCTCCCAGGGCTAAGTTTATTGATGTGGATTATTCCATGAAAAAAGATACACCATATTTGGTTATTAAAAGAGCAGATGGGAAATGCATCTGGTTCTATCTGATACCAGGTCATCGTGTTGCCTATATTAACTATTTTAAAGACCCTGGTGTGTGGATGGTAGAATTGTCAAATATACATAGGCAGTATATTTAGGAAATAATAAAATTAGGAACTGTGTATATTTCTATTAAGTATTTCGCAACATAATAACTGTTGCAAAAAAAGGCCTAATTCTGTCTCAAATAAAAAAAGCCTCTAGATGTGAAATCTGGAGGCTTTTTTATTCTGCGAAACTGTAAGTATTCGGACCTCGGCATTCCAGAAGTAAGCATTCGACGCGGAGCATTCTTACCTGCTAAAGAATAGCATCTAACTTTGCGTTCGAAAGAATAGCAAAAATGAAACAGAAAAAATCTTCATTGGCAGGTCGCCATCATTTTAGCGAGCAGGAGATCATTTCTGCTCTTGAACAGTTTACTCAGGCCGGCAATATTAGTGTAAAGGAGTTTACTGCCGCATTTCAGATATCAGCTGCTACTTTCTATAACTGGCGAAAGCGTTATGATAGTCAATTGATGGAAACCAATTCACCGGGAGGGTTTATTGAAGTAGACCTGTCGCCAGTTCAACAGGAATCTATTCCGGGAAGCATTTTTGCAGAATATCGTGGTATAATATTTTACCAGCGTGTAGAACCTTCATATCTAAAAGCCCTCCTGTAATATGTTATCACTAAGCGGTTATCGTCTTGTATTATGGAACAGTGCGACAGATATGCGTTTGAGCTTCAACGGATTGTCGGGTCTGGTTATCAATGAAATGAAAGAAGATACATTTCAGTATGGAACGTTATATGCATTCTTTAATCATCGTCGTACACAGGTTAAGATCCTGCTTTTATGTAAACATTTACATAATCCAAGCATCTTCACCTGGGTGAGACGACCGTTAAAAAACAAATAGATGATACCCTTAGCTAATGGATCAAGTGCCATTTGATTACGAACGATGCCTGATAACCCATTTATTCCCATCCGCATATCCGCTGCAGATGTATAGATATAAAAATTATAACCAGCTAATGACAACATTGACTAATGATTTAGCAAGGTGAGTAAATATTCTGCAGGCACAGGTTGATAAATTGCAATACCGCGCACTTCAGCAAATAAGTTTGAATTAACAGGCTCATTTGATGATGCTACAATTTTTACGGGAAGTATTGCTGGTGGAGATGATGGAACCGGTGAAGTATTGTTTGTTTTCTTTAACCAGTAATAAAAACTGCCTTCACTTATTTGATGAGCCCTGCAGTATTCGCTAATAATCATGCCGGAATCAGGCTGCTGACGAACGTGGAAGGCCATGTCTACTTTTAAGGGAGAACCAGGAAGAGATTTTCGAATTTGCTTCTTTCGCATCGTTTTAATTTTGATGCAATAGTCGGTATATTTAGTTACTATTTGGGAAGGCCGAGAACCGAATACTTACACCCCTAACCGCCCCGTAGACATTAGCTCGTGGATGTACGATAAAGCCAAAGATATAGATGGTGGCTTGCAAATTTTCGATAACATTATTCACTTTGATTTTTTGAGAAAGAGTATGCATACCTGGTACAAAGGATTCGGGAGTGTTATTACCCCCCTTTTGTACTTAATTATTTATTTTTCTTTGTCATAACACTATCTACATATTGCCTGGTCAACAGACATCTATTATTCCTGTACCACTTTTCCCAGTGCCTGATAGCTATATTGTAGTCTTTCTTTTTCCTGAATCCCACAGTGCTACTATAGTCGGCATTGGACCAGTATCCGGTCACTCTGCTTATATAAGAGAGCGATTTTCTATAATCGGATACGTAGGTCGTCTCATGTCTGTATTGACCTTTGATGACATTTAAATGTTGTCTGAATTCCTGACAAGTTTTATCATCAATAGTTTGACAGGTATGCCGATTACATGAAATTAAACCTACTATTAATGTGATATAAATTACAATTTTCATATTATTCAGGTATGACTTTTTTATTGATTTGCATGTCTTTTGATTCAACAGAAATTCTTTCTTCAAGAATTGTATTGTCTTTTTGCCTGTAATACTTATAATAATAAGGATTGTTATGAAGGAAATCAACTCTATTACCCTCCGAAATCTGTTCTTTTTCTCTTAATCTGGTATTTCCATTTACCTGGTTTTCTGCATTGATACCTGCTTGATGATCGTCATTAAAGCGTGCATCTTTAGTAGCTTTGTCATTAGGATCAACACCGGATTTTTGTAACTCAAACTGTTCAACTAATTCATGAATTAATACTCCTTCCGCTGTTCCTCCGGTTGTTGGTTCTGCATCGCTAATAGAGTTATGTTTTTGTATATCATCAAGGTCAATAGCACCTTGTTGATATGATCCAATATCTATTTTGGCAGAATTCTTATATGCCCAGACTGTTTTTTTCATTATACATGCTAATTGTATACGGAATGGGTCTGGGATGGTATATGATGTCATCAGAGAACCAAGAGTTTACGAATAAGGGTATATCCTTTTGATGCTCATGACAATATAGCAGGAGAAGATACAGGGAAACCCGGGTTATAGGTTGGGTTTGATAATAAAAGTAGTTATAGTTGTAGATAAATATTACAACACGTATGTTGTATAGTTGAATGATTGACGGTCTTACAGTACCCTATTAGAAATTAAATCCCTTAGTAGAATCGGAAGGACAGTGTTATTACTTAACTGGTCACTATCGTTTTGATATTCAATATTTTATGGCTTTAATGATTTTTTTTTGACTTGATAGTTGTCAATAATTAAAATAATTTTGCTGGACATTAAACCAATATTGGGCTAAGCGGTCGGGCTAAAATTTTGTAATAGATGAGTCATGTTATTGATAAATTCAATTCCTCTTTGTACGATTCCATTGCTAAGGTAATAGCCCATGCAAGGACAACAGTTTATAGGAGCATTTGTGGCCCGCCAACAGCATATCGTTACTGATACTTCTGATTTTTACATTGATCTGGTTTTTTATAATTATTATTTGAAGTGTTTCGTATTACTCGAGTTAAAAACACATAAACTTACTCATGAAGCCATTGGTCAGATGGATATGTACGTAAGAATGTATGATGATTTGAAGAAGAGCGATGATGATAACCCTACGATTGGTATTATTTTGTGTACAGAAAAGGATGAGACTATCGTAAAATATTCTGTATTGGCAGAAAATCAAAAGTTGTTTGCTAGCAAATATCGATTATATCTTCCTGACGAAAATGAACTAAAGCAATTGATTGAAGAAGATAGGATAAGATATGAGCTTGATAGTAAATTATAGTGAAGTTGGGCCGATATAATATTTCAAATCATTTGTCAATCTCTAAATTTCCTGGCCGAATCTACGGGCAGCTTACATAGCAGGTAGTTGTATGGCCTTGAAAAAGTAATTTACTCAGAGGATTATCAATAATAGACGGAGGTGTTTAGAAGCTCTTTCACCTCTTATTTTCATTAAACCGAAATGAAGTTTAGTGATTTCGAACCAACAGAATCCTTTACCAGGTTGAATTCTAATTCTTTGGGGCAAAAAGAGAAAATTGGATAAAACTACAAGATCCGCTCATAGAGCGGGTCTTGTAATTTTGCGGCCCCAGGTATCGGAACCTCGAACCAGATTATGCAGGATTGGATGGATTTAGGTAGTGTTTAGGCCCCAATGAGCGAATATAGTATGCTAAAAGTTCGAGGTTGGTATAGTTGCCATATTTGTAGCGCGATATAATTTAATACGATGTATGAACTTCAAAATATCAAAAAAGCTGATCAAATTATTTCAGAGATTCAAGAGGTAATTAGCAATTGGAAGGAATACGCCGAACAACAAGGAGTTAAAGAGGAATTAAAATTGGCAATCGCTAAAACACTTTTAACCTCTATTTAAGCTGGACGTTGTATGTAAATAAAAGAGATTATTGAGATTCCTTAATTATAATAATCGGCTAAAGAAGCACTTTTTTATAGCACTGCTTCTTTTAAAACGCAGCATATAACATGCGGGCTATTTTTATCTGTTCTGTTGTTACCCTTGTTTTGTCGTATACCAGAAATAAAGTGTTTTCAGTAGTAACATCCCCTTTCCAGATTAATTTCGTCTTCTTTTCATTAATAAGCTCAGTGGCAAGGTAATCCGCCGTAATAGTTAAGCCCGACCCACCACTTATGCCGGCCAGAATAACCTGCATATCAGGAATTGTAAATCTTGGCTTAATAGCCGGACGTTTCCTGAAATTATTAAGCCAGAACCTGCGGATAATAGGCAGATCGGAACTGTATGCAAACCATACCTGCTCAAGCAACCATTCTTCCACCATTTTCCAATCCTTTTTCTTAACATACTTATCAAACGTTGAGGTATCCATTGAAGGATTTCCGACAATCACAAAATTCTCTGTCAAAACAGGTTCATAAATAAGATTCTTTGTTTCCACTTTTTGGGTAGCAATGACAAAGTCAAGTTCTCCTTTGGGAAGCATGGCTACAAGATCTTTGGTAAGGCCAAAAGAAACTATCAGACTGGATGGAATATTTGTAATGAGTCTGGAGGAAATAGCATGGAAGAATTCTTTAACAGCACCTACCCTGATAATAGGAAGTTGCGAAAGGCAGCAGATTGCCTTGAAATCTATCTCCACTTCTTCCAGTTTTTCTAATGATTCGACGATCTGGGTGTAAAACAATTTGCCATAATCTGTGGGTACCAGCCGGGGTTTTCTTTCAAAAAGTGGTTTGCCCACATGTGCTTCCAGTGCCGATAAATGTTGGCTCACATTAGGCTGTGATATAAACAGGGCTTTTGCGGCAGCGGTAAGCGAACCAGTCTGATATACTGCCTTAAATGTCCTGTACCATTCTAAATTAACCATTCTTCAAAGCTATAAAATATTTTATGAGATATGATAAATCACCTTATTTTCTTTATTGAATCAGGAGAAGCAACTTTGCATCACAAATAGATATTACAACATGAAAACAATAGCATCTTTTTTTGTCCTTACATGGTTCTGTATAAGTACGGCTTATAAAGTATATGCGCAAACTAATACACTGCAAACCCAGCGAATTGATAACCTCGCAAAAGCACTCATCGATAAAAAACAGGCTGCTGGTATTGATATCCTGATTCTTAAAGATGGGAAACCGTTTTACAGTAAGGCTTTTGGCTATGCAGATGTAGAACGGAAGCTCCCAATGCATACCGATCACATTTTTCGTATTGCCTCTCAAACCAAAGCGATAACCAGTCTGGCCGCTATGATGCTTTGGGAAGAAGGTAGGTTCATGTTAGATGAGCCGGTATCGAAGTATATACCGGACTTTAGAAATACAAGAGTGCTGGACAAATTCAATGCTTCCGACAGCACTTATACAACTATTCCTGCCTTAAGGGAGATCACCATACGGGATCTTTTCAGACATACATCAGGGCTCTCTTATCCAGTCTTTTCCGGCAACCCGGAGATCAACGCCATTTATGCCAAAGCAGGAATCGCTACAGGCATTGGCAGCAAAGGAAGCCTGAAAGATCAAATAGCATTACTTGCTAAACAACCATTGGTGAATCAGCCTGGCGACAGATTTACTTATGGACTGAATAGTGATGTGCTGGGCTATCTCGTTGAAATCTGGAGCGGCTTACCATTGGATGAATTCTTCTATAAGCGCATCTTTGAGCCACTGGAAATGAAGGATACCTACTTTCATCTTCCTCAACAAAAAGCAGATCGTCTGGTAGCACTTTCGGTGAAGAATAAGAGTGACAGCAATTATAAAAATGTCAATAAGCTCATTTATGAAGGTAATGACCCCAACTATCCTCTCATGAAGAACATATATCTCTCAGGAGGTGCAGGATTGGTTTCCACGACGGCTGACTATGCAAAGTTTCTTACCTTATTTCTTAACAATGGGCAGGTTGGCGGAAAAAGATTGATTGGCGCAAAGACTTTGGAGCTGATGATAACAAATCAACTTGCTAATAATATAATCAGGCCCGGATCGCTTCAGTTCGGATTAGGAGTTGCCTTGGTTACTCCGGAGAACAAATTTATGCAAGCCATCAGCATTGGTTCTTTTTATTGGGGAGGGATATTTAACACTCATTATTGGGTTGATCCGAAGGAAAACCTGATTGGCCTGATTTATACGCAGGAATATGATGCCTACTCCGAAGACATCGGGCATTTATTTAAAAACGTGATTTATTCCACACTTGACAACCATTAATGCATGATAAAAAATGTTGCCTACATCGGATGCCTGGGCATGATGGGTGTTATTACCACTGAATTTGGAGTAATCGGCATTTTACCTCAAATAGCCGGATACTATCATATTTCCATAGAAAAGGCAGGTGTATTATTGAGTGCTTTTGCATTGGTGATATCTGTTACAGGACCTTTTATGACATTACTGACATCCGGCTTCGATCGAAAAAAAGTAATGATGATAGCAATTTCTGTTTTTCTGATAACAGGAATAGTTTCCTCATTTGCTCCTTCATTTTGGTTGCTCTTATTAGTGAGGATATTGCCTGCATTTTTACAGCCAGTTTATATTGCGGTTGCTATCGCTGCTGCAACTTCAGGCGTACCAGAGAAAAATAAAAATGAAATGATGGGGATAGTATTAGGCGGCATTGCTATTACAATGGTTACTACGGTACCTATTGCAACCTATCTGGCAAGCAGACTTAGCTGGCAAGTGTCCTTTATGGTACAGGCTGCAGTAACCCTGATAGCACTATTTGCTATTTGGAAAGGGCTGGCACCTATGCCAGTCCTTGAAAAGAGATCCTATGGAAGCCAGTTGAAAATACTTACCCGGACTACCTTTATCATCAGTATAGCAATGAACTTTTTCATGATTGCTGCCTGGTTTTCTACATACAGTTATTTTGCCGATTACCTGAACAAAACTAAAAACATGACTCCTGAAATGGTAAGCTATATGCTGCTACTATTTGGCATAACAGGCGTTTTCTCAAACTGGCTTTCCGGAAAGATGCTTGGCAAAAGTGTTCCGAAAACAACTGCATTATTCTTATCGGGTACAATTATTATTCCCTTTGCATTATATCTCTCAGACGGCAGTACGACAGCAACCATTGCCGTAATAGCTTTGTGGGGATTTTTTTATGCTCCCTGCTTCTTAAATGCATCCGCTTATATGATTTCTGCGGCCCCTGATGCTTTGGAGTTTGCCAATAGTTTGGCTACGTCATTTGGTAATCTGGGTGTAGCAGTGGGCACTACGGTAAGTGGATGGTTCATCTTTTATAAGGGGATCGTGATTGCTCCCTGGGTTGGAGCTGCCTTTGGTATAACTTCTTTAGTAATGATTGGCCTTAGAGCCGCTTGCTACCGATCAGGTTCAAATAAAAATTACTGACTTCCTTAACATGATTACATCCTATCTCTATTGGCTGGCGAAGTAGGCAAGAAACTCAAGAAAGCTTTTATCTGGAAGTCTGAGGGAATGAAGAATGATGAGATGTTACTTAAATTAAAGCAATTGGAGTTAAGATGTATAAGCAACAACTTAGTAGCGTGTTTCAGAAACTCTTTTACTGTGGTATTATCAATTATAGCTGCAAAAGCTGATCTTTCCTGACGGAATTATCTATGTTCGCAGATCTGTTAGGCAATACAGAGGCAAATGAAAAAGGACAAACCATCTTTCGATAATTTGTCCTTTTGAAAGCGGGCTACGAGGGACAGGTTTCGAACCAGTTTATGGAAGATTTATCTGAGATTCACAACTTTATTGGTAAAATGAAATTAAAAATCTATTGAAAGCCCGTTAACGATCATATATCATTTATATCCTGGGGTAATACCTGGTTTGAGATCGAAAAATCAGTATTACCAAATCATCTTCCAAAAAATATGAGTGACCAGCTACCCTATATCTACATCTGACAACAGTATTATATTATTGATAATTAATTGATTAACTGATTCTTTTTTTAGTTAATACTTGTCATGTATAAAAAACCGAATTATCTTTACATGACAATTGCCTCATGTATAATTTCTATGTATGAAACCTGATAAGCCATATAAATGATCTTATTCCACTGCCTCCACAAAGAACGATGATAGAAACCCTGCCTATATTAAGGCAATTGGTTAATTCGTCAGTGGTTTTAGCTGAATTAAAAGGGTTGGTAAATATTTACCCAACCCCAATATTTTGCTCTATGCAGTTATATTAAAAGAAGCAAGTGTTAGTTCAGAGATTGAAAATGTTATTACCACTCAGGATAAGCTTTATCAGGCATTATCTGCTGATGCATCCTTAATTGATCCGGCAACGAAGGAGTTGTCTCGCTATCGGGAAGAAGTTTTATATGGATTCAATTTTATCAGGCAGAAAGGATTTTTAAACACCAACTCAATTGTCAGTATTCAACAAAAGCTGGAAGAGAATAATGCAGGTATACGAAAATTACCAGGAACAGCATTGCGTAATGGAGCTATAGGAGAAGTTATTTACACTTCCCCTGATGACTATGATACCATCCTTAATCTGATGAAAAACCTGGAAGAATATTTAAATGATAAAGATGATCTTTCTCCCCTTATTAAACTGGCAGTGCAACATTATCAGTTTGAAAGTATTCATCCCTTCTATAATGGTAATGGTCGTACCGGAAGACCAAAGCGAGATCGATTTTACCAAACGACCAAGGCTGTAGAAAAGGTGGTATATTTAAGTCTAATGCAGGCACAAAAAAAATGGACCATGCCCCAAAGGGAATGCCCCAATATGTTATTACAATTTATTAATAGTTTTGGTCAAGAGCGATGCAACCTCTTCAAATCTAAGAACGATAGTTTACACAGTTAACTTAACACTCTCACTTTATTCTAATCTTTTGTAAACTGATTAGGTGAAGTAACATATAAACCCACTAAGTTCTTACAATAAAAAAGATCCCATATCACCTTTTTACCTTCAAGTTCTATTAATACCCCTCCTATACTAATTCCACCTATATGCAATTTCCCACTTATTCTCGATACATCTAAATGTGAAATTAGTTCCAAATCATAATATCTCCTCTTCCGAATAGGTATTCCTACGTTTGAATTATTTTTTTTTGAGGCAATTTTGAAAAGTTTTTCATCTCTTTTAGCATATATAATATACACTGATTCTACAGAATCGATACGTTGTATTTTATACCTATATACAGGATTGTGGATGGTGTCAAATAGCGATTGGGAATGCACTTTGATTGAAAAAAGTAATATAAATAAAATTCCTAGGTATATTTTCATATTTTTTTATTGATGATATTGGATATAAATGATGTTATCAGCCTTACCCTTCATTCTGTTATAATAAATAGTTTTTCCTCCATGAACTGGTCCTTCAACATCATTACCATTCGCATCTTGGAAGCCATTGTATTGTATGCCCGCTTCTTCTGCCGCAGCTTGGTGTGCCTGTTCATAGATACTATTAGGAGTACCTGCTGCTCCGGAGCCCTCCCCTCTTTGTAAAGATAATTTACCTGCCTCGAAGGACTCTGTCACTTCATCGAGCATGTCTTGTCCTGGTTTTCCATAGTAATTACTTTCACTACTGAGTTGAATAGGATTTACTTGCTGTAAGGATGTAGCAATATTATGATCTCCTGCACGGACAATATTTGTTCCAATATAGGCGCCACCAACTACTGCCATCAGAGTTTTGAGGATCGGTTGTGTTTTTAATAAAAGCCTCCAAACTTTCCATCTGAAGGCTTCTAATTTCTGCTAAACGTTGCCGTTTATTTGGCAGAGAAAAACGATAGAAAATAATAGGAGTGGTGAAAGATAATTTTTAAGATACTTATTTATTACACTTGTAATATTAAACATTTTAATTTATTGATAGTCAAACATTCTTATCCAATTAAATACCTATGTCCAGGACACTAGTAATTGCATTACTTAGCATTCTTTTACCTAATTTATCAGCATTCTCACAAGAAAACAAGCCACAGATTTCCAAAAGTGATGCTTTCGAAGAACCCGAAAATGGTGCCAGCAGGATATTGTCCATGAAGAATGGGAATACCTTGCTTTTTCATTTTACCCCGAAAAAAGGAATATACGTAACTGTATTCGATGCAAAACATCATATAAAAGCTACAACAAGGAATAAAGTGGACGGTTGGAAAGCGAAAGCCTTAAGAACATGCAGTCTGAAAGGTTACTTTGAAATAAATGGTCAGCCGGTGTTTTTTCTTACGCATAAAGAGAGAAAAAACACTGAGTTATGTAGACTCATCTTTAATACCCAGACAGGTGGGCTGACAAAGAAGGATGTACTTGCGGAGGTACCAGGTGTCGATTATACTGATTTTTATGGAACGGAGCATTTACCTACTGAGGCAAATCTGTTCGAGGTAGCGAAAGATCCGAATTCCGATAACTATGCAGTGGCAGCTTTTCGGCCGGAAGAGGCGCATAGGAAAATAGCCGTGATGCACTTTAATCGGAATAATAAGGAGATTAACAAGGCATATTTCGAACTTCCTAAAAGCAGGTATAATTACCTTATCAGCCTGAACCTGAATGTAATGGGAGATCAATCTGTATTTTTAAGTGCCTATGCTTATAGTGTAGCATCGAAAAGGGTAGAATCATCCAAAATCCTTACAGGGATCCTTAGAAATGGTAAAAAATCATTTGATTATCAATTTCTTGATTATACTGATGGATACCAGAATGTGTTCTCCGTTGTAAAATACCATCCCACAGATTCCTCTTTGTACCTGCTGACTGCAATGGATGCAAGAACTTCAGCTCATCCTGCTATTATGGATCTGAAAGGACCTGCTGATAGTTATGCACTGGAGATGAGTGTCATTGATCCTGTTTCCCTGAATGTGAAGAAGCACTATCTTGTTGAGCACCCCGTGCTATCAAAATATGTATCTGACCATTTGCATCCAAAGGATGCTTACTTTGCAGCCATTCAGGATTTCAGGATCAATGATGATAATACGATCACTTATCTTTTTGAAAGGCTGAGTAATCGGACAGTTACTACTAACTCTACGACTGTGGACGCAAAGGGGCATTTTTCGTCAACTACCCATGTTTACATAACTGGTCATTTTGGAGATATTGGCATCATGAAAGCCGATAACGATGGAAAAGAGCTGCAGAGCTTTGCAATTGCTAAAAACCAGACAGATGGTGCTTATACAAGCATTTTTAACCAATACCACAGACAGCAGGATGACTGGCGGTTTAGGACAAAGGGGAGGTATTATACTACACCGGATTTCTATTCTTATGATATGATGGCGGGATATGTGATTTATAATGACTATCCAGAAAACATCGACACCAAAAATGAAGAGACTAAATCAAAAGAAAATATGCATGCTGTGAGTGAGTCTAATACCGTGCTGGCGAGCTTTGATGGGAATAAGGTAACGAAGACATATTTGTTTGGGAAGCCAAATAATACAAAGGAGAATAGTAATTTCTGCCAGCTGACGATGAATACGCATGTCAATGATGGAAAGACACTGGTGACAATGATGATTGAGAAGAGGGGGAGAGAGAAGAAAGCGTATTTGGTCTGGGTTAATTTATAAGTTTGCTTTTAGGGGGAGAGGATTTATTAGTGAATTTGACCACATTCTCTGAATTTTACAGATTTCTGAATTAAATAGTTGCATGCCTCATAATGGAGAGGATTTGAATATTCTCCTTGTTTTCGAGTGTTGCTTTTTTGCAATTACTTAATTATAGCCCACAAAAATCAATTTCCACAATAGTTTTATCATCGCCAAAACGGAGTATTTCATCGTCTTTATGACGGATTGGTTTAATCACACTGAATAAGGTGCCGTAATAATGTAATCTCCGGACGAAATAGGAAGGCTTTTTGCGTAGCACTTCTTGAAAATAGAGAAGAAATTCTTGCCTACACTAAAGGTTTGTTCGGCAAGTTTACTCCATTAGTCTGGCTTAACCATGAATGGTCTACCTCATGAGACTCCAACCAGGTTGTATTTTCCGCAAAAGGTGGAATGATCGTTAAAAAAAATGGAAGACCTTATAAGAATGATTATGTTACAATATTTGAGTTTGATGGTTACAAGATCATTCGCATGTATGAGTATGGAGCTGCATTCTTATATTTTAGTCTCAGGATTTTACAGGTAACTGGTAATAGTGGACATGGGCAATCAGCGCAGCTTTCTATTTATAGTGCCGGACGGGAGGATAAGGCATTGAAATTATTAAACCCTTCTCTGGAAAATCTGGTAGCGGGGAATGTAACGAGGATGTATGAATTGATAGCCGGGGATATAAGGAATGGAACTCGTAATGCACCGACGTTTGGTGATGCAGTGTCGTTACATACGGTGTTGCAGGAAATTGAAACCAACAATTAAACATACCTGTTTATCGGCACTAAAAGCGATAATTTGAATTATCGCTTTTAGTGCCGATAGCGTTGAAATTTATAGGAATAATAAAAAAGCCTCCAAATCTTTCGACTTAGAGGCTTTAAAGCTTGCGGGCTACCGGGGACAAAGTTCGAACCAGTTTAGAGAAGATTTATCTAAGATTAACTCGTTGGTTTGCACAAATAATCTATCAATTTGATATTTATAATTAATTTATCCAGAATTTTAAAACTAGGGTAATTTTCACCTTCGTTTATAGAACGGGGGGGCGGAAGATCAGAATATTTGCGCTCATTATCTGATTATGGGCAAATATTATCAACGACCCTTAACAAAAAATTTTATAATTCAACCATTTCATATACTGGTCGGTCGTAATTACCTCCGGCTAAAGATACAATGGTATTTCCATCCTTAAAACCTCCCATTTCTGCTTTTCACTTTCTGTAACCAATTTTAGATTTTTAGAGATACCTGGTTCAAAAACCAAATCCAGCCATTACTGCGAGGTGGCAGCTTCATCATCCGCTTTGCGGATGATTTGGGTTCCCTGAAGGCATCAGAAAGATCATATATACAACTATCCTGATTAAAAATGTCAACTGGGGTATTCGGAAGTATACCAAAGCGAGATCCATTTTACCAAACGACCAGGCTGTAGAAAAAGTGGTGTATTTAAGTCTGATGCAGGCACAAAAAAATGGGCCATGCCCCAAATAGAATAGCCCAATATGTTATTACAATTTATTAACAGTTTTGGTCAGGAAAGATGCAATCTTCAAATCTAAGAACGATAGTTTACACAGTTAATTTAACACTCTCTAATGGGACACCTTCTACTTTACGAAATCTTATTCTATTACTGTTGTGCCATAAAAAACATAACACTTGTCATTGAAGAAAAGGCATTCCCTTTTTCCAAATCAAGTAGATATTTATTGTTTTCCATGTCTGTCAGTATAAACTGACTTCTACGGGCTTCAGGGCTATCCCAGCAAAAATGCCCGTCATCCAAATCTGCAACCATTATCTCATGGCCTTCTCCATTCCGGGCAAACCTGATTCTCCTCTTGGTAATTAATACCCAGTTATCTTCATCTTTTTTGTAAATAACCAGGCCTTTTTCATCCTCAGGAAGTCCTTTTAGCTGTAACGTATAGTTGCTTTCATTTTCTTCCGTTATTATTTTTGTCAACTCACCTTCGCCACCATTATTATTAAATTTTTTTAAAATAAGGTGAGGTCTTTGTTCTGTTCTTTTCATTGAAGTTGTTTACACTTTTTGAAGGAAAAAAGGAAGTCCCAGGAATTAAGGATTTTTGTTTTAGCAAATAAAAACGAATAATTCTGGGACTCATAGACGAAGATAAGGTACGAGATTGGATTTTACCACATTTAAGCAAAGGCAAAAGAGGCTTTAAGGCCAGGATAGATTTAGTAAAAGTGGTTCAGTTGATTTTAAAGCGAATGAAAACAGGCTGCCAGTGGCGAGAGTTGAGTATTTGCGAATATTTTGATAAAGGGGCGACCTCGTGGCAAAATATTCACAGGTATTTTTTAAAATGGAGTAAAGACGGTTCATTCAAGAGGGCTTGGATCAATCTTTTATCTTGTAATAAGAAACTGCTGGATCTGTCAAGCGCCCAGTTAGATGGTAGCCATACACCAGTCAAACGTGGTGGCCAGGCGGTAGGTTATCAAGGCAGAAAAGCTTCAAAGACCAGTAATAGTTTGTTCTTATGTGACAACAGAGGTCAGATGCTGACGGTATCAACAGCGCAAAGTGGAGAGCATAATGACTTATACGATATAGTGAAGCTCTTTAAAGAAATGATCGGGGTTCTGGAACAATCCGATATCAATTGCAATGGAATATTTGTAAATGCCGATCCTGGATTTGACAGCGAAGATTTAAAACAAGTATGCATTGACTACGAGATTGAATTAAATGTAAAACCCAACTTGCGAAATCAAAAGAAGCAAAGTGATGAATACCGATATTTTGATGATCAACTTTACAAAAGACGAACAAAAATTGAACATGCCAATGCCTGGATGGATGCTTTTAAAGCATTGCTTGTCAGATATGAAAAAATTGTTGAAACATGGATGGCATTGCAATGGCTGGCTCTTATAACCCTTTTTTGTAGAAAATTAAAAGTATAAACAACTTCATTAAATAAAGTTAATAAATTAAAATCTTTGTCATCTTAATTCCTTCAGGCACAGCTTCCTGGATTACTCCAAATTTTGCCCACTTGGCCGCCATTTGCTCGCTATACTTAAATGCTTCGGCGTATACAGAATAACCATATATTTCTAGCCTTGATGCGTGAGCAGCTCTCGCTTCCTGTTCCAGAAATTCCATAACCCGTCTCAAGCCACCAAGCTTTTCCCTTGCATTTCGGGGAAGCTCTATGGAAAAAATATGCCTTACAAAAGCACCATCTTTCATTCCTTTTACACCCCAAATTTTAGCATTTCCAACCATTTCAACCATTCCCTTATTTTCCATGCGTATTCCTATACCAAACATAACTTCTTCCATTTTGAGACCTCTCCTTGCAGCTTGAGTTGCAGCAGCAAAATTTTCTGTTTGCCTGAACGATCTGAGCATTTCTGCTTCATGAGATACTGCGCCAGCAGCTTTACCTGTTCTACCTAAAAAACCAGATGCGGCCAGATAACCAGCACCCTGTACTAATTTATGAGTACCAAACTCCCATGTGAAAGCATCTGCTGCGCTAGCTATTGTCGAGAAGCTTTGACCTTCAGGTGTCTCAAACATCTTCTGCTGACACTCTTTGGCCCAAGCCTCCTGGCGTCCTATTTCCTTACAACCAAAACAAGCATCTGGCAATACAATTGCTGCATGCTGATGATCAAGATCCTCTGTTATGGCGCCCGGTATTACTGGCACTTTAACTGGCTGACTAATCTTCAGCGGTTGCAACATGTTGATCTGAGGAATTCCTTCATGACGAGCCACCACTTGCACCACCAATTGCTCATATCCCTCAGTTACAAAGTGTACGTTACTATAATCCGATGTATAAGAGATAGAATTGACAGACGCTTTCTTTGCAGAGACTTCAACCGGATTTAACCAGCTCCCCCCTTTCAGACTAGCAATGCTTTGTTCATCCAGCGTATTCATCAACATCTTCAACCACCATGGTGGATCATCTCCGTGTGTATCATCACCCATTGGATCACTAAGATTCACCGGATTATCCATCATACCATTATACCCTGACATTGCGGCATACTTGGCGGCTACCGGATCAATCTGTAACCAGCGGCCCAACTGAGGGTCAAAAGTCCGATAAAAGGCATCATAAAGATCAAGCTCAAAATCTGTTATTTGTTCGATTCCGTTATACAGGAAATTATGCTGCATCCTGCCCAGCGCTTTGCTGCTCAGGCCTGTAATCTGCATACCGTAAGGATAGTATGCTTCCTCCTGTAATAAAGGACCTGTTTTATGTTGAATAACCAGATCATCGAAATAAACATCTGTATTGCTTTCATTGCTGATATATACATATAGATACCCGTTTTTACTGGCAGTAATCTGCCCGGTCAGGGCCGCCACTGCTCCAGGAGTACTAACTCTGACAGTATTACCACTTACCAGCTGGAAATTGTCATCAAACAGCACATAATTAAGATATGCTTTAGGAGTTGTGGAAGGAAGATTTGAACTTTGTTCATTGCTGATAAAGTTGGTAAAATCATCTTTATTTAGCAACAAGCCGTTAGCACCCTGGAGGATATTTCCCTTTCCATTATTTACAACACTGGTTGGCCCAAGCAGTACATTTATCAGTTGGCTTACTACATCAGAAGCAACACTATTGGAGGTATTATTATCCGTTGAATTTGTCGCATAATAAGACATGACCCCCATATTAACCTGATCTCCCGCCATTACGCGTAACACCTTACCAGTCCCAATTCTGCGCTCAGGATCGGCATAATTCAGTTTTACAAATTTACGGTTAGTGGTGCCGTTATAGTCATAAAATTTGTTACCCTGCGGAATATCATCTACATGCTCAGGGAAACTGAACAATTCACGCTCAGGTAATAATGGTGCCGGAGAAGGATTGTCTTCATGTGTAGCTTTATAACCATAGGTATTAGCCTCTTCTGTAAGTACCGTACGTGTATTGCCCAAATAATCCTTCAAGAAATAATCAAATACGAATGCATTATCCGTGTTTTTCCTGACGCGACCTCCATCAAACACTACAAATTGTAGTACGTTGTCTTTGTACATCGCTCCACTCAGCATAGTGTAAGTATGAGTTTCAGTACCATCACTTACCACTCGTTTGAGAAGATTGCCTGATACATCTCTTGTAAAGGTGATATATTTATTTGCATCACTGGTCAGACTTATTCTATCTGGCTTGCCCAGCAGATAATCATAACTGATGGTAATACCTCTATTCTTATCTCCGATTAGGTTCCCATTATCATCATAGGTGTAATCATCAGCGGTAGTTCTGCCACTGTAATTCTTAAAATCGCCCTGTTGCTTATCACCCTGTGAATCGGTTACCCTTTTTAGTTGATTACTGTTAGTATTATACTCATAAGTAAGATCATCCACAGTTGTCTTGACTTTTCCCGCAAGAACACCTTCCTCCTTCATTTTGATCAGATTACCTGCTTCGTCATATTGAGAGGACATGGTATAATCTTCTTCACTATTCAGCCAGTTATCATTTGTATTCTGCGAGTAATCAGCTTTAGTGAGGCGGCTATGACTGTCATAGGTATAACCATATGCGTTTGCTGCATCGGGACTTCCCTTTCTGCGCCAGGTAACTCCGGAGATGCTGCCATCTTTAGGCTTATTGGTAAACCCATTCTCATATGCCAGCTCCATGCCAAGGTAATTATTGCCCGATTTACTCTTCGAATAATCAGCATTCACTCCAATGAGACGACCCTTCAGATCATAGGTATAGTTCTGTGTCTCAATACCATTGCCTATTACAGTGGTTTTTATTTTATTCTGATTATCATAAGTGTTCTGTGTTAACATTTTTTCTGTACCCGGAGCGCCACTGCCAATAGCGTAATAAGTCTGCAATAATTTCCCTGATTCATCATATTCCATCCGCTTCTGAGTGATCAACAATGGATCAGTTGTACTCTGAGGATTACTAATGCGGGAATAAGAAGATAATGGCGTTCCATTATTGTCATAAAGTAATGTCGTTATATTAGTACCACCCTGAATGTTAGTGGATGCCATCTGTATGATCTCCCCTTTCTCACTATAATATAAAGTGTGCTTCAGCCATTGATTCGTGGCAGGTACAAGCAGCTTATATCCTGTCATTTTACCAATAGTATTTTTAGAGGGCTCACTGACAGTTACAGGATAAAGATTGCTACCTGCATTCAGTGTATAGTTTTTATCGAATGCATGCGCTTCCTGCCATTTGTAATTATCATAGTAGTATACCAACAAAGGTTTAGCTCCACTGATATTGGGCACGGGATTGCTTATTGTGAAATTGTCCGTTACATTTACCGCATTTGGATCTATTGACACAGCCAATTCTCCACCTGAAGTACTTTCGTAACCTGGTAAAAAAGTCACACTTCCAGATGCTACATAGGTTGAAGTGTTATCGTTGTGGTCGATATATATATCTTTATCAGCAAGTGTCGTTACTGAGACAATACTGCTACCACTTACTAGATCCATTTGCGCCTGAAGACCTTCACGGGTAGCAGTTGCATTCTGATACAATGACATCACCCGTATCCTGTCCTGACTATCATACGTGTACAGTATCCATTCACCCTGATTACGACTATTCAGCGTTTGGTCTTGTACTAATACTAATCTGTCATTTACATCATATACGTAATTAGATGTTCCTTTTCGTCCTGCCCCTTCCTCCGAAACTAATCTTCCTTTGGCATCATAATAGAACTTATATCCCAGCTGCTTCAGTAGGTTTTTATTATCAGTACTAACAGAGAAGTCCCAGGTTGCATTATCCCACCAGTTCTTAGTTGCAAGTGGAGGAATAATATAACGCAAATTCCCCATATCATCATAGACATAGTAAGTGCGCAGTTCATTTTTGTAATTACCATCTGCCCCCTCTCTGGAAGACATCAGCATTCTGCCATACAGATCGTAGAATTGTGTACTATAAATACCATTTTCATCTGTGGATTTTAGGACCAAAAGGTTTCCATCAGCATATTCTGCGACACTTACAGGAACATCTGTTTCTGCATCACCAATTTTCCATATTCTTACATGTTCATTACCTGTATTTTTAGTGATTTGGGAACCTGAGCTGACGTTTGTACCTATTTGATCTTTTCCGGGCAATTGTATTTTAAAATAACGGGATGCCGGAGATGCTTCATCCAGGTACTGACTATAAAAATAACTATCCTTATTTTGCGTCAATGCATTATAATAGGCTGGCTGTGCTGTCTTTACATCAGTTCTGAATGTACCCTGACTGGTACTGGTTGTAGCAGCCAGATAAGGGAGATGTCTTACCGTCTGACGCCCAAACTGGTCATATTGAGAAACCTGTACAAGGTCAGTATTGTTATTACCTACCTTTTGTAAAACTGATTCCAATACTCTGCTAAGACCATCAGAATAAGCTACATTCACACGTACATCTCTTTTACTGCTTAGTGAAGTCAACTGAGAAGCACTCGTTACCCCCGGTTTAAGTACAGTAAATCCTTTAACACTATTAAGCTTCGTTGCATTGACAGCACTATAATCGGGAGGAGTGAGCTGTGTTTGAGTACCTGCGCTGGAAGTGGTAACAGGAATATTTGGCGCAACAGCAGCTTTCACAAACACCTGTACTGTATTGCTGCTGCTGACTTGTGAACCTGAAGTTACTTTCTTTCTAAAATATGTAGTAGCGGAGAGTGCTGGTGGCTGATAGCCCGCAGCTGTAGCTCCGGAAATAGCCATCCAGGTCATCTCATCAGGGGATGACTCCCATTGATATGTATAACTATCGGTACCTCCGGCTGGGCTAATTGTTGTTGTAAAAGCAGCAGGAGCAGCACCGGCCGTTACAGTCTGGGAACTATTGATTGTACCGGCAGTCAGTCTTTTACTGATATCTATAGTCAATACATTTGAATAAGCTTCATTATATTGATCACTTACTTTTCTGCGGATATGATATTTCTGACTAATAATGGAACTCCCCTTACAATCCAATCCTGTAGAACCATAAATGGGCGTCCAATTAGTACCATCAGCAGATTCTTCCCATTGATAGGAATAGGCAACACCAAGTGCTGCACCTTTTCCTCCTGTGGCTGAAGAGGCATTTACAAAACCTGTATAAGAAATAATATCGTCCTTCACAACAGAAGTGATATTACCTGTGATAGTACCACCATTGATTGGGCTATAAACCGGCGCATTAAAGCACACGTCCATATCCATCGCACTCACAAAATATACGGCACTCACATAACCGCTACCAGCAATATTCCATTGAACTTTTACTGAGGCATTGGTGGAAGAACCCACAATTGTCCCGCCGGAAGACACTGACCAGTGAACATTAGAAACATTTAAATCTGTAATATTATAAGTTTCGGTTGTTCCTACAGGTACGGGACTTCTATCGGTACATTGGGCCAATAAATGGTTACTACAAAACAGCAGTACTAGCAACACCATTAATGGACGTCGAAAAATATAGGGAATTTTTTTCATCTTAATTTCTTGGAAGTTAAACCTTATTGTTGTCCATATTGATACTCTGAATGTGAGGTAAGGTTCCTGTCACTGTCATAAGTATTGGTCAATCTGCCCAGATTATCATATTCATAATAAAGTGCCATATTCTGAGCACTCATTGTACTGGATACTTCTGCCTGAGGAGTATAAGTAGTACTGTTTATTACCGCTTCAACAGGGTATAAACGCAACTCATCTAGTTGACCTGTTCCAGAGATAGTAAAACCAGAAGTATTGCTCAGCTCAAGTATTTTGAGTGTCCAGCCATTTCGGATAATGATAGCTGTTTCTGAAACAACAGTAGCGCTATTGATCGAAATACTTGCATTTTGAGACCAATAGGACAAATAATAATGCTTATTGGCATCCAGACCTGATTTTGAAATATTTGTTAGGCTTGCCATGTTAACGGCATAACTTCCGGTAGGCGCTGTACCAACATTGGTTGGGGAAAAACTGGAGCCTGATGTTGTTATTACCCAATTGCCCATTTGGCCCGGTTCAAAGCTACTATAGGCTATATCATTGATACTGGCATTCATAGCTCCTGCTATAACTTTTTCATTATTGTCGTCATAAATAAATGAAGTCATCTTGCCTGATGCCGTCTGTGTAGATACTCTTCCGGCTGCATTAAACGCAAAAGATTGCGCTTCCTTAAAGTAGGTAGTATTTCGTACCAAATTCGCAGGATCAAATGCACCTATTACACTTTGAGCAACCGGGCTATTACTTCTGAACTGATAAGTCTTCCCTATCCTGATATCACCATTACTAATCTTTGAAAATTCCCCAATCTCACCACTTACCAGCTGTGCTTCAGTTCCGTCTTTCAATAACCATGTTTCCTGAGCCACTGGTGCACTGATAATATTATTATCGGTCAATGTCTTTGTAATACCTGTACCAGTGTAATTGTAGGGATAATAGGTCCGTAGCTCTTCCTTTTCATTCAGGTTATTGGTTTTAGTAACTTTTATAATATTATTATAAGTATCATACGAATAATCTTCCCTACTCAGCATAAAATCAGGACCAGTATATACTTTTTCGGTTGTATATGCTATTTGCAGATTTCCTGTAATAGGATAATATGTTTCAGTATAAAAACCCAAACCGGAAGCATTGAAAGCATCCTGCGTTGTTACGAGGTAACTTTTGGGCTTATACACATTAGACGCAAAAAGCGGGTCCTGGGATTCGTTGACTTTAGCATTATACCTGTTATAGGACTCACTCACCAGCTCACCATTTTTATTAAAGACTGTTTTACGCTTTAGTGCGCCGTACACCCAGGGAAGACAACGCTGTTTTTGGGCATAGGTGATGGCAACTGATGGATAATTGATTGTAAAATCTTTATCAGAAGTAAACTCATACACTGATTTTCCCATGTTATCACTCGTACTTCCTTCATAAACTTCTACCCTTGAATACAGATTCGGTAGCAGATTCTGGCTTTTAGGGTGCGCACTGAGGTAATTTTGATAAGTCGTTGTAGTTGTTTTAACATCCGAAGTAATTAAATCAAATATTATATATAATGCAACTGATTCAATGGTATTATTCAAAATAGGACCAAGTTGATTACCGATAGAGGCATTATATTTCTTAGGATCATTAGCCATTGAATTCACATTCTTACTAAATGTTCCCGCAAAATATGCACCTACTAATTGTTGCCCTACTGAAATTGCAGTTTTATATCCCATACCGGCAAGAAAATAACTACCCTTGGTCGGAATATTCAATGTATTGGTAACGTCCTCTTCATAAACAGGCTCTTCATATCCCCAACATGAAGTAGTAGTTCCGTCTTCCTGCACATATTTATAATCACGTAAAATATCGCTATTAATATTATTACCGTCTGACAGAATAGTTTGCTTCACCCTAATTCCTGGACCATTCACTTCCTTAGTACCATTCCAGGCTTTGTTAACTTCATACACATAGGTAAGCACACCTCCATTAGGATATTTGATCCCCGTAAGAGTACCTGCTCCCATAATATTAATAGTGCCAATCACAGTTCGGTAATTCGCCAAACACAAATGTTGAATATTTGTATATATACCTATATCCGTATCAAAAGTAGAAGCGGTAAGACCATTGTAATAACCATAATGGTCCATCGCAGGTGTCAACCTACCCGGAACGCCCAAGGTACTTGTTCCAAGGTTATAAGTGAATTGATAAGGGTTATCTGCTGTTTGGTTTATTCCAAATTTACGAAATGATTTCAGGCATAACCTTGCATTTGCGGCCTCGGTAGCGGTAAAACCATAGGTAACATCCCGCAGGTTGGTCAAAGCGAAATACTGATAATCGAATTTATACCCCATTACTACAAAATTATCTTTTAAAATATCGATCTGTAATAATGCTTTATCGCCGGGTAGGTCAATTCTTTCTGTACTGGAGTAACTAAAAACAACCTTATTATTATCGGGTAAAGTAATGTTCAGCAAGCGCTTCATAATCCCACTATATAATGGGGTTATACGCTGAGCAACTATCTGCGTCAGCGAGCTACCATTAGGACTTGGGCTTTGGCTAAAAACGCCCTGCACCTCAGCAGTATATGCCAGATTGTAATCTTCATAGTTAAATGATATTTTTCGGTTGGTTAACGGATCAGCAATTTCTGAGAGATACCAGTTATTAACCGAATAATAATCCATTATGAGGTTACGCTGTTTTACAGTATAAGTTTCCAGATTGGCAGGGGCGGGATCCAGTACAAATCTCTTCTGGTCATATCCCTGGTATAAGATAATTTTATCAAGGACTTTCTCACTAAAGGTATAACGGATACCTTGTTCATCTGTAATAACAAATTTACTAAAGCGGGTAAGAATTTTACTGGCAGAAAGATCTTCTCTTATGATTTCAATTTTCAGGTTACTGTTGTCAAGTATTTTAATACTTCCATTAGTACCCACCAAGAAACTACCGTTTCTTCCATTAAAGCTAAAGTTAAAGACGTCTGCCTCCCTATCATCGCAGATACTGGGGTCTCCACGATAGAACAGGACACGTTCTTTAGTAATGGGTATCCAGGTTGCTCTTATGTTCATAGCTGTGTTACTCCAGCTACTATACAATCGCCCGGTAGATATCACATAACCATCCAGTGTTCCACCAACCTGATCGTCAGGCTCACCTCTTGTAGACCGTGTGATTACCCCACCGGCTTGTAACTGCCAGCCCAAGCCGGTATTAGAAGCCAATTCATTTACGGGGATACCATTGCCGCCTGTGTAGGTTAGATTGATTGTGGTATTTAGACGGTCGCTGTTACCATAGGAATACAACGGGAAATTTACTTCTGCCCTTCCCCTTGGCAGGTCTACTTGTGCTGATGAGTATTGTAAAGCCCAAAAAAATAACAAAGAAAATAACAAAATAAATTTGTACATAAGTATAAGTGGTTGGGTATGGGAAAAACAATTCGGCTGTCTATTGAGATTCATAACAACGTTCACAAATAACAATGCTAAACAGAATAAATATACAGGACAAATATATAAATATAATTATTCAAAAAACAAATATTATTTAATGACTGAAAGCTATTACCTATTTATTGGGTAACAGGAAAATTCTGAGGGGATAAGAAGAGTAAGCGATTCTTTTTTAATAAAGGGGGGCTCAAGACCCAAAAAAGAAACACACCCTTTTTAAGTTGTTACTACAAGCAGATTGTAACATCAAGTTATGTCAAGAGGAAAAGATCTTACTATAACATATTTCTAAATAAGCTTTTGAATTTCACAATATTTCACCACTCCATTCGCGACTAATTAATAAGCTTATTGATTTTCCATTAAATAAATTCTGTTGAAAAATTTTCGGCATTTTCTCTACCTTTTTCAATTACAAATGTTTCTTTATTGTATTGGGATTTTTTTGTCCAATTATAAGATCCATGTATTACAACTTTTAAATCAATAATGCAGAATTTATCATGCATTATATTGGAATATGGGCCAGAAGGTTTTTTAAGATAAGTATCAAAATGCTTGTCTATATTCAAGCCTGCTTTTGGGTTGAATATAGACAAGCATTATTATTTGAACATTTACTCCCTTCATTTTTTTTATAAATTTCCCGAAGAATAACATGGTCGGTAATCCAAGCAACTGCTACCCAAATTAAAAATTTTGCTTGTTGGATTTGTTCAATTATTTGGGCCTGTATTTCTTCAAAATGCACTTCTGTTGAAGTTTCTTCAATTAAATTAGCACCAATTATTTTATAAGTATATCTATTTCCTCAAATCGAAATCCATCCATCATTAATACAGTATTCATTTTCTTGATGGCAGCTGCTATTGGCATTTGTACATCAAACCATGCTGGTGATACTAATAATTCCAATCGGTTTTGAAGTTTAATAGTTCCATTTATTTCAGTTAGCTGTTTCCGTGTATATTGTGTTCGGCTTAGACCTTCAGGCATCCCCTGTTCATAGACATCTTTAGTTCCAACAGCATTAAAAAGTGCAATTAAGTCCTTTCCACATTTTGTAGGCATTACTTCATCTTCACCATTAATAAATTGTTCCAATTTTCTTAGTACCCAAGGGGACAATTTCATAACGATGTAGTATTAATTCTTTATACTGGCTATAAGATCATTAAAGAGGATCTAATGACAAGATGTTTTGTACTAATCTATAATTTTAAAACACCTTTCATTTGAACTTTGCTAATGAGGGTATCTATTTCAAATTTATTAATCAACGTCACTCAAAAGTTCGGCTAATAAACAGTTTGGGAATTATTCCAAACAAAAGCCTATCAAAGTTGCAACCCAAGCAGCTGTGGTATACACCAGAGTTTCCAGTAAGGAACAGGCAGACCACAATTTAGGTTTGGATGTACAGCGGAAATCAATCGAGGATTTTGCAAGACGTAGTAACCTTGGTGTCATAGATTACTTTGGAGGTACTTATGAAAGTGCCAAAACCGATGGCCGTAAAGAGTTTAACCGGATGTTGGATTTTATCAAACAGCGTAAAGGTAAAATAAGTCACATCTTAGTCTATGCTTTAGAACGGTTCTCTCGTACTGGTGGTGCTGCTATTAAACTTGCAGAAGACCTGCGGGAAAAATACGGGGTTACTATATATGCTGTAACCCAGCCTATGGACACTTCTAATCCCAGCGGTGTCCTACAACAGAATATTACCTTTTTATTTAGTCAGTATGACAACCAACTACGCAAACAAAAGGCCGTGGCGGGAATGGTGGAAAAGTTTGATAAAGGTATCTGGGTAACTAAACCGCCGCAGGGTTATGATATTGTGAAAACTAATGGTCAGCGTAAAATTGTTGTTAATGCAGTGGGTAAAAAGATTAGGAAAGCATTTATCTGGAAATCTGAGGGCATGAAGAACGATGAAATCATTGATAAGCTAAGGGCAATGGGAGTGAAGATGTATAAATTGCAATTGACCAAGATATTTAAACACCCTTTCTATTGCGGTATGATTAATCACGGGCTATTAGAAGGAAAGATTGTAGAAGGTGACCATGAGAAAATGATTAGCCCTGAAGTGTTTTTAAAGGTCAATAAAATTCATCAGGGTTCGGGTGGGGATGGAGTATCACATAATAAAGAACAACATAAAGTACCCATTAAAATCTTTATTAAATGCGACATCTGTAACGGGCCATTTACAGGTTATGTAGTTAAGGCCAAAGGCTTGTGGTACTATAAGTGCCGGAAGGATGGCTGTAAACGCAATAAAAGCGCTATAAGGATGCACGAACTGTTTGAGCAGTTATTAAACCAGTATTGTTTTGCTGCTACCATGAAGGACGCCCTTAAAGATGCCCTTATCGCAGAGTACCACGAAATGAATAATGACAATTTAGAACTACAGAAGGTACTATCAACCCAACTGACTGAGATAGATAAGAAAATAGACGGTTTAGAAGAAAGCAGGTATGTATTAAAGGAAATAGGGCAGGAAACCTTTGATAAGTTTTACTCCCGGTATAATATTGAGCGGGTGAAGATTTCTGAGGAACTGGAAAAATGTTCCAAAAGTATTTCGAACCCTGAAGAAGTAATAGACAATGCCCTTTCGATGTCTTCTAAACTCGCTACGGTGTGGCGTTCCAGCGACACTGGTGTAAAAGAGAAGTTACAAAACCTTGTCTTCCCCAACGGAATCATCTACGACCGGAAAAATGAGTCATTTCGAACTCCCAAAGTCAAATACATTTTCTCACGGATTGCCCACCTATCGAGCAATCCACCCCAAAATGAAAAAGGGACCGATCATCTTTTCGATAATCAGTCCCTCTTAGCGGACCAGACGGGACTCGAACCCGCGACCTCCGCCGTGACAGGGCGGCATTCTAACCAACTGAACTACTGATCCGTTTTTGTTCGTTCGGGACGCGAATGTACATAAATCATTTGAATTACCAAATTTCTTTAACTTTATTATCATCATTTTTTTCCCAGACATACAAATTCCTCCCCATCTGCACCCCTACATTTCACGTGTATGGTATGCCGGATGAACCGCTGAAAATGCCTTCCCCATCTTCGCTGATGGTCGAACCGGCATCATTTTCCAGCAGTCCGGAATGATCCTGGGAGGAGAAGAAATAACACTACCTCATTGTTTTCTGATAATACTGACAAGGATAGGATGATCAGTATACCTCTTAAGAAAAAACTCATCATCACAGACAATGGATTACCCCGGTTTCCGGATGGCACTGTCTTATTCAAAACCTTCTTACAGGCTGGTATAAAAATCGAGACAAGGGTATTGTTAAAAACTACTGCTGCCTGGGAAACCGGCACCTATATATTGGATGATGCCCAACACAGGAGACCTTCCTGAGCAAAGGAGGAGAAAAACGGTCCAATGGATAAGTAGTCTGGTCTCATTTATTATAAGCCTGATAAGCTGCTCGTCTTCTCTTCAGCATAGCTCGTAATGGCGTATCTACATACTTTAATATCAGATAACCCATTATTGTCAACACGGCTGTTCCCACTACAATGATCCATGTTATTTCAACAAGACTTGGTTTATACTTTTCAACATAACTCATAAACAGCCAGATGAAAGGATATTGGATCATGTAAATGGGATAAGAAATATCTCCCGGGAGATTACACTATATCTTAAAAGTTACAAGTGTTCGAATCCATCTAAAGATTGATCTACGGCAGTTGTGAGTGATTTTCTGTTGGCAATTTCTAATTAATATTCTCCTGGTATATTATTTACAAGCCCTCAAATCCCCCAAAAACGCCTCCACAGCCGCTGCCTGCGTACTCCAACTAGTAACAAGCCGAACAGCAGCCCGCTCTTCATCTATCGGTTGCCATACATAAAACGCATACTTTTCCTGTAATGTATGAATCACCCTCACCGGCAGTATAGGAAATATCTGATTCGTCTTTGATTCAATCAAAAAATCATACCCTGCCTTCCTGATACCATCTGATAACCTCCCCGCCATTTCATTCATATAAGCTCCTATCGACAAATAAGTATCATCTTTAAAAAGCTCCATGAACTGAATGCCTAACAATCTTCCTTTCGCCAGCAGTGCACCCCTCATTTTCAAATTATACGCAAAATATTCCTGCAAAGATGGATTGTTAATAACAATCGCCTCCCCAATCAACGCACCATTCTTCGTACCTCCAATATAAAATGCATCGGTATACTTTCCCAGATCTTGATAACTGATATCCCCTGCCATCATCCCCGAAGCCAAACGGGCTCCATCCAGGTAAAGCAGCAAACCTTTACGCTTACAATACTCCCAAAGCGCGATCAGTTCTGCCCTGAGATAATGTGTACCCAACTCTGTAGAATTCGAAATATATACCAGCCGTGGAAGTGGCATATGCACCGCCTCCACTTTATCAATAAAAGAAGCGACAAGCGCCGGTGTGAGTTTACCATCTTTGGCAATTACCGTTTCTATCTTATGCCCGGTTGCTTCAATAGCACCTGTTTCATGATGAAAGATATGTCCGGTGGTAGCAGCAATGACAGATTCATAAGGCCGTAATACAGAAGAAATAAAAGTAAGATTGGCTTGTGTACCGCCAGATACCAGGTATATTGCGGCATAAGGGTTATTAATTTTCCTCTTAATGAGATCAATGGCCTGTTGTGAATAATCATCCTCTCCATAACCTCCCTGTTGAATATCATTGGTAGCTGCTAATGCCTGTAAAATAGCAGGAAGCGCTCCCTCGCTATAGTCGTTTTTGAAACTTATCATATTGCAAAAATACAACGTGTAGGATATTGAAAGATGAAAGTTTTATCCTTATTCATTTTCATCTACAAATCATCCGGGGGAGGTTTATAAAGATCCCGTTGTATATATATTGGGAAAGTAGAAGTAGAATGTAGTAGTGAGGAATATTTTTGAGTTGATATAGGACTATTATTACTTCCCCTAATAATTTCTGCAAAACATACTCTTCTACCCACCCCGGAATATCGTCATCAATTACTTTTATTTCTTTTCCCTCTACTATTTCCAGAATCAAGCGATATTGCTCCCCGGAATTATCCAATATAAAACAACGATAACAAAAAGGGTAGAAGTACTTTGATTACGTTGTTTGCAAAAGAAAGGTTTAACTGATAACCATCTGCAACTGCCTTCTGATTTAATGAAGATTGATCAATAAAGGCATAAAAATTGCATAGTTCTTATCTTAAAATTACAAAATTTAGACGCAGATCGCCCCCCTACAAACTATTCAATATTATAACAAACAAGGGGCTGACCCAAAAGTCAAAAAGGGCTTTTTGGATCAGCCCCATTGAAGTTAGATGTGGTTACTTATTTTGATTTTCTTATCGGGATTCACACCCAATGAACGCATATGATTATAATGAGAGGCAATTGCAGCGGTAATTGTCGGTATGCAATTGTATTGGATGCCGAACTCCTCGCATTTCAATTGTACTATTTTGCTGAGTGCAGGATAATGAATATGACTTATACGGGGAAAGAGATGATGCTCTATCTGGTAATTCAGCCCTCCAACATACCATGTTATACAGAAATTACCAGGCGCGAAGTTTGCCGTAGTCTTAAGCTGGTGTACCGCCCATTCATTTTCGATTACAACATCATCTTCGCTGCAAAATGCAAATTCAGTTTCTTCCACAACATGTGCCAGCTGAAATACGACTGCCAACGACAGGCCTAATGTGATATGCATACACAAGAACCCTATCAGCCACTTTTGTGCGCCTACAAATATGACAGGGATCACGATATAAAAAATAACGTACAGCACTTTACTTAGCCAAAAAATAAAGTGCTCTTTAAAATTCATATGCTTTAACTCTGTGGTGTATATTTTCTGCGTGCCGTATTTCATGAAATCTGTAACAAAAATCCATAAAATAGAACTGAGCGCATAGACAAACCAAAGATATATATGCTGCAACTGATGAACTGGTTTCCAGACCTGCGTGCTGCTTTGCCTTATGATCGGGCTTTTGGCGATGTCATCATCCAAACCATCTACGTTTGTGTAAGTGTGATGAATGATATTATGTTTTTGCTTCCATATAAACGCATTGCTCCCTAAAGCATTTAGTGTAAGCCCCATCAAACTATTTACCCATTTTTTAGTCGAGTAACAGCCGTGATTCGCGTCATGCATTATATTAAAACCGATGCCTGCAAGAATAAACCCTAATAGCCCGGATAGTACAATGCCAAAGGGGAAAGAGTAATTAAATGCAAGCAGGTAGATATAGGAACCAAGAGCCAGTAAAATAAGAATAAAGGACTTTATATAAAGTTTCCAGTTCCCGGTTTTCTCAATACCGTTTTCGACAAAATAATTTTCTATCTCGATTTTAAGTGCCTTGAAGAATATGGATTTTCTATTGTAGACCAGCTTTCCCATGCTGTAAAAATGGGGAAAAAAAACAAGAAAAATCAATTTTTTAGCACCTGTTTTCCTGTTCATCTATTGCTTTTTATTGCTTATATCTTACGCTCATTTGGTTCGAACCTTTATAAAATGAAGCTTGTATAAATAAAAAGGTTTCAAACAGTGTCATCTGACATGTTTTATTTTTTTATCCGCGTAAAATCTGTTATCTTTATCGCTTATGGCATAAGTCTTGCCTCTCTGATTTGTATCGTTTCATCCTTTCTTCTCAGTCTTCGCTTTTCCGATTGCCAGTTGTTCCGTCAAATAATTACGGATAATCTTTTTCTTCAATAGGGTTGTGCCGATTGCTTTCTTAACAGGACATGAGCACTGCCATTCTTTAATTTGGCCCGGACATAAAGTGCATAATGCGCAGTTATAGTGCCGTAATCATATTGCTCACCATACTCATATACCAAACAAGCATCTACGATACAGTTGCCTGGTAATAATGTGCTGTTTTAGCACATATTCAATCACACCACCTCTAAAAACACAAAGGCGGCTCAATAAGTAATGATGACATTTAACGATTTAGATATTATAGCACCTATCCTACAAGCTCTTAATGGCAAGGGATATAAAACCCCTACATCAATACAACAACAGTCAATTCCTGAAATACTTTTATGGAGGGATCTATTGGGTATTGCCCAGACCGGAATCGGTAAAACTGCTGCCTTCGCTGTCCCTATCCTGCATTACTTAGTTGCAGTCAAAAGGTAGATAACAAAATAAGATCATTGATTCTTACCCCGACGAGAGAGCTAGCCATACAAATTGCGGAGAATTTCAAGTCTTATGGTGAAAAAATCAGATTAAGGTATACGCCTGTTTTTGGAGGAGACGCAGGAACAGAAAGATCGCTCGTTTTTACACGTACCAAACATGGCGCGGGCAAAATGGTAAAGCAACTGGAAGGAACCGGTGTTCAAGCTGCTGCAATTCATGGTAACAAATCGCAGAATGCAAGACAGAAAGCGTTAAGTGATTTCCGCCAGGAGCGCGTTAAAGTGCTCATAGCAACAGATATAGCGGCAAGAGGTATTGATATAGATCATTTGCCACGGGAAGTGAATTTCAATATACCGGAAGCTGCAGAAACATACGTACACTGCATTGGCCGTACCGGGAGAGGGGCAGCAGCTACAGGTAAGGCTATATCATTTTTCGATTATAAAGAAGCAGGTTACCTGAAAAGCATTCAGAAGCTGATAGGATTCCCGGTACCTGTATTAAAAGTACCTGCTCACCTGAGGTAATAAAGTTTACTCATTTCTAAAGAATATCAAAATACATGGCCGAAACATTTTTAAAAAAGGAACTGAAAAAGAAAAAAGCAAAAGAACGAAAGGAGAAAGTCGAGAAGATGCAGCAGCGCAAGCTCAACAACAAGAAAGGCAAAAGCCTGGATGAAATGATGGCGTACCTGGACGAAAACGGGAACCTGACTTCCCGGCCGCCGGATATGCGCAACCGCATAGAAATAGACCCTGCGGATATTATACTTGGGGCTGCACCGCAAGACAGGGAACATGACTTACTACACTCCGGTTTAGTACTGTCATTTGATGAAGCTAAAGGATATGGATTTATCAGCGACAGCCAAAGTAAAGAGAGCATTTTTGTACATAGCAACAATATTTCGCAATTGCTGAAAAAAGGGAACAAGGTCAGTTACGAATTGCAAAAAGGATCGAAAGGTTTTAGTGCTGTAAATGTACAGGTGCTAAGAAAATAGATAAACACAGAAGGTACAAAGCATTGTGCTTTTGTATCGTCTGTGCACTTTCCTGTCTTGCCGGATTGTCAATACTTACGTTTTTTCTACAGAAGTATATTTTTGAATTGGATGAAGGATTATACAATATAATAACGTACCTTCATGTAGATATTGATTTTCTGCCATTGCCCTCTCTGAACTGCAATCATCTTAATTTCATCTTCAGTTTTGCGTCTCAGTTGCCATTTTTATTTTTCAAACAGCAATTATGAGCATTTTCATAGGAAACTTGAGTCACATGACATCAAAGAAACAATTACATGATCTCTTCGCAGAATTCAGGGCAGTCAAATCCGTAAAAATAATCACTGATAATTTAACAAAACATCCCAGAGGGTTTGCTTTGTTGAAATGGCAGGGTGCGTAACTGGTAAAAAGGCAATAGAAAAGCTAAATCATAGCAGTGTGTAAATGCAATCTATAGTCTTGAACGAAGCACGTCTCAAAACGGCAACTCCATATCAGTTCGGTCGCAGGAGATAAGAACTATTCATCAGCAAGCTATAAAATATTCGTCATGAAAATCTATATCGGGAATTTACACCTAAAGGCATCAGAAACAGAACTGACCAAGCTTTTTGAAGCATTCGGCAATGTTTGTTCAGCAGGTATAATAATGGACAAGAAAAACGGCGGATCAAGAGGTTTTGGATTTGTACTGATGGAATCGCAGGAGGGAGGAATAAAAGCGATACATGCGCTTAATCAACTAAATTATAAGAATAAGTACCTGGAAGTAAGTGAAGCTATGTAAACCAGGTATGCAAAAGTTAATGTGCCCATGAAAATATTTATAGGCAATTTGGGAAACGAAATTGCATCACCAGATCTTTTCCAACTGTTTTCAAAGTTTGGTAAAGTAAAGTGGGCAGAAATTGCCAGAGACATAAATAATAATCCGCGTGGCTTTGGGTATGTTTATATGCATACAGCAACAGCAGGAGACAATGCAATTGCTGCACTGAACAAAAAAAAATTTATGCAGCAGCACCTTTCGGTAAGCGAGGCACTATGTAACGAAAAGACTATAGGAAAAACAATTTTTTATCAATAAATCAATAACAATGCAAGAAGGTACAGTAAAATTCTTCAACACTTCTAAAGGATTTGGCTTTATTACGCCTGCTGATGGAAGCAAAGACATCTTTGTTCATGTAACGGGCCTGAATGATGAGATCGGTGAGAACGACAGGGTGTCTTATGAAGTACAAAACGGCCAAAAAGGATTAAATGCGGTGAACGTTCGCGTTCTTTAAACCATTATAATTTATTTTCCAGCTCTGCGCATGCGCAGAGCTTTTTTATTTTACAGAATCTTTGCCCTCCAATATCTATTGCTTCCCCTATCTATGCATTTATTTTTTGCAGCCTATTTTTTACAAACTTCCACCAACAAACAGTTTTTATTACTTGGTTTCTGGTCACAATTGTAACTAAATGCCTGATCGAGTTAGATGTGAATGGCTGCCACAATGATTTAGTATAGCTGGATAACACTATAAAATCTCATTTAAAAATCTTACGTATAGTATTATTCAAACAGGTTCTTTCCTCTCAAGCACTAGCCGTATAAAATCGGCATTATTTGGCTACCGAATTAGAGCTCAGCATAACCCTTTACTGTAGCAGATTACAGGATTTACAGTCAAAATAAGCATAACCAGATTCGAACGAAAAACCAGCACTCAACACCTGATCGATTCCTTATACTCCCAATTCCACTGAATTGTTCCAGTTTCATTTTATCAAATATGGTACGCTACAAAGCCAACTGTCAAAATATTCTTTATTGAAAACAAAATAGCATACACGTTGGATGAAAAGACCCAAGAAAAGTTTCAGGAACTGTTCGGCTGGGTATGACAAGGACAGTGGCGGAATAGTAGAATTTGGGAAAATGTAGCTTCACCCTATCAAACCTTTAAGAAAAGATAGATTATGTGGCCAATTTTTTCCTCACAACTGGCTATCGTATGGCAGTCCAGAGAATAACAGCATGAAGGAAAAAATAAAAAACTGGTGTTTCCCAATGGAATTGGACAGGAAACGAAAAAGGATCGATCATCTTTTAGATAATCGATCCTTTTTGCGGGCTGCGGGGGACAACTTTCGAACCTTTTCAAAGAGGATTTATCTAAAATTCATAAATTTATCAGTTAAAATATTCCTATGAATACCAATCAGAAAATGATTTAGCTATATTCTATGACAAAAATGAACAAAGCAGAATTTTGGGCGAAAATATTGAAGATTATTTAGCTCCAATATACTCATCCGAAGCCCGATTTGTAATTCCTCTTCTAAGCAAAACTTATCCGGAAAAAAGTTGGACGAAATTCGAACCAGATAATTTTAAACAGCTGTTCGGAGAAAACGCTGTTATTCCTACCCGGACTCTTTGATAAGTCCAGAAAATATGGAGGTATTACCTTCAATGTTGATGATAATATAGATATTCAAGTTGAGCAAATTGGCAATTCGCTAATTGAGTAAATAACTTTGGAAAGGCAGGAAGAAGTAAACAAATTAGAAAAGGAAAAATCATAATGCGAATTATCTCTAAGTATTTTATTCATCAGATTAATCCTAATAATTGAAAGTCATAATAAAACTGTCCTTCGCTGCGTGCACATGAGACTGGCGCTTTGAAGAAATTGAAAAGGCATCTCGAGAGGGGGGCCTTTTAGTTTAAATACCTTCTTACAAACAAAAGCCGGGTGAAAAGTATCACCCGGCTTTTATATTCTATACATACTACTTTAAATGATGTTCTTTTTCTCTATGGATTAAATCTATCTCCGGAACTATAAAATCATTGAAATTTATACATTCAACGCTATACTTCTTTCCATGAGGAATTAACCGATATGCGAAAATGGTTCCGCCATGCATCTGCTCACTGGCTTCCGCATATTTCCTGATAGCGGTAGTATCCCATTTTCGTACTAAGAATACCTGTGACTGGCGAAAGGCGGTGCCTCCATTTTTCTTTAAATGCTTAAATTGACAATCATAGCTAAGACTATCATGTGATGACCATATCCGGGTATGAAATTCAGCACTTTCAAGCGTATAGTTATGTAGTACATACAAGGTATCTTTTCTCTGCCACATAGATTTGAGCTGGGTACTGTCGTACAGCATCATGCGGATATCATGGTAGCCAAACTGGGTTGGGACAATACCACTGCAGGCATCCATTCTTTTGGAAAGCGTGCTAAACTGCGCTGTTGTTTTGCAGGAATAAAGACCTAGCAAAATCAATCCAATCAAAATTTTCCTTTTCGGCATGTTTTTAATATTTAAATCCTGGTACTTTCTTCATCATTTGCTGGTAGCCTGTTACACTACACTCATCATAATACAATCTTTCATTCGTTCCGGCCCTGATTAAACGAGTGCTCTCAACGCCTTTACCATTTACATCAGGAGAATAAAACTCTCGTAATGGTAAATTGTTTTCAGCCCGAAGTTGATTTTCAATATGTGTTGCATATATCTCGCTTTTGAGAATTGTAGCATTTTTTCCGTCTGGTTTAGTTACTGTTATCCATGCGCTCTTATTATTGGTACCAGCCCAGATATCCCTCATATGTGCCATCTCATGCCCCAATCCTATGAAACCAGGTCGCGTGGTATTACCCTTTGTATCAGGACCAGAATCCATTTTTGAAGGATTCCATATGATAAAAGTTCCATTAGGATCTGCAATATTATCTCCATAACTTCCCATATCGACACTCCTGGGTTTGCCATTCCCATCTGTAGCATTAACGATATCATCTACCAATTTTTTACCAACATCTCCTCCTCTTTCTAATTGACTTAAAGCATCAGTCAGTTGATTTACATAAGGGTCACTACCGGCATACAGATTTCCTTTTTCGTCTACAAATCCGGTAATGCCGTTGTTGTCCTGTCCATAATGATATCTTGTAGTCACAAAATCACTTTCCCCTGTATTGGGATTAAATACACTTTCACTTATTGAATAAATGATGCTATCCCCATTAATGTCAACAATACTTAAAGGGTTATTGGCAGCATAATGATAAGGAGACAAGCTTTGATATTTATCTGCAAATTTGTCCTGTGTAAAGAACCTTCCAATTTGCGGATCATACGTCCTTGCGCCATAGTCATACCACTCAAGGCCGCTACCATCACTAAATTCTTCACGCTGTAATTCCTTACCATTATATTTCAGGCGGTTCGCAGCGTAGGCGGTGCCCTTTAAAGCATTGCTACTGATGCCTGCCATTGTTAAACCAAATGGATAATAGTGCGTTTCTTCTAATACAGGGCCACTCGATAATGCAACCGTGACATTGTCAAAAGTAACATCCTGTGCGGTTTCATTACTGGTGTAGACATACAAAAATCCTGTTTTTTGAATGGCCATTTTTTCGACCTTTAAATCCTGTAGTTCATCTGGTTGAGATTTTACCTGCCGAACCCCACTATTATTGCTTACTAAGTTAAACGCATCATCGAATAAAACAAAGTTTAGGTAAGCTTTAGGCCTGCCAGCCGTTTCACCGTCATTCTCTTTTTCTTTCAAACGCTGATAGTTATTAGAATAAAAATTTTCATTTAACGGATTCGTAGCCCGTGCTAAATCATGTTCACCAGTCGTGGATGTTTGTCCAAAAGCCTGAACAAGAGCCGCGATCATGTCTTCTGTAAGATTGCTGTTATTATTCTTTTCGGGAGCGCCTGATTTATAGAAGGCTTTCGCATTCCAATTTTTTTAGGATATGAATAAGAAATCATTATGATATTTTATTTACAAATTTGATAATCAGTTGTTTGTGTCGCTAACTATAGTGGCTTCATTGAAAGGGCAATCTCCAATAAAAGAGTTATGTGGTGTCCAAATAAGGAAACTGCCGGCCAGTAGCTTTTTATAATCTTCTTTAAATCTGAATGGTTGAGCAGCCAAAAGAATTCTTTTGAATTCCTGGTCAAGCTCCAAAGGAAAATATTCCTCTAGGCTTAAGTTTGCCAATTCGTTAAACTGATTTTTCAATCCCAATCCCAAATCATCGACAGAGAAAAAGTCTTTTGCAGTCTTAAATGCTTCATCATATTGTCGCACTCGCCACTTAGAGATATATGCAAATAAGAGAAGGAGCCTAAAATGATAGTTGGACGTAGTCTTTGTTTTATTTATTTCATTTATGACTGCTGAAAACATGGAGTCAAGAGACGCGTAAGCTTTCTCTAATGTATCGTCTTGAATTCCGTCTGGATTCAAAAAGGTATTCCGATCGGGTTCAACAAAGAGGTTTAGAGGATTGCTGTAGTAAAATTTTCCCTGCAGCTTGTCATAAATGTGAATTCGTCCGCTCTCATCAGCAAATTGTTTGTTTAACTTCTACTCTAATATATTGCGTTTTCTCCCCTTTAGAAGCCCCAATAACTTTTCCAGCATCATAAGCATAATAGGTCACTCCTTTACCTAATGGCACAACAGTCAGGATAAACACAATCTGTTATTGGTGATGAAATTCCTTTACGTGGTATTTTAAAATACCATTGTAGTAATCCACAACCGGGTAAAAAATCCTCCAAATCTTCCGAATTGAAGGTTTTTAAAACTTGTGGGCAGCGAGGGGATAAATTTCGAACCTATTTGTAGAGGTTTCATCACATTTTTATTATTACAGTTCATTTTAAAGATTGTGCTGTTGGTTAATTTTTTATTTTAGCCTGGTACATTTAAACTATAAGGATTATTGATAGGTGAGATTGAAAAGAAATATTTAAAACGATTAAATCCTCATTCGATAAAGGAACTAAGGTTAATCATTTAAATAATGGCTGGTCATTTATCATATTTATATACCTTCTTCAATCAATGCAACTTTTATGTATACCAATGCATCATTAGAAATATTACAGAAAATAAAATTATGAAACGAAAAACTCTCAGCATCCTCAAATGGACCTTTTTAACACTTCTATGCATATTTTTTTTAAAGGCATGTATTCCTTCAAAACAAAATACACTATCGATTAAGCCACGGCAATCAACTAAATATTGGGATCTAAAAACAGGGTCTAAAATTGCATATACTTTTATTGAAGGGAAGGGAAATAAAAAGCCTTATCCTATTATTTATTTACATGGAGGACCGGGAGGCTATGTGCATTCAAAAGTTATTGAAGTTCTTGGTCAACTATCCAAAGACGGGTTTGATGTTTATTTGTATGATCAAATTGGAGGGGGCTTATCTGCCAGGCTCAAAAACGTATATGAGTATACCGCAACTCGTCATCAAAAAGACCTTGAGGCTATTGTAGCGCTTTTAAAAGCAGAAAAGGTAATTTTAATAGGACAATCCTGGGGAGGAGCTTTAGCAACGCTATTTACAGCGGACAATCCCAACAAAGTAGACAAAATAATACTTACCTGTCCAGGTGCCGTAAAACCAGTAAATGATACTGTGGAAAAGTTGAAGGCCCCGCTTAGTTTAAATCTCAAAGATCCCATAGATGTCAACGGCAGTGTGATGTCATTTTTATTGAAACCAAGATTTATTGCAATTCGTTTTTGGGCATTACTTGGAAAGAAAATAGCAAGTGATGAAGAAGCTGATAGCTATCTCAACAAAATGGCTGAGTCCTTTACAAAGGGACTTGTTTACGATTCCTCAAAGACATTGCCTGAGGAAGGTGGTGGAGGGGGATATTGCAACATTAAAACACCTTCAAGTTATAGCAGAATTGCAGATCCACGACCAAAGCTTATTAATAACAATATTCCTGTTTTGATAATAAAAGGTCAGTACGATAATATTCCCTGGGGCAATACAAATGAGTATAAAGATATTTTTAAAAACAGTCAATTAAAAATAATTGAGAAGGCAGGACATGATATTTATATTGAAAAGCCTGACGAATATTTACAAGCAATGCATTTATTTTTAATTAAGAGTTCATGATAATAAACAGTTGTCAGGGGAGTGACTTTTAATGATACATGAAATCAGATATCCCTAAAAAATACAAAGCTTGCAAATTAATAATTTTGCAGGCTTTTTTAATTTGAAATGATCTCAATTGGGAAATCGGAGTTTAGAAGTGAGGATTTGCTTTCCGGATCTGTTCAGTCAAAATAATTTTCGATAAGACCACACATTCAATCTCAAATACAAAAAAGCCTTCAGAATTTTCTTCTGAAGGCTTTTAAAAACTTGCTAAATCAGTCGATTTATTTAGCGGTGAGAGAGGGATTCGAACCCTCGGTACAGTTTGACCCGTACGACGGTTTAGCAAACCGTTCCTTTCGGCCACTCAGGCATCTCACCGAAACTTCCCCGTTAGGGGTTGCAAAAATAATAATAATTCTTAATTCTCCAAAAGCAATTAGAAAAAATTAGAAAATTCTTCATCCGTTATAAAATTCACAATTAATCATCCCCCCATCTTTATCCCGGATTAATACTTTATCTTGTTAGTATCAATTGCGAACTGATTCCGCCAACGACTTACTAAAAAACCTACAACTGATGAAAGTATTCACTGACGTACTTACTGACCCAGTTTACACAAAGTCAACAAAGCCAGATTCGAAATCCAAAAAGTTCCTGAGATCGATGATCCGTGACGAACGCGACCTTCCATTTCTCTACCTCACCATCGAACTTACCCTCACCCTCCTGCCACTGGCCATCTTATTATTCCTGCCATTACCGACATTCCTGTGGTGGATAGCTGCCGCCGCTTTTACCATTTTGAACAACTTCAGGTATAAAGGCCCTTTTGGCCTCATGCTCCACTGTACCAGTCACCGGGTGTTTTTCGTTAAAAAATATCAGCTACTCAATCACTACCTCCCATGGATAATCGGCCCCCTCTTTGGCCAGACACCTGAAACATACTATAGCCATCACATCGGTATGCACCATCCGGAAAATAATATGCCGGATGATGAGAGTTGTACCATGCCATTTCAGCGTGACTCTGTCCGGGGATTTAGCCGTTACCTGGGTAGCTTTTTCTTTACAGGCGTGATAAACCTGGCCAGGTATTTCGTTAGAAAGCACCGGAAAAAACTGCTGATTCGCTCTGTAAGAGGAGAGATACTGTATATACTAATGTGTGTAGGATTGTCTTTTGTAAACTTGCCGGCTACTTTGGTGGTCTTCATCCTGCCATTTGTGATTTCCAGGATTATAATGATGGTGGGTAACTGGGCACAGCATGCCTTCATTTGCGCGCTGGATCCGGATAATGCTTATAAAAACAGCATTACCTGTATTAATACCAAGTATAACCACAAGTGCTGGAACGATGGCTACCACATCAGCCATCACATCAAACCCAATATGCACTGGACAGAACATCCTCTTTATTTCAAGCAAACACTACATGAATATATTGAGAACGAAGCCATTGTATTTGATGGCATCCACTTTCTGCATGTATGGCTGTGGTTGATGGGGAAGAGGTATGACCTGCTGGCAAAACACTTTGTAAATATTGGGAACCGGTTTAACTCGGATGAGGAAATCATGGCCTTTTTGAGACTGCGGACAAAGAAAATAGACCTGGCGACATTGCCGGTCACAACGGTAGCGGTTGCTTAAAAAAAGGCTAAATGAGGAGTACCTCATTTTCCCAAATCTGCCAATAAACACTCTAAAAGCATCTATTATACCGACCTGAACCGCCTGATATTCATCATCCCACCTACAAATTTTTATCAAATCATTCCCAACAAACTCACTACGGGAGGCCATCCGCCACCTCCCACCCCCTGACTTTCCCCCATTCTTTCCCCATTATATTATATAATTCTTATGATTATGCGTAATCATAAGAATAAGTGCCTAAATTTGCGCTCTAACTTTCGATTTTAAAGTTCAAAGCAATATGCGCACTGTTACGTTAAAAAGGGTTGTGGTTACCGGGCTTGGGGCCTTGACGCCTATCGGAAATGATGTAAACACTTTCTGGAATAGCCTTAAAACAGGGACCAGCGGTGCCGGTCCTATTACACGATTCGATACTACAGAGTTTAAAACCAAATTCGCATGCGAACTGAAAGGTTTTGACATAGAAAAGTACATGGATAAGAAAGATGCCCGTAAAATGGACATGTTCACCCAGTACGCAATGGTGGCCGCTCAGGAGGCTGTTGAAGACGCCGGCCTGAACAAGGAAGGTGTTGACAAAACTATGGTCGGTGTAATCTGGGCTTCTGGTAACGGCGGTATGCAAACCTTCGAAGACCAGATCGTGGAATTCACTCAGGCCAACTTCGTACCTAAGTTCAATCCGTTCTTCATTCCCAAGCTGATCTCCGACATCGCTGCCGGTCAGATCTCCATGAAATATGGGTTCATGGGCGTAAACTATTGTACAGTATCTGCTTGTGCTTCTTCCACCAGTGCCCTGGTCGACGCCTTCAACTTTATACGCCTGGGTAAAGCCAACGCAATCGTAGCCGGTGGTTCCGAAGCCCCTGTTACCCGCGCTGGTATCGCAGGTTTCAATGCGTTGAAAGCCCTCTCTACCCGCAATGACGATCCTACCTCCGCTTCACGTCCTTTCGACGCTGACCGCGATGGTTTCGTAATGGGCGAAGGCGCTGGCGCTATCATCCTCGAAGAATATGAGCACGCTATCGCAAGAGGCGCCAGGATCTACGCTGAAATGGTAGGTGGCGCAATGAGTGCAGATGCTTACCACCTGACTGCTACCCACCCTGAAGGTCTGGGCGCACGCCTGGGTATGACCCGTGCCCTCGAAGATGCTGAACTGACACCTCAGGATGTTGATTATATCAACGCACACGCTACTTCTACCCCTCTCGGTGATGCAAGCGAACTGAAAGGTATCATCGGCGTATTCGGTGATCACGTTACCAAACTGAACATCAGCGCAACCAAATCTATGACAGGTCACCTGCTCGGTGCTGCAGGTGCTATCGAAGCTATCGCAAGTATCAAGGCAACCCTGCATAACCTGATTCCGCCTACCATCAATACCACTACCCTGGGTGAAGGTATCCCAACCGACCTGAACCTGACAATCGGTAAAGCACAGGAACGCGAAGTGAATGTAGCCATGAGTAATACTTTCGGCTTCGGTGGTCACAACGCAATCGTAGTGTTTAAGAAATACAAAGCGTAATTGACGTATATATAATGTATAGAAAGGCTGCATCCACAAGATGCGGCCTTTTTTATGTCCACCCTGATTCCCCCCTTTCTTCGAATGCTGTTCGAGTGCCCTTCGAATGTTGTTCGAGCATTGTTCGAGCGTTGTTCGAGCGTTGTTCGAATGCTGTTCGAGTGTTGTTCGAACGTTGTTCGAGTGTTGTTCGACGCTTCTTCGACGCTAGTTCGACGCTTCTTCGACTACGCTATACCTTCGCCACCAACTGCCTACCAAAAGACCACCAAAAGGTCACCTCATTATCCCTCTGATATACAAGTGCCCTTTTAGCCCCCTTTTGGCACCGAATCGCTATCGAATCTCCACCGAATCTTTACTAACTCTCCAACCTCTTCACTAAAATTTTTAGCAAAATCACCATTTTTGACGTAGCTTAGTATTAAAATAAACACCATGCTTCATACCATGGTGACTCGCTAATCAAATATGGCAAAGAAGAAAGAGAATGCAACAACGCCGGTCCTCACACCGGCTACGGCAGATGATCAAATAGCTGTGTTTGGCGCCCGGGTTCACAATCTCAAAAACCTGGACCTCACATTACCTAAAAATAAACTGGTTGTCATCACCGGCATCAGTGGCAGCGGAAAATCCTCCCTGGCATTCGATACCATCTACGCAGAAGGCCAACGCCGATACATGGAAAGCTTTTCTGCCTACGCACGCCAGTTCATAGGCGATATGGAACGCCCCGATGTTGATAAAATCACCGGCCTATCCCCGGTTATCTCCATCGAACAAAAAACTACCAACAAAAATCCCCGCTCTACCGTAGGGACCATCACCGAAATTTATGACTTCCTCCGCCTGCTCTACGCACGCGTAGGTATCGCATACTCCTATAATAGTGGTAAACGCATGACCCGCTTCTCCGAAGAAGAAATCATGGACCACGTATTTAAAAACTACCCGAAAAAGAAACTCGTCATCCTCGCCCCCCTCATCCGTGGGCGTAAAGGCCACTACCGCGAACTCTTCGAACAGCTCCGCAAACAGGGCTACCTCAAAGTGCGCGTGAACGGAGAAATCCTCGACCTGAAAGAAAGGATGCAGGTGGATCGTTACAAAATCCACGACATCGAACTGGTAGTTGACAGGGTACAAGTGCAGGACGACGCCCGCACCCGCATCAGCCAGAGCATTCAAAAAGCCCTGCAGATGGGGAAAGGCCTCCTCTTCATCATGGACAACGACACCAACAAAGTCAGCCAGTACTCTAAACAACTCATGTGTGAAGATACCGGCCTCTCCTACGAAGAGCCCTCTCCAAACACATTCTCCTTTAACTCTCCATATGGCGCCTGCCCCCGTTGCAAAGGCCTCGGCACCATCTACCAGATAGATATGGACGCCGTGATCCCCGATCACAACGTCTCTATCAATGACGGTGGCCTCGCCCCACTCGGCGAAGCCAGAGATACCTTCACCTTTAAACAGGTACAACAACTCGCCAAAAAGAATAAATTCTCCCTGACTGCCCCCATCGGCAACCTGCCCCAGAAAACATTGAACCTCCTCCTATTCGGAGATGAAAATGGTAGCCTGGAAATGGACATGGAATTCGGGGATAATGGCGAAAACGCTTACAACTCTGACTTCGAAGGGGTGATCAACACCGTTCGCCGTTACTTCAACGACACTTCTTCAGACGCTGTACGCAACTGGGCCGAAAGCTTCATGAAACTACATACCTGCCCTGAATGTAATGGCTCCCGCCTCAAAAAGGAAAGCCTCTTCTTCAAGGTAGATGAGAAAAATATCTCCGAACTGGGGAACATGGACCTGGATAAACTGGCCGTCTGGTTCAAGGACATCGAAAAGCGACTGGACAAGAAACAAAATACCATCGCCAAAGATATCCTCAAAGAAATCAGGGAAAGACTAGGCTTCCTGCTCAACGTAGGTCTTACTTACCTCACCCTCAACCGTGCTACCCGCACGCTGAGCGGTGGTGAAAGCCAGCGTATCCGCCTCGCCACCCAGATCGGCTCCCAACTAATGGGTATCACTTATATCCTGGATGAACCCAGCATTGGGCTTCACCAGCGTGATAACATGCAACTCATCGACGCCCTCCGCAACCTTCGCGAAATGGGCAACACCGTGATCGTGGTGGAACACGATAAAGATATCATGCTCCATGCCGACCACCTCATCGACGTTGGCCCAGGTGCCGGTGTACACGGTGGCCGCATCATCGCCCAGGGTACGCCTAGCCAGATCCTGCAACTCGATACCCCCACCGCCGGCTACCTGAATGGTAAACAGGCAGGGACCATCCCCTCCGAAAGACGCAAGGGTAACGGGAAATCACTGGAACTAAAAGGCGCCACCGGCAATAACCTAAAGAACGTGAGCGTGAAACTCCCGCTAGGTACCTTTATCTGTGTAACAGGGGTATCTGGTAGTGGTAAGTCTACCCTCATCAACGAAACGCTGTACCCTATTCTGAGTCAGCACGCCTACGATTCCAAGCAAGACCCGATGCCTTACAAAAGCATCAAAGGCCTGGAAAATTTAGACAAAGTCATCGAAATCGACCAGTCTCCAATCGGTCGTACCCCCCGTAGTAACCCAGCTACTTATTGCGGGTTCTTTACGGACATCCGTACCCTGTTTTCCCAGGTGCCGGAAGCCAAGATCCGGGGCTATAATGCAGGTCGATTCTCCTTCAATGTGAAAAGCGGTCGCTGTGATGTTTGTGAAGGAGGGGGGATGAGAGTCATTGAAATGAACTTCCTCCCTGATGTATACGTGCATTGTGAGAAATGTAACGGCCGCCGGTACAATCGTGAAACACTGGAAATCAGGTACAAAGGCAAATCTATCTCCGATGTACTGGATATGACGGTCGATGAGGCAGTGGAGTTCTTCCAGCCCGTAACTTATATCTACCGGAAAATCAAGACTTTACAAGATGTAGGACTGGGATATATCACATTGGGACAATCAGCCGTGACCCTGTCAGGTGGTGAGGCCCAACGTGTAAAACTGGCGACTGAACTATCTAAAAAAGATACCGGAAAGACTATTTATATCTTAGACGAACCTACTACCGGTCTGCACTTCCAGGATATCCAGCTGTTGCTGAATGTGCTGAACAAACTGGTAGATAGAGGGAATACCGTGCTGGTGATCGAACATAACCTGGATGTGATCAAGATGGCCGATCATATTATTGATCTGGGACCTGAAGGTGGCGCTGGTGGAGGTACAATATTATGTACCGGTACACCGGAACAGGTGAGTGAATGTAAAGAAAGCCATACGGCGAAGTTCCTGAAGCAGGAGCTAAAAAGATAGTTTCAAAGCAGCCCGCAGGCTAAAATACAATCAGTTATCACTCGCCGCAGGCTAAAATATATCTCCCTAAAAAATCGCTTTTGTCATAGACAAAAGCGATTTTTTGTTTCCAGGTACAACAGATTCTACCCTCTAAGTCATTATCTTCGCCTCCAGAATTGTTATAACCAATAGGCATGAAATATATTTCCGGCATTATAGCCCTTCTACTCATAGCAGTATTTGCGGCTTGTGAGGATGAAACCAAGACCTGTGACCAAACCTTGCTCGCAGACCTTGGTATTAACTTTAAAAAAGACTCCCTGGATGGGTACATCAACAAAGACACCACCTGGCCCAAAGTGACGGTGTGTGCCCTTGACAAGGACACCCTCATCAGTCAGCAAGCCAGATCCAGTGTATATTTCGAACTCGACCCGCTGCACGATACCTGTCGTTACTACCTGAAACTGGACTCCACCGCCGTGGCAGATACCCTGACCTTCAGGTATACACGCACCCCGCACTTTGTATCTGCTGGTTGCGGCTTCGCCACTTTCTCCACACTGGATACGGTGATAACCACCTACCATACCATCGACTCTTTACATATAAATAACCGGGAGGTAACAAGTGATAATACAACGAACATTTCTTTATTCTTTATTTATTAGTCTCTTCGCGGTCGCCGCGCAGGCACAGGTGAAGAAGGATACCATTCCGGCGACTGTAAAGGATACGACTCACAGACCGTTATCAAACGCGCTGAAAATCAAAGCCGCCAATGATACCGTTATCCTGAAGACTAAATCAGGCAAGGACTCTGTCGCACTGAAAACCAAATCAGGCAAAGACTCTATTGCCCCGAAAGGCAAACCAATTGTTGCAAAAATCGAAGACAGCACCTACCTCTCTAACGCAGGTATCCGCATCGGTCTGGACATCAGCCGTTTTGCCCTGCTGTATTTTCAACCATATAGAACCGACATTACCGTTCAAGCCGATGTGCGCCTTGGCCAAAAGATCTATGGCGCCATCGAAACCGGCTGGAACCGCACTTCTCACAGCGATTCCAACTACACCTACAAAGGAAGCGGTATCTACAGCACCATCGGTATCGACTACGACTTCATGAAAAAAACAGAAACCACAGAACAGAATATGCTCTACGGAGGTATCCGCTATGGTTTTGCACATAATACCTACGAAGTACCTACTTACCTCATCACCAGTGATTACTGGGATGCATCTACCCAGGGGAGCTATCCAAAAACAAGTATGACTGCCCACTGGATTGAGCTGGTATTTGGTCTGAGAGTAGAAGCTGCAAAAAATCTGTTCCTGGGATGGGGTGTGCGAGAGAAAATCATGATCCACAGTAGTGCCAGCAAAGCATTTCCACCTATCGTAATTCCAGGATTTGGAAGCGGGTCGAAGCGGTCACAGTTCGATATGACCTACACCGTGTCTTATATGATTCCGATGTATAAAGTCAAGGTGCACGTACCGAAAGATAAAAAGAAATAAGGGGGAAGTGATTCCCCCCTTATTTAATGCCGTATCATATCAATATGCGGCAACCCATGATCATCATATTCCTCACTCACCTGCTCAAACCCTAATTCACTATAAAATTTCAGCAGGTACGACTGTGCACTGATCTTCACCGGCACCTTGCCATAATGTGCTGCTATCACGTCGAGCGTACGCTTCATCAACTCCTTTCCAACTCCCTTGCCCCGTGCCTCCTTCGCCGTTAGCACCCTGCCAAATGCCGCCTGCTCATATTTCTTTCCCGGACCAAAGATCCTGGTATACGCCACGACCTTATCGTTTTCTATCCCATACAGATGCAGGGCTTTCTGGTCATAATCATCCAGGTCTTCCGCCATACAGTTCTGCTCTATGATAAAGACATTGAAACGTATCTGCATTATGGCATATAACTCGCTATTCGTTAATTCCTCAAAGGATTTGGTAAACCACTGTATCATGCTGACAAATTTAATAAATGTGATGATTGTTATCAGTCCTAAAAAAGCCCTATTCACGCCTTCAAAATGAGTTTTATTGGCAAGATGGCTGGTTAAAGACACTCCTTTCCTTATCTTTGACGAGCCTTGGACCAGTTGTCATGGATACATTGAACCTGACAATCACCTTCGTAAGCCACTACCCGGAACAGCTTCCGGGAATAGCCACGAATATCCAAAGGCCGGAAAAAGGGGAGGACTATATAACTATATATGTGACCTATATGTTCGTAATCAGATCGTAAACCCAACCCCGGCTCCACCATATTAATTATTAAAATATATTTTAACATACCTTTATATCTTAAACCAGCATTTATCCACATGCATCCCAAAAGAAATATTGCCATACTTACTGGTATTTTCTGTCTGTTAATGTCATGTTTTTCAGCTTGCAAACAATCCAGAAAAGCAATGAACCCTGAACTGGCAAAATACATCGACGCCTATACCGCCGGTGTAATTTCCAAACAAAGTACTATCAGGGTACAGTTATCCAGCAATGTAAACGTTACCCACACCCAAAATGAGCCTGTCACCGAAGAACTCTTCGATTTCAGCCCGTCCATCAAGGGTAAGGCCTATTGGGTAGACGCCACTACAATTGAGTTTCGTCCGGATGCCAACCTGACTCCCGGCAAAACCTACACCGCTACTTTCAGACTCGGAAAAGTGATCAATGTAGAAAAAGCCCTTCGCTCTTTCGACTTCGAATTCCGTGTCATGGAGCCATCGTACGAACTGCAGGATTTTGGCCTTAAATCAGCCAGCAATACTTCCCGCGAAAAAATGGTCTACACCGGCGCCATCGTCACTGCTGATGCCGAAGATCCTCAACAGATCGAAAAAGTAGTCACCGCCCGCGCTGGTAGCAAATCCTTCCCTATCAAATGGGAACACAACGCTGCCGAAAGAACATCTAAGTTCACCATCGAAAACCTGACCCGTGCGCAGGATGGATGGAACCTGGACCTCGAATGGAACGGCGCTCCGCTGAAAGTTGAGCTATCAGGCAAAAAGCAACTTGAAATACCGGCCATCGGTGAATTCAAAGTACTCGATGTAAAAGCGATCATTGATCCTGAACAATACGTTCTCGTACAATTCTCCGATCCCATTAGCGTAGCCCAAACCCTCGATGGCCTCATCGGTATCAGCGGCGTTAGCGACCTGCGCTATACCATCGAAGGCAGTGAAGTAAAAGTATTCGCACCTAAACGTCTGGAAGGTAGCTTCTCCGTTGTGATCAACGAGGGTATACTGAACAGTTATGACGAGAAACTACTGCAGAGCTTCTCCGCCAATATCGATTTCGAAAATATTCAACCTTCCGTATCTATCCCCGGCAAAGGGGTGGTGCTCCCGGAAAGCAATAAACTGGTGTTCCCCTTCGAAGCGGTGAACCTCAGTGCCGTAGACGTGACCATCATCAAGATCTACGAAAACAACATTCCGCAATACCTGCAAAGGAATGACCTGAATGGCACGCAGGACCTGCGTCGCGTAGGTCGTCCGGTGGTTGAAAAAACCATCCGCCTCGATACCGACAAGTCACTCAATCTTCATAAACGTAACCGTTTCTTCCTCGACCTGGATCAACTGCTCCGCACCGAACCAGGCGCTATCTACCGCGTGACCATCGGCTTCCGCAAAGCATACTCCCTCATGGGTTGTGGTGCTAAAACCGACGATACCAAAAAAGAAGAACAGTCTGAAGAAGACTATTACAGTGATGGCTATGGCGAAAAGATCGACGAAGACGATGAATTCTGGTCCCGTTACGATAGCTACTATCCATACGGTTATAACTGGGAAACCCGCGACGACGCCTGCTCTAACTCTTATTACAACAAAGACAGATGGGCATCCCGCAACGTTTTCTCTTCCAATATCGGTCTGACAGCCAAGAGAGGGAATGACAACAGCATGCTCATTGCCGTTACCGACATCCGCGATACTAAACCATTAATGGGTGTAGAACTGGAACTGCTCGACTACCAGAACCAGGTGATCTTCAAAACCAAGAGCGATGGCGATGGTCTTGCAAACTTCGATCTGAAACGCAGACCTTACCTCCTGATCGCTAAGAAAGGTGACGAAAGAGGCTACCTGAAACTGGACGATGGTAACTCCCTCCCCCTGGGCCGTTTCGATGTGAAAGGGGAAGAAGTACAAAGCGGTATCAAAGGCTTCCTCTACGGTGAACGTGGTGTATGGCGCCCTGGCGATACCCTGTACCTTACCTTCATACTGGAAGATAAACAACAGAAATTACCTGCTGATCACCCGGTTACACTGGAACTCTACAATCCGAAAGGCCAGCTGTACAGACGGATCAACGCCCTGCAATCTGTAAATGGCTTCTATAACTTTATCACCGCTACCAACCCTGACGACATTACTGGTAACTGGACCGCGAAGGTAAAAGTAGGAGGTGCCCTCTTTACTAAAAATTTGCGCATTGAAACTGTAAAGCCAAACAGGCTGAAAGTAAAACTGGACTTTGGTACAAGAACAACCCTGTCCAAAGACGATGCTTCTGAAGGTACACTGAGTGCACAATGGTTGTTTGGCGCTACTGCCCAGCACCTGAAAGCAAAAGTCGATGTATCGCTCACCCAACAGGCTACCAGCTTTAAAAACTTTGCCGGCTATACCTTCGACGACCCTGTCACTCACTTTGAAGCTGAAGATAAAACCATCTTCGAAAGCGCCCTGAGTGAGAACGGTACCGCACCTGTAAAAGTGAACCTGCCACTGGGCAAAATCGCTCCAGGTCAGCTGAAAGCTAACTTCGAAATCAAAGTATTCGAGCCAGGTGGCGATTTCAGTATCGACCACTTCTCTATGCCATACAACCCCTTCTCTACCTATGCAGGTATCCGCATGCCGGAAGGAGATCGTACTACAGGAATGTTGCTCACAGACCAGCCACACCATATCAGCATCGTAAATGTGGATAACAATGGTAACCTGGTGCGTGGTTCCAGCAGTGTGCAGGTAGAACTGTACAAAGTTCGCTGGCGCTGGTGGTGGGATGAAGATGGTGAAGACGACTTTACCAACTTTACGCAGGATAGTTACAACCAACTATTGAAAAAAGAAACTATCGCGCTCAATAATGGTAAAGGTACCTGGGACCTGCAGATCAACTCTCCTGACTGGGGCCGTTACCTCGTAAGAGTGAAAGACCTGAAAAGCGGACATACCACCGGTAAGTCAGTATATATTGATTACCCGGGTTGGGCAGAAAGAGTGCAGAAAGAAAATCCTTCTGAAGCTGCTATGCTCGTGTTCACTTCTGACAAGAGTAAATACAATGTAGGTGAAGACGTGAACCTCACCATTCCAAGTAGTGAAGGAGGTCGTGGCCTCATCAGCATTGAATCAGGCAGCAAGGTGCTGAAATCCTTCTGGGTAAATACAAAGAAAGGACAGACGACCTTCAGCTTCAAGGTGGACAAATCCATGGCGCCTAATATATACGTGAACATTAGTTTGCTGCAACCACATGCACAAACAGCGAACGATCTGCCTATCCGCATGTATGGCGTAATACCACTGACGATCGAAGATGCAAATACCATCCTCAGTCCGGTGATCACCATGGCCGATAAACTGGAACCTGAACAGAACGCCAGCATCACCGTATCTGAAGCAAAAGGTAAATCCATGACCTATACCATCGCCATTGTCGATGAAGGTCTGCTGGATCTGACCCGCTTCAAAACACCTGATCCACATAGTACCTTCTATGCAAGAGAAGCATTGGGTGTAAAAACCTGGGATATCTTCGACTATGTGATCGGTGCATGGGGTGGCGATATGGAACGCATTCTGAGTATAGGTGGTGACGAAGGTCTGAACAAAAATGCAGGCGCTGCAAAAGCAAACCGCTTCAAACCAGTTGTATTATACATGGGTCCATTCACCCTGAAAGGTGGTGAAAAGAAAACACACAACTTCAAACTGCCTCCATACATTGGTTCTGTGAAAGCGATGGTAGTAGCGGGTCAGGATGGTGCATACGGTGCTGCTGAAAAAGTAGTAGCTGTGAAGAAACCATTGATGCTGCTCACATCACTGCCACGGGTATTAGGTCCTTCTGAAACCATTCAATTACCAGTTACCGTATTCGGTCTGGAAAACAATATCAAATCAGCGAAAGTAACACTGGCTACCAGCTCACTGCTGCAAGTGGTGGGTGAAAGCACGAAGACCGTTACCTTCAATCAACCGGGTGAACAACTGGTATACTTTGATGTGAAAGTGAAAGCTGCCGTAGGTGTGGCCAAAGTAAAAGTAACAGCTACCAGCGGCGCTGCGAAAGCAGAAGAACAAACTGAACTGGAAGTACGTAATCCGAATCCACTGATCACCACTGTACAGGATGGAACTGTAACAGGTGGTCAAAGCTGGACTGCCGATTACAAACCAGCAGGTATGGCAGGCACCAATACCGGTGTATTGGAAATCTCTACCGTGCCTCCGATGAATCTGGCAAAACGCCTGAATTATCTGGTACAATATCCACATGGTTGTGTAGAACAAACTACTTCTGCAGCATTCCCTCAACTGGTACTGAACCAGCTGGTAGACCTGAAGAGCAGTGAAGCTGCCAATGCAGATCACAACATCAAAGCGGCGATCAACAGACTGAAAGGCTTCCAGACTTCCGACGGTGGTTTGGCTTACTGGCCAGGTAATGCAGAATCAGATGAGTGGGGTACAAACTATGCCGGTCACTTCCTGCTGGAAGCACAGGCAAGAGGGTACGAACTGCCTGCAAGCATGCTGGACCAATGGAAGAAATACCAACGTAACAAAGCAGCATCCTGGACACCACGCAGTACCAACTTCTATGGTGGCGATCTCACACAGGCATATCGTCTGTATCTGCTCGCACTGGCCAAAGTGCCTGAGTTAGGTGCAATGAACCGTCTGAAAGAGTTCGCATATCTCTCTGATGCAGCAAAATGGAGACTGGCAGCAGCTTACAAACTCGCTGGTCAGCCGGAAGTATCAAATATGCTGATCAGAAATTTACCAACAAGTGTGAAACCTTATAAACAATTAGGTGGCACCTTTGGCTCTGATACCCGCGATAAAGCGATGATACTGGAAACACTCACGACCTTAGGTCAGACAGCACGTGGCAATGAACTGGTGAAAGAACTGGCTGCTGATATGTCGAAAGATGATTACTATAGCACACAGACCACTGCCTATACATTGATTGCGATTGCGAAGTTCTGCGGTACAAACAAGAATGGCGCTAAAGCCACCTTTACTTACAAGCTGAATGGTAAAGCAACCACTGTAAGTGCTACCTCTTACATCACACAAATCCCGGTTGTTACTACTACAGCTGGTAATGTGAGTGTGCAGAACACCGGTGGTAATATCCTGTATGCAAGACTGATCCTGCAGGGTCGTCCGGATGCAGGGCAGGAGCCTACTGTTCCAAACAATCCTGAAGTATTAGGGCTATCAGTAACTTATAGCACCCGTGACGGTCATCCGCTGGATGTAACGAACCTTCGCCAGGGTACAGACTTCATGGCGACTGTGAAGATCACTAACCCTGGTAAGCGTGGATATTATGAGCAGATGGCATTGACACAGATCTTCCCAAGTGGGTGGGAGGTGATCAATACGCGCCTGCTGGAAAGCGATAGCGCCTTCCATAATTCACCGTTTACATTTATGGATATTCGTGACGACAGGGTGTATACTTATTTCAATATTGAAGAAGGTAAAACACATACATACAATGTATTGCTGAATGCAGCTTACTTAGGGCATTATTACCTGCCAGCTGTGAATTGTGAAGCGATGTATGATAATACCATACAAGCCTTCCTGCCAGGTAAGTGGGTAGATATAAGTACGAAGTAAATTGACTAAATTTACTTCCTCTCAATAAAATGGAGCGTGTATCAAAAGTAAGATACACGCTCTTTTCATTCGGATACCTGATGGAGCTAGGTTTGCATTTATGCAGTTCTAAGGAGGTTCATTTATTTTTGATACATCCTGCGTTTTATTCGGATACCTAATGGAGATAGGTAGTCCTTTCAGCACTTCTGAGGAGGTTTATTTATTTTTGATGCACGCTCATTTTTTTGCCACGAGGGTGGCGGCCGGCTTAAAAAGAATTCTATGTGGTTGCGTAAAAGAAAATGGTGGTTGATTGTTGCTTCCATCTTGTTAATAACATATATTTTTTGTCTCCCCTCCCGTTTATTTACGGCCCCTACTTCCTTTGTTATAGAAGACAACAACGGCAGGCTGCTCAGCGCCACTATTGCCACAGATGGTCAATGGCGTTTCCCTGTTGATAAACCTGTACCTGAAAAATTTGCACGGTGCATTATCGCTTACGAAGACAAACGTTTTAATTACCACTGGGGTGTGGATATCATCGCCCTTGCCCGTGCTTTTAAACAAAACATACAACACCGCACTGTCATCAGTGGAGGCAGTACCCTCTCTATGCAGGTGATCCGCCTCTCGCGCAATAAACCCCGTACCGTATTTCAAAAGTTGATTGAAGCGGTACTCGCTACACGTCTTGAATTCTCATATTCTAAAAAAAGCATCTTACAATTATATGCTGGCAATGCACCTTTCGGAGGAAACGTAGTAGGACTGGAAGCAGCTTCCTGGCGCTACTATGGCCGTGGTGCAGAACAATTATCATGGGGTGAAACGGCGGCATTGGCAGTATTGCCCAATAGTCCGGCATTAGTACATCCTGGTCGTAACAGGCAGATCTTACTCACGAAAAGAAACCAGCTTTTAAACAGGCTGTGGAAGAATAAAACGATTGATAGCATCACCTGTGCGCTCTCTAAATTAGAACCTTTACCAGATCAGCCACAGGCATTGCCGCAGGATGCACCACACTTGTTAGATAGGTTCCGCAAAGATTACCGCACAGGCAGCACAGGTAGCACCCGTATCAAAACCACGCTGGAAGGTGATCTGCAAAGAAATGTTGCGAACATTGTAGAGCGCTATCACAATATTTACAAAGCCAATGGCATCAACAACGCTGCAGCAATTGTATTGGATGTAGAAACGGGCAATGCACTCGCTTATGTAGGTAATATCTATCATCCTGAAGATGCAGAAATGGAAAGCCATGTGGATATCATACAGAGTCCGCGCAGTCCGGGTAGTACATTGAAACCAGTGTTGTATGCAGCGATGATGACGGATGGCATGATACTACCACATAGTTTAGTACCGGATATTCCTACACAGATCGCAGGGTATACACCACAGAACTTTGACTTAGGATATGATGGTGCAGTGCCTGCCAGCAGGGCATTGGCAAGGTCACTGAATATTCCGGCGGTGCGTATGCTACAGCAATATCGCTATGAACGTTTTCATGCATTGCTAAAGAAAATGGGCATTACCACATTGCGACAACCCGCAGACCACTATGGTTTATCACTGATCTTAGGTGGTGGAGAAACCAATCTGTGGGAGATGTCTGGCATGTATGCAAGCATGGCGCGTACCTTGTTACATTTAGATCAATACAATGGTAAGTATGATGCAGATGATATTCATGCACCCAACTATATACATGGATTAAAAAGACCTTCAGAACATGCACCTACAGACTATGGTGTGCTGGATGCAGGAGCGATCTGGTACACCTTCCAGGCAATGGAAGACGTAATGAGACCGGGTGAGGAAATGCTCTGGCAACAGTTTTCCTCTTCACAAAGAGTAGCATGGAAAACAGGTACCAGCTTTGGGTTCAGAGATGGATGGGCCATAGGTGTCACACCTCAATATGTAGTAGGTGTATGGATCGGTAATGCAGATGGAGAAGGGAGACCGGGGTTATTGGGCGTAGCAACAGCAGCCCCTGTAATGTTTGATGTATTCAGATTACTACATACCAGTGGCTGGTTTACCACACCTTATAGCAAATTAAGAAAAGTAGAAGTGTGTAAACAAAGTGGCTACAGGGCCAGCGATCTCTGTCCAGACAAGGATTCACTATGGGTACCTGTGAATGGATTGCGTTCTGGCGTATGCCCTTATCACCAGTTAATACATTTAGATCATACAGGTCAATACCGCGTGACGGCGAATTGTGAATCGCCATCCATGATGCAACATGTACCCTGGTTTGTATTACCACCAGCCATGGAGTTTTATTACCGTACCAGACATAACTATGCTGCATTACCTCCATATAGACCTGATTGTATCGCGACCTTATCAGCTGATAAGCCAACGATGGAAGTGATATATCCCCGACCCAATGCACGTATATATGTACCTATAGAAATAGATGGCACAGCCGGAGAAGCAGTATTTACGGCCACCCACCGGGATACAAAAGCAAAGATCTTCTGGCACCTGGACAATAACTTTATCGGTACTACAGAAGAGTTTCACCAGATGGCTTTGCACCCGGCACCCGGTAAGCATATGCTCACATTGGTAGATGAAACCGGAGCTGAGGTGCATGTACCATTTGAAATTTTAGCGAAAGAAAAGGACAAGTAAAGTACATTGTTCATCTAAAAATGAAATTAAACTACATGATTGTAGTCCATGTGCTATAAGTCTTTGCCTGTAAAAAAACTGTCAATCTAAACGGTACGACCACTTTTCCTGACTTTAAACCGGATACTGCAAAGTGAGGGTAATACAAATACCTCATTATGAAACCTATTGCATCAATGAATTAAGGGATAACAGCCCGGTGGTGTCAGTATTTTCTTATGAAGAAGCAACTACTGACGGCACATACTATTAAAAATATCTGAAGCAAAGCAGACCAGCTATACATTAATTAAGAACTGATAATATTTTTAACCACCTGGCTTTCAGGTGGTTATTTTTTTACCTACCTACCAGATATCAGAAGAAACTAGATAAAGATTTTCCTTACATTATTTTTACTTGAAATATTTATTCCCTTATCTATGAAGAAAATTTACTTAATTGGTGCCATACTTGGTGCCCTGGTTTTCTATGCCTGTAAAAAGGAGGATAAAACCATCACTGTTACCAACACAGTGAATGACACTATCAATAAGACTGTTTGGTGGAGCGGTCAGGTTGACGCTAATACACTGACAGCTGCAATCAGTGTGGGTTATTCCACCAAAGTCGCTGATTCCGTATTACCATCCCCATCAACATCTGCCGATGCCCCCGTACTGGATACCATGTACGAAAGAACTTACAGTGTAATAGAAGGACAATATCTGACCATCTATCCGCCAAATCTTTCCGGCTATGTAGCAGGTTATTATGTGCAGATCAAAGGAGCCAGTTCATATTTCAAAGTAAATTACTCCACTGCGAATACACAACGTAAAGCTGCAAGAGCAGCGATGCGTGCAAAGCTGGCAGCAAGTGGTGCGAAAAAGGCCTCTCAATTGCCTGCATTTGTCCGTGGTAGCGGCGAGGGTTATATCGACTCTTCAATTGTAATCAAATTACCAATCTCCATCAAAGGCGATACTTTCTATGTGAAGTATGCAGCGTATGATACCTTGAACCGTGTGAGTAAACCTGTCACAGCTACAGTGATCGTATTACCCCAGGGTAGTACTACATTCAACGATTCACTGGCTGGCACCTGGAATTATGCAAGATATAAATATTATGGTACCAGTTCCTATGACAATGAATGGATAGTTGATACGCTGTATCCTTATACCCAGCAGTACTATACCTGCAACAATAATACTCTGACAGCATCCGAAGAGGCCACTGATATTTACCTGACTAGCTATGCATGGACTTATCATTGGGCGTTCACGTTCAATAGTCAGTATACCTATTCCTCCTCTTATAGCGGTAGTTACAGAAACCTGGACCTTGATAATTCGACTTGTAGCAGCTATGCATATACTTATGCAAATAATTATAATGGTATCGAGACAGGTGCTATTTCTTATGATGCTTCCAAACATCGCCTGATGTTCATCTACAATAACAGTGAAAGTGGCAACAGTTCAAACATCGATTTCAACTACTATTATTATTATGTATCTGAATTGACTGCCAGCAAACTGGTATTGACATATGATGATAATGAGACTTCTGACTACCAATACCTGTACATGTACGAATTCAATAAATAACTACACACTTTCCAAACTGAATTTAGATTAAACTTATGAAGAAAATTATATTATCAGGTGTGTTAGCCAGTGTTGTAGCATTCTATGCCTGCACAAAGGAAGGAACCACCACCACTATTACAAATACTGTACACGATACTACAATAGTAACAACCTATGCCAGTGGCATCGCCAATGCAGATACCCTGACTGCCGGTCTGAAAGTAGCTTATGGCAGCAGTGTAACAGGTACATTTCCTGCAGCGTCAGCTGATGCAAGTGCACCTGTACTGGATTCCCTGTACAATAAAACGTATACAGTGATCAAAAGCCGTTACCTGATCATCTATCCACCAAACGTATCTGGCAATGTAGCAGGTTACTATGTACAGATAGCAGGTGCTGCTTCTTATTTCAAAATTGATTATACGCAGGCATACGGTCTGAGAAAAGCGGCAAAGCAAGCGAGAGCTGCTGCTACTAAAACACCAAATGCCCGTGGTATTGGTGATGGTTATATCGATTCTACCATCGTATTCAAATTACCTGCTACCATCAATGGTGATACTTTCTATGTAAAGTATGCAGCGTATGATACCCTGGGTCGTGTAAGTGATGCAATTACTGCAACAGTACTGGTATTGCCTGAAGGTAGCGATAAATGGACCGATTCACTGACTGGTACATGGAACTACTATGGTCATAATTATTATTATAATGGCAGCTGGGAGTATACAGATTACCAGGTGGATACATTATATAATTATAACCAGAACTTTGATTGTAATAATGATCAACTATCTTTTGGATCGACTTTAACTATTCCTTATTATAAAAATATTTACCACTCTTCTTACAGTTTCGATAACTACTCATTTACCTATAGCTATTCAAATAATTATGGATACCTGGATATGAATACCTCAACCTGTAGTAATTATGTCTATAATTTGAATTATAGTGCCGATTCTGAAGAGGGAGGTTTTTCATACGATCCGGCCACCAAAAAGTTTACGGTGATCTATGACGGTTCTTCAAATGTAGATATTAGTTATGATAGCTATCATTTAGCTGAACTGACAGATAAGTATATGATTTTGTCTTACAAAGAGTCAGATAACGACTATAATGGGACGATAGATTACTACAAATACATAAAACAATAGCACTTTTATAAAAAAGGCGTCCCGAATCCGGGACGCCTTTTTTAATATCCATATTTTTCTTTCCACAACCCTCTCAGGTGCTTCCTCATTTCATCTTCCCTTGCATTCTTCCCCGGATCATACAGCTTCATTCCTTTGATCTGCTCTGGCAGATACTCCTGTGGAGAAAAACTGCCTTCATAATCATGAGAGTATTCATAGCCTTTGTTATACCCCATTTCTTTCATCATCTTTGTCGGCGCATTTCTGATATTCATCGGCACCGGCAGATCACCTGTTTTATTCACTACAGACAAGGCGTTGTTGATCGCCATGTAGGCTGCATTGCTCTTCGCAGAAGATGCCAGGTAAGTGGTACACTGCGATAATATAATTCTTGCTTCGGGATACCCGATCATCGTCACTGCCTGAAAACAACTGGTCGCTAATAGCAATGCATTGGGGTTCGCATTTCCAATATCTTCAGAAGCAGATATCAACAATCTCCTCGCTATGAACTTCACATCTTCTCCACCTTCTATCATCCTTGCCAGATAATAGACGGCTGCGTTCGGATCACTGCCTCTGATTGATTTAATGAAAGCAGAGATAATATCGTAGTGTTGCTCGCCTGACTTATCGTAGATAGCTACCCGTTGTTGTGCAATATCCATCACCTTCTGATCAGTGATCACGATAGGAGATTCCTGTTGCAGGGTGTTCACCACCAGCTCAAATAAGTTCAGCAATTTACGGGCGTCGCCACCAGAGATGTTGAACATCGCCCGTGTTTCTTTCAGCTCTATTTGTCTGCTGCCTAACCACTCATCCTTTTCCATGGCCTGGTGCAGGAGTTGTAACAATTCTTCCTCAGTCAATGGTTTCAACACATATACCTGGCTCCTGCTCAGCAACGCCGCATTTACTTCAAAACTGGGATTCTCGGTAGTTGCACCGATCAGGGTGATGATCCCTTTTTCCACAGCGCCCAGCAAGGCATCCTGCTGACTTTTATTGAAGCGATGAATTTCATCTATGAACAACACGGCATATCCTTGTTTTCGGGCAATTTCGATCACTTCGCGCACTTCCTTTACACCAGCAGCAATGGCGCTGAGGGTATAAAAGGGTACTTCCATGGTATGCGCAATAATATTGGCAATGGTCGTTTTACCTACGCCGGGAGGCCCCCACAGGATCATGGAGGGAATTTTACCTTGTTGTATGGCCTTGCGTAAGATGCTGTCTTTTCCGGTCAGGTGTTGCTGTCCCACCAGCTCATCCAGTGTCTGAGGCCGTAACCGCTCTGCTAATGGTTCCATATAAAAGATCTTAACGGGTTAAAATAAAGGCTCCTCATCCTGCCTGTTCTTCCACTGCTTCAGGAAGTTATAAGAGAGCAATACATTTGTAACAATTATTACTCCAATCAGGATAAAAAATACAGACATAGGGCTCAGCATGGCTCTCATCTTTCCCTGCTCACTGGTGGGGAGTTGTTTGATCACATCTTCCAACGGACCCAGGTTACCAGTTTTGAGCAGCAGAAACAGGGATAAGCCTGCCAATGCAATATATCCACCTACAAAGATGCTGATGCCACCAATGATCCGGATACCACCCGGCGTACTTTCTTTCAATACCATATTACGATCTAACAGCGCTTTTTGCAGATGGAGTGATAATATAGCATGAATTAAAATAGCTCCTAAAAAGATGCCGGCAGAAAGGATCATCAGGCTACCAGTGGTGAACAGTGTGATCACAAGTCCCATCAGAAAGAAGGTCGAGAACATGATATTAACAGCAGTGAGTCCTCTGAATAATTTAAACTTTAAAGTCATTGATCTCCGGTTTTTCGAGGTACAAACCTACCTAAATCTTCCCTTATAGCAAGATAAAAACAGCCGTCTGTAAAATCCGTATCTCACACAATCCGTGATTTAGCTATCTTTAAATACTAAACCTGTTTATTTTATGAAGAGCATTTACGCTTTACAACTATCGTTGTTGGCTGCCATCTCATGGACGGCCTGCAACAACAACACCACATCAGAACAGGCGGGGACAAACCAGGACACCCTAAAAATTCCCGCGTTTGACGTAAGTTCCATTGACAGTACTGTGAATCCCTGCGATGATTTCGACAACTTTGTAAACGGCAACTGGAAGAAAAATAACCCGGTTCCTTCTACAGAAAGCCGTTGGGGCGCATTCAATGTTCTTGATAAACAGAACAAAGAAATAAGATTGAAAGGCATTATCCTGGACCTGGCCGCTAAAAAAGACCTGAAAAAAGGTACTGAAGAGCAACAGATCTCCGATTTCTACCGCTCCTTCTATGATACTGCTACCATCGAAAAACTGGGTATGACCCCGTTACAGCCTTACCTGGATAAGATTAACGCTATCCAGTCACTGGAAGACTGGGCAAAAGTATCTGGTGAGCTCCAGACCCTGGGTATCAGCACAGTCGCCACTTTCTATATCGGCGCTGACTCACGTAACAGTAAGATGAATGCTGTATACGAGAACCAGGGCGGTCTCAGCCTCGGCGAAAGAAGCTATTATGAAAGAACAGATAGCGCTACCAAAGCGGTTCGCGATGAATTCGTAAAGCATATAGATAAACAATTCTCTCAGGCAGGTTTCAAAGATGCAAACCCAGGTCAGACGATCCTGGACTTCGAAACCAAACTGGCTAAACTGCAACTCACCAACGTACAGCTGCGTGACCCGGTGGCTACTTATAATAAGGTGGCTTTTTCTGAGCTGAAAAAACTGGCTCCGGAATTTAGCTGGGATGGTTATGCCGAAGTACAACAGGTGAAAGTCGATACCATCATCCTGGAAAACAAGGCATATGTCACCAATTCAGCTAAACTGGTAAAAGCAACTCCGCTGGAAACCCTGAAAACATATGCACGCTGGCAGACCCTGTCCCGCTTTGCAGGTTACCTGCCTAAGGCGATCGACCAGGAAAACTTCCATTTCTTTGCAACCGTAATGCGTGGAACCAAAGCACAGAAACCTCGTCTGGAACGCGCTATCCGTGCTACTGACGGTACTATGGGCTACCCACTGGGTAAACTGTTTGTAAAACAGTATTTCCCTGAAAGCTCCAAGCAGAAGGTATCTGAAATGATCGAAAACGTTCGTGCCGTATATGGAGAAAGAGTGGACAGCCTGAAATGGATGAGTGCTGCTACCAAAGAAATGGCGCACAAAAAGCTGAAATCCTTCACTTACAAAATCGGTTATCCTGATAAGTGGAAAGATTATTCCAGCATTGATGTGAAACCAGGTACACTGATCGAGAATGTTGTGGCAGCTACCAACTACAAACACAAGGAAGAGATCGAAAAGATCGGCAAGCCTGTGGATAAGTCAGAGTGGGAAATGACACCACAGACCGTGAATGCGTACTACAACCCACTGAACAACGAAGTCGTATTCCCGGCTGGTATTCTGCAACCTCCATTCTTCAATGCAGATGCAGACGATGCGATCAACTATGGTGGCATCATTGCGGTAATCGGGCATGAGTTTACCCATGGCTTTGATGACCAGGGTTCACAGTTCGATGCAGAAGGTAACCTGACTAACTGGTGGACGCCTGAAGATCGTAAGAACTTCATGACACTGGCTAACCGTTATATCCGTTATTTCAACGGTATCGAGGTATTGCCTGGCTTCCATATCAATGGAGCACTGACAATCGGTGAGAACATCGCAGATTTGGGTGGTCTGACACTGGCTTACCATGCACTGGAAAAATCCCTGAAGGGTAAACCGGAACCTGCAAAGATTGATGGATATACCTGGCAACAGCGTTTCTTCCTGGGTTGGGCACAGGTATGGCATGGCAACAGTACAGAAGCTGCGCTGCGCAACCAGGTGCAGACAGATCCACACTCACCGGCTACCAGCCGCATAGATGGCCCGCTGCCTCATCTGAAAGAATTCAATGATGCATGGGGATGTACTGGTGGTAAAATGAAACTGGCAGATACTGCGAGAGTAGTAATCTGGTAATTTAATAACTTCTCTATTTCAAAAAAGCTTTTGCCGGTGGCAAAAGCTTTTTTTTTGTAATTTTGGGTATCCTTTCACCAGATGTAAATATAGATCCATATGACAGGCATCTTCAGACAATACCGCACGGAATTACGCAACATCTTCATCTTAGCATTGGTCGTACTCGCTGTACCTTACCTCCCGGCTTTTGCTGATCTGGCATTGACCGCCAAGGGGTTGATTATAACAACCGCTATCATGGGTAGCCTGGTGCTGGCCATGATCATCAAACTTTACTTTCGCGTATTAGTGTTGCGTATCACCAAAGAAAACTAACACCTGATGAAAAAGATCTCTATAGTATTCGCAACGATAGCAGCAGGTGTATTTTTTGCCTGCAATCAACCATCTTCTGAGAAAGCTGCCGCAAAGGCAGACTCCGCAATGAGCACTGTCACTCAGCCAGCTGAGGATACGACAGCTTTGCAGCCGATCGCAGGAAAAGTGGGTGATCCGGTGTGTGGCATGCCTTATGATACTACGTACCATGAATTTAGCGTTTATAAGAATGATACAGTGCATTTTTGCTCTCCAACCTGTAAAAGGGTATTCGATAAGAATCCGGAGAAATATGCAGCTAAACTGGGTCTGTAAGGATCCATATAGAATTTAGTATACTTACCGACGTTGGGAATTATTTCCGGCGGAGAGAGATGTCATAAAGCCCCTTTTGAAGATCATGGGAGTAACTCCCTTGAAGCACATAAGCATTTTTGAGCATAACACACTGATTGTCAATCAGGCTTTAACATTTCCAAATCGACCAGCCGCCTTTTTTCGTCTCCAACCCGATGTAACTTCTTATAGTATTTCGCGTTCTAATTGATCATACAAATACGTGCGCATGAGATCTATATTTACGTGGCTGCTGCTACTCACGTTCTTCTGCAGCTGTGAAAAAAATGATACGGAGGCAACGCCTTCTATCGATGTGACCGGTTCCTGGGAACTGGCCGCCAGTATGAAACAGCCTGATACAACCTGGCAGGCGGTTGCTGCTGCGGATTCTGCAACGTATTCTTTTGATGCAAACGGACAGGTCTCCTATTCGACTAAATCATGGCGTACTACAGGCACCTATAAAGTGATTGCTGATGGGAGCAAGGTAAAGCTCATTATCAGTACGGATTCTTTGTCTCAATATCTGGAGGTGGAGAAGACGAGTGATTCTACGATCCGTGTGGATGACTGGTTAAAGGCGGTGAATAAGGGCTATACCAGTAAGCGGTTTGTCAGGGTTTTTTAAAAGAAACATCCCGGGATAATTCCCGGGACGGTCAGTTAAACAGCTTATGAAAATCTACGCTTACGTTCAGATTATTAAACTGAAGGTCGGTAGTTAATATTATGACAGTGTTACCAGAGGATTACCAACGTATTAACAATTAGTTGTAGCGACATATATGAGATTTGACAAGGTTTCTCCAACAGCCGCCCTTGCTCCTTATATTAAATACAATGATCGCAGAGAATACGCAGGCTGAGCAGTATACAGTTTTTTCTTCTACAAGATTAGGTTTCAGAACAGGGGATCTTTGGTTCAGGTCAAAGGTGTCATGGATCTTTGTATAAATTACTATAGCAATGTTTACATTACAAGAGATTAAAAATGCACATGCAAAGGTGAAATCGGGAGCTGATTTTCCTCAGTATATCAGGGATTTGAAAGTGCTGGGAGTGGTGAGGTATGAGACGTATGTGTCAGATGGGCATACGAGTTATTATAGTGAGAATGGGGGGACGGTTATTTCTGAGGAAAAGTATGATTTTTTGGAAGTGGAAAAAGTGAGTAATATTTCTGGTTTTAAGAATGGTTTGAAGGAGCATCAGGAGGGGAAGAGTGATTACATGGGGTTTTGTAGGATGTGTGCGGAGAGTGGGGTAGAGAAGTGGGTGGTGAGTATAGGGGAGATGAGGTGTAGTTATTTTGATGTGGAGGGGGGAATGATGGTGGAGGAGAGGATACCGGAATAAGGAAAATGGTTTATATTTGTGAAGACTAAAAAGCCAGGTGCTACGAACACCCGGCAGGTGGCTTCAGAAAAATAATTTCCATAAAGCCATTAGTTTTAAGCCGAACTCGACCAATTTGGTGAGACCGTCCAGGGTAACTAAAAACCGGGACGGTTTTTTTGTGTTTTTCATAATATATACAGGCTGTTTTTATCAGCCGCCTCACCGCAGAAAAAGCCGCAAGGCGGCTAACTACATTGTTATATATTACCAGCTATTAATCGCTACTTCAATAACTCTGATTCGTAGTCATTACTACAAATCTATCGCAAATTACTATACGAGAAATACTCAATTTTATGGATCAAAATGAAGTACAATCACTCCGCATGAGCACTCGCCAATCCTTTGTAGACAAGGGTTTATCAGCATATACATTTGAGAATTATTACATCATTTTTTGAATCATTTGGACACACATATTCAATGTAATTTTCTCAAAAAAAATAATGCGCGGATTATATTAAGAATGGGAGGACGATCAATTTTTATAAAGAATGTAAGGAAGATTTCGGAATAGTAAAATGTTGTAAATTTGAATTAATAAAAATACCCGGATGCGGCTAACACCCGGATATTCTTTTGGTCTAGTGAAACATTTTCCACAATACCGCAAGTTTTGTGACTACGTCCACCACTTTTGTGATGCCTTCCAGGGAACTACTAGAAACCCTGGAAGGTTTTCTTTTTTTATTCATGGTAAAAGAACCGGCTGTTTTATCAGCCGATTTCCACAAAAAAAGGGCGTATCATAAGATACGCCCTTCGACTTTTACATACTTTATCTAATTAGAAACTATACCTCAAACCTAACTGCATCTGATGTCTGCTCGAAAAGAAATCCTTTGAATAAGGAGTTCCTGGATTAGTCCATGTATAAACAGGATTTGTAGTCGCTGAACCAGCAGTCGCAGTCTTCAAACCTACACTCGCTGTTGAGTTGAATGTATTCGGAGAGAAGTACTGTATACCCCAATTCTTATTAATCAAATTCGTCACATTCACGATATCATAAGTAAGCGTGATTGTATGCAGCGTCTTACCACTCTTGAAATTGAAATCCTGTGTGAAACGGAAGTCAGCAGAAGTATTCCAGGGTGTACGACCACCATTACGTTCTGTAAACTCACCCTTACGTGTCTTCAGATACTTATTACCATCTACATAAGCAAAGAATGCATCTGCCATATCCTGATTAGCAGCAGTGAAGAAAGTACGAGCCTCTGCCTGATCCTTTGGAATATACACCAGACTTACCTGCTGTGGAGTACCCTGAATTGTACTGTTCACAAATCCGTAAGAGAAAGGAACACCAGAAGATGTATTAAAGAACACTGCAAAGGTTGCTACCCAACGATTCTCCTTAGTCCAGTCAACTTTGTAAGTAGTTGTCGCAACGATACGATGACGGATATCAAAGTTAGAATAAGCCAGACCAGGATTGTTAGGACTCAGTGCCTGATTCAGCTGCCAGTTAGACTCCATTGAGTTACGGATACCATTGGTGATATCTTTAGACTGACCATAAGTATACGCTACACTTGCATTCAGACCAAACTTCCATGTCTTGTTTGCCTGACCTGTAATGCTGTAACGGTAACCCTTCTTAGTATTTGATAACAGATAAGCGTTCGTATATTTAGAGTTGATCTTAGCACCAGTATAGATTGGCTGCTGGTGTTTAGTATCATAAGGCAGATAATAAGGATTATCAACCAGGTTTACCTGCTGGAATTTCAGATCGTTGATAGTCTTTGTATAAATACCTTCTACAGTGAAACGCCATTGGTTCTGTGTAGAATAATCCAACGCTAAGCTGCTTCTCCACATAGATGGCATCTTAAAGTTGTTGTCGATCATATCCACCTGTGTAGCACCAGTTGCATCATGTACATCTACACCCTGTGCAGTCACAAACTGTGCAGCACCCTGGCTGTTCACCTTTACAGGATTAGAACCAGTAGCAGGAGCATCGCTGGCGCTTGTATAACCGAATTTCTTATCGTACGCGCCATAAGTTACACCATTGTTGTAGTAAGCGTAACCTAACCATGCGAAAGGAATACGACCGGTGAAGATACCAGTACCACCACGCAGGATCAGACTCTGATCGCCATTGATGTCGAAGTTGAAACCTAAGCGTGGAGAGATCTGTACGTTATTCAGGTACTTGTTCTTGATATCGCTTGGTTTGGTATACGTATAAGTAGTACCATAATTTGCATCTACAGGAGCACCAGTTGTTTTCACGCTCAGCGGTTGCTTGTTAGGCAGGCTGGTATAATCTAAACGCACACCAGGAGTCAGTTTGAAACGGTCAGTGATCTGGATCTCATCCTGTGCATAGATAGAGTACAGGTTGATCTTGAACGCTGCTGGTGGGTGAGACATGATATAATCACGTGAGTTATCAGTGTAGTTGAAGTTACCACGTACACGACTTGGCTGATCAGCCAGGAAAGAAGCAATGCTGCTGTAGTCAACACGGCCATTCCAGGAGTTTACGAAACCATAAGTAATGTTGTAAAACTCGTTGTGTGTACCGATATTGATGTTATGTCTGCCTTTGAAGATGTTCACGTTATCGGTGAATTCAAAGGTCTTTTGTTTCATGTTGAAGATAGCCGCTTCACGGTCAGTACCTAAGAAGATAGTACCACCATTGCTCGCGATCTGGATCTGAGGCAGTGAAGGATCAGACAGTGGATCACGGTAATCATGAACACTGCTATAACCCAGGATCAAACTGTTTGACACCGTGTTGTTGAAATGGCTTTTCAATTCAGCAACTGTTGATGTCTGGTTGTTGGTTTGTTTGTAATCAATACCGCTGAAACGGAAGTTCTGTTGGTCACGCTCCAGGTTAGTCGCTTCAGAGAAGATGGTATTGTTACGGATAGACAGCTGGTGTTTGTCGTTGATATTCCAGTCTAAACGGTTAAAGAACTTAGTAGAGTTGGAATAGATATTATAGTTACCGTAAGTACCTGCGTTGTATTTACCAGTTTTATCCACATCCAGTGCACTCATGTGATCAGAGATCTGTTTAGCCTGATCAGCAGTCAGCAAGGTCATGTCGGAAGAGCCAGCAGCAAGGATCACAGGATCCTGACGACGGGTGATCTCTTCGTTGGTAAAGAAGAACAATTTGTCTTTGATGATTGGGAAACCAACACGTACACCTGTCTGGTATTCGTGGAAGCTGGAAGGCTCTTTAGAACCATCACCTGCGTTGTTTTTACCAATCATTGCTGCATTACGACCGAAAGCGTAAATGGAAGCATGTACTTCGTTAGTACCGCTACGTGTTACGGCATTGATACTACCACCGAGGAAGTTACCAATCTTTACGTCGTAAGGAGCCAGGTATACCTGAATGTCCTGAACGGCATCCAGAGAAACCGGGTTCGTACGGGTAGAGCTACCTGGCTGTCCGGAGCTGTTAGTCTGACCACCCAGAGAAGGGCTAAAGCCGATAGCGTCGTTATTGATAGCACCATCCAGGGTTACGTTGTTATAACGGAAGTTGGAACCCAGGAAGGAGTTGTTATTACTTTGAGGAGTACCGCGAGTGAAGTCCTGGAAACTACGGTTCAGAGAAGGCAATGTTTTCAAAGCGTTCTGACCTACACGGAAACCGCCTGGTTTACCAGTGTTGTTGCCTTTTACAACTACTTCGCTCAGTGCAGTAGATTCATCCTGCAACAGGAAGTTGAAGGTTACACTACCCAGTGATAAGTTGATATCAGTTCTTTCTTCCTTCTTAAATCCGATGAAGGTAACGGTGATGGTATAAGGACCACCAGGATTCAGGTTGTTGATCAGGTAACGGCCTTCGGCGTTAGTTTGTCCACCATATTTAGTACCGGTAGAAGTGTTTACAGCAAGCACTGTTACTCCAGGCAAAGGTTCGCCTTTTGCGCTTACTACCTTACCGGTAAGTTGTGACGTAGTAATCTGCGCCTCTACGTTAGTAGCAGCTAGTACAAGGATGCTAAAGATAAAAATTAGTGAAGAGTAAATCTTATTCACGTCTGTTAAATTTGACGCAAACGTATCTCCGTAACATTACGCGTGTGTTAACACAATATTAAATTAATGTTAACGAGCGCATGTAGCACTATGTACCAACGAATTACAAATGTATTCGATGATAATTTGTGGAAAATAATTTAAAAAGTGGCGTGTATAGCAAGCCATCACTCAGGTGCGGATAAGAAGAATTAGTTCGTTCGCTATAGGTATTCTCTTAGTTCGCAATATGTTCAAAAATAGGTGGTCTATGTTAAGGGAGTGTTACCCTAATATTAACTTTATCTCTGATAACTGTTAAAATTTTCACAAGAAGGTGAGCCATGGGAGCGGAAAAACACAAAAAATTGCTAAAAAAAGAAAACGCTTTAGCCAAAGGCTAAAGCGTTTTTCAAAATTGTTATGTAAGAATATTAATATACAGTTGTCTCTGCGCCTGCAGTAGTCCAACCTGTAGTCCAGTCATTAGTACCATCAAATGCACCAATGTAGGTAGTAGCAGTGAAACCGGTAGTCAGATTGGTGAAATCAGCACCTGTCAGCGCAGGAGAACCTGTCTTCAGCAGGAAGCTAGGTGTACCTACGTTAGTAGAAGAAACACCAGCAGAGAACAGGTAAGGATTTGCCAGCAGTACATCAGTAGCGTTAGTCAACACAGTTGTGTTGGTAGTAGCCCACCATGCAGTCCATGCAGCATTGTCTGTAGAGCTCCACTCGCTCTTGGTTACAGCTGTAGTGCTACCAGCGATGATGTTGTGAGAGAATACCAGGCTACCTTCAGAAGCGTTAGCAGAAGTCTTGTGAGATACAACTTTGCTGTCATCCAGGTAGAAACCGTAAGGGAAACCGATGATCAGAGAGTTGTACAGGCTCATAGATGAGTTACGACGGATCTGTACACCATGCTGATAGTTAGCATTGATAGAACCTGTAGAACCAGGACCAACGATAGTCATGTTAGAGAAAACTGCTTTCGTCTGTGGTGTATTGGAAGAACCTGTCGCATCGTTATCAGACTCAAAACCGTTTGAACCAGATTGGTCAGCAATAGTTCTGTAACGCTGTGCCAGACCGAACTGTACACGACCAGAGAAACCATTGTCAGTATCGAAATCATCATCCCAGGTATAAGTTGCAATCAGGTGATCACAATTTACAGTACCACCGAACCACTCGAAAGAGTCATCACCGGAACGATAAACCTGTACATAGCTGATAGTAGTACCACTACCAACACCGCCCATAGTCAGACCGTTGATTTCGTTATCAGGAGAGTAAGCAACACCTGCAAACTCGATACGTACATATTTCAGTACACCAGAGTTGTCAGCAGCGTCAGTACCACCGTAATAGATGTAAGTTTTTTCATCACCACCGTTAGTAGCTGTCAGACCACCTTCGATCTTAGCTTCGCCAGCAGTAGCGTTGATTGGAGCTTTACCCAGCAGGATAATACCACCCCAGTCACCATCCTGACGTGCACCAACTTCCTGTGCAGAGGTGAAAATGATTGGTTTTGCAGCAGTACCTGTTGCATTTACTTTACCACCACGGGTTACAACCAGCGTACCTTTGGATGCTTTATCACCCACGATGATAGTACCAGGTTCGATAGTCAGGGTTGCACCGCTCATTACATATACAAACCCCTTCAGCATGTATTTTTTGTCAGCAGATAAAGTTTGATTTGCTTTGATGTCTCCGGAGAGAGTTACGTACGTAGAATCAGTCGTAGATGTAGTGTTGTCATCATCTTTGCTACATGAGGTCATTGCCCCCAAAGATGCCAGTACCAGCAAGCCTAAAAGATACCTTTTCATGGATTGTCTAATTGAGTTTAGGTTCAGAAAAATTTAAACTACTTTGATAAATGATATGTAAAAGTCAATGTGAATGATGTGCCAGGGCGATACTGCTGTAACAGATAGTCTTCGCCGGAGTTGATGCTTCCTTTTTGATATACAGGATTATCGAATTTGTTGTTACCATTCTGGTCATAGTAGAACTGATAACGGGCATTTAACAGGTCTTTGATGTTCAGACGGAAACCACTACGCTTGCTCACATTCAGGTTAGCCTGGAAGTCCAGCAGGTTTCTTGGGCTTTCGTAGATGTTACCAAGTCTGCCGGAACCATCTGCGCCACCACCTTCACCTACCAGGTACAGACGCTGGCCGATTCTGTTATACAGCAGGTTAAAGCTCAGCTTATCATTAGGCAGTGCATAACCAAGACTTGTATTTACTACGTAGTTAGATTGACCGGATAATGGTCTGTCTTTCGCAGTAGTAGTTGTATTGTCAGATACTACAGATTTGATATAGGCTACGTTCGCATAGAAAGTCACATTGTCCAGGAAGCTATGCGGTGCTATGAATCCCAGTTTCTTTCGCACTTCTACTTCCACACCTACATTGTATGCATTCGGATAGTTATAAGGCGTTACATCATACTGGCTCAGACCAGAAGATGTTACCCTGCTTTCTATCGGGTTATTGAAGTATTTGTAGAACACAGATCCTGACACGACTTCACCTGCTGCAGGGAAGATTTCATAACGCAGATCCGCGTTATCAATCTGACTGCGCTTCAGGTTGATATTACCATTGATGAGTGAAGACATCTCATAGTCGTAATATGCTAATGGCGCAATCTCACGCAGCTCTGGTCTTGCTACTGTTCTGTAATAAGAACCACGCAGGTTGGAACGCTCATTCAGTGCATAAGTAATGTTTGCTGAAGGCAATACATCCAACCAGTTATTGTCCAGGTTAATAGATGCGTTATTGATTGGTGATTTCAACTTCATGGTGTACGACTCTACACGCACACCCCATACGATACGGATCTTATCAGAAAGACGGTTATCGAGTTGTGCATATCCTGCTGTAGTCAGTGTCGTCGCCCTGTATTCATCTGCTGTAGAGGTGATATCATTCAGGTCATAGAAATCCTGATCGATCACATCATCACCAAACAAGGTGCTGATTGGACGTTGTGCGACTACATCGCCACCATCTTTAGTGGGATCCAGTTTCATACCAATATAGCGGGCATGAAAATCTCTGGAACGGTACTGTCCTAACACACCTGCTTTGAACAGGCTCTTGTTGTCAAGGAAGCGGAAAGGATGTGAATAGTTTGCACTGGCGATATAGATGTTTTCATCCAGATCAGAAAACAGGCGGCTGTTGGCTTTACCTACCGATCCGATATCAGCTACCATTACAGCAGATGCATCATCGATGGCACGGCCATAAGATACTTTACGCTGGTCAGGCTGGTTGTTGGTGACTTTGTTGTAAGACAATAACCAGTTTACTTTACTTTGTCCCTGTCCTACCTGGTGATCACCTTCTACGGATGTTTTGAACAGTGATTTCTGAATCAGGTCAAATGCATAGTAGTTGATATACTTAGAGCTACCGATATTGTCACCTTCTCTATACAGGAAGTTGTCATCAAAGATCTTGTTGTAAATGTTTCTCCATACCAGTTTGCTTTTGCCAGTAGTGTAACCTACGTTTGCTACAGCACCCAGGTTAGAAGAGTATTTATACACATTGTCAGTATAATCGAAGTTGTCATAGTGCCTGATCATGTCTTTCGCCACCGTTTCATTGTGTGAATAAGTCACACCTGCAATCACACCCAGGCTACCATGTTTCTTAGTATCCCAATGATCTCCCCAGCTACCCTGCAGGTTGATGGCGGGTGCGCCATTGCGTTCTCTTACACGATAATCATTGTTCAGCGACTTCTCTGCAGCGCGTGTTTGTGCAGCACTCAGCTGGTTGTTCACGATTGCTGTAGTAGATGGAAAAGCTGATGGCAACTGACGTGCGCCATTATCAAAACCTAAGATATCAGTGCTTGTTTTATAACCCGTTTTGAAAGGCTGGAAAGTAGAAACGGTATTGAATCCGGTTCCTAATGAGATATCGAAGAATTGTTGTTCAGGAATTTCTTTAGTTTGTACATTGATCACACCACCCGCAAAGTCACCAGGCAATTCAGGTGTAGCGGATTTGGTGATAACAATGTTGTCGATCATATTCGCAGGAATGATATCGAATGAGAATGCCTTACGGTTAGGTTCTGTACTTGGCAGGTTGGCATTGTCCACCAGCGCTACATTGTAACGATCACTCAGACCTCGTACGATTACGAACTTATTATCCTGGATAGTAGTACCGCTTACACGCTTCAGTACTTCGCCAGTACTGCGATCCGGCGATTTCTTAATTACATCGGCAGAGATCCCGTCTGATACAGCGGCGTTATTTTTCTGCTGAGTATATAATGCGTTGATTGTTTCCTGCTTGAAAGAGCCTTTGATCACTACTTCTGCCAGGTTTTTGGAAGTAGGTTCGTCCATGATCACGGGCAGACTGGTAGCATTACTACCTTTTACAATCACTTCAGTGACTGCTTTAGTCTGATACCCCATGTATTTGAACTCGAGTGTATAGGTACCAGGTGCAATATTCAAAGTATAGTTCCCCGTTACATCAGTTACAGTGCCCTGGGTAGTCCCCTGGATTAATACGGTTACGCCAATTAACGGCTCCCCGGTTTTCTGGTCAGTTACCTTTCCAGTGATTCTTCCATTATCGAATGCAAAAGATGGCAATATAGCGCACAAAAGTATACAGACACATAAGAGTGCGGACTCTAAAAGTTGCTTCACAGTAGAAATGTTCGTTCGTGATAGATTGATAGTACCGCAAAAGTATAGGGGATATATAACCGCAGTGTTAAGGGAGCGTTACCAGAATGTTAACAGTTTACGTAGGTATGTTGTAGGTATAGGAATATAAGGTTTACATAGTGCAATATAATAATTAACAGGAGAACGGCTGTGGTCCTTGTCTGCTATTATTATGCTGGTTTATTAATCTTTCGAGCTGAATGTTATATTCGTTACCGTTAGCAAAGCCTGTCTTTGCAATATCACTGAGACCTTTGATCAGTTGAAACAGGTGCATGCTTTTGTTTGTAAACGGTTTGTTGTCTTTGTTACAGAGTTCGAGGGTAAAGTTGAATCTGTCTTCCAGTTCTTCTTCGAATTCACGAAGGCTCAGGGTTTCGTCGATGGGGTATTCAATGAGCATATTTTCCAGAAAGCCTGCTTCCTGCAAGGTATCGAAAGCATTAGCCGGGGAGTTCCGCATGTATACTGCAATGTTACACGAGAGTAATCGTTGGAACTGCATCTGCAAAAGGGATACTGTCATTAAAGGATGTAACTTCAATACTTTCATTTCACGTTTGGATTATTAATTCCAGTCTTACTGAATTTGTTTGCAAACTTAGTTCGTGTGTATTAAGTGAATATTAAGGGGGTGTTATCTAATCATAAATATATGTTAAAGTATAACATATATAACCTTGCATTTACACTTCAAACCAATCCATTTCCACTTTTAGCGGAAACGGATTGGTTTGGGGCAGGCCTGCGGGCCGGCTGAAATAGCAGGAATCAGAAATACCAATATTATGAATTAGGGAAAGTCACTGCTTTCGACAAATCAATATCCCCCCATATCTGCTGATCTTCTTCCTCTTCCGGCAGTACTACTTTTGTTTTCGTTACAGGGTATTGGTAGAGGGTCCATTCTTTATTTACATATTCGAGAGAAGTGAGGCTTTCCACCCAGTCGCCGGAGTTCAGGTACGTTACCGTCTTACCGTTATGTACCATTTCCTTAATGATTGGCTGGTGGATATGCCCACAGGCTACTACATCAAATCCTTTGTCAACAGCGATTTCAGCTACGATCTGTTCAAAGTCGGAGATGAATTTCACTGCTTGTTTCACCCCATGTTTCACCTTTTTGGAAAAGCTCATCTTTTCCCTTCCCATGCTTTCCAGGATATTGTTCACCAGGCGGTTGAGAATAATGAGCAGGTCATAGCCTTTGCCCCCCAGTTTTGCAAGCCACTTGGAGTTTTTCATGGTTATATCATATACGTCTCCATGAAAGAACCAGTGTTTTTTGCCGTCTACGTCCAGGATGAGTTTATTATCGATAGTGAGGTTACCCAAACCGAACCCGGCAAATTTGCGGAGGGCTTCGTCGTGGTTGCCGGTCAGATAATATACATCCGTTCCCTTTCCTGTCATTTTCAGGATTCTGCGGATCACCTTGGTATGCGCTTTTGGGAAGTAGCGTTTGCTGAACTGCCAGATGTCGATAATATCTCCATTGAGAATCAGTATCTTAGGATCGATGCTATCTAGGTATTGGACAAGCTCTTTTGCGTGACAGCCGTATATTCCGAGATGTACATCGGAAATAACGACTATATCAAGTGGGCGTTTATCGGACATTGTTTACGCTGGTGAACCGGAAAGCCGGATTCGTTGTTTCTAATGGTGATAAATAGTGTTCGCTCGCTGTAGGTGTATTTTGCCCCTGCGCTGGGCCTTTTCCGGATAAAATCATCCTTGAAAACCAGGCTCGTACACTGCAGGTTTTAACAATACAAAGAAAAAATTGCTATATTACTTTTATATTAATACAGTGTTAAGGAATCATTAAGAAAAATTATTTCTTGGAGGTATTGGTTGCGGAGAGCTATTTTTGCGCCAAATTCAAACTATATAGCGTATGGGAGGCTTTAATTCCTTTGTTAAATTGTTTATTCCTAAGGACAGGGTATTCTATTCATTATTTGAGGATGTAGCTGCCAATCTGGTGGAAATGGGAAAAGTATTGATAGAACTGGTAAATTCTACAGACCCTGCTGTAAGAAAGGATAAGACGCACCTGATCGAAAGACTGGAGCATAAGAACGACGATTTTACCCATCGCATATTCGTAGAACTGGGCCAGAACTTCATCACCCCTTTTGACCGTGAAGATATTCACCACCTGGCATCTACGCTGGATGACGTAGCAGATTATATTCATGGCTCTGCCAAACGTTTAGATCTGTATAAAGTGGTAGAAATCAGCGATAGCGTTCGTAAACTGGCAGACCTGATCTACCAGGGTTGCGTAGAGTTGCACAAGGCGATCCCTGAACTGAGAACCATGTCTAACATGCGTAATATCACAGATGCCTGTGTAAGGATCAACAGCCTGGAAAACCATGCTGATGATATCTATGATATGGCCATCGCAGACCTGTTCGAGAAAGAATCCAACAATGCAGGCGAGCTGCTGAAAATGCGTGAATTGTATCAGGCACTGGAAATCGCTACCGATAAATGCGAAGACTGCGCCAACGTGATCGAATCTATCATTATTAAATATGCATAGTCGCCCGGTCCTTAATGGCTCAATGCAAACTGTATTCTAATGGCCTTACTTGTCACAATTATTATACTGGCGTTCATCTTTGACTTTATCAACGGGTTTCATGATGCTGCCAACTCTATAGCTACAATCGTTTCCACAAAAGTGCTGACTCCGTTTCAAGCCGTATTGTGGGCTGCTATATTCAACTTTGCTGCTTTTTTTATCTCAAAGTACGTTTACGGGGAATTTAAGGTAGGTAATACCATTGCTAAATCAGTATTTGAGCAGTTTATCACCCTGAAAGTGATCTTCTCCGGACTGGTAGCGGCGATTGTATGGAATCTGCTGACCTGGTGGTATGGTATTCCATCCAGTTCTTCCCATACCCTGATTGGTGGCTTTATTGGCTCTGCCGTTGCTGCTGCTCATGGTAACTTTGACGTGATCAACTATGGTAAGGTAATGCCTATCATTTACTTCATTGTGCTGGCGCCCTTTATAGGGATGGCCGTCGCCTTTGTGATCACGATCATAATTATGAATGTTTGTCGCAAGGCAAACCCATATAGGGCAGAAAGCTGGTTCAAACGCCTTCAGCTGGTATCTTCTGGTGCCCTGAGCCTTGCCCATGGTGGTAATGATGCTCAAAAGGTAATGGGTATCATCGCTGCTGCCCTGGTAGCACATGGTATTATCCCTGACCTCATGCATATACCGAACTGGGTACCGTTCTCGTGTTTCGCTGCAATTGGTTTAGGTACCATGAGTGGTGGCTGGAAAATTGTAAAGACAATGGGGTCCCGCATTACCAAAGTGACTCCGCTGGAAGGTGTAGCCGCTGAAACCGCAGGCGCCATTACGCTTTACCTTACTGAAGCACTGGCCATTCCTGTAAGTACCACACACACAATTACCGGTTCTATTATCGGGGTAGGTGCTACCAAACGTCTTTCAGCAGTACGCTGGGGGGTAACAGTGAGCCTGCTTTGGGCATGGATCCTGACTATTCCGATCAGTGCTTTACTGGCTGCTGCCGTGTATTTTATCGTGAATCTCTTTATTTAAACGATCTTAGGATCTATATAGCCAGCCGGCGTGAGTAATACGGAAGTTATACTCACGCCGGCTTTTTTTATTGATATTTTTCCCGATGCCGCTTTTTTTTCCCCCCCATCCACCTATTTTTGTAAGGCTTTTGGAAAACCCAGTATCCTATTACATCAATGAGGCCATTATTGTAATGGTGTATTGATAATTGTTTATCATATAATAAACCGCAATGAAAGGTATTATCTTAGCCGGGGGCTCCGGCACGCGTTTACACCCCATTACTTATGCTATCAGTAAGCAGATCATGCCGGTGTATGATAAACCGATGATCTACTATCCACTGTCTACGCTGATGTTGGCTGGTATCAGAGAGATCCTGATTATTTCAACGCCTCATGACCTGCCTGCTTTCAAGCGGCTCTTTAACGACGGCAAGCAGTTGGGACTGGATATTTCTTATGCTGAACAACCGGAACCAAATGGTCTGGCACAGGCATTTGTGATTGGCAAAGACTTCATCGGGAATGACAATGTCGCCCTGGTATTGGGAGATAATATATTTTATGGCGCAGGTCTTGGTACCCAGCTGGCCAACAATGTGAATCCACAGGGAGGTATCGTATATGCCTACCAGGTATCAGATCCGGAAAGATATGGTGTAGTGGAGTTCGATGGCAAAATGAAGGCGGTATCTATCGAAGAGAAACCTGCTAAGCCCAAGAGCAACTATGCCGTACCTGGTTTGTACTTTTATGACAATACTGTGGTGGAGATTGCTGCTAACCTGAAACCAAGTGCACGTGGTGAATACGAGATCACCGATGTAAACAAAGCCTACCTGGAGGCTGGCAGACTGAAAGTATCTATCTTACCACGCGGTACCGCATGGCTGGATACGGGTACCTTCGACTCCATGATGCAGGCTTCCCAGTTCGTACAGGTGATAGAACAGCGGCAGGGGATCAAGATCGCCTGTATCGAAGAAATCGCTTTCAGACAGGGATTCATTGACATAGATCAGTTACACAAACTGGCGGCTCCACTGCTGAAGAGCGGTTATGGCAACTACCTGGAGTCATTGCTGAAACAATAATATTGAGATCCGTACACCAAAAAATCGCTTTTGCCGCCAGGGTAGAAGCGATTTTTTGCGATAAGCTGTTCCTGGCTGACCAATATTTTGAGAATATGGTATTTACGACATAAATTCGTAATTCGCTTTTTGTTACTTTGATACCAACTCTAAAAAACAAATCATATGAAGGTTCTTGTTACCGGCGGTTGTGGCTATATTGGCTCTCATACTATCGTAGATCTGATAAATAATGGATTTGACGTAGTCTCTGTAGACAGCAATATCCGTAGTAGTACACAATTGCTGGAAGGCGTAGAAAAAATCACAGGTAAAAAGGTCCGCAATTACAAAGTTGACCTCTGCAACCTGGAAGATACCCACGCCGTATTCCACGAAAACCGTGACATCATAGGTGTCATTCACTTCGCAGCCCTGAAAACAGTACCAGAATCAGTGTCAGAGCCCCTGTTATATTTCCACAACAACCTCACTTCACTGACTAATGTACTGAAATGTGTAAAGGAATTCAACATTCCTAATATGGTGTTCTCTTCTTCCTGCTCTGTGTATGGTAATACCAACGCCCTGCCAGTAGTAGAAGAAACCCCGCTGGGAGAAGCACAATCACCATATGCACGTACCAAACAAATGGGGGAACAGATTATTGAAGACTATAGCCGTGTAAACAGCACACAGTCTATCCTGCTCCGTTATTTTAACCCGGTTGGTGCACACCCTTCTGCCCTGATCGGTGAACTGCCACTGGGTAGACCAGATAACCTGGTGCCTGTGATCACCCAGACAGCAATTGGCAAAATTCCTAAGCTGACTGTATTTGGTCATGATTATGATACCCGCGATGGTAGCTGTATCCGTGACTATATATATGTAATGGATATCGCAAACGCTCATACCAGGGCATTGCAATACCTGATCGACAAGAAAAATAAGGCGAATTGCGAGGTTTTCAACCTGGGTACCGGTAATGGTGTAACCGTACTGGAAGCTATCAAGGCATTTGAAAAGATCTCAGGCGTGAAGCTGAATTACGAACTGGGCCCAGGTCGTCCGGGAGATGTAATTGCGATTTATGCGAATAATACAAAAGCTAAGTCCCTGCTGGGATGGGAGCCTAAAACAGGCATTGAGGATATGATGAGGACTGCATGGCAGTGGGAAGTAGCGCTGAGAGACAGGGTTTTAAATAATTAAAGTTTCATCCGCCTTAGGCGGATGAAACTTTTTTAAAATAGTACAGAGCTATAACATGCTCATCTTTTTTATTACTTTAGAGGCGAAATACTTATAACAAAGGCTATGGTAAAAGATATAAAACCATTAAATGAGAAGGAAACCCGCGCAGGATTTGGAGAAGGAATCCTGGAAGCAGGTCGTAGAAATCCAAATGTAGTGGCGCTGACTGCCGATCTGCTGGGCTCTATGAAACTGAACGCCTTTATCAAGGAGTTTCCGGATCGTTTTGTACAAGTCGGTATTGCAGAAGCCAACATGATAGGTATCGCTGCTGGTATGACTATTGGCGGTAAAATCCCTTATACTACCACGTTTGCAAACTTTTCAACCGGACGCGTATACGATCAGATCCGTCAGTCCGTTGCTTATTCTGACAAAAATGTGAAGATCTGTGCATCACACGCAGGTTTAACCCTGGGTGAAGATGGTGCTACTCACCAGATCCTCGAAGATATAGGAATGATGAAAATGCTGCCTGGTATGACAGTGATCGTACCTTGCGATTTCAATCAGACCAAAGCTGCCACTATTGCGATTGCAGAATATGAAGGTCCTGTGTACCTGCGTTTCGGCCGTCCAAAATGGCCTAACTTCACTGCAGAAGATCAGACTTTTGAAGTAGGTAAAGCGCAGATCCTGCACGAAGGTACTGACGTAACCCTCTTCGCTTGTGGTCACATGGTATGGCTCTCTATCGAAGCGGGTAAGATACTGGAAGAAAGAGGCTATAGCGTGGAAATCATCAATATCCACACGATCAAGCCACTGGACGAAGCAGCTGTACTGGCTTCTATCAAAAAAACCGGTTGTGCGGTAACTGCCGAAGAACACAACGTACTCGGTGGTCTGGGCGACAGCATCGCACAGGTAGCTGCACGTAACCATGTCGTACCTATCGAATATGTAGGTACTGAAGACACCTTCGGTGAAAGCGGTAAACCTTTAGACCTGCTGAAGAAATATGGTCTGGATGCAGATCATATCGTGGCTGCTGCTGAAAAAGCAATTGCCAGAAAGAAGGCTAAATAAGAGATATTCATCAACTTTTTATTGGACTGTAGGCTGACTATAACATGGTCAGCCTATATTTTTATCTCTTATCAATATTAAACTTTACAGTAAAAAAAACGTCTTAATAGATGGTTTTTAATTAAATTCCAGTCTTTAACCATTTAACCTTTGTATGGCCATCATTCAGGATGATAAGACATTGCTGAGTTTGTACAGAGATCCTGCCACAAGGGAGAAGGGATTTACGTATATCATTCAGAAATATCAGGAGCGCTTATATTGGCATGTAAGGCGGTTGGTGCTGGATCATGACGACGCGAACGACGTATTGCAAAACATATTTGTAAAAGTTTGGAAGAACCTGGAAGGCTTTCGTGAAGACGCCCAGTTATATACATGGTTATATAAGATAGCCACCAACGAATGCCTGACATTCCTGGAAAAACAAAAGAAAAATACCTCCGTCTCCCTGTCCGACGTGGAAACAGGACTTAGCAATACGCTTAAAGCTGATAGTCAGTTTGACGCGAATAAATTGGAATGGAAACTGCAGAGAGCAATTCTGGGATTACCCGAAAAACAAAGGATCGTATTTAACCTGCGATACTATGACGAAATGCCCTATGAAGAAATGAGCCGTGTGCTGGATACCTCAGAAGGTGCACTGAAAGCATCTTACCACCACGCCGTAAAAAAAATAGAAGAATTTATCAAGAACAGCTAATATTGCGACATTTGCTAATTTTTGGGGTGAAATCCTTAAATTATGAGATGAAATTGAAATATTTGAAGACGAAACGTTTCAGTCTTTAAACTATTCATATCTTTTGCCGTCTAAATACCGAGATGATACCCAAAGGCAACGATATTGCGAACGAACTTCAGGAGCTTATTCCTGGCGCTCAATGGCCACAAAAGGCGCCCCTGTCAGGGGTTCCGGTGGGCTACTTTGAGTCCCTGCCAGCAATGATCCTTGGAAAAGTGCGTCAGGTGGATGTGATGGAAGAGCTGCAAAGCCTCTCCCTCATGCTGGCTGCTGCACCAAAAACGTTCCCGATGACTGTGCCATCCGGTTATTTTGGTCAGTTACCTCAGTCAATCATTACACGTATCCAGGAGCCGGAATTATCGGGTGTATCCCGGAAATTACCTTTTACCCCTCCGCCTAACGGGTATTTTGAGCAACTATCCCAACAGATACTTGCAATTGTAAATGAAGAGCAGGAGCCCGAACTGGTTGGTATTTCAAGAGAATTACCTTTCACCGCTCCGCCTGCAGGGTATTTTGAGCAACTGTCACAACAAATTCTTGCACATGTAAATGAAGAGCAGGAACCGGCGCTAACGGGTATTTCCCGGAACGTACCTTTCTCTGCTCCACCAAAAGGATATTTTGAGCAACTACACCAAAGGATAATTGCACTCGTAAACGAAGAGCTGGCCCCGGAATTGACCGGTATATCCCGGATATCTCCTCTTACCCCTCCTCCAAACGGATACTTCGGGCAACTATCCTCACAGGTGATGCAAAGAATTCAGATGGAAGAAGCCGCTACTGAGCTGGCAGCTATCTCTCCATTACTGGCTACCCTGCCAAAAGCAATGCCTTTCTCCCTGCCTGAAGGGTACTTAGAGCAGTTCCCTGCCCAATTACTCCTGCAGATCCAGGAAGCAGAAAGTGTATCTCCTTTTGCCGAGCTGACCAGAAACACGCCTTTCTCTATGCCTGCAGATTACTTTGAGCAGCTATCTGCCCAGGTTATGCAAAAGGTAAGAAATGAGGAAGTAGCAGATGAACTGGCTGACATCTCTCCATTACTGGCTTCCCTGCCAAAAGCAATGCCTTTCTCTGTACCAGCCGGTTACTTTGACCAGCTGGATACGCAGGTAGTCTCTATTGCTCAGGCACCGGCCAAAGTGGTGAACATGCGCCCACGCAGAATGCAGTTCTACAAATGGGCGGCCGCCGCCTGTATGATTGCACTCGTAGGTACCAGCAGTTTGTTCTATATGCGCAACACCCAACATCCGGCTACTAAGGCAGTTATTAACCTGGCCGAAGCCAGCTTATCAGATGTAAGTGATCAGGAAATTTTGGAGTACCTGCAAAATCACATGGATGCTTTTGATAAAGAAGACCTCATGGGAGTAACAACCGCAGCGACTACCAAAACGACGACAGAAAATTCACCATTACCGGGTGGATTGTCTACCGAAGACATCGAAAGCTATCTGGAAAACACCGGTTCTTTAAAAGAAGAAAGTCCAATTAAAAATTAAATGAAACATTTTTACATACTGTGCTTACTGTTTATCACTTCTCTTCTGTGTCGACCCTCACCGGGTATGGCACAAAGTGGCGGCAGCGATGCTGAGATAAATAGCAAGATCCGGGCGGCGGAAATAGCTTACCTGGCTCAAAAGCTCGACCTTACACCAGACGAAGCCCAGAAGTTCTGGCCGGTGTATAACCAGTATACCAAAGAAGTAGAGATCCTGATCGCAGAAAGAAATAACCGTGCTACCCCTGCTAAAGAAAATAAAACTGAAGCAAGAAACAGTGCGCCGGATCAGGAATTAAAATATGACCAGCGTATGCTGGATATCAAAAACCATTACGATAAGGAATTTCAGAAAGTACTGCCAGCAAATAAAGCAGGGTCGGTGTTCAGGTCAGAAAGAGAATTCAGGAAAGTATTGTTGCAGCAGCTGAAAGAAAGACAATTGAGAAATGTGGGTGGACCAGGCCCCCGCAGATTTAGAAACTGATAACGCTAGATGTTATACAAGGAATAAGTAAAAGGAAAGCCTCCCGCAAAGGGAGGCTTTCCTTTTACTTATGCTTATTTGGAAATTTATTAAATGGCGTCTTTGTATCATGATAATAAAGAAACGTCCAATCCTCTTCTGCGCCCCGCTGTTTGAACTGCTCACGGAGTTCTAAACCACGCTTGCCATCGTAATCATACTTTGCTGCAAAGCGACGGATCATGAAGGACATTTGAGGCGCTTCGTCACCACCAAAAAAGACCTTACCATCTTCGTCGTTGATAAGAAATACCTGGTGGTAAGGGCAGTGACCGCCGGTTACCCAGTAACTAATATAATCGTCGATGGTACCATCACCTTCTGTGAAGACTACATTATCATAATTCTGAAGCAGGGAGATATCACTGCCGAGGTATGATTTGCCGTCATTCTCAAGCGCATACTGGAATTCCTGCCTGTTTACATAATAGGTAGCATGTGGGAATGTGAGCTGCCGCTGACCGGTGATGGGATCTTCTGCAGAAACGCCACCGGAGTGATCTTTGTGCAGGTGACTCATCAGTACTTTGGTGATTTCCATGGGGTTCACACCATTATCAATCAGATGCTGATGAATTTGCAGTACCCCATCTTTGTTGCGGAGCCCCAGTCCTGTGTCGAAGAGGATGAAATCCTGATTCGTGATCACAAGGAAAGGTTGAATTTCTACCAGTAAGGAACCACCAGTTCTTTGCTGCATGGTATCTACTGATGGATTATAAGGTACGAACTGTTTTGTAGCATCTACAGTGAAAGACCCTTCTGATAATGGAATAATACGTGCCATAGTTTCTAGTGCCAAAGTGCGTATGCAAAGGTACAAAATAAAAAAAGAACGCTCCTGCCATAGGCGGGAGCGTTCTTTTTTGTGGACGGGCCATTATCTTAATACCATCTGCCTGTCAGCATCCAGTCTCAACATTATAAATATCAACATCGTAAATGTCATCAACGACGAACCACCATAACTCACTAACGGCAATGGAATACCAATTACCGGTGCCAGACCTATCGTCATCGATATATTGATGGCCATATGGAAGAAGATGATGCTCGCGACCCCATATGCATACACCCTGCTAAACGTCGATCGCTGTCGCTCCGCGACAAATATAATCCGTAAGAGCAGGGCGACATATAGCCCTACAAATATGATAGAGCCCAGGAAACCAAAGTCTTCTCCCACTGTACAGAAGATGAAGTCAGTACTCTGTTCCGGTACGAAGTCATATCTTGTTTGTGTTCCTTTCAGATACCCCTTACCGATCACACCACCGGAACCGATGGCAATCATACTCTGCCGGGTATTGTAAGTCGCTTTCGGATCGTTCTCTTTACCCAGCATTACGTTGATACGCTTTACCTGGTAATCTTTCAGCACCTTGGTAAAAGCAAAAGGAACGATGAACATCACAAACACCGAACAGAAAGCATAGATACCTACGATCAGCGCCAGTTTGGAACGATGTCTTTTGATATCCCTGCGCATGAAATAAATGACAAGCGCTGTAATACCAGTAAATATGTAGAAGAGAATGTTCTTATCCACCAATAAGGCCGACAATACCAGCACAATCCCTGAGAACGCAATTACCAGCAATACCGCAGGCAACCCTTCTCTATACATCACCAGGAAGAAAGAGAAATACACCAGCGCCAAACCCGTTTCATCCTGCAAGATGATGATGGCGCAGGGAATCAATGCCAATGAAGCGGCAATCAACCGCGCCCGTAGCTTGGTAAAATCCGTTTCCAATGAAGAGAGGTATTTCGCTAAGGCCAGGTTGGTACATAGTTTCGTCAACTCTGCGGGCTGGAACTGAAAGCCTCCTATCACCAGCCATGAGTGTGAACCTTTTACATCCTTACCGATAGCTATTACCAACAGCAATAGTAATATACCACCTGCATAGAGCAGGTTGGCAGTAGCTGTAAAGAACTTACTATCCGTGAGCCAGATGATGGTAGCCAATACGGCGGATACACCCAGCCACATAATCTGGCGGGAATAGTTTTTATTCAGGTGAATGATATCGTTCCAGATATTATCGCCCTCTCTGTACTCTGCAGCAAAGATCGATAACAGGCCAACGAACACCAGTGCCAGATACAGACCCATTATAGGCCAGTCAATACCTTCTGTAAGCTTTAATTGCTGCCGGCGGTTTATCATTAGTTATTCGGGAAATAGAGTTTAAGTATTTGTTCTGTCGTCATTTTAGCCGAAGCTCCGTTCAGGGAATCCAGCTTGGATTTCTCTCTTACCACAGGATCGATGGTCGCATCGTTCAATGTTTTCATCATCTGTGGTTTGCGTTTTATTGATATGGTATCATTCAGGTATTTCTCAATCATTAAGCTGGCGATAGGTGCAGCATAGGTGGAACCAAAGCCTGCATTTTCCACGATTACGGCTATCGCAATTTTAGGATTGTCTCTCGGCGCAAAAGCTACGAACACAGAGTGGTTTTTCAGTTTGGTGAGCTTACCGTTTACAATAGCATTGTTCTCTGCAGTACCTGTTTTACCACACACAATGATGTTGTCGATACGGGCAATCATACCAGTACCTTTTTCCACCACATCCTCCATACCATAGATTACTGAACGGTAAGATGTATCTGATACGTGTGCTACCACGTGTTTTTCTTTGTATTTAGCCAGCAAATTGGTGTTGTCATTGTCTATACTGCTCACAAAGTGAGGTATATAGTAAGAACCATGGTTGGCAATGATACACATGGCATTCGCCATCTGCATGGGCGTAGCGACTACCTGGCCCTGCCCCATACCTACATATAGTTCGGAACAGGAGTTCCACTGACCACGATACAATTTATTCATACCTGTGGTATCGATGGCTTTACCACCTGATTCGCTCGGAATATCCACACCCAGTCTGTGACCGAGACCGAATGAGGAGATATAATCATGCCACTTCTGATGTCCTTTTTTTACACCACCCCATTTAGGCGCATCCACTTCCAGCCTGTAAAGGTGTACAAAGTAAGCATTACAGGAGTTGGCAATAGCCAGTCGCAGGTTCGCTGCGTGCCCCGGGTTGTGGTGGGTACAGGCAATCGGGCGACCGCAATAGGTATATGCACCAAAGCAGGGGAAACCATAACTTGGTGTAATTACACCTTCATCCAGTGCGATCAGGGCTGTCAGCGGTTTCATAGAGGATCCCGGTGGATAACCTGCCTGAATAGCACGGTTAAAGAGTGGTTTGGTCGTATCAGTAAAGAGACGGCTAAAGTTGCGTGCTCTGAAAGAACCTGTCAGCAGATTCGGGTCGTAGGTAGGTGCACTCACCATAGAGAGGATACCACCTGTCTGTGGATCGATTGCTACCACACTACCTATTTTATTACGCATCAGGTGCTCACCGAGTACCTGCAGATCAACATCTAAAGAGAGGCGGAGGTTCTTACCTGCAATAGCGGCGGTATCGAACTCCCCATGTTCATAAGGACCCTGTGGACGGTTCAGGTTATCCTTTACCAGGTATTGGATACCACGTTGCCCCATCAGCACTTCTTCGTAAGTTCTTTCCAGGCCGGTCATACCCAGGTAGTCACCCTGGTTATAGTCGCTGTATTGCGGGCGTTGCATCATCTGAGGGGAGATTTCACCAATATACCCTAAGATATTTGCAGCAGCGGCAAAAGGATAAGAACGGATCTGTCTGGGCACCAGTTCAAATCCGGGCTGGAACATATACATGCTTTCCTGCAGCTTACCGAACATATCCGGAGCGAGCAGGGGAGCAAAAACAGATACACGGCGGCTACCATTCTTGAGGATGGAGGCAGTGATCCGTTTTCTGAATTCTTCATTAGTAATATTCAGGATCTGGCACATGTAAGCCGTATCAATATTTTTGACATTGATAGGTGTTACGACCAGGTCGTACATAACATCATTGCTGAGGATACTCCGACCTTTGCGATCGAAGATAATACCACGGCTGGGGTAAACTACTTTGCGGAGTACCGCATTCGCATCCGCCAGCTTGGAGTATTTCTTCTCGACAACCTGTAAAAAGAAAAGCCTTGTTATGATCAACACGATCATGCCAAGGAAAATTAATTGTATGACCCGTTTTCTGGGTTGGTTATAAACAGACATTTCCCTGGAGATGCATTATTAATAAAAGTATCCTTCTATATAAAGATACTATACATTTTACTTCCTCGAAAAGAACAACAACTCATACAGCACGATCAGGAAAATGCTCGCAGCGGTAGAAAAGATGATCTTTAACAGCAGATACAGAAAGCTGCCAACATTGAATACCTCCAGTGAGAAGAAGACCAGATTGTGAAGGAATACCAGAATAGAAGCATAGATCAGAAACTGGGACACTCCCATACTTGTCATAGAAGGGGTCTTCTGCGTAGTTTCGAAACCACCTTGTGGAGAAAGGACATTAATAATAAATGGTCGTAGGTAGCCGATGAATACACAGGCAGCAGCGTGCATACCCATTGTATTCATAAACATATCGAGGCTGAGGCCCATGAGCAATGCCAGCAACATGAGTGCCGGACGGGGCAGGTTAAAGGGCAACAGCAGTACGAAAAGCACATAGAGATTAAAGCTAATCGATTGATGCAGCAAAATTCTGTTCAGAACAAATACCTGCAGCAACAGCAAAAGCACAAAACGGATTATATTTCTTAACAGTATGCTCATTGTTTGATCAGCTTGTAAGTTGAATCCTCCAAAGATTTTTGTTCATCCTGCAGCAGGTTGTCGATCACATATACATATTGCAGGTTGTAAAAGTTGGTGGCCAGGCGAATTCTAACATTGACAGAAGTGCTGGCTTTGTCTACCTCTTCGGTTGATTCTACATAACCGATCGGTATATTTTCAGGGAAGAAGGCGGAGTAACCGCTGGTGACTACGGTATCACCTTTTACGAGGTGTACACCTTTAGGCACGTCTTCCATGGTGGCATAACCGGCTTCGCTGCCATGCCAGCGTACCATACCCATTTCCTTACTGTGGCTCAGGCGGGCACTGGTACCGAAGTTACGACCTTTGGAGAGCAGGGAGATGATGACAGCATAGTGTTCATTCACACTGCGTACGATACCTACTACACCGCTTGGGCCAACTACGCCCATATTAGGACGGATGCCATCGGCACTGCCACGGTGAATGGTGATATAGTTGATAGGACTATTTACGGAGTTGTTGACTACCTTGGCAGCTTTGTACAGGTAGCGGCGTACAGCGGTACTGATCACTTTGCGGGTGGTATCGGTACTATACTGACGAATGGTATCAGATTTTACAATATTGTCGAGGATAACAGTGTCAAAACTTGTGCGCAGCATATTGTGCAGACGGGCATTCTCTTTTACCAGACTGTCATTTGTCGCTTTCAGGTGAAAGTAGTATTCTACGTTGTTGTAACGTTCGTATAACCTGGCGCTAATGTTATTGGCGGAATTGAGGTAAGCTGTTTTCTGAAAATCGTTGTTCTGGAAGACCAGCACTAAACAGATCACTTCCAGCAGCAAGAACAGAAAAAAATTAAAGTAGCGCCTTAAGAAAATGATGAGATTACGCACAGGATTTTATTTCTATAAAGAAGCCTGCAAAGCCGATAGCCCTGCAGGCCTCTCTGTATTATTGCATTAGGAACGGATACTTACCTACGTGTTTCAGTGCGATACCGGTACCTCTTACCACGGCGCGCAGTGGATCGTCTGCCACGTGAACGGGCAATTTGATCTTCTGGGTCAGGCGTTTGTCGAGGCCGCGTAACAATGCACCACCACCGGTCAGGTATAATCCTCTGCGGTAGATATCTGCAGCCAGTTCGGGAGGAGTTGTTTCCAATGCTTTCAGGATGGCTTCTTCGATCTTGAAAATGGATTTGTCCAACGCTTCGGCTACTTCCTGGTAAGATACCATGATCTGTTTAGGAATACCGGTTACGAGGTCACGTCCATTTACTGCTACATCATCTGGTGGGTTGTCCAGTTCTTTCAGTGCAGAACCGATCTGGATCTTGATCTGCTCAGCAGTTCTTTCACCAATCAGCAGGCTATGATAGCGGCGCAGGGCTTCCATGATATCGGCAGTGAACTCGTCACCGGCGATACGGATACTCTGGTCGCACACAATACCAGCGAGGGCAATCACGCTAATACCGGTGGTACCACCTCCGATATCGATGATCATGTTACCTACCGGCTCTTCTACGTCAATACCGATACCCAGCGCAGCGGCCATCGGTTCATGTATCAGGAACACTTCCTTAGCACCCGCCTGCTCGGCAGAGTCGCGTACGGCGCGTTTTTCTACTTCTGTGATGCTGGATGGAATGCAAATTACCATACGCCAGCTGGGAGAGAACAAAGGCTTCTTTGGATACACCAGTTTGATCATTTCACGAAGCATACCTTCTGCTGCATTGAAGTCCGCGATTACACCATCTTTCAGGGGACGAATGGTGCGCAGGTACTCATGTGTCTTCTCGTGCATCATCATGGCTTTCTTACCAACAGCCACAATTTTCCCGCTAGCGCGCTCTATAGCAACAATGGAAGGTTCATCCACTACCACCTGGTCATTGTGAATGATCAGCGTATTAGCTGTACCTAAGTCAATCGCTATTTCCTGTGTTAAAAAATTAAAGAACCCCATTGCTTAATATGGTCAAAATATTATTGTGTGCAAAAATGAATAATTCCAACGAATATACAATCTTAAAATTGTATGTTTTCTCAATAATACAACTAAATATTAAAAAATGTTATTTATTGTATTTGATGAGCCGGTTAGTAGTTGCAACAGTTAAAAACAACCTGTTAGCCGGTAAGTATGACTCTCGAAAACGCTTAAACGAATGATCGTTTATGAAATGGTATTGCTCTCTATGAATGAATGAGTTATGCGACAGTAGTGGTGCCTGCATAGCCACAGGCCAACCCTTGCTGGGCTTACACGAACTCGAATCCAATATCCCTCCTGTAATATTTGCCTTCAAAATCAATAGATTCTGCTGTTTGCCGGCTATGCGACAACGCAATACCCAGATCAGAAGCCAGTGAAGTGATGGTAAGTACACGACCGCCATTGGTGAGGATCTCACCGCCAGAAGCCCTTGTACCTGCCTGGAATACCAGCTGATCCTGCGTTGGGGCAGGAATGTTGGTAATGACCTTACCCTTCTCATACGCTTCCGGATACCCTCCGGCTACCAGCATTACTGTGGTCGCCACACGGCTATCCTCATAAATTTTTTGTGCAGACAGCTTACCGTCTATCACTGACTGAAACAGCTCCAGCAGGTCATTTTGCAGGCGAGGCATTACCACCTCCGTTTCAGGATCACCCATGCGACAGTTGTATTCTATCACAAATGGCGCTCCATCTACTTTGATTAACCCAAAGAAAATAAAGCCGTTGTAGACAATGTTCTCTTTGGCTAACCCGTCTACCGTAGGTTGGATCACCTGTTCTACCACCTGTTCCATAAATGCTTTGTCAGCAAATGGAACAGGAGAAACAGCACCCATACCACCAGTATTCAGGCCGGTATCGCCCTCTCCAATACGTTTATAATCTTTTGCGGAAGGCAGCAGCTGATAGCTTTTTCCATCCGTCAGCACAAATACAGATAATTCTATGCCAGAAAGGAATTGTTCTACAACAACTTTTTTGCTGGCATCACCAAACTTCGCCTCACGGATCATCTGGGTGAATTCAGTCACCGCAGCTTCGCGATCTTCGAGGATCACCACCCCCTTACCGGCAGCCAACCCATCGGCCTTGAGTACAATTGGGGTGGCATGCTGACGCAGATAGGCGACCCCTTCTTCGTAGGTACTCTCGTCAAACTCCCTGTAGGCGGCAGTTGGAATATTGTGACGGCTCATGAACTGCTTTGCAAATGCCTTACTGCCCTCCAGTTGAGCGGCATATGCAGAAGGTCCCATCACTGGGATGTGTTTCAAAGCTTCGTCCTGCTGGAAGAAATCGTAGATCCCTTTTACCAGTGGTTCTTCAGAACCAGGTACTACCAGGGTAATGGCATTTTTAAGACAGAAAGCCTTTATTTTATCGAAGTCGGACACCGCGAAATCAACATTCTCCCCATATTGGGCAGTACCCGCATTTCCGGGAGCGATGAACAACTGCTCACATAAAGTGCTCTGAGTCATTTTCCAGGCCAGGGCGTGTTCCCGGCCACCACTTCCTAATAGTAAAATCTTCATATTGTATATCAGTGTGTAATTTGAGCGAATTCAGCCATTTCAGCCCCGTTCTTCCAAATTTTTTGCAAAGAAAGGCCAAAATTTAACCAAAAGCACCATTTTTCTCTACAAAAAGCCTAATTTATTTATCTTGCCGCATTCATAGGACTATCTTATCAACAAAACTAACCAATTATGACTCAATCTGCTGTTGAGCAGCCTGTAAGTACACCAAAACAAAAAGGCGGCCATCACAAAGGCCTTTATGTTCTTTTTTTTACTGAGATGTGGGAGCGCTTCGGGTATTACCTGATGATCGGGATCTTCTTCCTATACCTGATTGATCCAACCGCTAATGGCGGTAAAGGCTTTGATACTGCCCACGCTTCTGATCTTGTAGGTTCGTACATTGCATTGGTTTACCTTTCGCCGTTCATAGGGGGGTTAATGGCCGACAGGTATCTCGGCTATCGTAAAGCGGTTATTTTAGGGGGTGCCCTGCTTGCCGCCGGTTATTTTACACTGGCCTTCCCCGGGGAATTAGCTATGTATACTGCCCTGACCCTGATCATTATCGGAAATGGCTTCTTCAAACCGAACATCGGCACCATTCTCGGGAACATCTACAACAGAGAAGACCTTAAACCTAAGAAAGACATTGCCTACAACATCTTTTACATGGGTGTAAATATCGGTGCCTTTATTTGCAACTTCGTGGCTGCTTACCTGCGTAACCACTATGGCTGGGGCCACGCTTTTACCGCTGCCGGCGTAGGTATGCTGGTAGGTTTGGTGATCTTCATCTCCAAATCCAAAGTAATTGCTGAAGGAGATATCCGCAAACCAGTACAGAAAGATGATATGCCGATGAGCAAAATCCTCGGACTGGTATTACTGCCAGCTTTCATCGCTGCTATCCTGGGTTACTTCATGTACAAATTCCTCGGGCATCCGCTATTTGGTACACCATCCATCGATGCATTCATGTTTGCCTGTGTACCTATCGTTATTTTCTACATTCGCCTGTATACTACTGCGAATAAAGAAGATAAACGAGGACTGGGTGCGCTGCTGGCCTTCTTTGCAGTAGCGATCGTGTTCTGGGTGATCTACAACCAGAACAGCACCGGTTTGACAATCTGGGCAGATCAATATACTGATCGTTCTATGTCAGAAGGTGTCGAAAAGATTGCGAAACCAATGGGTATGCTGCAAACTGTGACAACCGAGCCACACGCCGTCACCCAGATCGATGCACAATTCCGTGCAATAACTGATGGTCATGGCAATACCATTACCGTACAGGGTGCAGATCCTTACTTCCAGAACCTGCCAAAGGACAAATGGCCTGCCAGCGGCAAAATGCAACTGATTTCAACAGAGATCTTCCAATCTGCCAACCCAGGGTTTATCGTATTATTCACATTGTTAGTCCTCGGATTGTTCGGATGGCTCGCCAAGAGAGGCAAAGAGCCTACTACACCAATGAAAGTGGCAATGGGTATCTTCATTGCCGGCCTGTCGTCTTTACTGATGATCGTGGCAGCATCTATGACGAATGTGTATGTAGATAAAAGTTCTATGGCCTTCCTGGTAGGTACATATGCCATCTTCACTGTGGGTGAAATATTGGTAAGTCCGATCGGATTGTCTATGGTATCCAAGTTATCCCCTCCACGCCTGACGGCACTGATGATGGGTGGCTGGTACCTGGTGAACTCCATTGCTGGTAAAGTGGCTGGTATGATGGCAACTTTCTGGGATAACTTCACTGACAAAAAGGTATATTTCATGATTCTGACCGTAGCTGCAGCCATTGCATTTGTGGTCATGCTGATGATCAGTAAGTGGATTGCAGGTGTCGTAAAAGAGAAAACCGGATCTTATTAATACCCTCGAAAAAATATGCTTAAAATGCTTCTGCCGGCCGGCAGAAGCATTTTTTTAGGGGTAAAAGGGCTATATGTCTTATATTGCCTCCCAAACAAAATCTAACTATACCCACCAACAACAACTATGGCAGATAATTTTAAACCTTTTGTCTCACCCGAGGTGAAGATGAAAGAATTTACAGTCAAGTCCATTTTATTGGGCTGCATGTTTGGTATTATATTCGGTGCCGCCACGGTGTATCTTGCGCTGAAAGCGGGTTTAACGGTTTCTGCGTCTATCCCGATTGCAGTGATTGCCATTACACTCGGCCGGAGATTCTTTAAGACCACGATTCTGGAAAACAACATTATTCAGACTACAGGTTCAGCAGGTGAATCTATTGCTGCGGGTGTGGTATTTACGTTACCTGGTTTCCTCTTCCTGTCTGACCACAATGGTGATCAGTATTTTAATTACATCACGATCCTCATCCTTGCCATCTTTGGTGGTATCCTGGGTACATTGATGATGATTCCCCTGCGCCGGTCACTGATTGTAAAAGAACATGACACCCTGCCTTACCCTGAAGGTACTGCCTGTGGCGATGTACTGATAGCCGGTGAAAAAGGTGGTGACTTTGCCAAAACAGCTTTCTATGGTCTGGGCTTTGCAGTAGTATATGCCGTGTTCCAAAAGGTATTTCACGTGATTTCGGAAACACCTGCCTATATGACCAAACAGGTCAACAAATTCTTCCCTTCTGCTAAAATAAGTGCTGACATCACCCCTGAATACCTGGGTGTTGGTTATATCATTGGGCCCCGCATTGCCGGTGTACTGGTAGCGGGTGGTGTATTGTCCTGGTTGGTATTGATACCTTTGCTGGCCAGTTTACTGCCCGGTGACCTGATTGCTACACAACTGGTAAAACTGGGTTACCTCGCTAACCTGGCTACGCCTGGGGGTAAAGGTAACTGGAATCCTGCTACACATACTTTTACGGATTACTCTGCCGCTATCTACTTTGCCTATGTACGTCAGATAGGCGCTGGCGCCGTAGCAGCAGGTGGTTTCATCACGCTGATCAAAACCATTCCTACCATCATTTCTTCTTTCAAAGGTAGCCTTGGTTCCCTGAAGAAAGGTGAAGGTGCAGGTGCTGCAAATGTTGCTGTACCACGTACGGAAAAAGACCTGAATGTAAAACTGGTATTGTTTGGTAGCATTGGCCTGATCATCCTGATGGCGTTCCTGCCTCAGTTGCCAGGTCAGTCTATTGGTCAGAAACTGCTGGTAGGTTTGCTGGTGGTAATATTCGGTGCATTCTTCGTAACTGTATCCAGCCGTATAGTAGGTTTAATTGGTTCTTCCAACAACCCTATTTCAGGTATGACTATCGCTACACTGATGGGTACCTGCCTGGTATTTATTGCTGTGGGTTGGAGCGGTAAAGTATATGAGCCAATGGCACTGGTAGTAGGTGGTATGATCTGTATCGCTGCTGCGAATGCAGGTGGTACATCGCAGGATCTGAAGTCTGGTTATATCGTGGGTGCTACTCCTATGTACCAGCAGTTGTCACTGTTTATTGGTGCGATCGTATCATCTATCGTAATTGGTCTGACAGTGAAATTCCTCGATAAACCTACTGCTGTAATGATTGCGAATGGCGTAACTGACCACGCAATTGGCAGTACTTATTTCCCTGCCCCACAGGGTACACTGATGGCAACGTTGGCAAAAGGCATTCTCTCTAAAAACCTTGACTGGCAGTTTGTACTGGTAGGCGTATTCCTCTCTATCGTAATGGAGCTGTGTGGTATTAAATCACTGTCATTTGCAGTAGGTGCTTATCTGCCATTATCTACGACTTTACCAATTGCGATTGGTGGCGCTATTCGTGGTGTGGTAGATATGAAAAACAAGAAAAAGAATGTGACGGTTTCTGCTGAAGAAGAAGAGCTGGGTAAAGGTAATCTGTTTGCAACCGGCCTGGTAGCTGGTGGTGCGGTAGCTGGTGTGATCATTGCGATTATGGCGGGCTTCAATAGCACAGCAGGTGCACTGGATGCGATGAATATGGAAAATGCACTCTCTGGTGCATTGGGCGAAGAAGGGTATTATATACTCGGTGTATTAGGATTTGCATTCATGGGATGGGTGCTGTATCGCATCGCTACAAGAAATAAAGAAGCAGGCGCTTAATAGCAATACCTCTTTTAAAAAACATTCATGAAAGAGGGCATTCTCCAACGGGGGATGAAAACCATTTTCAGAAAAAAGCGTTTTTGGCCGATGGTCAAAAACGCTTTTTTGTTTACTTTTAATTATCGATTGACAATTAACGTCTTACATTTTCGTTAGCTATATAAAACCCAAAATCTCATGCGCCAATTAATTGCTCTAGCCGGAATCCTGTTACTGATTAGCGCCTGCAAGCACGATGACAACGAACCCATCAGAAAATTTACATCCTTCCAGGTAGACAGCCTGATCGTACTGGCTGAAGACCCAACTGCTGTGCTCACTCCCGCTAATCTTACAGATAACGACGCTATTAATGATTATCCTGTTCTAAACATTCTCGCTACCGGCAATCATGATGAAACGGTTCAATTCTCTTTGATTTCTGAAACCGAAAATATTCAAACCGGTGACTATTCTTCTACCATCTATGGCAATGCTTTTCAACTAGGATTTGCAGGTCTCGATTATAACCTGCAGGCGAATTTCAATTACGGTACGCTGAACCTGCATATTACCAAAGTAATAGATACACTCATCGAAGGTTCCTTTGATGGTGAACTCGTAGATACCACCGGCACTATCTCTCCCAAACCTTTGGTAAAAGGGTTCCTGAGGGTTGTATTCAAAAGAGATACACTCTAAATAAAAGTTAAATGATCGTAGTTATGTTTTAAGATCGTCTTGTCATCTGCTCCCAACCATTTGTTGAGCAGCGTGGCATATACACGCTTGAAATCAACTTTGTACTGCAGGTCTCCGTCCTTCAGATTCATCAGATCAGGACCATCGTTCAATAAACCCTGTTGCTTTAATCCACCACCTATCAGGAACATGTTATTCGCAGTGCCATGGTCAGTACCATTGCTGGCGTTCTGCTCCACTCTTCGGCCAAATTCAGAGAAGGTCATGACCACCACATCCTGAAAACGGTTATTGTTCTTCAGGTCTCTTGTAAATACTGTCACTGCATCGTCCAGTTGTTTGAAGAGGTTCTGTTGCTGTGCCTGTTGATTTACGTGTGTATCAAAACTACCATGAGATACATAATATACTTTGGTACTGATGTCGGACATGATCAGCTTTGAAATGGTACGCAGGCTCTTACCTAAATGGGTGGAAGGATAATCTTCTTTGGTCTCGTATGTTTTAAATTGCTTTTGAATGTAGTTGGCAGATGATAAGGTAGCGCCCAGTGTTTTGTACAGATAATCCACATTAGGTTCTTCATCACGATGCTGATGCATTAAATCATTGTACAATCCTGCATTGATACCACTACTTAATCTACCCGGATCATTGAATGCTAATCCTTTCTGGAATTCGCCTTTCATGGCAAGGCTCAATGTATCGTCGATTTCCAGTGCCTGCACTGGTTTATCACAATCTTTACATTGTGCATCGAGATAGCGGCCTACCCAACCATTGCCCCAGTAGTCAGTAGCGTTGCTGGCGGATTGCCAGATATCCATAGAGCGGAAATGCGAACGATCCGGATTGGGATAACCTACATTTTGCAGGATGCCCATACCCCCATCATCATACAGTGCTTTCATACCTACCATAGCAGGATGTAGTCCTGTTTCATCTGTGAGGGACAAAGCCTTTTCTCTTTGTATACCTAAGCTGGGCCGGAGTTTATAATAAATATCATTGCGATAGGGAATTACGGTATTTAACCCATCATTACCCCCTGACAACTGGATAATGACAAGTACCTTATTGCCCGGCGGCACCATGGCATGTGTTGAGTTTTCCAATGCTTTCAGGAACTTCGGTATGAACAAAGATGCTGATGCCAACGAGCCCGCTTGTAAAAAACGACGTCTGTTCAATATTAGCATACAATAAGTTTTAACACAATTGATATTCGGGTGTACTCATCACAGCGATAGTGACTGTCTTTATAAATTGTTCTCTGGATGTAACGTCTGCGTAGTTTTCCAGGATTTTTTTGCTTACGTTCTTACTATTTTGCAAGAGCGTATCAGCAATGGTGGTAGCCAGGTCTTCGCGATTTACATCTTTGTAATCTCCCATGTAATCATCCCAGTGAATAATGCCTTTGATCTTTCGGGCATATTGTTTTTTCGCTGCCTCATTTACCTGCTGTGTGGCTTTGTAACTTCCCATCCCCATTTCTGGCGTGATCTCTTTTGGCTGGATATTGAAATCTTTTTCATAGAGAATCATAGATGGTAATTGCATGCGATACATTAAGCTGGAACTATCTATCCAGTTACGACCACCGGGCCATCCGGCTACGTTTGGCGGGTAAAATAAAGTCTGACCCAATACCTGCTGAAAGGAGATCATCACTTCTTCTCTGTCAAAATCGACAGGGATCGTTCTACGAAAACCCACCAACAATTCAATGGGTGATTTGATATGGTTACCGATCAATTTACTATCGTAAAACCAGTCTGCCATGAAGATGTTGCGCATCAGTTCTTTGATGTCGTAACCAGAATTATAAAATTTATCTGCGAGGGTATTGATCTTTTCAGGATCAGGTGTTTCTTCATCTACAAAGAATTTATAGACTTTCGCGGTGATGAATTGTGCAGTCGCTTTTTTCTCTAAGAGAATTTTTAACACATCATCACCATTGAAATTCCCTTCTTTGCCAAGGATATTTTTCACACCTTCATCATGCGTCTTTTCTCTGAACACAAAATTACCATCATCATCAAAAGCCCATCCCGTGAAGGCTCTGGCTGATTCTTTCACATCCTGTTCAGTATAGTTACCACGCCCCATGGTGAATAGTTCCATCACTTCACGTGCGAAGTTTTCATTGGGATGTGCTTTTTTGTTTTGTTGATTATTCAGGAACTGTAGCATAGCAGGCGTTTTGGAGACAGCGGTGAGTAAGTCTCCAAAATTGCCCAGGGCATTGACTCTGATCACATTCAGCAATTGCTGGTTGAACAATACATTCTGTGTGCGACAGGCAAAATGCCCATGCCAGAAGAGGGCCATTTTTTCTCTTAATGGATGTGTACTGCGCACCATTTCATCTACCCACGATACATTCAGGTCTTTGATACCTTGCGTATTCATTTGCTGCACCATCTTTCGGGTATCAGCATCCAGATCTTTTTTCTTCCTGTAATCAGGCAGGTCGGACTGGTCAATGATCCTGATGGGAGTCGTCTCATCTTTAGCAGGACCAATAAGGATCTTGCTTACAATTTGTTTACGGCGCTTGTGGGTCCAATCAGCTATAACAGGATAGCGTTCTCCAAAGCCAGCCCTCCATGCGAGGTGCTGCATCTGCAATTTTTCAGGGACCATAATTTTATTTTTAGATCAGGATCTGAATCTCCACACTGGATAACTACTGCCTTTCTCAAAGTTTTCTTTTTCTGATGGCAATTCCAGAAACCCATCTGCCTGCAATAAAGCTGCCAAATCTCCGGAACCATGATAGGGTGGTGGCAAAGCGATGAACTGGCCACCCGCTACGGGGTGCAAACGAACAGGCATGAAATAGGTCAATGGTGGCTTGAAATGTACATCTGTACCCAATACAGCGTATGGTTCAGGCCCCGCTGTAATTTGTAAAGAAGCCTTTAACCAAGGCAAAACATAACGATAACAACACATGAACCCGGATACCGGATTGCCTGGCAATGCAAAAACCACAGGGCCATTTTCAAAGTATCCAAACAGGAATGGTTTGCCGGGGCGCTGTTGTACTTTATGAAATACCTGCTGCATACCCAGCTCTTCCAACACCTGTGGCAGGTGATCGTATTTACCAGCAGAGACAGCTCCCGTACAGATCAATACATCATGATTTAATAATGATCCTAATAATTGTTGTATAGCGGGTATATCGTCATTGACATGATAACAGGTGGCATGGATACCCAGTTCTGTATGTAGTGCAGCAGCAAGTGTATAAGAGTTGGAAGTACGTACCTGGTGTATATCAGGGGTTTCTGATACAGGTACCAGTTCATCACCGGTAGTGATAATGGCGACGTTGGGTAAGCGGCTCACACTTACCATTGTTTTACCGACAGACGCCAGTACACCTGTTTCTGCAGCTGTAATACGGGTACCTGCAGCGATCAATACCTGACCAGCAGCAGCATCGGCACCCTGACGGTGAATGTGTTGCCCTTGTGCTACACCCGCTTTGATAGTAAAACGACGGAAGCCATCGTGTTCCGACGCTTCCAGGTGTTCGTACTGGATCACAGTATCTGTCAGTTCCGGCAAAATAGCGCCGGTCATGACTTCCAAACAATCAGCCATGCTACCGAGTTGCTTTCTGGGCATACCTGCGGCCTGCATGTCTTCTACGCCAAATACAATTTGTCCTTTGGAATAGGCTTCAAAGTTGATGGCGATCCCATCCATCATTACGCGGTCATAAGGGGGGAAATCCCGATCAGATAAAACGGGTTCACGCAGTACCCTTCCTGTTGCGGAAGTAAATGGTACCTGTTCCATTCCGAAGTCTCTGGCTATCCCCATGACGGCAGCATAGGCAGCGATGACATCCATTAGCATATGTTAACAGGTTTCTTTGTAAATTTATTCTATTATGAGCAATGATTCAAGTAAACAGGGTTTTTCTCATCTGAATGCAGCAGATCAACCTACTATGGTGGATGTAAGTGGCAAGATGGTGACGGAAAGAATTGCGGTTGCAGAAAGCAGGGTCTTTTTGCCAGAGGTGATCCGGCAGCAATTCAGTGGAAGTGATATTCATACAAAGAAAGGTGCAGTGTTTCAGACAGCGATCATAGCTGGTATTATGGCGGCGAAAAAAACGCCTGATCTGATACCTCTTTGTCATACTTTATTGCTCGAAGGTTGTAAGGTAGATATCACTTTGGAAGGAGAGGAAGCAGTTGTGAGATGTACGATCAAAACTACCGGCAGAACAGGTGTGGAGATGGAAGCACTGACGGGTGCAAGCATTGCAGCATTGACGATCTATGATATGTGCAAAGCTTTCTCTCATGGTATGGAGATCAGGCAAACAAAATTGATCAGTAAAACAGGTGGTAAAAGAGATTTCTGATGTCAGGTTTATATGGATTGATATTATGTGGCGGGCGAAGCCTGCGCATGCAGCAGGATAAGAGCCAGCTGGATTATCATGGGTTGCCGCAATGGCAATATTTGTATCAGTTGCTGAAGCCACTGACGGAGAAAGTATTTCTTTCCTGTCGTGCAGATCAGGTGTTGGAGACTGAGCTACCTGTCATTATTGATAGTGTAGGTGATGCTGGTCCGGCAACCGGGATATTGAGTGCACATGCAGCTTTTCCGGAAAGCGCATGGTTGGTATTGGCGTGCGATCTGCCGTTGATCAGTGCGCAGAGTTTAGAATTGCTGATAGCATCAAGAGATATGAGCAAAGAAGCAACTGCCTTTATCAGTTCATTCAAACAATCACCGGAACCATTGATGACGATATGGGAGACCGCAGGATTAAAAAGGTTAGATCTTGAAAAAGGATGTCCGCGCAAAACATTGCTGAAAGCGGAGATCGCATTGATTGAAAATCCATTTGCCATAGAGCAGTTTAATGCAAATACACCTTCGGAAAGAGAAGAAGCCATGCGCGCTATTATGGATGCGCAGCTACCCAGATAGCACCATCTTCGAAGAATTCTTTTTTCCAGATAGGTACTGTTTGTTTTAATGTATCGATGGCGTATTGACAGGCTTCAAAAGCAACGGCCCTGTGAGGAGCCGCAGCAGCAATGACTACGACCGTTTCGCCGGGAGTTTTTTCACCTGTGATGTGGAGGATGGCGATGCGGTGAATGCCAAATGCTGAGATAGTATACTCTGCAATCTTTTCCATTTCAGAAATAGCCATCGGCTCATAGCACTCAAAGAATAATTTCACGACTTTCTTCCCTTGTGTTTCATTCCGCACATTACCCACAAACAGCACTACACCACCGCAATCCGGTGATTCCACAAAGTCCAGTGCCTGCTGCACATTTATATCAGGTGCTATGTGTACAAGGAAGTTCATATTGACATTTTTCAGCCGCCACTTACGGGAGGTATTACAGCAATCTCATCGCCGGGTAATAATGGTTGTTCATCATTTGCATATACTTTATTCACAGCTATCATCAAGGAGCGTAATTCACGCAGCGAAGGATATTGTGCATACAACCATTCTTTCAGTGTTGCTACGTCAGCAACGCCTGTAGTGGTGATAGCCCCTGCCCCGGCAATATCTTTTGCAATACCAAATAATAACACACGCATAGTTATAGATAAAGCTACGATAATGTAGTAATTTACATACATGAAAATAAGAATTCGCGGGAACAGTATCCGCTACCGGTTGGATAAACAAGATATTGCTACACTGCAGGAAACGCAGCAGGTAGAAGAGATCACTACGATTGGCGCCGGTACCCTGCAATTTTCTATACATGCAAAAGGGGAAGCGCCGGCCATTGCCCTGAATGCAAATGGGGTGCAATTGTTTTTGCCTGTAACACAGGTATCCGGGTGGATCACCACTGAGCAGGTAGGTTTTAAGCATGAGTTGCCAAATGCTGATGGCTCTGTACTACACCTGCTTATAGAAAAAGATTTTAAATGTCTGACCGAAAGAGATGAGGATGAAAGCCAGGCTTTCGAGAATCCTGCGCAGAGTTGCTAAATTATGTTGACAGACGCACATAACCGTATTATCAATTACATCAGGCTGGCAGTGACTGATCGCTGTAACCTGCGATGTACCTATTGTATGCCGGAGCAGATGCAGTTTTTGCAAAGGCGGGAACTACTCACCAATGAGGAGATCCTGACCCTGATGCGTCCATTGGCAGCAGCGGGGATTGATAAGTTACGGATTACGGGGGGAGAGCCTTTCCTGCGGAAAGACCTGCTGCCATTGTTAGCGTCATTAAAAACACTCATTCCCGAGATTTCTATTACGACCAATGGGGTGTTGACCCAACCTTATATTCCCCAACTAAAAGAGATAGGTATCCGGAAAATCAACCTGAGCCTGGATACTTTGCAAAGAGACCGTTTTCAGCAAATCACGAGGAGGGATCAGTTTCCTGCTGTGATGCAGACGTTGAACAGTTTGTTGGAACATGATATGCAGGTAAAACTGAATGTCGTGATCATGGATGGGGTGAATACAGATGAGCTACAAGCCTTTGCAGAACTGACGAAACAAATGCCGCTGTCTGTGCGGTTTATTGAAGAAATGCCATTCAATGGACAGGGACATGCTTTTTCAGGGAATCAATGGCATTACCTGCGCATCCTGGATGCTTTGCAGGAATACTATTCTTTGGAGAAATTGCCAATCCAGCCACAGGCGACAAGTATTAACTACCAAATACCTGGTTATCAAGGGCAAATAGGCGTAATCCCTGCTTATAGCCGTACCTTTTGTGGTACTTGCAACCGACTTCGCATTACACCTACGGGTGGGTTGAAAACCTGTCTGTATGGAGGTGATGTACTGAATGTAAGAGATTTACTCCGTAGCGGAGCCGGCAGTGAATTGATGTTACATGAGATTCGGCATGCACTTGGGCACAGAGCGGAGAATGGGTTTGAGGCGGAGCGCCAGAACCAACATTGGGATAGTATGTCTGTGATTGGAGGGTAAGGATGTTATGCCTTACAGGTATAGATGTTTATCCCTTATAGATAAAGGTATTATTCCTTATAGGTGTAGATATTATCCCTTATAGATAAAGGTATTATCCCTTACAGATAAAGATATTATTCCTTACTGGTATAGATATTATCCCAATTAGATAAAGATATTTTCCCGATTTGAGCTACTAATGGTCTTCTCCTGCTGTAATTTGTGGGCAATCTGATGGTCGCTTTCCCCACAGGTATCTGATAATGAAGAAGTTAATAGGCTGGTTACATCTCTGGCTGGGGCTTGCCTCAGGGCTGGTGGTTATTGTGGTTGCACTCAGTGGCAGCCTGTTAGTGTTTGAAGACGAACTGGAACACCTTTTTCAACCCTCTCTTTTTAATGTACAGTCCCCCTCAGGTGCCGAAAGAATGTCGCTGGACATACTGGCAGCGATGGTACACGATAAATACCCGGATTATAAACCGAATAATATTGAAATTCAACCTGAAGCAAACAG